>JAVBON010000005.1:0-70016 GCA_031550525.1 Desulfovibrionaceae bacterium
AGTTAAGGGTAAGTTACCTTGTGCTGCAATTTTAGCTCTACAAAAAATTTACCATATTAGCAATAAAAAATACATTTTTGTAAAAGACTGTAGCACAATAGGTTGCAGCACATTCATTTCAAGTATCTTCAGCATACTAAATTTACAGGCACAACCTCCGCCCCCGCAAAACCTAGCAATATGAACCCTTCGCTGGACCAGGGGCCCGCTGGCCCCTGGTGGGAGAGGGGGTCCGGGGGAGAGGGCAAAGCCCTCGCCCCCGGCCGCCGGAGGCATTACCAGACGCGGCGCAAGCCGCATCATCATATATTCTCTTACGGCTTAACTTTGTAATCGCCATTCCAGCAGGCGGTGCAGAAGCCTTGTTCCGGTTTCGGGAAGATGCCTAGTATTCCTTCGAGGGAGAGGTAGCCAAGGCTGTCCATATTGAGGATGGAGCGTATTTCGTCCAGGGAGTATTTGTAGGCCATTAGCTCGCTGTAGTGGGGGAAGTCCACGCCGTAAAGGCAGGGGTGGCGCGTGGGCGGGCAGGCTATGCGCAGGTGCACTTCTGTTGCGCCCGCGTCGCGCAGTTCCTTGCCAAGGGCGGCGGTAGTGGTGCCGCGAATAAGGGAGTCGTCCACCAGCACTATGCGTTTGCCGCGCACAACTTCGCGCACCACGTTATGCTTCATGCGCACGGCGGCGGCGCGCGCGGCCTGGCCTGGGGCTATGAAGCTGCGGCCTATGTAGTGGTTGCGTATAAGGCCGCGGTCTATGGGCAGGCCCATGCCTTGGGCGTAGCCGCCGGCGGCGGAGGCGCCGGAGTCGGGTATGGCCACTACCAGGTCGGCGTTAACAGGCTGCTCTTGGGCCAGCACGCGTCCGCACTGCTTGCGGAACATATGCGGAGTGTGGCCGAACACAACGGAATCGGGGCGGGCGAAGTAGATGAGTTCCAGCAGGCATTTTGCGGTGGGGGTTCCCGCCGCGCCGAAGCGTACGGAGTGAATGCCGCCGTCGTTGCATACCACCATTTCTCCGGGCTCGATTTCACGCTCGAAGGTAGCGCCTATTTGGTCGAAGGCGCAGGTTTCGGAGGCAACGACGTAGCCGTGGCCCAGGCGGCCAAGCACTAGAGGGCGGTAGCCCCAAGGGTCGCGGGCGGCGATAAGGCGGTCGCTAAAGAGCAGCACAATGGCAAAAGCGGCTTCGGCCTTGGCCAGCACGTTGGCAATTTCGGCGTCGGTGGTGGCGTGGTCTTGGGCCAGCATGTGCAGCATGAGCTCGCTGTCGGATGTGGTTTGCAGAAAGGCTCCGGTCTCCATAAGATAATTGGCGTAGCGGCTGCCTTTGGCAAGGTTGCCGTTATGGGCCAGGGCAATTTCGCCGCCCACATAGCGGCCCATAAGTGGCTGGGCGTTGGCGAAGGAGCTGGTTCCGGCCGTGGAGTAGCGCACATGGCCTATGGCGGAATCGCCAGGCAGGGTTTGGGCTTCGCCTTTGCCGAAAACGCGGGCGACCAGGCCCATGCCGCGGTGGCCGTGCAAAATGCCGTTGTTGCAGCTTACAATACCGGCGGATTCCTGCCCTCTGTGCTGCAGCGCGTGCAGGGCCATGGCGGCGAGAGGGGCGGAATCTTTAACGCCGAAAAGGCCTACCACGCCGCATTCGTCGCGCGGGCCGTCCTGATCATTGGAAGGGTCGGCAGGGGAAAGGAGTTCGAGTTCTTCCATCATTTCAGGTGTTAGCATATTTTATTACCTTCGATGTATCCTTTGTAGTAGTCTTGCAGGGGCGCTATACTGCGCTCGGCCACCAGCCTGGTTTCCAGACCTTCCACAGCGGCGGCCAGCGCGGCAATGGTGGTTATGGTGGTTACTTTGCGCGACATGGCTTCGGCGCGTATTATTGTGGCATCACGGGCCGATGTGGCGCCGCTGATGGTGTTTATAATCATGCAGGCCTGGCGGTTACGCATAAAGTCCAGCAGGTGCGGGCGTTGCGGCCCTATTTTTACCACCAGCTCCGCCGGTATGTTGTGCTGGTGCAGCACATCACGCGTGCCGGGGGTGCAGTAAAGGGTGAAGCCAAGTTTTACCAGACGCGCGGCCAGCGGCACAAGTGGTTCTTTATCGGAATCCGTAACGGTAAGAATAATGTTGCCGGAGTGGGGTATGGGGCTGCCGGCGGCTTCTTGCGCCTTTAAAAAGGCTATGCCGAAGCTGCGGTCTATGCCCATAACCTCGCCGGTGGAGCGCATTTCCGGCCCCAGGCCTATAACGCAGCCGGGGAAGCGGTCAAAGGGAATGACGGCTTCTTTAACGGCGTGGTAGCAGAGTTGCGGCTCTTCGGTAAAGTTTACCTGAGAGAGGGTTTTTCCGGCCATTACCTGCGCGGCCACGCCGGCTATGTTGCGCCCGGTGGCTTTGGAAACAAAAGGTATGGTGCGCGAGGCGCGGGGGTTGGCTTCTATAACGTAAACGTCGCCTTTGGAAATGGCCATCTGCACGTTCAGGAGGCCGCAGGTGCCCAAGCTGAGGCCGAGCTTGCGGGCGTAATCGCGAATGGTCTCTTTGGTGGCGTCGCTAAGGGTGTGCGTGGGTATGGAGCAGCAGGAGTCGCCGGAGTGAATGCCCGCCTGCTCAATGTGCTCCATAATGGCGGCAATGGTAACGTTTTCGCGGTCTACCACCGCATCCACGTCAATTTCAATTGCCGCTTCAAGGAATTTATCCACCAGAATGGGCGAGGAGGGGTCTAGTGTAAGGCCGGTTTCCACGCCGCTGACGTACACGCGCAGGTCTTCCTCGCTGTGGATTATGCGCATGGCCCGGCCGCCCAGCACAAAGGAGGGGCGCACCATAACGGGGTAGCCTATTTCTTTGGCTATGCGGCAGGCCGATTCTTCGTTAACGGCCATGCCGCTTGGCGGTTGGGGTATGCCAAGGCGCTCCACCAGCGCGCCGAATTCCTCGCGGTCTTCGGCCAAGGCAATGTCGGAGGGCTTGGTGCCCAAAATGGGCACACCGGCTTTTTCCAGAGCGGCGGCGATGTTAAGCGGGGTTTGCCCGCCAAATTGCACTATAACCCCGTCGGGCTTCTCCGCCTCGCAAATGGCCAGAATATCTTCGGTGGTGACAGGCTCGAAGTAGAGGCTGTCCGCCGTATCATAGTCGGTGGAGACTGTTTCGGGGTTGGAGTTGACCATAATGGCGTTAATGCCGCAATCTTTAAGGGCAAAGCAAGCCTGCACGCAGCAGTAGTCAAATTCCACGCCTTGGCCTATGCGGTTGGGGCCGCCGCCAAGTATAATAACCTTGCGCGGGAGCCCGGCGGGCACAGGACGCGCGGCCATTTCCGCCATGTGCTCGCTGTGCAGGGGGTCGGCAAAGTCGCCGTCGTAGGTGGAGTAGAAGTAGGGGGTGTGCGCTTCAAACTCTCCCGCGCAGGTATCCACGCTGCGGAACACGGGGCGCACGTTCAGGGCGCGCCGGAGTGCGCCTATGTATTCGCCGGATATTTCCTGCTCCGGCTGCGATTTGTTGATAACTCTGGCGATGCGGGCGTCGCTGAAACCGTCGGCTTTAAGCTTTTTGAGCTTTTTGGCGGAAAGGCGCAATGATTCGCTGCTTGCCAGAATTTCAGCGGCTTTTTTGGCGCTCTCGTGCCCTTCGGGCAAGAGGCGCAGGTGGTCTTCCAGCACCGGTCCCAGCTTGTGGGCGGCGCTTTGCACCAGCGGGGCTATTTCGCTGCCTATTCTTTGTTCCTGCTTCACAATTTCCATAATTTGCAGGAGAAACCACTTGTCTATTTTGGTTATGTCATAGGCTTCATCCACACCCAGGCCAAGGCGCAGGGCCTCATACAGAAAGAGCAGGCGCTCGGGGTCGGTGGTGTAGAGCTTGGATTTGAGGGCTTCCAGCCGGTCGGCGCTGGAAAGGGGCGCTTCGTTTTTGCTTACGCGCTCCTGCAGGCCATCCAGCCCCACCTCAAGACCGCGCAGGGCTTTTTGCAAAGCCTCGCGGAAGTTGCCGCCCAAAGACATGGTCTCTCCCACCGATTTCATTGAGAAGCCCAGCAGCTTTTGGGCGCCGTGGAATTTTTCGAAGTTGAAGCGGGGCACTTTTACCACAATATAGTCGATGGTGGGCTCAAAACAGGCCGATGTGCCGGTAATATCGTTTTTAAGCTCGTCCAGGGTGTAGCCCAGGGCCAACTTGGCGGCCACGCGGGCTATGGGAAAACCCGTGGCCTTGGAGGCAAGGGCGGAGGAGCGTGAAACACGGGGGTTCATTTCTATTACCACCCTGCGCCCGTTGGCTGGGTTAATGGCAAACTGGATGTTGCAGCCGCCCGTATCAACGCCGATGGCCCTCACCACTTTGAGGCCGTCCTGCCGCAGGGCCTGGTATTCGGTATCCGTAAGGGTGAGTATGGGGGCCACGGTTATGGAGTCGCCTGTGTGCACGCCCATGGGGTCGAAGTTTTCGATGCCGCATATTACAATGGCGTTGTCGGCGCAATCGCGCATGACTTCCAGCTCAATTTCCTTCCAGCCCAGCACGGATTCCTCAACCAGAATCTGGTTGATGGGCGAGGCGTTTATGCCTGTTTGGGCGGCTTCTTTGAATTCTTCAATGTTGTAGGCAATGCCGCCGCCGGTGCCGCCCAAGGTGTAGGAGGGGCGGATTATTACGGGGAAGCCGATGTCGTCTATTATGCCCATTGCCTCTTCAAGGGTGGTGGCCAGACCGCTTTTGGGCATATCCAGACCTATTTCCAGCATGGTGCGGCGAAAGGCCTCGCGGCTTTCGGCGAGCTCAATGGATTCCGGCTGGGCGCCTATTACTTTTACGCCGCATTCTTCAAGCACGCCCGATTTATGCAGCTCCATGGCCAGGTTAAGGGCGGTCTGCCCGCCAAGGGTGGGCAGTATGGCATCGGGTTTTTCCTTGCGGATTATGTCGGCGGCCATTTGCACGGTAAGGGGCTCCATATAGGTGCGGTCGCTAAAGGCGACGTCCGTCATAACCGTGGCCGGGTTGGAGTTTAAAAGTATGATGCGGCAGCCTTCTTCTTTAAGGGCCTTGCAGCCCTGCGTGCCGGAATAATCAAACTCGCAGGCCTGCCCTATGATGATGGGGCCGGAGCCCAGAATCATTATTGTATTCAAATCTTGGCGCTTTGGCATGATGTACCTCTCTATTTTCCGGCGTTAAGAATGAGCCTGCGGAACTGCGGGAACAGATCGTGCGAATCCCAGGTGCCGGGGGCTGTTTCCGGGTGGTATTGCACGGAGAAGGCTGGGACGGATGTGGATTCCATGCCTTCAAGGGTTCCGTCGTTCAGGTTCCAGTGGGTGGCTATTACGTCGGAGGGGAGGGATTCCGGATCTACGTTAAAACCGTGGTTCTGGCTGGTAATGCTCACCTTGCCCGTTTTTACGTCTTGCACGGGGTGGTTCATGCCGTGGTGGCCGAAGGGCATTTTAAAGGTTCTGCCGCCATGGGCCAAGCCCATGAGCTGGTGCCCTAGACAGATGCCGAATATGGGCAGACGCCCGAAAAGCTGTTTTATTGTCTCTATGGCGTAGCCGCAGGCGCCGGGGTCGCCGGGGCCGTTGGAGAGCATTACGCCGTCCGCCCTGGAGGCGAGTATTTCTTGTGCCGTTACGGTGGCGGGCCACACGGTGGGCTGCATGCCGTTGGCGTAAAGATGCATGAGTATGGAGCGTTTAACGCCGAAATCTATAACCGCCACATTAAGCGTTTTTTCCGGCTGGGCCAAAGGCTCCACCAGCACCGGCCAGTTGATTTCGGCCGGAGGGGTAAACTGGTAACGCTGGCCGCGCGTAGCCTTGCTGGCCAGATCTTGCCCCTGCATGGACGGCAGCGCTTGGGCCCGGCGCAGGAGGGAGGCTTTATCGAGATCCAGCGCGCTTATTATGCCGTTGCGCGTGCCGTGCTGGCGCAGGTGCAGGGTAAGGGCGCGGGTGTCTATGCCGTGAATGCCTGTAACGCCGCAGTCGCGCAGCTTTTTATCCAGCGAGCCGTTGGCGCGCCAGTGGGGGAAGGGTATATCCTCGGCCTGGGTGAAGAGGTCGTGAAAAACAGCCCCGCCCGCGTAAATGCCGGGGGCCTCGTCGTCATAGATGTTTGTGCCGTAGTCGCCCATATGGGCAGCGGTAAAGGCGACGATTTGCCCGTAAAACGACGGGTCGGTCAGGGTTTCCTGATACCCGCAAAGGCCTGTAGTGAACACCACTTCGCCCGTGGCTTCCTGAGCCGTTCCGCAGGCGATTCCCTCAAAGCAGGTGCCGTCGTCCAACATTAATAGCGCTGGTTTTTGTAACATCAAAGCCTCGCAAAAGTAGCTTGTGGTTATGCGGCTTTTGCCGCCGTATTGAATGCGACTCAATTTTTGTTATGAGACGCATTCCAGCGCCCTGGCGCTGGCGGCGCGGCCGCGCGTTGCCTGCCTGTAAAGGCAAGGCGCGCTTAACTATTTGCCAACTCAAGATAATAACTTTTTAAGCGGAGTCAAAAAACATCCATTAACTTGTACGCCCGCTTTTACCCTTAGTTCGACACAGCGTCCAGTACAATTTTATTTAATACATTTATGTAATTTTATCTTAAAAAACATTACAAAAATGTATTAAAACTTAAAATTTTGTCTGTTTTGCAAGGAATCCAGCTTTGCAATATTCAAATAATATTTAAATATTACATGTAGTTATTTTTCATATCATGGTGTACTGCGCATTTTGGCAAGAAAGTTGCTTTTACAAGACTTGTAAGGGACGCTGCCAGCCGGGCGGCAAACCCGCCCGCCTTTTGAAGGAGCCTTTTATGCCCAGCGCAATAACCACACGCGGCCTTGTGCGCGCGGCCGTAGCCACGGAAGCGCCCGCGCCTTGCCTTGCGTATTCATATAACCCTTCCGCCATTTACGGACGCGATGTATTCAGCCTGCGCGTAATGCGCGAGCGCCTGCCCAAAGACGTGTTCAAACGCCTTGAAGAGGCTTGCGGCAGCGGTGGGAGCCTGGCGGAGGGCGATGCCGATATTGTGGCCAACTCCATGAAGGATTGGGCCATAGAAAATGGGGCCACGCATTTTACGCACTGGTTTCAGCCCATGACCGGCTCCACCGCAGAAAAGCACGACGCCTTTGTTACGCCGGACCCGGCCACAGGCCGCCTTTTAAACGAGTTTTCCGGCAAAATGCTCATCAAGGGCGAGCCGGACGCGTCGTCCTTCCCCTCCGGCGGCATCCGTTCCACCTTTGAGGCGCGCGGCTACACCGCCTGGGACCCTTCCAGCCCGGCCTTTCTTATTGAAAACTGCCGGGGCAAGACCTTGTACGTGCCCTCGATTTTCTTTTCCTACACCGGCGAATCTTTGGATCGCAAAACCCCGCTTTTGCGCTCCCTAAACGCCGTATCCGCGCAGTCTTTGCGTGTATTGCGCCTGTTCGGCAACACCACGGCCACCCACGTAAGCGCCATGGTGGGCGCGGAGCAGGAGTACTTTTTGGTAGACAAACGCTACCACGCCCTGCGCGACGATTTGCGGCTGGCCGGGCGCACCTTGTTTGGCGCGAGGCCCGGCAAGGGGCAGGAGCATGAAGATCATTACTTCGGGGCTATTGGGCAACGCGTGCTGGGTTTTATGGCTGATGTTGAGGAACGTATGCTCGCGCTGGGCATACCCGCCCGTACCCGGCATAACGAGGTGGCTCCAGCCCAGTTCGAGCTGGCCCCCATGTTTGAGGCAGCCAATATAGCCACGGACCATAACATGCTCACCATGGAGATTTTGCGCACCCTAGCCCCCAGGCACGGCTTTGCCTGCCTGCTGCACGAAAAACCCTTTGCCGGCATTAACGGCTCCGGCAAGCACAACAACTGGTCGCTGTGCGATTCAGACGGCAACAACCTTTTGGACCCCGGCAATACCCCGCACGATAACGCGCAGTTTCTGGTGTTTCTCGCCGCCGTGCTAACCGCCGTGCACAAATATGCCATTGCCCTGCGCCTTGGCACCATAGGCGCTGGCAACGACCACCGCCTTGGGGCCAACGAGGCCCCGCCAGCCATACTCTCGGTATTTTTGGGCGATCAGCTTACCGGCATTATCACCGCCATTGCCGAGGGCAAGGGCGGCAAAGATTCCGGCTGGGAGAGCGGGGTCATGCAGGTGGGGGTTTCCGCCCTGCCCCCGCTGCCGCGCGATGTTTCAGACAGAAACCGCACCAGCCCCTTCGCCTTTACCGGCAACAAGTTCGAGTTTCGTGCCGTGGGTTCTTCGCAATCCATAGCTCCGGCCAATATCGCCCTTAACTCCGCCATGGCCGCCGTGCTGGACGATATGGCAACGGAGCTGGAAAGCGCCACCGCCCAAGGTCTGCCCCTTACCCAAGCCGTGCAGGAGCTTTTGGCCCGCAGCTTCAAGGCCAGCATGCCGGTTGTGTTTAACGGCAACGGCTATGCGCAGGAGTGGCAGAACGAGGCCGCCCGGCGCGGCCTGCCCAACCTGCGCGATACCGTGAGCGTAATAAGCCATTATACCGACGACGCGGTTATGGGCCTGTTCGCCCGCCACGGCGTGCTCAGCGAGCGCGAGCAACTGGCCCGGCAGGAAATACTTTTTGATAACTATATAGTGGATATTCATATTGAAACCAAGCTCGTTTCCTCAATAGGCCGTTCGGTCATTTTGCCTGTTGCGCTGGAGTGGCTGGGCCGTTTGGGTAAAACCGCCGCCTTGACCCAATCCCTTGCGCCCGCTGGCGAAAGCCTGCCGGAGCTGGATTATTACAATCTGGCCCGCGGCCATGTTACCGCCCTTATGCGGTCGCTGGACCAACTGGACCAAAAACACGCCGAGCTGGATGCCATGAGCGGCACCAAAAAACGGGCTGAGGCCGCCCGCGATTATTTGGTGCCGCTCATGGCTAAATGCCGCGAGCACGCCGACGCGCTGGAGGGCATGGTGAACGACGCTCTCTGGCCGCTGCCCAAGTATAACGAGCTGCTCTGGTAAAAATTGAGATCCGCCCGCAGTTTCTCGCAAAACAGCGGGCGGCCGGAGGAGGAGGTTAGCCAAGTGCAGGCGCGGCCCCTTCTCCTCCGGGCTCCCCTTGAGTATTTTAACTTTGACTTTTTATATATATTTTTAAAAAACTAAAATACGTTACTCCAAAAAAGCATAAAGGCCAGGAACTCTTTATTATACACGCAAAGCCGAAGCGGCTTTGCTAAAGGCACGCTGCGCTGCTCGCTTGCGGGCGTCACCTTCGGGGGCGACACAAGCATTTCAACTTTTTCAAAGTTAAAATGCTCTAAAGTCATGGCGTGTGAAGCCAGATTTTATGAGCGCTGGGCTGGTTCTGTACTTCCCGTGCCTCACCCCTTCGGTGCGGCTTTACTGCGTTGCGCCGTCCAATTCCTCTTTCCTGCGGAGGTATCCACCCAGGCCGCAAGAAGGTGGAAAGAGCATCGCCGCCAGTAGCGCCTTGCTTTCAATTAGCGATGTTAAATTGGTGGGCGTTAGCGCAACGAGCCGCACCTTCAAAAAAATATCGGAAATAACTGGAAGGGTAAGCAAAATGAAAAATCAGCCATTTCAGAGTATTCGCAAATCCTTATACGATCCGCGCGAGCATGACGCCTGCGGGGTGGGCTTTATAGCGCGGCTGGACGCGCAGCCAACTCATAAGGTGCTGGAAGACGCCCTCATGGCCTTGGGCCGCATGGCGCATAGGGGCGGCTCCGGCTGCGGGCCCAAAGCGGCGGATGGCGCAGGCCTTATGGTGGCCTTGCCCCGCGCTTTCATGCGCAGGGTTTGGCAGCCCCTTTGCGGCGCATTGCCTGAAGAATACGGCATAGGGCATTTTTTCATGCCGCGTGAGCCGGAGCTTTGCAGGCAAGTGGAAAAAATTGTGGAGGAGACTCTGGCCGGGCATGACCTGCGCGTGCTGGGCTGGCGCGATACCCCCGTGCAGGCGGGAGTTTTGCAAAAACATGCTCTGGCAGGCCTGCCGCGCATAAGGCAGCTTGCGGTGGCCCGTGCCTATGGCGTTGCCGCCGCTGATGAAGGTGAGGCCTTTGAGCGCTTGCTGTATGTGGCCAGAAAGCACATGGAGCAGGATGTATTGAGCCGCGCGGCCTGCACTGCCGATGATTTTCACGTGGCCAGTTTTTCCGGGCGCGGCATTGTTTACAAGGGCATGTTGCCCGGCGGAAGGCTGGCGGCGTTTTATTCCGATTTGGCCCAGCCGGATTTCGCCTCCTGCTTCGCCATATTTCACGAGCGCTACAGCACCAACACCAGGCCAAGCTGGCGGCTGGCCCAGCCTTTTCATTGTCTGGCGCATAATGGCGAAATAAATACCCTGCGCGGCAACATCAACAATATGCGCATGCGCGAGCCTTTTATGCACTCCGAGCTTTTCGGGGCGGACATGCGATACCTTAAGCCGGTGCTGGACCGGCAGGGCAGCGACTCGGCCATGCTGGACAACGCCATGGAGCTTTTGCTGCGCGGTGGCAGAACCCTCGCTCATGCCGCCATGATGCTTGTGCCGGAGCCCTTTGGGGCTACTTATATAATGGGCGATGATAAACGCGCTTTTTACGAATACCATGCGGCCCTTATGGAGCCATGGGACGGCCCTTCGGCCCTGGTTTTTTCAGACGGATGGCGGCAAATAGGCGCGCAGTTGGATAGAAACGCCCTGCGCCCCTGCCGCTACATAATAACCAAAGACAATACGGTGATACTGGCTTCGGAAGCCGGAGTGCTGGATATTCCCGAGGCGCATGTCGCCCGGCGGGGGAGACTGGGGCCGCGCCGCATGCTAATGGTGGATTTTGCCCGCCACCGGGTGGTGACGGATGCTGAATGCAAAAATAGGGTGATATACTCCAAACCTTACCGGCACTGGGTACGCGAGCATGGCGTGACCCTGCGCGATTTGCCTTTGCCGCCGCAAAACCCGGCAACGGAACCTGAAGGGCAGGATTTGCTGCGGCAGCAGTACCTGTATGGCTTCAGCAAGGAAGAACTTGTTGAAATTATAGCGCCAATGGCTAAAAACGCGCAGGAGCCCATGTCCAGCATGGGGCTGGATACGCCCCTGGCCGTGCTCTCGCAAAAGCCGCAGTTGCTTTTTCACTACCTTAAGCAGTGCTTCGCGCAAGTGACCAACCCGCCCATAGATCCGCTACGCGAGGGGCTGGTGATGACCCTTACCGGCTTTGCAGGCCGCAGGGGAAATGTGCTGGATGAAGTGCCGGGCCATTACAGCCTGTTGCGCCTGCCCAACCCAGTGCTCATGCCGGACGACCTGCGGCGTATGTTGCTTTCGGAACACCCGGCAGTGAAAGCTGCCAGGCTGGATATGCTTTTTGACGTGCCCAAAAAGCGGGGCAGCGCGGCCCTGGCTTTGGAAAAAGGGCTTAAAAGCATGTGCGTGGCCGCAGATAAGGCACTGGAGCAGGGCTGCACCATTCTGGCGCTCAGCGACGCGCGGTCCGACGCGCTCCGCGCCCCCATACCCTCGTTGTTGGCCGTGTCGGCCCTGCACCAGCACTTGCTGCGCAGCGGGCGCAGGCTGCTTTGCGGTATTGTGGCCGATACTGGCGAGGCCCGCGAGGTAATGCATCTGGCGCAGCTTATAGCCTTTGGCGCTGCCGCCGTGCACCCGCGCGTGGCCTGGGCCACGGTGGAGGCCATGAGCCGCGAGGGCCTTTTGGGTAAAAACGATACCCCACTCAAGGCGCGCGCGGCTTACTCCACCGCCTTGCAAAAAGGCCTGCTCAAAACTTTTTCGCGCATGGGCATTTCCACCCTGCGCAGCTTTATTCATGCTCAGGGGTTTGAGGCCGTTGGCTTGAATAAGGAATTTGTGGATAAATATTTTACGGGGCTTCCCAGCCGTATTGGCGGCATCGGCCTGGAATCGGTAGCTTTTGATGCGCTGGCGCGACATAGCTCCGCCTTTGAGGGCCTGGCCTTGCGGCGGGAAGGTGCAGGAGCCTCCCCGGTTGCAGGGGGGGAGGCTTTTCCCGCATCATCCCGGCGGCAAGATGCGGCCAAAGGCGGCCTGCTGCTGCCGCCTTTGCCTGATACAGGCCGTTTCAAGCCACGCAACGCGGGTGAGCGGCACTTGTGGACAACAAAGGCCGTGCGCAGCCTGCACAGGGCCGTGCGCGAGAATGACGCCGCAAGCTTTGCCGAATATGCGGCTGAGAGCGACAACCAGACCTACGGGCCGGTAACTTTGCGTTCTCTGCTGCGCTTTAGGGCGGCCACCCCTGTTACCATGGAGGAAGTGGAGCCGGAAGAAAACATCCTGCGCCGCTTCGTGGGCGCGGCCATGTCCTTCGGTTCCATCAGCAGCGAGGCGCATAGGGCCATAGCCGTGGCCTTCAACAGAGTGGGGGGGCGCTCCAACTGCGGCGAGGGCGGCGAAGACGCGGCGCGTTGCAGTATTCTGCCTGACGGGAGCAATCCGCGCTCCAAGGTGCGCCAGATTGCTTCAGGCCGCTTTGGCGTAACCGCTTTTTATCTGGCTCAGGCCGATGAAATACAAATAAAAATGGCTCAGGGGGCCAAGCCGGGCGAGGGCGGGCAACTGCCCGCGCACAAGGTGCTGCCGGAAATAGCCCGCGTGCGCGGCACCACGCCCGGTGTTACGCTTATCTCCCCGCCTCCGCATCACGATATTTACTCCATAGAAGATTTGGCCCAGCTTATTTTCGACCTCAAACGCTTCAACCCCACGGCCAAGGTCTCCGTAAAACTGGTGGCTGGCAGCAACGTGGGCACCATAGCCTCGGGTGTGGCCAAGGCCGGGGCGGATATAATACTTGTCTCCGGCCATGACGGCGGCACCGGCGCTTCGCCCCGTTCGGCCATTGCGCACGTGGGCCTGCCCTGGGAGCTTGGATTGGCCGAAACCCAGTCCGCTTTGCTACACAATGGCATGCGGCGCATGGTGAAATTGCAGACCGACGGGCAGTTGCGCACCGGCCGCGATTTGGCGGTGGCCGCGCTATTGGGGGCGGAAGAATTCGGCTTTGGGGCGGGCCTGCTGGTGGCCTTGGGCTGCTGCATGCTGCGCGTGTGTCATTTGGGTAGTTGCCCTGCCGGAATTGCGGCGCAGGATGCCACTTTGCGCGCGCGCCAGAAAGGCACGGCGGAACATGTGGAGCGCTACCTGCGCTTTTTGGCTGCGGATATGCGTAAGCACATGGCCGCCCTTGGGTTCCGTACCGTGGATGAAATGATTGGGCGGGCCGATATGCTGGAGCCGGCGCCCCTGCCTGCCTTGCGCCAAACGCTTGCAAACTGCCCGTGGTTGGATGAAAGTACTGCCAAGGCCTGGCTTGGCAAACTGGGAAATCTGGATTTTTCTCGCGTGTTGCACTGTGACGGAGTTGCCTGCCGCATGCCGGAAGAAGACGCGAATCAGGAAAGCATGCTCTCGCCCTTTGAGGATTCGCCCCTTGAAACGGAATTACTCAGGGCCGTCAGGCCAAGTCTGAGCAGTGGAAGGCCGGCTTGTTTTGAAGGTATTGTGAGCAATACCGACCGCAGCGTATGCGCCAGACTGGCTGGCGAGATAGCCCGTACGGCGGGCGAGGCCGGGCTCAGGCCCGGCACTGTGGAGATAGTGCTTAAAGGCACGGCCGGGCAGAGCGCCGGGGCTTTTCTCACGCGCGGCGTGCGGCTTTATATAAAAGGCGAAGCCAACGACTATGTGGGCAAGGGGCTTTCCGGCGGGATAATATCTGTTGCGCCTGCCGCTCCGGATGCTCTATTGTTTTTGAATATGAATCAGGAGCAGGCGGTTATAGGCAATGTAGCTCTTTACGGCGCGACCTCGGGCGAGCTTTACGTAGGTGGCTCCGCCGGGGAGCGTTTTGCCGTGCGCAACAGCGGGGCCAGCGCCGTGGTTGAGGGCGTGGGCGACCATGCCTGCGAATATATGACCGGCGGCGTGGTGGTGGTATTGGGGCAGACCGGCTACAACTTCGCGGCCGGAATGAGTGGCGGACTGGCCTTTGTATATGACCGCGCCGAAACCTTCCAAACCCGCTGCAACCTTGATAGTGTGGACATAGCCAGCGTGTGGCGGGCTGAAGACGTAAGTCTTTTACGCTCGCTTATTGAAAAACATCTCGCACACACCGGAAGCCCATTGTCCAGAGCCTTGCTGGGCGACTGGAGCGCGCAGCTCCCATTGTTCTTTAAGATAACTCCCCTTGAATACGCCAATGCCCTTGAGCGCATCAAGCGCGGCGAAAACCCCGGCGCGGAAAGCGTACCGGCCACAGAAGAGGTTTTTAGACCATGAGCCTTATAAAGTTCGACCGCAGGCCCGTGCCGCTGGATACGGCCAATTACCCCAGACGCATTCGTTTTACAAAAATGGAAGGCGCTGGCAACGATTATATATATATGGAAGAATTCAATTGGCACATAAAATACCCAGGCCCGCTGGCCGTGCGCATGAGCGACCGTAACTTCGGCATTGGCGGCGACGGCATCGTGCTTATAGGGCCTCCTGAGCCTGGCCTTGCCTACCCCGCTGATTTTCGCATGCGCATGTTCAATGCCGACGGCTCGGAAAGCCCCATGTGCGGCAACGCCTCGCGTTGTGTTGGAAAATACTTGTACGATAATGGCCTTACCGATAAAACCGTAATTAATCTGCAAACCGGGGCCGGTTTGCGCGTGCTTGAGCTGCATCTGCAAGACGGCAAGGTGGCCGCCGTGCGCGTAAATATGGGTAGCCCCAGGCTGGAGCCGGAGGCCCTGCCGATGCTGGCGCCGGTTACGCAGGGCCAGCCCACGCCTGCGCGGGGCGAGAGCTTTGCTGACAGAGAGATAACGGCTGGTGGTAAAACTTTTAAAGCCACGGCCGTGTCCATGGGCAACCCGCATCTGGTAGTGCCATATGCGGATTTGGATTCGCTGGATATTTCCGCCCTCGGGCCTGCCTTTGAAACGCATGAGTGGTTTCCCCAGCGCGTGAATACCGAGTTTATACAGGTAATGGCGCGGGAGCGCATTCGTATGCGCGTATGGGAGCGCGGCAGCGGAGAAACCTTGGCTTGCGGAACAGGCGCTTGCGCCGCGCTGGTGGCCTGCGCCATTAACAACTGGACGGCGCGCAAGGCCGTTGTGGAGTTGCGCGGTGGAGAACTGCAAATCGAATGGGCCGAAGATGGAAACGTATATATGACAGGCCCGGCCGAAATGGTGTTTACTGGCGAATACATAGTTAGATGACGGGCGGGTGACGCGCTGGCAAAGGCATAATGTACGCAGCCGGATTTGTGGAATATGGGCTTTGAACCGAAAGAGTATACTCTTACGGTATTCGGCTGAGGGGCAAAGTATTGCTGACGCAGCCAGAGGGCAAAAGCGCCTGAATGTAGGCACAAGCTGGCCGCTAAAGGGAGCATCGCCGGTTTGGGCCAGCCTCGCGGGCCTTGTTGCGTGTTGTTTTACAGGGCCGTAGCTTTTGCAGGGTATGCATTTTTCAGGTTAACATGCTTTAAAAGGTTAAAATACTTCAAGAGGTGCTTCTTATGAAAAATCTGTTTCGCTATCTCATCTTCGTTCCGTTCTGTCTCATCTTGCTTGCCGGAAACCTTTTTGCCGGGGAGGCTCATGTGCAAAAATTCATAGTTGGCGACGCCGTTGTCTGGGCTATTGCCGATTCCACCAGCGAGCGCGATATGGCCGTTTTTTCCAAAACTCCCAAGGAGCTTTTGGATAAATACGCGCCTTCCGGCAAGCTCCCCTCTGCCATTATGACCTTTATTATACAAAAAAACGGGCGCAATATACTGGTGGATGCAGGTTTGGGCGCTGATTCCAGCCTGCTCATGCCAGGCATGGTGGAAGCAGGCGTCAGCCCCGATAAAATAGATACTGTGCTTATTACCCACATGCACGGCGACCATATAGGCGGGTTGCTTTGGGGTGATCAAAAGGCTTTTCCCAACGCGCAGGTGCTGATAGGGCGCGTGGAACAGGATTTTTGGCTTAGCGACGACTCCATGCGGCGCTACCCCGATCGCAAAGCCGCTTTTGAAAAGTGCCGCCGTGTAGTGGGCGTGTACGGCAAGGCGGTTAAAAGCTTCGAATTCAACACCCAGGTGCTGCCCGGCATAGTCGCGCTGGACTCCAGCGGCCATACCCCCGGCCATACCTCATTTTTGATGAGCTCCGGCTACGAAAAAATGCTGTTCTGGGGCGATTTGGCCCATGCCGCCGATTTGCAGTTCCCACGGCCGGATCAGAACGCCAGCTTTGATATGGACCCTGTTAAGTCCGCAAAAGCCCGCGAATACTTTATGGGCTTGGCCGCACGCGAAAAAATGCCCATAGCCGGGGCGCATCTGCCCTTTGCCGCCATAGGCGAGGTGGAAAAGACCGGCATTTCGTCATTCAAGTACATACCTTTCTAAATACCCGCGCAAGTCCGGCCGCCTGACGCCGAGCGGCCGGACTGTCTCCTTCTGTTTACATGCTAAAATAACGGCTCGTCATGAAGACAAAGGCTTGTTGCGCTGACACGTCCCAAGGCGGATTTGTAAGCACCGGGCGGATTAGCCTTGCCGTGTGCTCAGCATGGCGGAGGCTGTCATTTCATTCTGGCGTCTGATTCCGCTTTGCTGTGGAGTTGACCGCGCGGAGCCCCGGATCTTGCAAATCCGGCTTCATCCTCATATTTTAATTTTTCAGGTAACAACCACAGCATACTGGAGAGAGAATGGTTTTAGTCAATACGCATTACGGCAATTTGAGCGGGAGCTATTTGTTTTCGGAAATCGCCAAAAGGGTGGCGAGTTTTACGGCGGCCAACCCCGATAAAAAGATTATCCGCCTGGGCATAGGCGATGTTACCAGCCCTTTGCCGCGTGCGGTTACGGATGCCCTGCATAAGGCTGTTGAGGAGCAGGCCTTGGCCGAGGGGTTTAGGGGGTATGGGCCTGAACAGGGTTACGACTTTTTGCGCAAGGCCATAGTTGAGGATTGCTTTAAAGGCCTGGGAGTTGAGGCTGATGAAATTTTTGTAAGCGATGGGGCAAAATGTGACATAGGCAATTTTCAGGAACTTTTTGATATTTCCTGCAAAGTGGCCATAACCGACCCCGTATACCCTGTTTACGCCGATTCCAACGTAATGGCCGGACGCGCCGGCGCGCAGCATGGCGGCCGCTTTGAGGGCATGGTCTACTTGCCTTGTAACGCGCAAAATAATTTTGTGCCGGATCTGCCCAAAGAAAAAGTTGATATCATTTATCTGTGTTACCCAAATAACCCCACCGGCACCGTGCTTACCAAGGCGCAGCTTAAAGTATGGGTGGATTACGCCAGACGCCACGGCTGCATAATTTTGTTCGATGCCGCCTATGAGGCTTATATCAGCACACCTGATGTGCCGCACAGCATATATGAAATTGAAGGGGCGCGCGAGGTGGCGGTGGAGTTTCGCAGTTATTCCAAACAGGCTGGTTTTACGGGCTTGCGCTGCGGTTACGTGGTTTTGCCCAAAACAGTTTACGGCAAAGACCAAAATGGAAGCGGGGTGAGCCTGCACGGCATGTGGCTGCGCCGCCAAACCACCAAATACAACGGCTGCCCCTATGTAGTGCAGCGCGCCGCCGAGGCCGTGCATTCACCCGCCGGACATGCCGAAACCAAAGCCCTGATTGACGCCTATATGGCCAACGCCGGCAAAATCCGCGCGGCCTTCACCTCGCTGGGCCTGCGTGTTTACGGCGGCGTAGACGCCCCTTACGTTTGGGTAAAACTGCCAGAAAATATGGATTCGTGGAAATTTTTCGACCTGCTTTTGCAGCAGGTGAATATAGTAGGCACGCCCGGAGCCGGTTTTGGACCCAGCGGCGAAGGATACTTTCGCCTGACCGGCTTCGGCGGCGCGGCTGCTACGGATGAGGCCGTAAAAAGGCTGGCGGGGTTGCGGTTGTAAATGGGGCCCTTCGGGCGGGAGTGTGAGAATATGGGCGCGCGAAGCGCGGCGGTAAAATACGGCTGGCTAGACGCTTTCTTATATTCCATCCATATATTTTTCTATTTTTTACTTTTCGCTTCACGCAAAAGAAAGGGGGCAGAATAACTCTACCCCTTTTTTCTGATGCGCCTCAGGCATTCATTAAAAATAAGAAAGCTTTTACGACACCATGGCCCCCGGCCTGCTTTCCGCCAGCGGCGTAAGCAAGGTCAGCCCGTTTTCGTCGTCTCCGGCTGTCAAAATCATGCCTTTTGACATAATGCCGCGAATTTTGCGCGGCGGCAGGTTGGCTACAACAATTACCTGTTTTCCCACCAGTTCTTCCGGTTTAAAATGCATGGCTATGCCGCTTACTATGCCGCGCGGCTCAGCCTCGCCCAAATCCACCTTAAAAGCCAACAACTTATCGGCATCAGGGTGCTTGGAGGCCTCAAGAATAACGCCAACGCGCAAGTCCAGTTTCTGAAAATCGCTGAATTCTATCAGCGGCTTGTCTTGTTCCGACTGGGCTTGCGCTGGCTTGGCCTGCGCGGATTGGGCCTGCCCAGCCTGAGCCTGCGCGGCTTGGCCTTGCATTGGCTTGGCGGCTTTTTCAGCTTTGGCGTCCGGCTTGGCCTCCGCAACGGGCAGCTCCAGACGCGGGAAGATGTTGGATGATGAAGCCAGCGCAATGCCTGGTTTAAGTCCGTTAAAGGATTCCAGCTCGCATTGCAGATTATAGTCGTCCGGCACGGGCTGCCCCAACTGCTCTAGCATTTTAGCCGCTGAATCCGGCATAACCGGCAGCAGGTGCAGGGCTATTTTGCGCTGGCATTCCAGCAGGGTATACATAACCGTGCCCAGTTGCTCTGTTTTTTCTTGCTTGAACAGGGTCCAGGGGGCGGCGGCATCCACATATTTATTCAGGGCGCGCACCAGTTCCCATAAGGCCTCCAGGGCGGCGGAAAAACGGAAGTTGCCGAACAGGGTCTGGAAGTTGCGCATGGAGTTTGCGGCCAGCTCTTGAATGCGTTTTTCCTCATCGCCGTACTGGCCGGGGGCCGGGGCAAGGCCACCGAAGTATTTGGAGGCCATGGAGAGCACGCGCGAAAAAAGGTTGCCCAGGTCGTTGGCCAGATCTGCGTTTTGGCGGGTGATGAGAGCTTCTTCCGAAAAACTGGCATCGGAGCCGAAGTGCATCTCGTGTAGCGCAAAGTAGCGGAAAACGTCCAACCCGTAAGTTTCGACAAGTTTTAACGGGTCCACCACGTTGCCGAGGGATTTGGACATTTTGGTGTTGCGGGCCAGCCAGTAGCCATGCACGTTAAGGTGGCGGTAAGGCTCAATGCCGGCGGCTTTAAGCATGGTGGGCCAGAAAACGGCGTGGGGCTTGAGAATATCTTTGGCTATAATGTGCTGGGCGTTGGGCCAGTAGCGGGCGAAGTTTTCGCCAGCTGGCCAGTCCAGAGCGCTTATGTAGTTTACGAGAGCGTCAAACCAGACATAGCAGACGAAATTGCGGTCAAAGGGCAGTTCTATGCCCCATTCCAGGCGGGTTTTGGGCCTGCTTATGCACAAATCTTCCAGCGCGCCGGAATCCAGCAGGGCCAGCACCTCGTTGCGATAGCGCTCCGGCCTTATATAGTCGGGGTTATCGAGAATATACTGCTTGAGCCAGTCCTGATATTTGGACATGCGGAAAAAGTAGTTTTTTTCCGAAATAAAGGTAGGGGCTACCTGATGCTGCGGGCAAAGGCCGTTTTCCAGTTCCTTTTCAGTGTAAAAACGCTCGCAGCCGTAGCAGTAATGTCCGCCGTACTCGCCAAAATAAATGTCGCCCTTGTCGTACACTTTTTGCAAAAATTTTTGCACCGCGCTTTTGTGCCCGGCATCAGTAGTGCGGATGAATTTGTTGTAGCGCACTCCAAGCTTGGGGAGCAGGGCCTTGAACTCCGCGCTGACGTTGTCGGTAAGCTGCTGGGGGGTGATGCCCTGCTTTTCGGCGGACTGCACAATTTTATCGCCATGCTCGTCGGTACCGGTAAGCATGAAGCTGTCTTTACCCATCAGGCGGCTGAAGCGGGTTATGGCGTCGGCCAGGGTGCTGGTATAGGCATGCCCCAAATGCGGGCGGGCGTTTACGTAATAAATGGGTGTACTGACAAAAAACGTATCTTTGCTCATTATGTGTGTATCCGCTAAAGGTTTGAAAACTATTTGACAATTGTCTTTTTGTCATCCGGCTATGTAAATTTGGCCCAAGCTTAAGCGTATCTTTTTGCACGATACGCTTCAGCCTGAACCATGTTTTTGCGTCAAAAAACAATGCCGATTACTGGCGAAGCAAATTTTCACTCAAGCTGCGGGGGCAAGGGGGTTCAAAGTTAGCACCCCACAGTCCTGCCAGTTGTGTAGCTCGTCAGCCAAAAGCTGTTGTGCTTTCGCGATAGGAGCCACACTTGCGGGGTCAGGGGCAGCGCCCCTGCCCTCACAAATCCGGCTTCACCATTATTGAATTAATCTTTGTACCTTGACCCAGGCAGTCCGAAAATGGAGCTTTCCGCTCCGGTGTTGCCCTCAGGGTTTCCGTTGTCGCGCATGGCGGATTTAAGCCGCGCCAGGTCACCGCGTTCTTTGCTTTCCGCGCCTTCGTCCTTCTTTGGTTTTTCTGGCGGGCTGGCATTAAAGCCATCACGCTCGTTAGGCCTGCGGTCGTGCCGGGGCTTATCGCGGTGGGGTTGGCTTTGGCGCTGGTCTGAGCGCCCCTGCTCGCCGGGGTGGCGGTTTTTGCGCTGGGCGGCATCGCCGCGCTCGTTAAAGCCGGCATCGCCGCGCTGGTTAAAGCCGGCATCGCCGCGCTGGTTAAAGCCAGCATCGCCGCGCTGGTTAAAGCCAGCATCGCCGCGCTGGTTAAAGCCGGAGCGGTGGTTATTATCTTCAGGCTGATCAGGCTCGCCGGGCTGCCCAGGTTTACGTTCGGCGCGCTGAAAGCTGCGGTTGTCGCGCCCGCGTTGATCCGGCCTGCCACCGCGATCGCGCGGCTGCCGCTGGTTTTGTTGGCGATCTTCGGCTGGCGCTGGCTTTTGGTTTTGTTTGCGCGTAGCGCCCTGCAATTCTTCGTCGCCGTCAAGCAGGTGCTCCAGAGCGGCTCCAGAGGCGTCATCCACCCCTGGCAAAGCACCTGTGGCATAGTCGTAATCCGCCGTGGGCGTATTGCCTGCGGCCTCTTGGGGGTATTGGCCCGGCTCTGGTTTGTTTTCAATCCGCACTGGCGTAAGGGCATGCCACTCGTCCAGTTGAAATTCCCGCTCTTCTCCGCTTTCAGTCACGGCTACAATGCTCTGGCGGAACAAGTTGGCGCGCAGCACTTTCATCTGGCCTTCACCAGTCTGGTAGCGTTTGCCTATTTTGGGGCTGTTTTTGTGAAACTCTTCGTAGTTTTCCTGCTCGTTGGCCAGGCAGCAGAGCAGCCTGCCGCAAATACCGGAAAGCTTGGCCGGGTTGAGAAAAAGGTTTTGCTCCTTGGCCATTTTTATGGTTACCGGCGCGAAGCGGCGCAGGTAGCGGCGGCAGCAGCAAGCCATGCCGCAGTTGCCCAAAGCTCCTAGCATTTGCGTTTCATGCCGCACGCCTATCTGGCGCAGCTCTATGCGGGTGCGGTAATTGCGCACCAGATCTTTTACCAGCTCGCGAAAATCTATGCGCGTGGGGGCGGTGAAATAAAAGATTATTTTACTGCGGTCGTGCAGCACCTCCACATCCACCAGCTTCATATCCAGCTTGCGCTCGCGGATGCATTCCTTGCAAAACAGGCGTGAGCTTGCGGCCAGAATTTTGTTGTCGGCCGCTGCGGCTATATCTTCCGGTCCGGCAAGGCCGGTTATGGGCTTTATTTCAACTTCATCGCCTTCCGGCGTGCGAATTTTAGGCAAGGGCAGGCGCATTCTGCGGGCGTTTACCACTTCGGCCAGGCTCAGGCCCTGCTCGGTTTCCACCAGCACCTTGCCGCCGGTTTTTATGCGTTCCTGACCGGCCCGGAAGAAATATACCGACCCATACTGGCGAAATTTGACCCCGAGCACCAGCTCATGATTTTTGCAGGCTTCTTCGGTTTCTTCCTCGTCAAATCCGCTTTGCGGCCCGAATAGGCCTGGGTCGGTAGCGTAAATGCCGCGCGGCAGGTCTTGATGCTCTTCGCTGGGCAATACGCCTGTGCTTAAATGGTCCGCAATATGCGCGGCGGAAAGCCCGCGCCATGGTATATCCGCGTCTGGAACCTCGGCAAGGACCATGGCCGGGCGAGCGTTTTCTGATGCTGGATTACGCGTTTTTGCCGGAGAGGCAAGGGTGGAGTCGTCGCCAACAAAGTTAAAGCCGGCTTCGCCAGGCACTGCGAATACAAAGCTTTGATCCGTGGGCTCTATGCTTTCGGCAGGTATGTTACCGGCCTTTTGCAGCACTCTGGCCTTTTCTTCCGGCACGGCTTGGGCGTTTTCGGCAAAGTTGCCTGTGCCGTCTGCAATTGCGGGAGTTTGCGCCTGGCTTTGAGCCGGGGCGGCGTTTTTCTGGCTGCTGCCGAGGGAAGGCATGTTTTCTTTATCTTGGTTGTCTTGCACGAATAATCCTGAAAAGCCGCGTAACGGCTGTAAATTTTATTGGAAGCCATTCTTATTGTCTTGCCGCCTTCTGGGGCGACTGGCTGTCAGCACCCAAGCCTGCCGCGCTTGGGTTTTAACAGGCTTGCCTTGCCGAACGACAAAAAGACCGGTTATGAGATGACTTTTAGTGTGGTTGTTTTCAACTTTTAAGTCAAAAGTGTCAACTCCAAGTGCGGGGTGGGGCTTAAATATTATGATAAAATAGCTTGCGGTATGCTTGAAAAATAATAAAACTGCTTTGAAATTTCAGAGTTCGCACTTCAAGGAGAAATATAATACATGATTAACCGCGAGCAAGCGTTGGCACTGCTTAAGGCCCAGCACCCCGACGATTATTTGTTGCAGCATTCGCTCAGCGCCGAAGCGATTATGCAGGCCTTGGCCCCGCGTTATGCAGGCAATGCCGAAGCTTGGGGCATTTGCGGGCTCTTGCATGACATAGATTTTATGCAGACCAAAAATAACCCGGAACAGCACGGCGTTATGGCAAAGGATATGCTTAAGGGTCTGGACGCCGAATATGTATACGCCATTATGGCGCACAACAGCGATTACTCCGGCTGCCCGCCGCGTTCCGCTCTGGATTACGCGTTGCGCTGCGCCGAAACCGTTACCGGCATTATAAGCGCAGCCGCGCGCCTGCGCCCCGAAGGCATGGCAGGCATGCAGCCCAAAAGCATAAAGAAGAAAATGAAGGATAAAACCTTTGCCGCCGCCGTTAACCGGGCTGTAATCATGGAATGTGAAAAAATAGACTTGCCCCTGGACGATTTTTTGGGCATTGCCATACAAGCCATGTCGGAGATGGGCGCCTAAAATAGCAGCGAGCGTCGGCAACCGGGTAACAAACGGTATTGCTGGCATTCAGGCCGGATTATACAGGGCGCGTCTTGCCGCTGTTAACCCTGTGGTTTTTTTATTTTCAACCCGCGCTGGCAATGGTTTTTTATTAGTGTCAATATACCTTGGTCCGAATTCCGGAGTTTTCTGTCCCGCAATGAGAAAAATTCTGCTTGTACTGTTCGCCGCGCTGGCTTTTGCGCCGTATACGCCGCAAAACGCCCGCGCGGATGAAGCCGACGTGTTTGTTGTTAACATGGTCTCTTTTTATCCTGAATGGCACCCCGTAACCCGTCAGGTTTTGCGGCCATGGGTAAAAGACGTGCTGCATCAGACCGGCGGGCGGCTGATTATACGCGTGTTCGACCCCAACACCATTTGCCGCGATGAAGAGCTGGCCCGCAACGTGCGCCTCGGGCAGGTGGGCATGGGGTATGGGTTTATCGGGGCTGAAGCCGGGCTTTTTCCGCTGAATATGGTTGGTGGTCTGAATTTGGGGCTGGACAACACCATGGCCGGCACTGCCGCGTTTTGGCGCATGCATGCAGAATTGCCGGAGATGGCGGCGGAATTTTCGGGCATAAAGCTTTTGGCTTTGCACGCCACCCCTCCGTACCAGATACATATGCTTAAAGACCGCGTTTATGGCGTGAGCGATTTGAAAGATAAACGTATTTTGGTTGATAACCCCTACACGTCTCGAACCATGGCGCTGCTTGGGGCAGTACCCGTGCAAAGCCCCCAGGCCGATTACGCGTTGCGTTTGGAAGACAGAGCCGCCGATGGAGCCTTGCTGACGCTTAACCAGGCCAAGTTTATGCAAATGGGCGAAAGCTGGGGGCAGATAAGCCTGGCCGACATACCCAGCGGGGCCTGCTGGATTGGCATGCACCAAGGCTTGTGGGACATATTGCCGCAGGATATACGCAAGGTGCTTGCGGCCACCAGCGGTCAAAAACTCTCCCGCGCTCTGGGCGAGGTAATGTACCAGACCAACCGCGCCGCCGTGGATGATTTAAGCCGTCTGGCCGCCGATGTGCATTATTTATCCGCCGAGGAGCGAGGTAATATTCAAAAAGTGGTGCAAACCCCTTTGTTTGAGCTGTGGCAGCAAAACGCGCGCAAGTCCGGTGTGGCTACTCCGCGTGTTTTGTATGAGAAAATAAGAAAAATAGCCTCCGAGGCCTCAGCCGCCAACAGAATTTGATTAATAACCTCATTAAGGGATAGAAATGAACAAGAATCAGGAAAAATTAACCAGCGCGGCGGTTATAGTGTTGGTCTTGTGTTGCCTGGCCTACATTGCCACCATGTTTTTGCGCGCCTGCCCGGCCATTCTGGCCACTGACCTTATGGAAACTTTCAAGGCCAGCGCCACCGAGGTGGCCTTGTTCAGCTCGGCCACGCTTCTTGCTTACGGCCTTATGCAGATGCCCGCCGGCATAATAACCGACGCCATTGGCGGGCGTAAGACCATTACCCTGTTCATGTTTCTGGCTGCCATAGGCACCGTGGGCTTTGCCTTTGCGCCCAGCCTTGAAGTTGGGGTGGCGGCAAGATTTGTGAAAGGCCTGTGCCTGGCTGCCGTGCCGCCCATTGGCGCGGTTTTGGCAATGTATTTTCCTGCCGGCCGCTACACGCAGGCCGTGGGCATTTTTATGGGTACCGGCGGCGTTGGCACCATTCTGGCCTCCGCCCCCCTGGCGCATTTGAGCATTGCCGTGGGCTGGCGCAACGCCTTGGCCATTGTAGCCATGGGCGTGGCGCTTATAGGCGTGGCATTTTTTTTGATTATCAAGGAAAAACCAGCTTCAGCCGCCGCCCGTCAGAAAAAAAACGTGGGCGAGGTTTTGCGCGGCATAGGCCGCAACATGCGCCGTGTGTTTAAAAGCAGGCAGTTCTGGTATCTGGCTATCGGGCAGGTATTTACCGCTTCTACCTTTTTCGCGTTCATGACCATGTGGGCCGGGCCTTACTTGCGCAACGCCTATGGCATGAGCAAAATAGAAGCGTCCGACATTTTGCTGTTTCAGGGGCTTGGCGCGCTGGTAATTGTGCCGCTCATAGCAACCATGGCCGACCGTTTGAACTCGCGCCGGGGCATGCTTATACTGTGCTCGGTGCTAGGGTGCCTAAGCTGTTGCGGGCTGGCTTTTTTCTCCGGCCAGTTGCCCACGGCGGCGTTGGTTTTTTGCATTATGGTGTTTTCGTCTTGCAGCCTTTCCAGCGGTACTTGCGCTTTTTCCATTATACGCAACAACTTTCCCGGCGAAATGACCGGCACGGGCATTGGCTGCGTAAATATGTTCTGGCCCATGTTTGCTTCGGTTTTCAACGTTATTGTCGGGGCTGTGCTGAGCTTTTTTATGAACCGCGCCGGTGGAGCGGCCGCCATGGATCAGGCTGGTTACGCGCAGGTGTATGGTAACACTTTCATCTTGTTTGTGGGTATGTGGGCAATAGCCAGTCTTATAGCAATTGTGCTGCTTAAAGAAAAATTTGAAGTGAGGTAGCGTGCATGAGCACGGACATCCAACAACCGGCCAAAGGCGCATACGTGGTGCTTGCACTATGCTGCCTTACGCTGGTTTCCACAATTTTTTTACGTACTTGCCCGGCTGTTCTGGTGCCGGATTTGCAAGAGACTTTTAAAATCGGGCCGGGTGAGGTGGCTCTTTTCAGCTCTGCCACTTTTCTGGCCTACGGCCTTATGCAAATGCCCTCCGGTCTGATTACAGACGCCATTGGCGGGCGGATGACCATGTCTATTTTTCTGGTGCTGGCCGCAGCGGCAACTTTTACCTTTGCCTTTGCGCCAAGCGTGGAGGCCGGAGTAGCCGCGCGTTTTATAAAGGGTATTACTCTGGCTGATTTTCCGGCCATTGCCGCCATACTTGCCCGTTATTTTCCCGCCAAGCGCTACACCATGGCTGTTGGTATGGTAATGGGCATGGGCAACGCAGGGGCCTTGCTTTCGTCCGAGCCGCTGGCGCGCCTGAGCATCGCTTTGGGCTGGCGCTATGCCCTGGCTATTTCCGCCCTGATGGTGCTGGTGCTGGCCGTGGCCGTTTTTGTATTTATAAAGCCTGATAAACCCGCCGCTAAAAAAACGCGCGTTAGCACGCCCGAGGTGCTTAAGGGCATAGGGCGCAACATGCTTAAGGTATTCGGCACCAAAGAGTTTTGGTTTATGACTACCTGGCAGGTATGCACCGCAGCCTCCTTTTTTGCCTTCGCGGCCATGTGGGCCGGGCCTTACCTTATGGACGGATACGGCATGACCAAGGTTGAGGCCTCGCGCATTTTGCTCTGGCTGAACGGTCTGGCGCTTTTGATGGTGCCGTTTATAGGCACGCTGGCCGACCGCATAAACTCGCGCCGCGCCGTCATCATACTCTGCTCTGTTTTCGGCCTTGCCGGTTGTTGCGGGCTGGCTTTTTTCCCAGGCCAGTTGCCGTCGTGGCTGCTCATTGTTTCCATCATGCTTATCGGCGCCTGCGGCGCGGGCGGCGGAACTTGCCTGTTCTCGCTTGTCAACCGTAACTTCCCCAGAGAAATGATCGGCACAGGCGTGGGCTGCATGAACATGTTCTGGCCCATCGGGGCTTCGGCCCTGGGCATGATTATAGGCGGGGTAGTGTCCCTGCTCGCCTCTAAAGCGGGCGGCAGCATCGAAACCTTGGAGGCGGCGGTAAAGGCGCAAATTTACGGCGACGCCATGCTCATATTTGTGGGCATGTGGGGGTTGGCCCTTGTGCTCGGTTTGTTTTTTATAAAGGAAGATTTCAAGGTAAGGACTTAGGTTGTGCCGACATTCAGGCGTTTTTTCCCTCTGGCTGCGTCAGTAAGGCTTTGCCCCTCAGCCGAATACCGTAAGAGTATACTCTTTCGGTTCAAAGCCTTGCTTCCTTGCCAGAGGGCAAAATAACCTGAATGTAGACACAGCCTGGTCCCCCAATAGCTGTTTTTCGCCATCTTGGCGTGTTTGATTGGTTCAGCCCGGAGCGTTACGTGCTACACGCGCTTCGGGCTGCTTTCATTTTACTTGCCAGAGGTTAACGGTCACAAGTAATATATATTTTCCAGCATTTCTCCAATACAAACTCCTTCGGATGGTGACGTCCTATGCCTGCTGTTGTTGCTGACTCTCAAATTGTGGCCGAATCTCAATATGTTGCCCTGCGCTCGAGATATCTGGATTTGTTGCAGGATTGTCTTACCGGCGTTATTTACAAAGACCCCGCTCAGTTTGTGGGAAAAAGCCGAAGTTATGACCCGCAATCGCGGGAGAACGGCAAAGACTGGCCCTCGTTGGCGCATACCATGATTGGGGTAAAGCGCCTGCAAAACCTGCGCCGCTTATGCGAGGACGCGCTTGGGCGCAATATACCCGGCGATTTTATTGAAACCGGCGTGTGGCGCGGCGGGGCCTGCATACTGATGCGCGCCATTTTGCAGGTGTACGGCATAACAAACCGTAAGGTGTTTGTTGCCGATTCCTTCGCCGGACTACCCGCGCCGGATGCGGAAAAGTATCAGGCCGACGCCGGGGCCAACTGGCACGAGTTTTCCGAGCTGGCCGTCTCGCTGGAAGAGGTGCGCTCAAACTTTGTCGCCTACCGCCTGCTGGACGAACAGGTGATATTCCTTAAAGGCTGGTTCAAAGATACCCTCACGGTCGCTCCCATAAATCAACTGGCCGTGCTGCGCCTCGACGGCGATATGTATGAATCCACCATGGACGCCATAACCGCCCTTTACCCCAAAGTCTCGCCCGGCGGCTACGTGATAGTGGACGACTACCACAGCGTGCCCGCCTGCAAACAGGCCGTGTACGACTACATGACCGGCATAAAAGACACGCCGGAGATTCAGGAAATAGACGGCAGCGCCGTTTATTGGATGAAGAAAGATTAGTTGATGAAGCCAGATTTATAATATCCGGGGCTCCGCCCCAGACCCCGCAAGGGGTTGAACCCCTTGACCCGCGATTGTTTGATGAAAGACTTACTGTGCTTACTGGCAGTGCTGGCAAAAACTACCAAACCCAAGCCAATGTCATTTTTAGGCACACTCAGTGCCAATTACACCAGCCAAAAATTAACCTATTGCAGGGTCAAGGGAGCTCAAAATTAGCACTCCAACAGTTCTTACCCTGCATAACTTTCCTCCCAAAAGCTGTTGTGCTTGTGCGATGCGAGCTACAGTTGCGGGTCTGGGCGGAGCCCAGATCTTATAAAATCTGGCTTCATCCATTATGTCTTTCCCAACGCAAGAGAGGGGCTTGCGCCCCTCTCTTGTAAATCTGTTTTAATCCATTCCGCGCGTGTTACAGAAAATACTTGGGATCTTTTACCTTCACCAGGTCTTTTTCCAGCAGCATTTCGGCTATTTGCACGGCGTTAAGGGCCGCGCCTTTAAGCACGTTATCGGCCACCACCCACATGTTCAGGCCGTTGGCAATGCTTTCGTCCTCGCGAATGCGGCCCACGAACACTTCGTATTCTCCGGCGGCTTCGATGGGCATCGGGTATATTTTCAAATCAGGGTTGTCGGCTACTTGTATGCCGGGGAAGTTACTTAGCGCGGCGCGGGCCTGATTGGCGGTGAGCTTCTTTTCCGTTTCAATGTTAACGGATTCGGAGTGGCCGTAAAATACCGGCACGCGCACGGCTGTGGCCGTAACTTTTATGTTGGCGTCGCCCATTATTTTGACCGTTTCCTCGGTCATTTTCATTTCTTCCTTGGTGTAGCCGTTGGGCATGAACACGTCTATCTGGGGCAGGCAGTTAAAGGCTATCTGGTACGGGTACACGTTGGCCTCGGGCTGCTGCATGTTGAACATCTGGCGCACCTGCTTGTCCAACTCGTCTATGGCCTTTTGGCCGGTGCCGGAAACCGCCTGATAGGTGGATACCACCACGCGTTTGATGCGGGCGGCATCGTGTATGGGCTTGAGGGCCACCACCATCTGTATGGTGGAGCAGTTGGGGTTGGCGATAATGCCGTTATGCGCGGCCAAGGCCTCGGGGTTTACCTCCGGCACCACCAGGGGGCAGCGTTTATCCATGCGCCAGGCGCTGGAGTTGTCCACCACCACGCAACCGGCGGCCACGGCATGGGGGGCGAACTCCACAGAGCGGTCGCCGCCGGCGGAAAACAGGGCGAGATCAATGCCCTTGAAGGAGTCTTTAGTCAGTTCCTGCACGGTAAGCTCGGTGTCTTTAAAAGGCAGTTTCATGCCTGCTGAGCGCGACGAGGCCAAAGCTACAACTTTGGCTGCCGGAAAGTCGCGGTTTTCAAGCGTTTTAAGCATGGTGCGGCCTACCGCTCCGGTGGCGCCCACCACGGCAACAGTAAGTTTTGAAGACGCGTTGCTCATGTGAGACTCCTTGAAAATTAAAGTGTGCAAGTTGCTGATTAAAAGGAAGCTCACCTTATATCAAGCCGCAAGGCTTGACAAATAGTGAATTAATGCACGGAGGTTTTTTCTTTCCATTCGCATGAAAAACATATAACGTTTTTAGCGTTTGGTTTGGCTGTGCGCTCCAATGTGCGGCGCCACACGCTTTACGCCTGTCAGTGGGCGAAAGGCGGGCGGCGCGGGGGCGCTTTTTCCTACTCTTTAAAATGGGATGTGTAAAATATGTCTCGCGTCGTATTTGACGAAGAGCGCTGCAAAGGGTGCCTTTTGTGCACCACCGTATGCCCCAAAAGCATTATCGTGCAGGCGTCGCGCTTTAACCGTCAGGGCTACAAAGTGGTAGAGGTTGTTGAAATGGACAAGTGCACCGCCTGCGCGTCTTGCGCTCAAATATGCCCGGACTGCGCCATTAGCGTTATCCGCACCAAAAAGGGGGCGTAATGAGCAACGCGTCTGAGAAAAAATTTATGAAGGGTAACGAGGCTGTGGCCTATGGCGCTATTGCCGCCGGGGCTACCTGCTATTTCGGCTACCCCATCACCCCGCAAAACGAAATTCCGGAAATGATGTCTTCCGCTCTGCCCGCTGCGGGCGGCCAGTTTGTGCAGGCCGAAAGCGAAGTGGCGGCCGCCAACATGCTGCTTGGCGCCGTGGCTACCGGGGCGCGGGCTTTCACATCTTCCTCCTCGCCAGGCATATCTCTTATGCAAGAGGCTATTTCCTACATGGCCGGGAGCGAGCTGCCCGCCGTAATAGTCAACATGAACCGTGGCGGTCCGGGCCTGGGCGACATTGGCCCGGCGCAGGGCGACTACTACCAGAGCACGCGCGGCGGCGGCCACGGCGACTACCGCACCCTGGTGCTGGCCCCCTGCGGCTGTCAGGAAGCGCACGACATGATGATTCAGGCCTTTGATCTGGCCTTTAAATACCGCAACCCGGTTATGGTGCTGGGCGATGGCGTTATTGGCGCCATGAAGGAGCCCGTGGCCCTGTGGAAGCCCGAAAAGGTGAACAACTACAATGTGGCCGATTGGCGCATCGAAGGCTTTAAAGCCGGAAGCCGCGACAAACGCCTCATAAAATCGCTGTTTCTGGCCGAAGGCACACTTGCCGCGCACAACCGCAAGCTGGAAGCCAAGTATAAAGCCATGGACGTGGAAGCCGCAGCCGAAGTTTACCTGGCCGACGATGCCGAGCTTATTGCCGTGGCTTACGGCTCCATAGGCCGCATCGTTAAAAGCGCCGTGCGCGCGCTGCGCGCCAAGGGCCTTAAGGTGGGCCTGGTGCGCCCCATAACGTTGTATCCCTTCCCCAGCAGAGTGTTGGCCGACCTTGCCAAACAGGGCAAACGCTTTATTACTATAGAGCATAACCTTGGGCAGATGGTGGACGATGTGCGGCTGGCCATACGCGGCCACGCCGATTCGGAGTTTTACGGCCACATGCCGGGTGATATTCCGGCCACTGACGATTTTATCGCGCCTATTGAAGACGCGGTGCGGAGGAAATAATGGCTCCCGATTTAGATACTCTCCCGCCTGCCGCCACAAGCGCGGGCAGAAAAAAAATAACTCTGGCTCCGGATGAAGAACTCGTATTCTCGCGCCCCGAGAGCCTTTTGGACGTGCCCACCCATTACTGCCCCGGCTGCCACCACGGCGTGGCCCACAGAATGGTGGCGGAGCTTCTGGATGAAATGAAGCTTACGGATAATACCCTTTTGGTAAGCTCCATAGGCTGCTCCGTATTCAGCTACAACTACTTCAACTGCGACGCGGTGGAAGCGGCCCACGGTCGCGCCCCGGCCACGGCCACGGGCGTGAAGCGCGCCCGGCCAGATCGTTTTGTTTTCACCTATCAGGGCGACGGCGACCTCGCCTCCATAGGCATGGCCGAGATTATGCACGCCGCCAACCGCGGCGAGCGCATATCAGTTGTGTTCATCAACAACACCGTGTACGGCATGACCGGCGGGCAGATGGCCCCCACCACGCTCCTGGGCCAGGTTACCACAACCTGCCCCGGTGGGCGCTGCCTTGAAAACGAAGGCTCGCCCATACGCATGGCCGAAATTATCGCCACCCTTGGCGGCACGGCCTATGCAGCGCGCGGCTCGCTGGACAGCATAAAAAATATTCGCCAGGCCAAAAAGATGATGCGTCGCGCCTTTGAGGTGCAGGTGCAAAACGTGGGCCTGGGCTTTGTTGAACTGCTTTCGGCCTGCCCCACCAACTGGCGCACCGACGCCATAAAATCCAACAACCGCATAGGCGCGGAAATGATCCCATTTTTCCCCCTGGGCGTGTTCAAAGACGGCGATCACATAACCGCCCAAAGCACGGAGGGTAAATAATGAGTCTTTATCAGGACGTTATTATTGCCGGTTTCGGCGGGCAGGGCGTTATTCTTATAGGGAACCTCTTGGCTTATGCGGCCATGGATCAAGGCCTTAACGTAACCTTCATGCCCGTGTACGGGCCGGAAATGCGCGGCGGCACTTCAAACTGCACCGTGGTTATATCCGACGACGTAATCGGCTCGCCCATTATCCGCAGCCCCAAAAGCACCATTATGCTCAACCCGCCTTCGCTGGAAAAATTCCAGCCCCGCGTGGTGGATGGCGGCATACAGGTGGTGAACACCTCGCTCATTGATCCCAAAGCAGCCGATACCAAGCGCATTAAAAGCATAGGCATAGCGGCCAATGATATTGCCGATAAGCTTGGCAACTCCCGCCTGCTGAATATGGTGGCGCTGGGCGCTTACATAAAAGCCACCGGCGTGCTGACCGTGCAGCGCGTGCAAGATAGTCTGCACCACGTTGTATCAAAGCATTATCAGCACCTGCTGCCCAAAAATGCCGAAGCTGTGAAAGCTGGGTATGACGCGGCGGTAACGTTGTAAAGGTAGCGCGTAAAGGCGTGGTTGCTTGCGCGAAAGCGCGGGTGCATGCGCGAGGCGCGAAAGTTTATAATGAAAATGCCCTTTGGGGCGAATATAAGATGGAATATGGATGCGGCCCAGCCGCGTAAGTAATAGAGGGGCGAGCGGCCCCTCTATTACATTTTTATGGCTTCAGCCCGTTGAGCCAGTGATACGGAGCCTGACAAAATAACCACCCGCTATTGGTAGGCCTCCTGTCAGGTAGACAGGGGCAGACTAATAGCGGGTGGTTATTATTCGCCCCAAAGGGCTTTCCTGAAAGGCATTAAAAGCCAGGAGGCTGCGCCCCCTTGCCCCGCCCCGCAGGGGCCTTTTTAATAATCTTCCTTGGCATCGCCCGCGCTCACCTGCACGGCAGCCAGCCTGTTCATATCAACGTGCCGCAGGCCTTTTTCATCCGCGGGCGCGTTGCCTATAAGCTTGCGTGTCCTCACACGCCATTTGCCGCCCAGCATTTCGTCCGCCAGAAACTCCAGCGTATGCAACACGGGGCGTTTGTCTTTCATGCCCATCAGGGTACGGGTTATGCCCATTTTGCAGGAGGGGCAGCCCACTATTACGCAGGCGTTGTCTTGCGCCTCTGTTGCGGCGGCGGCAAGGCTGGCGGCCTTGCGCTCGCGCAGTTTGTTATATACCAGGGGCGATGTCATTGCGCCGGTGCCGGATTCCGCGCAGCAGCCCGCGCTGGTAACGGTGCTGATGCCGCTGAACTTGTTAAGAGCCTTGGCATAGGCGGCTGGGGCTTTTTTCTTGTTAATACCGCTCCATTCGGCATGGCAGGGGCTGTGGTAAATGGCGTCGGCCTTTTTGCCGCGCCCGTTTTCCGGCCGCGACAGGGCGGGCAGGGTGTGCGAGAGGAACTGGAAAACATCTTCTTGCGCCACTGTTCCGGCGGGGTGTCCGGCATCGGTATTGCTCTTTTTGATCACGTCCGGCAAAAAGTGGCGCTCCAGCCCGTCGCGGCAGGTGCCACAGGCTGTGAGTATTGCGCTTACGGGGTATCCAAGGCTGGCGGCTTTGGCCGTAAGGGCGCGCAACTCGGTTATGTTGCGGTTCTGGTTAACGGCAAAGGCATCATACAGCCCGGCGGCCAGAGCGGGGTAGCCGCAGCACATGGCCTTGGGCGGCATAACCACTGCGTAACCCGCATGCAGCAACAGCGAGACGCCAGCCAGACCGATGCTGCGGTAGAACATGCCTGCCGCGCAGCCTGGGAAGTAAAGCACAGTGCCTTTTACCTCTCCATCTGGCACGAAAATGGAGCCTTTTTCCAGCTTCAGCCCTTCAAACAGGTTGCGATAGCCTATGGACGGGCCGGGGCCGTTAAAGAGCGGGTTGTAAAGCTTGCCGCGAATGCCCTCTGGCACCAGCGGCAGAAAACGGTTTGCCATTTTCTGCCCCACGGAGCCCAGCTTGGCAACGGCGGGGAAGCGTGAGGCCGGATCTTTGGCTATGTAGTTTATTACCCGATCTTTTACAGGGTGGCCGCTACTGCCTTCTTCTTCCAGAAACGCGCGCAGGGTAAGGGTTACTTCCTGCGAGTTTATCTTTACGGGGCAGGCGGCGGTGCATTTGCCGCATCCGGTGCAAAATTCCATCATATCGTGCAGTTCTTTGAACAGGGCAGGGTCCACCGAGCCCTCGTTGACCTGCGAGTAATAAATGGCCTCTATGAGCGCGCCCAGCGAGATGTTGCGGTTGCGCGGGTAATAGAGCATATCTTTTTCCGGGTAGTGCATGGCGCATACTTCTTTGCACTTGCCGCAACGGGTGCATATTTGCACCATGGCCAAAAGGTCGGTAAGGCGCTCGTGCTCGCCCAGGCCGCTTTGGTTGATGTCCTCAATCAGGCGGTTGAAGGAAAAGGTGAAGGAGCTCACCGGCAGCTCGCGCTGGGTGAGCTTGGCCGGGTTTATGATGTTGCGCGGGTCCACCAGCGCCTTGAACTCGCGCAGTTCGGCGATGCGGTTTTCGTCCTGAAAAGCTATTTTGGTAATGCCCACGCCGTGCTCGCCGCTAATGGCCCCACCCAGATCTTTGGCTTTTTCCATAACTTTTTCTGCAGTTTCCGTAGCTTCCAGCACCATTTCGGGGTCGCCGGAGTTAACGGGCAGGTTCACGTGGCAGTTGCCGTCGCCCGCGTGCATGTGGCTGGCAACCACCACCTGGCTTTTGAGCATTTGCGCTTCAATTTTGCTTATTTTCTCCGCCAGTTGCGGGTAAAGGCCGCGCAGCTTGCCAAGGTAAAGCACAGCGTGCAGTTGCAATTCTTGGTCTGAAAGACGTTTGTCCTCTTTGTTCCCTGGGCGCTCACCCTTGAGCAGGCGCGAGGCGTAAGTGAACTCGCGGTTGAACTCCTTATCGTCTTCGGCCATGCCGCGCAGGCGGCCAACGGCTTGCAGGGCGCGGCGGTAGGCGCGGGCCATGCATTCCACGTTAAGCTCTTCCAGAAACAGGGCGAATTCTGGCAGGGCCTTGAGCGGAATAACGATATCTTCGTTAATTTTAAAGCCAGAGGTGCGCTTGGATATGGCGGAGAGCTTGTGCCTATCTTCCCAGAACAGTTCGGCTTCCTTCTCGTCTTTAGCCAAAAACGAATCCACGCCCTCGTAGCGGGCGCAAATATCGACCACATCTCTGGCCGCCGCGTCCAGCGCGGGCTTGTCGTTGCCGTCCAGTTGTATGAGCAGCACGGATATGGGATCGCCTTCGTATTTGCTGGATTTTTTAAGGTATTCTATGGCCTGCACGTACTTGCTGTTAAATTCCTCCAGCATGGTCAGCTTTACCAAGCCGCCCTGGGCCGCGAATTTTTCGCGCAGGGCTATAACCTCGTTAATGGCCAGGGTGGCGTTGTGCATGGATGAGCCGAAAAACTCCACGGCAATTACGCTATCGTACTTGAGCTTGGGGTGCAGCACAAAGGTGACGTCTATAATAATGCCGTCCACCCCTTCCTTTTGCACACCCGGCAGGCCGTTAAGGGTTTTGTTGGTTACGTCTTTGCCCAGGCCCGGTTTGCGCAGCTCCGCGCCGGTTATTTTAACCACGTTGCGCAGGCCGCCCGAAAGATCGCGCACTTCAAACACGGCGGTGTCGTTTTCTTCAATTTTGCGGCGCGGGTGGTCTTTGCGGGTTACTTCTATAATCTCGCCCGTGGGTATGACCATGCGGTAAGAAAGTATGTTGTCTATTGTTGTGCCATATTCCACGGCCAGCGGGCCGCCGGAGTTTTCCGCCACGTTGCCGCCTATGCTGGAGGCGGTTTTGGAGGCCGGATCCACGCTGAACAAAAGCCCCTTGGCCGAGGCGGCCTGGGCAGCGGTATTGGTTATAACCCCTGCCTCTGCGGTGAGGGTAAGGTTTTCCGTATCAATCTCGCGTATTTTTGTGAGCTTGGTCATGGATATGATCACCGAGCGCTTGCGGGCGGGTATGGCCCCGCCGGTGGATCCGCTGCCGCCGCCGCGCGGTATGACGGCAAACTGCATTTCGTTGGCCAGGCGTACCACGTGGCTTACTTCTTCCGCATTTGCGGGGGTAACCACCAGCAGCGGGAGCTCCAGGCGCAGGTCAGTGGAGTCCGTGGAGTTTTCCACGCGCGAGGAGGCGCGGGTATCTATGCTTTCTTTGGGCAGCACTGCCAAGAGGCGCTCAATAATATCCTTGCGGAAGGCGAGATCGGAGTCGTGGGCGCTCCAGAACATGGTTATGCCTTCGCTTATGGTGTTGGCATAATGCAGGGCGAGGCCCCGGCGGTGCAGCTCAAAGCTTTTTTGCACGCTGGAGCGCACGGTATCGGGGTTTATAAAGGGATTATACCGCACCAGAAAGAGTTCTTCGGCAATATCCACGGCAAGGCGGCGCACGGCCTCGGGCCATTCCTCAAACTCGTCCTGGTTTATGTGCAGAATGCGGTCTACCAGCGATTCCGATTTGATCGATATATGCGGTCCTTTATGGGGCATGATGCGGTCCTGTTGTTTAAATCCTTAAAAAAGGTTAGGTAATGGCGGCAGCTTGGGTTAAACCAAAATTCAAGCCATTACCGCAATTGATTAGTATATGACTTGAAAGCTCCGTTGACAAGCCTTCTCGCGCTGGTATTGTGGCATGTGAGCGGCATGAAGGCCTGAGAAGTTTTTAAGAATTATTTTTATGAAGCATATCTGTTTTGATTACGGCCAGAAACGTACCGGCGTTGCTGTTAGCGACGCGGGCGGGAGCATGGCTTTTCCGCGTGGCGCGATAATAAAAAAAACGCGCGAGCTTTTTTTTGCCGACATTCTGCGCCTGCTCACCGAAGAAGCCGCTGAAATATTGGTTTTGGGGCTACCCTTGCAGGCCGACGGCACGGATGGGCTAACCGCCCGGCAGGTGCGCAACCTGGCGCAAAGCCTTAAACGGCGCGTAAGCATACCGATTTTTTTTATGCCGGAAGCTTACAGTTCCGCTGAGGCGGAAATTATGCTAAAAGAATCCGGACAAAAGGTCTGGATGCGTGACGGGCGGGTGGATAGCCTTGCCGCCATGCGAATTTTGGAATCTTTCCTGAACCAGCCCGCGCATTTGCGTATGGCTGTGGAGTGAACAACAGGAGCCGCGCTTGAAAAAGCTCTTAAAATATTTTTTGCTGCTTTGCCTTTTGCTGCTGGCCCTTGGGGCGGCCGCCGGGGCTTATGCTTATTACGAGGCCAAAAGTTTTTTGGATACCCCCGCCAACGTGGCCTTGGGGCAGGAAGAACGCTTTTTTTACCTCATAGTCGAGCCCGGCACCAGCTTTGACCGTGTGGCGGCCAAGCTTTATGAGGAAGGCGGCATCAGTAACGATCGTTACTTCAAGCTCCTTGGCCGCTGGAAAAAAGCCACAGCCAGCATAAAGGCCGGAGAGTTCGAGTTTCATACAAGCTGGAAGCCGGAGCAGGTTTTGGATCAGCTTGTGGCCGGCCGCTCGCTGCTGCATCGCGTAACCATACCCGAGGGCCTGCCCTGGTGGGAGGTGGGGCGGCTTTTGGAGGCCAGAGGTTTCGTTAAATTTGAAGATTTTGAAACCTGCGTGAAAGATTCAAAGCTAATGCGCCGTTACGGCATACCCTTTGCCACGGCCGAAGGTTTTCTCTACCCAGAAACCTATATGTTCAACAAATCGCGCACGCCCACCAGCGCCCACGCTGAAAGCGCCGTGGCTACCATGGTGCAGACCTTCTGGTCCGCCACCGCTACCATTTGGGAAGAAGCCGCCCAAAAGGCCGGGCTGCAACCCGCCGAAGGGGTGGAAGTAACCGCCTCCGGCCAGATTATCGCCTCCTTTGTGCCGCTGTTCGCCCGCAAGAACCCGGCGGAGGTAAAGCGCCTTATCACCCTGGCCTCGCTGGTGGAAAAAGAAAGCGCCATTGCCGACGAACGCCCCGTAATAGCCGGGGTATATTGCAACCGCCTGCGCATAAATATGCCGCTGCAATGCGACCCCACCATCATTTACGGCTTGGGCCAGAATTTTAAAGGCCCAATACTGCGCAGCCACATACGTGATGGAGCAAACCTTTATAATACATACAAAATTTACGGGCTGCCCCCAGGCCCCATATGCTCGCCCGGCTTGCAGGCCATGTATGCCGCCTTTAAGCCGGAAAACAACAAGTTTCTGTATTTTGTGGCTACAGGCAAGGCTGACGGCAGGCATGTTTTCAGCCGCACTCTTGCCGATCACAACAGGGCGGTACAGCAGTACCGCAAGGTGCAGGATGAGGTCAGGGCTGGCGCTGGGAATTAACCCTTCGGGGAGAATATGGGAAAATATGGATGCGGCGTAGCCGCACAATACAATAGGGGGGCTGCTCGCCCCCCTTTTTGCGCTCCGCATTCGCTGCGCGCAAAAATTCACCCCGCCAGAGGGGTGCTTGCGCTTTTCCCCCCTCTGGACTCCCCACGCGCCCGGTTTGCGGACCGGGAGCCGCTCCTGGCGCGGATTCAAAGGCCTGGCGGCGGATTTGCAATTGAATCCCGCTTAGTTACGCTTTGTAGTTGCCATAATGTTTAGCGTTGGTTTAGTCGCATAGGCCCCTGAATCCGATCGCCATTGGCGCTCTCGTTGGTCGGGTTGAGGGCATCGCGAAACAGCTTTCGTGGGTATTAAAGTAAGGCCAGCGCGGCTGCAAGAGCCGTTTTGTGTTTTGTCGGTGGAGGCTGCAAGAACCGTTTCAATTTTTGGCGGCGTGGCTGCATGGGCAGGTAATACGTGCCGGATGAGTGTTGGGACGATCATAGCCCTGATGCGCTCTTGGTGTTTTGTTTTGTAGGGTGTTTTCGCGTTGTTGATACGGGTCATACTCTTACTTGCCTTGTATGTTTGATCTTCAGCCAGACTGGTCTGTATTTGATAACGTTGGCTTAATCAGCTATGTCTTTGTGATAGTTAGGTTGGTGTTTGGCGGTTTCTGTTTGTAAATTCAAGGAATTATCATGCGTATTATAGGCCTTATAGGCGGAATGAGCTGGGAGAGCACGGTTACTTATTATCAGGTGCTTAACCGCATGGCGGCTGAGAAATTGGGCGGGTTGCATTCGGCCAGGTGTTTGTTGGCTAGCGTGGATTTTGGCGAGATAGAGGCATTTCAGGCCCAAGGGCGTTGGGACGAGATAGCCCGCGTGCTGGGCGATGCCGCCGCCGGCTTGCAAAAGGCGGGGGCGGACGCGGTGGCGCTATGCACCAACACCATGCACAATGTGGCCCCGCAAATAGAGAGCCGCATAAGCGTGCCGTTTTTGCATATAGCCGATGCCACCGCAGACGAGCTTTTGCGGGCTGGTCTGCGCAAGGTTGGGCTTTTGGGCACAGCCTTTACCATGGAACAGAACTTTTACAAGGAGCGCCTGCGTGCCAGAGGACTTGAGGCGCTTACGCCCGATGCGGCTGACCGCCAGCGGGTAAGCGCGGTAATTTACGACGAGCTTTGTTTGGGTAAAATTGTGCCGGAATCCAAGGCTTTTTATCTGTCTGTTATCGGTAAGCTTGCCGCTGGCGGGGCTGAGGCCGTAATTTTGGGCTGTACGGAAATAGGGCTGCTGGTGCAGCAAAACGATACACCGGTGCGGCTTTTCGATACCGCATACATACACGCCCGTAGCCTTGCGCTTTATGCCCTTGGAGAGGCGGATAAATAGCCGGAGCTCCATACCTGCCTTTCAGGCCAACCTGCGGGTTGGTATTGGGTGGAGTTTTGTACTGCTGCGCGGGCTCTTTATAATCCATGGTATCGTCTGGTTTATGTTATCCAAATATGCGCGCCGTCGGTAATGCGCGCCAGACGACACCCCTTAGCTAACTGACAGCCCTGCGCCTTTTATAGCCCGTAACCGCATTTTATGGCCTGGTTGCATACATAATAAGCATTGGAGAAAATATGAACCGCATAAACCTGATCTGCCTCGGCACGCGCGATATGGCTAAAGCCTTGGCCTTTTACAAGGGTATGGGTTTTAAAACTTACGCCAAGGGTGACAGCCCGGCCATTGTCTTTTTCGATAACCAAGGCAGCAAGCTGGAGCTCTATCCGCTTGAGGCGTTAGCCAAAGACATTAACGCCGATAATCCGCCCGCTGTGAACAACGGTGGCTTCAGCGGCATAACCCTTGCTTGTAACGTCAAGTCGGAGCGGGAAGTGGACGAACTGATAAACAACGCCCCACTGCACGGCGGCAAAATAGCCAAAACCCCTGAAAAAACCTTTTGGGGCGGCTACAGCGGCTATTTTCAGGACCCCGACGGCTATTACTGGGAAGTAGCCCACGCCGATATCTGGAAGTTCGACGCAAATGATATGCTGGTGATAGAGCCTGAAGAATAAAAGAGACTTGAGCCTGTGACCGCAAAATTATCGGCAACGCAAGAGCTGGTAAGAAAATTTTTGGAAACGGCTGTATGGAAAGAAAAAGCTGGAGACGATCAAAGTAAAACAATGCGGGCTTACTTAAACCGCCACGTGTCTTTGGGAGCTAAAACTTGTTCTGGCTCGTCACTCTCCAGCCACTTTTGCGCTTCCTTATCGTTTTTAAGCCATGCATCCCAGAATTTTACGGATACGCGCATAATAGGGAGTAATTTTTCAGGAGGCAGAGGAGCCCCGCCGACCCGATTAATTCCGGCGAAAAGCATGTGGTAGCCCCCGTCTATGACCATCTCATATTTATGGCCTGGCCTTAGCTCCTTAAATACGCGCAAGCGCTCTTCCACAGTCTGTTTGCTGAAAATGGAGATGTCTTGCGTGCCGGTCATGATCAGCCAAGGAATGCAAACCTGCCCAAAAGGTTGTTTTATAGGAAAGGCCGGATAACTCGGGCTCATGATCAGAGCGGCTTTTATGCGTTTGTCCGTATAGCGGTTGCCGCCCATCTTCAAAGTCTCTCCGGATACGATTTGCGTGGTCAGCGCTCCGAAAGAGTGACCGGACATGCCGATATGTTCCGGGGCCAACCGCTTGAACAGCGGATGCGCTGGATTTGTGTTCCAGTCTTGTATGGAGTCAAGCACTCCGCGTACGTCATCCAGCCGCAAAGTCAGATTCACCGGCGATATCGCTGCGTGTATGGCGGCTTGCCGCCTTTCCTTATCTGGTTCATTCATCCATATTTCCTCATCGCTGCCTGGGTGTTGCAGCATGATTACGCAATAGCCGTTGGCCGCCCAGTGGCGCCCCAGGTAGCCATGGCCGGTGCGCGAACCGCCCAGGCCGTGGCTGAACAGGATAACAGGCGTGGGTTTTTGCGCTTCCGGCAGGTATACCCAAAGCGGTATGCTGCGCCCCGGCCCTGTTGCGCATTCCAGCTCCAGCAGGGTGACGTCGGCGGGCAGATTTCCTCTGGCCTTTTCCAAAGCGCCCCCCAACGCCGGGGCTTGGGATGCCATCAACAATATGGCGAATATCGCAAAAATGTGCATAAATATGTTTAGCTGGCGCATATGATTTTCCTGTTTGCATATTCCGTTTCAAGGGCAGAGCATACAACATTTTTGACATTTTGCCATACAGTTAGCGGTTACGGCAGTATATAGCGGGCAGGCTGAGTTTGTATTACCCCTCCGTTGCAAAGCCGTCTTTTTTCGGTTACCGGCGTTAAAAAAATCGGCTATTCGGGGCGTCGCTTTAATTGGGGCTGGCAGGCAAAACGCAATATACAAAAAAACAAACCGGCTGCCGCAATATGCGGCAGCCGGCAACATTTGCTGTACCAAGGCGTTTTTCTAGATAAGTCTTGCGGCTTTAAGCGCGGCCTTCAACTTATCCTGATTACCCTGCGCGGGCGCGCACAACGGCAACCGCATTTCAATATCCATTTTACCCATCATATGCAGCATGGTTTTTACCGGTATGGGATTGCTTTCTATAAAGCAGGCATGGCTGAGCTGCATAAGCTCGAAGTGAAGTTTTCTGGCCTTGGCGGCGTCGCCTGCAAACCAGGCGCGGCACATGTCCGACATAATCTTGGGTTGCAGGTTGGAAACTACCGATATAACGCCGGAACCGCCAACGGACAGAGTGGGCAACACGGTAAAATCGTCGCCGGAGAGCATTACGAACTTGCCGTCGTCGCACTGCTCCATAATGTCTGAAATCTGGCAGAGGTCCGCGCTGGCTTCTTTGCAGCCTATTACGGTGGGAATTTCCTTATACATGCGTATCATGGTGGCGGCGGCTATATTGGAGCCGGTGCGGCCAGGCACGTTGTATACCAGCATGGGCAAATCGCACTCGGCGGCAATGGCCTTGAAGTGCTGAAAAATACCTTCCTGCGTGGGTTTGTTGTAGTAGGGGCTGATCATAAGGCCGGCGTCGGCTCCGGCTTTTTTTGCATATTTAAGCAGGCTTATGGCTTCGGCTGTGTTGTTGGAGCCCGCCCCGGCAATGACTGGAACCCGTTTTTTGGCCTGGTCTATACAAATGCTGATGACCTTTTCGTGTTCGTCATGGCTGAGGGTGGCTGATTCGCCTGTGGTACCACAGGGCACAAGACCGTGGATGCCTTGCCCAATCTGCCATTCAATAAGGTCGCGGTAGGCGGTTTCGTCTACGCGGCCGTTTCTGAACGGAGTGACAAGAGCGGTAAATGCGCCTGCAAATTGCATGAAACAACTCCTTACTCTTTGCGTGTTTAGACTGAAAAACGCATTGACGCCAGCCAATACGTTTACCTGTCGGATTTAAATACAGGTGCACGGAGTGACCGCATCTGTCAAGAAAATTATGCTATTACGGCCTGCCGGGCCATGATGCGGCCATGGGGATGAAGTTTATTGGCATGACAATATGCGACTGCTTTGATATTATTACAGCCTTGCTTGTACAAGGCTGTAAATTACTATATTTGTGTGCTTATTGGGCATTAAGGAGGAAGGTATGAAAAAATTGATGCTGGTTTGCGTGTTGGCCGCGGGGTTGCTGTTTCCCGCTGCGGGCGAGGCGGCCATTGGCTTGTACGCCGGGCCGAAAGTCGGTTTCTCAAGTACTAAACTTACCAATAACAGCCTTGATTTGGATTGGAAATATTATTCGGGTTATAACGACGCCTCGGCGGATATGGGAGACGAAAGCAGCTCCGGCTTTGGCGGCGGTTTTTTTGTGGGCTACAACTTCAACACCAGATTCAACATTCCGTTCCGCGTGGAATTTGACACCACCTTCAGAATAATGGACGTGGACGAGTGGGTTAATACAGACCTTTGGGTAAGCAACTTCGCTTATCTGCCCGTCAACCTGCATTATGAGACTACCGGCTCATATTCCGCCATGTTCAACCTCTGGTTTGACATACCTGTGGGCAAATTTCCGGTGCGGCCCTATGTGGGCGGCGGAATTGGCGCGGGTGGCGTCACTTACGACCTGGACGCAAACGTTGGGAACGGCTACATATATGATAGCGAAAGCGGCTCCGACGCGGCCTTTGCCTGGATGGTGGGCGCCGGTATAAGCTACGACCTGAACAACCTGCTCACTTTGGATATAGGCTACAGATACACCAAAGCCAACGATATTGAGGTAGAAGTAATAGATGCTTACGATGCCTCGCTTAAGGCAAATATTTCCAGCAAAACCCACGACATTATGCTGGCTGTCAGGTTCAATTTTTAAGGGCCTTACATAATTTGGATTCGGCGCTTGCCGCGCCACACCGGTGCGGGCGCCAGCTTGTGTAAAAAGTGCAAACTTGCGCGGTCCGCATGGGCCAAGGTTACTAAATTGAGTGGCAAGTGGGTTTGAAATAGCCCCCCCACAGTATTGCTTGCTATATGGCTCTCCAGCCAAAAAACCGTTGTGCTTCCGCTACACCAGCTACACTTGCTGTTCTGGGCGGACAATTTTGCAGGAAAGCGGAATAGGACGCCGGAGCGGCTGAATATCGACACAGCCTAAGGGGTGAGGCACAGGAGTGCCAAATCAACCCAGCGTTTATAAATTTGCCTTCATCAACTGTGCCTTTCAAAATACGTAATCGGCCCCATCACCGTATGGCGATGGGGCCGATTACGTATTTTACGAAGTGGTTTCTAGTTTTCTGGCTTTGCGGGCACCACGTTTATCTTGGCGCCGCGAAGCTGGGTTTTGTTCAGGGCATCCATAATCTGCCCGGCGTGTTCGACCGGCACTTCCACAAAGCTGAAGCGATCGTGTATTTCTATGGCGCCGATAATGCGGCCGGACAGTCCGGTTTCGCCGGTAATGGCCCCCACTATGTCGCGCGGGGTTATGTGGAATTTGCTGCCCGCGTTTATGAACAGGCGGCTCATGTTGCGGAACTGGCGGCCTTTGGGCTGCGGGCCGCGCGCCTTGGCCCCCTTGAATGGAGCTGTTTTACGGTCCGGGCGCGGGGCGTTTTTGTCCTGCCAGGGCTGGCGTTCCGGTATTGGCTCTATTTCCGGCCCATTGAAGCTCTGGTCTTTTTCAATAAGCATTTTGAACAGGGCGGCCGCAACCTGCATGGCCGAGGTATTGTCGTCCAATAGGCTGGAGAGCAAAAGCTCGTGCCGGTCTATTTTTTTTGAATCAAGGTCGCTCTCGCGCAGGGCTTCCACCTTGGCGCGTATATCGTCCAGCATTCTGCCGGTTTTAAGCTCGTTAACCTCGCGGCGGCTGGGCAGCGCGCCCTTTTTTATCTCGGCTTTGGTGTAGCGGGCTATATCACGCAGCTTGTACTGCTCGCGCGGGGTTACAAAGGTAAGGGCCTTACCGCTGCGTCCGGCCCTGCCGGTGCGGCCTATGCGGTGCACGTAGCTTTCAACGTCTATGGGTATGTCGAAGTTGACAACCAGATCAACGTCGTCCACGTCCAGCCCGCGCGCGGCCCCGTCCGTGGCTACCAAAAGCTCTATGCTGCCGTTTCTGAAGCGGTTCATTACGCGATCGCGCTGGCTTTGGGCCAGGTTGCCGTGCAGCGCGTCGGCCTGGTAGCCGCGCGCCATAAGGTGAGTGGTAAGCTCGTCCACACCCAGTTTGGTTGAGCAAAAGATAATGCCTTTGCGCACTTCCTGACTATCCAGCACCAGACAGAGGGCGTCGGCCTTTTGGAACTGCCGCACGTCGTAGTAATACTGCTCTATGCCGGAAACGGTTATTTCTTTTTGGGTGATTTTTATAAATTCCGGATCGCGCAGGTAGTTTTTGGTCAAATCCAGAATGGGGCGCGGCATGGTGGCCGAGAAGCAGACCTTGCGGCAGTCCTCGGGGGCGGATTTAAGCACCAGCTCAATATCTTCGCGAAAGCCCATATCCAGCATTTCATCCGCTTCGTCCAGCACCAGAGTTTCCAGATGCTCCAGGTTCAGGGTTTTGCGTTGCAAATGGTCCAGCACGCGGCCCGGCGTGCCCACTACTATGTGCACGCCGCGCTCAAGGGCGCGGAACTGTCGCTCCAGCGACTGGCCGCCGTATACGGGCAAAATGCTTACGCCGTGCATATGCGCGGCCAGGCTGGATATTTCTTCCGATACCTGCATGGCCAGCTCGCGCGTGGGGCAGAGCACCAGGGCCTGGGTTTTTTTGCTGCGCAGGTTAAGCTGATTTAAAAGCGGCAGCCCAAAGGCAGCGGTTTTGCCTGTGCCGGTTTGGGCCTGCCCGACCATATCCCGACCGGATAGTAGGCAGGGTATGGCAAGGGCCTGTATGGGGGTGGGCTCTTCAAAGCCAAGGTCTGAAACGGCCTTCAACAATTCTTTGGAAAGGCCAAGTTCTGAAAAACCGCGGGTAGTCATCAATTCTCCAATCTTTGTTCAAAGATGCGGCGGCATTTCCGGCCGTTGCCGGAAGCTTTGCCACAGGCCGACAGGCCGCATGCTTTGCGTGGCTCTGCCCGCTACAGTGGTGAGCAGGCCGTAAATGCCGTGCCACATGCGCTTAAAGTGTTGTGCCGCCGTCTGCCGTCAAAGTTTAGTGTATATTTTGGGGTTGCCGCGTTGGGCGCGGCTGGCGGCGACAAAAAAAATTTAAAGGGTTATGGCCTCGCCGGGGCGCATTGCCATGTGTTGCGCTTTTGGGGCGCTTTTTGCCAAATATTGCGTAAAATCATCCATGCTTTGGGCAAGGCGGGGGAATGTGCCCCAGTGCATGGGCGTAACCTTGCTGGCCTGCAAAAAACCGGCGGCCAGGGCAGCCTGGCGTTTATCCATGGTAAAAAGGCCGCCAGCGGGCAACAGGGCCAGGTCTATGTCGTACAAAGAGCCCCAGGTTTGCATGTTGCTGAAAATGCCGGTGTCTCCTGCATGGTATATGGTAATGCCGTCTTGCATTTGCAAAATAAAGCCCGTGGGCAGGCCCGCGTCGCTGGTGTGGGTGGCTTCCGTCATGGTAATGCTGACGCCCTTGAATTCGGCGCTGCCGCCTATGTTAAAGCCTATGCCGTTAAAGACAAGCTCCGGCGGAAGGCCAAGGGAGAGCAGCTCGGTTGGAATGCCCACCACCGCGCCTAACTGGGCCTTGTGCTTTTTGCACAGGGGCACGGCATCGCCCACATGGTCGCTGTGCAAATGGGTAAGCAGCACCAGATCGACTTTGGCTATATCTTCCCAGTTGCAATCCGCTTTTGGGTTTGCCGTGAAAAACGGGTCGATCAAAATACTTACGTCGTCGCATTCTATCTGAAAATTGGCATGGCCGTGCCAGGTAACTTTTGTCATAATATCACCAAGGGGATCCGGCTGGTAAAAGCTGCGCGCGGCGGCCGGAAGCGCCGCTATTGTTCGCTGGTGCAACCCATATCAGGGCAAGGGGCGGGTGTAAACCCGTAACTTTAAATACTCGCGCCCGGTTTTTCTTCTTTGGCAATGCAGTTGGCTCAGGGCGGATGCGGCGTGTGTAAGTTTTAGCAGTCGTTCGGCGCGGGTGTAAGCCCAAAAAACAGTAATACAGGCAAATACCAGGCTGGGCACGCCCTAAACCAGGCGCCACCTGGAGCGTTTTTCCAGATAATGCCCAAGCCCGGCTATTACCAGCGAAATGCCCAGATACATCAGCGTTATGGTAATCCATAACTCAAAAACCATATAGGTGGTATTCATTATTTCGCGGCCCTGAAAGGTGAGCTCGGCTACGGATATGGCTGAAACGATGGAGGAATCCTTAATCAGCGAGATCGATTGGCTGATAAGCGGCGGGAGCATCAGCCTGAATGCCTGCGGCAGAATTACGCGCAGCAGAGTGACCCTGCGGGGCAGCCCCAGCGAGGCCGCAGCCTCCCATTGGCCTTTTGGCACACTCTCAAGCCCGGCCCGCACTATCTCCGCTGCATAGGCTCCCTCGTACACGCCAAGGGCCAGCACGGCGGAAAAAAAGAAGCTCAGGTTGTCGCCAAGGGGGAAGAGCACCCAGGCAAAGGGCGCCGCCGCTAGGGCAGAGCGCAGTTTAGCCCAGTCTATGTATGGCTCGAAGAGCATGCCCACGAAAAAATACACTACAAAAACAACAATCAGAGGCGGAATATTACGCACCGCCCCCACATAAGTGCCTGCCAGCAGCCGCGAGAACAGCCGCGAACCGCAGCGCATGAACCCGAAGCACAGTCCAAGCCCCCAAGCCAGTAAAAATGACCAGAACCCCAGCCGCAAGGTTACGCCAAGCCCCCTCAGCAGTAACCCTGAGTGCAGGCTGCCGTCTTCATCGCGCCACGCAAAATATTTTTGCAGCCCGGCCCAGTCCCAGGCATAGCCCGTGCCGCCGTCACCGCCGCACAGCATATACAGCGCGGCCATGGCAATAAGGGCAAGCAGTCCCAAATCCACCAGCAGCCTGTGGCTGATTCTGTATTTTTTTTTGCGGTATGCGGGCATTGTAAGAATTCGAGAGAGGGGAGAAGAAACCCTTTGAAAAGGGGCGATATATTCCCCCTTTGATTCGCCGCGTCCTGCGGCTCACCCCTTCGGGGCGCCTCCGCTTCGCTACGGCGTCCAATTCCGCTTTCCTGCGGAATTGTCGAGCTCTCACCCCTCATCCTCCTAAACTTTTCAATTATTTAGCATTAGGTTAGGGTTAAAATTACTTGCCGCAGCACGTTATACTGGAGGTAAGCCATGGCGGCGCTATGGTATGCCTGATGTTACACATGCATGTCACTGCTTACAGAGTGCTTATAGCTGGAGTTAACTGTTTTTGAGCGCAAGCTTGATAGGAAGCTCAAGCCGGAGGATAAGGGCTGCCCAAGGCAAGCCCTTATCCGGTTTTCAAAAGCCAGTTTCTATTTTATCAGCTTTTCCCAATCGGCGCTGTTAAACCAGTAGTCGTGGCGCTCTTGCAGCCAGCCTTCGTCGCTGACTATGCGAACCCAAGAGTTGAGCACGTTGACGGAGTCGGGGTCGCCTTTGCGCAGGGCAAAGGCGATGGATTCGTGCGTAAAGGGCTTTTTGAGCGGGGTAAAGGCCTTATCGGGATTTTTTATGGCCTGAAAGGCGGGCAAGGGCATGCTGGATACCATGGCGTGGGCTCGGCCTACCAGCACCTCTTGCACTGCCTGCGATTCATCGTCAAAGTAGCGGATTTTGGCCTTGGGCATGAATTTTTTAACCGCCGCCTCGGATGATGCGCCCGTGCGCAGGGCAATAATCACTTCCGGCTTGTTGAAGTCGTCAACGCTGGAGAAACCGGCGGCTTTTTGCTTGCTGGCCAGAATATCCATGCCGGAGTAGTCGTACGGATCGGTGAAGTTAACCTTGAGGGCGCGGTCCATGCGCACGCTCATGCCGCCTACTATGATGTCGAATTTGCCGGTGAGCAGGGCGGGTATGATGCCACTCCAATCCGTTTGCACCAGCTCGAGTTTAAGGCCCAAATCTTTGGCCAGGCGCTGGGCTACGTCAACTTCAAAACCTATGAGCTTGCCGCTTTTATCTGGCATGGCCCATGGCACAAAGCTGGAAAGGCCCACTTTAAGGGTGCCGCGTTTAACAGCCTGGTTGATCATGCTGTCTTCCACCAGCGTTTGTTGGGCGGAAGCGGCAAAACACGCGGCGGCGCCAAGGGTTATTACGGCGGCGGCCAGCAGGGTTACGATAATTTTACGCATATGTTTGCTCCATGGTTTTATTAAAGTTCTTAAATTGCGGCGGCCCAGCCCCTGTTAAGCCTGCGGCGCAACAGCCAGGCCAGGGCCGAAAGAAACAGGGAAATGCACAAATACACGGCAGCCACGGTAAGCCATATTTCCAGCGACATAAAAGTGGAAGATATGCTCATTTTGCCCTGAAATGTAAGCTCGGCAACGGAAATAACGCTGGACAGAGAGGTATTTTTGATCAGGGTTATACACTCGTTAAGCAGAGGCGGCATGCAATTGCGCAGGGCCTGCGGCATGAGCACCGATTGCGCCGTCCGCAAGGGCGAAAGCCCCAAGCTTATGCCTGCCTCGTATTGCCCGTCGGGCAGGCTGAGTACCCCGGCGCGCATAATTTCCGACATATAGGCCCCTTCAAACAGGCTGAGGGCGATAACGGCGGAGGTTTCCGCCTCCAGCCCGAGGCCGGGGCCGATTACAAAATATACGAACAGTATCTGCACCAGCAACGGGGTGTTGCGTATAAGCTGTATGTAACCCAGCGCCATGGCGCGGGCCAGCGGCCCCCCGGCCAGCCGCAGGGCCGTGGCTAGCAGGGCTATGGCAAACGCGCACAAAAGCGAGGCCGCCCCTATGCGGGTTGTCATAAGCAGACCCAAGGCCAGCGGGCTGTCGAATATGGAGCCGCCGCTCCCCAGCAGAAATACCGTATCCACCCTATACCATTGCCAGAAATAACCGCTGGAAGACGCGCCTTTTACAATTGCGGTCAAAATGAGCAGGCAGATCAGCAAGTAAAGCGAAAACCCGGCAATATTGCCCGGCCTGAGCCATTGGCCGGGCCGCGCTGGCATGACGCCGGTTTTGTCCGGCAAGGGGGCGTCCGGGCCGCATATGCTGTTGGGCCGGCTCGCGCGTGGCGGGCCTTGGGTGCGTGGAGCCATGCTTTTTGCCTGGTTAAAGATGGTAAAACAATATCGCTATCGCCAAGCGCGGTACTTGGCGGGCTGAAAACCGCCGTAAGGTGGCTCAGGCCAGAGTGCGCTCCACAGGGCGGCGTTCCGGCACTACCTGGCGCTCCGTTTTGCCCTGATATACGTCTTCGCGCACATAAAGCCCGCAGAAGCAGGAGCCGTATTCCTTCACGTCATCGGCTCTGTAGGCGCAAGGGCAGAAAATATCCGAGTCCTTTTTCCTGTCGCCCGAAGATAGCCTGCATGGGCAGGCCATATAGCCATAGTTGTCTTTTATAGCCAGAAGTGCTTCCAGAATATCCAGAGTAACGCTTTTGTCCGGGTTGAAAAAAAAGCCTTTGGGCTCGTGTATTTTTTTCAGTTGCTCGTACAATTGCTCTTTTGTAACGCTCATGCTTTTTACCGCCTTATGGCTTTTAGTCGCACATGGCGTCCACGGCGGCTCTGGCCGCATCGGTAAAGCCGATGTAAACTATGGGGTTGCCGCCGTCGCTGGGAAACATGACTATGGTTGGAAAAGACAGCGCTGGGTTGTAACCGCGCACTTTGGCCACGGTTTGGTCGCGCTCGCTGCCTTCGAGCTTGTCCACGTATATAGCGTCGAATTTTATGGGCTTGGAATCCATATATTCTTTGGCGCGTCGGCAGTAAGGGCAGGTGGAAAGGCCGTAAAAGACGATGTTTTTATCCTGAGGCATGATTAAGCTCCTTATATAAATACAGTTACATGCGAATCTTACAGGAAACATCAGCCATAACCGTTGCCATGTCCATTATATTGCGGGCGCGCTATTTGGCGGGCGCCGCGCCCTGCTTTTTGATCTGCGGGTATTCGTCTTCCATTATTTCAAGGGCGTCGTCTATCTCGTCCGGCTCGTAGCCCACCACCACCTCGCCGGTATCGCCGAAGATAATGGTGGGAAAAGAAGTGCGCGGGTTGTTCTTTTTAACAAATTCCACCGCACGGTCCCTTTCTTCGTCCTTTAGGGCGTCTACCTCTATATAGTCGAAATCGTAATTTTTAGAGGCGAGGTATTCTTTGGTTTTAAGGCAGTACGGGCAATAGGTGAGGCTGAATACCGTAATGCGCTCATCAGGCACATCATATCTTTCCATTTATGTAAGCTCCAGAAGCTTTATATTTAAAACGGACGGTTCAGCGCAACGCATGCACACATCATGGCGCCAGGGCGTCAGGCCAGCCTGTCTGCTATAAGGCCGCTAAGCCTGCGCATGTAACTGTTAAAATCAGGCTCCGCAATAATCGCGCCGTCCTGCATTCGAATAATATATACACCGGGCACACTTTGCAATGAGCTTTGACCAGAAAAAAGTTCAATATCGAAATTTTTTACGTTCCACTCCAAAAACAGGCTTTCGCGAGCGGGGTCGGATTCCGGCCTTGGCTTATATTCCAAGTGCAGCACGGCGGTTTGCCCTTCGTCTTGCACAGTGAGAGAGCCTTTGCTCTCGCCGGGGCGCAGGGCGTTTTTCATATCGTTCACGCCCTGTACCACAGGGCGCAGGCGTTTTATGCGCAATTCCAAGAGCCGCTCTCCCGCTCTTTTGCCTTCGTCATGAGCCTGCCGCCTTTTGCCCATTTCATCCATAAGCATTTGCGCTGGTTCGGCTTTTTCGGCCTTTTGCGCCCTGTAGCTTTTTACCAGCCAGATAACGGCGATTATTACCAGAAAACCGAGAATCAAATTGATATGCATGTTTTATATCCGGTTTTTTTGCGCAAATAGTTTTGTCTGTATAAACGGCTTTTTGGAAAAACAGATGCGCGGAGATTTCAGTATTCTTAAACTTATACCCTTGGTGCCCGCTTGGCAACCTGACGGTAAATCATGCGCCAGGCAAATGCGCGTTGGCCGGGGTGTTTCCGGAAATAGCATTTTAAGGCGGGCGGGTAGCGCGTGGCGCCTGAGCAAACGCGGGCCTGCGGCAAACCCGCTTGAATTGCGGCCGGTATGTATAATTGCGGTAAATTTCAGTTATAGCTTGACATTACGGACAATACATTTCTAAAACAGAAGAGTGGAAAAAACCATGCGCGCGCCAAGGCGCGTGGGCTGGCCCTGCGGCATAAGGTTATAAACTAGTTCATAATTGTCTTTTGGAGACAACTTATTTTTATCTTTCAAAGAATCATGCAATTTTTCAAAGTTAAAATGCTCTAGTTATGCGTAATGCTCTAATTAAATAGGGAGTGACAAATGTCCGCTATTGAGTCTCAAAGAACCTATGCACTGGTCGGAACCGGAGGATGCGGTAAAACCAGCCTGGCGGAAATGCTTCTGCTGCAGGCAGGCGTTATTAACCGCCTTGGTAAAATCGAAGAAGGCGCGACCGCTCTGGACTATGAGCCGGAAGAAATAAAGCGTCGCGGCAGCATACAGCCGGCCCTGGCCAATTTTGACTGGAACGGCGGCAAGCATTACTTTATGGATTTGCCCGGCGACAACAACTTTACCGGCGATATGGACGTGCTTTTAACAGCTGCGGACTTTGCCGTGTTTACTCTTGACGCAGTCGACGGCGTGCGCCCCCTTACCAAAAAGCACTGGAACGCCATTAAAAAAGCCGGAATTCCCGCCTGCTGCTTTATAAACAAGCTGGACCGCGACCGCGCGGATTTTGACGCCGCCTTTGAAGGTCTGGGCGGTTTGGGTATAAAGCCCGTGCTTATGTTCGCGCCCATCGGCGGCCCCGGCGACTTTAAAGGTCTGGTGGACGTGCTGGGCGGCAAAGCCCTTATGTTTGGCGCCGACGGCACGGTCAAACCCGCCGATATTCCCGCTGATATGCAGGAAGCCATGACTGTTTTGCGCGACACTGCCATTGAAAATATTGCGGAAAGCGACGAAGAACTGATGGAAAAGTACCTTGAAGAAGGGGTGCTTTCCGCTGATGAAATAGTCAAAGGCCTGCGCAAGGGGGCCTTAAGCGGCGAGCTGGTGCCGGTAATGGCCGGTTCCGCTCTGGAAAACAAAGGCGGAGCCCAGCTTCTGGGCCTGATCGCCCAATATATGCCATCGCCCCTGGACCGGCAGGTAGTGCTGGATGAAAACGCCGAAGAGCTTAAAATAGACCCTGCTGGCCAGCCCGTATGTTTTGTCTTCAAGACCATAGTAGATCCGTTTTCCGGCCAGTTCAGCCTGGTTCGGGTGCTTTCTGGCAGCATAAGCAGCGAAACCTCCCTTAAAAACGCCCGCAGCGGCGAAATGGAACGTTTGGGCACACCCATTCTGCTTAACGGCAAAAACCAGACGCCCACCAAAGATACGTTGCTGCCCGGCGCGCTGGTTGCCGTTGCCAAGCTCAAGAGCACGCGCACCGGCGACACTCTGGCCTCGGACAAACTCAGTTTTGTCGCTTCCGTCCCAAGCCTGCCGCCGCAGCTTATATCCTACGCCCTTTCGCCCAAGGAAAAGGGTGAGGAAGATAAAGTATACTCCGCCGTGCAAAAGCTTACGGACGAGGACATCACTCTCAAGCTTTACCGCGACGAGGAAAGCGGCGAAATAATCCTTTCCGGCATGGGGCAACTGCACATTGAAATTGCCGTGGAAAAGGCCAAGCGGCGCTATAAGGTTGATATAATGCTCAACACGCCCAAAGTGCCTTACCGCGAAACCATAAAGGGCAAGGCTCAGGTGCAGGGCCGCCACAAAAAGCAGAGCGGCGGGCGCGGGCAGTTCGGCGATTGCTGGGTGGAATTCGAGCCGCTGCCCAAAGGCTCCGGCTACCTGTTTGAAGACGCCATCGTGGGCGGCGTGGTGCCGCGCCAGTATATACCTGCGGTGGACAAGGGCATTCAGGAGTCAGCGGCGCGCGGCTTTTTGGCCGGTTACCCCATGGTGGACTTCAAGGCCCGTTTGTACGACGGCACTTACCATAACGTGGATTCTTCGGAAATGGCCTTTAAAATAGCCGGCTCCATAGCCTACAAAAAGGCCATGGAGACCGCCAAGCCGGTACTGATGGAGCCTATTGTCACGCTTAACGTTTCCATTCCCGACGAGTTTAGGGGCGACGTCATAGGCGACCTTTCCAGCCGCAGGGGCAAGGTGCTAGGTTCCGACTCCCTGTCCGGCATTACCGAAATAAAGGCCCATGTGCCCATGAGCGAGATACTGCGCTATGCGCCGGATTTACGCTCCATGACCAGCGGCCAGGGCGTGTTCACGGCGGAGTTCTCGCATTATGAGGAAGCCCCCGCTCCGGTAACGGAAAAAGTGGTGGCGGAATACCAGAAAGTCAAAAAGAACGACGAAGATTAAAAGCCCGAGCGGGCATACGGAGGGGGGCGCAAGCCCCCCTTGGCATATCAGTAAAAGCACAGTTGATGAAGCCAGATTTAGAAGATCTGGGCTCTGCCCAGACCCGCAAGGGGGTTGAACCCCCTTGCCCCCGCAACTTGGATAGCTAAAGGGTTTGCAGCATTTCAAGCTTGGCAATACTTTCATGCCTGAAATGCTATAAACCCTTCTTTAGTATGCAATCACGGGGTAAGGGCGTTGCTTGTTTCGCTTAGCTGTTAATGTTTTGGTTTGTGCCAAAAATAGAAATTCATATTATAGCTCAGAGCTGGGTTTATATGTGCAAACCAGTTCATAAAATTGCGGGGTCAAGGGGCTCAGCTCCTTGCGGGGTCCGGGGCAGCGCCCCGGAACTCATAAATCTGGCTTCATCCTCTGTCTCTTCTAATTGTTTTTTAACCATTCAAACGCGCATTGGGCCAGTATGGCCGCGCCGTAAGGCATGCAGTCCTCGTTTAGCATTACGCCGGGGTTGTGCAGCGAAGCGGTGCTGCCGGGGGTTTGCGCGCCCAGCATGAACATGGTGGTGGGCACCAGGTTGGCTACATAGCTGAAATCTTCAGAGGCAGTGGCTACATAGTTGGGGTTTTTGGCCAGTTTTTCACTCATGCCGTCAATATACGAGACCAGTTGCTCCGTAAGAGCCGGGTCGTTTATGGTTACGGGCACTCCGGTGGGGAATTCCAGAGTTACGCTTGTGCGGTAAACCTTGCCGATGTTTTCGGCCACTTCGCGCATGCGCGTTACCAGAAAATCCCGCACTTCTTTGGAGTAGGCGCGCAGGCTACCCAGCATGATGGCTTCTTCAGGCAATATGTTGTTTATGGTTCCGGCGCTGAATTTGCCTATGGTCAGGGCCGCCGTGGCCATGGGCGGGGTTTCTCTGGCTATAAGCTCCTGAAAGGCCAGGTATACGTGCACGGCGGTGTTTATAGGGTCCACGCCCAAATGCGGGGTGGAGCCGTGCGTGCCTTTGCCGCGCACGGTTACTTTAAAGCTGTCGGCCGAGGCGAGAATGGCCCCCTTTGTGTAGCTTACGGCGCCGGGCAGGGCGTCTGGCATTACGTGCAGGGCGAGGGCGGCGTCAACTTTTGGGTTATCAAGTATTCCGGCCTCAATCATTGCCTTTGCGCCACCAAGGCCTTCTTCGCCGGGCTGGAACATCAGCTTTACCGTGCCGCGCAATTCGTTTTCATGCTCTTTTAGCATGGCCGCCGCGCCCAGCAACATGGCCATGTGCATGTCGTGCCCGCAGGTGTGGGCGGCGTCGGTGGTGGTTTTAAAGGGCAGGTCGTTGTCTTCGCTCATGGGCAGGGCATCGGTATCGGAGCGCAGCAAAATGGTTTTACCCCTGTTTTTGCCGCCTATAAGACAACTGAGGCCGGAATCGCATATTTCCACAGGTTGCAGGCCCATTGCCCGCAGGCGTTGCAGCAGGTAGGCCGTGGTGTTGGGCAGGTGCATGCCCGCTTCGGCCTTTGAGTGCAAGGCGCGTCTGTCTGATTGCAGAGTTGGAAAAAGCTTGCGCGCTTTTTGCATAAAGTCGCTCATAAATCCTCCCGCCGGCTATGCTTTTAAGGCACGGCGTTTTTTGCGCCAATGCCTGTAATATATGGTACCGAGAGAAAGTAGTATGCTTGCGGCCACAAACGCATACACAGCCGGAAGGTAGCGCCGGTTATGCTCCCTGTAGTGCGCGTGCGCGTATAAAGGCAGGTTGCCGCGCATATCGTCGTAATTAAGGTAACTGTCATTGGCTTGTTCGGTAAAAAAGCCAAGGTGCCAAGGCAGACGTGCCTGCGCAGTTTGTTTTTCGGTATTGCGTCTGTCGGGGTTTGCGCCGTTTTGGCCCATATTGGCGGATATGTCGGCGGAGGTCAGGCGCAAGGCTTCCATAAGCGGGGCCAACTCACGGTGCATGGCCTGCACTATGGGCTCGCGCCGGAAGCGCCCGCGCAGCACCATGGGCAGGCGGCGCTCGTCCAGAGCGGCCTGCCAGTTGTCCGCTTCCAGTTCCAAACGGGCTATCTGGGTTTGGTTAAGCATGCACGAGTTTTCGGGGTACTGCTCCATGCGCGGGTGCCCCTGGTTGTAACGCAGGGCCAGCAGCGCGTATAAATAGCCTTGCTCGCAATTATTGAAGCCTGGGCCGAACTCTCCGTTATAAAAGGCGATGGATGAGCGCAAAAGGCCCCATTCATCGCCATTAAGGGCGGCAAGCCAGGTAAAACGCCGGGCCAGGTCCTGCTCTTCGGCGTCTCCGTGTTTTTCAAGGTTCTCGCCCAGCACAAAGGCCGCGCGCGGGTAGCCCAAGGCCGCGCTTAGATAGAGGTAGTGCAATTGTTTTGAATCTATAAGGTAGTAGTTGAACATGGCTTCGGCATTGCCCAGTTCCGCCGCTTGCCGGTAAAACTCGGAGGAGGCCGTGGGCCAGCGCCTGTGCAGGTCGCCAAGGCGCAAATTCACCCAGCCGGGGTCGGTAAGCTGCGCGGCCCGTTTGCGCCAGTACTCGCTGTTATGCATCTGCTCGGGAAAATCCGGGTACATGTCTGTAATAACATAACCCCACAGGTAATAGAGCATGGACAATGCCAGCATGGCCTTGGGGTTGCCTTGCAGGGCCTCCTGCAGGCAGGGCAGATACTGTTCTAGGTTGTTGCCGTAACTGTATGGGTTTTTATAAAAACTCTGCACCAGCGGAGTATCCCAATCAGGATCTTCCCAGCCGGAGCTGAAGGGCATTTCTTGATCTTGTGGTATTACGCCTGCTCTTGGCGGCGTGTAGGCATTTTTTACGGCTTGCGTAAGTATGGCGTCGCGCCGGGCCAGTTCCGCCGCCAGGCGTTTTTCCTGTTCCGCGTGGCTGTGGGCGGCGGCAAAAAGCTCCGCCGGGTGGAGGCAGCAAAGCAAGGCCAGGCAAAGGCTGAACGTCAGCCCCATGGGCGCGGTACGGCCCGGCCTGTTTTCAATGCGCGTTGCTTGGCGTATGCTTGGCGGTAATATGCTGAACATAATTGTTATTTTAATTTGTTACAATTTTTGCCGCCCGCCGGGCTAACCCGCTTCGCGCCAGTATATAGGCCGGAGGAACAGCCGCGAACACAAGCAGGCTTAAAAGTATAAAATAAAAATCCGGGCCACGTTTTACCGCCGGCTTGCGCCAGGCCTGCTGGGCAGCCTCAGGCCCGCCGTTTTGCAGGGCCTGCTCCAACTGGGCCAGCATTTCACGCTCCGTGGCTTGGGCGCCGCTATCCTGCAACACTGCGTATACGGCATGCAACTCTTTGCGTAACGTTGTTTTTACCTCATTGCGCGCCGGTTGCAGGGCGGATGCGCGGGTAAAGAGCTCTTCTTGCGGGGCTGCCTTGAGTATGTTCATTTCCTGCGTAATTTCCCACCAGGTATCGTTGCTGAAGTCAGCGGCGCGGCGCAGGCCGTTCAGGTGGCGCTGGGCTGTACCGCCAAGCAGCGTGTTAACGCCGCGTTTGTAGGCTTCAGCATCTTCGCGCTCGGCCGCTTCAACGGCCAGCATAGCAAAAATGCAGGCCCGGCGGGCATCTTTGGGGAATCCATTCTGGCCACGGTAAAAATACTCGCTGCACAGCAAAAGCGCGCGGGCGTCGCCGCCCAAAGCGGCCCTCCACCAATAATAGCCAGCCATGCGGGGGGAAGCCGGAAAACCTTCCGTGCCATAAAGCAGGTTAAAAGCCACGATGGAAGAAGCTTTTGGCTGGCCCAGCAGGGCCGCTTCCACCAGCAACTCCGGCTGGTCATTCAGGGTTGCCAGCATGTACATGGCTTCGGCATCTCCCTGAGCGGCCGCCGCTGTGTAGTAACCGGTTTTCTCAGCCATATTGCCGCTCAGGTCCGCAAGGCGCTTGGCAACCCAAGCCGATGAGGTCATCTGCTCGGCCCACTTGCGCCAGTATGCGCTGTTATGCATTGGCGGGTGCAGCACGGCCAGAGAGCCGCTTATTTCCGGCCCCCATTTGTCGTAGGCAACGGCCAGCACCAGCATGGCTCTGGGGTTGCCTTCAAGGGCCTCGCGCAGGCATAGCCTGTACAACTGGGCGAAATCTTCTTTTTCATATGCGCTTTTGTAGAGCAGAGCCATGGCCTGGCTTTGCCAGTCCGGCTCTTCGGGCAGGTCAGGCAAGGGCCAGTTGGACTTGGAGGGCAGCACCGCGGGCGGTGGAGGCATGGATGATTTAATGGCGTCGCTTATAATTTTTATACGCGCCTGGCGCTGCTCGCGTAAAAGGCGGGCGCTGGTTTGCGCGGCCCGCTGCTCCAGCAGTATGGCCTCATGCTCATCACGCTCCCGCAGGGCGGCCTCCTGCCTGGCTTCGGCCTCGGCTTTGCGGCGGGCTTCTTCTTCAACTTTCAGCAGCGTTTCAAGTATGGATTTTTCCAGTATTTCAGGCGGCAAGGCGGGCTGGCGCAGGGGCGGCATCAGCGTGGGGGCGGGGGGAACGTCTTCCGCTACTGGCGCTACTGGCGGTATGCTTTGCTGCGCGGCAAAAGCCGCAAATGGCAAGCAAACCCAGCAAGCCAGACAGCACAATAGCCCCCAGATGCAGTATTTATTTGACCACAAGCGCATCGGCACCCCTTAACGAAATAATGCAATACAAGTTGAAGCGGACACTATCATCTGAGTAAAGCGCTGACAAGGCATACCTTGCGAAATGGCGCGGGCTTTGCGGTTTTGTAGCGTTGCCGCATTATGTTTGCATTTGCGGACAGTACGCGAAAAAAGCCCGGAAAACTTGCCTGAGTTATAATTTGTGTATAAAAGGTATGGCTTGCAATTATGAACCATTACCTGGGGGCTACCGGTGCTTAAACTAAAAAACGATATTACAGATCCTTTCTATAACCTGGCCTTTGAGGAGTATTTTTCGCAAAACACGCCCGCCCCCGACCAAAGCATGATCTTCTTCTGGCGCAATCGCCCGTCGGTAATTGTGGGGCGTTTTCAAAACACCTTCGCGGAAGTTAACGCCAAAGTGGCGGAGCGGGAGAATATTGAGGTAGTGCGCCGCATTACCGGCGGCGGGGCTGTTTACCACGACATGAACAACCTGAACTATTCGTTCATTCTCCCCGCCACTTCCAGCGACTACATGAAAAATGCCAGAAACACCGGCGCGTTTGACGTGCTTTTTGATATTATAATCGACCTGCTGGCGCGCCTTGGGGTGCGGGCAGAAAAATCCGGACGCAACGACCTGTTGCTTAACGGGGCCAAAATATCCGGTGCAGCCCGCCAGCTTACGCGGGGCAGCCTGCTTTTGCACGGCACCCTGCTGTTTGACGTAAACCTCGATGCCCTCGCTGGCGTGCTTAATGTGGACCCGAGCAAGTATCAATCCAAGGGGCTTAAATCCGTGCGCAGTCGCGTTACCAACCTTAAGGAGCATTTGCCGCTGGGTATGGATATAACCGCCTTTAAGGCCGCGCTGGAGGCCGAGCTGGACTGCCCCGAGCACTATCCGGCTCCGCACGAGCTTGCGGCCATTGAAAATTTGGCCCAAAGCAAATATCGTGACTGGATGTGGACCTGGGGCAAATCTCCGGCCTTTACCCTGAAAAAAGAGCATCGTTTTAGCTGGGGTAAAGTGGAGCTGTTGCTTGAGGCCGAACAAGGGAAAATAAGCAATGCCGCCATTTATGGCGATTTTTTCGCCAACAGCCTGCATGGCGCGGGGCTACAGGCGCCCGTAGGTGTGCAAAGCGTTTGCGAGGCGTTACGCGGCCTGCGGCCTGGCAGCCCTGAAATGCGCGCCGCCCTTGCAGCCCTGCCGCTGGACGAAATTTTTGTTGGCGCGGATAAAGCCGAGCTAATCGACTACCTGATGGAGTAATGCGAACATGCGGGCCGTTACAACCAGCGAAATAGCCAAGGCCGTAAAAAAGGCCTGCATTGAGGCCAACTTGCGCCTTGCTCCGGACGTGCTGGCCGCTCTGGAACAGCAGCAGAAACTTGAAAGCTCGCCCAGCGGGCGCGAGGTGCTGCGCCAGCTTTTGGAAAATGCGCAAAAGTCCGCAGAATCCGGCATTCCCTTGTGTCAGGATACCGGCCTTGCTATCTTTTTTGTGGATTTGGGGCAAGACGCGCATATTGAGGGCGGCCTTCTGGAAGACGCCATTAACGAGGGCGTGCGCCAAGGCTACCGCGACGGATTTTTGCGCAAATCCGTGTGCTCGCCTTTCAGTCGCGCCAACAGCGGAGATAACACCCCGGCCATAGTGCATACACGTTTGGTGGCCGGCGACAAGATTAAAATAGCCTTTCTGGCAAAGGGTGGCGGCAGCGAGAATATGTCGCGCGTTACCATGCTGGCCCCAGCGGAGGGCTGGGAAGGCATTAAAAAATTCGTGCTGCAACGGGTGGCGGAGTCCGGCCCCAACCCATGTCCCCCCATTATTGTGGGCCTGGGAATAGGCGGCAGCTTTGAGAGCGCCCCTTTGCTGGCTAAAAAAGCCCTGCTGCGCCCGCTGGACGAGCCTAACCCCGACGCCGACCTGGCGGCTAAAGAGGCTGAGCTTCTGGCTGCCATAAATCGTTTGGGCATAGGCCCCATGGGGCTTGGGGGCGACACCACCTGCCTTGGCGTGCGCATAAATCTGGCCCCCTGCCACATAGCCAGCCTGCCGCTGGCCGTGAATATTCAATGCCACAGCGCAAGGCATATGGAGTTTACGCTATGACGCCAAATAAGGACAAACCGCGCATAATGCCAAACGAGGCTAAATCCGGCATAAAGCTGGACTTGGCCGAGCCCCGCAAAATCCATTTGCAAACCCCTCTATGCGAGGCCGATGTCGAAAGCCTGCGCATGGGCGATGCAGTATACCTAAGCGGAATTATTTACACCGCCCGCGACGCGGCCCATAAAAGACTGGTGGAAATGCTGGATAAAGGCGAGCCCCTCCCCTTTGACCCGGTCGGAGCGGTAATTTACTACACTGGCCCCACGCCGCCGCCGCCTGGCTTCGCCATAGGCGCGGTAGGCCCTACCACCAGCTACCGTATGGATAGCTACGCCCCGCGCCTGTACGCCGCCGGGGTTAAAGCCAGCATGGGTAAGGGTTTGCGCGCGCCAGAGGTTAAAGCGGCCATGCGCGAGCACAAGGCAGTATATCTTGGGGCCACCGGCGGGGCTGGAGCCTTGCTCTCGCTATGCGTCAAACAGTGCCGCGTAATAGCCTTTGCCGAGCTTGGCCCCGAAGCCATACACGAACTGATTGTGGAGAATTTTCCGGCCCTGGTCATAAACGACGCGCATGGCGGCGAGTTGTACGCAACGCCGAAGATATGAAGAGTTTAAAGCTGAAGCCAGATTTATGAGATCTGGGCGCTGCCCAGACCCGCAAGGGGGGTGACCCCCCTTGACCCCGCGACGTTTGTGTAAATGGAATTTTCAATATTTCTAAATTGAACTTATCAAATTTGGCGCTAATTTTAAAACCAACCGACATGCAAAAGAAATTTCATATTATCACCCTTGGATGCAAGGTTAACCAGTACGAATCCCAGGCTCTGCGCGAGGCCTGGCTGCTGGCGGGGCACAGCGAGCTGCCCTCGGCCGCCGGGGCCGACCTGGTGCTGGTGAACAGTTGCGCTATTACCGCCAAGGCCGTTACCGACCTCAGGGCCGTTTGCCGCCGCGTGCGCAAGGCTGCGCCTGGTTGCGAGCTTTTGGTAACGGGTTGCGCGGCGCAGGCCCTGCCGGGCGAGTTGGAAGAACTGCCCGTGGATGCGCTGGTGCCGCAAAAAGACAAACTCACCTTGTTGCGCTGGCTGGGCAAAACCGATGCCGTAACCGGAGACGGCAACGGTGGGCATGCGGACGGCGGCCTGGACCCGGCGCTGGATTTCGCGCTTTTGCAGGCCGCGCATTCTGGCCCTGACGCGCATGAGGATAACGGCGCAGGAGGTATTGAGGACTTTTGGGCCGGAGCGGGGCCGGAAGAGGTCGCTGCTAGCGAAGGCAGCGGTTTTCCGGCCTTCAGCATAAACGATTACGCTCGCTCGCGGGCGGTTTTAAAAATTCACGACGGCTGCTCGCAGCATTGCACCTACTGCATAGTGCCGCAGGGGCGCGGCCCCTCGGTAAGCCGCCCCTGGCCCGAGACTTTGGCTGAAGCAGGGCGGCTTATTCGCGCTGGGTTCCGGGAGATTGTGCTTAATGGCGTGAATTTGCGCCAATACGGGCTGGATTTTGCCAGACCCGAAGATTTCTGGGATCTCATTATTCGTATGGAATCCGTATTTGCGCCGCAATGGTCGGGCAAGGGGCTGCGTTTTCGCATAAGTTCTCTGGAGCCGGGGCAGCTTAACCAGAAAGCGCTGGACGTGCTGGGTAAAAGCAGGCTTATAGCGCCGCATCTGCACCTTTCGCTGCAAAGCGGCAGCCCGCGCACGCTAAAGCGCATGGGGCGCGGGCATTACGACCCTGCCGCAATGCCGGATTTTCTGCGCCAGCTTAAGCAAATCTGGCCCGCATTCGGGCTGGGGGCGGATTTTATTACCGGCTTCCCAGGCGAAAGCGACGGGCATTTTGAAGAAACAATGGCTCTGGCCCATACGTTGCCGCTCACCTATGCCCATGTCTTCCCGTATTCCAAACGCCCCGGCACCGCCGCCGCCCGTTTGCCTGAGCAACTTGCGCCAGAGGTGAAAAAAGAAAGGGCCGCCCGCCTGCGCGGCCTTGTGGACGCTAAAAAGGAAGCATTCCTCTTGCGGCAATTGCAAATGCCCGTGGTATACGTTGCGCCGGAGGAATCCGCCGCGCAAACCGCCCCTGTTAAAGGCGTTGACGAATTTTATTCGGACTGCGTTTTTAACGGCGCGGTGGAAGGGGCTGGTAAAACGCTGATAGCAGCAAAGCCGGTTGGCGTACGTAAGCATACGTTGCTGGTGGAAAAGATTTAGCCCGCCACCCGCCTCATCTTGTGCTTTACAAGGCAATTCCTATATTTTATAGACAGAAGTTCCACGCGGCGCGGCAATGGCGCTAATTTTTATGCGTTGGGGCAATATATCTAATTTTCAGGTTAAAACATGGACAAGATAAGCACTGTTAAAGGGTTTGCGGATCACCTGCCGGAAGAAGCGGCTCAATTTTCCTTTATGGGCGAAACGGCCCAAAAGGTTTTCGGGCAATACGGCTACCGCGAAATACACGTGCCCATACTGGAATATACCGAGCTGTTCGCGCGCGGAATAGGCACGGAAACCGACGTGGTGCAAAAGGAAATGTTCACTTTTCCCGACCGCAAGGACCGCTCCCTGACCATGCGGCCAGAGGCCACAGCCGGTATTATGCGCTCTTACATAGAGCACAGCATTCACGCCAAAGAGAGCATCAGTAAATTTTTTACCTATGGCCCCATGTTCCGCTACGAGCGCCCGCAAAAAGGGCGCATGCGCCAGTTCCATCAGGTAAACTGCGAGTGCTTGGGCGCGGAGCAGCCGCAAGTGGACGCCGAAATCATCCTGATGCTCATGCATTACTTGAACTCTTTGGGCATCAAAGACATTGGGCTGGAGTTGAACACCCTTGGCTGCAAGGAGTGCCGCCCGGCCTACCGCGAAACCCTGAAGGCCTTTCTCAAAAAGCAGAAGGTTGAAGAATTTTGCGAGGATTGCCAAAGGCGCATGGAGACCAACCCCCTGCGCGTGCTCGATTGCAAGGTGCCGGGCTGCAAGGCGCTTACGCAAGGCGCGCCGGAGATTGCCGATAACGTCTGCCCATCCTGCCGCGAGCACTTCGCTACTGTAAAGGGCCTGCTGGACGAAAGCGGGCTGCAATACCGCCTCAACTCCCGCTTGGTGCGCGGGCTGGATTATTACAACCGCACTACCTTTGAGGTGGTTTCCGGCAACATTGGCGCGCAAACCTCCGTTGCCGGCGGCGGGCGCTATGACGGCCTGGTGGCCTCCCTTGACGGCCCCGACGTGCCGGGCGTGGGCTTTGCCTGCGGCATGGAGCGGCTGGCCATGGTCATGCCCCAGCCAGCCGTGCAAACCCCCGATTTTTACATAGCCGTGCTGGATGAAAATGCCCTCAACCCTGCTCTGGCTTTGGCCCAAAACTTGCGGGCGGCAGGTCTTGCCGGCGTTTGCGCCTTTGCCTCCGGCAGCATGAAAAGCCAATTGCGTTCCGCCACCCGCCTGAGTGTGCGTTATTGCCTCATACTGGGCGGTAATGAGCTTGAAAACGGCACCGTTATTATAAAAAATATGGAAAACGGCGAGCAGAAAGAAGTTAAGCGCCAAGGCTTGCGCAGCCTAGGCTAGTTTTTATCTCGGCGCCGCAATAAGCCGGTCAGGGCTTGGCTATGCGGCGGCGCCCACAGCGGGGCGCATTGCCGTAACCCCGCACCGGCCTGAAAATATAGATAACCGGAAACAGAACAAAACATATTTTAAAAAGAGACTATTCATGGAAACAACGCAGGATTTGGCTCAGGACCGCGACGTTCAACTTGAGCACCAGAAACTGGTGGAACCTTTGGCGGGCTGGACGCGCACGCATGATTGCTGCTCGCTGGACAAAAGCAATTTGCAGCAGGACGTCTGCCTGATGGGTTGGGTTCAGTTCCGGCGCGACCACGGCGGCCTTATTTTTGTAGACCTGCGCGACCGCGAAGGCCTTACCCAGATAGTCTTCAGCCCGGAAAGCGCGCCAGAGGCCCACGCTAAGGCCCATGTGCTGCGCTCTGAATACGTCATAGCCATAAAAGGCTACGTGCGCTCCAGGCCCGAAGGCATGGAAAACCCCAACATGAAAACCGGCGCCATTGAAGTGGTGGTGCGGGAGTGGAAGCTCCTGAATACCTCGCGCACTCCGGCCTTTATGGTGGACGACCGCCTGGAGCCATCAGAAAACCTTCGTCTGGAATACCGCTACCTCGACCTGCGCCGTCCGCGTATGGCCCAAAACCTGCGCACGCGCCATAAAATGGCCCAGAGCGTGCGCCGTTACCTTGACGCCGACGGCTTTATTGAAGTGGAAACCCCAATGCTTACCCGCTCCACACCTGAAGGCGCGCGTGACTTTTTGGTGCCCAGCCGGCTTAACCGTGGCGAGTTTTACGCCCTGCCGCAGTCGCCACAGCTTTTCAAGCAACTGCTCATGGTGGGCGGCATTGAAAAATACTTTCAAATCGCCCGCTGCTTCCGCGACGAAGACCTGCGCGCCGACCGCCAGCCGGAATTCTCACAAATAGACATAGAAATGTCCTTTGTGGATGAGGAACAGGTCATGAATATGGCCGAGGGCCTGATCACCACCATGTTTAAAGAAGTGCTCGGCCGCGACATACCGCGCCCCTTCCCGCGCATGACTTGGGACGACGCCATGCGCGACTACGGCGTGGATAAGCCTGATACCCGCTTTGGCCTTTTGCTGCACGACGTTACGGATATTGTGCGCGGCAGCGGCTTCCGCCTTTTCTCCACCGCCAAACTGGTAAAAGGCTTCAAACTTGAAGGCGGCGAAAAACTCTCCCGCAAAGAGATAGACGATTACACCGAATTCGCCAAAATTTATGGCGCTCAGGGCCTGGCCTGGATCAAAATACGCGAGAACGAATGGCAGTCGCCCATCGCCAAGTTTTTCAGCGATGAAGAACGCGCCGCGCTGCAAAAAACTCTGGGCCTCAAAGTGGGCGACATTGCCTTCTTCCAGGCCGGAGAGCCGGAAATGGTTAACGCCGTGTTGGGTAACCTGCGTATTCGCGTGGCCCAGGACGCTGGCCTGATCGACCAGAACCAGCTTGACTTCATCTGGGTTATTCGTTTCCCCATGTTTGAATACAACCCCGAAGAAAAGCGTTATGTGGCCTGCCACCACCCCTTCACCCAGGCCCTGCCAGAGCACGCCGCCATGCTGCAAAGCGACCCCGCGCGCGTGCTGGCCCGCGCTTACGACATGGTGCTCAACGGCACCGAAGTGGGCGGTGGCTCCATACGCAACCATAACGCCGAGACCCAACGCGCCATGTTTGCCGCCTTGGGCTTCAAGCCGGAGCAGTCCGAAGCGCAGTTTGGTTTCCTGCTCCAGGCCCTTGAGCAAGGCGCTCCGCCCCACGGCGGCATAGCCTTCGGCCTGGACCGTCTGGCCATGATTATTACTGGCTCCGGCTCCATACGCGACGTTATCGCCTTCCCCAAAACTCAAAAGGCCACCTGCCTGCTTACCAACGCGCCAGCGCAGGTAGACCCCAAACAGTTGCGCGAGCTCAGCCTGCGCGTGCAGGAAGCTGAGAAGAAATCAGAGAAGATTAGATGATGCGGCTGCGCCGCGTTTGGCAATACCTCCGGCGGCCGGGGGAGTGGGCTTTGCCCTCTCCCCCGGACCCCCTCTCCCACCAGGGGCGTGAAAGAGCATCGCCAGCAGTATTACCTTTCCGGCACTTGCCGATGTTAGACTGTTGAGCTTTGCCGAAACGATCCACACCTGGACCCGCAAGGGGTTATATTGGCGGGTTGTGGACGGGGAGAATGTTGCGCCAGTCACTGATGTTGCTGACGATATTTGAACCTAGTCCATATATTGATGACATTTTGACTAGATGCATATACCCTAACTCTATGCTAACTAATTGAAAAGTTTAGAAGTATATGGGGTGAGAGCTCGAGAGAGGGGGAAAGGAAGCCCTTTTCAAAGGGTTCCTTTCCCCCTCTCTCGAATTCTTACATTCCCTTCCTATTCTCTCTTAATTTTACATTTACCGGTTTATGGTTATTATTATTGCCGGGAGTATAGTTTGTATGAAACTTGAAGTATTGCAGTACCCTGACCCTTTTTTGAAGCGCAAGGCCGAGCCGGTTGCGGAGATTACCGATGATATACGCCGTCTGGCTGCGGACATGGTTGAAACCATGTATGCGGAGGACGGCATTGGCCTGGCGGCCCCGCAGGTGGGGCAGGGCATACGCATGGTGGTTATCGACTTGAGCGGCCCTTCCAAGCGCGAGGCGGCCAAGGTATATATAAACCCGGTGTTGGAAGTGCTGGATGCGGAGCCTATGGAGTCTGAAGAGGGCTGCCTCTCAGTGCCGGATTTAAGGGCCAACGTCAAGCGTAACGCCAAGGTGCGGGTAAAGGCGCTGGATTTGGACGGCAAGGAATTCAGCGAGGATGCGGAGGAAATTGCCTCCGTCTGCTTGCAGCACGAGTGCGACCATTTGGATGGCAAGTTGTTTGTGGACCGCATAAGCCGCTTAAAGCGCACCATGTATGATACGAAAGTAAAAAAACGCCTCAAGGCGGAACAGCAAAAATGAAAGTAGTGTTTATGGGCACGCCGGATTTTGCCGCCGCTTCGTTGCGGGCGTTGGCGCAATGGCCGGGCGCGGAGGTGCTGGCCGTGTATTGCCAGCCGGATCGCCCCGCCGGGCGTGGGCAGAACCTGCAAATCGGGCCGGTTAAAAAACTGGCGCAGGAGCAGGGCATTCCGGTACGCCAGCCTGTAAATTTTAAAAATGTGGAAGATATAGAGGCCTTAAAGGCGCTGGGCGCGGATATTCTGGTAGTGGCCGCTTACGGCCTTATTCTGCCTCAGGCGGTGCTGGATGCGGCCCCGCTGGGCGCCATAAACGTGCATGCCTCGCTCCTGCCGCAATATCGCGGCGCTGCCCCCATACAAAGGGCGGTAATGAACGGCGACGCGCGTACCGGCATAACCATAATGCAAGTACGGTTGAAGCTGGATAGCGGGCCCATGCTCATGCAGCGGGCGCTTGGCATAGGCTTTGAGCAAACCGCCGGAGAGCTGCACGACGAGCTGGCGGAGTTGGGCGGTAAATTGCTGGTGGAAACTTTGGAGCGCCTTGAACAGGGCAGGGTTACCCCTGTGGAGCAGGACGAGGCCAGAACAAGCTACGCGGCCAAGCTGACTAAAGAAGACGGCTTTTTGAATTTTGAGAGCACCGCGCGTGAGGCGCACAACCGCTCGCGCGGGGTAACCCCTTGGCCTGGCGCGCAGGTTACCTTGTTGCGCACGGATGCTGCGGGTAAGGCCATGGAGCCTTTGAGCGTGCTGGTACAAAAGGGCAAGGCGCTGGAAGGCCCTGATGATAAGGCCATTGCCGCCGTAAACCGGCCCGGAGCGGTGCTGCCCTCGCGCCAGGGTCTTATCCCCATAGTTTGTGCCGATGGCCTTTACGGGCTGTCTCAGCTTAAACCTTCCGGCGGAAAAAGCATGGATGCTGCGGCCTTTGCCAACGGGTATCTGAAAAATTTCACAACACGGGCGCAATTGCCAGGTGATGGTGATGCCGCTAAGTGACAACGATTTAAAGCAGGCCGCCGACTGGTGGGACGTTTATTACCATAACGACGACCCACGCTGGCACTGGAGCAAAAGCCCGGCGGTGTTCGACAGCCTCGGGCGCCTGAGTGCCGGAAAAACCTGTTCGGGTCCGGGCGAATTTGTGGCAAATGCCATAACCGCCCATTACCCGCAGTTGCCGCCATTTAAAAATGCTGTCTCAGTTGGTTGCGGCCTCGGCCTGAAAGAGTTTTATCTCTTGAAAGCCGGCCTTGTGGAGCATTTTATTCTTTATGATCTGGCTCCCAAAGTTGTGGATACGGCCCGTAAAACCGCTGAGGAATCCGGCCTTGGCCATGCCGTTACCTGCATTTGCGGCGACGCTTTCGCACTGGAGCAGGGCACGTTTGATTTGGTCTACTGGGACAACTCCCTCCACCACATGCCCAGCAGCCTGGAAGCGCTGCTGTGGAGCAAGCAACGGCTGGCGCGGGGCGGTCTGCTTTTTATAAACGATTACGTCGGCCCCAACCGTTTTCAGTTTTCCGATCAGATGCTGGCCCTGTGCAACGAGGCCATAAAGCCACTGGAAATATCGCATGTGGTGCGCCCAGACCCTGCCGTTATAATCAAAGACGATCCCACCGAGGCCATCGATTCCGCCGCCATCGTCCCTGCCATGCGCAGGCTTTTTCCCAGCGCCATGCACATTCCGCTGGGCGGCGTGATATATTTTATGGCCCTCAGCGGCAGGCCTATGAAAATAAGCGAAGATGTGGTGCCGGACATTATGGCCCTAGATAAAATGCTCCGCGACCACGGGTTATCCTTGTACTCCATGTACCTTTATAAAAACGACTAAAATAATAGTTGTAATATATCAGGATGCGGCTGCACCGCGTCTGGTAATGCCTCCGGCGGGGGGGGGGGGGGGGGGGGGGGGGGGGGGGGGGGGGGGGGGGGGGGGGGGGGGGGGGGGGGGGGGGGGGGGGGGGGGGGGGGGGGG
>JAVBON010000026.1:0-84360 GCA_031550525.1 Desulfovibrionaceae bacterium
TAAGATAAATATGGAAGCGGCGTCCGCCGCACAATATAAGAGAGGGGGCTGCTCGCCCCCCTTTTTTTGTGGAGCATTCGCTCCACAAAAAAATTCACCCCGCCAGAGGGGTGTGTGCGCGCACACCCCTCTGGACTCCCCGCGCGCCGGGCTCCGCCCTGGACCCGGCTTTCGTCGCGGTGTGGGCGGGGCCTTGTCGCCCGCCGAGGGGCGTGTTGCTTGCTGTGCTTTGTTTTACCTGCGGAGCATACAAGGCCCCGCCCAAGGCACCATTGGCGCTCTCGTTGTTATAGCGGAGGAACTTTGCTGTGCCTGCTCCCGGTAATATCCGCGAGGGGGAGCCGCCGTGATGGAAAACTCTCCCGTCCCTTACTTATGGAGCGCGGACGATGCTGTCTCGCGCTGCTGAAGGCTTTCCCTGTAATGCGGTTGATTTGTCGGCGCAGGCAAGGCGCTGGCTACGGCATATGCTCCATTGGCGCTCCCACGGGGATGGCGGAGAAACTTTGCTGTGGTTACTCCCACGGAGATGATGAAGGAACTTTGCTGTGGTTGTTCCCGATAATATCCACGAGGGGGATCTGTAGTGATGGCTTGATCTCTCGTACCCCATTCAAATATCTCGGACGATGCTGTCTCGCGCTGCTGAAGGTTTTACCTGTAATGCGGCTGTTTTGTTGCCGCAGGCAAGGCGCTGGCTACGGCATATGCTCCATTGGCGCTCTCGCAGATTTTGACGGTGGGGCGGATATCTCGACAGCTTTGTCGGTGGGCGACAAGGCTCCACCCACACTGCGACGAAAGCCGGGTCCAGGGCGGGAAAGAGCATCGCCACTAGTTGTGCCTGGCTTTCGCTTTTTGGTGTTAAACAGTCGTCCTTTGCCAAAACGAGCCACATTGGCGCGCGGGGAGTCCAGAGAGGGGTGTGCGCGCACACCCCTCTGGCGGGGTGAATTTTTTTTGCAGAGCGAAGCGCCGCAAAAAAAAAAGAGGGGCAAGCGCCCCTCTCTTATATTGTCGCGGCTACGCCGCTTCCATATTAATCCCAATTATCCCCGCACCCTATTTTTAATATGATGACTTTTTGACAAACAAAGAATTTATCAAACAAAATCACTATATTATAAACTTGGCACACTCATTGCTTACAATATAGCGAAAGTGACCGGCAGAATTTGCCGGGCGCCGGAAAAGCCCGGCGCAAGAATAGTGAAAAAAGTGCCGCATACCGGCGGCACACGGAGGATAGCAGCATGAAAAGTTTATACACGCCAACAGTTAATCTGGTCGGCAAAGTATTAGACATGCAGCTCAAGCGTCAAAACGTTGTCATGAGCAACATCGCCAACGTTCGTACGCCCAACTACAAGCCGCGCGTGCTGGAATTTGAAGACGAGCTTCAGTCCGCGCTTGATCTGGATGCTCGCGGCAGGCTTAGCCGCACCGACCCCGGCCATATGCCCTCCACCTTCGACCCGCACAGCTTCGGGCCGGAATGGGATAAAAAATTCGTTCCGCGCCAGGCCCACGGCGAAGACCGCGTGGACTTGGACAAGGAAATGAGCCTGATGGCCAAAACCTCTTTGCAGTACAACGCCTTGACCACAGTTATAAAAGGCAATTTTGACGGTGTTAGAAACATCATCACCGAGGGGTCAAAATAATGGATTTCATGACAGCTATGGATATAAGCGCTTCGGCCCTTTCCACCGAGCGCACCAACATGAATATTATTTCGATGAACCTGGCCAACGTGAAAACCACCCGCACGGTGGAAGGCGGCCCCTACCGCAGAAAAACCACCATTATGGCGGCTATTCCGGTAGACGATTCTTTCAGCAAGCAGATGGAAAGCGCGCTGGACCGCGAGCTGCGCGGCGTGCGCGTAATGCATGTGGCCCAAGACGGCCGCCCGCTCAAGCTGGTGTACGAGCCGGGCCACCCCGACGCCAACGCCGACGGTTACGTGGCTTACCCCGACATTAACGTGGTGGAAGAAATGGCTAACCTCATGACCGCCCAGCGCGGTTACGAAGCCAACGTAACCACCGTCGACACAATTAAGGCCATGTACAACAAGGCCTTGGAAATAAATCGCTAATCTAGGTTAAGGGAGAAGTAAAATGAGCATTCAGCAAGTAGGACTTAAAGCATACAGCAGCGCTCTGCAAAACTTTACCAAAGCGCAGCAAAGCGCCCAGGCCGGTAAAATTCAGCAGCCCAAAGCCCAGACTTCTTCCTTTTCCGAAATGATGTCCAAATCGCTGGAAAAAGTGAACGACCTGCAAAGCCAAAAAGATACGGCCATTGCCTCGTTTGCCTCTGGCGAAAACCAAAACGTGCATGAGCTGATGATCTCGCTGCAAAAGGCAGGGTTGGCCATGAACATGACAGCGGCCGTGCGCAACAAGGTAATGGAAGCCTACAAGGAACTTTCCCGCGTGCAATTCTAGCTTTTAAGAATGGCAGTTTTTTAAAAGCTTATACTACTACAACAACGAGGAATCTGGAGGGGTTATGTCTCAAGCAGTGCAACAGGTAATGGACCGCGTAAAAGGCTTCTGGAAGCGCATCAGCTTTTCGCAGCGCGTTATGGTGGGCACCATGGCCGCCATTACCATAGCGGTTTTCTTTGTCATGATTTTCATGATGAACCAGATCAGCTACCAAACCTTGTATAGCAACCTCAGCGCCGAAGACGCCAACCGCGTTGTCAAAAATCTGGACGCCCAGAAAATAAAGTACAAACTGGCTGAAAACGGCACCGCCATTATGGTGCCTGAAGATAAAGTACACCAGTTGCGCATACAAATTGCCGGTGAAGGCAATATTATGGGGCAGGGCATCGGCTTTGAAATTTTTGACGAAGTAAAGGTGGGCGTTACCGACTTTGTGCAGAAAATCAACTACCAGCGCGCCTTGCAAGGCGAACTGGCCCGCACCATATCCGAATCTCCTTTTGTGGATACCGTGCGCGTGCACCTGGTTATTCCACAGCGCAGCCTGTTTATTGAAGACCAGCAAAAACCATCGGCCTCAGTTGTTATAAAAATGAAAGACGGCCGCCGTATGGAAACCAAAGACGTTACCGCCATAGTCAACCTGGTTACCATGGCTGTTGAAGGCCTAACCAAAGAGCGCGTATCCATAACCGATGCCGCCGGGCGCACACTTTACCAGCCGGAAGAAGAAGGCTCGCTCAACGGCCTTACCAGCACCCAGTTTGAACACCGTGTAGCCATGCAGCAAAACCTTGAGCGCCGCATCGAAGAACTGCTCATACCCGTAATAGGCCCAGGCCGCGTTATCGCCAAGGTTAACGCCGACATCGACTTCAGCCAGAAAACCATACGCAAGGAGCTTTATGACCCGGAAGTGACCGTTATTCGCTCCGAAAGCCGCTCCGAAGAGCAAACCCAAGGCACCGCCAACCTTGAAAGCGGCGTGCCGGATGTTAACTTCCGCGGCGACGGCCTGGCTGACAGCAGAAGCACGCAGTCCAGCAACCGCGAGCAGCGCCAGACCAACTATGAAATAAACAAGGAAGAACAGAATATTATCGGCAGCGTTGGCGGCGTGAACCGCCTGACCGTAGCAGTGGTGGTTGACGGCTCTTACAAGCCCAACGAAGCAGGCGAAATGGTTTTTGTGCCCCGCACCGCCGAAGAGCTTAACAACATACGCCAGCTTGTGCGCAACGTGGTTGGTTTTGACTCCGCCCGCGGCGACACCGTTGAAATAAGCAACATTCCCTTTGGCGCGCCGGAACTTGAAGAACCGCAAAACATGGTGCAACTCTTGGGCGACTATGTAATGCGCATAGGCAAGCCCTTCCTCAACGCCCTGCTTATCTTCCTCTTCCTGCTCATCGTGGTGCGGCCCATAATAATGGCCCTTATCCGCCCGAAGGTGGAAGGCGAAATGCTCGAAGAACTGGCCGGGCTCCCCTTGGGCGAAGAAAGACTGGCCCTTATGGAAAGCGACGACGAAGAGCTGGACGCCATGGCTATTCTGGAAAAAATCGAAGACATCAAGGCCCACGCCCTGCACCTCTCCGAACAGAACATGGACCAGGCCATGGGCATAATCCGCAGTTGGATGAAGCAGGAAGCCGCAGCCGGTGGCGCATCCAAAGAAAAACTCCCGGCCAAAGCCGCGTAAAACAGATAACCAGACCAAATAACCCGGAAGTCAAAAAACTGACCTCCACTCCTCACCCCAGCCCCCGCCGTCTGCCAACGGCGGGGGCTAAACCTGTTGGGAGGAAGATATAAAGGATGAAGCCAGACTATTAGATCTGGGGCTCTGCCCCAGACCCCGCAAGGGTGTAGCTCGTACCGCAAAAGCACAACAGTTTTTGGCTGGAGAGTTATTTAGCGGGTAGGACTATTGGGGTGCTATTTCGAACCACCTTGACCCCGCAACTTGTGTAAAATTTGGTTCACCAATATTAATATGCCGCCGGATATAAAGTGAGTTTTCATTTTTAGTGAGGGCACATACCTAACCGCTCAACAGTACAAAACTTTATTAATATGGAACGGCGGAGCAAAGACATAATCTTGCTCCGCCGTTGAATACTTGTAAACAAACAGGGCCCGGATGACATAAGAGTGAAACAATCCCCACTTTTAATCTAATTGCGGGGCAAGGGGGTTCCAAATAGCACCACTCCAGTTCTGCCAACGATATAACTCTCACGCCAAAAACTGTTGTGCTCTCGCGATACGAGCTACACTTGCGGGTCTGGGCAGCGCCCAGACCTGACAAAATCTGTCTTGGTCCGCTGTGCCTTTCTGTTACCCCGCCACCCGCATTATCTGCTCAAGCAAAAGAAAACTTATGCCGCCCACCATGGCCGAGGCCGGTATGGTAAGCACCCAGGCTATAACCAGATTTCCGGCCACGCCCCAGCGCACGGCCGAGAGGCGCTTGGTGGAGCCAACTCCAAAAATGCAGGCGGTTATGGTGTGGGTGGTGCTTATGGGCGCGCCCAGCATGGAGGCACAGCCTATAACCAGCCCGGCGGAGGTTTCCGCCGCAAAGCCATGTACCGGCTCCAGCTTGAAAATCTTGTGGCCCATGGTCTTTACGATCTTCCAGCCGCCAAGGGCAGTACCCGAGGCCATGGCCAAAGCGCAGGCCAGCTTAACCCACAAGGGCACGCTTATGGTATCTATCTTGCCGAAAATCAAAAGCGCCAGAGTAATCACGCCCATGGTCTTTTGCGCGTCGTTAAGCCCATGGCTAAGGGCCATGATGCCAGCGGAAAAAATTTGCGCCTTTCTGAAAATACGGTTTGCCAACGGCCTGTTTACCTTGAAAAAAATTATGCTGATGAGCGTCATCAAAATAAGGCCCATGGTAAAACCGGCCAGGGGCGAAATAAGCAGGGGCAGCACCACCTTGTTGACGATGGAGCCGCCGTTAAGAGCCTCCACGCCGCTGTAGGCCATGGCCGCGCCCATAAGCCCCCCTATAAGGGCGTGTGACGAAGACGAAGGTATGCCGAAGTACCAGGTAATGCTGTTCCAGGCTATGGCCCCGAACAGCCCGGCCAGCACCAGTATATGGCTGCCGTTCACAATTTCTGGCCGCACTATGCCGCTACCCAAGGTATGGGCCACCTCCGTGCCCAACATGGCCCCAAACAGGTTAAGGGCGGCGGCCATGCAAACGGCAGCGCGCGGGGTAAGCACTTTTGTGGAAACCACGGTGGCTATGGCGTTGGCGCAGTCATGCGCGCCGTTGGTAAAGTCGAACACCAAGGCTGCTAGAACGATAACTACCAGCAATAATGGAATATCAAGCATTTTTGAGAACCGCTTCTTCTATGCTTTCAGCAAGTTTGATCAACTGGCGGAAGACTTGCTCCATGCGATCATAGCTCTGGCTCCACTTCAAAATGCCCAACATGGATTCGTTACCGGCAGCCTGATGGTCGTACAACTCGCCCAGGCCGGTGCTGAACAGCATTTCGCCTTCATGCTGCAACATTCTGAATGCCTTTGTCTTATGGCTGTCGCATCTTTTTGAAAGCCCTTGCAGCATGTCTTTGCTTACAAGGGCCATGCCGGCCACCGTACGCCCCAACTGCCGCATGGGAAAACGGATGCGCTCAAACTCAAAAATATACAGCCTGTTGGTCAGGTTTTGTATAAGATCTATGCACTCTTCCGTTTCCATATTTATGTGCAGTATATCCTCACGGTCTATGGGGGTAATGAAGGTTTGGGAAAGGTGTTTTATAACGGCCATATGCAGTGCGTCGGCCTCTTCTTCCAGCCTGGCTATTTCGGCATGCAGGCATTCAGTTTCGTCTTGGCATTCCAAAAGCCTCGTCAGCGTATCGGTAACAGCGCACAATATGCCGTTTTGCTGCAAAAGCAGCTCAAAAAAAGGTGCCCCCTTGGGCAGAAGAGCGTTGAACATTCGTTTACTCCGGTGTTCAGATAATCAGGCCACGTAAAAATTTTATGCTCGTATGCGGGCCACCCTCATTAAAATAACAAATATTGTATTCCCTTGGCAACACAAAGGGTGGATAAAACCAGGCTGCCGGAAAATGCCGTATTCCCTGCTGCAAAAGCCATAATGCCACATGCCTGCGGCTAGGTGTTGTTTCTAAATAGCGTCTTTTGCCCCCTCAACTGCGTCAAGCGCCTATTTTTGTCCAGGGCTGTACCATCAGAGTACGATCCCTGGGCAAAAATAGGCGCTTTCCTTGCCAGGGAACAAAATCCGTCTTTTTAAAAACAGCCCATAGGTAATTCAAAATAAATTTATTTGATTCAAACATGTTATAGGGCAAAAACCGCTTCATGCCACATTCTTTTCGGCATAGTGGTTGACCTTGGGCATTCTCTCCTATAGTTATGTAGTTAACTAGTTAACTACATAACTATAGGAATAAACATGGCCAACATCAAACAGGACGGAATAGCGGAATACGTACGCATACAACTGGCCCTGCAAAGCCAGATAGACGAAGGCATTCTCGGCCATTCCGAGCGCCTGCCCTCGGATAAAGATCTGGCCGCCGCCTATGGCGTGAGCATAGGCACAGTCATAAAAGCCATTACCAACCTGGTGAACACAGGCTACCTCACCCGTATGCAGGGCAAGGGCACCTTTGTTAACGACGTGTTCCTGCCCCCTGCCTCCAAACGCTATTTTCGCCTGCGCACAGACCTTGCGCCGGGCGGCTGCGACCTGCCCATACGCATGAAGATGTACTTTACTAAACAAGTGCCGGATTTGAACGCAGTGTTTGAAGGGCGCAAACTGTTCGCGCCAGATACCCCCGGTTACATACTGCGCCGCAGCATGTACGACCAGGGCCAATGCATGGTGCACTCCATTATGCTGCTAAGCCAGATAGTCTGCCCAAACCTGGACAAGGTACTGAAAGACGAGCTGGAGCACCGCTCCATCCATTGGTTGCTGCGTGAAAAATATAATCTGGAATCGCGCATGCGTGAGGAACTGGTAAAAGTGGGCATGCCAGGCGACCCTGTGCTGAAATATTTCGAACTGGGCGGAGAAGCGCCCGACCAGCCCTACCTGCTAATGGAAACCAGAGACTTTTTGGGGGCCGACACGCCCTTCATATATCATCTGGTAGTTTCAACCGACCGCAGATACGGCATATACCGCGAATTTTAAGGTAAAAAGCGTATCACAGCCGAGATGCCTTCTCAGGCAGATACGTACCGGCAAAGGCAACTTGTGCAATTTTGACAAAACATAACACTCCAAACCTTTGTTCAGGAGGAAATATGCGTAAATTTTTATCACTTTCAACCGTACTGGCGCTTCCGGCGGCGCTCACGCTGGGCGCATGCCTTGCGGCCCATGCGGCGGAACTGCCAAAACGCGTCACCTTCGCTACATTGCAGGCAGGCAGCAACAACAACTCCATGGCTAACGCGCTTGCCAAAGTAGCTTCAGATTACTCCGGCATACTGGTGGTCACCCGCCCTGGCAGCAGCGCCAGCTCGTGGATGAGCACACTAAACTCGCGCGGCACGCCAGAACTGGGGCACGCCCATATTCTGGACGTATGGTGGGGCTACACAGGCAAGCTTTCTCCCACGCCCCTGCCGGGCGACCCATACGGCGCCATACCATTTTATGAGCCCAGCCCAAACCTGCGCATGCTCATTACAGGGCCGGATCAAAAAGTGGGCATGATTGTAAAAGATTCGCGCCCTTGGCAGTCTCTTACCGACGCCAAAGGCCAGACCTTGGGCGGCGGTTTTTCCGCCCATGCCGGGGCCTATTCCAGCCTGGTGGCCGCTTTGATGGCCGAAAACCTTTCTGAAACCAAAGATTTCAAACTGGTGCCTGTGCCGGGGGTAGCCCCCTCCATAGCCGCACTTTCCGAAGGCCGGGTGGAAGTTGCCACTGCCTCGGTAGGCATGGCCCAGGTGGCGGAAGCCAACTCCAAGGAACCGGTGCGTTTTCTTGACGTGCCGCACGACCCGGCAAGCGTTGCTCGCGTAAAACAAGCCTTCCCCGGCAGCCGGGTGGAGCTTTATACCGGGCGCGGCCCCGGCATTGCCAAAGATACCTGGCTTATTTTCTACCCGCTCATCACCACCGCCTCCACTCACCTTAGCGACGACGCCGCTTACGCGCTGGTAAAAAGCTGGTACGAGCACTACCAGGATGCGGCCAAAATGCATGCTGCCTTTGTTGATTGGGGCCCGAGCAAGTTTGTGAACAAAAACGCCACCATACCTTATCATAACGGCGCTATACGTTTTTATAGGGAAGTGGGCCTTTGGAGTAAAGAAATGGATGAAATTCAGGCAGCCCTGTTGCGTGGGGAATATCCTTTCCTCAAGTAACGGGGCTTTGCCGCGCGCCTCCTAACATCCTGCCGCGCGGCAAAAAAGGGCGGAAACAGACCAGAAAAGACATCTCCTTCTTCCACGGTCCGTTTCCCCCCTCACAGTAGGGAAAGGTCCGCGCGGCTAACGTCGCTATACGCGCCGCGCGGGCCACCCATTGAAGCCGGTATCAAATTTTTCCGCCAAGAACAATAGATTCCGGCGGCGCCTTCCGGCTTATTCGCCGCAAAGGCCCTGATAAAGCGCTTTCATCCAATATGAGGATATTCATATGAGCGAAAAAAAGGCCGATCTGGCCACAACACGCACCTTGCCTGGCATATCCGGCAAGATTATACGCTACGTGCTTATTGCAATTCCAATCATCGCCTCAATATTCATTCTGGATATTCCCTCGCGTCTGGGCATAGGCATTTTGCGCGAGCAATACTACGGTTTATATTTTGCCATGACCATACCCTGTATTTTTTTACTGGTGCCGGGTTGGAATTTTTCGCCCCGCAACCGCATACCCTGGTATGATTACCTGCTGGCTTTAACCGCAGTGGGTTGCGGCCTATACGTGGCCTTCTTTTACGAGGAAATTCTGCGTACCTTGGGTAACCAAGGCCCGGTGCGCCTTGCCTTTTCCTTTGCCGCCATTGCCGTTATACTTGAGGCCATACGCCGCACCGGCGGCATTCTGCTGGCAGGGGTGGGGCTGTTTTTCATACTATACGCCCGCTTCACCTGGCTGGCCCCCGGCGTGTTCAACGCCCCCGGCACGCCTTGGCCAGAACTTGCAACCTACCTGTACCTGGATATGAACGGCGTATTCGGCATGACCCTGGGTGTGGCCTGCGTAATTGTGCTGGCCTTCATCCTGTTCGGCAACCTGCTTTTCGGCGGCGGTGGCGGCGCTTTTCTTAACGATTTCGCCACGTCGGCCTTTGGCGGCTTTCGCGGCGGCCCGGCCAAAATGGCTGTTATCGCCTCCAGCCTTTTCGGCATGCTTACTGGCAGCGCCGCCGCCAACGTGGCCAGTACCGGAGTTTTTACCATACCGCTTATGAAAAAGGTGGGCTACAAGCCGCATGTGGCCGGGGCTATTGAGGCCGTGGCCTCAACCGGCGGCACCCTTACCCCGCCCATTATGGGCGCGGCCGCCTTTGTAATTGCCGAGTTCACAGGCATACCCTATGCCACTGTGGCCATAGCCTCCATTATACCAGCCCTGCTCTATTACTGCGGCGTGTTCATGCAGGTGGATCTTGAAGCGGCCAAGGAAGGCATGAAAGGCCTGCCCCGCAACGAGTTGCCGCCCATAAGCGCTTCTCTGAAAAAGGCTTATCTGTTCGTCGTGCCCTTTACCGTACTTATGCTGGCTTTGTTCGTATTTGACCAGTCAGCCGAAAAATCGGCTTTTTACGGCATGGGCGCGGTGTTTGTTTGCGCGTGCATCAATAAAAAAACACGCTTCCGTTTGGATTGGATAATAGCCTCCCTTGAAAAAACCGGCAAAGGCATACTCTCCATAACAGCCATAGTATGCATGGCCGGATTGATTATAGGCGTGGTAAACGTTTGTGGCCTTGGTTTCGTGCTGCCCTTGTATATGACCCAAATTGCCGGCGATACCCTTATGCCGGTGCTCATTCTGGTAGCCATTGCCAGCATTATTCTGGGTATGGGCATGCCTACCGTGGCCGTATACATACTGCTGGGCGTGCTTATGGCCCCTACCCTGGTGGAACTGGGCGTGCCCGTTTTGGCCGCGCACCTGTTTATTCAATATTTCGGCACCATATCGCAGTTTACCCCGCCGGTGTGCATAGCGGCCTTTGCCGCTGCTGGCATAGCCGAAGCCGACCAGATGAAAACCGCCTTTTCCTCCATGCGCATAGGCATTTTGGCCTACCCCACGCCCTTCCTTTTTGTGTACTCGCAGGCCTTTCTTATGGAAGGAACGGTGCCGGAAATACTCTGGGCCATGTTTACGGCCATGAGCGCCTGTTTCCTCTTGGGCGTGGCTCTGGTAGGGTACTTTGTAAGGCGCGTGCCGTGGCACAAGCGCGTTCTGCTGGTTCCGGCGGCCCTGCTGATGCTTACGGCCACCTCGCCCGACGCGCTTTTGATTGGTCTGGCGCAAGACCTGAGCGGCCTTGCCATAGGCATCATGATTCTGCTTAGCGAGCTGTATGCGCGCAAGCATGCGCGGCGCCACGGACAAATGGCCGGGGTGTAAAAAACGCGCGTTAATTACCTGCACTAAGCAAAACTGCCTTACGGCGTGTTGAAACGGCGCGGGCCAAGGCACGAATGCCGGTAAAAAATGGTTTCAAGCCCGCCGGCATCACGGGCCGTGCCGTCACAAACGCCGAAAGGCAAAAAACGGATAACTTATGACAAAAGCTGAGCACAAATCGATGAAAGCCGCCTGGGCAGCATTGTTTCTATGCTGTCTGGGAATGATCGCCACCATGTTTCTGCGGTCTTGCCCGGCTATTCTGGCCCTTGACCTGCAGCACACTTTCGGCGTGTCGCCCACGGACATTGCGTTGTTCAGCTCGGCCACCCTCTTGGGGTACGGCCTTATGCAAACACCTTCCGGCCTTATTACCGACGCTATTGGCGGGCGCAAAACCCTGGCTCTGTTTTTGCTCATGGCCTCTTTAAGCACTTTGGCCTTCGCCTTTGCCATAAAATTCGAGCTGGCCGTGCTGGCGCGCCTTACCAAGGGACTGAGCATAACAATAGTGCCGCCAGCCATGACGGTTATTTCGCGCTACTTCCCGCTGGAAAAGCAAACTCAGGCCATGGGCATATTTATGGGCAGCAGCGCCCTTGGTTCTCTACTGGCGGCCGAGCCGCTGGCCAGGCTGAGCATAGCCGTGGGCTGGCGTTATTCCATGGCCTTGGCGGGCCTGCTGATTATGCTGCTTAGCCTGGCGATATTCCTCGTACTGCGTGACGCTGGTTCCGCCACAGCCACGGCCCCAACCCAAAGCGCCAGCGGCAAGCTTAAGGGTATCGGCCTTAACATGCTTAAAGTGTTGCGTACCAGACAGTTTTGGTATTTCGGCATATGGCAGATTTGCACCGCTGCTACCTTTTTCGCTTTCATGACCATGTGGGCCGGGCCGTATTTGATTGAAGGATACGGGCTAACCAAAATAGAGGCATCGCGCATATTATTGGTGCAAGGAGCCTGCGCTCTTGTGCTGGTTCCGCTCGTGGGCGTTATTGCGGATAGAACAGGCTCGCGCAAAGGCATGATGATTTTCAGCTCGGCAGCGGGGCTGGCGGGTAGTTGCGGCTTGGCCTTTTTTACCGGAGAGCTGCCTGCCCCACTGATTGTTGCCTCGCTGGCCAGCATATCTTCTTTTGCCACCGGCGGGGCCACCTGCGCCATGTCGCTCATCAGCCGCAACTTTCCTAAATCCATGACCGGCACCGGCATTGGCTGCGTAAACATGTTCTGGCCCATAGCGGCTTCCGCCCTTGGCGTGATTATGGGGCTTACCCTGCAATTCAACACCGAGCGTCTTGGGGCGGCGGCAGGCGCCCCAAGCCCGGCCCTTTCGGCTGCCTATGGCTCCATAATGCTCATACCGGTGGTCACTTGGTCCATAGCCTTGGTATTGTCCGTATTCTTTATAAAGGAACATTTTACGGTGTCCGGAGAATAGTATGGCAAACCGGCCGCCGCGCCAAGTTGCCCATAAGGAACAGCAGCCTTGTTTTCCGCCCGCAGGGCAAACAGGCTCGATCCATAAAAACTTGAAAAACCAGCCGGACTGGCGGAACATCGGCAAATTTTAAAACACGCCCGAACTCCCTTGGGCATCTTGATTTGAAAAACGGAGGTTTTAACCATGGCAATTATGTACACCCGCGTTTATCCAACCGGCACGGTACGCTACAACCCCGAAAAATGCTGGAACGGCCTGACCATAGTGCCGTGCAAATCCACCTTCGATCTGGGCCGCGGCGCAACCCTGTACGACATGAACGGCAACGTTGTTAACTCCTGGCCCGGCCTGTGGGGCTGTTTTGACAACAAAATGCTGCCTGGCGGCGATATTTTGGGCACCACCCACTATGTTGAAGGCTACTGGCACGATTGCCGCACCCTTACGCAACGTAACTGGAAAGGCGAAACCGTGTGGGAATTCGACCGTGGCGAAGAAATTACAGACTACGCCGACAAAAAAAAGATCTGGTCCGCCCGCGTGCACCACGATTTCCAGCGCAAAGGCAGCCCCACCGGCTACTACTGCCCAGGGCAAAACCCCGCCCCGCGCGGCATAAGCCTTATAAACTCCAACCGCTCGCGCAGTATTCCGGAAATTTCTGAAAAACATCTCTTCTGCGACACCCTGCTCATAGAAGTGGACGAAAAAGGCAAGATTATATGGGAATGGAGCCTGTACGACCATTGGGACGAGCTAGGCCTCGAATTTAACGCCAAGGCCGTGCTTAAGGCCAACAACCAGCCGCGCGGCGAAAGCGGCGAGCTTAAAGACGTTTACTGCAACTGCATCTCCTACGTCGGCCCCAACAAATGGTACGACGCGGGCGACAAGCGCTTCCACCCCGACAACCTCATTACCGACATCCGCGCCCTCAACGTATCCTTCATCATAGATCATGAGACCGGCCGCGTGGTCTGGCGCATGGGCCCCAACTTCGCCTGCACCAAAGAACTGCAAGATATCGGCCAGATTGTGGGCCAGCACCACTTCCACATGATTCCCCAAGGCCTGCCCGGCGCGGGCAACGTGCTCATTTTCGATAACGGCGGGCAGGCGGGCATGGGCGCGCCCTCGGCCTGCGCGCCTTCCGGCTACAACAACGCCACCCGCAGCTATTCCCGCGTGCTGGAAATAGACCCCACCACCATGAAAGTGGTGTGGGCCTACAATAACCCCGCGCCCGGCGAGTTCGACTTCGGCAAAATGAACTGGGGCCAGCGCCTCTTCAGCGCCTACTGCTCCAGCGCAGACCGCCTGCCCAACGGCAACACCCTTATTACCGAAAGCATCGGCGGCCGCGTTATAGAAGTAACAGTGGAAGGCGAAATCGTATGGGAATTCTACAACCCAGGCCATCACCTCTTCCGCGCGCACCGCTACCCCTACGACTGGTTCCCGCTCGACAAAAAGCCGCAGGAAATTGCCATTAACCCGCCCCTCAACATGCAAATGCGCATTACGCCGGACGGGCAGGTAAAAGTGCTGCCAATAGAAGAAGTTGACCAGTACTACTTCTCCGAAGGCAGGCCGGACAGGAAGGAGTAAGAGGAAAGACATAGAGGATGAAGCCGGATTTGTGAGATCCGGGGCGCGAAAGAGCATCGCCAACAAGTACCGCTTGCCTTATGTTTATTGGTGCTAAATTGTTGTGCTTTGTCAAAACGAGCCACACCGGACCCCGCAAGGGGTTGAACCCCTTGACCCGCGAGGGTTTGTGTTTGTGGTTGGCCGATGTTTTGCGGGTGGTACATGGTGTGCGGAAACCTAACATCATTATGGCACAGTATAAGCACACGACCCGCAGCGCAAAAGTCCGGCAGTTGCCAGCGGGAGAGACAAACAGGCATACGTAATAGCAGCAAGCACAACCTCCGGCGCCCCATCAATGGGGTCTGGGGTCTGAAATAGAACCGCTAAAGTTGTGCCCATGCTTAACTTATAAGCCCCCGGAAGTTGCGTTTTGGCGCCACGTGCCACACCAGCCGCCGGAGGAAATAACCAACAAAAAAACTTAACAAAAAACTCTTTTGGAGGATCCCCATGTACACACGCGTTCACCCCACTGGAACTGTTCGTTACAATCCGGACAAATGCTGGAACGGCCTTACAATTATTCCGGCGCTTTACGGCTATGGCAGGGCCAAAGGCGCAATACTGTATGATATGAACGGCGAGGTGGTTAAGGCCTGGCCCGGCCTGTACGGCGGCTTTGACAATAAAATGCTGCCCGGCGGGCAGATATTGGGCGCAACCTGCTTTGTGGGCGGCTACTGGCTGGACGGCCAGATACTGGCCCAACTGGACTGGGATGGCAAACAGGTGTGGGCGCACGACAAGGGCGAAGAGCTGATGGATTTGCACAAAAAACAAATGGTGTGGTCCGCCCGCCTGCACCACGACTACCAGCGCCAGGGCAGCCCAACGGGCTATTACTGCCCCGGCCAGTTGCCCAAAGAAAAAGGCGTTACCCTGGTAAACTCCAGCCGCACGCGTAAAATACCGGAACTTTCCGCCGGGTTTGACGTATGCGACACCCTGCTGACTGAAATAGACGAAAAAGGCAACGTGCTCTGGCAGTGGAGCCTTTACGACCATTGGGACCAACTTGGGCTGGAACCCAACGCCAGGGCGGTAATCAAATCCAACGAGGTGCCTTACGGCGGTGGCTCGCAGGTAAAAGACATTTACTGCAACTGCGCCTCTTACGTTGGCCCCAACAAATGGTACGACGCGGGCGACGAGCGTTTTAACCCCGACAACATCATTACGGACATCAGGGCCCTCAACGTTTCCTTTATCATCAGCCATGCCACGGGCGATGTGGTTTGGCGCATGGGGCCGGATTTCATGTATTCAAAAGAGTTGCAGGATATAGGGCAGGTGGTGGGCCAGCACCACTTCCATATGATCCCCAAGGGCCTGCCCGGCGAGGGTAACGTAATGCTGTTCGACAACGGCGGCCAGGCGGGCATGGGCTGCACCACGCCCACCTCGCACTCCGGTTACAACAACATCAGCAAGGGCTATTCGCGCGTTATAGAAATAGACCCCACCACCATGAAAATAGTGTGGAGCTTCAACAACCGCCATGCTTACCACGGCATTGAGGCCAGCGGAGCCTGGAAGCAACTGCTGTACAGCGAATACTGCTCCAGCGCCGACAGACTGCCCAACGGCAACACCATGATTACGGAAACCATTGGGGGCCGGGCCATAGAAGTAACGCCGGAAGGTGAAATAGTGTGGGAATTTCTCAACCCCGGCGGGCATTTCTTCCGCGCCCACCGCTACCCCTACGACTGGTTCCCGCTCAAGAGCAAACCGCAGGAAAAAGCCGTAACCCCGCCGCGCAACGTGCAGTTAAGGCTGAACCCGGACGGCACGCCCAAACTGGTGCAGCCGGATGAGAGTTTGTATATTATTGATTAGAGAAGCGCGTCAGTAAGAGAGTATGGATGCCCCTTTGGGGGCTATAAGCAAGAGAGGGGCCGTTTGATCTGCCCCTCTCTTGCTTATGGCGGCACAGCCGCTTCCATATTTTATTGATTATCCCCGAAAGGGGCATTTCTTAACGCCTGAAAGGCATCAGGAAAACAGGGTGCTGCCGCCACCACTCCCGCACGGCATGGAAATTAATTAATATCAAACCGTTCGGTATTTTTCTTGGCCTTTGCCCGCAACATGCGGCTGGCCGCGCCGTAGCGCCTTGGCGAATGCAAGGTGTGCGAGCCTGGCAACCTGCGCCCAATGGCAGGTTCCCGCACGCCTTTATGGTCACCCATGTCTTCAAACTCGGTTGAGTAAATATTAACCATGGCTAAAACGAAACTGAGAATAAGCGGGCCATAAATAAGGCCCAACATCCCAAAAACTTTTATGCCGCCGAAAATAGACATGAACAGGAAGAGCAGCGAGACTTTCGAGTTGCCGCGCATGATTATGGGCCGCAGAATGCTGTCTATGGAGGTAACGAGTATGCCGCACCAGGCCAGCAAAAAAACGGCCGACTTGTATTCGCCTATAAGGGCCAGATAACTGACAGCGGGCAGCCAGATCAAACCCGTGCCTATAACCGGCACCAGCGCGGCGGCGGCCATTACAGAGCCCCAGAACAGCGGCGGTATGCCCACTATGGCCAGGCCTATGCCGCCAACCAAACCCTGAATGGCGGCTATGCTGAAGCTGCCTATAAGCACGGCCCCGGCCATGCGGTAAAGGCTTTGCAGTATGTTTTCCTCTTGCTCTTCACGCAACGGAGTGATTTGCCGCAGCTTTTTAAGCATGCCGGAACCGTCTTTAAGCAGAAAAAACATGATCAGCAGCATGAGCAGAAAGTTTATGAAAATGGTGACGGAATCCACCACAAAGCCGGTGCCCCAGCCCACCAGGCGCTGCCCTGCCGTGCGCGAGAGGTTCATTACGCTGTTGCGGATGTCGTCAACGCCTATGTCCACCATGGTCAGCACGTCATCGTTAACCCAGTGCAAAAACGGAATAACCTTGTCGTTTATGAAAATTTCAAGATGGTTGCTGCCCAGCCACTGGGATAAATCGCGAATGCTGCTGGTGGCCTGCGGTATAAGCTGCAATATGAAAAATGTAAGCGGCAGGCAGAACAGCAGCACAACCACGCCCAAAGTAAGGCCGGAGGCCATGTAATCGCGCAGGCCGGTTTTCCTTTTTATGCGCGTGTACACAGGGTGCACCAGCGCGGCGAAAATGCAGGCCAGTATAATGGTGTGCCAGAAAGGCTGCATGAGCAGATAAGTGAGATACAGGGCCAGAAACAGCAGCGCGAACAAAAAATAGTAAAAAATGCGCCTGGTATCGAAACAGGCGGACGGCACAATGCCGTTGTTGCCCTGGCTTACGTGAGCCGCCTTGCTGTGGTTGGCGGCCTTGAGCCTTGGCTGGCGCGCGCTTTTAGCCGTTTTGCCTTTCTGTTCCGCATCCTGCCAGCGCCCGGCCAGCAGGCGGCCTTTAATCTTGTCTAAAAACGTCATATTACTGCCTGCCAGTTTATTGTGCCTTGTTGGAAACTACCGCATAATCAGAATCGTTGAACTACTGGAACCGTGTCTGTGGTACAAGCAGACATAAACCTATATCCGGGCCTGCCTGAGGCAACAGGAAACTACGCGATTACTTCCAATGCTTATATAAAAAGCGACACCAAAGCAATTATAGCGTTTTATCAGGCAGCGCCCGTGCCTGCTTCTTCCGCCGCTTTCACTTCGTCCCACAACGCGTCTTTTTCCGCCTGCTCCAGCTTGCCGAAGTCAAGGCCGCGTTCCGCCGCCAGTTTTTCCATGCCCGCGAAGCGCCTTAAAAATCTGGTGTTGGTTTTATCCAGAGCCACATCGGCCTTAAGTCCTTTGCGTCTGCCCAATTCCACCACCGTAAACAACAGGTCGCCCAGTTCGTGCTCCATGGCCTCCTGATCGCCGGATTCCTCCGCGTCCATAAACTCCAGCCATTCGGCCTCCACCTGCATTTCGGCGTCTTCATCCGTATCCCAGGTAAAGTTGTTGCGCGCGCTCTTGGAGTGTATGCGGTAGGCCTTAATCAGCGCGGGCAGCGCCACCGGCAGGCTGCCGAACACGCCGGGGCGCGATTCCTTTTTGGCCTTCTCGGCCTTTTTAACCTGCTCCCAAGTGGCAATAAGCTCTTCCTTGCTTGCAACGCGCGCGTCGCTGAACACATGCGGGTGACGCCCCGTCATTTTGGCCCAGTTTTCATCCAGCACGTCCGCCAGGTTGAATTTTCCGGCACGTTCCTGCAAGTGGGCCATAAACAGCAGTATGAACAAAACATCGCCCAGCTCTTCGCGCTGCTCGGCCACGGTGCCGTTGCGCACGGCGTCTATAAGCTCATACATTTCCTCAAGGGCATAGGAGCACAGGCTTTCCATGGTCTGTTCCTTGTCCCAGGGGCATCCTTCCGGCCCCAGCAATTTATCCAGCATGGAGTTTATCTGCTCCAGCTTCTCGCCGTATTTTTCTTTTCTGCCGCTCATTGCAAAACCTTTTATCTGCTACATTACCGAAAATATGCCGCTTGTTTTTTCACGCGGCCGTCTGCGCAAAGGCGCAACGGCGGCCCTGGCCCGCCCCAGCGCCCGCTCCATGCAAAACGCTTTCTGGAGCATTTTGAGTTTTTCAAAGCTAAAAACTATAAAAAACCAGAGCGCCAACGCCGCCCCAGCCCCGGCAATAAAAACCGGGCACACGCGGGTATGGCCCGCCTAAACGGCGCTGCACCTTACAAAGGTCATTTCAGATTAAAAGACATTGCAAGGTTGGGGAATTTGTGAAACCCGTCTGTCGCCTTGTCTATGGCCTGCCAGATTTCGTTGATATATGGCGCCAGAGCGGAGCCGCGCCTGATTTGGCTGTTGGGGGCCATGTAGTGCAGGCAAACCAGTATAAGAGTGCAAAGCATTACGCCTTTTGCCGCTCCGGCCAGCCCGCCGAGTATGCGGTCCACCACGTTGGGCGTTCTTGTCTCCAAAATCTTTTCCACAATTTTGAGCAGCACGCCGCCAATGATAAACGTGCAGGCAAACACCACCACATAAGCCAGCATATGCGCCCAGGAGGGGTCGTCCAGCATGGAGCCCAGCCCTTTGACCACTTCGGCATGTATATGATTGTTGCCAGCGGCCAATAGGCCCAGCGCAAAGGCGACAAGGCCGGATATTTCCGGCATTAGGCCCCGCAACGCGCCGCGCGCGGCCACAAGCAATATAAGCCCGGCCATGCACAGATCAAGGGTGTTTATATTGCTTGGCAATGATAAATCCATGGCATTCCCGTATGTTTACGCATCAACAGGCTTACCCAGCAAAGGTTTGCGGGCCTGCCCCTTTAAAAGCGGCGCAATTACACGCAATACTGAATGTACTGTTAAAAAACAGCTACATGCGGCCCTTGCGCCGGCCATTTAAACACAACGCAAATTTTATCCGCCAGGCCAGACATTTTAACACAACGAGAATTTTTGCCTTTCAGCGTTGTGTTAACACGCCCTAAAGCCAGTTGGCCGGATTAAGATACTGCGGATAGTACAGCACGCCCAAAAGCCCCATTTCAGACCAGCACCGGCCCAAAAAAGCAGCTATGTCGGAATAGTCGTAAAGGCCTTTTATGGGTAAACGCACGGTATACAGCAGCACCATAAACATGCTGGTGTAAACAAAACCCATAACCAGTCCGGAAAGCAGCCCCAAGGCCTTGTCCACCGGCCTTCCGCTCATGGGCAGCAGTTTGGGCAGCCTGTAAAACAAAAAGCGCAACGCGATGAACATGCAGACAAACACGAGCAGATAAGCCACGTGCGAGGCGCGCTTGCTTATAACAACGGATATGAGATCCGTCACAAAAGAGTTAATTTGCGGCACAACAGCCACAGCCAGGGCCAACACGCTGGCCGTAAGCAACTGCGAGCAGCGTTTGAAACCGGCCGTAAAGCCGTACAGGCAGCAAGCGCCCCAGATAATCAACAACAACATGCCTTGCACGGTAATATGACCGACAACGGGTAAATTCATAATGCAGCACCTTTATATTTCATGGCCGGGCAGAGTTACGGAGTAATCTCCACCCTTCAGTTTCGGACATTCTTCACTCAGGGCGCAAATATCGCACCCGCCTCTGAAAGGGTAATAGGTAGCCACGGCATAACGGCGGTTAAGGGCCAGAGCCGTGCTGGCCTCATCCGGATCGCGCAGGCTCTCGCTTTCCAAAGCCAGTTTTAAATCCAGCGTGGGCTTGGGGGCAGGGGCGCACCCGGCCTCCGCCACTTCGGGCAAAAGATCGTAAACCGCGCACATACACATGGTCTGGGCCAAAGAGTTGAACAAAAAGGCCTCGCTGGGGGCGTCGTCCCAAATATCGTCAACGCTTTCTTCCACCGCTTCGTCCAGCCATACGGCCAGGTAGGAATCCTTGGCAATATCTATGCGCTTGGCATGCAGGTGGGGCAGCCACTTCCCCCAATGCTCCGCAAGCCTGTCCATTACATCGCCCTCAATGCGCGTCTCCTGACTGTTGGAAAGCAGGAGCTCTATATCCATGTAAGGGGTTACTTCAAGTTTCTCTGTGCTAAATGCCGGCATGCGCACCTCCATCATGTACATTCCCGCAGAAGGTATGGTTTAAACATAAAAGCGTCAAGAAAAGAAGATGCGCTTTTGGCCCAAAACGCGCGGAAATATTTTTTGCTTTCCGCCCATAAAAATATTGACTAAAGGGAGCTAAGAGGGTTCTGTAAGAACTGATTAAAAAACAAAATCGGAGTGTCACATGCTTAACCCCAAAGAATGTATCTTATACAGCGGCGGCGCGGCCGGATCTGAAGCCTGGTTCGGGCAGATGGCCGAAAAACACGGCCTGCAGGAAGTAAACTTCAGCTTCGAAGGCCACCAGATGGAGCGCACGCGCGGCGCACGCATTCTTACCAACGAAGAGCTGGCCCTTAAAGACGTAAGCCTTAGCTACGTTTCAAAGCTCATGAGCCGCCAATACACCAGCGCGCCCCTGTTCCGCAAGGTGCTGCAATCCATTTGCTGGCAGGTAAGCAGCGCCCACGAAGTGTTTGTTGTAGGCGAAATTCTGCCCGATGACACCGTAAAAGGCGGCACCGGCTGGGGCGCGGAATTCTCTAAAATCTGCAACAAGCGCCTCATAGTGTTCGACCAGAAACAAAATGCATGGTTCCTCTGGAACTCCGGCTGGGAAAAACAGAACGACGTTATCATAACCGAGCGCCTCTTCACCGGCACCGGCACCCGCTTTATAGAAGACAACGGTAAAAAGGCCATTGCCGATCTGTTCGCCAGATCTTTCAAATAACACTGGCAAGAAAGGCGCAAGAGCAGGCACGGCCTGTACGAGGCAAAAAGACCCTCGTGACTACACTATCTAATGAAGGGAGGCGTTGCCTCCCTTCCTGTTTATTGAAAAAGCCTGATTCTTGCGCAGGCCAATTCGTGTTTGGCTGCGGGCGGTTTCCGCCGGCGCCTGATATCTGGGACGCTTAAACCGGGCTATACCGCCAGACTTTTGCCGCAACCCCATACCTTATTTGCACACCATTTGCACTTTTGCACAAATTGCACTCCAAGGCCTTACACATTGTGCAAATTATGTGCTTATTTTTGCACAATATACCGGACTGATTAAATACACTTTTATTTATCTTACTGTAATAACAAATTAAATAAGACATGGCACAGCAGATGCTATATACAGGACAAGTGAGCAACAACACTAAAGCATGTCTGTCTGCGACATCAACTCCTCGATGGTTTTATAATGGTTCATGCGTTTGCTTGCGGGTTCCGGTCGGTGTGGCAGCTCCGGAGCCTGTGAAAAGGACCTCACAAAGTTGAACCATGCATTTGGGTGAAAAACCCGCTGAAAGCGCCGTCATACCTTCCTCCTGACGGCGCTTTTCTTTTATCTTTTACCGGCCCAGCGCGTGCAGCAACATTTCAAGCCCCAGCAGGCAAGCGGCTTGGCGCACCTCTTCCCTGCCCCCGTCAAAGCGGGCGGTTTGGGCAAATACGTGCATTCCGGATTTTTTCAGGTAATCGGCCTGAGGCGGTTTTTTCAGTTCCAGCCCGCCTGGCACGGCCACGGCCAGGCACACCGTGCCCACAGGCTTTTCCGGCGTGCCGCCGTCCGGCCCCGCTATGCCGGAAACAGCTATGGCGCACTGCGCGGCGCAGGCCTTGCACGCGCCAACGCTCATCTGCCTTACCACCGGCAGGCTTACGGCCCCATATTCTCGCAAAACCTCGACAGGCACCTTCAAAAGGCGCATTTTCATATCGTTGGTATAGGTTACCACGCCGCCGCTAAACCAGGCCGAGCTGCCAGCCTCGTTAGTGCAGGCGGCGGCAATAAGCCCGCCAGTGCACGACTCCGCCGCGCACATCATCAGTTTGTGGCGTTTTAGCGCCAGACTCAACTTTTTTACCACCGGCCCGCTCAAATCAAAAAACATGCCGCCTCCAGAAAATACTAAATAATAAATCTGAATTAACCGATAAATACAGTGTATGTCTATTTTCAGACCCGGCTTTAAAACTGCTTGCCTGCTGATAAGGCCGCTGGACAATTACGAACAGCATTGCGCATTAAACATATAGACAAACATAATTTATACAAAAGTTGCGGGGTCAAGGGGGTTCAACCCCCTTGCGGGGCTGGGCGGAGCCCAGATCTTATAAATCTGGCTTCAGCTTTAAACTATTAGTTCGGCCTCGCTGCCGCTCGGACCTCACTCGCCGCGCCGGAAGTGAATTCCGGCTTGCTCCGCTTCGCGGCTAAGGATTTGGCTTATGCTAATTATCATAACGTTGCGGGGTCAAGGGGGTTCAACCCCCTTGCGGGGCTGGGCGGAGCCCAGATCTTATAAATCTGGCTTCATCCATATATGTATTTATCCTCATTGCCTATATGCGCGTCATCCTGTAATTTAGCGGCTAACGGAGAATCATGCATGATCAGGAATAAATCTTCGCGATATTTGCGGCTGTTTTTGGCGGTAATGCTGCTGGCGGCCTGCCTGCTGCCCTGTGCCGACGCCCTGGCTGGCGTACCAACCCCACAAAGCGGTATTGGCGCGCCCATGCGGGTGGTGTACGGCTTTGACAGGGAGTTCGCGCCGTTCAGTTATGAAGATCCGGGCGGAAAGCCCGTGGGCTTTGATGTGGAAATTATTGAAAGCATCTTTCAGGGCAAGGTAACGCTATCTCCGCGCCCTTTGAACTGGTTTTCCATCCAGCCGGAGCTTACTGCGGGCTCCATACACCTTACCACCGGCATGGTGCGCACACCGCAACGGGCCAGAGCCTATGCGTTTTCCACCCTGCCCACCTTTGATTTGAAACTGCGCTTTTTCACCAAGGTGTACAAACGTGTGCCCAACGCCAGCTTTTTACGCGGGCAATCGGTGGCTGTGGAGGAAGGCTCGGCCCAACTACAGTTGCTGCAACAATTCGGCGGCATCAACGTAAAGCAGTTCAAAACCCGCGCCCTGGCCCTGCGCGCCTTGTATAACGAGGAAGTGGACGCTTTTTGCGGGCCGGACGAGCCCAGCTACTACATAATACGCAAACTTAACTATGGGGCCATTACCACTGTGGGCACACCGCTGGCCGCCACCGAAATGCGCATTGCCGTACAGCGCGACCGTGGCGACATTTTGCGGCTGGTCAACGACGGACTGGCCGAACTGATTAAAAGCGGTGAATATGACCGCATTTACCGCCGCTGGTTTGTAACCGATCTTACCCAGACCGAAAAAGACGCCCTGCTCAAAGCCGCCAAAAGCGCCACCATAAGCTCTTACGCGCCTTACGGCAAAATGAACATGGGCGCGGCCGTGCTTACGGCCACCGGCAAGGTGCTTAGCGGCTGCAATGTGGAAAACGCGGAGCCAAAGCTTTCCATATCCGCCGTGCGCTCGGCCATTTCCAGCGCAGTGCTGGCCAACGAGCTGGAAATACGTGCCGTGGTGCAGGTTGACCAGAACGGCAACGTAGTAATGCCCAGCAATGACGACTACCAGGCCGTTTACGAGTTCGGGCGCGGCGTGCAGGTAATGGACGCCAAGGGCGGCGCGCCCATGGTGGTGCAGCTTTATCCCACGCCTGTCACACGCAACATTTTCGCGCTGGAGATGAAATAATGCAGGGCCGCTTCATGCTGGCGGCGGACATAGGCGGCACCTTCAGCCGCTTTGCCCTCTTCAGCATGCAAGAAGATTCCACGGGGCTGCGCCTTATGCTGGAGCCGGGCAGCAAAATCAGGCTGGCCACGCGCGATTACGCCAGCTTCGGCGCTCTGCTCTCCGCCCTGCGCGACGTACCGGCCCCCGGCGGCTACACCCTGCTCGCGCCATCGCCAAGGCCCGGTTTCACGCTGGCTTGCGCGGCTCTGGCCGTGCCCGGCCCGGTGGATAACGGGCACTGCTTCGCGCCCAATATTCCCTGGCCCTTAAGCGCGAAAGAGGCGGAAGCCGCAAGCGGCGCTCCGGCGGGGCTCCTTAACGATTTCGCGGCGCAAGGCAAAGCCTGCCTGTTCCCGCAAATTTTGGGCCTGCGCGTAATCCTGCCGGGGGAGAGCAGGCCGGATAGCCCCTGCGCGGTATTGGGCGCGGGCACAGGGCTGGGCAAGGCTCAAATCATGCCGGATCCGGACCAACGCGGCACTCCCGCCGTGCCCGTGCTTGCGGGGGCAAAAGCGGAACAGGCCGCTTATATACACCTGCCCGCCTCCGCGCTTGATGCGGCGGGGCTGGAGGCTTTAAGCGCCCGCGTGCGTCCGTCGGAAGGCGGGCATGCCGTGTTTCCGTTTAACGGCGAGGCGGAAGCCGCCTACGAGGCCTTTGCCCGTAAAATGAGCGGCCGAAAAGAAATTATAGGCGATATGGCCGTAACCGGCTACGGCCTCACTATGCTTTACGCTTTTCACACCGGCCAGAACAGTCTTTTGAATCCGCCGGAAGTAACTCCTTTGCTGGCGTCAGCGCCCAAGGCCCTGGAGTGGCTGGCCCGCTTTTACGGCCGCGCCTGCCGCAACTTTGTGCTGGAAACCATGGCCCTTGGCGGGGTTTACCTCTCTGGCGGCATGCTCAGCCATGTGCCGGGCCTGCTAGGCCACACTGCCTTTGAGGCGGAGTTCCGCCAGAGCGAAACCCAGGCCCGCCTTATGCGCGGTGTGCCTGTGCAATGGATAAGCAACCAAGATGCCGGCCTGTGGGGCAGCGCCGTGCACGGGCTGAGCATGGCGCTGTAACCGGAGATGTATTCTAATAAAAATTGCTTATAATCCAAGCCCCTCTCAACCAGGTTGAGAGGGGCTTGGATTATAAAACACCGATAAAGTTTTAACAGACCTTAAAACACAGCGCATCCGCCTTGCCGTGCCAAACGGCTGGTTACACCTTGCCCAGCATTACTCCGGCAGCTAGCGCAAAACGCGCTTCACCACGGCAGTTAGCCAAAACGCGCTTTACGGCCCTATTATTTAGCGCCAAGGTGCACGAATTTTTCAATATTCATGCAGTACGCTATGCCGCCGCCGGGCTGGTTGAGAATGGGCACTTCGCTTATGGCTTTAAGTATGGCGTCGGCCTTTTCGTTTTCGCCGGCAATAAGCAGCATATCTTTTTCCGGCACGAGGGTAATGCCGAAAAACTTCACATCCTCCTCAGTGCCAGTGCCGCGCGCGCTGAATATGGTGCCGCCGTGGGCGCCTGCCTTGCGGGCCGCTTCCATAACATCGTCTCCATAGCCGGAGTTTACTATAACGGTAATCAACTGGTAGCCGGATTCCATTCTCGTACCTTCTGGTTTTTGTATTTCCTGATTATCCGCGCCGGTGCGGCTTAACACGCTGGAAACATCCAGCAGCATGCCCCTGCCGCCAAACTTGCCGGGGTGCTGCTCCGCCGTGGAGGTAACGGCCTCAAGCACGGCATCGCACTCGTCGCAGAGCAGGGTAAAAACAACATCCTGCATGACATCGGCCAAAGAAAGGGCCTGCAAAATGCGGTTTCCATGAAAACTTCTGCCCAGCGTCACCGTGCCGCCGCGCGCTCCCGCCGCCTTGGCTATGGACATGAGCTTGTCGCCTTTGTTCCGGCCCACCATACAGATAAGGAGCTTATAGTTGAACAGTTTCTTCATTACGCCGCCCCTCTTTCATTTTCTCGCCGCATTGCCTGTTTTTCCTTGAATTTGAAGATCAGCCCCAATACCTGTATTGTTATAAGAGGGGCCAAGGCTATCATGGCCACCATGCCGAAGCCGTCCGTGGCCGGGTTGCCCCCGCAGGCCACCGCCCCGCCAAGGGTCATGGAAAGCACAAAAGTTGTGGACATGGGGCCAGAGGCCACCCCGCCCGAGTCAAAGGCTATGCCGGTAAATAACGGCGGGCAGAACTTGGTAAGAACAAGCGCCAAAGCATAACCTGGTATTAAAACCCACCAGATGCTGAAGCCGAATACAACTCGCGTCATGCCCACGCCCACGGCCATGGCAATGCTTATGGAAAGGGCAACAAGCATTATGAAACGCTTGATATGCCCGCCGGAGACCTCTTCCACCTGCTTGGTAAGCACCCATACGGCAGGCTCGGCGCATACCACCACAGCCCCGAAAAGCACGCCTATGGGTATAAGCACGCCGCCGTCGCCAATGGCCCCCAAAGCGTTGCCCAACGATTGTCCGGCCATCATAAACCCACTTTTAACCCCAAGCATGAATATGACAAGGCCTATATAAGAGTATACCAGACCGGTAATCATTCTCTTTACCTGATGGGCAGGCAGTTTGAGCAGAACAACCTGGAAAAATAAAAATATAAGCAAAAGCGGGAAAAGAGCCAAAAATATTTCCTCAGCCACGGGGGGCAGTAACTCAAGGCAGCGGTCCAGCACCGGCATTTGCACATAAGCCTCGGCGTGATACTCGCCCGCGCTCAAGCTGGTATTGGACAAAAAACCCATAAAGGCCACGGCCGCTATTGGCCCTATTGAGGCAAGCCCTACCAGCCCGAAGCTGTTGTCCTCGCCTTCCTTCTTTTTGGTGGCTGCGGCCACGCCCAGGCCCATGGCCATTATAAAAGGCACTGTAACCGGCCCGGTGGTAGCGCCGCCCGCGTCAAAGGCCACGCCCACAAAGCCAGCGTCAACAAAGGCGCAAAATATAAAAACCAAAAGGTAAAAAAGTATAAGCAGCCAGCGCAAGGGCCAGCCCAATACCGTGCGCACGGTGCCCACCAGCAGGAACAACCCCACGCCAACGGCAATCATGATCAAAAGCTGGTTCTTGTCCACAGTTGGCGCAACGCCATGCACCTGGGTAGCCAGCACCTGCACGTCCGGCTCGGCAATGGTTATAGCGAAGCCAATGGAAAAAGAGGCTATCAGTATAAGCGTGATGCTTTGTTTGTGCGCCAGTGCCGAACCCACGCGCTGCCCGAACGGCACCATGCCCAAATCCGCGCCCAGCAAAAAAACCCCAAGCCCCAAAATAACCATGCCTCCGCTTACAATAAACAGCGGGAGCTGGCCTGGCTGCAAAGGGGATATGCTGAAATGCAAAGCGATTACCACCAGCATAACCGGCACAACGGATATGAGCGACTCCTCAATTTTTGCTTTAAAGTTGGAAATCAATTATAACTCCTTGCACCATAAAGACGAATTAATTGGAAGTAAGCATAAGCGTCAGGCAGCACGCTGAATGTGAGGTATTTTAAATAAACTTGCGCCAATATCAAGTAAACTCTGCTTGCGGGCAAAAATAAAGTAACCGGCGGGACGGGAAAGAAAAATATGACTATTACAATTATAGTGTAACCATGCTTTGCTTGCGTAAAAAAACGCCGGGGCTGTCAGGCCCCGGCGTTTTTTTACGCAAAACTTGCTAAACCACCACGTCAATCATTGTTCCCATCATGTCGTCATAGGTGCGCACCAAAACGGCATTGGCCGAAATGGCGTTTTCATGGCTGATCAGGTCCGTGAACTCGCGCTCTAGCTGCACGTTGCTGAGTTCCTGCGGGGTAGGGGCATGGGTAACAGGCATGGCGGCCTGCGCCTCGGCCTCTCTGGCCGCTTCCTGCGCTCCCACGGATGTATTGTTCGGGTCGTCAAAGCCCGGTACGGCGCCCGAAGTCTCTTTGGTTATGCCCGCCACCTGCACACCGTTGCCGTAAGGCGCATCCTGATATTGCACCCGCCCGGCCTGAAACCCGTTGGTGTTGACGTTGGCCACGTTATTGGCAATGGACATAACGCCCACGCTATATGCATTTAAAGCTGAAGAGGCTATTCCCATAATGCTCATAATTCACCTCTGCCGGAAGTATAGCCCGCGCTCGCGCTATGCGCAAGCGCATCCGGCGCGGGCTTTTACTTGAGACGGAACTCCATATTAACCTCAAGATAAGTATTAGGGCGCGCTAACGCTATTATTTTCCGCCCAGCCAGCCGGAAATCATGGCATCGTAGGCCGAAGTGGCGGCAAAGGCCGCCGCGGCGGTTTTACGGCGAAAATCCAGCGGAGCCCGCATGGCGTTGCTTTGCAGCAAGGCTTTGGCCTCGCCATAAAATTCCGTGCCGGGCAATACCAGCACGGAATGATAATTCTTGGCCGAAGCCCGCAGCAGGCAAGGCCCGCCGATGTCTATTTCTTCGATAGTGGCGCGGGTATCGAGTTTTTTAGCCAAAGCGCCGGAAAAATCGTACAGGTTGACGCAGACCAGGTCAAAGGTTTGTATCTGCAAATCGGCCAGGGTTTTCAGGTGTTCGGGGTTGTCTTTGTCCGCCAGAATGCCGCCATGGATTTTGGGGTGCAGGGTTTTAACGCGTCCGCCCATAATTTCTGGAAAGCCGGTTACGTCGCTTACCTGCTTTACGGGCAAGCCTGCATCGCGCAGGGATTTAAAGGTGCCGCCGGTGGAAACCAGCTCCACGCCATTGCCGGACAAAAAACCGGCAAAATCCGCCAGGCCGCTTTTATCGGTAACGCTTAACAGCGCTCTTTTCACAGGTAAAAAATCCATAATGCTCTCCTTATTGGCAAAGGTACTTCACGCAAGGGCTGTTTTTGCCATGAAAGCGCCCTGCTGGCAAGCGCCGCCCCGGCCTTTAAAAACTTGAACTAGCGCGGCCTATGCGTTAAGTATGCTTTAGCTTGGCATGCTGGCCGCAAACAGCCCTTATGCAACCGGACCAGACTTTTCACTCACACGGAGAAATTTTGATTACCGTAACTAATCTGCAAGAAATTTCAGTCCTTTTGGCTCATGGCTCGGTTGTAAGCTGGGGCAACTTCGACGGCGTGCACCTTGGGCATCAGGCCCTTGCCGCCGTGCTTGCGGCCAAAGCGGCCGATGCTGGCCTGCCCTCCGTAGCCGTAACCTTTGACCCGCACCCGGCACTGTTTTTCAGCAGTGGCGCGCGCAGGCACTGTATTACGGATACAGCCGACAAACTGACCCTGCTGGAGCGGCTGGGCCTGGATTACACGCTGGTGCTGCCCTTTGACGCGGCTTTTGCGGCGCAAACCCCACGTGCCTTCGCGCAGGGGGTGCTGGCCGGCGCCCTGCGCGCCAAATACGTTGTGCTAGGCCACGATTTGGGCTTTGGCCAAAACCGCTCCGGCGGCTTTGAAACGCTGCAAAAGCTGGGGCGAGAACTCGCTTTTGAGGTGCAATGCGCCAATGCCGTAACGCTACCCGGACAAAACACGCCTGTAAGCTCCACCGGCGTGCGCGAGGCCATAAAAAACGGCAATATGGACAAGGCCACGGCCATGTTGGGCCGCGTGCACAGCGTGCATGCCAATGTGCGCCACGGAGCGCGGCGCGGCACGGGGCTTTTGGGCTTTCCCACCGCAAATATAGACCCCGGCCCTCTGCTGCTGCCCCCGCACGGCGTGTATGCCTGCCTGGCCAAAGTGGATGGCGGCTTTTACGCAGCGGCCACAAACTTGGGCGTAAACCCCAGCTTTGGCGGCGATACCCCCTCGCTGGAGGCGCATATGCTGGATTTTGAAGGTGATTTGTACGGAAAGGACCTGCGCCTTTACTTCCTGAGTTTTATCCGGCCGGAACAAAAATTCGATTCCATCGACGCGCTGAAAGCGCAAATAGGCAAAGATGTGCAAAACACAAGGCAAATAGTGGAACAAGCCCGCGCCCAGGCGGCTTTTTCCGCCCTCTTCCCTCTGTAACAAAAAGGTAAACCATGCGTGCTTTTATATTATCGCTGCTCTTGCTGCTGCTACCGGCCATACCGGCCTTTGCCGCAACCCAAAATGCGCCGCAAGACGTGCCCGCCCTGCTGCAAATGGCCATTGACGAGCAGGATGCTGATGCGGCTCTCAAACATATGGATATTGAAGCCGTAATAAACAATATTGTAACCACCCAACTGCCGCAAATAAACGCCGCCGTGCTGCAGGGCAACATCAGGCTCAACCAGGCGCTGGTAACCGCCCTGGCCGCGCTTAACTCGGGCAATGCCGCCACGCGGCGCACGGTGGTAATTTTTTTGAGCGCCGAAATGAGCAAATTCATTACCTTTGGCGTTAACAGCGGCGCTTTTGCCGGCACGCCCATATCTGAAAATGAAAGAATGAGCATGGATACCGGCGTATTCGGCCAATTGGGCACAATTTCCATACAACGCAAAGAATTTTCCGGCACAAAACTGTTAAGTTTGGACGGCAATAAAGCGCTCATAAGCACAAATCTGCGTGATTTCGGCGCGAAAAAAATTTATCCGCTTGAATTACAATTGCAAAAATCTGATAATGTATGGAAGGTAACAAGCATACATAATATAGAAGCGTTGCTTGCAAGCGCTAATTAAAAAGCAGCATTGCTTTAAAGGAGGCTATAATGCGCCTGATATCATCAGCAGGCTTTCGCCTTAACCTTGAACGCGGCTTCTTCAGAGCACTGGCCATATTGGCTGTGTTTTTACTTATTCCGTCAGTTTGCGCCACGGCGGCCACGCCTGCCTACCTGCCTTACCCAAGCACCGATTCCACAGTAATCAACCCCTACGGGGCCAGCGATGAGACCGCGCTGCTGCTTAACGCTCTACGCGTCTCGTACCAGGCGGCCACAGGAAAAAATCTGAACGTGCGCACCGTTACCGGCCGCGGCGGAGCCAGCGGCTGGGGCGAGCTGGCCTCGCAGCCGGGCGATGGCTACAACCTTGCCGCCACCAACCTGCAAAACGTGATTTTGCGCTCCATGTCGCGGCGGCCGGTATTTCAGCTTAACGACGTTTACAACGTATGCGTAATGGCCGAGGCCCCACTAGTGCTGTGGGTGCCTGCATCCAGCCCCTTTACCAGCATTGCGGATCTGGCAGCGTCGGCCAGGGCGTATCCTGAGCAGCTTATCATAGCAGGGGCGGGCAGCCTTACCATAAACCACCTTGCCAGCCTGCAATTCAACTTTTTCAGCGGCAGCAAGACCGTGTATCTGCCCTATCTTGGCACAACCACGGCCATGCAGGCCGTGGCCATGGGGCAGGCCCACGCGGCCTGGGGGTACCCCTTGGCCGACTTTGGCCGCCAGATGGGCATGCGCCCGCTGGCCGTGGCTTCTTCAGAGCGCCTGGCGCAAATGCCGGATGTGCCTACTTTTGACGAAGCGGGCATAGGCCTGTTTGCGCACAGCTATTTCGGGCTGGCCCTGCCTCAGTCCGCCACGCCCGCCATACGGCAGGAAGTCGGCAACGTCATGAACGACGTAATAAGCTCGCCGGAATTTCAAAACACCATAAGAACGCTGGGCTTCACGCCCCTGGTTGTATCGGGGCAGGCTCTTAACCAACTGGTTGGCGAGCAAGTGGTTAGCTTGGGCGACCTGCTTAAAGATTACGCCATGGAATAACGGCTGAGCCACGCGGATACGGCCCGTAAGATAAAAAACCCGCCCCGGAGCAAGCCTTGCGCTTGAGCTCTGGGGCGGGCAAAATTTTCGGCTTATACTAAAAAAAATTCTGACCTGTTGCAAAAAAACAGAATTTACTTTTTACCCAGTAGCATATTCGTAATCACAAACCTGATTTTTTAACAAAGCTTCCGGGTCAAGGGGGTCCAGAATTCGCACTCCCTACAGCCCTGCCCGCGATATAACTCTCCTGCCAGAAACAGTTACGCATGTGCGATGCAAGCTACATTTGCGGGTCTGGGCGGACAATTTTACAGGGAAGCAAAATCAGACACCGGAGCGGAAGTAAGCCGCCCCGAAGGGGTGAGGCGCGGGACGTGCCTAATCAGCCCAGCGCTCATAAATCCGGCTTCAACCTCTGCTGCCTTTACTCTATTATGCCCAGCGACTTAAGCTTGCGGTGCAGATAACTGCGTTCCATTTTTATGGCCTCGGCCAGTTTGCTTACGTTGCCTTCACACTCGCGGAATTTTTCTTCAAGATAGCGGGCCTCGAACAGGGCTCTGGCGGCCTTGAAGTCATTGCCGTCCATTTCTTCAGGCAAGACATTAAGGGGTGAGGCCTGCGGAGCAACGGCGCCAGCCGGAGCGGCAGCAGGCGCAATTGCGGCCGGAGCCGGCGCGCAGACCAGGCCGGGGCTCATTTCCAGCGGCAGCATATTGCTGGTTACGGTTTGCCCGTTATGCATAATGAGCATGCGCTCCACAAAATTGCGCAGCTCACGCACGTTGCCAGGCCAGCGGTAGCGCAGCAGCGCCTGGCGGGCCGAATCGTCAAAAGCCATGGGCCGCAGGGCGTAATCCTTTTGAAAACGCCCGGCGAAGTGGTCCAGCATAAGCAATATGTCGCTGCCGCGCTCGCGCAGCGGGGGCATGGTCAGAGGGAACACCCGCAGGCGGTAGTAAAGGTCTTCGCGGAACTGCCCCCCGGCTATGGCCTTTTCCAGATTCTTGTTGGTGGCGGCTATAACGCGCACATCGACCTTAATGGTCTTGTTTCCGCCCACACGCTCAAAACTCTGCTCCTGCAAGATGCGCAGTATCTTGGCCTGGGTTTTGATGCTCATGTCGCCTATTTCGTCCAGAAACAAGGTGCCTTGGTGGGCCAGCTCAAACTTGCCCGCCTTGGCGCTTTCCGCGCCGGTAAAAGCGCCTCTCTCGTGTCCGAAAAGCTCGCTTTCTATAAGCTCTTCCGGTATGGCCGCGCAGTTTACGGCCACCATTGGCTTATCAGCCCTGTGACTGTGCGAGTGGATGTAACGCGCGGCAATTTCTTTGCCGGTGCCGTTTTCGCCGGTTAAAAGCACCCAAGTATCCAAGGGCGCGACTTTATCCATGCTGTAGCGCAGGTTGCGCATGGGGGGCGAATCGCCAAGCAAATCTTCATTCAACTGCGCGGGCAGGCTGGATTTAAGAGCCTGGTTCTCGCGCTGCAGGGCCTTGAACTCCAAGGCTCTGGCGACAGAAATAAGCACTTTCTCCAGAGAGAGCGGTTTTTCTATAAAATCATGCGCGCCGTTTTTAATGGCCGAGACCGCGTGCTCAATGGTGGCATGGCCTGAAATCATGAGCACGGGAAGCTGTGGATGGATCTGGCGAATATGCTCCAGCACCTTTGGGCCGTCCATTCCAGGCAGCCATATGTCCAAAAAAATCAAATCAATATCGTTATGGGCCAATACTTCAAGGCCAAGCTCGCCGCTTTCGGCCTCCAGCACGGCATAGCCCTCGTCTTCAAGTATGCCGCGCAACGAAAAACGTATACCCGCCTCGTCATCGATTATGAGAATATTCACCGGCTTGTTGCTGCTTGTCATTTACGCGCCGCTCATGCCTGTTGTTTGCCGCTGCGCCCAAGGGGCAGCCTGCACACTATGCCCGCGCCGCCTTGGGGCTCAATATATACGCCTATTATGCCGCGCAGGCCCGCCACATCGCGCACCGCACGCAAAGGGCTGCCCGGATATTCGCGCAGCCAGTCCATGCCGTTAAAAGCTATGTCGCAAGTCTCGTAATTGTTGCCGGAAACCCACAACGCCTGCAATGGAGTACTGCCGGCATCAATATTTTTGCAAAAAACGTTCAATATGGCGTAATCCGCCTCAACCCGTTGAAAAATGCAAAACTCGGCGTTGTCTCCGTCCTTTATCATTGCGCCAAGGCGCACGGCCAGGTCGGAAAGAGCGCTGCCCAGTTTGGGCGCGTCACTCTCCAGCTCCAGGTCCGGCTGGGCATAGTCCAGCAAAAACGCGGCCCCCGGCATTTTTGTTTGTATGCCGTTTTCAAGCTCTTGCAAAATATCCGACATTTTTACAGGTTTAACCTCGGATATCTGGCTTTCCACCTGCCCGAAATCACCGGCGAATGTAGAGAGCAGGGCGATATTTTCCATGGCTTGCCCGCTTTTAAGGGCCGGCGGAGTGACGGAAAAATCCAAGATTTCGGCCAGCAGGCCGCCCATGGCCGCCGCCGTAGTCATGCCGCTCAAAAAGTTGCGCATCTGGCTGGCGAACACAAAACTGCTCACGTCGCGTATCTCCAGCACGGTGGTATTTTTCATGCCAAGGCGCATGACGTTTACAAAAACCCGCTCATAATGCAGGCCCGCCGCGTCGGTGCGCTCAACGCTAAAACCCCCGTTAATGCCCGAAGCGGTCTGTTTTTTCCGCAAATAAGGCAAATAAGGCTGCAAATCCGCGCCAAGGCGCTTGTATTCCAAACCAAGCACACGTTTGCGGGGCAGCCCGAAGCGGCGCTCGGCCGCGCTGTTCCAGGCGGTTATACTGCCTTCGCCATCAAAACATATTATAACATTTGGAGACTGATCTATAACCTGCGCGTATTGGGCCGATGCATGCGACATATCTATGCGCAGGGCGGTAAGCTGGTCGTTAAGCTCGTTTTCGCGCCGGGCCGAGCGCACGTAATCGGTTATGTCCTGCTGAATCATGGCCACGCCTATAAGTTGATCAAGCGGCGTGAGCATGGGGTGAAAATTCAGGTTCAGCCAGCGGGTCTCGCCCCACGGAGTGTTATGCTCGTAATTGCTTATGCCGGATTCCTGCTTGGCGAAGGCCTGACGCATGGCACGCTCAACGTTGCTGCCGGGCATGAAAGGATCCTGCAAAATATTAAAACGCCGACCGCCCGTGCCCACCACGTTGCTCCAGGTGGTGCGCCAGGCGGTATTGGATAATTTGAGCACGCCCATGGCGTCGAACATGGCTATGCCCAAAGGCGTGCGCTCAAGCAATATGCGCGATTGCTGCTCGTATTCGTCAAGGGACGACTGCGCCTGCTTCAATGCGCCTATATCCTCAAAAATCAGCAGGCTCACCTCTTCTTTCTGCCAAGTGGTGTTATATACGCTGCATATTACCCAGCGCACATCGCCAAGGCGTGTGGTAAGGCGCAGAGTGCTGCGCGAGGGTATAACATTTTGCGCCTGGGTTTTCTCATCCAGGCGCAATATCGTCAAATCGTCGGGGTGAATGTAGGAAGTAAGCCGCGAGCCGGCGAGTTCGGATTCATGCGCGGCCAGAATATAGGCAAAGGCGGGGTTGGCGTATAAAATACGCCCGGCTTTAAGCAGCACAACGCCTTCGTGCATAACCGAGCTAAGACTGGCCAAAGAAAAATTGCCGTCAAAAAGGCCAAGCGGGTTTGCCATATCGCCGCTTTCCATCATGGGCAAAGTCTGCCCGCCGGATTCCGCATAAAGATTATGCGCCAGCAAAAGCCCGGAAAAAAGCGCCAAAAAGGCAACCAGTATGCAAAATAACGCGAAAAATGGGTTAAGCCATTTAAAGGAATAAGCGGTTGCGCAAATGGTCCCTATGGACATGCACATGAGCATGCCCGCCGGAAAATAGCGCTTGAGCGCCACCATAAGCCGCACGGCAACAGTTGTGTTCATACTGCTTTTCATTCGAGCTGACCGGCTCCACCATAATTGCAGATACTGCGTATTGTTTAATATACGATGCAATCAGCTACTTAACAAGGCCTTTACCCATAAAAAAAAACAACTTATACTTACACAATATGCTCAATACAATACCACATACACCGCAAACCGGCGCTGGCGCCGGTAAACCGGCACAGGCGGCACTGCCGTACAACCTGCCACGGCACTGGTTTTTATTCCGGTTAAGCTCTTTGGGCGACGTGGCGCTGCTAACCGGCCCCATGCGCTACTGGCATGACCACTGGGGCTGGAGCTTCACAATAATGACCAAGCCCGCCTTTGCCCCGCTTTTTGAGAACAATCCGGCGGTGGAGAGCATAATCTGCCCGGAAAAAAGCAAACTTTCGCTGCCGGGCATGCCCGCCTATTTCAACTCTCTCGCGCATGCCTTTGCAAAACACGGGCTGTTGGATTTACACGGCACCACGCGCTCGCGGCTTTTAAGCGCCCTGTGGCGCGGGCCGGTGCGCCGCTACCCCAAATTTTCGCTGCAACGCAGGCTGCTGGTGCTTAACAAAAGCCCCAAAGCTGCCGCTTTGTTGCGCGCAAGCACGGTAACACAGCGCTATTTTATGGCCGTTGCCCCAACTCCGCCGCCGCCTGAAGCCCTGCTGCCGGTGGTTTATCTTACACGCCAAGAAACCGAAGCCGCCCAAAAACGCCTTGAATCCATTTTCGGGCAAGAAGCTTTCAGAAACGGGCCGGTACGCCCCATAGCCCTGCACCCTTACGCCACCCACTTTCGCAAGGCCTGGCCCAAAGAGCATTGGCTGCATCTTGTAAACAGGCTTGATGAAGCAGGCCGCCCCTGGTTCATAGTCGGGCAGGGCGAGGCGCTGTTGCCCCAAGACAGGCGAGACCTTACCGGCAAAACCGGCTTGCGCGAGCTTTGCGCCCTTTTGTCACAGGCCAGCGTGTTAATGACGGGCGATTCCGGCCCCATGCACCTGGCCGCCGCCGTGGGCACGCCAGTGCTTGCGCTGTTCGGCCCCACCACCAGGGAATGGGGCTTTTTCCCCGCAGGCCCGCAAGACGTGATATTGCAGATGGATATGCCCTGCCGTCCCTGCTCCCTGCACGGTGCTGACCGTTGTAAAACTGACGGCTGCTGCCTTAAGGGCATCGCCCCGCAAGACGCGCTGCGGCAGCTTGAGCTGATGCTGGCGGGGCTTTAGCCACGCCGGCAAAGGCCTGTTGGCGATACGTTTTTTATTCGGCCAACGCCGGAAAGGCCTTTTCCTGCCTGGCCCAAGGCCAAAAGGCCTCATGCGCAACAGGCCTTAAAATAATTCTTCTTTCCGCTCCATCGGCCTATGTTGTGCCCAATGTTACCAAAAGGCCCGCAAAAGGACCAAATATGCTGCAAATATACCAATCAGACGGCAAAAACATTATTCCGCTGGAAAATCTGCCTGAAGTTTTTTCCAATCAGGCGGAAAAAACTGGCGAAACCTGCCAGACTGATTACTGGCTAGACCTGACCAGCCCGAGCATTGAGGAACTGGAGACGGTTTCAGGCCGACTAAGCCTGCCTCTGGACTTTTTTACCGACTCCCTCGACCCGGCCGAGCGCTCGCATATAATGCGTAACGGCAACAGCGTGCTCATAATCGTGCGGGTCTCGCGCAAACCCATCGCAGGGCAAAAGTACACTTACACCACCTTGCCCATAGGCATTATCATTACCGCCGGGGCCGTGGTTACCATATGCAGCGAGGAGGGGCTGGTGCGCAAACTGGTGGAAAACAAGCTGCACGCGGGCCAAAGCCGCGAGCGTATACGCATAGCCCTTACGGTTTTGCAGCAGGTAAGCATACACTATATCGACCACTTGCAGGAAATGGACGCCCTGACGGGCGAAATAGAAGAGGCCATGCGCAAATCCACCCGCAACGAAGATCTCTCGCGCATGCTGCAACTGGAAAAAAATCTGGTCTATTTTCTTACAGCGCTTAAAGCCAACGCCATGGTGCTGGATAAAATGCTCACCTCCGGCAACTTTACCTGGCAGCAGGACGAAAACGAAATTCTGGTGGATGCCCTTACCGAAAGCAAACAGGCCGTTGAAATGGCGGAAATTTACACCCAAATTACCGGCAACATGAACGACGTTTTCGCCTCGATGATTTCCAACAACATGAACTCCGTAATGAAATTTCTCGCGGCCATTACCCTAATACTCATGGCCCCCACTATTATAGTAGGCCTGTATGGCATGAACGTGCCCCTGCCCTTTCAGGATTCGCCCCTGGCTCTGGCCGGCATAATAGCCGTAACCGTTGCCGCCTGCGCGGCGTTGTGGAAGTACCTGCTCAAAAAACACTGGATGTAGCGCCCAAAACACGCTCTGTGGCATTCTTGGCGCAGTGCACGGGCGCGAAGCAAACCGCGCGAAAGGCGCATTGCCCGCCAAAAGCCATATATGCGCCGTTTTTTCACCTGCCTCATATCGAAGTAAAAAACCGTAGCGGCAGGCATGCTTTTGTCTTCAAATAATTATTATAATCTAATCAATATGTTATAGTTTTCAAATATATCCAGCAGAACATGCGCTTTTTAGAACATGGCGGCGTGCCTGCCAAAACAGACTGTTTACAAAAACCGCCAATATCAACAATTTGTTGTCACAACTAAATTTTTAAACAAATAAGCATGTTACCGCGCCAAGTTCGCCTTTTCCACTTTATCCAAAACTTTTTTACAGCAATCTCCACATATTCACTATGCCAATAAGTTGTTTTTACAGGAAAATTTTGTTTGTGCCAACTTGTACTAGATTATGCAAAAATTAACATAATTTGTTTGGACTTGCATAAAAATCACAGCCTGTTACATATAAAATCACGTGAATAACCTTTTGTTCGCCCGCTTGCCCACAATCTCGGCAAGCATAGTGGATAAGAACAAGACAACCAGGAGGTTGGAAAATGAAGAGGAGAGAGTTCCTCAAGCTTTCATGCTGTCTCGGCATGGGGCTTGCTCTCGGGCCGATCGGCTTTAACCTGACCACTGCCAGGGCCTATGCCGATGAACTCGGCAAGGCGGGCAAACTTAAAAGCGCCAGGCAGAGCCTTTCAATCTGCTGTTATTGCGCTGTCGGCTGCGGCCTTATTTGCAGCACCGACGCCAAAACCGGCCAGGTTCTTAACGTTGAAGGCGACCCGGAAAACCCCATTAACGAAGGTTCACTCTGCGCCAAGGGCGCTGGCACCTACCAGACTTCAGCGAACAACGAGCACCGCCTTACAAAGGTGATGTATCGCGCTCCCTACAGCCACAAGTGGGAAGAAAAAGACTGGAACTGGGCCATAGACCGCATAGCCCGTAAAATGAAAGACGTGCGCGATGCCGACTTTATTACCCACAACGCCAAAGGACAGTTGGTAAACCGTTGCGAAAGCCTTGCCCATATGGGCAGCTCCAACGTTGACAGCGAAGAATGCTGGAACATGACCAGCTTTGTCCGTTCCATGGGCCTGGTGCATATAGATCACCAGGCGCGAGTCTGACACGGCCCCACTGTACCGGCTCTGGCAGAGTCGTTCGGACGCGGCGCGATGACCAACCACTGGATAGACATTCAACACAGTGACGTAATATTAATTCAAGGCAGCAACGCTGCCGAAAACCACCCCATTTCCTTTAAATGGGTACTGCGCGCTCAGGATAAAGGCGCAAAAGTTATCCACGTCGACCCGCGCTTCACGCGCACCTCGGCCCGCGCGGATATTCACACAGCCCTCCGCTCAGGCACCGACATCGCCTTTTTGAACGGCATGATGAAGTACATTATCGACAACGACAAGTACTTCAAAGAATACGTGCTTACCTACACCAACGCCGCCTTCATAGTTGACGGCAAGTTCAAATTCGATGACGGCCTTTTCAGCGGGTACGATTCCAAAAGCCGTACCTACGACAAGTCTTTCTGGAAAATAGTCAAAGACGAAAAGGGCATTCCGCAACGCGATGAAACCCTTAAAAACCCGCGTTGCGTGTTCCAGTTGCTTAAAAAGCACGTTTCCCGCTACACGATTGAAAAGGTTTCTTCCATTACCGGCACCCCCGTGGCCGACCTCAAGCTGGTGTACGAAACCTTCGCCTCCACCGGCACCAAAGATCGCGCGGGCACCGTAATGTACGCCCTTGGGCAAACCCACCACACCGTGGCCGTGCAGAACATACGCGCCCTGGCCATGGTGCAGCTCCTGCTGGGCAACATAGGCATTTGCGGCGGCGGCGTTAACGCCATGCGCGGCGAGCCTAACGTGCAAGGTTCCACCGACCACGCCCTGTTGTACCACTACCTGCCGGGCTACCTGGCGGCTCCGCGCTCCTCGCATGTAGACCTTAAAACCTATTGCGACAAAATCACCCCGGCCACTGCCGACCCCATGTCGGTAAACTGGTGGGGCAACACGCCCAAGTACATAACCAGCCTGCTTAAAGGCTGGTACGGCGACGCGGCCACAAAGGAAAACGACTTCGCCTACGGCTGGCTGCCCAAGGCCGATGACGGCGTTGACTATTCCGTAATGACGCTGTTTGACAGAATGTACCAGGGCAAGATTAAAGGCCTGACCTGCGTCGCGCAAAACCTTGCCTGCTCGCTGCCCAACTCCAACAAGATCCGTCAGGCTATGACCAAGCTGGACTGGATGGTTCACGTTAACATTTTCGATAACGAAACCGCCTCCTTCTGGAAAAGCCCCGGCATAAACCCCCGTAACGTCAAAACCGAAGTGTTCCTGCTGCCCGCCACCGCCTCCATTGAGAAGGAAGGCAGCCAGGCCAACTCCGGCCGCTGGATGCAGTGGAAGTATTCCGTGGGCAAAGGCCCCGGCGATACCCTTTCCACCGGCGACATTATCGTGCGCATTCAGAAAAAGGTGCAGGAGCTGTACCGCAAGGAAGGCGGAACCTTCGCCGAGCCGGTAATCAACATGAACTCCGACGCCTTTGACGAAAACGGCATGTATAACGCCGAAAAAGTGGCCAAGCAGGTTAACGGCCAGTTTACCCGCGACGTTACCATTAACGGTGTGGCGTACAAAAAAGGCCAGTGCGTGCCCGGCTTTGCCTTGTTGCAAACCGACGGCTCCACCACCAGCGGCAACTGGATATGCTCCGGCAGCTTCACCGCCGACGGCACCAACCTTATGAAGCGCCGCGGCAAAAACGACCCCACCGGCCTTGGCCTCTACCCCGAATGGTCCTTTGCTTGGCCCATGAACCGGCGCATCATTTACAACCGCGCCTCCGTGGACAAAAACGGCCAGCCGTGGAACCCCAAAAAGCCCCTGCTGGTATGGCAAGACGGCAAATGGGTGGGTGACGTGGCCGACGGCGGCGCAGCCCCCATGGCAGCCAAAGGCGGCGTGCTGCCGTTTATTATGAAGGCGGACGGCGTTGCCTCCCTCTTCGGCAACGGCGCCAACGACGGTCCTTTCCCGGAACATTACGAGCCGCGTGAAAGTCCCTTCGCCAAGAACATGATGTCCAAACAGCTTAACAGCCCCACCATCACCCTGTACAACGGCCCGATGGACAAGATAGCCAACGCGACAAAGGAATACCCCATTGTCATGACTACCTACTCCTCCACCGAGCACTGGTGCACCGGCGGCATAACCCGTTGGCAGAGCTGGCTTACCGAAGCCATGCCGCAGGTGTATGTTGAAATAAGCACCGAGCTGGCCAAAGAAAAGGGCATTAACAACGGCGACCAGGTAAAGGTTAAATCCGCCCGAGGCGCGCTTAACTGCGTGGCCATGGTTACCTCCCGTTTCCGCCCCTTCAGGTGCGACGGCAGAACCATTCATCAGGTAGGCATGACCTTTAACTACGGCTGGCTCTTCCCTGAAGACGCCGGCGACACAGCCAACCTGCTCTCGCCCACCGTGGGCGATGGACACTCCATGACGCCTGAATACAAAGCGTTCATGGTTAACGTGGAAAAGGCATAGGAGGTAAGCCATGAGTGACGGAAAGTCCTTTCTCGTTGACGTTTCGCGCTGCACAGGCTGCCGCGGCTGTCAAGTAGCATGCAAACAATGGAACCAACTGCCGGGTACCAAAACGTACCAGACCGGCAGCTATCAGAACCCGCCGGACTTCAACGAGTTCACCTACAAATTGGTGCGCTTCTCCGAAGGCCGCAGGGAAAACGGCAAGCCATACTGGAACTTCTTTTCCGATATGTGCCGCCATTGCGTTACCCCGCCCTGCCAGGCAGGCATGGTTGAAAATGAAATTGTGCAGGATGAAGAAACCGGCGCAATCATCTTCACCAAAGATACCTTCAAAAGCGACTACGAAACCTCGCGTTCCGCATGTCCTTTTGACGTGCCCCGCCAGCACCCCGATACCAAGGTGATGAGCAAGTGCACCATGTGCATAGACCGCGTAAAAGACGGGAAGTTGCCCGCCTGCGTGCTCTCTTGCCCCACCAACGCCATTGAATTCGGCGACAGGGATGAAATACTCGCCAAGGTGGAAGAACGGGTGCAAACCCTGAAAAAACGCTTCCCCAAAGTGCAGGCCCTTAATGCCGATTCCGTGCGCGTTATCTTCATTGTCACCGACGAACCCGACAAATATCACGAGTTCGCCGAGGGCTAAACCGATGTAATAAAGCCGGTTCTTGCTCTGGCTATGCCAGAGCAAGAACCGGCCTTACAGCGCCGGGCGCCGCCCCGCTTGCGGCAGGCAGTTGGCGCGCCCATAAAAATTTGCCAACCGCCTTTGATTATGCCGCCCCAATATTAAACCGTTCATACCAGCTAACCCGCGCCTTTTTCGCCTTTTAAACGCACATTGATTAAATGCCCGTTTTGTGTAAGCTAACGTCTTAACGCTGGCGCGGTAATAAAAAACGCGTTCCCCACACGCGGCTGATAACGGCTGACGCATCCGCGCGCCTGAAAATAAAATTTTCAACACAGGAACATTTCATGAGCAAAAAGCTGGAAGCATTTTTCAAACGCATGAGCGTTGAAAACCAGGAAGTGGCAGATCTTGTCGGGCAGTTTCGCGATACCGGCCTTATTTTCGAATCCATCCCCCCCATGTCCGGCTCAGTTGCCCTGCCGGAGCCAGACGCCATAATGTTCGGCCGGGGCAAGGCCTTTTTTCCGCTGGATGACTGGAAGCTGGAAGAACTGCAGCTTGATTCCGCCGCCCTTTATGCGGTGCAAGAATTGAAAAAGGTGTTTGAAGATCAGGCCGATGAGCTTGATAAGCTCGCCAAGGCCATAAAAAAAGAGCCCGAACTTGTGCCGGAACTGACCGGACTTATGCTTGAAGGCGATGTGGACAAAATATCGAAATTCGCCTCCAAAGCCAAAGTGGAAGAAGACCTGGTCCTCTATGTTCTGCAAAACGTGTTTCAAAAACGCGCCTCGGAAATTGCCCAGCAAGCAGCTCCGCTGCTGGCAAAGCTGCTTGAGGACGCTAAATGGCAGCAGGGCTACTGCCCAGTATGCGGCGCCGCCGCCAACATAAGCTTTTTGCAAGGCGAAGGCGGCTCGCGCCACCTGTGCTGCTCGCTCTGCCGCCAGCAATGGCGCTATGCGCGCAACGCCTGCCCCTACTGCGCCACTGATAAGCCCGAAAACATCACCGTATATTACGCTGAAGAAAAATCCGGGCACCGCGCCGAGGTATGCTCCGCCTGCAAACGCTACATTCTCTCTGCCGACTTGCGTAAAAAGTCCGATGACGTGCCCTTTGCCCACTACCTGGCCTTCGCCATGATCCCCCTTGATATGCTCATGAGCGACAAAGGCTTCGCGCCGGGCGTGGAAGGCTAAACAAACCGCGAACATTTAACTAACCGCCGCGGGCATGATGCCTGCGGCGGTTAGTTGTACAATAAATACACATACGTTTACTGTCTCCTATAAGTTTGCCACTTCCTGTTCAGACAATGCCACACTGAGGCAAATCCACCTCTTCACACGCTTCAAAGGCGCAGCGGCTTCCCCGCGCTCACATCCTCGCTATACCTACAGATAGGCAAACACGTAACTCATGCGCGAATGGGAATCGTTGAGGTAGACTTGGTAAAAATAAGAATTTTTTGATTTTCCGGGCAAGTTTCCGTTTTTTTGCGGCTGAGCGTACTCAATGTACGTGATGACGCAAAAAAAACGGAAAAGGCTGTTTTTGCCGAGTATGCGGAAACAAATCTTCCGCCCAGATCTAATCAAATCTGGACTCATCCTCTACACCTTTGCCAATTGTAAAATACTGCGGGCTGTGGCACTGTATGGGCTAAGACCCTGCGAAAACGCCGCGTTTTTTCAAGCCGGGCGGTAATATTTCGGGTTTTATATCCGATTAGTTTTTAAACGGGAAAATTATGGAAGAAAAAATAGCCGCGATTATGTCGCTTATGCTGGGCAAAAACATTGGCGTTGGCGACAAGGTGGAGATGCAAAGCGAGCCTGCCTGGGACTCTATGAAGCATATAGAGCTGATAATGACGCTGGAGCAGGAGTTGGGCGTGTCGTTTGAGCCGGAGGACATTCCGCTTTTAAAATCCATGGCCCTTATTGTGGATAAAACGCGGAGCCTGGCCGGTGAATAACCTGCGCCTGCACCATATAGGCGTGGCTACCAGAGGCATAGCGCGCGAGCTGCCGGGCTTTGAGGCGCTGGGCTATAAGCCGGACGGGGACTATTTTACCGACCAAACGCAAAAAATACGCGGGCTGTTTATTTCAGCCCCCGGCCAGCCGGTGCTGGAGCTGCTTGAAAACCTGCACACTTCAGGCCCGTTGGATTCCTGCCTGGCCAAGGGCATAAAATTTTATCACTTCGCTTATGCAACGGACAATATTGAACGCAGCCGCGACGAACTTGCGGCAAAACACGGGGCCAAGGTTATAGTGCCGGTCACGGCGGCGGAATATTTTAAAAAAGTGTGCTTTCTGATGCTCCCCAATATGATGATGATTGAACTGGTGCAGTTGCAAGCCGCAAGCGCATAAGCGCGATAAAGCCCCATTGCTGAACAGGATAGGCCGCATGGCGCAATTTGTTATAAAAAACATCCGTCTGGCCGGGTGCGCGGTTGTTACCGGCGAGCAAACCTTGCGGCTGGACGACTTTCCGGAATATTACAACAATGATCCGGCCCTGCTGGCCCGCATGAAAAAAACCATCGGCTTCGGGCAACGCCAGGTGGCCGCGCCCGCCACCACCACCTGCGATTTATGCTCCGCCGCCGCCAAACGTCTTATGCGGGCTTTGAATATAGAGCCGCAACAGCTTGACGCCGTCATATCCGTAACCCAAACGCCGGATTATTACATGCCAGGCAACGCCCATGCGCTGCACGCCGCCCTTGGCCTGCCCAAAGACGCGGTGGCGCTGGACGTGGAGCTGGGCTGCTCCGGCTACGTGTACGGGCTGTGGCTTAGCGGCATGATGCTCGCCTCCGGCCTGCGCCGGGTGCTGCTGGTGGCGGGAGACACTTTAAGCAAAGCCGCTGGTCCGCGCGATAGAAGCGTGGCCCCCCTGTTTGGCGATGCCGGCAGCGCCACTATAGTGGAATTAAACCCGGAAGCGGCAAACACCTACTTTGTGCTGCGCTCCGATGGCACTGGCCTGAAAAAAATGTACATACCCGCCGGTGGCTACCGCGCGCCGTCCAACCCACAAACTCAAAAAGCCGTGCCGGATGCCGAAGGCAACCTGCGCAGTCCGGAAGATATTTATATGGACGGCTTCGGCATTTTTGAATTCACCATGTCCGAACAGCCGGAGCTTTTGCGGCAGGTGTTGGAGTTTTCCGGCAAAGACGTTGCGGATATCGACTACTTCGTCCTGCACCAGGCCAACAGATATATAGTGGAAACCATTACCAGAAAAGCCAAGATTCCGCCGGAAAAAGCCCCCTCAGACTGCTTTACGCGCTTCGGCAACCAAAACTCCGCCTCCATACCCGGCGTGCTCTGCGGCAGTTTGGCTCCGGCTCTGGCCGGGCGCAAGGCGCTGGCGGTGCTGCAAGGCTTTGGGGTGGGCCTTTCTTGGGGGGCCTGCCAGTTGGAGCTGGATGATATAGTGTGCCTCGAGCCAATAGCTTACCAGGGGGCCGTAAAATGAAGTGCTCTTTCTCGGGTGTGGCCGTGCAAGGCATGGTGGCCGTTGTGCCGCCTGTCCGCATAAATATTGACGATGAAATCGCCTTTTTTGACAACAACCCCAAAAAGCTGGCGCGCGCCAAAAACATGATTGGCTACGGCGCCCGCCATGTGGTCGATGCTGGCGTGACTGCCGTGGATTTGTGCGAGCAGGCCGCGTTAAAGCTTATAAAAGGCATGGGCCTTGACCCGCAAAGCATTGACGCGCTGGTGCTGGTAAACCAAAGCCCGGATCATTTCCACCCTGCCGGGGCCTGCATATTGCAGGGCCGCTTGGGGCTTTCCGCCGAATGCGCGGCTTTTGACGTTGCCATGGGCTGTTCCGGCTATGTTTACGGCCTCTGGCTGGCCCACTCCCTTATCGCCTCCGGCGCGGCGCAAAAACTGCTGTTGCTGGCTGGCGACACCCCCAGCATACATACCGACAGGCGCAACCGGCTGGTAAACCCGCTTTTTGGCGATGCGGGCTCCGCCACCCTGCTCACGCGGGCCGATGACGGGCGCAAGGCCTTTTTTAATCTCGCCACCGACGGCAGGCGCTGGCACAGCATAGCCATGCCCGCCGGGGGCTTTCGCCTGCGGGCCGATGCGGATATTTTAAGCCGTGAATACGCCGACGAGGCGGGGAATATCTGGAAGCTGACCGACGGCCTTATTGACGGTATGGCGGTTTTTGACTTCAGCACGCATGAAGTGCCGCAAAATATATCCGGCCTGCTGGCTTACGCAGGGCTGAAGACGGATGACATTGACTTTTTCGCCCTGCATCAGGCCAACAAACAAATTGTGCAGGGCATAGGCTTGTCTCTGGGCCTTTCTGCCGATAAGATCTTTTGGCGGACCTTTGAAAAATACGGCAACCAGTCCACAGCCTCAGTAGCTGGCGCTTTGTGCGACGCGCTGGAACAAAGCATGCCCGGCAGCGACTTGAGGCTGCTCTTAAGCGGCTTTGGGGTCGGCCTCTCATGGGGCAGTGCCGTTATTGAAACAAAGCGGGCCTATAACGGCGGGGTGCAAATTTTAGAGAGCAGCCCGCAAGCGCAAAGCAGAGTAAACATGGTCGAGTTCTGGCAAAATAAATTTCTGAAAAAGGGAATCTGATGAGCATAAATGAATTTTTGGAAGAAATGCTGGATGTTTTGCAGCGTGACGACCCCATAAGCGCTGGCATGGCCCTTGCGGATATTGAAGAATGGGACTCCATGGCCATAATGGGCACGGCGGCTTTTTTGGACCGCCACTTCAACGTGCGCCTCAGCATGAACGACTTTAAAGGGTTTACCACCGTGGCCGACATAGCCAAAGCCGCGGGCATAAAAGCATGATCCGCTTCACCCCCGAAGACGTGCTGCTGGTAACCGGCGCATCCTCCGGCTTTGGGGCCGCATCCGCCCTGCTGCTCAACAGCCTTGGGGCAACGGTTATTGCCGCCGCCCGCGATCAGGAGCGCCTTAAGGCCGTGGCCGCGCAAAGCGCCAACCCGCAAAATTTTCATTGCCATACCAAAGATCTGGCCCAAGACGCCGACAGCCTTGGCGATTGGGTTAAAGAGCTTAAAAACGCCCACGGCAAACTGCGCGGCCTTTTACACTGCGCCGGAATATGCGGCATAACGCCGGTGCGCCTGCAAGAAAGCCAAGGCCTGCGCCAGATGTTGGACGTAAACCTGGTGGCGGGCTATCAACTTGGCCGCGCCTTTCTTGACCGGCGCAACAACATAGGCGCTGGGGCCTCCATGGTTTTCATCGCATCCACCGGCGCTTTCAGCGGCAATGCGGGCATATCGGCCTACGCCGCTTCCAAGGGCGCGGTTTTTTCCATGTCCAGAGCCATGGCCTGCGAGTTCGCGCCGCAGGGCATTCGCGTAAACTGCATCTCTCCAGCTTTTATACTCACGCCCATGACCGAAACCCTGCATGAGCATTACCCGGACTGGGCCGATTACCCACTGGGGCCCGGCAGCCCGCAAGACGTGGCCCAAGCCGCCGCCTGGCTGCTTTCCGGCGCTTCGCGCTGGGTTACGGGCCAAAACATAGTGCTGGACGGCGGGAATAGCCTGAAATGACCCCGCTGTTTCAGGATGCCCCCACACGGGCGGACCTGCTGGCCCTGCCGCTGCCGGAAAACCTCCGGCACATAACCATTGCGGTGCACCGTAACCATGCCTTTGAGCTGGCCGCTTCGGCCTTAAACCCCTTTCTGGCCCTTTCCGGCCTGCAAGCCGATTTCTGGTACAGCGATTATGACGACAGCCTGAGCTTCGCCCATATGCCGCCCAAGGCCGATATTCACATTATCTGGGTGGACGCGGCCAAATACCGAATGGAAAATTTCGCGGCATGGCTGAGCGGGCGGGCGCAGGCCCTGCGCGAGGCCGGAGTTGCTGAATTGGAGGCCGGCGCGGACAAATCCGGAATCTACACGGATAATGCCAATATTGCCGAGGGTATCTTCAAGGTTGAGGCGGGTAATGCGTATATTGGCCCAGACCAGTCCAAATCTGTTGCGCTTAATCCGGCCAATGGCCTGAACAGGCCCAAAACAGGCGCAAATAGAATAATAGTGGCCTGTACCGGCACATCTGGCCTTACGCCAGAACTGCCCGCCACTTCAGCTATCACACTCAAACTGCCTGACCAAACCCTGTTTCTGGATGTGGACGCCGCAACCGCGCACTTGGGCGGGCAGGCTTTTTCCGAGCGCCTGCAAGCGCTGGCAGGCACACGCCTTTCCAACTCCGCGCTACTCTTGGCGGCCCGCGAGCTGGGCTGCCGCTATATCCCCGCCCTGCTCCTCACTCCGCTCAAAGCGCTGGTGCTGGATTTGGACAACACCCTTTACGACGGCGTGCTGGGCGAAGACGGCATACAGGGCGTAACCCCGCGCCAAGCCGTGCAAAAACGCCTCAAAGAACTGGCCGGGCAAGGCTTTATGCTGGCTTTGGCCTCTAAAAATGAAGAAGACGACGTTAAAAGGCTGTTTGCCGAGCGCGCTGATTTTGCCCTGCGTTGGGAGGATTTTTCAGCCGCCCGCATAAACTGGCGGCCCAAGCCTGAAAATATCGCCGAGATTGCGCGGGATTTAAACATAGGGTTGGACGCCATGCTCTTTGTGGACGACAACCCTGGCGAAGCCCTGCGCGCCGCCGTTGAACTGCCTGAATTGCACGTTGCCGAAGCCCCCTCGGCGGAAGTTGCCTTAAACATCCTGCGCTTTTACCCCGGCCTGATGAAAACATCCTTTACGGCGGAGGACGCCCTGCGCGGGGCCGACGCGCGGGCCAATGCCGCCCGGCGCGAGCTTGGAGCAGGCCTAAGCGCTGAGGAGTATGTAGCGGCCCTGCAAATTGAAATGGATTTTGCCGTAAACAAGCTGGAACAACTGCCCCGCGTGACGGAACTGCTGAACAAAACCAACCAGTTTATTCTGTCTTTCAAAAGGCCTGACCCCGCCGAAGCTGCAAAATACATGGCGGAGCCAAACCGTTGCGTGGTCACGGCTGCCATGCGCGACAAGCTTTCGGATAGCGGCATAATCGCCGTGCTGCTGGCCCGCCAAAACGGCGATATGTATGTTGACGAGCTTGCCGTAAGCTGCCGGGCGCTGGGCCGGGGCGTGGAAAACGGCATGCTCGCCCAAATGTTGCGCCTGGCGGCTGAACATTTGGGGAACAAAGGCAAAATTTTTGTGTGCCATAAAACAGGCCCGCGCAACAAACCGGCCCTGGATTGGCTGGCAAGCTGCGTGGCCGTGCCGCAGAAAGATAACTTGGCGCTGCTTCCAGCCTTGCCTGCGGCGGAGCTTGCGGGAGTAAAAACAAGGCTGTTGGGTTAGATCTGGTGGAAGAATATGGAAAAGGCGCCGCGTGCCAGGTTGTGTCTACATTCAGAGTGATTTTGCGCTCTGGCAGGGAAGCAAGGCTTTTAACCGAAAGAGTATACTCTTACGGTATTCGACTGAGGGGCAAAGCTTTGCAGACGCAGCCAGAGGGCAAAAGCGTCTGAATGTCGACACAACCTGAGGCAGATTTATAAAATCTTGGCTGCGCCCAACCCCGCAATATGGCGGTAAACCGCCTTGACCTTGCAACTGTCATAATCCGCGCTGCCTTGATTACACGGGTAAAGGATTTGCCATGAGCGATAATACAACCAAATCAATAGTCATAGTCGGCAACTCCGGCTTTGCCCGCGAGTGCTACGCCATGCTGCGCGCCGTTATGCGGCGCGAGCCCGCGTTATCCGTAAAAGGTTTTTTAAGCTTTGAAGGTTACAAAGGCGACCTGAAAGAGCTTTCCGGCCTGCTGCTGGGCACTGACGACGAATACGCCCACCAGCCAGGCGAGTATGCCGTTATTGGCATAGGCGACCCGCACCTGCGCCGCAAGGCCTACCTTAAGCTAAGAGCCAGGGGCGTGCCCTTTTTCACCCTTATCCACCCCAACGCTTATGTGGATGAGGCCACCAGCGTGGGCGAAGGCTGCATTTTCGGCAGCAAGTGCTACATTAACTGCAACTGCGCCATCGGCCCCGGCAACCTCTTTAACGGGCTGGTACACATGGGCCACGACTGCACGGTGGGCGAGTGCAACTTTTTCGGCCCCAACGTGCAGATTTTGGGCGGAGTAAACATGGGCGGCTGCAACTCCGTTGGCGCTACCAGCGTTATTATGCCCGCCGCCCGCATTGGCAGCGGCAATATAATAGCCCCCTTGAGCGCCGTATACAAAGGCTGCCGCGACAACACCTATATGTCAGGCAACCCGGCGGTGAAAGTGGGAACGCGGGAATAGGCACAGCCAATTTCCTCCCAAAATCAGGGCCAGCATATTAGCAGCGCTTATTCAAGCACGGCCCATACCGGCGCGCCCAGCGCAACATGGGCGTATTTATGCTCGAGATTTTTGACCAGCGACGGCAAATAGCATTTTCTGGTGAAGACTATTACCGGTTTTGCGTCATCCGCAGTTAGGTCTTTGGGGTGGATAACCGGAATACCCTCCACTTGCGCGGGGTAGCCGGGCATATCTATTAAAAAGGCCACAGGTTTGGCGGCGGCGAACAGCCCCGCGAATTTTTTGTAAGAAGCGCCACAGCCCCAGAAGTATACTTCCTTTCCGGCCAGAGCGGCGGCTTTTTCCCGCAGGATTCGCCGATGATGCTCGCCGTAAAGCTCCCAAAACAATTCGTACAGCCTCAGGGAAAGTTTCAAACCTGACGCGGCGGCGAGAAAGGCTTCAAAATCCGCCTCCGGCAAGAGCGGCCTCAGGTAAAGCAGCATGCTGCGCTTATACAGCTCCTGCCCCTGGGCGTTATCTTCAAGCACAAAGGGGTATTGGTCCTTGAGCGGGTCAAAGGCCATGCCCTGGTACAAAAAATGACGCGGCGCCGGCAGCAGATGCGGCTCGCCGGCAAGGGGCAGAGCCGCCGCCGATCTCAAGGCCGCCTTGAAATCATCGTCACTGTCAACCTTGAATACATAGGGGTCGCCGTCAGCGAAGCTCAAGGGCACGTCTATGCCTTTTAGGTGCGACAAGGCGGCGTCATCTTCCACCAAATCCTCGCGGTAGTTGGATGGATACCAGCGCTCGGCAAAGGTCTCTATCTCAGCCGTGCTAAAACGCTTGTCCAGCACGGTTATATCCGTATCCATATTGCGCAGTTTCTTGTCTTTAAAAAGTTTCAGCAGGCCGGTGCTGAAAAGCTCGCTGGTATCGCCAAGGCGCTGGCGTTGCATGGGCAGGCACATGCCGCAGTGCGCGCACAGCTTTGACGCCTGCGCCTGAAACTCGTGCGGGGCGCGCCGCCACCAGCCGGGCTCCACGGGCCATGCGTTGGCTCCGTCATGCAGGAGGCGGTCAATGGCCGCGCCCACCTCGCAAAAATATGCGCCGTTTATGTTTACGGTAGGGCTCCAGATGCGCTGCACCCAGCAGTTGTTTATGAGCTTCCATTTAAGGGCCTCATCCTGCACGGCGTCGCCCACGGCCAGGGTAAGCGGGTGGTGGCTGCACACCTCCTGCTGCGCCGCATCATGCGCGTTGTAGCGGATGGTGCGGTAAGTTCTGGTCATGTCGCAATCGCCCTCCGGCCACTCGCTCCAGGCATATTCCGGCACCCAGCTATATTTGGAATCCACCGCTGGTTTTGAGGCGATGGCGCGTTTTTTCATGCCCGGCAGGCCAGAGGTGAAAATATTCAGCTTTTCCTGCGGCAGGTGCCTGCGCAAAAGAGCGTTAACCTCGGCGAATTGCGGATGCATAAGAGGCTCGCCGCCTATTATGCTGACCATGGAGGGCCAGTCTTTATACGCAATAATGGCGGCTTCTATTTTATCAAGGGGCATGTGCCTGCGCTGGTCCGTACGCAAATGCCGCGTATAGCGCGTGCAGTATATGCAGGTATTGGGGCATACCGACGTAATGTCGATGAGCGCGCTCCACGTTTTATGCATGTAATCCATATTACTCTCCAGCCAGACAGCGCCGCTGCAAAACTATTCGTACAGGTTAACCGCTTCCGGCCTGCTTGCGCCGCGCAACAGGCGCGAGGACCGCACTATTTTCTCGGCGTTTATGCGGTTGCCCAGCAGCAGCACTTTTATAAGGGTGGCCGCATCGGTAAACTCCAGCAAAGAAGCCACTGTGGCGTCTGATATGGCGTCGCCCTCCTCTTTGCCCACGGCCACGCTGAGCCTGCCGGTGCAGAGGCTGAGGTAGTGCTCCAAAAACCAGCCGTAATCAGCGGCCAAGGCCTCGTCAAAACCTTTGGCGCGCACGTACGGCACAAGCTCCTCACGGATAAAATAGGTGTATACGGCCCGCTCCACCGTATCGGCACGGTCCTTCTCCCACCAGTAGTAGCCGTAGCCCACCAGATCGCTGCCCACGTATTTTTTGGCATTCATCAAAAAGAGCGCGGTCAGGTACAAATCTTCCACAAAGCGCAACACCTTGCTGGAATGGGCGGTTTCGCACACCGAAAGGCACAGGTCTTTGGAATAGAGCTTGTTCCACAACACGGTGCCGTGAATGTCCGTTTTGAGGTATTTGGTAAAAATATCGCGCCCTTCAAGTATTTCCGCAAAGGGGTCGCCCATATGAAAATAGCGCTTGAAATTGCCTATATTGTCTGTGAAGGCAGCGCGAAAATGCAGCACATCCGCCCCTGCTTCGTCAAACATGGCTACATGCCGGGCCAGAGTATCGTCACCTTTAAGGGTGTCGTCGGCATCGGCAAAGGCTATTATGCGGCCGGCAGCGCCCTCAATGCCCAAAAGCCTTGCCTCTTTGGTGTACACGCGCCGGTTGTTGTACAAGGCCCGCACGTTAAGCCCCTTGGCGCGGTAAGCGTCCAGCAGGTCGCCGCAGCTTTCTTCCGAGCAGTCATCTACCACCACAACTTCCAAATCAACGCCCCGCTGCGCCAAAATGCTGTCAAACAGCACCGGCAGGCAATGCTTGTGGTTATGGTTGGGCACTATTATGGAAATTGTCGGCTGCATTTTTCCTCCTGGTTATTGCTGGCAAGTAGCGGGCATAGCCATTGCCGCGCGTCAGTTACCGTTATTTGCGGAATCTGGCAGCATGGCCATAATATAATCAATATTGACCTTTTCATGCTCGGCTATGCGCGGTAGCGCTATACGCGCAAAATCGGGGCATGTAAGCGCCGCCTTTTCTACCAGCTTGAAATCATTATGTGTTTTTGCATAATTAATCAGATCTCCAAAAACACTAAAACTTTTAGGCCCTAATATGGAAAAATAACGTCCGCCAAGGCGCCTGTTAACCGTGTTATAGCAAATCAATTCATCCAGGCCCCATTTGGCCCTATGCGCGGTCATATCCACATGCGTGCCGTAAAAAAGAGAGTCTTTATGCCTCCTGTATACGCTCATCGGCTCGTTAATAAAGCCTATTTTTCCAATTTCGGCATGCAAAATATGCCAGTACCAGTCGCCTGGCGTTAAATCCGGCACAAACCAATCCGGCAAACCGTCTTTAAAACGCCAGCGGTACATTACGGAACCTGTCTGCATCATGTTCAGCCGCAGTAAATCCGTAAGATAATAAAACTGGCGCACCCCGCGCCGCAAATAGTTTTCTGAAGGGTAGTACTCTTCGTGCTCCGGCGTATCTTCAAACAATACCTTGGCAACATGAAAGCACACGGTACAATCCTGATGCTTGTCCAAAAAATCCGCCTGTTTTTGCAGCTTATGATCGTCAATAAAATAATCATCGCCGTCAAGCAACGCTACATAAGGGCTGTTGGCCCGGTTGAACATTTCCCAAATGCCTTCGCCTTCAAACAGCCATGGGTGGTGTATGTATGTTATCGAACCGGGGTGTTGCTTCGCGTATCCTTCAACAAGGCCTCTAATGCCGTCGCTTGCACCGGCATCCATAATAAGATGGCGCACGGGAAAATCTGTTTTTTGAGCCAGCACGCTTTCAATATTATCCGCAATAAACTTCTCATGGTTGGCGGTAAGCGTACATACTGTGACCTTGTAGTCTTCAGCCGGAGTATCTCCAACCGCCACGCGGGCAAAATTTTCTCCAGCCGCGCGTTCCATGGCCTGTTTAAGCACAGCCATATCCGGTTTAAGCATGCATGAGGGAAACCGGCGTAACATTTCCAGCAAAAGAGCCGCAAAACCGTCTGGCAAACTTTTTACCGCCCTGGCCGCATCGTCAAAGCTCAAATCGCCGTACTGAGGCAGCAGGTCGCTTGCGGATAATTGCGGGAAGTCCGCCTTGCGGCCCGTTATTATTTCCACCTGCCTTATAAACGGCATGTATTTTTTGATAATATCATGGCGGAGATTGGCGCTTAATAATGAATGACGTTGCGGCTCACGCGCAAAAACCGTCATACATTCCATAATCGCCGGGTATAGCGCCGAAAATTCCCCATACCCGCGTTGCATATGCATATCGGCATATAAAGGCGAGCCATGCATGCCAAGCATAAGCATACTATAATACAGGTTCTGGATTGCATTAATAAAAAACAGCAGCGCTGGCGGCAGCTTAAAATCAACCGGCCCGGCAGGGGGAATATGCTCGCCGGTATCTACCCACGCAGGCATAATGGACGCGTGCTCACATATCTTTCCGGCCAAAGCGCCGCCAAAGTCCGGCTCGCCATTATCAACCAGCACCTCAAGGCCCGCCAGGCCCCGCCCTTGCAGGCTATGCAGATAAAGCAATCCGGCAAGCGGATTCACCGGCTCGTCCTTTAGCGAGCTGCTAATTAAAAGACCCGGAGTTTCAAGAAGTTGACGGTAGGTAACTGGCGTATGAGCCACGGCTTTTGACAACACGCCGTACTCAAGCAGAGACTCCATCTCTATATCAGGCCGGGCGCAAGCCCATAAAAAAGACTGACCCGCATTGGGGCAAACAGCGCGGGTTTGTTCGTATACATGTTTGATATAGTCGGGAAAATAACCGTAAAACGGCCAGAACAAACACACGCGGCTATCATTGCCGGTGCTTGTTTCGCGCTTGGCGGCAAGCCAGTCAAAATTCTGCTGGCTATATGCCGCCGGTACGGGCAGTATTCCGCTGAAGACCAGCTTTGTTGGGGAATCCGGGGCGATATCAAACATGCCGTGCGCAGCAATAAGGCCGTGTGACTGAATAAAATCGCGGTTTAAAGTCAAAACCCCGTCGGCAGCAAAAATATGCCTGAAATTGCCCAATACATGTACTATTTTTCCAATTCCCATATTATACACCCCGGCCCAATATGCATGCCAATACCCAATAAAACCCGGAGCCATGCCATAACCGCGCATATCTTGTTTAAGCAAAGATAAATGAGGTTAACCGCCGCAGGCATACTTTGCTCAAGTTCTCAAAAAGGCATATAAAGCAATTGCCATGTACAAGCAACATACGTGCCAAAACAGCCTTAACCATATTACGATATACGCAATTACCCCTAATTCATGCGGCATTGTGCCTAAACACATAAACAACACCAGTTCTAAAGAACGCGCGTATTCATCCGAATAGTCTCTTGAGCCGGTTTTTTATCAGGTAAAATTCATCAATCTTCAAATACTATCAGGTAACATTATGTACGATAAAGATTTTTATGATGAAAATCACAAGTACTCCATCAATTCCGCAAAAGAGGTAATCGCATATATCGAAAAAATATTGCCCGGAATCGCCACTGTTGCCGATATAGGATGCGGCATGGGCGCATGGCTGAATGAATGGAAAAAGCATGGCAAAAAAGTTTACGGTTTCGATAACAATGAAATGCCGGATAATGACTGGTTGCTGGAGCGCAGGGAGTTCACGAAGTATGACCTCGCTCAGCCGCTGCCCTTGCCGGATGCCAAATTCGACCTGTGCATGTCTCTGGAGGTTGCGGAACACTTGGATGCAACCCATGCCGACACATTTATAAGAAGCATATGCCAATATAGCGATCTTGTGCTGTTTAGCGCCGCTATTCCGGGGCAAACCGGAATAAACCACGTTAATGAGCAGTGGCCGCAGTATTGGGTTAAAAAATTTATGGCCAACGGGTTTTATGCCTATGATATTCTACGGCTGCCGTTTTGGAATAACCATGGCGTGGCCTGGTGGTATTCACAGAATATGCTGATTTTTGCCCGTGAAAACAGTAAATATGCCACTATGCTGAATGAGAAACATGAAAGGAAGGAATATATTTTTCCACTTGTGCATCCAAAGTGCCTGTATATGTATAGAGAAATGTATGAAGAAGCGTTAAATACAAGCCACAATATGGAAATTCCATCAGATTTAAAAGCATATGAGCGAATACATTACGTTGAACAGACAAAAATACCTACCCACCTTACGGATAAAGAAAAATTTATACTATACGCTCTTGCCGGCTCGGCAGCATCAAACGGTAAAATAAATTTTGTCGAGCTCGGCTCATATCTTGGCGCGTCTTCCATATGCATAGCTTCAGCCCTTACGGGCAAGGCCCGGCTTTATTGCGTTGACACCTGGCAAAATGAAGGAATGCGGGAAGGCCTGCGCGATACATACAGTGAATTTATAACCAATATAGATATGTTATCGCGAACGATTACTCCCTTACGCGGTAAAAGCGCTGAAGTGGCGCGCACTTTTAACAACAATGTGGATTTCTTGTTTATTGACGCAGATCATAATTATGAAGGGATTATGGCCGATCTGAACGCATGGTGGCCAAAACTTCTACCTGGGGCAATAGTGCTCATGCACGATGTAGGCTGGGCCGAAGGCCTGAAAAAAGCGCTTGACGATTTTGTCCGCCCCCGTACACACTCGCATGGCCGTTTGCCAAATATGTTTTGGGGAGTCGTGAAGTAAACGGCGCTGAAGTTTGCCTGCAAATATGCGGAGGTGGGTTGTTAAGCCTTTAAAAGTATCCGCCTGACACTTGCATATTCATTGTGTAAAATATTCAATGCTATTGATTAGTTATGGTTACAAAAAACGATTTAAAATTACGTTAAAACAGCAATTTTGAAATGATTGAGTTACAATTCTCAAGAGCAATTTAATGCTAAATAAACAATTTTTTGTGACAATACATACAAAAATAAAAATTTTGTCCTATGTAACCACGGAAAGAATTGCCAAATATATAACCAATCCTAAAACCGCTCTGTGGTTGTCGCAGATATTGCTGCGTCTTGGCATGAACAAGCACGCTCTTATATTGGCAAAAAATTTTTTGCGGTTGGAATGCCCGCTGCCAGCCGACGCCCCTTGCGCCCCCAAACCGCCCCTCCACAAAAGCGACCGTATTGTTGAGGTCTCGGTTATCATCCCCACTTGCAACCGGGCGGAATCACTTAACCGTCTGCTTGAATCACTAAAAAATCAAAACTGTGCCGCTGAAAATTTTGAAGTCATAGTAGTCAATAACGCTTCTTCAGATCATACCGATGAAATTTGCCGCCGCCACTCAACATCTTTTAAAAATTTTACCGTTGTAAACGAAAAAAAGCCCGGCCTGCTGGCCGCCAGGCATGCGGGCTGGGCAGCGGCATCTTCCAATATTCTCACTTTTTGCGATGATGACATTGAGCCGAACCCGTTATGGCTTTCAACCATAATCGGTACCATGCAAAGCAGCCCTAACGTAATGCTTATGGGCGGCAACAATACGCCAACCTTTGAGGTTGCCCCGCCCGCATGGATGGACGAGTTGTGGCATGAGGCGGGTGGCGTTAGGTATAACCCATGCTACAGCCTAATAACCGGCATAAAAGAAGTAATGGAGGCCCCGCTGCCAGATCTGGTGTTCGGGTGCAACTACACGGTAAGACGGCAAGCATTGGAAGCCGCCTTGGGTTTTCAACCGGATATAATGCCCAAAACCCTATTGCGGGGCGGTGGCGAAAGCGGAATAATCGCGCCTATGCTGGCGCTTACAAACGGCAAAGTGCTGCTTCACCCGGACGCATCAGTAAAACACCACATGCCCGCCGCGAGGCTGAGCCATGATTATTTGTACAAACGTGGAATAGCTATTACCATAAGTGCATTGTACGAATACTTCCGATGCCAAAAGACGCGTTCAGGGCTAATATCCTACAACCGTCAACATCCAGTAGCGCTGCAACTGTTGTTTGCAGCGCAGCAGGCCGCCTTCAAGGCATACTTGCATGCGGTATTGTCAAATCAGGAGTTACGGGCGTGGATTAACCTGCCCTCTTACTTAGGCAATGAAAGCCCGGAAATAATGCTGCCGGATGACGCTTTCATCTTTGGAACCCAACTGAAATGGTAGAACCAATATGACAGAATCGATTGAACATAACGGGCTTGTTATTTGCCTGATCTTGCGTGGCAATGTTTCTTCACCCGGCATCCATTTTTTCACGCCGGAATCTTTCTCGCAGCAACTTGGCTACATGAACCGTCCTGCCGGCCATGCCATACCGCCGCACACGCATAACCCCATACCGCGCGTAATAGAATGGACGCAGGAAGTGCTTTTTATAAAAAGCGGCAAGGTACGGCTGGATTTATACGCGCCTGAAAGCCGCGAATACCTTGAAAGCCATATACTCAGGCCAGGCGACGTGGTTTTGCTGGCCCACGGAGGTCACGGGCTGCATATGCTTGAAGAAAGCGAGATTATTGAGGTAAAGCAGGGTCCCTATGTCGGCAATGCCGACAAAACCCGCTTTCAGCCTGTACAAGATGCCGAACTAAACATAAAATGACGGCATGAGCATACTATGCGCCACTACCCGCGCCGTTCGCAACCTTGCGGATAGAGCGCATAAATGGGTGTATCGCAACCACGAGCTGCCCTCCCTGATAAAACAATACAAACCGGGGGTGACTGCGCCGTGGTCTCCCAGCTATATCGCGGCGCGCAACCACTTTGCGCTGCAACAAATAAATTCTCCCGCGTTGTCCGGCTTATTCGCCGGTTCAGGCAACAACACGGGCTTTCTGCCGGAAGGATACGGCGTAAGTTTTGACGAGCGCTGCGTGGAATGGCCATGGGCTTTGGCAAATATGCAAAAAGAAGAAACGCGCGTGCTGGATGCCGGTTCCGCCTTGAACCATTGGCACATTTTAAACCTGCCGGTCTGGGAACATAAAAAGCTTGATATTTACACTCTCGCTCCAGAGCCGTACTGCGCCCCGGCCGCAAATATTTCATACCTGTTCGGCGATTTGCGCTCAACACCTTACAAAAACGGCGAATTTACGCTGATGATTTCAATTTCCACCCTTGAGCACATAGGTATGGACAATCAGGCTTACTCCGGCCGGAAGGACCATGCCGAGCATGATCATGACGCCTTGTTTCACACCCTGAGCGAGCTTAAACGGATTATCAAACCTGGGGGCAGGTTGTTGTTCACCGTACCCTTTGGCGCATACGTGAATTGCAAAACATTCAGACAGTTTGATGCCGCTTTGCTTGCCCGTTGCCGCGAGCATTTTGCCCCGTCGGAAGCTAGCGAAGCCTTCTTTCTATACTCGGCCTCGGGCTGGCAGGCCGTTTCTGGCGCGGAATGCGCCAACGCGTCATATGTTTTGTCGGATTACAACCCCAAAAACTTTGCAATACAACCTGATCTGGCCGCTGCGGCCCGCGCGGTCGCCTGTTGCCGGTGGCGTGTATAATGAAAATTTTCATCCAGGTCTGCACCCCCATGCTGGGCGGAAACGAGCTTGAGTACGTGACGGATGCCGTCTCTACCGGCTGGATATCCTCTTCCGGCAAATATGTTACCGAATTCGAAAAGGCCTTTGCCGCTTATTGCGGGGCCAAGCACGGCATTGCCGTGTGCAACGGCACAGTGGCCCTGCATCTGGCCCTTGCAGCCATGGGCATAGGGCCGGGCGACGAAGTAATCATCCCCTCCTTTACAATGGCGGCCTCGGCCTTTGCCGTGTGTTACACCGGCGCCATGCCGGTGTTTGCCGATGCGGATGCGGCCACATGGAACATCAGCCCCACTGCCATAGCCGCCAAAATAACCCCGCGCACCAAGGCGATAATGCCCGTGCACATTTTCGGCAACCCTTGCGATATGCGGGCAGTTAACGCCATTGCCGCCGAACACGGCCTAGTGGTGCTGGAAGATGCGGCTGAAGCGCATGGGGCGGAATTTGGCGGCAAAAAAACCGGCATGCTTGGGTCCATTGCAGCCTTCAGCTTTTTCGCCAATAAAAACGTCACCACCGGCGAAGGCGGCATGGCGCTTACAAACAACGACGCGCTGGCAGAGAAATGCCGCTACTACCGCAACATGTGTTTTCCGCCAAATGCGCCGCGTACCTACCTGCATGACGATATCGGCTTCAACTACCGCATGAGCAACCTGCACGCCGCCATAGGGCTGGCCCAGACGGAGAAAGCCGACCATTACCGCGCCTTGCGCGTAAAAAACGGCCTGTTATACCGCAGGCTTTTATCCGGCCTGCCGGGCGTTGCCTTGCAGCAAGACCAGCCTGGCGGCAAAAACGTATTCTGGATGAACGGCATTTGTATAAATCCCAAAACCTACGGGCGCACCCGCAACGAGCTTGTGGAGCATTTGCGGCAACACGGCGTGGAGACCCGCCTATTCTTCAACGGCATGCACCGCCAGCCTGCCCTGCGCAAATACGGCTGCGACTGCTCGGGGGCCTATCCAATAAGCGACCTGCTGGCCGATAACGGTTTTTATCTGCCCAGCGGCAGCGGCCTTATAGATGCGCAAATCGAATTCATCTGCTCGCTGGTACGCGATTTTCAAAGGGATTAACCGTGGCAGCATTTAAAGATTACGCCCGCTACTACAACCTGCTCTATGCCGGCAAAGACTATGGCGCGGAGGCCGCTTTCGTGCTGGCAAGGCTGCTGGGCGCCGGCTGCCGCCCCGCTTCCGTACTGGACCTGGGCTGCGGCACCGGGCGGCATGCGCTGGAGTTTGCCAGTAAAGGCATTGCGGTGGAAGGGGTAGATCTTTCTCCAACCATGCTGCAACTGGGCCGCGAGGCCATTGGCAAAACAGATCTCGGCCCGGCCTGCCCCACGCCGGTTCTGCATGAGGGCGACGTACGCTCCGTGCGCCTTGGCAAAAATTTTGACGCGGCGGTCAGCCTGTTCCACGTTATGAGCTACCAGAACACCGAGCAAGACGCCCTGGCCATGCTGAATACTGCCCGCGCCCACCTTGCGCCGGGGGGCCTCTTTTTTTTCGATTTCTGGCACGGGCCGGGCGTGCTGCGCGCCTTGCCAGAAAAACGCGTGCGCGCCATGGGTGACGGGCATACGGCAATAAAACGCGTTGCAACACCCGTGCACCGCCTGGCCGACAATATCGTCGAGGTGCATTACGATGTGGAAATTACAGATAAAATAAAAAACCAGGCGTCCAATATTAAGGAAGAGCATCATATGCGCTATTGGTTTCTGCCGGAACTGCGCCACCTGGCCGGACAGGCAGGTTTTACGGCTGCCGCCTGCGGCGGCTGGATGCATGAGCGCGCCCCGGGCCTTGAAGACTGGAATGCGTGGATGCTCTTCAAACTCGCGGCCTGATTGCAGCATGAGCCAATATAAATACTGAAGCATACATTTCTCGCGGCATGACACGTAACTGTGGAATGACTGACATACTTCACGCATAACCAACAGATGAGCCAAAACCGCATGCAAACAGCCGTTGCCGTTTTTCACCCGGAAGGGAATGTATCCAATAATCCGCACCTTTGGGCGCTAACCCGCATTCTGCATGATAAAGGCATCAAGGTTGACGTATTTGCGCGGTTTGATGGGCGCAACCCTTATCAGGAGGATCCTTCCGCAGCGTACACCCCGCATGTGCTGCGCGGCAACGAGCCTATGCGGCTGCCCCACGGCAATTATGCCTTTGTATTGGGAGTGGACGAAGGTATTATTGAAGCGGCGGCAGAGGCCCAACGGCATGGTTTGCCCTATGCGCATATTTCTTACGAAATCTTTTTTGAAGACGAATTGGAACCATTCCCGGATTTTATGGCGCTTAACCATGCCATAAAGCCGGCGCTGAAAAATTCCAGATTTTCCGTGCTGCAGGATAATTTGCGCGCCAGGCTCTACGCCCTTGAGTACGGAGTGCCCCAGGAGCGCATCATGCAAATGCCCGTTGCAGGGGCCGCGGTTATTCCGTATCAGCCCAGCAACTACCTGCACACGCTTGCGGGGCTGCCCGCAAGCGCAAAAATACTGCTGCACATGGGCGTAATAGGCCAATGGGTTATGACGGACTGGCTTATAGAACGGGCCTCCACCCTGCCCCCGGACTGGGCCATGGTAATACACGGGCGTTACGGAAAACCCGCCGACACCTCCAAATACGAGCATGAGCGGGTATATTACACCAACTGCCCCAAAGCCGATTTTGACCAAATGAAAGATCTGGTACAGTCCGCATCTTGCTGTGTCTCACTGTTCCGCAATTGGCCAACACACCCGCGCCTGATGAAAAACATCACAAATATAGGCCTTTCTTCAGGCAAATGCTCCACCGCCCTGCAGCACGGCATCCCCGTTATGGTACAAAACGGGGGCGAAATGGCCGCGCTGGTGCGCGAGTATGCAGCCGGAATCTGCCTGAATACAACTCCAGACCAATCTTTAGCCCTGCTGGAACAGCTTGCCCCGGTGGGGGATACCGTGGGCAACTGCCACAGGCTTTTTTCCGAGCGCTTGTCCATAAACAACTTCATGCCCGAATTTATGGCGCGTATGGGGCTTTCCGCCTAATCGCGCCACACCGTGTTGGAAAGCGGCATACCGCGACCTCTATGCACAAACATATATTCTAAAACAGATTATTATTGCCAACCAGCGGAAAAATAACGTAAATTTCCGTTTAGACGTAATCCATAAAGCCCTTCGACTTTTTCAAGGTTAAAATGCTCTGGCCGCAAGGTGAAACATGAAGCCATTTACGGCGGTTACGCTAAAAATGCCGGATATAGCCCCATGGCTGGTTGCAGTTGACTGGAAAATGTGAAATTAGAAGCAATCTGCACATGAAAATTAAAACTGCCGGGCCGAAAAAATTACATCTTGGCATCATACTGGTAGTTAAGGATATTTCCTGATGGAAGAAAAATACCGTAGAAAAAGGCCCGCGGGCATGACCATAGTGGAAGCCCAGTCCGAAGCCCATAAAATAGCTTTTTACCCCATGCTCTTTCAGGCAGTGCGCTCGCTTATAAACTTTGGCGTGCTTGAAGCCGTGGTGGAGCGTAAAAAAAACGGCGCAAGCCTGCCGGAGCTGGCCAGGCTTTGTTCCATATCGGATTACGCGGCGGCCCTGCTGCTGGACATAGCCGTTCATGCCGACATAATGCTGCTGGAAAACGGCCTCTACAAGCCCACCAAGCTGGGCGAATGCCTGCTGGAAGACAAAAGCGTGCGCGCCAATATGGATTTTATGCACGATGTTTGTTACCAGGGCGCATTTTATCTTGAAGAATCCTTCAAAAGCGGCAAGCCTGAAGGGCTTAGGGTATTCGGCGACTGGAACACGGTTTATCAGGGCCTGTCACAACTTCCGCCCAAGGCGCATGAGAGCTGGTTTAAGTTTGACAACCTTTATTCCGATTTAGCCTTTGAGCAGGCGGCAAAAATAGTACTCGCAGGCTCTCCCGCCCTTGTTTACGACATAGGCGGCAATACCGCGCGCTTCGACCTGACCATACTTAATGCCGACCCCGATGTGAAAGTGCGCATCTTCGACCTTGAGCAGCAACTGCCCAAAGCCCGCCAGACCTTGGAAAAAGCAGGGCTCATGCATAGGGCCGAACTACACCCCGTAAACATGCTTGACAGCGAGACGCAAATACCCCCCGGCGCCGACGCCATGTGGATGAGCCAGTTTCTGGATTGTTTCAGCCCTGGCGAAATTATGGGCATACTGCAAAAACTGGCCGGAGCCATGGGCGAAAACACCCGCCTGTTCATACTTGAGCCGTTTATAGACAAGCAAAACCGCGCGGCCGCGCTATCGCTACTAAACACGTCGCTGTACTTTACCTGCATAGCCAACGGCAACAGCCGCATGTACCACCAGTGCGACATGCTGGAATTTTTGGAACGCGCCGGGCTTAAGCTGCACAAAGCTCACCAGGGCATAGGCCGCTTCAACTATACATTGCTGGAATGCACCAAACCCTGACCATACGTAAATATACAGCGTTTACTGATAACATCCCGCTGGGTGGCCTTATTTTGTCCGCCTTGCGGGATGTTATCAGTAATGCGTTATAAAAAATAATATTGTTACACCCGCTAATGGCCTGCCCCCTGTCTACTTGACAGGGGGCAGGCCATTAGCGGGTGGTTTTTTGTTTCGCTTCGTACTCCCGCTCAACGGGTTGAAGCCGCAATATAGAGAACGTCCCGGCTTGTTCAGCCGGGACGTTACGGGCAGCCCGAGGCCTGACTGCCGTTTGCCATTGGCGGCTGGGGCTTTCGCCTTACATGTCCGCAAGGTCAGCATTGCTCTGCCGGAATCCATCAGCCTTACGGCGCCCGGAATGGAAACCGGCGGCAATTTAAACCGCATACCGCGCAACACAGAACAGTTAAAATATATTCCGGCCTACATGCGATTAAACAGCACGGCTAGGTTGTGTCGACATTCAGAGTAATTTTGCTCTCTGGCAAGGAATCAAGGCTTTAAACCGAAAGAGTATACTCTTAAGGTATTCGACTGAGGGTCAAAGCCTTGCTGACGCAGACAGCGGGCAAAAGCGCCTGAATGTCGACACCACCTAAAACATCGCACAATTTTTAACGCTCCTCATGCCACGGCGTATCACTCTGGCTGCGGCACAGTATAAGGCCTTCGGAGAAAAAAAATTCCGCCAAAACTATGCAGATACATTGAACTTCCAGATAGCTCGGACTGCCTTACGCCTAAACCGCTTAATGCACTTGGCGTGCCAAAATCCGTCCTTTAAAATCAGATAATCTATTTATAAAAAACTTATACATAAATTACACGATAATAAAATATATATTTATATATTGTGTAATTTTACACTTATAATATGCGGTTTATGCCCGTGGCGTTGTCTAGGAAAACAATACAATCGCATATTGGCACATGCCACTTTTTCCGGCCAAACAAAGCCGCAGGCCCGCCGCATCCGGCATGCGCCGCAAGTGACAAATAAACGGCGTATAACATATGCCCCCGGCGCATGCATGTGCCGGGAGCATATGTTATACAAACCGCTTTGAAATGATGTGTTGCCTTTACAAAACCGATTTTCCGCCATCTACCGTAAGAGCGACGCCGGTGCAGTAAGAAGCCTCGTCACTGGCCAAGAACAGCGCGGCCAAAGCCACTTCGCGCGGCTTGGCGCTACGGCCCATGGGCACCGACGGCAGCACCAGCTTTTCAAAGTCGCAGCCTTCAGGAATAAGCTCGGTATTGGTCAGGCCAGGCAAAACGGAGTTTACGCGGATGCCGCGCTTGGCATATTCCACAGCCAAAGCTCTGGTAAACTGCAGCACCGCGCCCTTACTGGCGCAGTAAGAGGCGTACTGGTCCAGCCCCTCTATGGCCGCCAGGGAAGCGGTGTTGACAATGGAGCCCTTGCCCTTTTTAAGCATGGGCCGCACCGCCAGGCTGGTGAGCATGAAGTAAGACTTTATGTTCAGGTTGAACACAGCGTCATAATGCTTGGCCACGTCCATCTCTTCCAGCCTAAAGGGTACGGAATGCCCCGCGTTGTTCACCAGCACGTCAATGCCGCCATAGGTTGCAACGGCTTTATCCACCAGCGTTTTCAAATCTTCTTCTTTGGTCACGTCGGCCTGCACAAACATGGCCTCGCCACCAGCCGCCTTTATCTCCTGCTGGATTTTATCGCCCAGCTCCTTTCTGCGGCCGCAAAAAACCACCTTGGCCCCTTCCTCGGCAAAAAGCACCGCAATAGCCTTGCCTATACCAGAAGTAGCGCCGGAAATAAGCGCGACCTTGCCATCCAAACGTTTCATAGGATCCCTCCTGATAATTTCTCTAATTGATGAAGCCAGATTTATGATATCTGGGCTCCGCCCAGACCCGCAAGGGGATTGAATCCCCTTGACCCCGCAACTATTATAAAAATAAGTATCTTCAACATTCCTAACGCAAGTCTTGTTACCAGTTAGGCACATCAAATTAAACGCAACCTGAAATAAAACTTATGCTGGTCAAAGGGTTGAAACTCGCAAAGGCCGTGCCTCAAACCTGCCATTCGCATTAGTTACCTTCCTTGGGCTACGCAGTATGCGCGCTGGCGCTCAAAGCGACAAGGCGGGCAAAATCCGGCTTGGCCGGTTTTGCATATTCCCGCCGCCAGAGCGGTCTGAAGCCCGGCGCCCCGGTTACTATAAAATATGGCTTCATCCTCTTTATCTTATATTCCGCACCATTCAACTATGGCTAGCGCATACATTTTGGCGGCTTCAACAAGCTGCTGCACGGCCACTTTTTCTTCGGTGCCGTGGGTGTATTTGGTTTCGCCTGGGCCCAGCACTACTACCGGGATATTTTTTTCATGAATGAACGAGGCGTCGCATACCGCGAACATACCTGTAAAATCGCCGCCATCGGGCCTTACCGTTTTTACGGCTTTTTGCACGGTTTTGCAAAACTCGTGCTCGGAGGATACGTCGAAAGAAGGCCAGTTAAAAATCCAGGTAATTTCCGGCGGGTTGGCGCGCAGCCACGGGTCGGTATTACAGTAATTGCGCACCTGTTCTTCCACCTCTTTTATTATCTGATCGGGCGTATCTTGCGGCGGGTACCAGATGGAATAGGACATTTCCATATTATCAGGCACAAAACTTGGGCCTTGCCCGGCCTTGATGGTGGCGGCGTTTATGCAGAAGTTGCCGATTTTATACATAGGGTGCTTTTTGGTCTGGCCCCACTGGCGCTCCAAATCTTTAAGAGCCTGGTAAACTATCATGCCCTTTTCAATGGCGTCCACGCCCACTTCGGCCCCGGCCCCGCCGTCGCGTACCACTTCGCGCCGCAGCCCCGCGTGCACGGATTTGCCCTTGACCGACCACTTCATTTCAAAAATGCCGGAAGAGGCGGTGTTTATCTCAAAAGGCTGGCCGGAACAGGTAGGTTCCACCACAATGGCCCCGTCGGCAAGATACCCCTTGTCCAACACCGCGCCAGTGCCCACTTCCGTAGCCTTGCATTCCTCGCCCGCCACATGCTGGATAATTACGTCGCCCTTGGGCTGCAAACCGGCCTTGAGCAAGGCCTTTAGCGCAAAAACCGTGGCGGCGTTGCCGCCCTTCATATCCACGGAGCCGCGCCCGTGAATCCAGCCGTTCTCCACCTTGCCGCTAAAGGGGTCGCCATCCTTCCAGGCGGTTTCGCCGGGCGGCACCACATCCACATGGCCGTTAAACAGCAGCGATTTTCCGCCGCCCTGGCCCTTGTGCACGCCCACCAGGTTATGCCTGCCGTTCACAGCCGCGAACAGATCCGTTTTCAGCCCGGCTTCTTCCATAACCTTTTGCATGTAGCGGTTTACCTTGGTTTCTCCGTCTTCATAAGCCGGCAGGCTTATGCCGAACTCCGGCGACACGCTCTGTATCTTCACCGTGTCCGAAACCACCTGGGTAAGTTCGTCCTTCAAGCTTTCAACGCTGTCGTAAATCTTTTTCTTCAAGCTTTCGTCCATGTGCGCAGCCCCTTCATGAAATTATATTAAGGAGTTTGTCAGATCGAATTGACTCGGCACGTCCTGTGCCTCGCCCTTCGGGCACCGTCACTTCGTTCCGGTGTCCAATTCCGCTTTCCTGCGGAATTGTCGAGGCTCCGCCTCGAGCTCAGCAAGTGTAGCTCGTATTGCACTAGCACAACAGTTTTTGGCTGAAAAGTTATACAGCAGGCAAAACTGTTGGGGTGCTAATTTCGAGCCCCTTGACCCGCATAAATTATTATTGGTGCGTATTTCTGATTGTAAAACAAGTTGCTTTACCTGCCCGCGCCAGCGAAATAAATATTCCAAAAAAATTCTTCTACATTACCTGACAAACCAACGTTTCCTGATACCCTACAATCACTTTGCGGTAGCCGCGCAACTGGCTGTTCAGGGCCTCGTCGCCGGTATCCACAAACAGTCGCTGGTCGGCCAGGGAGTAAATTTTGGCGGCGGCAGCCACCACCCAGATACGTTCCGGGCCGATTTGCCGTATAACAGCAGGGCTTAGCTGCTGGTTGCCGCGCCCGAAAATATGGCCCTGTCCGCCTATGGCGGTTATGATAAGCCGGCACGGGTGCTTGGCGCTTATAGCCAAAAGGTCGGCCTCCGTAGCATCTTTGACTAAAAATTTGCCGTTTTGCACCACATCCACGCCCAAGAGTGAGCCTTCCAGCCCCAAATGGCGCATCACCGCCATAACAGTGCTGCCCGCGCCGAAAATATAGCAGACAGCAGGGTCATTCGCCTCACTAATACGTTCTTCAATCTCGTGGCACAGGCCGCTTACATCGCCGGCCTGGTGGTGGCTGGCGGCCTTGGGGTTTTGCATCACCCCGCGTATGGAAGGCACGGAAAGATAGCCGTACAGCCTGGCCTGCAAACGGCCCGCCCTGTACTCGGCCTCGTCTATATCCATAACCTCGGCGTCGTGCAGCTCCACCGCGCCGTTAAGCGCGGCATAGGCGGCCTTACCGGCGGCAAAAGGGCTGGTAGCGTAAACGCCCGAATGAATTTTAACCCCCGCCGGCACGCCCACCACCGGCAGCCCTGCCGGAACAGCGGCGCAAATATTACGCGCCGTGCCGTCGCCACCCGCGAACAGCAGCACATCAACAGGCAGAACCGCAAGCTGCCGCGCCACGGCTTCGGTATCCGCCGCACTGGTAAAAACTCCACCCTGCCCCGCGCCTTGCAGAACCGTAACCTTAAAACCCATGGATGCGGCCAACGCCGCGCCCATTTCCCCTGCTCCGGCATACACCTCAAGCTCGCCCGCCAGCGGCATAAGCTGCTCCAGCGCCTGCCCGGCCTTGATTCCGGCCTTTTTAACCGCACCGCGCGCCAAAGCCTCGGCCTGCACATCCGCGCCGTCGCTGCCCTTGAGCGCCACAGCACCGCCAATTCCGGCCACAGGGTTGATTATAAGTCCAAGTTTTTTAGGCATAATAGATTATTTTCAGGGGTTGTTTTTGCCTCCGGCGGGCGGGCTCCGCCCTGCACCCGCTGGGGTCAATGACCCCAGACCCCATTGGGGTACGCCGGAGGTGGTGCTTGCTGTTGTTATGTGTGCCTGCCGGTAGCTCCCGCTGGGAACTGCCGGGCTTTTTCGCTGCGTAGCGAGAACACATCTAAATTTTTAGCCATAATCGCCTAAACCATACAAATGCAGCATCAGGGCAAACCACCCCAATAATCAGCAAGGTGCGCCCCCGCCGCTTGCCCGCGCGGTGAAAACCGTACAATAAATTTCGAGCGCCCAAGCGCTATAATGGGGTCTGGGGCCTGAAAGAGCATCGCCACAAGTACTACCACTTTTTCGTTCGTCGATGTAAAACCGTTGTGCCTTGGCGGCACGTGCCACACCAGCCGCCGGAGGCAAAAAACAATCATAAAAAATATTAAACAAAAAATATTCCCCCAAAAACACCGCGGCTGACCGGCTTTCACGCCGGTCAGCCGCTTAACATTTATTTTATTCCTTTGCGCTGCTTGTACTGACGCCAGGAGCAGATGACCTTTTCGGGGTCTTCCTCGTAGTAGTTCTTTATGCCGTGGCAGGGCGCGTTATGGGGCGCGGTGCGTATTATTTCCGGCTGTTCGTAACATTCTTTCACAATCTGGGTGAGCACGGCCACGAACTCGTCAATGTCTTCCTTGCTGTAGGAATCGGTAGGCTCAAGGGTGAAAGGCTCCGGCACTATGTGCGGGTGATGCGACTGCCAGTAATGCTCCATGCTGTAGTCCACAAGGCGCCGGGTGACGTCTTCGGTACCTAAGCCGGTGTCTTTTTGCAGTTGTTCCCAACTGTAACGGCACTGCTCGATGCGGCGCTTGCCCTTGGCGTAATACATGGTCACGCCTTTAATCTTCTCTACTTTCTTCATCATGTACTGGTTGTTGAGCACGGCGCACATGGCGGCTTCGCGCAGGCCGTCCGGCCCGAGGGAGCGAATCCACATATAGGCGCGCAACAGCACGGCCACGTTGCCGAAAAAGGCGCGTACCTGGCCTATGGATTTTGGACCTTTCCAGTTAAGCTTGTACTTTTTGCCGTCAAACTCCACGCGCGGCACGGGCAGATAGTCTTTAAGAAAGGCCTTTACGCCCTGCGCTCCGCAGCCCGGCCCCATGCCGCCGTGCGGCGAGGAGAAGGTCTTGTGCAGGTTGTAGTGAATGAGGTCGAAGCCGCATTCCATGGCGCGGGTAATGCCCATAATGCCGTTAACGTTGGCCTGGTCGTACACGCACAGCGCGCCCACGGCATGGGCCGCGTCCACGTATTCTTTGATGCGCGGGTTAAAGATGCCGGTATCTTCTGGGTTGGTCAAAAAGATAGCGGCGGTGCGATCGCTAAGGGCGGCTTTAAAGGCCTCCAGAGTGGGGTAGCCCAGTTCAGGGTCTTGCATGAGGTCAATGACCTTGAAGCCGACAGTGGCGGAGGTGCCAGGGTTGCATGGGTGCGAGAAGATGGTGGTTACAATCTCGTCGCGCTTTTTGCCCGCCGCGCCCTGGTCGCGCCAGTATTTGCGGATTATGGAGGCGTTGGTAAACACGGCATGCGCGCCGCCGCCGGGCTGAAAACTGAAGTAATCCAGACCGGATATGGATTTGAGATAACGCTCCACCTCGTGGTAAATGTGCAAAATGCCTTGCATGGTGGAGTCGTTCTGCAAGGGGTGCACGTCGATTATTTTGTGGTGGCCGTTGGCGACGTGCTCCTGAATTTTGGGGCTGTACTTCATGGTGCAGGTGCCCTGGCCTATGTCTATGGCCACGTCGTCGCCCAGCACTTCTTGCGAAAGGCGCATGTAGTGGCGGTTAACGCGCATCTGCCCAACTTCCGGCAGGGCCGGGGCCTTTTTGCGGCGCAGGGCGGCGGGTATGCCAAGGTCGTCGCCCACGGCTTTTACCACGGCGGCATCGGGTTGCGGCACAAGAATGCCGCGCTCGCCGGGGGTGCTCATTTCAAAAATTATGGGCTCGTCCCAGCGGGCCTCATGAAAGTTACGCAACAGTGTTTTCGGGTCTCTTCCCATGGATATTCTCCTTTACGCCTTAAAGTAACTCTTTAAGAGCGGCTGCAAGCTTGTCTATTTCTTCCTTTCCGGTCATTTCCGTAACGCAGTAAAGGGCGGATTGCCCAAGCTGCGGGAAGTCGGAAGAAAGGTCGAAGCCCCCGAAAATCTGTTTTTTCAACAATTTTTTATTAATATCGGCCACTTTTTTGCCGGTGGCGTCAAAATTGAGCACGAATTCGCCAAATATCGGGCCGGAGAAGGCCAGCTTCACGCCTTTGAGGGCGGAAAGCTTTTTGGCGGCGTACTTGCTGTTATAAAGTATGGTGCGGCCTACTTCCTCAAAGCCCTTGGGGCCCATCAGGGCCATGTACACGGCGGCGGAGACCATCCAGAGGTTGGTGCCGGTGCCGGTAAACTCTTTGCCCTTGGCGCGTTGGGCATAGTGGGTGCGGCCTATGAGCAGGTTGCCGAACACGTATTCGCCTTCCACTTCCGGCTCGCAAAAGCCGTAGAGAAAGTCTTTGTAGTTTTCCAAATACTTGGCTTTGCCCAGGGTGGATATGAATCCGGCCTGGCCGTTGCCGCAGGAAAGGTGGAGCCCCAAGCTGTGTAAATCGCCGCAGCAAATGGTTGCGCCGTAATTGGTGGGCGCTTCCAGCACGCCAAGGGAGATGGGGTCTACATAGGCTATGTATTCGGCCCCGGCGGCGGCGGCCAGTTTGCCTATTTCCGCCGCGTTGGCCTCCATTACGCCGAAGAAGTTTACTGTTTCCACCACCACGGCGGCAACGGTTTTATCCAGCTTGGCCTTGAGGTCGGCCATATCCAGCGCGCCGGTCTTTTTGTCGTAGGCCACGAAAACGGGCTGGAGCTGTTGCGCTTCCTGCACGCTATCTATGTAGTTGAGCACTATGCGCTTGTTTTGCGGGTTAAGGCTTTCGGGCAGCAGCACCTTTACGCGGCCGTTAATGCGGTTGGCCATGCAAATGGAGGTGGCAAGGGCCTGGCCGCCGTCATACTGCGGCACGGAGGTCACTTCGGTATCCAAAAGCTCGGCCAGCATGCTGTTGTATTCCACAAAAGTCTGGTACTTGCCGTGGTCGGCCCAGCTTTCGGCGCCGTAGCAGGTTAAAAACTCGCCGCGAGTGGTTATTTCGTCCACCACGGCGGGCACGTAGTGCTGGGCGCAGCCAGCGCCCAAAAAGTTAAGGTAGTCGCTGCACGAGATGTTCTGGCCCAGCACGGCGTCTATGTGCTTTTTCATGCCGTATTCGTCCAGAATGGCGGGCGGAATATCGAGCTTGGCGGTGTAGCGCAGGTTTGCCGGAATTTCCTCGTACAAATCCCACAGGTTCTTGACCCCGACAAAATCCATCATCTCGCGCTGCGGGCCGGGCGCGGAGTTGGGTATGTAGGGATATACGATTTTGTCGTCTTTGACTGTTTTAGGCACAGTGCAACCTCCCATTGGCTTGATGATTTGCAGTTTCAGGGCGTATGCCGCGCCGGATGCGCGTACACAGCCAAACATATAAAAATACTGTATTGCGGACGATATTTGTAGGCAGATCGCTCAACAGCATCGTAATTGCACGTTTATGGCAGGTAGGGCAAAAATGCCCGTATCCTATTGGAATATGTATAATGCAGTAGCAGAAAACGCTGGCCGGAAGCAACATAAAAAAGCTGTCGGATTTTAGCTGGCGACCATGCGAAAAATGGAATTTGAACGCTGAACTCCATGCTTGCGCGCCGTCTTAAACCCTACTTACCGAATAATTATACTGCATATGGGAAGATATAATTGTTTTAGGCCGCCTGACCAATTTACTAACGATAACTTACCGGTAAGATGGAGTGCAAGCCCGCCTTGCAGCGCCGAAGGATTTACCTGCATGTAAAACAAGCCGGCAAAGGATTCGCGCGGCTTATTCAAGAGGTGGCGACAAAGTGATATTGCGCCGTCTGAAAAAACGACCATACAACTAGCGTTTTTCTTCCTCTTTGCTGTACCTGAGAATGTACCTTTCGTGATTTTCCGACAATTTCTCAACTTCATATTCTTCATCAAAATAGCAACCCTGTGCAACAAACTCGCGCACTACTATTCTATCGGCCAGGTAAAGTGGAAACTGTTCAGGATCAACCGTATTTAAAAAATACTGCAAATCTGGCTTTATAACGTCCACCACAAACATATCCACATCGCATGAAAACAGCCATGTATCTTTGCCATTTCCTGTTGGTTTATCACCAAACCAAAACTTCAACGGGTCAACAACCATATCGGCAAGTTCAAAAAGGTCGTTGGTTATCTCAAAAATATCGTCTAGCAAAGATTTATCTTCCGGATTTCTTGAGCATGAATTTCTGTCTATTCTAAACCATGCAACAATTTCTGGAATAAATACAATTTCATCCGGTTTTATTTCGATATAACCCATAAGATCACGCTCATTTGCGCTCTGCTTGAGCCTGCGGATATCTGTCCAATTGAAAATGCTGTGATACGCAGTGTAATAACTTGTTACATTTTCATCCACCCACTCAGTACCGACAACAACATATTTCCCGTCCTTAAATTTTGTTATATCCCGAGGAACACGTTCAATTTCAGGTGTTTTATATACATTTATATGCCACTTGTTTCTAGATAATTTTCCATTTACCGGTAAAATATTTTTATCTGTTGCAACCTCACTATATTGTAATGCCGGGATGGCATATTTGCCTGGCGGCACAGAAATGACAACATATCCATTATCAAATTCATGTCTGCTTCTAAAATAAGTCCTTACACCACTGTCTATATTAACCCACATGTGATGGGCACGTGTATAAGGCAAGATTACAACACTTTTACCAGCGTTATGGTAACGCTCAACATACTGATAAGGCTTTGCGCAACTTGAAAGTAAAATACAGAATGTGCATAGTAACACATATCTTACAAATATAATTTTTTCTTTTTTCATGCTTTGTAAATCCTGAATTAGTACGTCAATATTCAAATAAAAGTGTATTGAATTATTACTTGCGATGTTTGTAAAAACTTAACCCAGAAAAAAAATTTTAGCAAAAGTTCTATATTGCCGGTAATATAGCTGCTCTCCGGTGGATAGCGCAAAACGTGCCATGTTACGCTAATGCTAATAATGTTGCAGTATAATGCGCCTTGTAATATTTTGTTTTAGCCACAACAACCAGGCGGAGGAGAATATGAAAGTACTGCTTGTAAACGGCAGCCCGCACCCGCACGGCTGCACCTATACGGCTTTGTCCGAAATGGCGGGCGTGTTCGAGGCAGAGGGCATTGCCACGGAAATTGTCCAGGTGGGCACCAAGCCGGTTTCTGGCTGCATAGCCTGCCTTAAGTGCAAAAACGGCTCGGGGCGCTGCGCCATACCGGACGGGGTAAACGAGTTTATAGACAAGGCGGAAAAGGCCGATGGCTTCGTTTTTGGCTCGCCGGTACATTTTGCAGCGGCCAGCGGGGCCCTTACCTCGTTTTTGGACCGCGCCTTTTACGCCCCGCCCAGAAGTATTTACCGGCTCAAGCCCGGCGCGGCCATAGTATCCGCCAGAAGGGGCGGCAACACCGCCACCTTTGATCAACTCAACAAATACTTCACCATAGCTGAAATGCCGGTAATTTCATCTACCTATTGGAACATGGTGCACGGCCTGAAGGCGGAAGACGTGAAGCAGGATCTGGAAGGCCTGCGCACCATGCGCGGCCTGGCGCGCAACATGGCCTGGTTTTTGAAGTGCAAGGAGGCCGGGCTGAAAGCCGGAATAAGCGTGCCGGAAAACGAGCCGCCGGTAGCCACTAACTTTATACGGTAAAACGGCAAAAGGTTAAGACGGGACAAAGCACAAGGTTTTATTGCTGAAGTTAAACGGCAAGGAAAACAACGCCCGATTATGGCAAAAAACTCAAGGTGAGGGCGAAACCAGCTCCGCACTGATGTTGCGGGGTCAAGGGGTTGAAACTTGCAAAGGCCGTGATTCCAACCTGCCATTCGCGCTAGTTATCTCCTTGGGCTACGCAGTATACGCGCTAGCGCTCAGAGCGACAAGGCGGGCAAAATCCGGCTTGGCCGGTTTTGTATATTCCCGCCGCCAGAGCGGTCTAAAGCCCAGCACCCCATATCTTATAAATCTGGCTTCACCCTTTATGCCTTTCCCTACACTCCGTCAGCGCCTGTCGTGCAACTATGCGGCAGGCGCTGTAGTATCATTGGCGAGGTATCCGGCCACCAGCCCGGCCGTGCGCTGGTAGTGCCCGGCCAGCAGTTTTTTGGCCTCAGGCGCATTGCGGTCAAGCACGGCTTTGGCTAAATCTTTGTGTTCCGCATGGGCATCGCGCGGGGTGTTCTCAACGGTTTGCGAGAGCCTACGGTAGCGGTCGGTTTTATCATAAAGCTGGGCGCAGGTTTGCAGCAGCAGGGGCGAATTGCAGGCGGCTGTAAGGGCGCGGTGAAACTCCAGATGGCGCGATTCCCACAAATCAAACTGCCCCTCGCCGCCGGGCGTATCGCGCGGGGTAAGGCCAAGGCGGTGCAGGGTGGAGACGATGTTCACCTCCCACTCCGCGTCGCCCAGCTCTATGGATTTTTCAATGGCCCAGCCTTCCACCTTTATGCGGAACATGGTTATGTCATGCAATTCCGCGCTGGAAAGCAGCGTTACCCTATAGCCGCGGTTGTGCTCAACCTCCACCAGGCCCGCGTCCACCAGCCGGGTCAAGGCCTCGCGCACGGGTGAGACGCTCATGCCGCACATGTTTTGCAGCATCTGAAAGGGCAAAGCGGCCCCCGGCCCGAGCGCGCCGTTTAAAATGGCGGTTCTTATAATACTCCAGGCCTGCTCGCTTAAGCTGGACTTGCTGCTTGCGGCTGTATTCATCACGCTGCCTTTGTTAGGAAACGATAAAAAGTTTCGAAACTTATATGCTAAAATTAACCATGCGCCAAAATAGCATAAAATTCGTTAAAAACACAAGCCTTGACCCTTTAAGTAAACATAACTTAACATACTAAAATTAAAAAATAATTAATCCACTAAAAATATTTGTCCCCCACCTGTGCGGCATTTTCGCCAAGGCTCTTAAAATATGTTCACCACTACATAACAGCGTGAAATATTATCTGTTTTGGAATATTTTCGAATATATTGACAATTTTCGAAAATAAAAATAATAATTGTATTACTTGTTTATTCTAAAACCTGTGCGGTGTGCTTGATTTATGAAATTGCAAGGCGGATACACATTTGACGCGGGCATTGAAACCGTTTGGGCGCATATTTTCGCCGAAGACGCTTTCGCCCGCCTCATACCCGGCTGCAAAAACATGGTCAGTACCGCCCCCGGAGAATACGAAGGCCTTATTGCCGTAAACATGGGCCCCATAAAAAACGATTTTTCCGTATGCTTCAAACTGCGCGATCAAGCCCCGCCGCGCTCCTGCCGCTTTGAAGGCAGGGCCGAAGGCCAGATGGGCGGCGGCGCGGGCAACAGCCTGTTCACACTTGAAGAGTGCGAGGGCAAAACAAAGCTCCAATATGAGGCGGCATTAACCCTGACCGGCCACCTCAACAAGATAGGGCCGCGCTATGTTGAAAGCGCGGTAAAAAGCATGATCCAACTGGGCATGCAAAAAATGGAGGAAGAAATAAAGACTGCTGATTTGTTTGGAGGACAAGTTGACGCCCCTAAAAAACACCGGCTGCGGGATTTTTTCCGACTGATAATCCTGTTCGTCAAGGGGCTTAAACGAAATTAAGGCAAACGGCTATAACTGCCGCTCCAACACGCGGTTTGCCAGCCCAATTGCTTAAATGCAACTACCGCCTTGTACCAAGGAGGTTACTTTGGCAATCCAATCCATGTACCAACCGGCCAGCCTGGCCGAGGCTGTCGGCTACCTGACGAAAAACCCCCAGGCTGTTGTCATAGCCGGGGGCACTCTGGCTATTCCACTTATTAACGACGGCATCTCCATGCCCGAGCAACTGCTTAACCTGAGCAAAATCGGCCTTTCTTACGTCAAGAAAATGCCGGATTCCCTTATTATAGGCGCTTGCACGCCTCTTTCAAAGCTTATCGCCGAGTGCGACATACCCATGCTTTGCCAGGCCGCTTCAAATATAGGAGCCTGGCAAATACGCAACATGGGCACCGCTGCGGGCAACCTGTTCGCGCCGCCCCCCAGCGGCGATTTGGGCGTGGCCCTGCTGGCCCTTGGCGCAAGCGTAAAGCTTACAGGCCCCAAAGGCTCCCGTACGGTAGCCCTGCAAGACTTTTTTACCGGATACCTCGCCAACTTGCTCGCGCCTGACGAGCTGGTGGAAGAAATTATCGTGCCCCGCCCCAAAGGCAAATGCGCCTTTATCAAGTACGGGCGGCGCAAGCATAACACCCCGGCCATAGTGAGCGTTGCGGTTAACGCCGCCCCGGACGGCTTTAAAATAGCCCTGGGCGCTGCCGGAGACTACCCCCTGCGCGCCAAAAAGGCTGAAGCCGCCCTCTCTGGCAGCCTTAACGACGCCGCAATAGAAAAAGCCGCCGCTCTGGCCGCTGAGGAAAGCTCGCCCTTTACCGATGCCATCGCCACAGAGGAATACAGAAGACTCATGGTGCGCGAGTTCGTAAAACGCGCCCTGAACCAGATTGCCGGCAAGGAGAATTAAGATGTCCGCCTCAATAGTATCATTCGAACTCAACGGAAAGGTGGAACAGGTTATTGCCGAGCCGCTCCTTACTCTTAAAACCGTGCTGCGCGACAAACTTGGCAAGGTAGGCACCAAAGAAGGCTGCAACCAGGGCGGCTGCGGCGCTTGCACCGTGCTGGTGGAAGGCGAGCCCGTGCTATCCTGCCTTTTGCCCATCCAGAATGTGGAAGGCAAAAAGGTGCTCACCATAGAAGGCCTGCAAAAAAACGGCAAAATTCACGCCTTGCAGCAGTCTTTTCACGACAACTTCGCCAGCCAGTGCGGGCATTGCACCCCCGGCATGATCATGGTGCTTTACGCCCTGCTGCAAAAAAGCCCCAAACCCTCGCGCGATGAAATAATCATGGCGCTCAGCGGCAACCACTGCCGCTGCACCGGCTATCAGCCCATTATCGAAGCCGTGGAAAAATTAACCGCCGGAAGCGAGGTGTAGCATGTCCAACCAAAACAAACCCCTCTCCAAAGAAGAACGCCAGTACAAGGTTGTGGGCCAGCCCGTGCCCAGCCGCCTAGGCCTGGGCAACGTTACCGGCGGAACAGTCTTTTTCCACGATAACGTCATACCCGGCAAGGCTTACCTCAAGTGCGCCCGCAGCCCCATATCCCACGGCAATATCATAAGCATAGACACCAGCGCGGCGGAGAAAATGCCCGGCGTGCTGGCCGTGCTCACCCACAAAGACGTGCCCAAAAACTACTACGCCACCCTCTGCCTTATAGGCGTGGAGCCGGACGACGAGCCCGTGCTGGCCGATAAAAAGGTGCTGTACGAAGGCGAGCCCATAGTAGCCATTATTGCGGAAACTGAAATGCAGGCCATGGCCGCCGCCGCAAAAGTTAAAGTGGAACTTGAAGAACTGGAACCGCTGCTGGACGTGGAAGAAGCCATGAAGCCAGGCGCGCCCATTATCAAGCCATGGGGCACCGCCACCAACTACTTTGTGTACGAAGGCCACCACTGCCGCCGCGTGGTGCACGGCGACGTTGATAAAGCCCTGGCCGAAGCTGACTACATTGTGGAAGGCAAGTACGAAATGAGCCCCATAGAGCACGCCCCCTCCGAAACCACAGGGTGCGTGGCCGTGCCTCAGCCAGACGGGCGCATAACCGTATACACCAACACCCAGGCCATTTACTTCACCCTCGACAACACCGCGCTCATACTGCAAGTGCCCTTTAACAAGCTGCACTTCATAGGCGGTACCGTGGGCGGCGGCTTTGGCGGCAAGTGCGACGTAATAGTCGAGCCTCTGGCCTGCCTTGGCGCAATGAGAACAGGCCGTCCCGTTGAATACAAGTTCAGCCGCGAGGAAGAAATGCGCGTATCCAACCCGCGCTCGGCCTGGCGCATCTACTACAAAGACGGCGTTATGAAAGACGGCCGCATAGTAGCGCGCAAAGTCACATCCTACGCCGATTCCGGCGCTTATGTGCGCCACACCACCTATGCGGTGACCAAACAGGCGGCCAGCGCCTGCGGCCCTTACTTTGTGCCCAATTTCCGCTACGAAGGGCACTGCGTATACACCAACCACATGCCCAGCAGCCCCTTCCGCGGGTTCGGGGTAACGCCGGTTTCCTACGCCATCGAATGCCAGATGGACAAAATAGCCCGCACTCTGGGCATGGACCCGTGGGAAATACGCTTTATCAACGCCTACCACGACGGCGACGAAAAGCCGCATAAAAAGAAAACGGAAGACGCGGCCCTCATTGAAGTAATGCAGGCCGCCGCGAAAATGACCGGCCACGAGTTGCCGGAAAAATTCAAAAAAATGTCTTCATCGGCCAGGTAGGAGGATATAATGGCGATTTTGAAAGGAAAAGGAATAGCCGCCGTTAACTATCCGGCCGGCATGAACCTGGGCGGCGACCCCACCCAGGCCCTGTTGCATATGTCCACCACCGGCTCGTTTTTCGTCAACCTGTCCAGCACAGATCTGGGGCAGGGCCTTAAAACCGTTATAGCGCAGCTGGTGGCCGAAACTCTGGAAGTACCCTTTGAAAACGTGCGCGTGAACACCGCCAACACCGACAGCGGCCCCCACTGCATGGGCACCTTCGCCAGCCGCGCCACCCACCGCGCGGGCAACGCGGCCATTCTGGCCGCCCGCGAGGCCAAAGAAGTAATGTTTGAAGTGGCCGGGCTGGAACTGGGCGTGCCGCCCTACGAAGTAGTCTCCGACCACAAAGGTAACCTGCACGTCAAAGGCGACCCCTCCCGCTCCATCTCACTGGTGGATATGGGCCTCAAAGCCCACTTCAAACACGGCAAAATGGTGGCCGGGCGCGGCATTTACATGAAGTCCCTCAGCCCCGTAAACCCCGAAACCGGCGAGATGGACCCCGACTCCACCATGTCGCACGCCTGCACCGTGGCGGAGGTGGAAGTAGACACCGCCACCGGACAGGTTAAAGTAACCAGCCTTAAAAGCGCCTACGACTGCGGCATAGTAATCAACCCCAAACTGGTGGAAGGCCAGATCGTGGGCGGCTCCTTCATGGGCATGGCCCACGCCCTGTACGAAACCACCGACCCCTATTACCCCGATACGGCCTACCGCTCGCGCAGCTATTCCGACTACATTCTGCCCGGCCCAGCCGAGCTGCCGGTTATAGAATGCATGACCATAGAGGCCGTGCCCTCCAGCAACGGCCCCTGCGGCGCCAAAAGCATAGGCGAAATGACGGCCAACTCCCCTATTCCGGCCATAATTAACGCCATAGCCGACGCCATAGGCGTGCACATAACCTGCCTGCCCATCACACCCGAAAAGGTGCTGAAGGCCATACGCGAAAAGGAAGCCCTTAATTAAACTCTGTTGCCGCGAAAAGGTTTTTTACGCGCACAACTGGTAAAAAACCTTCGCGGCAACAAAATCACTGGCAAATATGGCCGCATGCCGCTCCCAATACGGCAAAACGGCGGCGGGCGCGGCAATTACATGAAATACACCCGCACGTATCAAAACAGTGACCGTTAAAACCCAAAACCACAAAGGACCAAAAAATGCTCCTGGCAATATCAAAATACCTTAAAACCGGCGACGCGCTGGCCGAACTCCTGCCCCCGCACCGCGCCTTTCTGGACGAATGCTACAAACAAGGCGCTCTCATCTTCTCCGGACCCCTTGCCAGCAAAAAAGGCGGCATACTGCTCGCCAAACTGGCTACCGAAGAAGAATTCAAAGCCCTGCTGGCCCGCGACCCGCTGGTGCTGGAAAAAGCCGCCCAGTACGACATTATAGAATTCACGCCCTCCAAGTACGATCAGGCCTTTGCCGCGTTGGTGAAGTAGCCAGATGCGGGGAAAGGCATAGAGGACTAAGACAGATTTATAAGATCTGGGCTCCGCCCAGGCCCGCAAGGGGCCGTGGAAAGAGCATTGCCACAAGTTGTGCCTCGTTTTCGCCCATCAGTGCTAAATTGTTTAGCTTGGGCGAAGCGAGCTACACCTTGACCCCGTGACTAGGGTTAAAATGGGGGGGGGTGCACCATAAATTTGGTACAGGCAATGAAGTGGCTTTTTTGGGCATAAGCCAAAGCTTTATCTACAAAGCGGAACAAGCCCTTCTTGCCACGCAACATATGGACGACCCTTTCTTAAACTAGCTAGATCTTTAGCCACCCAATTGCGGGATTCCAAAGGGGTTCACAATTCCGCAGGAAAGCGGAATTAGACGCCGGAATGAAATGACGGCGCCCCGGAGGGGTGAGCCGCAGGACGCGGCGAATCAACCCCTTTGGCCGCCGGAGGCAAAATACGATCTGATGTATTCTCGTGCCTTTAAAAGGAAAAACACATGAAACAAATTATCGATTCACACTTTCACGTCTGGCGGCCCAAAGACAACCCGTGGCTGGAAGGCCCCATGGTGCCGCGCATATTCGGTCCCTACGAATCCATAAAACGCGACTACCTTATGCCGGAATACCTCTCCGACATCTCCGGCTCGGGCATAGTCAAATCCGTTTACGTGCAGACCAACTGGGCCAAAGAGGATTACGAGCGCGAAGCCAAATGGCTTTCGGATCTGGCGGCGGAAACCGGCACCCCCTGCGGTATTGTGGCTTTTACCGATATGTCCGTGCCCGACGCGCGGGAGCAGCTTGACCGCCTGGCCAAATACCCGCTGGTGCGCGGCGTGCGCATGCAGTTGCACTGGCACCAGAACTCTAACTTCCGCTTCGCGCCCTCCGAAGGCGAGGTGCTTTCGGAAAACGTGCGTAAAAACGTGGCACGCCTTAAAGACTACGGCTATTCCTTCGATTTGCAACTCTTCCCCAGCCAGATGAAAATGGGCGCGCAACTGGTGCGCGAAAACCCCGCCACCAACTTCATAATGACCCACGCGGGCATGCTCACCGGCCATTCCGCCCAAGAAAAAGAGGCCTGGCGGCAAGGGCTTGCGGAGTTCGCGGGCCTGGCCAACTTCTACACGAAGCTCTCCGGCCAGGGTACCTTCATACACAAGGTCGATAAAGAGTTTCTTGAATACGTCATCGGCTCGTGCATTGAAATTCTGGGCAGCTCCCACCTGATGTTCGGCTCCAACTTCCCCGTGGAGAAAATCTGGACCGACTTCCCAGGCCTTATAGAAACTTACAAATCCATAATCAGCGCGCGGTTTCCCCAAGCTTGGGACGACATTTTCTGGAACACCGCCACCAAAGTATACCGCGTGTAACGCAGGAGAGCATATATGAAACTACTCAGATTCGGACCAGCCGGGGCTGAAAAGCCGGGCATATTGGATAAAAATGGCAAGATTCGCGATCTTTCCGGCGTTTGCGCCGATTTTTCCGGCAACGCCCTTGGCAAGGCCAGCCTCGCCAAAATAGCCGCTCTGGACTTGGAAAAACTCCCGCAGGCCCCCAAAGGCGCCCGCCTCGGCCCCTGTGTGGGGCGCATGGGCAACTTTATAGCCGTGGGCCTAAATTACGCCGACCACGCCAAAGAATCCAACGCTCCCATTCCCTCGGAACCCATACTCTTTAACAAGGCCCCCTCCTGCCTGGTGGGGCCTGACGACGACGTAATCATCCCCAAGGGCTCCCAAAAAACCGACTGGGAAGTGGAGCTGGCCATAGTTATAGGCGAAGGCGGCTCTTACATACCCGAAGACAAGGCCCTGGAGCACGTGGCCGGTTTTTGCGTCTGCAACGACGTGTCCGAGCGCGAATACCAGCTTGAGCGCGGCGGCAACTGGTGCAAAGGCAAAAGCGCCCCCAGCTTCGGCCCCCTCGGCCCCTGGCTGGTAACACCCGATGAAGTGCCGGACGTGGGCAACCTGAACATGTGGCTGGCCGTTAACGGCGAGCGCATGCAAACCGGCTCCACCAACACTATGATCTTTAACGTGCCCTTCCTCGTCTCATACATCTCCCGCTTCATGCTCCTTGAAGCCGGAGACGTAATAACCACCGGCACTCCCCCCGGCGTGGGCATGGGCAAAAAACCGCCCCGCTACCTCAAAGCCGGCGACGTAATGGAACTAGGCATAGATAAACTCGGCACCCAGCGCCAACTGGTAGTAAACGCCAACTAGCCTAGCGCCATAACCAATTAAACGGGCAGGCCGGACTTCAGTCCGGCCTGCCCGTTTAATTGGAATGCCTCCGGCGGCCGGGGGCGAGGGCTTTGCCCTCTCCCCCGGACCCCCTCTCCCACCAAGGCCAGCAGGCCCTG
>JAVBON010000021.1:0-11813 GCA_031550525.1 Desulfovibrionaceae bacterium
AGTCCAGAGGGGTGGGCGCGAACCCACCCCTCTGGCGGGGTGAATTTTTGTGCAGAGCGAAGCGCCGCACAAAAAGAGGGGCAAGCGCCCCTCTCTTATATTGTCGCGGCCACGCCGCTTCCCAATTTTCTACCTCGCCCCTGCGGGGCTCCCTCATTTCATTATATGCCAGGTCTAATTTCCAACTTTACGTTGGCGTCCTGTTCCATTTCCAGCAGGCGTTCTTTTTTGTTGTTCAGCAGGTAAAGCACCAATTCGCCGGCGGCTTCGTAAATTAGGGTTTTGCCGTTTTCGTTATTCTGGCGGATTAGCTGCTGGATGTCTTGCAGGGCCTGCATGGCCTGCCATTCCATATTGCGGCGTATGCCGGTGCCCTTGCAGAAGGGGCATGGCTCGGAGGCTATGGAAATGGCGGATGAGCCAAGGCGCTGGCGCACCACTTCCAGAAGGCCGAAGGAGCTTATCTTGCCCACGTCGTGCCTGGCGCGGTCTTCTTTCATACCGGCGCGGAAGGCTTTTTCCACCTCGCGCCAGTGGTTTCTGTCGCGCATTTCAATAAAGTCCACCACCACCTGTCCGCCTATGTCGCGCAGGCGCAGTTGCAGGGGGATGTTCTGGGCGGCCTCAAGGTTTATTTTAAAGGCCATGTCTTCAAAATTGCTTTTGCCGCCGCTGCGTCCGGAGTTTATGTCTATGGCCGTAAGGGCCTCGGTGTGGTCAAAGACCAGCCTGCCGCCAGAGGGCAGCACCACCTCGCGCGACTGCACCTGGGTAATCTGGCGCGAAAGCCCAAAATGGTCGAACAGGCTCTGGCTCTGGCCCTTGTAAATCTGTAAGATGTCGTCGCGCTTGGGGTAAAGCAGGTTGATAACTTCCTGCATTTGCGCGGCCATATCCGCGTCGTCCACCCACAGCTCGGTTATATCTTCCGTAAAATAATCGCGCACGGCGCGCGCGGCCAGCCCAAGCTCCTGATAAATCATCACCGGGGCCTCTTCGGTGGAGCCTCTTTTGCGCACGTCCAGCCACAGGCGCTTCAAAAAACGCAGGTCGCGCAGCAAATTGGTTTTGCTGGCCCCTTCGCTTACGGTGCGCACTATAACGCCCAGGCCCGGGCCGGGGTTAAGTCCGTCCAAAATCTCGCGCAGACGGTTTCTTTCCTCATCATTCCCCACCTTGCGCGATACGCCGATTTGCTCACGGCCCGGCGTGAGCACCAGGTAGCGGCCCGGCAGCGACAAATAGGAGGTAAGAAAGGCCCCTTTGGTGCCGGATGGCTCTTTAACCACCTGCACCAGAATTTCCTGCCCGGCCTTAAGCACCTTTTGCATGAGAGGGTACTTGTGCCCCTTGCCCTGCTCGTGCGGGGCCAGGTAATATTCTGGGTGCACCTCGTCTATCTGCAAAAAGCCGTTTTTGGCCGCGCCGTAAGATACAAAGGCCGCCTGCAGGTTGGGGTCAACATTATGGATAACCCCTTTGTAAATGTTGCCTTTAATCTTTGCCTGATGCAGCATTTCCACATAATATTCGCGGATCTGGCCTTCTTCGGCTATCACCACCTCTACCTGCTCACCGGCCAGCACGCTGACAAACATTTTACGTTTGCTCTTGGGGGCGCTTTTTGCCTGTTTGGCCTGGGCCTTGGGGGCCGCTTTACCGTTTTTATCTTTAGCTGGCGCGCTTTTTACAGTTTCCGGCTCCACACCGTTATCCAGAGCTACGGCGGGCGGGTTTTCGGAGGCAGAGGCCTCTGCGGCCTGCTGCGCGGCTTTAGCCTCTTCAGCAGCGGCCTTGTTTTTACGGCCGCGCGAGCGCGAGCGGCGGCTCTTTTTGGCCGGGGCAGCCTCGCCTTCGTCAGAAGAGAGGCCCGCAGATGGGGCGGTAGTTGCGCCTTCCATACGGGCTGGTAAATTTTCCACATGCGGCGCCGGCAGGTTTTGCTCGCGCACTGCCAACTGCCCCTCTATTTTAACTTCCGGCAAATTGGCGGCGGCAGGCTGCGGAGCGCTGGCTTGAGCGGGTTCAGCCACGCCGTTTTTAGCAGCGCCGGTTTTGGCGCTGTCGGTTTTGGCGGCGGGGGCCTTTGCGCTTCTGGCGCGGCCTCTGGAGCCGGAGCTTTTGCCATTGGGCGCGGTGGGTTTTGCCGGGGCATCGGCCTGAGCCGCCGCTACCTGCATGGCGGCAACGCCCTCGGTAGCCGGAGCAGTGTCAGTAGCCTTGGCAGCGGTTGGCTGCGGCGCGGCGGCACTTTTTTTCGCGCGGCTGGCGGGCTTTTTAGCGGCTGGGGCAGGCTTTGCGTCGGCGGAACTCTGGAAAGTATTGGCAGCCTGAGCGGCATTGGCCTTTATGTCGCCATCTTCAACAGTCGCGCTTTTACGTGCGGTTGGGCGCTTGTTTTTGGGAGAAGCTTGGGCAGCATCGCCGTCTTTGACGGTTGTTTGCGCCTGACTTTCCGCAACAGGTTTAGCGGGCGTTTTTTTGGCCTTGGCAGGCTGTTTAGGCTGCGCGGCGGGTTCAGCCGACGGTGCGGCGCTTTCGGTTTTGACGCTTTGGCTGGCTTTGGGTTTGGCGGCCTTTACGGCATTTTTGCGGGTGGAAGACTTTTTGGCCGGAGGTACGGCGCTTTCGGACTGTTCACGAGCATCCAGAGCCTGACCGGCGTCAGGCGCAAGGGGAGTGTTGGGCATTATAACCTCAAAAATGTAAAAATTATATGCGCGGCGCTGGCCTAAGCTGCAACAGACATTAATGGCCGATCGTCAAAATAAAACGCCACAGCGTGAAAAATAAAATTTCTTGTAATGCATGGCATTACGCTGAAAATAAAAACCGTTTTTAAATAAAAAAGCAACAAAATAATTGGCGGCAGCCTGTTTACAGGACCACTCGAAAAATTTTTATTGCGCGCCCCTGCTCTTGCGCCCGCGCAGCCAGGCCCGCGCTATTTCAACCGCCATGGGCAGAATGGAGACAAGAATAATAATGTAAATGGCTATGGAAAAGTTGGCCTGAACAAGTGGGTGGTTACCCAAAAAGAAACCTAGGCTCACCAGGCCCATAACCCAGACGAAAGCTCCGGTGAAGTTGAAAAACATGAAACGCCCCCTGTGCATATGCGCAATGCCCGCCACAAAGGGGGCAAAGGTGCGTATAACAGGCACAAAACGGGCCAGAATTATGGCCTTGCCGCCGTACTTCTCGTAAAAGTCCCGCGCGGCCAAGAGGTGCTTGCGTTTGAGCAGGCGGTAATCCTTTTCAAAGGCTGCCACGCCTATATAACGCCCTATGGAGTAATTTAGCTGGTCGCCTGTTACCGCCGCGATGAAAATAAGCAGAAGCAGCAAGGGGTAAGAAAGCGCCCCGGCCCCGGCCAGCGTGCCAGCGGCAAAAAGCAGCGAATCGCCGGGCAAAAACGGCGTCACCACCAGGCCTGTCTCGCAGAAAATCACAAGGAAAAGAATTAGATAAATCCAAAGGCCGTATTGCTCCACCAGTCGGAACAGGTATTTGTCCACATGCAGGGCCAGGTCCCACAGGTATGTAACTGCTCCCCACACGGGGGATAAAAATTGCAAAGCGTCGCCAAGCCACTCCATAATTACACAAAGCCTTTGTCACGAGCCTGCATGTAAATCTCGCGGCTAACCCAGGCGTCGGTGGCTGCATATACAATTTGCTTGTCGCTAAGCGTGGCCGCCGCCCAATTGGAACAACGCTCGCTTTTGGATATGCGCACCCCAAGAAAACAGGCGGCCAGGCCGCGCAGGCTGTACACGCCTATATTGTTGCTACGCGCCACGCTGCTTAAATCCACCAGACCGGCGGGCTCAAAACTGTGCAGGGCGCGCAGGGAGCGCATGTCGTCCGCAATGGCCACACCGGTTTTTATAATGGCGGGGTTGGAGAGCAAATGGGCCAAACGCCCGTCCAGCGGCAATTTTTTTAGTTGAAAAATGTATACTTTATCGGAGGTGGCCAATTGCACAAGGGCCGGAGAATGCACCTTGCCTTTACGGAAGGTGGGTTTGGTTTCAGTATCAAACCCAAGCACGGATTCATGCCGCAAACCGTCAATGGCATCGCGCAGTTCGTCTTCCGTCTGAATAAGCACGGTTTGGCCCGTATACCTGAAAAGCGGGCACTGGTTTACATCGTCTTTGGTCAAGGCGGGGTTAAAGGCAGGCTCCATCCATATATCCTGTGCGCAAACGGATTGATTCACGGCAAAATCTTTCACACGCAAGCATTGGCGCATAATTGCAATATTTTATTAAATCGCTGGTAGCCTACACTAATATGCTCCTGCTGGCAATTGCTTATCTTGGCCGGATCGCTGCTCTTTTACATCTCCTGCTTAAAACGGCAGCACGATTATTGCATGACAAAAGCGAAGAGAAAAAAGCGTCATTTTTCAGCCTCCAAACGTAACCCGCGCAGGGGTAAAAATTGCTCCGTTTTTACAGCACTTGCGCAGTTATATATTTGGGTTATAATTTTAAGAACCAGTGTCAAGAATCCGATAAGATAATTATGAAGTACAAAACCAATCGCCTCGCGCGCCTTTATATTGCCGAATTGGGTGAAAAGACGCGCCAAAATATTGCACGCGCTTATGCCGCCCTAAAGGCATTTTTGTGGCGCGCTTTGCGCCTTATGGCCTTGTGGTGGCGAGACAGCCTGCAATACAGGTATTTGCGCTACCGGTGCATGGATTGCGCGCGGGCCTTCCGCCTGCTGCCGCGCAGCGCTTACGCGCACATGGCGGTATGCCTGTGCTCGTTAATGAGCCTTGGCTTTATTACCACCAGTTCCCCGGCTGACGAAACTCCCAATTATTATCTGCGTGTAAGCATAAACCGCCCCCAAATTACCCAGGTGCAGCCAGCCGGGCCACGCGGCCTGCTTACGCAAGATGATTTACGAGCCCTGCGCGCCGCCGGGCTTACGCCTGAAAACAGCGCCTGGTTTGCCGCAGGTTCGGCCATGCTTTTACCCGAAACCGCTGACCTCCAAAAAGTCCAACACCGGCAAAACGTTGCCTGGAACAGTTCCAACGGGTTGCTGGGCGTAAGCGCGGGCAGGGTTGTTTTGCATACGGCCTTGGGCGCCCAAGGCATTACAGCCATGGCTCAGGTTGGCCTGCAAATAAACAGCACGCCCCTGCCACAAGAAAATTTGGGGGCCGTGGCTTCCGGCAGGCATAACCCCGAAAGCCTGCTGGCCGAATTGGGCTGGCGGCCTGATGCCGCCGCGCCGGATACATCCGGCCAGCGCGGCCCCGATTGGAGCCGGGGCAAATACGGAGCCGCCGTGTTCGGCGGGCCCCAACTACACTGGAATGGCGCTGAGCTGCCTTCAGGCGCCGCTGGCGGCATGTGCAGGTCGGATCGTATGGAGACCGCCTCCTGGCTGGCTATTTTACGGCTGGAAAACATTGCGGGTAATTCCAGCCGCAACCCCGCCCAATACCGCGAGTATGTGGAGCGCTTTTCAGGCCATTATGCCCTTTCGCCAAGTCTGGTGTACGCCATTATGCGTGTGGAAAGCAGCTTTAACCCTGTTGCCGTAAGCTCGGCCAACGCCCTTGGGCTTATGCAGGTTGTGCCGCAAACCGCCGGGGGCGAGGTACACGCCTACCTTACCGGCAAACGCGGCACGCCACGGCCGGAACTGCTTTTTACACCAGAAAGCAATATCCAATACGGCACCACTTATTTACACCTGTTGCGCGACAGGCACTTTAAAGATGTAAAAAACCCGCTCTCGCGGGAAATATGCATAGTCGCGGCTTACAACTGCGGGCCAAATCCGGTTTACCGCGTCTTTAACCGCGACAGGCAGCGCGCCCTGGAGCAGATGAACGGCCTTACGCCAGATCAGCTTTACTACCGCCTCGTCCAAAGCTTGCCCAGCCAAGAAACCCGCGATTACCTGCCCAAGGTAATTGGAGCGCGCAACGATTTTTTGCGCGGCCCGGCCAGGTTTTAATCATAACCGCCCGTAAATGGTCTGCCCCCTGTCTACTTGACAGGGGGCAGACCATTTACGGGCGGTTTTTTGTTTCGCTCCGTATTACCCGCTCAACGGGCTGAAGCCACAATTATCCTCCGCGCCTGTGCCGCGCGGTGTGGCAACCGTACCCCTTTTACTGCCTGCCGGTTTGCCCTATGCGCGGGCACACGGCCTTACGTCACCTGCCCAGCCATGCGGTATCAGGCAAATACCAACAAATGCCCGCGCACTTGCTTTTACATTGCCATATTGCGCCAGCAAGCGTATAAAACTACAAGGTAGCCGATTACGGCAAAATTTGCTCCTAACCTTGGAGGTAACAAAAATGGCAACAACAAAAGTACTTGAGGCAATAAACGAGCAGGTGAAATACGAGCTTTATTCCAGTTATCTTTATCTCTCCATGTCCGCGTATTTCAAGGACATGGGACTAAGCGGATTTGCCAACTGGATGCGTGTGCAGGCCAAAGAAGAAGTAACCCACGCCATGAAAATGTACGACTATGTGCAGACCCGTAAAGGCAAAATAGAGCTTCTGCCCATAGACGCTCCGCCCAAAACCTGGAAGAGCCCGCTGGACGTGCTCAAAGCCGGACTGAAACACGAAGAGGACGTAACCGCCCGCATAAACAAGCTGGTGGATTTGGCCGTGAGCAACAAAGACCACGCCTCCAACAACTTTCTGAAATGGTTTGTGGACGAGCAGGTGGAAGAAGAAGACAACTTCAACGACCTGGTGGACAAGCTCACACTCATTAAAAACGACGCCAATGCCCTATTGATGATGGATAAAGACCTGGCCGCCCGCGTGTTTGTGGACGCAACCGCGCCTGCCGCCGCCGACGCTTAAACGGCAATAGTATGTAAAAAGCAGGCTCCCTTGGCGTTGCGCCGGGGGAGCCTGCTTTTATGGCAATAAAAACTGCTGGGGCATTTCAACTTTTTCAAAGTTAAAATGCTCTAATAGAACGAATTATAAAAAGCCGATCTGGCCTTAAACTCGCGGGCAAGGCGCTCTTCGCCATATTGCTCAAGCAGGGTGGGCTCATTGCTGAACAGGGATACGCCCAACCCGAAACGGTGATTTTTTAACCTGACCCCCACGCTTTCCAAAAGCGTGGGGCAAATATCCGGCGAAGAGAAAAGCCTGTCCCGCTTCACATCTGCCGTATCCACGCCAGCATTCAAAAACAGGTTGAATACAGAACGCTCCTGTCCCGCAAGCTGTACTCCGGCCAAAGAGTTCTGCATGAGCAGGTGATCGCCAACAACAGCAATGGTGGTGTCGGCAAAAAAGGGCTGCGCCTCCACCCAGGTTATAAAGTCGCTGATCATTTTGCTTTGAGCCGCAAAAACATCCCTATCGTCCCCCCACTTATGCGGATCCTTGCTTTGCACAAAAAAGGTACCAGTATGCGCGTCCGCGGTTTCAATTATTAAAAAGAACGGGTTATCGGTTTCACGTTCAGCAAAAAAATCTTTGGCTCTTTCAAAAAGGTAAGAATCGGGCACACCCCAGCCATGTTCTTTTACTGCATCATCTCGGGTTTCCAAAAAGTAATGTAAATCCCATATCCGCGCTGCCGGAGCATGCACACTAAACAAATTTGACTTGCCGGAAAACTCCGCCTTGGACCCCAGAATCATTTGGATGTCATACCCGGACTGTGACATGATATCCAAAATAGAGTTGGCTTTAGGCAAGAACGTAGAAAAACGCGCATAGCGGTTATTCCCGATTGGAAGTTTGAGCGGAACACCAAACATGTATGATGTAATTCCGGCAATGGTCCACTCTGTGCCAGGCAATTCGCATTGCCCACTGAAAGCCACATGCCGCATCTGCAAATCATGTAGCTCCGGCATCAGACCCGCGCCAAAAATGCTCTTGTCATGAAAGGTATTTTCCAACGATTCCGATATAATCAAAATAAGGTTTCTTTTGGTTTCTGGAAATACAAGCTCGTTAAAGTTAACTTTTACATAGCGCTCTTCAATGAACTTGGAATCACCAACTGATAGTTCGGCAACAAGATCATACTTTACAGTAATATAAGTTATTGCCAGCAATAAATACACTGATACCAACGCCAGTGGCGCATGCATACCAGTTTTTAATAAACGCCGCTTTACCAGCACACGTCTGAATATAACCAGCAATACCATAGATAACACAGGAACAATAATAACATATCTTATAAACGATGATACCAGTTTCATATCCACGCCTGCCATTGTACTGCGTAGAACAAACTCTATTTGGGCTACGGTAGTGTCGCCAAAATGGCGTTCAAGCCAAGATGGCAACACCAATAACATGCTGGCTATCAAAAAAAATAAAGTAAATAATATTTTTTTAAACATACAGTACCAAAACAAAATAATATTTATATAATTACATACACAATTTATGCCACACCAAACAAACCAGCAGATGTTTACTACATTGGCATACGAAATACAATTTTAAATTGAATGGCAAAACTTCAAGCAGTTAATTGTCTGATTTTGTTTGTTTTGCTTTTTTCCATTCTAGATAATGTAGTCACGAGGAGGCTTTTTGTCTCGCACAGGCCGCGCCTAATCAAATGAAAAGATTTTTTGACGCCGGCAGAGCAGGCGCGGCCTGCGCTAGGCAAAAAGCCCTCGTGACTACACTATCTGGGGGCCATCCCTAAAAACAAACATAATAATTCAGCTTGATTTCAAAAAACCATAAGTAACATTATGGAACTATGCAGGAAGCATCCCATCTCATTTTATTATTTAACCAAATGGAGGAGGACAAAATGAAACGCATACTTGCAGCTTGCATGCTTATGGCCATATCGGCAATATTTGTGACCGCGTGCGGCCAGAAGCGCTACGTAATAGTAACCGATGACTACGGCGTGCACGAATCGGTGGGTAAACCGGTGGTGGATGGCGACGCCGGCACCATTACTTTTAAAGACAAAGACGGCGCAGAAACCTCCATACCGCGCGACAGAGTTAAAGAAATGCATGAACTGAAGTAGAATTACCTTTGCCAGCCTCCGGCGGCCAAAGGTGTAGCTAGTGCCAAGCACAGCAGTGTCCGGCTCAAAAGTTATGGCGCTGGCACGACTGTTGCGGTGCCATTTCAGGCACCTTTGGCCGCCCCCGTTGGCAGGCGCAATGTTGGCAGCCTCGTTTAAGCGCAACTATAGAATATTAAGGCGCTCCTTCATAGCTGAAGGAGCGCCTTAATACTTTCTGCCAAGGTTTTTGGGCAGCGGGGAGGGCCAAGCAATTTCTGGTTGCGCCAACAGATAGCCCCTAATCACGCGTTCTGATCACCACCAGGTTGTTGTCAGCCGCATTGTTGCCGCCGGCGTAAAGGCAGATGTAGTCAACTATATATCCTGTGTTGTCAAAGTAGTTCTGATATTTGAAGATATCCGCATAGCAGACGTCTTCTATTATATAGTATCCGTTTTTGTGCAAACGGCTTATGGAGTTTTCAAACAGGCATATGCCTGCGTGGTATTTATGCAGGCCATCGTCAATCATTATATCGAAACCGGTTTCATCAAACCCAGACCAGTATGCACTGACAGATTCAGGCGAAGTTTGATCCATAAAAGCGGTCTTTATGCGCTCTTCTTCAAATAAAATGGATTTATCGATATCCGCGCCGTAAATACGTGCGTTTTTAAAATAATCGCGCCATACCCGCAAAGAAGCGCCAGGGGAGCCGCAAGCGCCCATACTGCTGGCAAGAACGGGGTTATTGGTGCCTATTCCGCATTCAAAAACCTTTGTGACGCGGTCGCACCCCCACCGAAACAACAGGGCGTAAAAATCCACATAAGTATGCGGCGACCATGGGTAGGGATGACCGCTTTCACGCACCGCCCCTTTGTCTGAACCGTATTTCTCGCACAAGTAGGCAAGTTTGTTTATTTTTCTATTGTAAGCGATAAAAATGCCACTTTCCCTGCTAATGAAAAACTCGCCAGGAATTGGAACAGTGTACGTTTTTTCAGTGCTCATGTTTCGTTCTCTGTTATGCGGTTATGTACCATTGTTGTTTGCCTGACAATTACCGTACCCTAATAAAAGATACAAGCCTGACCGCCCCTAGCTTGGCGCCCTCCATTATGGCGGGCATCGGGCAAATCGCTATGCTAAACACAGCGCGCATACCGCGCAGCCCCAAGGTATGACGTATGTGGAGCTTGGGGTAGAACAAAATGAGAAAAGGCTCCCGTTTTTCTAACGGGAGCCTTTAAATTTAAACCAAAATCTGGCCATTCAATGGGCATTACCGCAGCTTTTTACGCATAATGCCAAGACCAGCCAGACCTGGAAGCAGTAAAAACGCGGCGCCAGGCAACGGAACATTTGAAGGAGTAAGCTCGCCATAAAGCTTTATCGTTTCAAAACCGTAAGTCACGTTTTTGCTGCCAAGCCAGATTACCATGTGCACATTGCTGTAATCCTGTGTAGCGACGAAACTCAGAGACAAGTCATCGCCGTGGCCGTAACCGGGGAGAGTGTCATAGCTTACACCGCCGGTGACTGATGCAAGGATGTTGCCCTCGCTCACCAACTGCAGGGTGAGGTCGCGGTACTTTTTACCGGCCAGAGTATGGAAGCCGTTCACCAACATAGTGTACGTGTTGCCAGCCGAAAGATCAAAAGATTGTATGCTGGTAAAGGGTTTATTGTAACTGTTGGTGGTAAAATTGAGGGATCTGTTGCCAAAAAAATTGGTGGAAACGCCTGTACCGCCACCAATGACATCCCAGTTGGTGGTTTTCGACCAGAAGTTGTGCGCGAAATCTTCTTCATAAAGAATGGAAGTCGCGCTAGCCGAGCCGGCAAAAGCCAGCAGCATTGACAAAGTTAAGATTGTAATCAGTTTTTTCATAAATAAACCCCAATAATTCATAGGTTATGACATTTTCAGACTGCTCAGACCCTGCACAAACCGTACCAAAACAATATTTAATGTATTAATTTATATATAAAAAATCTCACTTGCCTGAAATTGTTACAAATAAAAAAGTAAAACACTCCAATATGCGTAAAGCGGTCTTACAAAAACAGACAAGAATCGTGTCTCGGCAGGTTCATAATAACGTGTAACACTCACTTATAACTATAGTTTTGGCCAAGATAGACCCAAAAATTCCAATCAAACCAGATAAATTTCCTACAAAAAAAGCTCCCGTTCAAACTGAACGGGAGCTGAAGTTATGGCAAAGATATAGCTTAGCAGGCGGTTTCTATTGCCCTGCAAACGGTTTCATATACTCACCTAGTTTAAGTGCGCCATTTTTGTTGTCTGCTATAGCAAAGGCCGGTCTCAGTTCATTATCGGCGTTATACCGCAGAACCACCATAATTAATGGCAAATCAAGGTTTTGCCCTGGAAGAACCTCCAACGAGCAATATCTGGGCGCATTGGTTTGGCTGTCCCATCCCGGAAAATCCCCTCCAATATAATATTTGTTGGAGCACAGCTCCCCCTTGACGGTGGCAGCATAAAATACATCATTACATGATCATCAATATGACAACAGTAGTGTTGGTATATAGACCCGGCTTGCTCCGCTTCGCGGCTAAAACTGCAGCTCAGCAATTTCCTGCTCAAAAACAAAAGTCCCCGTGACCTTGGCGATAACGGGGACCTTTTCAATTTAAGCTGGCACCGACCTACTTTCCCACGTATAAATGCGCAGTATCATTGGCGATGAGGTGCTTAACTTCCGGGTTCGGAATGGAGCCGGGTGTACCCACCTCTCTATGGGAGCCAGCAAAGCTCTTGAGTT
>JAVBON010000031.1:0-26082 GCA_031550525.1 Desulfovibrionaceae bacterium
AGCCCGCGAAGCGGAGCAAGCCGGGGTTCACCCCCGGCGTAGCGAGTAAGGTCCGCACGGCAGTGCGGCCGCACGAAATAGTTTTGGTCACGGCGGCTCCTGGACCTCGCATATGGATGTTGGGGCGGTGTGGTTAGGCGGCTGTTTTGGCGGTAAGTTTTGTATGCTTGAATACGCTCAAGCTTTAGCCCGCGAAGCGGAGCAAGGCGGGGTTCACCCCCGGCGTAGCGAGTAAGGTCCGCACGGCAGTGCGGCCGCACGAAATAGTTTTGGTCACGGCGGTTCCTGGACCTCGCATATGGATATTGGTGAGTTGTGGTTAGGCGGCTGTTTTGCCGCCAAGTTGTGCTTAATAGTCATGCTTAAGAGCTTTGTCCTGAAATAATATTTTAATTATCTGATTTTTTAGATTAAAAATTTTAATTTTTTGTATTTTGCAAAAAATGTTTTTACAGCGGGCTTTTTTTGCTGTAGCTGGTAATTATAACGATTAAGGAAAATACTATGTCAGCTACATGCGTTTTTAACGCTTACAGCGCCAGTTATTATAAGACCGAACCCTTGAGGAGCGCGGTCTTGTAGCTTATTTCGTTTAACATACAAAAACCGCAGTCTTGAGGGTTCTTCACCAGTTGTGAAGAACCCTCTTTTTTTGTTCAAATTTTCGGATGCCGCGCCCGCTCCGGCCAGAGCGGGGCAACACCGGCACAGGGCGCGCCGCGCCGGGCGGCATCCGGTTTGAGCCAACTTGCAACCAGTCATGGAGAGTAACATGAGTAACAGAATAAGTTTTTTCAAGGGTCCAGATTTTCCGTTGGAGATGCACAAGGTGCGCATAGTGCAAAAGCTTGCCTTGCCGCCTGTGGAGGCGCGCCTTGCGTCCATACGCGAGGCCGGTTTCAACACCTTTCTGCTCAAAAACAACGGCGTTTTTTTGGATATGCTCACCGATAGCGGCGTTAACGCCATGAGTGACAGGCAACTGGCCGCCATGATGCGGGCCGATGACAGTTATGCCGGCTCCATGAGCTTTGAGCGGCTGCAGCAGTCGGCACTGGATATTTTCGGTAAAGAATTCATGCTGCCCGTGCATCAGGGGCGCGCGGCGGAAAACGTGCTGGCCCACGTTTTTGTGCGGCCCGGCTCCATTGTGCCCATGAACTACCATTTTACCACCACCAAAGCCCACATTATGGCGCACGGCGGCGAAGTGCGCGAGATTTTCAAGGCGGAAGCCCTCAACTTGAACAGCGAGGATCCTTTCAAGGGGGATATGGATATAGCGGCGCTGAAAAAGCTGCTGGCAGCCGAGCAGGCCCGCATACCCTTTGTGCGGGTGGAGGCGGGCACAAACCTTATAGGCGGGCAGCCATGGTCGCTGGAAAATTTTCGACAGGTTGCCGCCCTTTGCCGCGAATACGGCGTGCCGCTGGTGTTGGATGCATCCCTGCTGGCCGATAACCTGTACTTTATAAAAGTGCGCGAGGCCGCTCAGGCAGGCGCGAGCGTGCGCGAAATAACCAGAGCCATAGCGGACGAATCCGACATTATCTACTTTTCGGCCCGCAAGCTGGGCTGCGCGCGCGGCGGTATGATTCTTACAGGCAGCAAGGCCGTGCACGACGCCATGCTAGAATTCATACCCCTGTTTGAGGGCTTTCTCACCTACGGCGGCATGTCGGTGCGTGAAATTGAAGCCATTGCCGTTGGCCTTGAAGAAACCATGGATTTTGACATGATCCGCCAAGGGCCGGAATTCATAAAATTCATGTGCGATGAGCTTATGGCGCGGCAAGTGCCGGTGGTAACTCCGGCAGGCGGCTTGGGTTGCCACCTGAACGCCAAGGCCTTTTTGCCGCATGTGCCGGGCAGCGCTTACACCGCCGGGGCGTTGGCCGCCGCAGTATACATAGCCGGAGGCGTAAGGGGCATGGAGCGCGGCACCATGTCTGAAGTGCGCAACCCCGACGGCACGGAAAACGAGGCCGATGCCGAGCTTGTGCGGCTGGCCCTGCCGCGCCGCGTGTTCACCATGTCGCAGGTAAAATACGCTGTTGATCGCATCCATTGGCTTTTTGAAAACCGGCAGCTTGTGGGCGGGCTCAAATGGTTCGAAGAGCCGAAAATACTGCGCTTTTTCAGCGGCAGGCTGCAAGCGATTGGCGATTGGCCGGAAAAACTCGCGGCCAAATTCCGTCAGGATTTTGGGGATAGTTTGTAAAACTGCCGGGTAGTCGCAGAGGCCTCCGGCGGGCGGGCCCACCCAGGGCCTGCGCCCGCTACCCCGCACCCGCTGGTGTGGCACGTATAGCCAAAGCGCAACGGTGTCACATCGGCGGGTGAAAGGAGGGCGGAGCTTGCGGCGATACGCTCAAAAACACCGCCGTTTTTTGCTATGCTTGCAAGGAGAGTGCGATTTGTAAGTTTTTTTATTGCAGCTATGCATGGCTTTGAGGCCGCACTGTTTCTCGCAAATAATTCCAGAATAGATTGGTCTGTTATTTTTTTTACCGCCGCTTCGCGCGCTTCATGGAGCGGGGCGTTCATTACAGCCTTTGCTAATTTAATCTGGTATGTTTATTTTTCAACTGCTTTTAGCGCTTTCGCTTTATTCTTACTCATCCATGCCGGTTTGAAAAAGACATAATCGCACCATCTTTAACATTTATGGTTCCGCGTTTTTCGGTATTTAAAAAAAGCTTTTGCTAAGGGCTGTTTCTAAAAAGACGCTTTTTAGAAACAGCCCTTAGGTTGTGCCGACATTCAGAGTGATTTTGCTCTCTGGCAAGGCAGCAAGGCTTTGAGCCGAAAGAGTATACTCTTACGGTATTTGACTGAGGGGCAAAGCCTTGCTGACGCAGTCCAGAGGGCAAAAGCGCCTGAATGCCGACACAGCCTAATCCATAAACCTTACCAGTTCCAGCAGGGTTTTGCGGTGGGTGGAGACTATGTGAAAGTATTCGTTTTGCGGCACGTAAATATAGGGCACGGCCTCGGTACGGCGGAAGAAGAAAAGGGAAAGAAGCATTCGGTTTATGGCCTGGTGCCCTATGATGAGTATGCCGGGGGCTGCTCCGGAAAGAAACATGGCTTTGCGGAAGCCCCGCGCCACGCGGCGTTTAAGGGTAACGTAGCCCTCGCCTTCGGGGTAGATGTATCCGTATTTGTCTACTTGGCGGGCGGCATATTCCTGCGGCATTTTTTCGCGAATTTCCTGATATGTCATACCGTCGCACAGCCCGGCGTCTATTTCGTCCAGCTCCGGCAGGGTTATGTGAACACTGCCGGGGTGGTTTGCAAGCAGTGGAGCGGCGGTTTGCAGGGCGCGCTGGCGTGAGGAGGTGAAAATATAGGGTATGTTGAAGCTGCTGAAGTGCGCGGCCAGAGCCTCTGCCTGCTTATGGCCTTTGTCTGTAAGCGGGGAGTCGCCGCCAATGCGGTTTTGCACGTTAAATTCGCTTTGCCCGTGCCGCAAAAGGTAGAGGTTGCGCACCCAGTCCGATACCAGAATATCGCGTATTTGCACGTAAAAGGGTATGGAGCCGCAGGAGTGTTCCTCAACAATGCGGTTGGAGAGGGTCTCTACCCGCACGAAGCACTCTTCCTCACGCAGGGGGCAGAATATTTCCTCATAATAGGCGATGCGCTGCTTGAAGCTGGCTACGGCCTCGGCCTGGCTTAAGCCGGAAAATTCCGGCAGGCGGGCTTTGCGGGCTATGCTGGCTTCCAAAAGCTCGTCATCGTTATTTATGCACTCTATAAACAGAATGGGGGCGTCGTTAAGGTGCCGTTCAAGGGTTTTACGCCTTTTGCGGCTGCCGTTGGTGGCGTCCATAATGGCCACCTGCCCGCCGGAATGCAAAAATTCCTTGGCCTGCTGCATGCTTAATATGGCAATCTGCTCGCGCTGCATTCGGCCTTCGTCATTATCAGGCTTGTAAAAATCGGCCTGGGCGGAATCCGCCCCAAGGTTGGACCGGCGCAAGTCTCCGTTATTGAATACTTTTACCTTTAAACCGTCGGCTTCCAGCCCTTCCAAGAGGCGGGCCGACATAAAGGATTTGCCTCTGGCGGGCAAGCCCACGAGAACGATATAGAGTTGCTGCATGGCGGCTCCGGTACGGTACAAAGTTGCGACGCGGCGTATGCGGCCTTTTTAGGGATGCCGCGTTGGGCAGCGCCGGCAGGTAAATTTTTGCCATTGGCTCGGCGCTTGTTCGTTTTCAGGTCCCGTAAACCTCGGAGGCATTTGGCTTTTTACGCTGGCTTAAGCCAAAAAGGCCGTAGCGGCAACAGGGCCTAAGCCAATATTGCCCTTACAGCGCGGGCAAAGTCCAGCACATTTTCTTCGGTGGTGTCAAAGCTGGTCATCCAGCGGGCCAGCGGGCGCTCGTAGGGGGTCTCGTCCATCAGGTAAAAGTAGTGGCTTTTTTGCAGCGGCTCCACGGCCTTGCGCGGCAGGCGGGCGAACACGGCGTTAACCTGTACGGGCTGGGCTATTTCCAGCCCCGGCACGTCTTGCAGGCTGGCGGCCAGCAGGGCGGCCATTTTATTGGCGTGGGCGGCGTTTTTCAGCCACAGGGCATCTTTAAGGTAGGCGTCAAACTGTGCGGAGATATAGCGCATTTTAGAGCCAAGCTGCATGTTCTGCTTGCGGTAGAAGGCAAAGTCCCGCGCCAGCTCAGGGTTGAAAAAGAGCACGGCCTCGCCGTACATAAGGCCGTTTTTGGTGCCGCCAAAGCTCATAATATCCACACCCGAACCTACGGTGGCTTCTTTAAGCCCGCAGCCAAGGGCTGCAACGGCGTTGGCTATGCGCGCGCCATCCATATGCAGATACAGGCCGTTATTGTGGCAAAAGTCGGCCAGGGCGCGTATTTCTTCAAGGTTGTACAGCGTGCCCAGCTCCGTGGATTGGGTTATGGAAACCATTTTGGGCCAGGCATGGTGTACTTCGTGGGCCAGCACCAGGAGGTGCTTGAAGTCATCCGGGCGCAATTTGCCGTCTTTGCCCGGCACGGTGTAGAGTTTACGGCCAACAGCCTCAACCGCTCCGCATTCGTCGGTATTGATATGGGCGGTGCTGGCGCATATAACCGCTTCGTAAGATTTGGTGCAGGCTTTAATGCTCAGCACGTTGGCGGCAGTGCCCAAAAACACGAAAAAGGCTCTGGTGTCCGGCCCGAAGATGCTCTTGAAGGTTTTTTCGGCCTCCAGCGTAAAGCTGTCGCTGCCGTAAGCAATGCAATGGCCGGTGTTGGCGGCCTCAATGGCGCGCATTATGCGCGGATGCACGCCGGAATTATTGTCGCTGGCGAATGAGATCATGAGATGTTCCTTTAAAATATGCCTACAGCGGCCAAAGGTGTAGCTCGTGTTGCCCAAGCACAACAGTGTTTGGCTCAAAAATTATGACGCAGGCACGACTGTTGGGGTGCTATTTCAACCCCCTTTGGAAACCATATAAGCAGGCGGTAAGTGTTACCAGTACCAAGTCAACTTAAATTTACCACAATTGCGGGGTCAAGGGGGCTGATTCGGCACTTCCTGTGCCTCACCCCTGCGGGGCGGCTCACTGCGCTCGCCGTCCAATTTAGCTTTACTGCGAAATTGTCATACCCCCTTGCGGGGTCTGGGGCAGCGCCCCAGATATCATCAATCTGTCTTGGTCCTCTGTGCCTTTGTCTTTCTGCCATATTCAGTATTGGCTTACTTCCCAGCCAGTTCCGCCGCCGCTTTTTCCACATCGTCGCGCATATCTGCGCGGGCTTTTTGAATGCGCCGGGCCAGTTCCGGATCTTGCAGGGCCAGAATTTGGGCGGCCAGCCAGGCGGCGTTGCGCGCGCCGGATTTATCCAGCGCCACGGTGGCAACGGGGAAGCCCGCTGGCATCATAACGGTGGAGAGCAGGGCATCCATGCCGCCCAAATTGCCGGAGGTAACGGGAATGCCTATAACCGGCTTGATGGTGCGGGCGGCAACGGCCCCGGCCAAGTGCGCGGCCATGCCAGCGGCGCATATGTAAACCTGGCAGCCTTGAGCCTCCAGCTCGTCAATAAGTTTTTCGGTGCGCTCGGGCGTGCGGTGGGCCGAGGTGATGGTGAACAGATAGGGTATGCCCAGCTTTTGCAGAATTTCGGCGCAGGGGCTTACCGTGGCTTCGTCGGACTTGCTGCCCATAAATATGGCTACTTTTTTCATATGCAACTCCTTTTCCGGTACGGATTTATTTTTATAGTACCGCGTCGGGAACGCGGGCAATGTTTTAGGCCTGAATCATCTCTTTAATGCGGCAGACCCCGCAAACGTCGGTACTGGTGGGGTAGCCGCAACGGGCGCATTTTTTAAGCTGCCCTTCCTGCTCCTGATGCGCGGCTTGAAAATTTTGCCGTCCTTTTGCGAGGAATTCCAGATAAAAATTCAGTTTTTTGCTGGGCATGGCGGCCTCAAGATCCGCCCAGAATTTCTTGTGGGTGGTAAAGCTGGCCCCAGCGCTATAAGGGCAGGGCATAACATGGTAGTCTATCTCTTGCATAAAGGCGTAGTTGGCGGTTTCAAACTCGCCCAGCCTCCAGAGGGGCTTTACTTTTTTGGCAAAGCCGCCTTCCGCTGGCAGGAGGGGGCCCTGCTCGCCAAGGTAGGAGGCGTCCCAGCGCAGTATGTTGCTGAAAAGCCGGGCGATTTCGTCGTCAAGGTTATGGCCGGTGGCCAGGGCGGTATAGCCGCCCTCAAGGGCGGCGCGGTTGAAGTAGTGGCGTTTTATCTTGCCGCAGGCGGAGCAGATGGGGCGCTTGAGGCGCTGCTTTACCAGAGGTATGGGCAGGCCTTCATCTTCCATATTTATTATTTGCAGGTTAAGGCTGTGCTTGCGGCAAAAGTTTTCCACCACCACGCGGGCGGCCTCGGTAGATGGGCCTATGCGCAGGTCTATGTGCAGGCCCGTTACGTCATAGCCTTGGCGGGCAAGCTCCAGCATGAGCGTGAGCGAGTCTTTGCCGCCGGAAAGAGCAACCAGTACCTTATCGGAAGGCGTGAGCAGGGGGGCCGTTCCATCGCCTTTTTTTATGCCCTTTTCCACTTGGCGGCTGAAAAAATCCAGGTAACATTCTTGGCAAAAAGCGCCGTTGTGGCTGGGCAGGGCTATTACAGCGGGTGCTTTGCAGCGGGTACACTTCATATATGGCCTTTAAACCTTATTAGAGCATTTCGACTTTTTCAAAATTAAAATGCTCCAGGTGCTGTCTTCAAAAAGGTGGATCTTGTTCCCAGGCAAGGAAAGCGCCGATTTTAGGCCAGAGATGGTACTTTGGCGGTACAGCCCTAGACAAAAATAGGCGCTTGACGCAGTCCAGGGGGCAAAAGACGCTTTTTGGAGACTCCCCTAGCCGCTGGAGGTTACTTTGCGCACAGTAATGGCGTCACCAGTTTCAATTGTCAGATCAGGCGTAAGCAGCGCGCGTTTTTGCCCTTGCTCGCGCGGCTCGCGTATAACCAGGCAGGCAGTATGGCGCAGGCCCAGTTGTTTAAGCAATTGCAGCACGGTTTTGGGGCGGTCGATGGAGGTTTGGGAGTTTTCCGGCTCCAGCCGCAATGTTATTTGTGGGGTTGTTTTTTCAGCGTTATCCATACAAGGTCCTGTTTACGGGCCGAAGCTACTTTAAAAGTCATCTCGCAATAAAACCATGCCGTCACGCTGATTTTACCACGAGATGATTTCTAGTATATAGCTAGGCCAAAGGCAAGCGCGCATGAAAAAAACCGGCCAAAGGCAAGCCTTTGGCCGGTAAAGCTATATTTGCAAAAAAAACTAGCGTTTCAGGTTCGGGTACCAGTTTTCGGGGATACTCTTACGGGTAAGTACAGAGTAACCTTTTACATAGCCTTCTTTCATGGCATCGTTGAAGAGAATGAAGTCAAGGATGAAGTCGCTCAGGGATTCGAAGAAGCCGAAAATCGTGCCCATTATACCGCAACCGGGTACGGAAATGGCAAGGGCGGCACACAGCAACAACGCAGCAAGTCTTTTACGCATAAAATTAAACCTCACTTTAGAATTAATGGATTATTCCTCGTAGAATAGCCTTATCTGACAAACATATTAGTTATTAAAATACGTTTAGTAATGGCTGCTCAAAGTGTTATTAATGAATTATATCGGTAAAGGCAAGTGTTTGTTGAGGGTAATAAAAAAATGCCGTTAACAAAGTGAAATAATTGCTAATTGCCATCGTTAACGGCTTCGGCTTTAAGTTGGCCGCAAGCCGCCTTTATATCTTGCCCCTTGCTTTTGCGCAGTATGGCGGTAACGCCCATGCTCCATAGCTCCCGCTCAAAGGCCAGCACTTGCGCCGGGCTGGGCGCGGAGTAAGACGAGCCCTCGGCCGGGTTGTAGGTAATAAGGTTTACCTTTGCATCCAGCCCGCGCGTTATGCGGCCCAAGGCTCTGGCCTGCTCGGCGGAGTCGTTTACGCCGCCCAGCAGAAGGTATTCAAAGGTAATACGCTCGCGCGCTGCGGTTGGGTAGCTTTTAAGCTCTTGCAAAAAATCTTCCAGCGGCCATTGGGCTGCCTTTGGCATGATTTGCGCGCGTAATTCCTGACTTGGCGCATGCAGGGAAATAGCCAGAAAAGCCAGGCCGCTCTCCCCCAGTTGCCGCAGTCCCTTTTTTAGGCCGCAGGTGGATACGGTGATGCGGCGGCGTGAAAAACCGAGGCCTTGTTCCGAGCTAAGGGTCTCAAGGCTGCTCAGCATGTTCTCAAGGTTCATTAGCGGCTCGCCCATGCCCATAAACACCAGGTTGCGCAGAAGCTCGCGCTTTTTGAAGTCTTTCAGATAATCACGCCCCACCAGCACTTGCCCCAGAATTTCCGATTGGGTCATGTTGCGCGTAAAGCCCATGCTGCCTGTGCTGCAAAAGGTGCAGCCCATGGCGCAGCCCACCTGGCTTGACAAGCATTGGGTAATACGCAAATCGCCCGTGCGCGATTCGCTGGGTATTAGCACTGTTTCCACCAACTCGCCGTCGCGCAGGCGAAGCAGCAGTTTTACCGTGCCGTCTTCGCTTACCGATTCGCGCGCTATTTCCGGCCAGCAAATAAAGGCGGTTTCTTCCAGCCTGGCACGCATCTCTTTGCTGACGTTGCTCATTTCGGAAAAAGTTCTGGCGCCTTTTTGCCATAGCCAATTCCAGAGCTGGTCGGCCCTGAACTTTTTTTCTTGCAGCGTTTCAACTACAAAGCGTTGCAACTCCGGCTGGGGTAAGTTGAGAATGTCAATCATATTAGTTTGTTACCAATGGCAGATGACAAAAATTATTCTTGCGGCAACACATAGCCTAGAACACCACGCCGAGGCTCAGGCCAAAAACCGTTATGGGCGTGCGGAACTGCGCTTTGTAATCCGGCAGGCTGCCGGAGCCGAATTCTATCTCGCGTATATCCGTCCAGATATAGCGGGCGTAGGCGTCTACCATGACGCGATCAAAGAGAACGGTGTAAATTCCTCCACCAGCGCCGGCATAGAGGGTGAGATCGTTTTCAGACGAGGTATGTTTGCTTAAATAGGACTGGTTGCTTGGGCCGGTTACTTGCACGCTGTAGTCATAGCCCATAAAGCCCACCCCCAGAGTGCCGCCTATATAAGGGCGCAGTTCCCACACCGGCACATCCAGCCAAAAGTTGAACATTACGGAAACATGATAGTCAACATCAAGCTCCGTGGTCGTTTTGGTGGGAACAAGGCTGTTGTTTGCCAGGTACAAGTCTTTATAAGTGTTTTGCTGCATGTCGCCATAATTGTGAATTATGACCTCAAGCTCGGGGCGCAGGGAAACGGCGAACTTTTTATCGCGGTCCATCAGGCCGAAGGCAATGCTGTAGCTGTTTCCGTCCAGGCTTTTGTCGCTTATGTCCACACTTTGGCCCTGCCGCAGAGATGTTGGGCCGGCGCTTTCCTGTATATCCAGAGAATGCTTGGAAATAGTCATTTCGCCTTGCATATAGCGAAAAGCGAGATAAGGGTAGTAGGTTTCTTCTTTTGGCTGGCTGGTATTCTGGCGTAGCGCGATAGCAGGGTTGCCCTCGGCCTTTTCCGTTTGCGCGCCATCCGGCGGAGGAGGAGAATCCGTGCGCGGTCCGGCCTTGGCTTGGGATGATGCCTGATTGGGCGATAATACATCTGCGCCCGGTTTAGCTTGTTGCGGGGCAGTTGTTTGCGGCCTCGCCTGCTGTGTTGGCGCGCTCGTGCCGGTGGCTGGGCTGGTTTTAGCCTGGTTTTGTTTTTCCTGCTCCGCCTTTTGGTCTTGTGCCGCTTTTTGCGCTTCGGCCTGCTCTTTTTGCGTCGCTATATGAGCATCAACAGATGCCGGGCGTTGCTCGCTTTCCGGCACATCCACAAACACAGCCGTGCCACATGTGCCTGATGCGGCGTATAATAGGCAGCCTGACAAGGTCAGGCAAAAAAGTAATTTTTTCATGGCGGTATATTGCGGCGGGAGCCGCCTTATATGTTGTTTGCGCACAAGCCGCATGCGGATTTTAGTATACCGAAATAATGCCGTAGGCGCAAATACGGCTTCGCGGCGGTACAAAAAAGCCCCCGTCTGGCGGAGGTTGGCAATTATGGCAGGCTGTTAAAAAGCGGCGCGCAGGCCCAACATGATATCGTGGGCTTTTATTTTAAACTGCGCCTCAAAGGCGCTGTCCAGCGAATCCATAAGTTCCGTTGCTATTTTGCCGGTGGTGGCAACATAACGGTAGCCAAGGTCAAGGGTCAGCAGGTCGGATACCTTGTAAGCCGCGCCTGTTCCAAGGCTCCAGGCGGGAACCAGGTGCTGCATGTCGTCAAAGTCTTTGTAAAGGCTGTGCTCATCGTCGGCAATATAAAAGTCGGCGTTGTAGTTTACGGTGAGAACGCCCAGGCCGAAACCTATATATGGCTTTACCGGCAGTTTGCCGATGGGCAGGTTTAGCAGGCCGCTAAGCATGGAGAGGTTCATATTGGCAAGATCCATGCTGATGCCGGAAATAGGATCGTTGCCGAATGTTTCTGACAAGTAGTTTTTGTCGCTAAAGCCTTTTTCATCGCTGCCGCGAGTTGCCGCTTCCATACCCAAGCTCTGCGGCATGACCAGAGGCGTGTTGAAGGCTGCGCCGCCAGCCGTTTCTGGCAGCGGATTTTCCTGCTCAATTTCGCCTGCGCCAGTGTTTTGGGGGTAATCCCTCTGGCTGTTTTCAGCCTCTTCTTGCGTGCGCGCATAAGTGGATTTGTAAGAGAAGGCTGTACCGTCATACGTATCGGAAGCAGCAGTTTTAGCCTGTATCTGCATTGGCAAAAACAGGCTGAATATAAGCGTGGCAAATAATAAACCGGTATAACGCATAAATATTGTTCGGGTTAAAAAGTTAAAACTAAAGTACACTAACAGAATTGAAAAGTATATGCAATTACATGATAATTCAATTTAAATGCTCAGCCGCACAGGCGCCGCACGGCCCGCGCTGCGGCGCTAAAAAAGCGCCGCCAGCCTGGTTTGGCCTTATGCCGAGGCGCAGTTTTACAGTACTCTGTTTATTTCCCAATCCATTTTACGGGCGTATTTTTCAAGAGCGTTTCCGCCCAAGGCTACATTAAGAGCGCGGGGCATGGCCTCGGCAAGTATTTGCCCGAATTTTACAAAATCTTCCGGTTTTGCGCCCAGCACTTCATCGCGCAGCTTTTGGCGCATTTCAGCAGTATCGTGGCAGATGCCGCGCAAGTAGGCGGCCTGTCCTTTGGCTTCTGGCAGCAGATAGGCGTCAAGCTCGCCTATGGCCCCCACAATGGCTGCTTCAAGCTCGCTTTTGGCGGGGGTGCGCATCAGGAGGTGCGCGGGCAAATCGTCATAACATTGCAGAGTGCCTTGTATGTTGGGGTCGCGGTAAGAGGCCAGAAAAAAGTCGCCGCTGGCTCTGTCCAGACCGCACATGGCCCCGTAAGCGCCGCCCTGCACGCGCACTTTTTCCCACAGGTAGCCGGTGCGCAGGTATTTAAGTATGACCAGGGCCGAGCCGTGGTAGCTGTAGCCCAACGAGAACAGGTTGATGCCGCGGCCCACAAAATTGACCTGCGATGGGGTGATTATGGCTTCACGCATGGGCAGGGCCTGTTTTTGGCGTGCGGCGGCTTCTTGCTGCGGGGCTGGAACCTGCGCCGCCAGATCCGCCGCAAGCTGCTCCAGGCCGCCACGCATGTTTTCTTCGGCTGTAATGCTTATGGCGGTATGGCTGCGGTCCAGCAATACCCGGCGCGTTTCGAGCAGTTTTTGCAGCACGGCGGGCCAGTTGGAAGAGGCCTCTTCGGCCAGGGCGCGCACATGCTCCAGGTAGCTTATGCCGTTGCTTTGCTCGGTAAGCCAGCCGGTTAAGGATTGCCCGGCTTTCAGCCTTTGGGCCACCACCATGTGGCCGCCCGGCACCAGGCCGTGCTCAAGCTGGGCTTTTTCTTCCAGCAGCATGCGGCAGAATTGCTCCTGGTTGTCCAGTTCCGTTTCCGTGAGCAATTCCGCGCTTAGCTCGAACAAATCCTTAACCTTGTCGGGCGCGGCTTTGCCTTTTAAAACAAGGCCGCCAACCGGCTTTCTGTCGCGCAGGCTGGCAAGTATGCCCAGTGTTGCATCCATGCCGCCGGTTTTGCGGGCTATATCCATATTGATGGTAATATGATCGCGTTTTTTGTTGCCCATTTCAAGCATGGCGCGGCCAAGCAGCGGCAGTAACGGCAGGGCATCGTCCCGCACCGCGTCTATGCCCAGAATGACGTCAAGGTAACAGATGCCGCCGGTGGGCTGCGGGTGGAAGTATAGTGGAACTCCCCCCGAGACGGATTGATCTTGCGGGATTATTTGGTTTTTTACCGGCAGATCCGCCACTTCAAGCCGGGGTATGGTGGCCAGGGCTTCAGGGGTGTCGGGGGTTTCCTGCATCAGTTTAAGTTGCCTTGTTTGTTCCACCAGGGCGTCTTTTTGCGCGGGCGCAAGGGCGGCAAGTTTGGCTTGCAGGCGTTTTTCTTCTTCTTCCGCCTGCTTTTTACCCAAGTTTTTATCAGGGTAGAGCAAAATGGAGGCCCTGTGCCGGTTGTTCAGCAGGCATTCGGTAATCAGCCCTTCAAAATAACCTGAGCCGGACTTGGCCTTTATGGCCCGCAGGGGCTCTTCAAAGCGTAACGGCGCAATGGCGGCCATATCTTCCGGCGTGTCTGAGTGCAGCCAGGTGGTCAGGCTGCGCAGCATAATAGCCAGGCCAACGGGAAATCGCCCGGTGTTGTTCTCGCGCAGCTCAAACTCCACGCTGTTTATAGCGGCTTCCACCGATGCGGAGGGTATTCCGCCGGAGGCGAGCTCTTTAAGGGTACCCAGAATAAGGGTTTCAACATCTTTGGCCTTCTTTTCCTTTATGCCTTTGAGGCCGATGGAAAAGACCAACTGGCGCAACTCGTCCTGCAGGCCGTCGCCAGCCAGATCCTCACCCAGGCCGGATTCGAGCAGGGCGAGGCGCAATGGGGAGGCTGGCATGCCAAGCAAAATATGATCCAGCATGGCCAGCCCAAGGTTTTTTTCAACCTGTTCCGCTGCCGGGCCGTTTTCTGGCAACACCCAGTTAAGGGTAAACATGGCCTTGTCGCCGGACCCCGCCGCATATGGAATACGCAGGCTTTTAGGCTCTGCAAAGGCCTTTTGCAGGGGCACTCCGGAATTTTCGGCGCTTATGCGGGTGTAGTTTTTGAGCACGTCTCCGGCAATTTGCAGGCGCTTTTCTTCCGGGTCGTTGCCCCAAAAGTAGAAGCGGGCGTTTGAGGGGTGGTAGTAGCGGCGGTGAAAGTTGACAAACTCCTCAAAGGTCAAATCCGGTATAAATTCGGGGTCGCCGCCGGATTCCAGCCCATAGGGCGTATCGGGGAACAGGCTGTGCATGGAGTAACGCTCCAGCACCGCCTCGGGCGAGGAGAAAACCCCCTTCATTTCGTTGTAGACCACGCCTTTGAAGCTTATTTGCTGTTCTTTGGCCCCTTGTGGCATTTCCGCGTCCAGGTGCCAGCCTTCCTGTTCCAGCACCCATTTTTCTATGCGTGGGTGGAAGACTGCGTCCAGGTAAACATCCACCAGATTGTAAAAATCCTGCAAATTGGCGCTGGCTACGGGGTAGCAAGTTTTATCGGGGTAAGTGAAGGCGTTGAGAAAGGTTTGCAGCGAGCCTTTTAAAAGCTCAACAAAAGGCTCGCGCACGGGGTATTTTTTTGAGCCGCATAGCACCGAGTGCTCCAATATGTGCGGCAAGCCCGTTGAGTCGTGCGGAGGCGTACGCAGGGTTACGCCGAACACCTTGTTTTCATCGTCGTTGACAAAGCTGAGAAGCTGAGCCCCGCTTTTTTCATGTTGCCACAGCGTCGCGGTGCTGTGCAGCTCTTTCACTTCCGTTTTAAAAACCAGCTTGAATCCGTGCATTCCAATCTCCGGCAGCAATAAAACTTTATGGCGGTTAGCCCCGGCTTGCGCGAGCAGCTTGCCGGAGAGCAATATTCCAATTATGAGATATTCTGTAATATATGCAATTCATCTGTTCGTCCACTATAAGGGCTACTGTTGCATTAGGCGCTGTCTCTAAAAAGACGGATTTTGCCATCTGGGTTGCGTCAAGCGCCAATTTTTGTCCAGGGCTGTACCATTAGAGTGCTATCCCTGTTCTAAAATAGACGCTTTCCTTGCGAGGGAACAAAATCCGTCTTTTTAGAGACAACGCCTTGCGGCGCAATTTGCCGCGCCGGCCTCTTTAAGCATGAAAAGACGAGCGGCTGCCCGCTTCCATTACCGTTATGAATGGTGTAAAGCAACGATATATGCAGTTATATATACATGTGCCTTTTTGCTGCAGCCGTTGCAGCTATTGCTCGTTCTATTCCCATGCGTTGCCAAAGGGCGGCTACGGGGTGGAAGTGTTGCGCAATTACCTTAACGGGTTGCTGGCGGAAATTGACTTATGGAGTGAGCGCCTGGGCAGGGTAGAGCTGGAAACAGTTTTTTTCGGCGGAGGCACCCCCAGCATTTTGCCCATAAAGTCCGTTGAAATAATAATGCGGCGCATACGTAAAAGCTTCAAAATAAAGAAAGGCGCTGAAATAAGCTTTGAGGGCAACCCTGAATCCATTTTGGAGTTTGGCTATGCCGCCGAGCTTGCGGCGTTGGGCATAAACAGGCTCTCGTTGGGGTTTCAAAGCCTTGACGAGAATATGCTTAAGATTTTGGGCCGGCCGCATTCGGCAAAAGAAGCCCTGGCGTCTTATGAAGTGGCGCGGATAGCCGGTATAAACAATATCAGCATTGATTTGATCTGGGGCCTGCCCGGCCAGAGGCTGCGCTTGTGGCTGGATGAGCTTAAACAGGTGGTGAGCCTCAAGCCGGATCATTTGTCCTGCTATAATCTGACCCTTGATGAAAATACGGCTTTGCACGAGGCCTGCCAGCGCGGAACCCTAACGCTGCCCGACGACAAGGAGCAATCCGCCATGTATGCGTATGGCTCGGAATATCTTGAGAGCCAAGGCTTCATGCATTACGAAATTTCCAATTACGCCCGTATGGGCTTCAAATGCAGACATAACCTTGGTTATTGGGAAGGGCACGATTATCTGGGCCTGGGGCCTTCCGCCACCAGCACCATGAAAGACAGGCGTTGGACCAACCCGCCGGATTTGGACGCCTGGCTTATGCAGGTTGCCACAAAAAAAATCGGGCAGGAGTATGAAACGCTTGATCAGGTAACCAGAGTGCTGGAGCTTTTAATGCTGCGCCTGCGCACGGATAGGGGCCTGCGTTTGCAAGCCTACAAGCAGCTTACGGGGCGTGATTTTATCGCCGACAATAAAAACCTGATACACGGGCTGCACCGTAAGGGTATGCTGCGTATAAAAAACGGTTACTTGAGCCTGACCAATTCCGGCATGCTCGTTTCCAATTCCATTCTTGAGTATTTGTTCAGTTCTACGCGAGAGACGCTCTCCGCTCTCTCGCAGGCTGAGGAGCGCGCGGCCATAGCGGATGACGCCAATGGCGCGCCCAACGCCCAAGGCTAGGCAACATTTTTTTGACACGTAAGAAGTTTTGCGGTTCCCGCTGTTATTCATATTCGCTGCACTATCTGGAGCTCTTATGGAAAAGTACAAAACTCTGCATATTGTATGGACTTTTGATAACGAACATTGCGCTAGGTTTATGGTATTTGGGTATGCGATAAACGCATTAAAGCAAGGGCACATGGAAAAGGCACGCATAACCGTGTGCGGCCTAAGCATACGCATGCTTTGCGAAAATGCGTATTTGCAGGCCAGCCTGAAAGAATTTCAGGCCTTGGGTGGAACAGTATGCGCCGCTAGGGAACAGGCGGAGGATCTGCACATGCTTGAAAATCTGGCAAGCTTGGGCGGCATAACCATATGCGATATGGGAAAAGATTTTGAAATTACAAGCGAGGGTAATGACGAAAAATTGATGATGCTGTAACGCGCGGCAACGCTTTTATGCCTGAATGCCTTGTGAATGGCGCATATTTTGGCGCTGTTCGTATCTGGCTGGTTTGGCGCGGCGGTAAAGCAAAAAAAATATAGAGTGTTCGGCTTCAATCGTTACCATGCGGAAGCCGAACACCCTATAATATTTTATGATTATACGCCGGTTTAGCCTTGCAACGCGCGGGGGCATTCATGCCGCCCTTTTACGTACAGGTTGCACAAGCCATTTTGCGGCCTTATTTTTTTACCTGTTTGACAGGTATTTTTTTATTCTATGCATGGCCTCTTCAATATTTTCTATGGAGTTGGCATAGCTGAAGCGCATAAAGCCTTCGCCTTCGCTCCCGAAATCTATGCCAGGCGCAACGGCTACCTTGGCATGCTCCAGCAGCTCGAAGGAAAAAGCCAAGCTGTCGTTACTGAAAGCGCGGGCATCGGCCAAAATATAAAAGGCTCCGGCGGGTGAGGATTTTACGCCGAATCCGGCATCGCGCAGCAAGTCTATTATGATTTTGCGGCGTTTGTCATACTCATTGCGCATGCGCTCCACATCCGGCCCGGCGCATTTAAGGGCGGCCAGACCAGCCCATTGCGAAATACTGCAGGCGCAGATAAAAAAGTTTTGGTGCAGAGCGTTAATGGTGGGTATAAGCCGTTGCGGCAGCACCATCCAGCCCAGCCGCCAGCCTGTCATGGCATAGCGCTTGGAAAAACCGTCCACCACGCAGCAGTTGTCGGTAAGCTCAAGGGCGGAGGCGACATGGCCTTCGTAACTGAGGCCGTGGTAAATTTCGTCCGATACAAGCATGATGCCGTTGGCGTCGTCGTCTTGGCGGCACAGTTGCGCAATGGCCTGCATATCCTTGCGCGGCATTATGGTGCCGGCCGGGTTGGAGGGGGAGTTGAGCATGACGGCGCGGGTTTTGGGGGTAATTGCCGCCCGCACCGCATCGGGCTTAAGCTGGAAGCTGTCTTCCTCTTTTACGCTCAGGCACTTCTGCACGCCGCCGGCGTTGCGTATAAAGCCGTTGTAGCAGGCGTAGGAGGGGTTGCCGGTAATAACTTCGTCGCCGTTTTCCAGCAGCATGTCAAAAAGTATGAGCATGCCGGGCGAAGATCCGCCGCTTATTACGACGCGCTCCGGCGAAACTGTTACCCCATATTCGGTATGGTAATACCGCGCAATGGCCTCACGCAGGGGCCAGATGCCAAGGCTGTGCGTGTAGCCGGTTTGCCCGTCGCGTATGGCTTTTTGCGCCGCTTCCAGCACACAGTCGGGGGTTACAAAATCCGGCTGCCCGATGGTCAGTTTGATAATATGGTGGCCAGCCTGTTCCATTTCCAGCGCTTTTTCCTGTACGCTCATGGCCAGAAACGGCTTTATGCTTGTGCTGATGCTTCGTGACATATTTGATGGGTCCTTTATTGAAAGCTGTTTGCATGGGCGGCCGGAGCCGCGCATGCGCCCGTAAAGCGGGCCGGATACTTGCATTGTACGGTTAATCAAAACAAAATGCCGCAATACACGCCGCGCATAAAAAGCAAAGCCAAATACTCAATTTGCCCGTCGGCCCGCGTTGCGCACAATCGCTGCTAACATTTTTGCTAATATACTACAATAACATGCTATAAATAAGAAAGCCGGGTTTCGCCCGGCTTTCTTATTTGTCAGTTTGCGCGTTATGCTATTTTATTTTTCTGCGCAACACGGCAATACCAGCCAGGCCAGTGCCGAAAATAAGTGCCGCTGCTGGTACCGGAGCTGAGGCTGGGGTGTAATCCATGCCGCTCAGCCAGTAGATGTTTTTGTTGATAAGGGTAAAGGCGGTAATCTGGCCATAGGCGGAAAGGTCGATGCTGGTGGACTTGTGGCCAATTGCAACCGTTACCGGAGTATCGGAATTTGCCAGATGCAATATTATGGAGTTACCTTTGCCCGCTTGGCTGTAGGACAGCCCTTCAAGCTTGATGGCGGAGTCAAAGGTAAATGTAATGTTGGAGTCAATTTTCAGGCCTTTGTTGTGCCAACTCAGGCTGCCGCTACTGGCGGTAATGTCGAAATTGACGCCGTCGCTGGTGGTGTAGCTTCCTGACTGATCTTCCAAAAAATTTATGTTATCGGCAAAGGCTGTTCCAGCAGCAAAAGAGAGCATGAGAGTAATAAGAACGAATAGTTTTTTCATAATGATTTTTACCTTACAGACTTTTTGTCCAAAAAATATGGATTTTTAAATTCGCTTGAACAGTACACTGCAAAAAACGGGCCATGTTAAAAAGTCAGGGTAAATTTTTGTAGAGGTTGTAATAATTGGCGTTGTTATTAGAATCCGATATTACGAGAAATTTTTTCCAGTTTGGCAGACAACTCTTGTTTAAGCTCGTTTAGCATTTGCGTGTGAGTGACTGATTCTTGTTTTTCCAGACTAAGTCTTGTTTGTACGGCATGAAAATCGCCTGGCGTCAAGTTTTTGATCTGAAGCAGCGCATTACGTTGCTCGTCCGGCAGTTCCGAGCCTGCGAGCGGAGCCAGCAGGGCGTTATAGAGGCTGGCGAGTTGTTCTGGTCCGGAGTAGTCAAAGCCGACTTTAAAGGCGAAGCGGCGCATGGCCGCGTTGTCAATATCCTTGCGCCGGTTGGTGGTGCAAATGCAAAAGCCGCGGTAGTCCTCCAGCGCGGTCAAAAATTCGTTGACCATGCTTGATTCCCAACTGCGTACGGCTCCATCGCGTGAGAAAATAAAGCTATCGGCCTCGTCCACAAGCAGCACCGCTCCGTCACGCTCGGCCTCGCGAAAAGCGGCGGCTATGTTTTGCTCGCTTTCGCCCACATATGGGCTTAGCAAATCGCTGGCCTTTTTGACTATGCAGTCGCGGTCCATCTCTTCAGCCAGGTAACGGGCCAAGGCGCTTTTGCCGGTGCCCGGAGGCCCATAAAAAAGCAGGGTGCAGGCCATGCCCGGCGACGGCTCCTGCCCTTGCCGCAGCAGTGCGTCGGCCTTTTTAAGTTTTGCCAGCAGGGCGTCAAGCTCATGCCGCGCGTTGGTTTTGCCGCCGCGCAGGGAAATGCCGTCCAAGGTAAAGCCGGATACGGAGTTTTTTTTGCGGCGCTGCTTTTTGCCGTCGCGGCGCAGGGTATCGTGGGCTTCCACTATGCGCAGCACCGAGCGCGCAAAGGCTTTGCCGCCCTTGCGACCCGCCACTATTTTGGACTGCCGCACGGCCTCGTTGATTATGGCAGCCGGGGGAGTGTAGTTTTTTAGCAAAAGCTGCATGCTGCCGGCGTCTATCTTGCCGGATACGCCGTTGCGCTCCAGAATTTGCTTCCACAGGGCCTTGCGCTGGGCGAGGCTGGGTTCTTCAAAGTGTATGCTGTAGGTAAAACGGCGGCGCACCGCCTGCTCAATATGCTCCACCTGGTTGGTAACCCAGATTATACGGTGGCCCGGCTGCTCCATAAGCTCGTTAATCCAGGCCTTGTCGTGGGATTTGCGGCTGCTGTAAATGCTGCTGTCCAAAAGGCGCTCGGCTTCGTCGGCCAGCACGAAAGCGCCCTGATGCCTGCCCGCCAGATGTATGCAGGCGTTAAGCGAGGCCCGGCGGCCCACGTCTTCGTCATCAAAGCGGCTGGGCACGGCCCAGGCCTTCAGGCCCAAGTGTTGCGCGAGGCTCCGGGCAAAGGTGGTTTTACCGGTGCCTGGGGGGCCGTAGAGCAGAATATGCACGGGTTTGTCGGCATCCGTGCCCTTACGCGGCTTCAATAGGGCCAGCACATGCTCCGCGTCTTCATAAGCTATGGGAAAAGCCCCCAGGGGCAGGGTCTCGCCGGAAAGCGGGCGGCAGAACATTTGCGCGGCTTTATCCGGGTTGCTTTCATCCCACAGGTCATAAATTTTATCCTGCATGCGCATATAGTGGCTGTCGCTATCCAAAATACCCAGACGGCGCAGCTCGCTTATAACCTTGCGGCACTGGCCGGGCGAAATATCCATCATTTGCGCCAAGAGGCGGCGCCCGTTAAAACGGTCCGCGCCTATGGAGTCTGAAAAATAACTTTCCACCGGGCCAAAAGCGTTGGCCATAAAGGTGAATACGCAAATTTTTATGGAGGTTTCATCCAGCCCGAAAAGATGCGAAAGGTGGCGCTCCGCATTACAAAAACTTTTGGGCACGCTTTTTATTGCAGAGGCCTTGCGGCAATATTCCAGCGCCGCTTCACTGAACGGCTCCAGCAAGACGGCGGCGTTATCGGCCAGCATATCGCCCAGCTTGCGGTGTATGGCGTTGTCGGCAAATTTGGTTAATTGGCGCAAATCATTCAGGGCTTCGTTATATTGCTCCAGATAGATGGCCGGAGTGTTCTTCCTGTATTTGGGGGGTAGCGGCCCTTCTTTATCCGTATTTTTGCCCGCATGGGCGGGCGATTTTTCCGCGCGCAAGCGCAGGGCTGGCTCGCGCAGATCTTTGGGCAGTGTCTGCTCTATTTCGCGGCGCAAATGTTGCACCAAGGGGCGCAACGAGTTCAAACTCCAAGACAGGCAGGCCAGAAAATCGGCGTCAATGGCGATGTTGTGCTGCAAAAGCCTGTACAGCCAGCCTGCGCCTAACGAGCGGGCGTAATGGCTTTCAGCCGATACCGGATGCTGATGCATTTTTGAGCTTTTTGAGTAGGTACGCACGGTTTCGCCCCAAAAATAAAGTTTTAAGTATGGGATACGCAAAAGTAATAAACCACAATTCCTGTTTGGCAAGATACTCTATTATACTCTTAAAGGCAAAACCGCTGGGTATTCGGGCGTATTACCCATATGAGCATCAGATTATCTGGGGGAGGGCGGCTTCAAGGCCCGGTCGGCGAAAACGTTTTTACGCGCCCGGCTGTAACGGCCGCTTTATTTTGCTCTTATTTTGGCGTATGCTCACAATTCGTTAAACTTACAGAATCGGAGATATTGATGCGAGATAAAAGCGGGTTGCAGGGTGAGATAATAAATGCAAGTGTGACAAACGCTTACGACGTACGCGACGTGAATTGCGCCAAGGCTACAATGCTGGTCTTAAGCGAGTATTTTGAATACCCACTGGCCGAGCAGGTGTTGCAGGCCGGTACAGCCATGAACGGGGCCGGGCGCTACCAGGCGCAATGCGGGCTGGTGGAAGGGGCGCTTATGTTTATGGGCATATTTTTCGGAGGCCAAGGCCAGTGTGACGATACCGTATGCGTTACGGCAAGGAATTTTGCGGGAAAATTTGAACAGGAATTCGGTTCGCTAAGTTGCCGCGACTTACGGCCTGGAGGTTTTCAAAAGGGCGACCCCAAACATTTTTGCAAGCCTCTGACGATCAAAAGCATTAACTTTGTATGTGATTTTATAAAACAGGAGCTGGCTGGGCGTAAAGGCTTCGCCCTCAAGCCGCTGGCCGACGCGCGGGACGCGTAGGTTTGACTAAAACATTTGAAGCGCCGTAACGCCTGGCAGGCATTACGGCGCTTTGTTCAATTCTGTTTTATCCGTACAGGCGTTTACTCAAGCCGCGCCTTATTTATCCATTCCTTGCCCTCCACCATGCGGTTAACCAGCATGGACGACACGGTGTCGCCGGTGGCGTTTATGCAGGTGGCCGGCGCGTCAACCAAAAAGCCTATAGTGGCGATTATGGGAAAAGCCTCGGGCGGAAAGCCGAACAGGCTTACTATCAGCATTTCGCCCACCAGCCCGCCGCCCGGCACGCCGCTCATGACCACACCGGACATGATGGCAATTAGAAATGTAATGGTGAAAAGGCCGAACCCGCTGAAATCCTGCCCGAATATGCCGAAGAGAAAGGCTATTTTAAGCACGGCTGAAAGCACCGAGCCTTCCATGTGCATAGTTGCGCCTATGGGCAGCACTATGTCGCGCACATCTTTACTTATGCCGATATTTTTCGCGGCTTCAAGGTTTACCGGCAAGGTGGCTATGGAGCTTTGCGTGGCCAGCGAGGTGAGGGTAGGGGGCAGTATGTAGCGCAGCAGGCGGCGCACGCCCTCTTTACCGCCAGCGATATAGGCATAAATGGGAAAGGCTATTACGAAATAGAGCAGGCAGAGGGGGAAGTAAATAAGCATGGCCCTGCCGTAGGCCTCCAAAAGTCCGGATCCGAATTCGCCTATAAGCGTGGCAAAGTATGCGCCAAGGCCAATGGGGGCGTAGAGCATAATTATATCCACAGCCTTCATCATAATTTTGGAGAGATCGTCCAGCAGTTTGGCTATGCGGTTTTCTCCTCCGCCGGTAACGCTTACGCAGTACCCGATGATTATTGAGAAAACGATGAGGGGCAGCATGTTCCGGCGCGAGAGCAGATCTTGAAAGTCCGGCACGGTAACGGCTTTTACCAAAGCCTCGCTAAGGGTAATAGCCTCCATCTCTCCGGCCTGCGAGAGGTTTAATGTCACCCCTTGGGCAGGGGGGAATATGCTTACAACAATCAAAATAAGTGTGGCGGATATGGCGGCTGTTACAAGGAAAACCACAAACATGGAGCCGAGAATTTTACCCAGCCTGCGCATGTTGAGCATATTGCCCACCGCGCTGGTTATGGTAACAAACACCAAAGGCACCACCACCGTGAACATGAGGTTGAGGAAAATAGCCCCAAACGGCCTTAGCACCATGGCTTTTTCGCCGAAAACAAGGCCTATTATGCTGCCTATGGTAATGGAGATGAGCAGAATTAGCGGAAAACGGTAAGTTTTCCACAGCGGAGTGTTTGTCATGGCGCACCTTTTTATGGCTGAATGTGTGTTATGAAGTAAACAAGAGCAACGCAACATGCCTACAGTATTATAATTTGCGGTGTCAAGCCGGGGCAGGGCCGCAGGCGCGCGGAAGCGCGATTTTGCGGTAAGACAAAATCCGGCGCGGCAGCGGGACGGCGTTGTCTGGAATGGATAGGCACAGGGTGTGCCAAACCAGCCAGCCGTTTATAAATCTGGCTTTATCCGTTATGTATTTATAAATAAACCGGCCCGCCTCAAAAAGACGGGCCGGTTTTAAAAGAGCGGCAGGGTGCGGCAAAGCCATTTTATAATCAAAAACGGCTTCTATTCTCCGGTGTAGGCCGCGTTGTCTATAATCCAGCAGAGCTTGCCGTTTATGGGGCGCACCATTTGCGCGGGCAAGGTGGGTTCGGCCATCATGTTGAGGGATGTGGAGAGCACATGGTGCTTTTCTTTGCCATTAGCCATGAATATGCAGCAGCGGGCGTTGTTCATTACCGGCAGGGTAATGGTTATGCGCGAGCTTTTTATGCTGTGTATGTATTGGTCCACCACCAGGCTGTCGGTTTCTTGCACTGTTCCCGCGCCGGGGAAGAGCGAGCCGGTGTGGCCGTCGTCGCCAACGCCTAGCAAAATACAGTCGAAACGCGGAAATTCGCCCGGTATGAGGCAAAAATGGTCTTTAAGCAGGGCTTCATAGCTTTGGGCGGCGTGTACCGGGTCGTCTTCGCCCTTCATGCGGTAAAAGCGGGTCAGGGGCACTCTGGAAAGCAGCTCGGCTCTGGCCATGCGGTAGTTGCTGTCCGGATGATCCGGACCCACGCAACGCTCATCCACAAAGTAGACGGCGGTTCGCTCCCAGTCTATGCGGTTAACCCATTCCGGCGACGAAAGCAGGCGGAACAGCGGAATGGGAGTACGGCCCCCCGATATGGCCAGGTTGAAAATACTGCGCCGTTTAAGGGCATCGCGGCATTGTTCCTCAATCATTTCGGCGGCCAGTTGCGCCATTTCAAGCGGATCTTCCGCCACCAGCAATGAAAGATAGGTAGCCCGAATCATAGTAACCTCGCTGCTTAAAAAAACGTTTTAAATAAATTACTAGTTTTATCGTATTTTGTCACCTGTTAGCATTTACGCGCGCTACGGCTGGCCAATTGCCCCGCAGCCCTTGCCTGTAAACATTTTTATACCGTAAAACCGGCCTCCGCAAGCCAGGGCGATTATAACGCGTAACACATGCATAATACGGCCCGCTGGCGAAAAACCGGCTTGTAATTAGCCATTTATTTCCGTAAGTGGTGTTATATTCATTTGATATATTGAGTCGTTTTATCTCATACGGAGTTAATTATGCAACGAGTCACCACGATGACCTGGGTTGGCCTGGCTATAAACTTTGTGGCCGTCATAATGCTTATAGCGGGTATTATTGAAGAAAGTTACTATGGTCTGGATAATTTCGATGTGGGCATTATCGCCTTTACAGCGGTTTTTTTCACGCTGCAACTAATAGGCGTTCTCATGCTGGCCGCAGGCAGCCCGACCGGAGGAACTGTTGCTGCCGTGGGCAGCGCGGCCTTTGTGCCCATTGGTCTTATTTGCCTTATGGGCGCTATGACCTCGCGCAACAATCTCAAAAAAGCGGTTTCTGGCTATAACTATTTTGACGACGGGGCGGCGGAGCAAGGCCCACGCGATGTTCCCATGCGCTCCAGCGCCAAAACCATGTACAGCCCGACTTTGAGCGTGCATCTGGAGCCGCAGGGCCAGACCGATAGCGCCGGACACCGCTCTGCCGCTGGCAACGAAGCGTTTGCGGCGCAAAGCGCCGCTTTCGACGGTAACAGCAATGCCAATTCCGCTGCGCCCGCAGTTGCGGGGAGCGCCCTGGCCGCTGCTGGCGGCCGGGGCGCTCCCCACTATTTTTCTTTTGCCGATTACCGTTTGATGTATGGCTTGCTTATTGCCGCTTGCGTGGTGCTTTGCATTGTAATGCTGCCATACATTGGCGATAGGGCTTTCAGAGCCACGCTGCCCGCGACAGTGATAGGCATAGTATTTATAATTGCTTACAGCCGTGTTGCAAATTTGCCGGTACTGGCCCTTTACGGCGACTATATGGAGTGTATGAGCAGCCTTTACTCCTCGCCAGTACGCGTGCGTTATGCCAGCATTATCGGAGCCGAGTTGGGCCTGAGCCGTGGCAAGATATACTACAAAAACGCCGACGGCGGCACTGCCGCCGCCCGTATCGCCTTTGGATTTATAAAAGGCAGCGAGCGCAAAGAGGCCAAACATCAGTTTAAAGAGAAAATGACGCAACTGGGAGTTTTTAAAGACTGACACCAGTCCAATACCTGTGCATACGCATAGCAATAAACCAACGTAAGCCATTGCGAGAGCTTTTTCCAACGCTCCTGCAATGGCTTTTTATTTTAAATTGAGTGGTATTTTGATGAAATTTTTGCAGATATAAAGGTGGGAGCACGCCAATTTTGTAGAATAAAGTATTTGTACGCAGGGAGTAAGTGGAGGCAAACGGCGGAATTGAGAGGAAAAGTGCGGCGAATAAACTTTGGAAAAAGGCTTTGATAGAACATATGTTAAAAACGAAGCCTTATAGAAAACTTGAAACAAAGCAATTCTAAGCGAAAAGTTTAGGAAGATGAGGGTGGAGCGCGAGGAGGGAGAAGGCAACCCTTTTCAAAGGGTTCATTCTCCCTCCTCGCCTCTTTTAGGCGCGGCGCAGCCGCATCATACGTATATTCTCTTCTAGCGCGA
>JAVBON010000008.1:0-55773 GCA_031550525.1 Desulfovibrionaceae bacterium
TAGCGTCTTCGCGTCTTAGAGTCTTAGCGTCTTAGCGTCTTAGCGTCTTAGCGTCTTAGCGTCTTAGCGTCTTAGCGTCTTAGCGTCTTAGCGTCTTAGCGTCTTAGCGTCTTAGCGTGGCTTATTGCCGCCCGCGTTTCATGCGCCTGTCTGTTTTCAATTCGCATATTTCAGTTATAATTCAGGTTGATATCCTAATTTACCTATTGGATCGGCCAATGTCCGTTTGACGCTTGTTTGACGATCGTCAACGGCGCGTCGACGCCGCGTTAACGCGCCGCCGACTCCTGCTCCTGCTCCTGCTCCTTCTCCTGCTCCGTACGCATTAAGAAAGACACTTCGTGTCTATGCGCGCATGCTGCCGCGCGGCCACTTGCGCCCATGCGCCTGCTCTTGTGGGTATTTTGCGCCATGTGTCTTTTTTGCGGTAGCTTTGCGCCTGCTCCAGGTTTTTTCGGGGCGCATTGCGCGTTCCAGCCTCTTTCCCAATTTTCCCGCTATGCGAATATCCTGCAAGGGCTGCGCAGGGCGGGGCTATCTGTAACTCTTCACAATACATTCCCATTTAAACCGGAGGCGTCAGCTATGATTTTGCGTGGATGGAAAGAAATTACCAAAACCCTTGGCGGCATGAGCGAAAACACGGCCAGAAGGCTTATTGAGGAAAACGGGCTGCCCATAACCATACTTGGCGGCAAGCCCATGACCACGCAAAGCGATTTGGAGGAGTGGGTCTCGAGAATGTGTCAAGAGAATAGTTGCCGCCTTAAGGCTCACGCGGCCTCAGCCGGGCTTATCAGGGCTCAAAAGCCCCTGGTAGGGCTAAACTAGTGTTATAATAACGGTAAATAAGGCGATAATCCGGGCTCCGTCCAACGGGCGGATAACGGCAAACCGGCGGTATGCCGCCAGTAGGTACGGGTAGTGAAACACATGGACGAAATAAAAAGTTTTTTGGAAGGGCTGATGCTGCCATTAGCCATGGCTCTTTTTGGCGGCTTGGCGCGGGCATGCAAAACCGGCTTTAAAAGCTGGAAGCAGTTCGCGGCCTCCATGGTCATATCGGCTTTTACCGGCGTGGTCGTGCATCTGGCCATACAGGACGGGGGGCTTTCCGCCTCCATGCAGGCGGCTATTGTGGCCTCGTCTGGCTATTCCGGCGGGGTGGTGCTGGACGGCCTGGTGGATAGGGTGGCGGAACGCCTGAGGAGCGGCACGTGAAATTGGAGCGGATCTCGTTGCCTTGCAAGATATATTTTCCTAAAACAAGTTAAAAACATTAAAAATAGGCAATTTGATCCTGAAATAGGGTGAGACTAAAAGCGCCTGAAAAGCCGCAAGAGACGCAAGCGGGTGAGGCTGTTTTCCCGTAAAAGCTGAACAAAAACGGACTTGCCCGACTGATTCAGTTTTACCTGAAATGGAGAAAATGTCAAAAAATGGATGAATTAACTAGCAAAATAGGTGAAAAACCCGCAAAAACAGGCAAAAAAATTACGCGGGGCAAAACGCACAAAGTTGAACAGCCGCAGGCGGAGGCAGATGCTGTAACAATGGCAACGGCAGATGCAGGCGCGGAGGCAGGGGCACTGCCACAGGCTGGGTTTGCGGCCTCCGGCCAGACGGAGCGGGCGCTTTTGCCCTCGTCTCCCAAGGTTTTGCCCCCTGTATCCGACCGTGGCGAGCGGTTGGAGTTTTGGGCCGGAGTAATGCGCGATAACGCCGAGGACATGCGCCTGCGCCTCAAGGCCAGCGAATACGCGGCCAAAGCTGAGGGTGATTTTACCGAACGGGTGGAACTTTCGGCCAAAGCCGGCCTGGCCGAGGCCATTGAAGAAGGGCGCAAACGCGCCGCCTCGCGGCGTTAAACTGGCGGCCATGCGCCGCAAACGCCCATTGCCCATGCTTTCTCGCAGGTTAGCGCCGCAGTTCCCATTTGGCGTTTTGCAGGCCGCTTCGGCCTTGGCATACGCCGCCCGGCGCGGGCTTTTTGCGCCCGGCATGCCGTTTTATACGCCCGCAAAGGCCCATCCCACAACGCAAAGCCCCAGCGCTCAAAACTGAGGCATACATCCAGCCGTTTTTCCCGCCGGCGGATTCTCCAATACCCTCCAGCCTAACCGCTCAACCGGCGCAAGCCGCTGCGGCCAGCGTGCCGACTTACCAGCAAAACATGATAATTCATGAAATTTACGATGCCGTGCCCTCACAAGGGCGCATGCCGGAAAGCAGCGGCGCCTTGCCGCCTGCCCTGCCGGTTGCCGGGGCCTTGTCAGCGCAAAGAGATATTTTGCCAAAAAATGATGTTTTAATACCCGGAAGCAGCAATATTTTGTCTGAATATGGAGTAAATGCTACCAATTTTGCACCTGTATGCTCAAAACTAATGCAAAATATGCCTGAAATTGAAGATATTTTTCCTAAAAATACAGAGTATGCTCTTGAAATTGCGCATGAATCAACATCATGCGCGGCTGATCTTGTGAAATCAGAGAGTGGTTGTCGCGAATTTAGACGAAAAACTCCTAAAATTGCCGAAAATGTAGCAAAAAATGGTGGTTCATTGTTTTATGGCGAACATAAAACACCAAAAACAGGATATAATTATGATGATTTAGGTAATAAATTTCCTAAAACGTTATGTTTTATACCTAAAACTGAATGCGAGGGTTATGAGGCGGAAGCCGCGCCTGGTGAAGCCGCTGAAGAGTTGCGGGAAGCAGCGCAAGGGCCAACGGTTTTAAAGCAGGCATCTCCGCATCATGCGCCAGATAAGCCTGATGCGCCAATTACGCCTGATGCGGCGGGCGCGCCGGATTGCGGACAAAATCATCCTGAACGCGCGCAAGCGGCCCTGCGGCTGGAAATGGATCTGGCCCGCGACCTGGGCGGATTTTTCAGCAACCCCTTGGGCTTTGTGCTGTACGCCTTTGACTGGGCGGCCGGCGAAGGGCCGGACGAATGGCAGGCCGATATTCTGCGCCAGATAGGCGAGGGCGCCCTCAAGCCCGCCGAAGCCGTGCGCGTGGCCGTGGCATCGGGCCATGGCATAGGCAAAAGCACCCTGGCGGCCTGGATAATCCTGTGGGCCATGAGCACACGCCCGCATCTGGCCGGAGTGGTTACGGCCAACACCGCCAGCCAGCTCACGGGCAAGACCTGGCGCGAGCTTTCCGTCTGGCACAAGCGCCTGATCAACCGGCACTGGTTCCGCTGGACCGCCACCAAGTTTTATCAGGTGGACAACCCCGAAACCTGGTTCGTATCTGCCATTCCTTGGAGTAAAGACCGCCCCGAAGCTTTCGCGGGCCTGCACGCCAAACACGTGCTTATGCTTTTTGACGAGGCCAGCGCTATTGACGCGGCCATCTGGGAGACTGCCGAAGGGGCCATGACAACGCCCGGCGCCATCTGGTGCTGCTTTGGCAACCCCACCAGAGGGAGCGGCAAGTTTTTCGAGTGCTTTCACCGCATGCGGCACCGCTGGGCCACCCGGCAGGTGGACAGCCGCCAGGCCAAAATGGCCAACCAATCCCAAATAAATCAATGGCTGGACGATTACGGCGAGGATAGCGACTTTGTGCGCGTGCGCGTGCGGGGCGTTTTTCCCAGATCCGGCTCCAACCAGCTCATACCGCAAGGCCTTGTGGATGAAGCCCGCAAACGCGGCAAGCCTCATGCTGATTCCTATGATTTCGCGCCAAAGGTAATGGGGGTGGACGTGGCCCGCTTTGGCGACGACCAAAGCGTCATCACCTTCCGCCAAGGCCTGTGCCTGTACAGGCCGCAGCTCAAGTTCAGAGGGCTGGACCTTATGACTTTGGCCGGGCGCGTGGCTGAGGAGATAAAAGCCGAGCGCCCCGACGCCGTGTTTGTGGATATGGGCGGCATGGGCGCGGGCGTATTGGACAGGCTGCGCCAACTGGGCTTTTATGAGGTTATGGGGGTGGATTTTGGGGCCGCCTCCGGCAGTGTGGAATACTTTAACAAACGCGCTGAAATGTGGGGCGGCGTGCGCGAGTGGCTTAAATCCGGCGCGTGGCTGCCAGACGACCCCGCGCTGGCCGCCGACCTTACCGGCCCGGAATACGGCTTTAGCGGCGATAAGGGGCAGATTATGCTGGAAAAGAAGGCGGATATGAAAAAACGCGGGCTGGCTTCGCCGGATTGCGGCGATTCGCTGGCTTTGACCTTTGCCTACCCCGTTACCAAAAAGAGTATCGGCCTTGTGGGGCAGGCCCCCACCGCGCATACCGCCTGGAGCCCTTTCGCATGATTACCGCGCGGGCTACTGAGGCGGACGTTAAAGCCATGTACGCGCAAATGCGGGCCGAAGGGCTGCTGGGCCGTGTGCTGCATAACGATGTGAGCTTTGAGGCCTTTGCGGATCTGGCCGCGAGAGAATTGTTTTTTGTGGAGAAAGAGGCAGGCGACATTGCCGGTTTTTGGTGGCTTACGCCATTTTATGGCACGGCCATGTGTTTGCACGGCTGCGCCTTTAAAAAGCACCGGCGGGTGGCGGCAGTGCGCGTAAAAGAGGCCTTTGCCCGTTTGGCCGCGCAGGGGGTGACGGATATTTACGCTTTCGCGCAAAATCGGGATGTGGCGTTGTTTCTGAAACGGCTGGGCTTTAAGCCGGTAAGCAGCATAAACAAGGAGATCACAGTGTTATGGGCAATATTGGCATAGAAAAAATTTTGGACCCAATGGGCATTTTTACCAAAGAGGATACCCCAAAACTACAGCAGGATACCAGCGTGAATGCCCTGCCGCAAACCCCCACCGAGGCCGACCCAAGCGTGGCCGCGGCGGCGGAGGAAGAGCGCCGCAGGCGCAGGGCGGCCACGGGCGCCAACTCCACCCTGCTTACAAGCAACAACGCTTTAACGGGGGCGGGCGCGGCAGGCAAAAAAAACATTTTGGGCGGCTAAACAGCGGAGAAGCACATGCAATACACACAAGGCGAGAACACCTTGAGCGACGCCGAAACCGTCAAAAAACTCAAGCGCTATGTCGAATATCTGGTGGAACTGCGCCGTCCATGGTCCGAGGCCTGGGGCATGGTAAAAGACTACGTGCGCCCCGTGCGCCCATGGAACGAAAACGGCATTGGCAACAAGCGCACTACGCTGGAAGATCTTATCTCCGGCAAAATTATGGATGGCAGCGCCGGGCGGGCGGTGCGCATACTGGCGGCAGGGTTGCTTTCCGGCCTTACCCCGCCCAGCCGCCCCTGGTTTGCCCTTAAGGTGGACGATGCCCTTATGGAATCCGGCGAGGTCAAAAACTGGCTCTGGCGCACGCAAGAGCTTATTTACTCCAGCCTGGCCCGTTCCGGCTTTTACGCCACCCAGCAAAGCCTTAACCTGGATCTAGCCGCGTTTTGCAACGCCTGCGTCTCGCGCCATACCGTGCCGGGCAAGGGCATACGCTATATGGACGCGCCCGTGGGCTCCTACGTGTGGGATGTGGACCCCTTTGGCAAAGTGTGCACCGTGGCGCGCGTGCTGTACATAGCGGGCGGCGACCTTGCGCGGCAGTACGGGCGCAAGGTAAGCGGCAACACTTGGGAAAAGGCCCAAAAAGACCCCTACAAGCCGGTGCCGGTGGTGCACATTGTAATGCCGCGCGAGCGGCGCGAGCAGGGCAAAATAGACCGCCTTAACAAGCCCTACGCCTCTTATGTTTACGAGGAACAAAGCGGGCACCTTATTGAGGAGGGCGGCTTCGACGCCCTGCCGTATCTTAACGCCCGCTGGGATACCCTTGGCGGCGAAATTTACGGGCGCGGCGTGGGCTTTGACGTAATATCCGACGTGCGCATGCTGCAAACCACCTCGCGCGATCAGGCCGAGGCCATACGCATGTATGTAAAGCCGCCCATGCTGGTTCCGGCCAGCATGAAAGACCGCCTCTGGCTCATACCCGGCGGCATCAACTACAAGCAGGACGGCATGCCCGCCGATACCGTAACCCCGCTTTATCAGGTACAGGCCGACATTGCGGCCATATCCGGCAAAATTGCGGATTTGCGCCAAGCCATACGCGATGGCTACTTTAACGACCTTTTCCTCATGATTTCAGGCACGCATAAAAACATGACCGCCACCGAAGTGGCGGAGCGCAACGCCGAAAAGCTCATGGTGCTCGGCCCGGTGGTGGAAAGCCACCAGACCGATATTCTGGACCCAGCCATTGAGGGCGAATTCAACTTTTTGCTCAACAGCGGCGCTTTGGACCCTGTGCCGCAAGAACTGGCGGGGCACGGCATAAATATAGAGTTTACCTCCATTCTGGCTCAGGCGCAAAAAATGCCGCAGGCTGCGGCTATTCGCGGCGTGTTGGGCGACGTGGGCAACATGGCGCGGCTTAAACCCGAAATACTTGATAAAATCGATTTCGACCAGGCCGTGGACGAGCTGGGCGGCATAGAAGGTGTGCCAGCCAAAGTGATCCGCTCCGACGACGCCGTTGCCGCCATAAGGGAGCAGCGCGCGCAGGCCGAGGCACAGGCGCAGCAAATGCGGCAAATGCAAATGATGAACGAAGAGGGCGGCAAGATGATTGAAGCCATGAGCAAGCTGGGTAAAGACGGCGGCGGCAACATACTCGAAAGCATAAGCAATATGGGTAACGGAGGCGGCGGCAACCTGCTTGAGGCCATGGGTAAAATGGGCATGGCGGGCAATACGCAAGCTATGGCGGAGGGCGCGTAATGGCAAAAGATCCCTTTGTGACGGAAGAGGAGCAGGCCGCCATTGTGGCCCAGGCCGAGGTGGAGCGCCGGGCAGAGATTTACATGGGCGATCTGGCCCGCGTGCTGGCCCTGCCCGAAGGGCGCAGGGTACTGCGGCGCTGGTTGGATATGGCAAATGTATTTGGCGAAATCTCCGCCGGGGGCGAGCTTACCGTTAAGGCGGCGGCCCTTTCCGACTATGGCAAGAACAGGCTTTACGAAATAGCGGCGGCCTCGCCCGCCGATTACTTGAAAATAATGCTGGCCGCCGCTCAAAACGCGGCAGGCGTAAATAACAAGGAGTAAGTTATGTCTGATGTCTTACTATCCGGCCTCGCGCCGGAGGCGGCAGTGGTTGTCGCGTCGGGCGCGGCCGCCGGTCAGGGCGGTCAGGATGCTTCCGCGCTGCGGGCGGATTTTGTGCCGCAGGGCGGGGTTGTGCCGTTGTCCGCCTCTGGTGTTTCCGGCATTCAGCCCGGCACTGCCTCGCAGGGCGCCCCCGCGTCGCAGGATTGGCTGGCGGCCATGCCGGAAGCCTTTCGCGAGGCGCTACAGGGCATGTCCGGCCCCGAGGCCGCGCTGGATGCATTCCGGCGCGGGGCGGCGCACGTGCCGCTGGCAAGTGTGGGTGACGTTAAAATTGCCCTGCCGGAAGGGGGCGGGTTTAATGACGATACCGTGGGCTGGCTTAAGGCCGCCGCCGTGGAGCACTGCCTTAGCCAGACCCAGCTTGATGCCGTGGTCAACGGCTACAACAAATACGTGGAAAACATCGGCGAGGTTTTGAAAAAGAGTACCGAAGCCTCGCTGCGCGCCGAGCACGGGCTGTGTTACAACGAGGTGATGGCGCGCGCATCCGACACTTGCCGCAAGTTTAACGAAATGACCAACGGCGAGTTCACGCATTTGCTGAGCGCAGGCTTGGGCAACCACCCCGCCTTTGTAAAGTTTATGGTCGCCGTATCCGAAGCCGTAAGCGACAGCGCCCTGCCCGGAACCCCCAAGGGCAGCGGCGACGCGGCCATGAGCACCACCAAGTTTTTGGAAGAAGTGTTTAAACATAACAATTAACCTTAACTGTTAACGGAGGATTACATGGCAGATTTCAATATCGACGTGCCGGCCACTCTTAAAGAGCTGTCGGATTACTACGCCAAAAAGCAGCCGCTTATGGTGGACCAGATTACCGAGGAAGCGCCCATTCTTGCCGAAATCAAGTTTGAAGCCGCCAGCCACGGCCTTTGGAACGCCTACGAAGAGGTAACCGACATTCAGGGCGCTGAAATGGTGGAAATGGATTCGCCCCTGCCCGTTGTGGGCATGGCCAGCGAGCTTAAAAAGCAAGACCTCTCCATTTGGGGCGGCAAAATTGAAGTAGGCGAAGACAAAGCCAGAATGTTCGGCGGCAAGGAGAAATACTTTGCCCGCAAAATGCCAAAAATCCTGCGCCAGTCCGGCATGAGCACCGAGCGCAAGATTATTTACGATAACTGGCGCCGCTACGTTATCGACAACAAGAACAAAGGCTTCCTCAAAGACGCGGGGGCAACGGGCAACTCCAACTACACCATACTGGCCGTGCGTGAAGTGCCGGGCGAGACCATAGGCCTGTATTCGCCGGAAGGTTTTCAGCAGGGGGCCATGTTCGACCTTAGCGGCATAAACGGCGGCAACCTGTACGAGTTTACCGACAGCAAAAAAAGAAACATTCTGGGCTACGGCCTGCGCCTTAAAGCCTACTTCGGCTACCAGATTGCCAACCATAAAACCGTGGCCGCCATTGTGAACATAGATCAAGACCATATGCCCACGCCGGCCATGCTGGACGACATACTCACCAACATACGCGCCACCAGCGCCTCCACCAAGCTGTACATGCACGCCCGCGTGCTCGGCATGCTGGGCCAGTACAAGGCCGACAAACTCCAAGTTGCCGTGGCCGCCAAAGACATGGACCGCACCTTCACGCACTGGAACGGCATTAAAATAGTAACCTCTTACAACTTCGACGACGGCGTTGAAAAACGCGTAAACGTTTAACGTCCGCCTGTAAGGAGAACACACATGTACAAGTACAATTTGCGGGTTAATGGCGAATATCTTATCGAAAACGCCGCCCTGCCCAAAAACGCCACCGTTACCGGCACAGATATGGTACGCGCCGGCGGCGGCTCCTCGCTGGAGATTGTCTGCGCGGCCAAAGGCCCCGTTACCCTTACTGCCGGTAAAGAAGTAAGCATTCGCGTGCTGCACGGGCGCGATGGCGAAAACTTCGCCGCCCTGCCCGTTAGCGCCACCGTTACAATTCAAAGTGGTAATACCAATTTTAATGACGGTGACATCATTGCCCGCCTTACCCTGCCCTACGACTGCCTGCCCCTCATAAAGGCCAATCTGGCCACCACCGACACGGCCGCCGCCGGAAACTTCGACCTCTTTCTGGCCTATCTGCCGCGCTAACCCCCACAACTGAAACCGGCGGGCCGGATGGCGGCCCGCCTATAGAAAGACATGGAGGATGAAGCCAGATTTTATGAGATCTGGGCGCTGCCCAGACCCGCAAGGGGCCATGAGGCCCCTTGACCCCGCGAGGGGTTTAATTGTGGCGTTTTGGTTTAACTGAATTGTACGGTTTTCATTCGCCAATTTTTCTAGTTTATCCTTATCCCAACCCGTCCCACAACGCTTTTCACAAACAGACAGACCTAGTTGAAACAGCCAACTTCAGACTATTGGCAGTCCCCTTCTATTACAAATGTTGCGGGGGCAAGGGGGTTCAAAATTGGCACCCCTACAGTTCTGCTCGCTATATAACTCGCCAGCCAAAATTGTTGTGCTTTTGTGATACGAGCTACACCCTTGCGGGTCTGGGCAGCCCCCAGATCTTGTAAATCTGGCTTCATCAACTAAGTCTTTATTCAACATGGATTATTGCCCGTAAAGAGAGGATATATGCAAAGCTGGGTAGACATTTGCAACGCCGCGCTGGTGCGCGTGGGCGCGGCCAAAATAAACAGCCTGGACGAAGCGAGCAACGAGGCCCGCATATGCAAGGGCGTGCTGGATTTTTGCAAGGAGCAGGTCTTGGCAAGCCATGTGTGGTGGTGCGCCCGCAGCCGCGCGGTGTTGCCTCTGGCCGGAATATCCGGCGAGGATGGCGCGCCGCGTTGGCCCTATAAATACGCCTATGGGCTGCCCGCCGATTTTATACGGGCGGTGCGCATAGAAACGGGCGCGCCTTACGGCAGCCCAAGCGCGCCGGGCAAGATGGAGCCGTTTATTCTGGAGCGGTACAAGGCCTCGCCCGTGCTGTTGTGCGACAGGCAAAACGCCGAGCTGGTGTATGTGGCGCAAACCTTGGCCCCATCGGAGCTAAGCGCGGAGTTCCGCCAGGCCCTGGTGGCCTGTCTGGCCATGGAGCTTGCCACCGCCCTTACGCAAAGCCTGAGCATGCGCGGGCGCTACCAGCAGGAATATGAGGCGGCCATGCGCAAGGCTATATTTATAGACGCCACGCAATCCAGCGAGTGGCTGCCGCCGGACAGCACCTATGTAAACGCGCGCGGGGTGCATTATGAATAGCCGTATTTTGCAGCCTGCCTTTACCTCCGGCGAGGTCTCGCCAGCCATTGCGGCGCGTATGGATTTGCAGCTTTACGATTCCGCCGCCAAAAAAATGCTTAACGCTTGGGTGCATCCTTCCGGCGGGGCTTCCAAAGTGCCCGGCACGCGTTTTGTTGCGCAGGTGCGCGATAACGCAAAGGCCAGGCTAATTCCGTTTGTGTACAGCGCCACGCAGGTGTTTGTGCTGGAGTTTACAGCGGGGCACATGCGCGTAATAGACAAAAACGGCGTGGTCGAGGGGCATGGCAAAGGCGGCGTTATCGCCGGAAATGAGGGCAAGCCCTTTGATTTGCCCATGCCTTATGGCGAAGACGATTTGCCGGGCCTGCATTATGTGCAGAGCAACGACGTTGTCTACCTGGCGCATGCCAACCACCCCCCGCGCAAGGTCATGCGGGTTTACGACCCAGAGGCGGAAGAAAACGTCTGGCAAAGCGAAGAGGTGGCTTTTACCCCCAGAATTGCCGCGCCGCAAAACGCGCTGGCGTCTTTCTCGGTGGTTGCAAGTTCCGCCCCGGCGCAAAAAATTTGGCGCTACAGAGTTACCGCCGTGCACGGCATAACCGGCGAAGAAAGCCTGCCGTCAAACATAGCCGCCGTGACGGGCACGGAATCAATGCGCTGCGGGGTTATGAAAAACGACGGCTCGGCCATGCAGGACTGGTACTCGACCATCCGCTGGAATGACGTGCCGGATGCCAACGAGTTCCGCATTTACAAGGAGAAGGGCGAGGGGCTTTACGGTTACATAGGCTCTTCCGTGGGGTTGAGCTTTGAGGACAAAAACATCGCCCCCAATATGGACGACACCCCGCCGCAAGCGGGCAACCCTTTTGAGGGCGGCAACAACCCCTCGGTGCTTACCATTTACCAGCAGCGCGCCACCTATGGCTTTACCGCCAACCAGCCCACCACCTTTTACATGAGCCGCAGCGGCAACTTTGAAAACTTCACCAAATCCGCATTTATTAAGGACGATGACTATATCGAAGGCCAGCTCGACGCGCAAAACATGAACTTTATTACCTGGATGCTGTCATTGCGCTCGCTGATTATAGGCACAAGCAGCGCGGTGTGGGAGATAACCGGCGGCGGAGCCAAGGCGGTTACGCCATCCAGCCTTAACGCGAGCATTCAAAGCTCGCGCGGCAGCGCCATGATAGACCCTGTGATTATAGACAATATCATTCTGCATGTAAGCCGCAGCGGGCGCAGTCTGCAAGATTTGGTCTATAACTTCGGGGCCGATTCGTACGACGGCGAAGACCGCTCGCTAATGGCCTCGCACCTGTTCACCAACCGCCGCATCAAAGAGATTGCCTATCAGGAATCGCCCAATTCCGTGGTGTGGTGCGTAATGGACGACGGCAGGCTCCTTGGCCTTACCTATATGCTCAAGCACCAGATTTTCGCTTGGCACCAGCATAATACCGACGGACTGTATGAAAACCTCTGCGTTTTGCCGGGCGAGCCTTACGATAACGTGTTTTTTGTGGTCAACCGCACCATTAACGGCAACACCGCTCGTTATATCGAAATGCTGGCCGACCCGCTGGAAGTGCCGGACGAGTTTGAAGATATGGGCGACGCGGGGCAAACCGCCGTGCTGGCAAAGGCTTTTTACGTGCATTCCGGCATTGCCTACAAAGGCGAGCCTGTCACAATCATAAGCGGGTTGGAGCATCTTGAGGGGAAAACCGTGGCTATTTTTGCCGATGGCGCGGTGGAGCCCACACAGGTGGTGCAAAACGGCGCTGTAAGCATAAAACGCCCGGCAGGACTTATTAATGTTGGGCTTCCGTATGTAATGGAAATAGACACCATAAACTACGAGCCGCAGGCGCACGATGGCGCGCCTATAGGCAAACCCAAGCGCATTGCCAAGGTTGTGGCGCGTGTTGAAAACTCCATGGGTTTTTATGTGGGCATAAACGGGCGCACCGTGCAGACCAAATGGCGCATGGGCGAGGCCTGGGGCAAGCCGCCACGCCTGCGCTCCGGCGTGTTTGAATACAGCGTGCCGGGCAAGTGGGAGCGGGAGAGCTGCGTAAGCTTTAAAAGCGCGGAGCCGGTGCCCTTTACCATAAATACGGTAGTGCCCATAGTTTCTACTGAGGATTGATATATGCAACTGGCAACGCCGTTACAGGCACATATTGACGAAGTGCTTTCAGATCTGCGCGGCAGCGACATGGCCGAACTGGCCGCGCTGGGCGCATGGGACGCTGGCAAGGCCCTTGTCGCCTGCTTGGGGGCCTCCGCTCTGGCCTGGGCCATGCTGCAAAACGGGCGGGCGGCGGCGCTTACCGGCGTTTGCCCCAACCCCGACGGCAGCGGAGCGCCCTGGCTGGTTGGCACAAATGCCGTAAATGCCGCGCCGCTTGGCTTTATGCGGGCTAGCCGCAAGGCCGTGGCGGCCTATAAGGGCATATTCCCAAAACTGGTCAATTATGTGGAGGCAGGTCAGTGGCAAAACGTGCGTTATGTGCAGGCGCTGGGCTTCACCCTGGGGCCGGAGCTGCGCATTGGGCGCGGCAATTTTTACAAGTTTTACATGGAGTAAACATATGTGTTGGTTCGCACCGTTGATTATTGCGGGCATCTCCGCTGTTTCACAAATGCAGGCGGCGGGGGAGGAATCCAAGGCTGCTGCCAGGGCCGCCAATTACAACGCCAAAGAGTCGGAGCGCGACGCCACTCTGGCCGGTATGCGGACGGAAGACGCCATTGAGCGCGGCGAGGCCGAGCGCGATACCTACATGCGCGGCTTCGCGCAGGAGCAGGGCAGCCGCGCCGCCGCCCAAGGGGCTAGCGGGGTGGTTATGGGCACCGGCAGCAACATGGATGCCCTGGCCGATTCTGCCGCCCTTGCCAACCTTGATGCCGAAACCTTGCGGCATAACGCAAGGGTTGAAGCCGTCGGCTATAAAGAGCAGCAACGCAGCGCCCTGGCCCAGAGCGAGCTTTACAAAGCCGAAATGCTATCGGCCGTTAACGCGCGCAAAACGGAAAAGAAAACCGCCTTGCTCAATGCGGCGGGCAGTATGGCCGGGGCTTCAAGCAGCGTGGCCAGCAAGGGCTAGAGGATTTTTCTAAAAAACGTCTTTTACTCCCTGGACCGCATCAAGTCTCTATTCTTGTCCGGGGCTGCGCCATCAAAGTGCCAGCACTGGCCTGAAATCGGCCCTTTCCTTGTCAAGCAACAAAATCACTCTTTTTAGAAACAGCGCTTATGGCGTGTGAGCTTTGATAAAATTCAAATGCCCCGGCCACAACCAGTGAAAAATGAGCAACCGGCGACAATAAGCTTTAAACAACAGGCAGCGAACGAAGCGGGTAAATACAATGCCAATAAGAATCAACCAAATATCGCCACGCGGCGCGGCCCAAAGCGGCTCGCCACGCGCCGGGGCCGAGGCCTACGGCCTGCGTCAGGCCCAGGCGCAACTGCAACTTAGCAACTCCGTTGGTTATAATGTCGAAAAAATTTACGAAGCGGGCAAAACCGCCGGAAACATGATTAGGGCGAAAATGGCTGACAGGCGGGCGGCCAAGGCGGCCGCCGACGCTGCTGGCAACACGCCGAAGCCGGGTGCAAACGCGCCCAGCCCGGAGGAGCCGGAAGCCAAGACCAGCGCGAGCCCGGAAGAGCAGGAAGAAGACCTCCGCAGGCGCGCGGCCCTGGCCGAAGTGGAGGCCGGGCGGCAGTACGAATCGGCGGATATGCTCTCCAAACAAATGCAATATTCTGCCGCGCTGGATAAGTTTGATGCCTCGTACAGGCAAACGCGCCAGGGTAAAAACGCCTTGTCGGCGCAGGCCGATTACGAGGCCAAGGCCGCCGAGCTGCAAAAAGAATACGCGGCTTCCTTTGGCAATGCCATGCAGGCCGAGACTTGGCGGCAGCAGGTTTGGCGGCGCACCAGCGCTTTTGTGGGCAACGGCATACAGCACCAGTTGCAGCAGGAGGCCGGCTGGAAAAACGCACAGCTGGGCACATGCCGCGCAACGGCCATGCAGGCGGCCGCAAGCCCCCATGCGACGGATGAGCAGGCCGTGGCGGCCTTTGAGGAATACCGCGCGGCGGCCAATGCCATAAACCCCGAGCGTGCGGCCCGTGAGCGGCAGCAGGACAAAAATGATTTTTACGAGGCGCGGCGGGAAAGCGTGGCGCGGCGCGTGCTGGAACTGGCGGCGGCAGACCCCGTGGCCGCTTGGGAATATGTGAGCGGCCCGTCCGTTAAAAGCGCAACCGGCCTAAACCCGGCCACCGGCGCGGCGGAGCAGGATAATGCGGAGCTTGGGCCAGACAACGTCGAATTTGGGTATGGCAACATCGCTTGGAATAAAAGCGGGGCATCAGGTAACAACGGTGGGGCTGTTCCGCCAAATTTCCAACGGTATTTTACGCCAAAAGAGTACGCGGCCTTGCACGGCAAGGTAAGCAAAGCCCTTTCCGACAGCCTTGAACAGGACGACGCCAGCCGTAAAACCGCCCAGGATTGGGCGGAAAAAGAAATATACGCGCGCCGCGCGCAGGGCACTCTTGAGCAAACATTTTTGGAAGACGCGCGCGACGTGCTTTCGCCAGCCGCCTACAGCGCTGGCTTGAGTTTGCTGGCGGGCGGCCCGGCGGGCGCGCAACCGCCTTCCGACCCCGGCGCGTTGCTGGCCCTGTGGGACATGGCGGCCGATGGCGATGTGGATTTTCAAAACACGGCGGACGATATGTACAAAAACGGCCGCATCACGGTGGCCGATTACAAGTCGCTTTCTGGCAGCGCGCGGCAGTTGGGTGACCCTGTGGAAAAACAGATAGCAAGCAATATGCGGGCCACGTTGGGCTATAGCGCCGCGAAGCTCGACCCGGCCGCAGGCGCAAGCCTGGTTGCCGCCCGGCAAGAGTATTACGCCTGGCGCGGCTCGGAGGCTGGCGCGAAAGCCGCGCCGCAAGAGCGGCTGGAAATGGCCGGGCGCATAGCCCAAAACCGCCGCGCTGCCGACCTGCAAAAGGCCATTGGCTATAAAGCCCCGTTGTATCTTGCCGGGGGCGCTTCAGCGCCGGACATAAAAAAGACCATTGAAAAAACCAGCGCCGCCTACAGGGCGGGCAGGCTCAGTAAAGGGCAATACGCCCAAGAGTGCGCGCGCATAAGGGCGCTTGCGCGGTTTTTTGAGCAGCAAGGAGCGGGAGGTAAGGTATGAGCCAGATGATGAAAATAGACATAGCGCCGTCCAAAACTGGCGGAGCGCCGGAAAATGAAGGGAACTTGCTGCCGGGTAAAGGTGTACAGTCGGGTAACGGCGGCATCACCCTGCCGGCCCAAAGCGGCAATGGCGCACATGGCAATAATGGTAATACCCTGTCGCGTACGGCTGGCAACGACTTGCCCGATGAGGGCGATAAGGCCTTGCCTGACCGTGAGGATAAATCCCCATTCGATAAGGGTGGCGCTACAGCGCCGGGTAAGGCTGAGAAAGCAGACAAGCCAGATAAGGCGGATAAGGTTGGCAGCCAACAGGGCAAGCGCGGCGGCGCGGGGGCGTATAGTGGCGCGGGCGCCCTGCCGGACAATAATGTAAACGTCATGCATGGCAATGGCGTTGCCCTGTCCGGCCTGCCCTGTCCGGATGATGACGACTGCTCGGCTGAATACCTGCAAGCCGCAAGCGCGTCTGACCAAAATTACGATATAGCCTGGGCGGAGGAATACGCGGGCATAAACAGCCGCTTCGTTCCGTCAGGTGCAGAAAAGGCTGCATATGTCTCAAGGGGCCATGAAAAAACGCGGCCTGGAGAAGGTGAACCGGCTGATAAAGCCAGCCCTGCCGGGGCGGACGACTATGAAAATTCCGGTTCAGCCCAAACCGGAGGCTCTGGGAATGCCGCGCCACATACGGCGGATGGTATAGAAAATCCTCAGGTTGGGCCGACGTATTATTCAGATGAAGAAGCGGCCCTTGCGGGCCAGCGTGAAAACGAAAAGTCCGCGCGTGAAGGTATGGTCGCAACCGGGTGGGATAACGTTTCGGAAACTCCACGCAGTGCGGCTGTGGGTGTTATCAATGCCTTGAACCAGGCTATATCCACCGTTTACGAACTTGGCGACAGCACCTCGCACCTGGTGCCGGATTGGATGAATTACCGCTTAACATTCGACCGCGATGAAAACGGAGAGTTTGTCGTAGGTATTGATAAGACTCAATACAATACGGAGAACCCTTCGACTCCTCCGCAAATCCCCAACTTTGACGCGCCGGAAACGCCTATGGGAGAAGCAGTTAGCGCGGTAACGCAGTTTTTAACCGGCTTTGCGACGGGAGGTAAAGCCCTTAAAGGTATTAAGGCCATTTCCACCGGCGGACGCGTGGCCAAGGCGGCGTTGCAAAGCGCGGTAGCTGATTTCGCTTTTATGGACCCGCTAAACACCAGAGTTTCAGACCTTATCCAGGCTGTGCCAGCCCTTGCCAACCCGGTCAACGAGTTTCTCGCCTCCAACCCCAACGACACGCGTATGGAAGCGCGACTTAAAAACGCCATAGAGGGGCTGGGGCTGGGCGTGCTGGCTGAAGGACTTTTCGTGTCCCTTAACGCTATTCGCAAGGCCTATTGGTTCCGCAACACATTTGGCAGCTCAAATGAAGCCATGCAAGCTCTTGTTGACGATATGCTGCATATGGCGGATGCGCAGGAGGCCAAAGGGTTTATTGAGGGCATGGCGGATGCGGGCGCGCCATTGGTGAGAGAGGCGCAGCCAAAGCAACTCAATGCCGGTTTTAAACTCACCCAGAATGAAACGGGAATAACCGGGCTATCCAAAGCAGACTGGGATATTATGCACTCCTCAGATTGGATGGTGGCAAAGAACGAGGGTAAGGCTGCCGCCGCTCGTGTGGTCGACAAAATATGGGGAGAGGAGCAGACCAAAAAACTTGCCACCAAGCTTGGCTCTGATAAACAAACCGTTTTCGTGCCGGTGCCGAGTACCTCTGGCACTAATGAACTCCCCAACGCTTTGGGGAAAAAGCTGGCCAGAGAACTCAGTGCTGAATATTTGGAGAGGGTCGGACTCCGCTCACGGGCACAAGAACAAATGAAGACTCTCAAAAGAGCCGATCGTCCTTTTGCTTTTCGTGATTATGCACTTGTTGATCCTGTAGCTTTGGACAAGTTGAAAGGCAAGCAGGTGGTGGTGGTGGAAGATGTGTTCACCACTGGTTCCTCCGTAAAGCAGTTTGTGCTAGCTTTGCGCCAGCACGGAGTTGATGTGCACAGCGTGGCAGGGCTTATGGGTAATGCTAATCTGGATGTTCCGCCTAACTTGGTTAGAGGGTTGAAAAGAGAGCTGCAAAACGCAGGAATAGGTCTGAAAGCCCAAGAACTCGCTAATGTATTGTCCAGTGGTGAAGTTGAAGCTATATCCAATATAATAAATAAGGCAGGAAGCACTGATGCAAGAGAAGAAATTACCAGAAAATTACAAAGGCTACTCCACCAGAGAACTGCTGGAGTTATGGATGGCAATCCGAGACAATACAGCGAAGGACAACCCAAAATACACTCCGGAAATGGTTGGAGAAATGAGGGGGTTGCTGGAGGATTACCGCTTGGCCTCGGTACACTGGAGGGACGAGGAGGAGGGGAGGATGGATCTTCTGGAGGCCAGGAGGCTTCTGGCTCCCTATGGGATATACCCGGCACCTGGAGCGGACGAGAATGGCAACTGGCCGGAGGGAGAGGGTTAGAGCATAACGAGGAAAACCAGTCCGGTTTGCCTGCCTCGACGCAGCTGATTGGCAGACTGCAAGAGACTTTGCAAAACGCTGAGATTGCCCTGCAAGCCGAAGAAATTTCCAAAGTATTCTCCTCTGGGGAGATTGAATCCGTAATAGACAGTATTGAGAAGGCGGGAGGCACCAATGCAAGAGAGGAAATTACCAGAAAGTTACGAGGGCTACTCCACCAGAGAACTGCTGGAACTGTGGGAGGCAATCTGGGACAATACAGCCAAGGACAACCCAAAGTATACCCGCGAAATGGTGGGCGCAATGCATGGGCTGCTGTGGGAGTACCGCTTGGCGCCGGTGGAATGGAGGGATGGAGAGGAGGAGAAGGCGGATATTTTGGAGGCCAGGAGGCTTCTGGCGCCTTATGGGATAGACCCGGCCCCCACGGCGGACGCGGAGGGCAACTGGCCGCCGCCACCGGAGGACGAGGAATAGCCCAGGGTGAGATAAATTTCGCCAATGCGCCCGCTTCGCCGCAACTGACCACAGGCGAAGAAATAAGCCACCCCGAAATAAACTTCGCCCGTATAAACGGCCCGGAAGATGTGCGCTTGGCCCTGCAACAGCTTGCAGGACGACATCAAATCGGGCTTGATGCCGAAGGCTTTGGCGAACAAACCCTTAAAACTGCCGTCCTTTCGGCGGAGCAGGAAAGCGCCTGGCAATACTTGGTCAAGCGCAGGCAGGGGCAGCCCCTGGCCGGGGGCGAGCTTGCGGCCGCGCGCGGCCTTTGGGCCACTGCTACCAATAAACTCTCCAGCCTGGCGCGTGCCGCCGCCTATAACCCCACTACCGCGCATCTTTTCGCCTTTCGCAAAATGCTGTCCGCGCAAAACACCATACAGCAAGAAGTTCTGGCCTCCACAGCCGGGGCGGTTAAACCGCACGCCGCGTGGCTCGTCAATTCCGGCGCGGCCGGTGATGCGTCGCGCCATATGGGCGGCATAGTCAACGCCTTTGGCGGCAAAAAGGCAAACCGTGAGCTGGCGCGGCGGGTGGCGGGCCTGGCCGGTGCTGGTATGTTTGCGGAGCTGAGCGCCGTGGTGGAAAAAAGCCTGAACGCCCGCAGCCTTGACGATATTGAAGAGGCCTGGGCTACAGGCCTGCTTTCCGGCCCGCAAACCGACCTTGCGGGCGCAATGGGCGGCGCCTTTGCCGCCATACGGCAGAGCTTGGATACGGGTGGAGCAGCCGGAACCGGGCTGGCTTTGGGTAGTGATGCCGCAATAGGGCTAAGCGAGGCCACGGCCCAGCTTGAAGGCATGCTGGGCGGCCTTAAAGACGGCTTTCGCCTTGCCGCCAAGTCCCTCAGAGCCGCCAACGGCGGCGGGGCGAGCGCGGGCGGGGCAGACGCCGAAGGCGCGTGGGCGGGCATAAACCATGCCAGGGGCGCAGGGGTAAACTCTGTCACGCATGCGGGCCATGGCGCGGGCACTACGGCCCGGCAGGCCCCGGCCAATAAAACGCAGGCGCAATCCGCGCCGTCCTTTAATGCGGAGAGCCTGCGCATAGCCAAAAGCACGGCCCTGGGCAAAAGTGTTGACGTTATAGGCAAGGCTGCGGGCGCTTCCGGCGGCTTTGCCGCCGAAGAAGAGCTTTTCAAAACCGTGGGCTACAGGGCGGAGCTGCATGCGCAGGCCTTTCGCCAGGCCAGCCGCGAGGCTGAGGCCGGAATAATCGCGCAGGCTGACATAAAAGAGCGCATGGCCCAACTGCTTGCCAACCCGCCCCAAAATATCCGTTACGGGGCGGCAGACCATAGCGCTTACCTTGACTTTGCCGATGCGCCGGGCAAATTTGCCGAAAACTGGCAACGCGCGGCCCGGCAAAACCCTAACCTGAAGTTTATTACGCCCTTTGTGCAAACACCCGAGAATATTCTAAACTGCCCCGCTGGCGAAAGAGGTCCGCTGGCCCCGCTGTTCAGGGACTTGAAAGCGGACTTTGAGGCAGGCGGGGCCAGGCGGGATCTGGCCGCCGCGCGGGCCTCCACCGGCGCTGGCGTAATGCTGGCGGGTATGGATTTGGCCTTTGGCGGAACCCTTACCGGCGACGGGCCGGCAGATCCGGCGGAAAGGAAAGAACTTATGCGCGCGGGCTGGCGGCCAGGCAGCGTAAAAGTTGGCGGCAAGTATTATGCTTATGACCGCAACAGCCCGGTTGGCCTTACCCTGCGCATTGCGGCCAACCTGGCGGAAATAGCCGCGCATCTGGACCCTGAGGACCGGGAGGCGGACATTGACGAGGCTGCTATTTGTTTTGGCGCATCTCTAGCCGGTGCGGCCATGAGTAAAAGCTACATGCGTGGGCTGGCGGAGTTTTTTGAGGCCCTGGCCGAGCCGCAGGGGCGGGAGGCCGCGCTGGCCGGCAGTTTTGCCGGTGATTCAGCCGATAATGCCGCGCCGGAAATGACGGAAATAGCGGACGGCCCCGTTGGTAAACCCAAAGCGCCCAAGGCGGGGGGCGGCAGGCGTAAAATAGACCCCTACCTCTTGCGCGTAAACGCTATGGTAGAAGAGATGCGGGAAAAAATACCAGGCCTTGCCAAAGCGTTACCCGCCCGGCGCGATCTTTGGGGGAGGAGAGCAGGCTACAAGGGTGGGCTGAACGCGCTTTACGACGCCATCTCGCCCATAGCCGGGCGCAGAGAAAACCCCGAGCCGGTGGATGCGGAAATGCTGCGCCTTGGCTGTAGCGTGGCCGCGCCCAGGCGCACGGCAAGTTTTGGCGGCGTAAGTATAGATCTGGCCCGTTTTGGCGACGCGTGCAGCCGCTATGCGGAGCTGGCCGGTAACGGCGTGAAGAGCGGGGCAAACAAAAAAGGCTGCCTTGATTTCCTTAACGCCGTTGTAACCGGCAAGCATCAGTTATCCGCCATATACGAGCGCCAGAGCGACAGCGGCAAGGCCCATTTTATAAGGGCCGCCGTTAAGGAGCACCGTGAGCTCGCCAAAAAACAGCTGCTGCGGGAATACCCTGAAATACGGCGGGAAATTGAGGCCAAACGGGCGGTGCAGGCCGGGTGGAAGCTGCCTCAACCGGCATAGCTTCAGCATCACATATATGTTCACCCGCCGGGCCTTGCCGGCGCGGCGGGTGAACGTAAGGGCCTTTACATAACCTCAAAATAATCTCGTCATTACACTTTAGAGTGATGAAACGTTTTTACGCCGTACAGACCTTTTGTATCTATCGCTAGAAAATCTCTTTTATATACTTCACAACAAGCGGTTTTGCTATGGCCTCGGGGTGCTGGCTTTTAATGGTCATATTCCTGCCCTGTACTCTCAGTTCTCTATGCATAATAGTTTTGTCTTCTTCAGTCTCGGAAAGGTCCAGCACTTTTACATTCAGCGTCACTCCGCTTGCCCTTCCGCTTACCGCGGCCCTGCGGTGCACCCAGTTGGTTATTTCCGGTACAAATACATATCTTGCCTTTTGGGCTAGAGCGGCCTCCATATACTCTTCTTCAGGCGCATTCGGGCCGATGGTAACTGATTTTGCGTAAGGGGCAATTGCATCTCTAAATATAACAGCGGTCTTTGCGCCCGAGCCTTCGTAAATTTTGTCCTCATATGCGCCGTCTTGTGGCGTGACTATGTACACCACGGCGTTATGGTCCAGTTTAGCCACGTCACTAGGCATCAAATCACTCCCTGAATAACGTGTTGTGCAGGCCGGCAGGTATAGAACAGCCACAAGCATGACGAGCAAACCAAGCATTTTCCGCATACGTACTCCAATAATTTTATAAGACGCTTAATACATTACAGCTCACTTTTGTATACTTTTATAAATAATTTATCAACCACACGTAAAAGGAGGACACATGGCAATAGCCACAACAGAAAACAAGATCATGTACTACGGCGACGACCACAACACCGTTTGGCCGTTTCCTTATCCCGTGCTGCTGGCGGAAGACATGCGGGTGATAATCACCCATCCGGGCGAGGGGGACCAGAGTGTCGCGCAAAAGCTTTATCAGGTTAACGGCATAGACGAAGGCACGGTTACCGTAACTTACCCGCTTGCCGGCGCTCCGTTGCCCATGGGGCACAAAATAACCCTGCTGCGCGAGCTGGCGCTTCTGTCGGACTTCGACCCGGATAATGGGGCCAGTTTTAACGCTGAAGACGTTACAACAGAGTTCGACCGGCATCTTATGATGCTGCAGCAGCTTAACGAGCAGGTGGGGCGAGTGCCAGCCATACCGGTGTCTGAAGAGGCTGATTTCAGACATATGGTTGAGATAATTGTGGAAGAATCACAGCAAACCAAAAACTATTACAACGAGATAAAAGAGCTGGCCGGAACGTACAATTCCGCCACGCAAGAGCAGCGCGGCGTTGTTTACACCGCCACGCTGGCGGAGGCGGAAAACGGCGTTTCCGCGCCGCGCGAGCCTGCCGGCCCGGCGGCGCTTACGCCGGAGACAGGCGCGGCTCTGGCGCGGGTTGTTGTTGACGCAAAGGTGGCAGGGCTGGGGCTGGATACAGCCAACATGGAGCGCGTTGGCACCGTGCGCATAGCCAAACAGTCAGAAGTGGCAAGCGCCCTGACCGAAACCGGCAGAAGCCCCGTGGTGATGCGGCCCGAAGAACACGCGGCCAGCCACAGGATAACTCAGTACACCTATTTGTCCTCCGGCACTTTTACGCCGGATGCTGACGGCTACATCTGCAACCTCGTTTTGGTGGGCGGGGGGCGGGGCGGGTATGCGGCTGTCGGCAATCAAAACACGGGTTCTTCGGGCGGGGGTGGATCCAGCGGCGTTGTCAAATCCTTTCAGGAGTTTATTCCGGTGGTCAAAAATACCGCCTATAGCGTTGTGGTGGGCGGAAATGGCGCGCCTGGCGGCAACCTCGGCGGGGCGTCTTCTTTTGGGAGCTATAGCTCGTCCTCCGGCGCGTATTGGAGCGGTGGTTACGCCTTGGCAACATCATCGGGACAAAATGGCATAAACGGCACGCGCGGCATTTATGCCGGTCTGAGTATGGGCGAGCCCGGATACGGCGGCGGGGTGGGTTTCGCACCGGGTGACATCCCCCTGAGCGGTGGCGGCGGCGGCGCTGGAGGGGTGTTTTTGCCGAATATGGGCGGTTATTCCGGCGCAACCGGCGGCAGCGGCGGGGGTAGCGGCATCGCCGGTGGCGGTGGCGGTGGCACTGGTCTTGGCGCGGGTGGCGGTGGCGGCGGCGGAAAAGCCAATAGCGGCACAGGCAGCAGCGGCGGTTATGGCGCGCAAGGCGGCGTATTTTTTATATTTGTAAGACAACCCGGAGGTTTATAATGGGAATTTTTTATTCGCCCGCTGGCAATGCGGAGGTGTGGGCAAGCAGGCCTGCGGGCTACCTAAGCGAGGCGGAATGGCTGGCGGGCAACCCGCCAGTACCGGAGCCTGAAACACAAAAAACGGTGGAGGAAATTATAGCCGAATATGACGCCCTCGTGGAGCGCAGGCTCAGCGCCTGGGCCAAGCTGCACGGCTACATGAGCGCTGACAGGCTGTTATCTTACCAAAACTCCACCATACCGCGCTGGAAGTTTGAGGCGGACAACTTTCGCGCCCTGTGTTGGGACCCTACCTGGGCCTGGGCGCAAAGTTACTTGAATGCGGGGCTGGCGCAAGGAAATCCGGCTGTTCCGGCCTGGGAAACGCTGGAGGCGCTGCTTGATGAGCACGTGCCGCTGTCTTGGCCGGAATATACTGAAACTGAGCAAACAGGAGCATAACAATGGCAAATATAAACGGAAATCAGATTACCATAGACAGCCGCGATAACGGCACAACCATATCCACCCCGGTTATGGACAGCTTCACCGGCATTTCAGCGCGGTGGAATGACAATTCCATAACCCCGGCCGGCACGCTTACATTTACGGTGGATGGCGATGCGGGCGAAGGCGGCAACGTTATAAACCTGGGGGCGGGCACACGCGCCATTGTGAGCAATACGCCAATGGCCGTTGTGGACGTGGCCGTATCCGGCCTGCCTGTGGGCGGGGCTGTAACCCTTTATTTCAGGTAGGAGGAGTAATGGAAACGTTAACATGGCAACCCCCCGCATGGGGGCCCTTGCAGTGGGGCGCGGCCAGATGGAGCTCGTTTGGGTCATCCTGGCCCCGCGAGGCGGCAAGGCCCAAGTCCGTCTTCAAGGTGGAAGGGCCGGTTACAGTTACCGGCGTGGATAGTACGGAAAGGGGCTTTTTGTTTGGCCCGGCTTTTTCCATATCAACCCTGGCGGGCAAACCCCTTATGACCGTGCTCTCATGGGGCCGGCAGGGCAGTTTAACCAGCGGATCGGGCACTAGTCTTCTGGGCGTTGGGCTGGCCCGTGGCGATAATGCTGGTATCTGGAGCATGCTCACGCCGTTTTCCTCCCTGCAAGGCGCTGCCGTGGGTGGCCAATGCGTCATGTGGTCGCGCTTTGTCGCGCCATCCAGCGTGTATATGGCGCAAGGCTCCGGCAACTATGTGTCCGGCAGCTATGGCGGTATTAATGGGACCGCGCCCTTGTATAACGACATCAGCGCCGTGTTGCCGGATGGGCTGGAGAGCGAGGCACGCTTCTGTCTTATCATGCGAGATACGCGCACGGCAGGGGATATGGGGGATATCACCATTAGCGGCCTGGAGGTGTTCGCCCATGACTTCGTCTAAAACAATTTATTTGAATGCGGATATGCAATCCCTTTCCAGTTCTGGCGAGTTGCCCAAGTTTCTCACTATACCCAAAGCCTCGGATTTGGCGGATAAGGCGCTGGAATTTGAAATAGGCTGCACCCGTTCTAGCAATCACAGCACTGCTGGCAACAACACCTATTTGAATATGTACGTTGACGGCGCAAAGGCCATCGCGTTCATGCTGGAGGCGAATACAAGCAACACCGTGGGCTACAACCCCTGCCGCATGTTCTCTCAAATGCTCTCCTTCTACCATTCGGAGGGGGGAATAAAGCTTTACCCCAGCGCGGCCAGCAATGCCGTGACTGCTTCTTACTTTGTTCAGCCCGCCAGAACTGAGGATTTTATAACCATAGCGCCGGGCGCGGAGGTCTCTTTCTCGCTCTCGGCAAGTTTCGATGCCGATTTTATCATGTTCCAACTGGTCAAGGTGGATTTGCTGGATGAAGGCAGCGTGCTTTTTAAGCTGGCCGAGCCGGTGGAGGTGGTTGGAAATAACAACTTCGCACAGGTGTTTTTTAATACCTCATTGGGCGATACCCCGGCAGATTATGCCGGAAAGTGGCTGGATGTAACGTGTAATATAGAAGTGGAGCCGGTGACGGACAGCACGCCGCAAGTGTTAAACATTAATCTGCGGCAGGGCAGTATTAATAAATATCTTTGCGGGCAGCAAGTTTACGGCAGTTCTTCCGTAGTGCGCAGCTGGTCGCGGCGCTGGGTTCTGCCCATAAACAGCACCGGTACAATTATACCGGCGGAGTTCGGCACAGTGACTTCAAACTTACCGTCCTTTGCCAATATCATATCGGCCAAGGCCTATACTATCGGCACACAAACCGGCGATGTGCACATGTACATCACATCCGTTTTGCCCATAACCTTTAAAATAACCGACTATGTAGTCAGACTGCGAGGATAATTATGTTTACGCTTCAACTTTTTGACGCTAACGGCGAGCCGCGCGACATTGAAAAAGAAATCCAGGCCATACCAAATCGCATTTACCGCCAGTACGACATGGCAAGCGGGGTGTGCGTCGTTTATCAGGAAGGTGACGAAATACCCAAACCCTCGGCCCAGGCCTTGCTGGATTCCGCCAAATCAGCCGCTTTCGAGCAACTGCGCCAGCGCAAATGGCAGGCCAAGGATGCGGGCATAACTGTTAACGGCATTGCCATAGATACGGACGATAAAGGCCAGGCCACCATAAACGGGGCCGTAACCAACGTGTTGATAGACCCGGCCTTCAAGGCCAACTGGAAAACCGCCGCCACCGGCGAAAACGGCGGCGCCATATGGGTGAAGCTTGACGGCGTAACCATTATAGCCCTGGCCAAAGCCTTAACCGCCTATACCGAAGCCTGCTTTGCCGTGGAGGCGCAAAAACAGGCCGAGCTCGCCGCCTTGCAAACGGCGGACGCCATAACCGCATGGCTGGAAACCGCGCTTGACGCGGGCTGGCCCGCAAGGGCGGTAAGCCTGTAATGGCCGCTTTTGCGAATCCGCCCTATACCGCCCGCGCGTTGGCCTTGGCCAATGCCACCGGCGCAACCTACACCGCCGCGCACATAGCCGACTACATACCACTTTCGGACGGATGCAGCGGCAAAGTAAGCTGGCTGTACAAAGCCCTTTGGGGCCGCGACATAAGCTGCGTGCAATGCTGCTACCTGCACGACTGGCTGTATATGCTGGGCGGCACGGCGGCGGACAGAAAAGAGGCGGACAAGCTTTTAAGGGATTGCGCGGCAGAGGCGGGTTACTTCCCGCCCGGCTGGCGGGGTAAAGGCAGAAAGGCGTGGCGGGGTGTCAGGGCGTGGCTTATATACGGCGCGGTGAGGGTGTTTGGGGGTAGGTATTGGGGGTAGGAAAACACATAGGCGGTGGGAAGAACCGCCCGGCGGAATGTGCGCCATGCCTGCGCCGGCAGCCCGTATATTGCCTTTATTCCGTTTTGTGTTAACTTGATTAGGCGAACTGAATAAAATTTGACTATTGTCATAAGTAACAGTACCCAACCATGGTATATTGTTTTTCAGATGCAAAAAGGAGACGGAAATGGCTAGGCCCATAACCCCAACACCAGTGTTGAGCGGTGAGGATGCTAAAAGATTCGTGGCTGCCGCTCAAAATCAGCAACCGTTCACTCCCCCCAAGGTGGATAATGAGCGTTTTATAGAGTTAATCAAACAAGACCTTACAAAAAAGCGTGAACAGAAATATTTATAGCAACAATAAATATGTGGTAAAACCCGTGCAAGATTTTTCAATCTTCACGGGTTTTTCATGTTGCGCGCCGGATGATGACGATAAAGACTTGGATGAGTTTATCCGCCAAGACGCCGCCATGCATTTGCAAATGCGCATGGCCGTCATTTACGGGTTGTTTCTGGAGGGCTTTGATGATGCAGTGCCCCTTGGTTTTGCCACGCTGCAAAACGATGCCATCAAGTTACGCACTACTGATTTTCCCTACAAATCTTCTTCTGCCGTCAAAATTGGACGTTTCGGCATCAACAACGCTTATCAGGGCAACGGCATAGGCTCTGAATTTTTGACCTGCCTTAAAACATTTATGTGTACCAGCAATAGAACCGGATGCCGGTTCATAACTCTTGATGCCTATAATACGCCGCGTATTATAGCCTTTTACCGCAAAAACGGTTTTGCCCACCTTAAAGAGCCAAATTCAGACCGTAAACAGGAACAGCTTTATTTCGATCTTATGGCGCATCGCCTGTGCTAATGGATAAACGCAACTATATTTTCAGTATGCCGCGAGCTCAATGTAGCGCAGTTACCCGTGGCGCGTATTGCTCAGTTTTTTGATATCTGCCCATTTCTACTCAAAAAGATTGCTTTTTTATAGGATTTTGTTTATAATTATAAACAAAATGCCATTCTTCCTGCCATTCTTCCTGCCATTCTTCCCATGTTTATTATTCACGGTTTTTTCGAGTTTTCACCAACCCAGAACCACTATCCATAATTTTTGTTCCGGAGGTTTTATGCGCTTTCAACTGTTCAAACACTATTCGCATTACACCGGCCCTTGGCTCTGGCCCAACTTCAAGCCCGCCGAGCTGGCCTGCCGCCACTGCGGCGAACTGTGCCTGGACCAGCCCAGCCTGGATGCGTTGCAAATGCTGCGCGCCAATTGGGGAAAACCCATTGCGCTTAATTCCGCCCACCGTTGCGCGGAGCACAATGCTAAAGTTGGCGGCGTTAAAGACAGCATGCACCTTAAACTGGCTTTTGACTGCCGCGTGGCGGCGGAAGAGCGCGAAGCCTTCGCGGATATGGCCGAAAGCTGCGGCTTCAAAGGCATCGGCATTTATCCGGCCTTCGTGCATGTGGATATGCGAGAGGAGGCCGCCGTTTGGCGTGGGTAAAATGATAGAATAAAGGATGTATATGCCCAATTGCCATGGAATGAAACATACCGCTTGTAGTGAGCTTTAGCCGCCTGGTAATATAAGCCCGCCTTACATGACCAAATAAAGCGAACTCAAAAAGATAAAAGCCTTTCAGCTACAATATCCTTATATTCTTGGTTTTGACGCGCCACTACGTAAATAACTACCAACTTTTCCGACTCAAATACTTCGTATATCATCCTGTACATTTTTTTTCTGACAAAAATTTGTTTAATGTCTGCATGAAAACCCTTAACGCTGGCGCACCGCATTGGCCAAGTTGCAAGACTTTGGCGAACCTTTTCAAAGTCTTTCAGTAGCTTTTCTAAAGACTCAAAGCCATATTCACCGTAAATGTACGCGGCAATCCTGTCTAAATCACTCTCCGCTTCCGGAGTAAATTTGACAATCCAATCAACTTGGGACATTGCCGCTTTACCCCGCATATTTGGTTAAAATATCCTTAAATACGTCCTGGGCGTCTTTAAGTTCATTGTGTTCAACACGCTTCCGGCCCATATGGATCATCTTGGCCAAGGCTATTTCGTTTTCATAGTTCTCATACTTTTCGGGGCTAATAAGTACCCCGGCCGCTCGGCCATTAACCGTCAAAATCATAGTGCCATTTGTTGCTTGTATCTGCTCCAAAATGGCATTAGCGTTTTGCTTAAAGTAAGATATCGGATAAATATCCTTGGTGCTGTTCATAATTCCTCCATAAAAATCTAAATTCGACACTTAATTTGTATATCAATTTTCACCGCAACCATCAACAACTCAAATTTGGACGACTTGCTGACGTCGCTACCGCAATTTTCCGTTTTAACAACAGCCCCCCCTGGCACTCGAAGCGCCAGGGGGGTAATCATTACATGAATCTATTTGCGTCAAACTTACATAAAATTTTCAATAAGGACCCTTATCATATTACTATAGTTCCTTCTGAAAATGTTTTCATCCTGGTTAATCAAGACCCAAATAACTTGAGTCAGTCCCATTTAATGTGAGACGGTCTCATTTATTTTGAGACTTCACATCGCCATAAGGCGCTTGATTCTTTCTTCAATGGGCGGGTGCGTGCTGAATAGCCTGCTTATGCTGTTGCCGCTGAAAGGATGCACTATAAACATGTGCGCCGTGGTTTCAGATTCTTTATGCATGCGCGTGCGCTGGTTGGCGCTTTGCAATTTACCCAAGGCCGAGGCCAAAGCTCGCGGGTTATGGCAGTACTTGGCTCCGCTGTCGTCGGCCAGGTACTCGCGCGAGCGGGAAATAGCCATTTGAATAAGCGCCGCCGCAATGGGGGCCAGTATAGCCATAAGCAGCATGGCTATGGGGTTGCCGCGCTCACGGTCGCCGCCACCGCCAAAAATGGCTGCAAACTGCGCCAAGTTTGCCAGAAAGACTATTACAGAGGCCAGCACCGCCGCCACGCTCTGTATAAGGATATCGCGGTTGGCTATATGGCCTATTTCGTGCGCCAGCACGCCGCGCAGTTCTTCTGGGTTCAGCAGGCGCAAAAGGCCTTCGGTTACAGCCACCACGGCATGGTCGGGGTTGCGGCCCGTGGCAAAGGCGTTGGGGGCTTCTTCCGGCACCACGCATACGCGCGGTTTGGGTATGCCCGCCTCGCGCGAGAGATCTTCCACAATTTTGTGCAGTATGGGCGCATCCGCCGGCGAGAGCTCGCTCGCGCGGTACATTGAAAGCACTATTTTATCAGAGTACCAGTAGCTGCCCAGGTTCATAAGCATGGCAAAGCCAAAGGCTATGACAAGGCCGGTTTTGCCGCCCGCCATCCCGCCCAGAATCATTACCAGCCCCGTAAGAGAGGCCAGCAGAACAAGGGTTTTTATTTTGCTTGTCATTGTTTTTACCTTAACAGGTTAAATTGCATGCAAAGTGCATAAACAAGCCGCCATGCCCAGCATGCGGCAAGTATTTTTTGTTTACGCTTTACAAGTTTATTAAACATTTTATCGGGTCTGACAAGAGGGGATAGCCCCGAAGGGTCGAATATAACTTGGGATGTAAGCGGTGTGGCCGCGCCGGTAAAAGAATACGGATTCCCCTTCAGGGCGGCAATATAAGAGAGGGGCTGCCAGCCCCGCATCACGCCCGTACCGCCGCGCGTGAGCTTATGGCCGCTTGAAATGCTGACACGCTTTTTTATTTGTCTACTTGACGTGGGCAGACCAGCCCGCCCCTCTGTTATATATACGGCTACGCCGTTTTCATATTTATCTTAATATTCCCCGGCAGGGTCCTGCAAAATCACCTCAAACAACTCCTCCGCCTCCATATGGAATCTCGCCCCCCGCAGGGCCGCGAATGCGGCGGAGCGCGGCGCGACGGATAGCGGAAAATACTCCAGCATGGGTAAATCCGGCAGGGCGTCTCCCATTACTATTACTTCTTCGGGCCGCCAGCCGTGCCATTTGCATATTTGCAGCACGCCGTCCAGTTTGTCGGCTGTTTCGGCGCACAGCGAAATTACGCCGTTTTCTTCAATTATGCGGCAATTGGGCGGTGTGGGCGAAGGCCTTTGCCGCAGCACCTGTTTGTAAATGCGCCCGTCGTGCGTGTAGCTGAAACGCGAATCGGGCTGAGGCTCCGGCAGGGGGCGCAGGGTGTTGCGGCCAAGCGTAAAGTCGCGCGCATCCGCGCCGTAAGCGAACACCCCGCCGGCCAGATACTGCCAGGCCGGGCCGAATTTGCGCCGGGCGTAGGGCAGGGGCAGGGCCGTGGCCGTGTACAGGCCGAAACGCCCTGCCACCGCTGGCAGCAGGGCCGCCACGCTTGGGCGTATGTTGCCGTCCGGCCCGGTGAGGGTGCCGTCCAAATCCAGAAACAGGGCTTTAACGCGCTGCGCGGCCAGGCGCAACTGCGGCGCGGGCGCAAGGCCCAGCAGGGCTGGTAAATCTTTGCGGGCGGCATAGGCCATAAAACAGTCGCAACGGCCTTGGCAAGGCCCGGCATCCGGCGCTGGCTCGAAGGCTGGCGCGTCCGCTTCCTGCTCACAGGCGGCTGCATCTTGAGCTGCTCCGCATATGTTTGGCGCAGGCACTGGCCCGCCTATGGCCGCGCCTGCCGCCGGTGTGTAATCGGCGGTGTTTTGCGCGATTTTGCACCTGTTTGCTTTCGGCATTGGCCGGTTTGTGCCCGCATCTTGCGCTGGCGGGCTGAAAACAGCGCCGGATTTAGCGCTTGGTGCGGCTGAGTGCGGCGTTGCAATGGCGGTGGCGTCCAACTGTTGGTCGCCTGCGGATTTTTTGGCGCAGGCGTGCGCTTCCGGCTGGGCGCAGGCGGCGTAAATATTGCCCAGCTTCAGCTTGCTGCGGTTGCAAGGGTAGGCGGAGCCGTCGGCCAGCACGAACAGGCTGGAGCGCCCGGCGGAGCAGTTTAGCAAATCCGGCGCATGGGGGCGCAGTTCCAGCGGGAAGCGCGCGTCAAGGGCGGTTAAAGCGTCTTTTTCCCCAGCGGTATAGGCCCGGTTAAGACCATCCATGGCGTTTATCCAAAAACTCGCGCCCGCCGGAAGCAAGGCTTTAAGGCGGTGCAGGGCCGGCAGGGCAGCGGGGTCGCCAACAGCCCCCACTGCCATGCGCAGGTGTTGCGCGAGCATCCGCGTTTTTTCGGCAAACTCTTCAGGCGTGGCGAAAGCCGGGTGAAAGGTGGCCCAGAGGGCCAGGCGAGACAAATCCGCCCCCTCCGCCCGCAGTTGTTGCAGAAAAACTTCCGGCGCAAGGCTCATATTGGTCTGGCAGGATGCTTGCCGCACAGCCGGGTTGCGGCTAAGGCGGGCCAAAGCCTCGGGGTAGCGCTTATGCATAAGCGCCTCGCCGTAAGGGGCCAGCAACACGGAAATGGGGTGCTCAAAGGGCGTTTCTTCCAAAAAACGGCAAAAGCGCAGCAGGGCGGCGGCATCTTGCCCGTGCTCGTCCGCGCTGGGGGCCTTTTTGGCAAAGGGGCAGTAGTCGCAGGCATAGTTGCAGGAGCGCAAATGCCCCCGCCAGGTGATATGGCGCAACGCATTTGCCATGGCTCCCAAGGCCTGCGGGCGCGTGGGCGCGCCCGCGTCTGTAATGGTCATAGGCCTTTACTCTGTAAACATGGGCGAGTTGTAATAGTCGTGCTCGGTGTCGTATTCCTGCGGGTCGGAAAGGTCCGTCTTGAAGGGCAGTTTTTTGAGCTTGGCCTGCATTTCCGGCGTAATATAGTGGTAGCTCATGTCCATAAATTTAAGGTTGGTAAGCTTCGCGGCGTTATCCAGAATAATTTGCGCGCCCTTGTCGGTCAGCACGCCCTTGGAAAAATCAAGAGTATTTACCTGAACGGCGTATTTGCTGGACAGCACGGCTTCGACGATATCGTCCTGAATTTCGCTGTTGCAGATGCCAAGGTATTCCAGCTTGGGGAAGCTCATTTTGGCGAGCATTTGTTTTATGTCGCCAATATCGCCGCCCAGGCCATAGTCTTCAACGCCTATGTAGAGGTTGAGTTTTTTAAGGTTTGGCGCTTGGGCCTCGGTTACTTCCGTAAAGATGTTGAAGGGCAGGCCCCCGCACACTACCTCAAGGCTTTCCAGCTTGTCGTGCTTTATTTTGCCAAAGCTCAACCCGCTGCCGCCTTGCACCGAAAGGCCTTTAAGATTGGGGAAGGCCGCCCAGAATTTAGCGTAATCGCCTTGCACTATCCACGAAAGCTCGCAGTCTTCCGATTCCATATCGCCCATGCGCAGTGTTTCGAGGCTGGGGAATTTGCCGCTGTTGGCGATAAGCCAGTCAATGGTATCCTGGCTGTCGCCGCCTTCCCAGGCTCCGGCCCACTGCCATATGGTCATGTGCTTGAGGGTGGGCAGGTTTTTGTAGCCCAGAATGCGCTTGCGCAGATCTTCATCGCCTTTGCCGTTTTCTTCCTGGTCGTCATAGCTCAGCCCAAAGCGCTTGGCGTCGTCCGTGGCGTTGGCCACGGCTTCGGCGCTGCTTTCGGCATAGCCCTTTTTGATTTTTTCGTTAATGAGCTTTTCCACTGCTTTCAGGCATTCGGCTTCGCTGCCAAGGCTTTTTTGCTGCACCTGCCCGGCTGTGCCCAGTCGCCCGTAAGTTACGGTGTATTCGTTGCCTTCATATTCGATATTCCAGAATTTTTGCGATTTGGCGTCTTGATAGATAAAACAGCGTGTCATATGGATTTCTCGTTTTCAAGGTTTTGATATTGCATATAAAATTCGGCACTGAGCCTTGCAACCTGTTTTGAAATGAAGCTGGGGCCGAGCATGTCCGATCTCTCCATCCCGCTTGGGCTGAGGCGGAGGCTACCGGCGGCCTCATGCAGGTAGCCCTTTTTACACCATTCTTCCAGAAAAGGAAAATGTTTGCGCGCCCTCCCGTTAAAGATTGCCTGATAACGCGCTAAATCAAGCCCCCGCGCGTGCAGCAGGTTTTTTACGGCATAGCGCCGCCGCTGCTCGTCTTCGTCCAGCGCATATCCGTAAAGGCCGCTCAAAAAGTCGGTTTTGGCGCAGAAAGATTCCAACAGGCGCTTGCAGTCTTGCGCCCGCACCGCGTAGGGCTCGCACACATGCAAGCCCCCCAGATAGGAGCGCCCGCCGCAACCAAGGGAGAGGTTGCGCTCAAAGCCGCAATCCGCCGCGCTTTGCCCTGCCCCGCCGCGCAAAAAGCGGCGCATGGAGGTTTGCTCGTACCCGGCCCCCAGCAACACCTCGCGCCCGTGGCGGTACAGTTGCAGCATGGCGGCATCGTTTAGCCCTGCCTGATCTGATATTGCGGCTGGCATTGCCCCTTGTTGCGCGCCTGGCTTGTCATTTGGCCGCGCGTTGTGCTGCTGGCGCAACGATTGGGCCAGTGGCGTAAGGGGCCGGGCGTAGAGCGGGTACAAAAAGATTTCGTCAGGCTGATACGCCAGCGCGGTTTTTATGGATTCCGCAAGGCTGGCTGGGCTTTGCCCCGGTATGCCGTAGATCAGGTCGATGTTAAAGGCCGCAAAAGCGGCGGCGGCAACCGTGGCGCAAGCTTCAAGAGCGGCCTTGGGGGAGCTGTGCCGGCCTATGGCCCGCAACTCTTCCGCTTTAAAAGACTGCACGCCAAGGCTCACGCGGCTGAACCCGGCCCGTCGCAAAAAGGTGGTGTTCTCCAGCGCCGTGGCGGCCGGGGCAAGCTCCATGGCCGAGTAAACAGAGACCGGTGTTACGCCGGTAAAACGCTCGATGGTTGCAAAGGCTTGCTCCAGCAAAGCGGGGGGCAGCAGGCTGGGTGTGCCGCCGCCCAAGGTAAGGCTGCTGAAGGGTAGCTCCGTTAGGCTTACGGCTTCGGACAACTGGCGCAATTGGCGCTCTGTTGCCTTAAGGTAACTCCGCATGAGGGCTTCATCGGCCCCGGCCACGGAAAACAAGTTGCAGTAGCCGCATTTGCTTTGGCAAAAAGGCACGTGCAGGTAAAGCCCCAAGGGCGCTGGCGGCGTTTGCCACGCGCCCGGCGCTGTTTGCACCGCATGATGCGCTTCGGCAAAGGTTTTGCCGTCAGCCGATTTTGCCTGCCCGCCGCGCCGCGCCACGGGGGCGGATGCTTGCTCCGTATGCCCGACATCCGGCAATTTCCGGGTAGCGCCGCCACCGTCCAACGCCGGAGTTACGCCGCCACCGTCCAACGCCGGAGTTGCGCTGCTGCCGCCCAAGCCCGGAGTTACGCCACTGCCGCCCAAGGCAGCCAGATGCTTAAGCGCAAGCTCGCGCTCCACCGGGCGGTAGGCGGTTTTGTGCGGGTAGCTGTACATGTATTGGCTGTATATTTCACTCATAGAAAAAAACGCTTGTAGGGCACGGTATCCACCGCCGGGTGGGGCAGCCCGTGGAAGTTGAAGCCGTCTTCGCCGTAGCAGGTGCCGTGGTCGGAGAGGGCCAGCACGAGGGCCGGGCCGCGTTTTTTGAAGGCGACAAACAGTTTTTCCAGCTTGCCGTCCACATGGCGCAAGGCCGCCGCGTGGCTTTTTGGCCCATCCGCGCGGTTTTGCGGCTGCCCGTTATCATTCAGATAAAACCAGTTGGGGTAGTGGATGGCGCAGACGTTAAGGTAATAAAACACCCGCCGGTTTTGCGGCGTTTTTTCCAGCCGCTGGCGGATAAAATCGACCTGCGCCTCCACGCTGCCCTTTTGGAGGCAACCGAAGGCCGGACGCCAGAAACTGTGCTGGAACATGGCCGGAAACACACTGTTAAGCGGCCCGCGCTTGTTAAAAAAAGACACCCCGCCCACGCAGTTGGTCTGGTAGCCAGCGCCCGCCAGCGCCTGCACAAACGTGGCCTCTTTAAAGGCAAAGGAGCCTGCCGGGGCTTTGCCTAAACCTATACCTTCCGGAAAAAACAACATTTCGCGCTGGCCTATGCCCCGCGCCGTTGCCGGAGCTGGCAAAAAACCGGCGAACATGGCCTGATGCGAGGGCAGGGTAAAGTTGCCCGGCGCAAAGCTTTTAACCCATGGCCCGTAACGGTTGAGCACAGGCGTGCCGCCGTTTTCCTGTTCCGCGAAGGCCACGTCCCAACGCAAAGTATCGAGGCAGATCATCAATATATCGCGCTGCCCCACCACCTGCGCCATATCCAGGCCGCCTTGCGGGGCGGGGCCTTGCGCGATTTCCGGCGGCACTTCGCCTTGGGTTGGAGTACGGGGGGTTGCGCGGGCGGCTTGCTTTTTTGTACAGGCGGTGTTGGGCCCAGGTTGTACCGCGCTCTGTTCCGGCGTTGCGCCCGCACGTACAACCCCGGCTGTTCCGTTTATTTTTTTCGCCCCGCTCATTGCATACTCGCCAGATATTGCGCTTGCGCCTTGTAGATGGAGTTTTCCGCGAAAATGTCTTTGTAAATAAGGTCGCCTTGTCCGTTTATCTCTATAATCATTGGCGCGGCTTCTTCATCAGCATGCGCGGGCACCAGCACGTCCAGTCCGGCGCAGTTAAGGCCCGGCATCAGCGCGGCGGCGCGGGCGCAAAGGTTTTCTATCTGTTCCAGCATGGAGTTGCTCAGGTTTGCGTCTTTAAGCTCCAGCGCCATGTCGTTGAGGTGCAGGTTGGTTATGGGGCCGCGCGAGCCTCTGGCTACCATAAAGAAGGCGCGCCCAAACTGCCGCACCACGCGTAAATCGTAAAACAGCGCCCCGGCGCGGGCTTTGGGCACCCAACGCTCCAGCACCACGCCGGGGCCGGGCGGGCCTAGCAGAAAATCCAGCAGGGCGGCGTTTTCGCGCGGGTTTTCGCTTTTAAAAATGCGCGAGCAGTTTACAAGCCGCCCGTCTTGCAGCCGGGTGGCGGAGTACAGGGCCTCGCGCCCGCCCGCGCCCTTGGCGAATGCCGTTACACCGGCAGCGCCGCTGCCGTAACGCGGCTTTATGAACACGCGGCTTATGCCGCTTTGGCGCATAAGGGCCAAAAGCTCCTCGTAAGAGCCAGCCTCGCCGGGCATGGCCGGGGGCTGGGGCACGCCCGCCCTCGCCAGAATTGCACGCGTGCGTTGTTTATCCAGCACCGTGGCAATAGCTTGGGGGTGGTTTAAAAAGCGCAGGCCCGGCAGGGCCGCAAGCCCATCAAGCCGCCGCAGATATTCGTTTATAAAGCCTGGCAGGGCGCTCAAATCGCTTTGGGCAAAGGTTGGAGGGTCCAGCTTGAGGCGGTCTCCGGGGCGGCTTTGGGCGGGGTATTCGTCCCACTCCATAGCCAGAGCTTTAAGCCCCAAAGCCGAGGCAGCCTTTAAAAAGTAGTCGCGGCGTTTACCGGAGCCGCCAATAACAATAATTCGATCAGGCATTGGGCGTGTAGCCTGCTTTGGCCCAGCAGGCAAAGGCAAATTTTAGCGTGCCAAGACATATGGAAACACATAGTTGATGAAGCCAGATTTATAAGCGCCGGGCTGATGAGGCACGTCCCGTGCCTCACCCCTGCTGGGCGGCTTTGCCGCGTTGCGCCGTACAATTACGCTTTTTCGCGGAATGGTCCGCCCAGACCCGCAAGGGGCCGTGAAAGAGCATCGCCGCTAGTTGTGTTTTACTTTCGATTGCCGATGTTAAATTGTCGAGCGCTGGCGAAGCGAGCCACGCCTTGAGCACGCAATTGGCTAATTTACATTGGGCTGGTATTTTTTAACATTCCCCTGCTTCAAAAGCTACTGGCAATCAGCGTGCCCATCTTTTACAGCCTTCCATGCGCTCTTTTGCGGCATGCTAAAAAGGCGCTCCAGCCAACCGCTTCCTTACCCAGAACACCACGCTGTGGCACGCGTGAATCAAAAGGAGCGCCTTACCAAGCCCTAGCTAATTTCTCTGGTCGTGCGGAACTCCACCTTGGGGTAACGCTCCATGGCCGATTCCAGCTTCCACGGCGTGGGGGCCAGGTAGGCCAGAGCGCCTTCGGCATCCATGGCCAAATCGCCGTTGTAATAGTCCTTGAAATCTTCAAACTGGGCTTTGTCGGCGCTGTACACCCAGCGGGCGCAGCAGACGTTGATATGCTCGTAGCCCGCATCCACCGAGTATTCATCGGCAAGGCGCGATACAATTACGTCAAACTGTAAAATGCCCACAGCGCCCAGTATATAGTCGTTGTTTACCAGCGGGCGGAAAAGTTGCACCGCGCCTTCTTCCGCCAGTTGCATCAGGCCCTTGTTGAGCTGCTTGGATTTTAGCGGGTCGCGCAGACGCACGCGCTGAAAATGCTCCGGCGCGAAGTTGGGTATGCCTGTAAACTTGAGGGGCGTTTTCTCGGTAAAGGTATCGCCTATTTTTATGGTGCCGTGGTTGGGTATGCCTATAATGTCGCCGGGCCAGGCGTCTTCAACCCCGGCGCGGTCCTGCGCCATAAATATGGTGGCGTTGTTTATGTTTATGTCTTTAGCCGTGCGGTGGTGGCGCAGTTTTATGCCCTTGTGGAAATGGCCGGAACATATGCGCATAAAGGCCATGCGGTCGCGGTGGGCGCGGTCCATGTTGGCCTGGATTTTAAAGATCACGCCGGAAAACTCCTCTTCATCGGGCGAGACCATGCGTTCCACCGCCGGGCGGGGCTGCGGGGGCGGGGCCAGTTGCGTGAAGGTATCCAATAGCTCCTGCACGCCGAAGTTGTTGATGGCGCTGCCGAAAAACACCGGCGTCTGCTCGCCGTTGCGGTATTTTTCCATATCAAAGGGGTTGCCGGCCATTTCCAAAAGGTCCAGGTCGTCGCGCAGTTGTTTGGCGTAATCTCCCAGGTATTCGTCCAACTGCGGGTCATTGCGGCCCTTTATGATGATTTTTTCTTCCACCTTTCTGCCGCCGTGCGTGGGCGAGAACAGGCGTAATTCTTGGGCGCGCAGATCGTACACGCCTTTAAAGTCGCTGCCCATGCCCACGGGCCAGGTAAGGGGCGCGCAGTGTATGCCCAGGTGCGCTTCTATGTCGGCCATTACATCCAGCGGGGGCAGGCCTTCGCGGTCCAGCTTGTTTATAAAGGTCATAATGGGCGTGGCGCGCATGCGGCACACATCCATAAGCTTTTTGGTCTGGGTTTCCACACCCTTGGCCGAATCTATAACCAGCAGGGCGGAATCCACAGCCGTGAGCACGCGGTAGGTGTCTTCAGAAAAATCCTGGTGGCCGGGGGTATCCAGCAGGTTTACCTCAAAGCCGTTGTAGCCAAAGTGCATTACAGAGGTGGTAACGGAAATGCCGCGCTCCTTCTCCATGGCCATCCAGTCGGAGGTGGCGTGGCGCGAGGCCTTGCGTGACTTTACCGTGCCCGCCATCTGTATGGCCCCGCCAAAGAGCAGCAGCTTTTCGGTAAGGGTGGTTTTACCAGCGTCAGGGTGGCTTATAATGGCGAAAGTGCGGCGCACTTCAATTTCTTTTTTCAAATCCGCTTTAAAATCCGACATGCTGTAATCCTTAAAATGTATGGCCTCCGCAAAATTGGCGGCGGCAAAGGCGGTGTTACTTCAGAGCGGGGCGGAAATCAACTTTTTATGCGTTTTTTGCGCATGCCGCGCCGGAGTGCCCCGGCTTGCTCCGCCGCGCGGCTAAGGTTTCGGCTTGTGGCAAAGCTATAAACACGCCCTGTGTTCTCCATAATTTTTATTTCAGTTTTGCCTTTCCAAAATATTAGAAATTTTTTAGAAATTGCCGCAACCTGTTTTCATTTATTGGTTAATGGGATAATATGCCTGTAAGGCACTTCGCAATTTTCGCTTTTTCTGGAGCCTCAAGTGAAAAAAGAACCTGTATTTCTGGGCATATATTCTCGCCAAAACGCCACTGGAGCCAAAGGGGCCGAGAGCCATTGGCATGTGTGGGGGTTGAATGGCGGCTCGTTTTTGGTGCAAAAAAAAGTGGCTGACGGCCAAACCGCACCTGAGCCGGAAACCATAGATTCCGCCAAATTTTTTGAAGAATTTCGCGTTTACGCCGCCTTCAGCTCAAAGAACAGGCCCAAAGGGCCGGACTGGTCGGCAGCGCAAAAGACCGAGCAAAGCTCGCCTGAGCCGGAGCCGGAAAGCGCAGGGCCGGAAACGGAAAGTGTAGAGCCGGAGCCTGATGACAGCGACATGTTCTCTCCCATGCAGGCGCAGATGGTGCTGGACGAGGACGAATACCCCTACGGCCCGGCGGGCGCTGGTAAGGCCCCGGAGCCGGACGGCATGGATGAAGTGGAAGCCGGCCAGCCGGACCTTATAGACAAGCTGGCCGCCGGCGCGCGCCCGCGTGGCGGCGAGGGCACCTACTTTGCTGGAAAAAACGCGCCGGAGCCGGAGGCCGAGGCAAACGACCCCGTGGCCGACGCCTTGCTGAAGGTGGAGCAGCAGTTGAGATCTGAATTTTCCATTGCCCTTATCCGCCTGCAGAGCAACAGGAGCCAGGCTTTGGAGAGCCTTGAAAAAATTTTGGCTAACCAGGCCCCTTTCAGACAAGAGCACAAGCACATGTTTTCAGACTTCGGCACCTCTTTGCGCCGCCGCAAGCTTTTTGCCATGTCCGCGCGTTTTCACGAGCGGGCCAAGGCGCTGGGGCCGGATGACGAGCATATTCTTTTTAATCTGGCCCGAGCCTTGCACGATGGCGGAAAAACCGAGCAGGCCGCGTTGTACCTGCGCGAGGCCGTGGCCATGGCCAGAGATTTTCAGGCAGGCAGCGATTTTCTTGCATTTATTGAAGGGCGGAATGAGAAAGCCTGATTCGGGCGGCCTGTAAACGGAATTTTGCAATTAGCATTTTTGTCCATCGGCAAGCGAGACTGGCGCGGGCCTGGGCGCGGTATCCGCACACATGCGCAAGCTTGGGCGCGGAGCAAACAGCGCGGTTGGCAGGCACTGCCCGCGCCGGAAAGAGACGACTGTTTTGGCGACTGCCGGTAACACATGTTGGAGTTAAAGGAGTTTAAGGCTTGATGAACAAATATATAACCCTGCTTTTGCTTGGCGTATTGGCTGCGGCCATGCTGCTGGTGCTTTTTGTGCATATGAACAGCTCCTACAACGAGCCCGCGCCGGTAACGGCCGGTGGCGCAACTGGCAATGGCGCGGTTGCGGGCGGGCAGGGCGATACCGGCATGGCCGCCGCCGGAGCGCAAAGCGGCGGCAATTCCCAAGTCGGCGCCACCACAGGCACGGGCGGTTCCGGCAGTGGCGGCGCGGCCTCCGCCAGCGGCGCTGCCGTTTCCGCAGGTTCCGGCAATGCGGCGGCTTCAGGCTCCAGCGACGCAGCTGCTTCAGGCTCCGGCAATGCCGCAAATGCGGCAGGAGGCGCGGCTACCGGCGCAAGCGGCTCTGCTGCTGCGGGCGCGGGCAGTACTGCGCCCACAGGCGGCGCTGCGGGGGCTGGCGCATCGGGCGCGGGCAGTTCCGGCGCTTCTTCAGGCGGCAGCCGCAGCGGGAGTGATTCCGGCGCTGGCGTCAGCAGCGGCAATTCATCAGGTTCCGGCGTTTCCTCCACCGTTCAGTCGGCGCAGGGCGGCCAGGCCACAGCCTCCGTAGCCATTGGTAAAGGCGAGATTAAAGATTTGAGTTTTCATTTTAAAGACGGCGGCATGATTTTGCGCATAGAGGGCGACAGCCCGCTTCCGGCCCGTTATTTTCTGCTTTCCGAGCCGGAGCGGCTGGTGGTGGATTTGCCCGGCGCGTGGAAGGGCCTTAAGGTGCCGGCCATACCTAGCAACAACCTGGTCAAGTCCATGCGCGTGGGCCGCCAAGGCAATGCCGACAGGCTGGTGCTGGATTTGTTGACGCCCCTTAAAAAGCATGAATTTACCAGAATAAGCGACAGTAAGGTTGAGGTGTTTTTCAGCCGCTAGCGTAAAAGCGCGGCCTTTACACGGTGTGGGCGATTTTTTGATAATATAAGGGAACCTGCGGTTTGTAACCGCTGGTTCCCTTTTTCATCCTTCATATAATCAAGGGCGTGGGTTTTGCCACTTTTTGCCCTGCCGGTACATTTCCAGCATGTTTTGGGCGGCTCCGGCGTCGTCTTGCCGGTATTGCAAGTCCACTCTGTATCTCCGGCCGGTTTGAGGATTTATGACAAAGCCGTGGCCGCGCACATCCACACTCAGCAAGGTGCTGCGGCGGCCGTCAATTTGCGTGGCGAAGCTGATGTAGGGGTCGTCCAGATACATAACGCAGCGGAAAATGCGGCCATCGTAGCGGCTGCCCGCGCCTTGCAAGACCACCAGATAGTCTTCAGGCGCGTCTGAACCCGGCAGGGGGGCCAGGCGCGTGCTGATGACCCGCACATTTTCATCATCAAGTCCGGCATAGTGAAACAAAATGCCGTTATCCAGCCGCAGCAAGGCGGCCTGGGCATCGTCCGGCCCGTCGCCGCTAAGGCGCAGGCCCAGCGCAACCGCCAGTACAACGGCCAGCGCCAGAGCGGCGGTTATTTTGCGGCGGCTTGCGCGGCTGGTGGAGTTTTTGGCGGTTTTGGCCGGGCCGAAGGTTTTTTCAAAACTGCCGGATGCCAGGCCGCCCAAAGCTGGAAAGTGTCTGTTGTAATGCCGCAGGCCTTCCATTACACGGGCGATGGCGGCCTCGGCCTCCATGCCGTACACGTCCAGCCAGTGCAGGTTGGAAAGGTGGTATTCAAGAGCGGAACTGGGGGTGATGTTTTCAAGGCGCACGGGTATGACCAGGCGGCTGTTGTTGGCGGCCAGGGTAAGCTCGCGCGATATTTCGCTTGAGGTGTTGGAGTTGGATGAAAACACCAGCAGCATTACCGGTATTTGCCTGATAGCCTCTGATATGGCGGTGGGCCAGCTCACCCCTGCCGCTATGTCGCGCGGGGCGTACCAGCAGCGCAGGTTTTCCGCCTCCAGGCGGTGCACCAGAGCGTCTACAAACAATTTATCTTTGGTGGAGTAGCTGACAAAAAGATCGTATGCCATAAAGAACACCCCAAGCCTGACTTACGCGCGTATACGCATGGCCGCGAAAAAATCGGCCCTGCCTGAAAACGCAAGCGGCCCGCCTTGCCGCAAATTTTCAAACTTGGCGGCATACGGGGCGGGCCCAGCTATTGCAGGCGATCTTCCTTATGAAAGGTATCCTCTCTAAACGCTTGCAGGGCGTGCCGCTTGCGGCTGTAAAAATTAGCATCCGCAGCGGATATAAAGCCATTCTCACCGGAATAGGCCTTGTTGTCAAACTCGGTGGAGTGGGCCATTTTCCAGCCCAGGCCGCGCTCCACCCATATTGGGCTGATGCCGTGCAAGAGGAGCCTGCCTTCAAGCATGCCGCAGAGCTTGCCCGATTTTCTGCACTGGGTGAGAACGTTGCGTTTTACGTCAAGCGCATGGCAGACGTCGGCGTAATTTTTGCAACATAAGGCTATTTTCATGCGTTCTATTAGGGCGTCCCCCGGAAATTCTTTTTGCATGGCGTTTTCCTTGCTCCTGATTATAAGGCAGCACTTGTCGGGTGGCGGTCAGTTGTTTATGGGCTTACATAGCCCGCATGCACATACTACCGCAATGTTACGCTGACCAACGAAACATTGTGTGCCTACCGCCAGTCTCCAAATAAATCCGGAGCAGGTTTTTTTGCCTGAATTTACGCCAACCGCCGGTAAATATATGAACTTGCGCTGTTGGTGAGCGGCTGGCACGGCAAAGTATAACCCTGCGGCAGTATTATATAGTAGATGCTATATTCCAAGCAAGCGAGAGTTGCCGCATTTTATGGCGGCATCTTATTTGCCGTGACAATTATGATGGTTACATCACTTAATTACAACAACTAGAGCAGTTATTACACAATTGGCAAGGTTTGTAGAATGAATTTTTTATAAAGCTAAAAAAATGGTTGTAATGTTATAAGACCACTGGAAATTTTTAGTTAAAACGCTTTTTGGCGGAGTTAGTATGGGTGGAGAGATTGGATTGCGCTACCCCTGCCGGGGCGAATATGGGATGGGATGGAAGCGCCCGCGCCGGTAATAGAATATGGAAGCACCTCCGCCGCGCCGGTAAGAAATGGCGAGCGGCCGCGTTCTTACCGGCGCGGCGGAGCCGTTTCCCGATACTCTTATATTCCGCCCCAAACCGGCCCCCTTATCCCCCGGCCAGGCCCAGAACCCACCCACCTCATTATCTTTACTAATTATTTGACTTGGCTCTCAGGCTATGCTAATGCGCCAGCCAGAGATTAAAATTCCTCCGGCCGCATGTGCTTATTACGATGACATGCCCAATCAGGAGGGCTTTTGAAAAAGTTTTTGGATCGCTGGAATTTGCAACAGGGCGGCTACCTTGATTCAATGGGCACGGCCAGTGTTATAGGCCTGCACATGGTATCCGGCATAATCGTTGGTTGCGTGGCCGGTTATTTTCTTGACGAGTGGCTGGGCACCGGCCCCTGGCTGAAGCTGGTTTTCTTTGTTTTGGGCGTCATAGCGGGCTTTCGTAACGTTTATATTGATACGAAGCGCCTTTTTAGAGAGCAGGAAAAGCGGGATGCCCCAAAACACGAAGACAAAACTGAAAATTGAACGGTATTTATATAAAAAGGGTTTTACGGAAGAGCCGCTCCGCGCCGTTATTATGGCCCTGCTGGTTCTTTTGGCGGTCTCGCTCTTGCTGGGACTGGGGCTTTTGCCCGTAACCCGCTGGATGCTGGTGTTTTTTGCCGGCGTGGCTATATTTTGTTTTAACTTCTGGTTCATGAGCCTTTACCTCTTGGCAAGGCTCTCCGGCGCAAATGCCGGAGTGCTGCTGAAAGGGCAACTGGCCAGATTTTTCGGGCGCATGCTGTTTACAGGCCTTGCCCTGGCGCTTGTGCTCATACTTGGCGGCTCGCCCCTGGCCTTGGGCCTGGGGTTTACCAGCGGCCTTGTTTTAACCAGCATTGTGGCATTGGCCCGCTATACAGGGCGTAAATCTTAGGAGGCGCACATGGCCGGAGGCAGTCTTAATCACCCGGTTCTACTTTCCACCAAGCTTGGTATGGATGAAGCCGTCATTTTTGGCCAACATGTGGAAATAAAACATATTTTCTACACCTGGCTTACCATTGCCATTTTGGCTGTTATAGGCTTGGTGGTTACGCGCCGCCTTAAAATGGTGCCTACCGGCGGGCAAAACGTGTTGGAGACCCTTATCGGCGGTCTGGAAGGTTTTATCGTATCGAATATAGGCGAGGCAGGCCGCCGCTTTACGCCTCTGCTTTGCGGCATGTTTATGTTTTTGCTGGTCATGAACCTGATGGGCCTGCTGCCGGGCTGTGACGCGGCCAGCGCCAACATAAACACCACCGCCGCCATGGCCGTGGTAGTGTTTGTGTGTTACAACGCGGTGGGCCTGCGTACATGGGGCCCCGGCTACATAAAGCACTTTATGGGTCCCAAAAAGGCCCTTATTCCGCTTATGCTGCCCATTGAGCTTATAAGCCACCTGGCGCGTCTGCTTTCGCTCACGCTCCGTCTTTTCGGCAACATACGCGGCGAAGAACTGGTGCTGGTAATCTTCTTTACCCTGGCTCCGCTCTTTTCCACCTTGCCCATCTACTTTTTGTTCGCGCTGGCTAAAAGCCTGCAAGCCTTCATTGTGTTCATGCTTACCATGATCTATCTGAAAGGCGCTATAGAACACGCCCATTAACACCGGGCCTTGCTTTGTGGGGAATGGTCTTTTGACCACAACATATAACCGATTTAAGGAGCATTTCATGCGTAAGCTTATTACTGTTGCCCTTTGCACCATGGCTATGGTAGCCGTTGCCAATGTGGCCTTTGCCGCCACTTCTACTGATGCCGCCGGTCTGGGCCTTATGGGCGCCGCCGCCGCCATAGGCATGGCTATTGCCGCTTTCGGCTGCGGCATCGCTCAGGGCATAGGCCTCAAAGCCGCCTGCGAAGGCACCGCCCGCAACCCCGAAGCCGGCAACAAGATTTCCACCACCCTTATTTTGGGTATGGCCTTCATTGAATCCTTGGCAATTTACGCTTTGGTTGTTAACCTGATTCTGCTTTTCGTGAACCCCTTCCAAGGCTAAGTTTTAATTGGCCGGGCGCTGGAGGGGGCGCGGCCCCCTCCAACGTTGGCCGTATGCGCAGCATACGCGGGTTTTAGGTGAGTTATGTCGTTTACCCTGAGAACAGAGAAAATACCCCGTGCCACCATACAGCGTCTGGCTGTTTATCTGCAAAGCCTTGAGCGCATGCTGCGCGACGGGAGCGAGCTTATTTCATCTGAAATGCTGGCTCAGGCCTGTGACGTAAATGCGTCGCAAATCCGTAAAGATCTCACCTATTTCGGCGAATTTGGCGTGCGCGGCGTGGGCTACAACATCAAGGCCCTCATCCAATCCATCAAACAGGCTTTGGGCATAGATAAGCCGTGGAATTGCGTGCTGGTAGGCGTGGGCAATATGGGCCGCGCCCTTCTGAACCACCGCGAGTTCGGCCAGCGCCACTACAACATTGTGGGCGCCTTTGACTGCGACCCCTTTAAAATAGGCGAAGAAGTAAACGGCATGGAGGTGGTTTGCTCCCGCCGCATGGCCGAATACATTGCCGGAAAAAGCGTGCAGATAGGCATTATTACCACCCCGCCCGAAAGAGCCCAGCGTGCCGCCAATTATCTGGTGGAAGCCGGAATTAAAGGCATACTAAATTACGCCTCCACGCATATTTTTGTGCCGGACGACGTGTTTGTGGAAAATGTCGATTTTTTCAATCACCTGTACGCGCTTTCTTTCAACATTTCACAAAAAGATTCTTAAATCCGGTTTCCAGCCGGGGTTTAACCGCGTCTTTCCGGCGCGTTCCTGAAGCGCGCGCATAATCAGATGCGCGTGTCATCTAAAGTTGCGTATACTCTTGAAATATACACGTAATAACGTTATACGCGCATAACAGGCCCATAACGCAAAAGCGTTGCAGGCCCCTGCCGCCGCGCAATCGCGGCCAGCATCCGCCAACCCCTTCAACTCCTTTATAGCACGAGGTTAACATGCCGCCCCTTCAGCAATTTTTACTGGCCCTTTCTTTTCTTAGCCGTCTGGCCCCGGCCCGCGAGGCTGACGAATTTGAAATGGCGGCATCGGTAAAGTATTTTCCGCTGGTGGGGCTGGTGTTGGGCCTGATTGCGGCTTTGCCTCTTGGGCTTGGTCTGGCCGCCGGAAAACCCCTGCTGCAGGCCGTTATTTACCTGCTGCTCAGCCTTTGGCTTACCCGCGCCCTGCACTGGGACGGCCTGGCCGATTTTTTTGACGCCCTTGGCAGCGGCAAACATGGCGAAGAATTCACGCGGGTAATGAAAGACAGCCGCATAGGCGTTTTCGGGGCCGTGGCTTTGGCCTTTTGCCTGCTGGCCTCGCTGGTGGGCGCTACATATTGTCTGGAATACGGCAGATGGACGGCCCTTATCTGGGTGCCGCTTTTAAGCCGTTCCGCCATACTTTACCTGGCCAGGCGCACCACTCCGGCGAGCAGGCCGGGCCTGGGCGGCATGATGGCGGCGGGCGCAAGCCTGCCGGTTTTGGCCGTTGCAACAGGCGGCAGCATAGTGCTGGGCATATTGCTGGCCGGCTGGATACCTACCCTGGTCTCATGCCACCTTGTGGGTTTTTCTTTCGCTTACATCCACCGTGTGGCCGAGCGCGAAGGCGGCATTAGCGGAGACTATTACGGCGCCGCCATTGTAATGGCGGAGGGGTTTGCGTTGTTTGCGACGGCACTGGTGTTGTAGGGGGGAGGCCCCTTCGGGCGTGTATAAAATACAGGCCGGCGCCGGGGGCGCGTCTGTAGCCGTTTTTGCCGCATTATCAGCCGCAGTCTTCGCGGCATTGGCTGTTGTTTGGGCCTTTTCAGCCGCTTCCGCCGCTTTTTCCGTTTTATCCCGCTGTATTCCTGGCTGCCGTGGCTGCGGCCGTTTTTTGCCCTTACTTGCCCTCACCGTTGTGCCGCCTTTTCTGGTGGCGCTTACCGGCTGCATTGGGCCGCAATAACAAGCGGCCCCGGCTGCCAAGTTGGACTGCAACATGATATAATTCCCCATGTTGGCATATGGCCGCTATCTGTTGTGGTATAAGCAAATGTACGTGTAACATGGTGTTTACTTTTGCCAAATCCTGCGTTACGAATTAGAGGTAATACCAATTCAAAGCTGAGGTTTACCTATGATTCACCGTCGTGTCTGGTGCTTGTTGCTGATTGCGTTGATGCTGGCAGGGTGTTCCACCAAAGCGGAAATTATGAGCGCCGACGGAACCATTGCTTTTAAAGGCAAAGTAAAAAAAGTCACCTTTGACACGGTGGATGAGCGCGGTGTGACCGTGGTCAACCCCATATACAGAAACTTGGTATGCCGTGGCCAACTGGTTACAACCACGGCGGCCACGGGTGAAGACTGCCAGGGCATGAAAGGGGAGGACAATATGCTGGAATGCACCTCCGGCGAAACCTTCCGTTTTAACTGGGAGGCGGTGAGTTGTTCCTCCGGCGTTGGAATGGGCAAATTTTCAGATATAGACGATATTTTTTCTTTCTCGTACGGTTTTGCCAGCATAAGCGAAGCCATGATGGCGGTGAAGACGAAATATGGCTCCGGCAGTAGCGGTGTACCCACTGCCGTTGCCCCTAAAGACCAGAAGGGGCTAAAGCGTGCTGGTTCAGGCTCAGGTTTTTTTATCTCCAATGACGGGTATTTGATCACCAACTGGCACGTTGTTAAGGGCGCTAAAGCTTTAACCCTTTACGACAATGTCAAGCGCAAAGTCTACGATGCGGAACTCGTTGTGGTGGATAAAGCCAATGATTTAGCGCTGTTGAAAGCAGATTTGAAAACAAATGGATTGCCGCTAAGCACACAGGAGCTTCGCCGCGGGCAGGATATTATGGCCTTGGGTTATCCCAAGCCAGACATTCAAGGCCGCGAACAGAAAGCCACTTTTGGGAGAATAAATTCTTTAAAAGGCTATCAAGACGAGGTCAACAATTTTCAGATGGATGTGCCGATACAAGTCGGCAACTCCGGCGGCCCTGTATTGGATATGTATGGTGAAACAGTTGGGGTTGTGGTTGCAGTGCTCACAGGCAAAACTCTGCGAGATGTACCGCAAAGTGTAAGTTACGCAGTTAAAATCGACTATGTGCATGCCTTGCTGCGGCAACAAAAGGGCGTTAAAACAGTAGCTTCTCCCACGCGCAAAATCAAGGCTGCCAATATGGAAGAATTGGTCATCCGTTGTGAGGAATCCGTAATACAGGTTATTAACTGGCAGTAAGCGCCACTTTAATTTATCCGAATATTGGCAGCCCTTGAAATGAACGTTTTAGGGGCTGCTGTTTTCATAACGCCATGATTACCGCCGTCAGATTTTAAAACCGACTGTTTTTATGGCATGCATAAACAAATTCCCCTCTCACCGCAAAATGCGCCGTTGCGCGGTCTGGCGCTTTATGCCAGAGTTGTTTTGCCACATGTTCAAGCCACACATTACCGCATGTTTGCGTAACACATTGCCATGAGAGGAGAGCGCCGTGGAGACCCGCAATTTCAGGAATATCGGCAAAGACATTTCACTGCTGGGCTTTGGCTGCATGCGTTTGCCCCTGCTGCACCCCGAAAAGCAGGACATAGATTACGCTCAGGCCGACAAAATGGTGGATGCGGCCATGGCCGCCGGGGTAAACTATTTTGATACGGCCTGGCCCTATCACGGTGGCATGAGCGAGACTTTTATAGGGCAATCCCTCAAACGCTACCCCCGCGAGAGTTTTAACCTGGCTACCAAAATACCCACATTTGCAATACAAAGCGCGGATGATGTGGAGCGTATTTTCGCCGAGCAGCTTAAAAAATGCCAGGTGGATTATTTTGATTTCTACCTGGTGCATAGCCTGAACGAGGCCAATTACAAAACCGTAAAGAATGTCGGCATATATGAGCTTTTAAAAAAGAAGAAAGAACAGGGGCTTATCCGCCATTTGGGTTTTTCCTTTCACGATCATCCCAACCTGCTGGAACGCATTGTAACGGATTACGAGTGGGATTTCGGCCAGATTCAGCTAAACTATGTGGACTGGGAAGCTACGGACGCCAAGCGTCTGTATGAAATACTCAGCAGCCGCGGCATACCGGTGGTGATTATGGAGCCGGTACGCGGCGGAGCTTTGGCTACCCTTACGCCGCAGGCTGCGGATTTGCTGAAAAAAGCCGCGCCCGAGGCCAGCACGGCATCTTGGGCCATACGCTACGCGGCCTCTCTGCCCGGCGTAATGTGCGTTCTCAGCGGCATGAGCGACGCGGCCCAAGTGGCCGACAACCTTAAAACCATGCAAAACTTCAAGCCCCTTACGGATGCCGAGCGCAAGCTTATAACCGAGGCCGCAACCATGTACCGCGCCGCCGGGGTAATACCCTGCACCGGCTGCCGTTATTGCATGGACTGTCCGTCGGGCGTGGATATCCCGCGCGTGTTCGCCATATACAACCACGCCCGCGCCGTGGGCCGCCCCTTTGTTTTTCAGGCCAATTACAGGAGCCTCGCGGCATCCGAGCAGGCGCACAATTGCGTTGCCTGCGGTGTTTGCATGGGGCACTGCCCGCAAGGCATACGCATACCCGAGCGCATGCGCGAAATAGTGGAGTTTGCAGCAACGCTGCAGTAAAATGGAACCGGCCCTTGCGCGGCCCTAAAACCTTAAAATAGGGGGGCGAGCAGCCCCCCTATTACCGACGCGCCTCGCGCATTCATATTTATCTTATATTCCCCCGGCAGGGGCCCACACCCACCCTCTATTTTCTATTTACGTCCATCGCTACCGCGCCTCTGTCAATAACACCGGAGAAATAGGCGATGGTACTTTTTAAACCTTGTTCCAGCTTGATTTTCGGTTCCCAGCCCAGCTTGGCCTTGGCAAGGGTTATATCGGGCTGGCGGCGGACCGGATCGTCCTTGGGCAGGTCTTTGAACACCAGCTCGGATTTGGAGCCAGTAAGGCGCAGCACGGCCTCGGCCAGCTCCTTTATGGTAAATTCGCCTGGGTTGCCCAGGTTAACGGGGCCCAAAAAATCGTCCGGCGAGTTCATAAGCCATATAAGGGCGTCGATCATATCGTGCACGAAGCAGAAGGAGCGGGTCTGGCTGCCGTCGCCATAAATGGTGATGGGCTGGTTTTGCAGCGCCTGCATGATGAAGTTGGAAACCACGCGACCGTCTTCGGGGTGCATGCGCGGGCCGTAGGTGTTGAACAGACGGGCTATTTTTATTTTAAGGCCGTGCTGGCGGTGGTAATCCATAAACAGGCTTTCAGCCGCGCGCTTGCCTTCATCGTAGCAGGAACGCAGACCGTTGGGGTTTACGTTGCCCCAATAGCTTTCTTTTTGCGGGTGCATGGCCGGGTCGCCGTAAACTTCGGAGGTGGAGGTCTGCAAAATTCTGGCCTTGGTGCGTTTGGCCAGCCCCAGCATGTTTATGGCCCCGCTGACAGATGTTTTCATGGTCTGCACCGGGTCGCGCTGGTAGTGTATGGGCGAGGCGGGGCAGGCCAGGTTGTAAATTTCGTCCACCTCAAGGTAAATGGGCAGGCATACGTCGTGGCGAATAAGCTCAAAGCGGCTGTGCGGCAGCATATGATGCACATTGGCTCTGGTGCTGCAATAGTAGTTGTCAAGGCAGATTACCTCCGCCCCTTCGGCCAGCAGCCTCTCGCAAAGGTGCGAGCCCAAAAAACCGGCCCCGCCGGTTACCAGTACCCGTTTTTGTGTGAACATGCGTTTTCTCTTTTTATGTTTGTTTACGCAGACAGTTTTACATTTGCTTTAAAGCCGTCGCCTTGAGACGGGCTGGTCTGTCTTTTTCAAACCAATGCCAGGCCGTGGCCAAAATATTTTCCAGTGATGATTGCCCGGCACGCCAGCCCAGCGTCTCCGCCGCCAGATCCACCTTGCCCACCAGGGCCGGGGCGTCGCCGGGGCGGCGCGGCTGGATGGAATAGGGCACTTTTTTGCCGGTAACTTCTTCGCTCTTGCTGATAATTTCTTTTACCGAGTACCCGTGGCCGGTGCCCAGGTTGAGCTTTATGCCCCTGGCCCCGGCGGAGAGTTTTTGCAGCGAAAGAATATGCGCCGACGCCAGATCGTTAACATGTATGTAGTCGCGCAGGCAGGTGCCGTCCGGTGTGGGGTAGTCGTCGCCAAACAGGGTAAGGGCGGGTATGTCGCCGCTTATAGCCATGAAAATACGCGGTATCAGGTGCGTTTCCGGCACATGGCGCTCGCCTGTCAGGCCGCTGGCATCGGCGCCGGCGGCGTTGAAATAGCGCATAACGGCCGAGCGTATGCCGTGGGCCGCCTCAAAGTCGTCCAGTATCCGCTCCATCATGGATTTGGTGGCTCCATAAGGGCTTACGGGGTTATGCGGCGTGTCTTCACCCATGGGTATGGTTTTTGGCTCGCCGTAAACCGCGCAGGTGCCGGAAACAACAATATTCTCCAAGCCGGTCCGGCGCATGGCATCAAGTATGCTTACCGTTCCGGCCACGTTGTTGCGGTAAAACTTGCCCGGATCTTTTACTGATTCCCCCACTTCTATGCAGGCCGCGAAATGAATCAAACCGAAGGGGCGGTGTTCTTTTATGGCGGCAATGAGTTTGGGCGTGTCCAGAATATCACCGCGCACAAGCGGCCCCCAGCGGACAAAATCGGCATAACCGGCGGAGAGGTTGTCGTATACCACAGGCTCGTAACCTGCCTCAAACAAGGCCTTGCAGGTGTGCGAGCCTATATAGCCCGCGCCGCCGGTAACCAGTACTTTTTTAGTATTGCTCATCAGTTATGGCTCGTTATGAAGTAATGTCTTGTCCGATACTACCGCAGTTTGACCGGCAGTACAACATGTTATAGGCCGCGCGCCGGGCCGTGGGCGTATTCAGAAAACACTTTCCAGAAATTTAATTTTTGTTATATTAATAAGAAGAGTTCCTTTTATTGTTAAAAAAGCATGTGATATAAATAAATTACGGAAACTATTTATAATTATAATACTTATCATTGATATAATTGCAAAAAAGTATTTGATACTGTGTAAATACTTTTCTATTTATACGGCAATGGAGCAACAATTATTCATATTGCGCGGCTTTACTTACTGCCCGAAAGCATTGTGCCGGGCAGGGGGTTGCTTTACGCGCATGCGAACCAAGGAGGCATAGCTATGCGTTTTTCCGTAGGTTTGGCAAAGGACGGCGTTGAAGAGCGCCTGCAAAAACGCGGCATAGACCGCCGCGAGTTTCTCAAATTTTGTACCGCCGTGGCCGTGGCCATGGGCATGGGGCCGGGCTTCGCCTCTGAAGTGGCGGCAGCTCTTACCGGCCGCCGTCCATCGGTGGTGTATCTGCACGGGGCCGAATGCACCGGCTGCTCGGAATCCGTCTTGCGGGCCTACCAGCCCTACATTGACGAAATAATTCTCGATACCATCTCGCTGGATTACCACGAAACCCTCATGGCCGGGGCCGGTTACGCCGTGGAAGAAGCCCTGCACAAGGCCGTTACCGCGCCGGAAGGCTTTGTGTGCGTCATTGAAGGCGGCATTCCCACAGCTATGAACGGCCTTTACGGTACCGTTGGCGGCAAAACCATTTTGCAAATGTTCGGCGAAATAGCCCCCAAAGCCAAAGCCGTTATGGCCTATGGCACCTGCGCCGCCTATGGCGGGGTACAGGCCGCCGCCCCTAACCCCAGCGGAGCCAAAGGCGTTAACGACGCCCTGGGCCGCCTTGGCGTAAAAGCCATAAACGTGCCCGGCTGCCCGCCCAACCCCTATAACTTTGTGGGCACCTTGGTGCACTGGATTAAAAACGGCACCGTGCCGGAGCTGGACGATTCCGGACGCCCCACCATGTTCTACGGCCTCTCCGTACACGAGCAGTGTGAGCGCCTGCCGCATTTTGAGGCCGGAGAATACGCGCCCTCCTTTGATTCCGAAGAGGCCAAAAAGGGCTGGTGCCTGTACCAGTTGGGCTGCAAAGGCCCCAACACCTACAACAACTGCCCAAAAATCAAGTTCAACCAGACCAACTGGCCCGTACAGGCCGGGCACCCCTGCCTGGGCTGCTCCGAGCCTAATTTTTGGGATGATTTGAGCCCCTTTTACGAAAGCTAAACGTAACCCGCGGCCGTCCGCCGGGCGTGCAACAGCCGCCCAAAACCGGACCCCGCCAAGAATTTACTCAAGAGGAGAAAATATATGGCAGTATTAAAAACAGCTTCAGGCCTGCCGGTTACGCCCAAAAGCAACTATTCCGGCAAGGTTGTAGTTGACCCCGTAACCCGTATAGAAGGCCACCTGCGCGTTGATGTGGAAGTGGAAGGCGGACGCATTAAAGACGCCCGTTCCACCGCCACCCTTTTTCGCGGCATCGAAATAATCCTTAAAGGCCGCGACCCGCGCGACGCCCAGCATTTTACCCAGCGCTCCTGCGGCGTGTGCACCTACACCCACGCCCTGGCCTCCACCCGCGCCGTCGACGCGGCCGTGGGCGTGAAAATACCCAAAAATGCCACCATGATCCGCAACCTCGTATTAGGCGCGCAGTTTTTGCACGACCACATCGTGCACTTTTACGGCCTGCACGCCCTCGATTTTGTGGACATAACCTCCGCCCTAAAGGCCGATCCGGTCAAGGCCGCCAAGCTTGCCTCCAACATTTCGCCGCGCCGCGCCAAGGCCGAAGACCTCAAAGCTGTGCAAGACAAACTTAAAACCTTTGTCGGTTCCGGTCAGCTCGGGCCATTTGCCGGGGCCTACTTCCTGGGCGGGCACTCGGCCTACTATCTCTCGCCAGAGCTTAACCTCATAGCCACGGCCCACTACCTTGAGGCCTTGCGCGTGCAAGTGCGCGTGGCCCGCGCCATGGCCGCCTTTGGCGGCAAAAACCCGCACCCGCAGTTTACCATCACCGGCGGCGTAACCTGCTATGAATCCCTCACCAAAGAGCGTATCGACGAGTTTCGCGGTCTTATCAACGAGGGCGTCACCTTCATCAACGAGGCCTACATACCCGACCTTCTGGCCATTGCCGCTGAATACAAGGATTGGGCCCAATACGGCGGCACCACCAACCTTATGGCTTTTGGCGAGTTCCCCACCGACGAGGCCGACCTGAACAGCCGCTACTTCAAGCCCGGCGTGGTGATGAAGCGCAACCTCAACGACATTAAAGCCTTTGATCCAAAACAGATTAAAGAACACGTGCGCCATAGCTGGTACAAGGGCGCCACGGCCAGACACCCCTTCGACGGAGCCACTGAGCCGCAGTTCACCAGGCAGGACGACCCCGACCGCTACTCCTGGTCCAAAGCCCCGCGCTACATGGATGAGCCCATGGAGACCGGCCCCCTGGCCCAGATGCTCATCGCCTATGCCCAAGGTAACCCGCAGGTTAAGCAAACCGCCGATATGGTGCTCTCCAAACTCGGAGTTGGCGTTGACGCCATGTACTCCACCCTTGGCCGCACCGCCGCGCGCGGCATAGAAACCGCCGTTATCGCAGGGCAGATGAACAAGTGGATTGACGAATTCGCCGACAATGCCGCCAAAGATCAAGTCATCGCCGCGCCTTGGGAAATGCCCAAACAGGCCGAGGGCGTGGGCTTCGTCAACGCGCCGCGCGGCGGCCTCAGCCACTGGATTCGCATTAAAGACGGCAAGATCGAAAACTTCCAGCTCGTCGTGCCCTCCACGTGGAACCTCGGGCCGCGCTGCGCCAACAACAAGCTCAGCCCCATCGAAGAGGCGCTCATAGGCACGCCCATAGCCGACCCCAACCGGCCCGTGGAAATACTGCGTACCATACACTCCTTCGACCCCTGCATGGCCTGCGCCGTGCACGTAATAGACCCACAAAGCAACCAGGAAAAAGTGTTTAAAGTGCTGTAAGAGATTAGATTAGATGATGCGGCTGCGCCGCGCTGGTAATGCCTCCGGCGGCCGGGGGAAGAGGGCCAGCCCTCTCCCCCCGGACCCCCCTCACCCGCCAGGAGCAGCGGCT
>JAVBON010000012.1:0-118184 GCA_031550525.1 Desulfovibrionaceae bacterium
TAACCCAACCGCATCAAATTTAGAGTGAAAAACTCAAGAGCTTTGCTGGCTCCCATAGAGAGGTGGGTACACCCGGCTCCATTCCGAACCCGGAAGTTAAGCACCTCATCGCCAATGATACTGCGCATTTATACGTGGGAACGTAGGTCGGTGCCAGCTTAAATTGAAAAGGGCTCCCGTCATTATGACGGGAGCCCTTATTTATTTAGAACCGCTCCTTCATAACGAAGGAGCGGTTCTTGTATTTATAGCCGCAAATACCCTAAATTCAATTGGCCGTGCAGTGCAGAATACAATGCGCTGATTGCTTTGCAGGGTTGCTTGCAAGAGCATCTGGAACCTTGTTTGGAAAAATGCTCCTGCTCGTGGCACCCCAAGGATTTTTTTATAACTCTACCTGCGCTGAACGTATTGCAAAATGCTTGTGAATATAGAATATTACTGCAAGGTTATTAGTTATAAGGAGATGATTTATGCATAAAGTAGACGCGCATGCGCACCTTGGCTATTTCGGCTCTTGGTGTGACGTGGGTATTACGGCTGATGAAATGCTCGTGAAAATGCGCGAATATTCAATAGAAAAAAGTATTGTAAGCTATCCGGATAATTCCGTTATTATGGGTGCTGTAAAACAGCACCCAGGCGCATTCTCCGCCCTGGCCTGGGTGGACCCCGGCAAGGGAAGGCAGGCCGTGGATGAATTGGAAATGCTTGTGGGCGAGCACGGCTTTGAAGGGGTAAAGCTGCATCCGCTTTTTAATGCCTATACGGCCAATGATTCGGTGGTTTTTCCAGTTATGGACGTTGCGCGCCAAAAAGGGCTGCCGGTATTCGTGCACTCGGGGCACCCGCCGTTTTCGCTGCCTTGGAGCATTGCCCAGCTTGCCGAAATTTATCCAGACGTGCGCATAGTAATGATACATATGGGGCACGGGCATGGCGTATACATTCAGGCCGCCATTGATATGGCCTTGAAATACGACAACCTGTGGCTTGAGAACTCCGGCATGCCCATGCACACCAAGACCAGAGAAGCTTACGAACGTGTCGGGTCCGGCCGTATCTTTTGGGGTAGTGATGCTCCGTTTCACCACTATGCTGTGGAAATACTGCGCACTGAAGTAAGCGGGTTGGGCGATGCCGCTCTGGAGGATGTCTTTTACAACAACATAAAAGACTTTATGGGCTGGTAACGGGGCGGTTATTGAACTTGAACCACAAGCGTAACGGCTTGTTATATTAAAGTTGCTTTGCCGCGTATTATGATAGACATTGGATCTGCAAATTAGAAGGGGGAGGTAAGATTATGGATAAGATAATTCAATGCTTCAAGGATGATTTTGACAGATTTTGGGGGCTGATGGAAAAGCAGATTGAGGTGTGCCCTGACGCGCTATGGAACAAGAAAGGCGGCGGTTACGTGTTCTGGCAGCAAGTGCTGCACTCCATAGCCTGCGCCGAATTATTCGCGCTGACCGGCGTGGATGATAAAACCGTTTTGCTGGATAAGTACGACAGGGAGATAATTTTCTTGCTAAAAGAGCCGGATTTTGAGGTAAGCAAGGCTACAATGCTTGAGCATGCCAGGCTTGCCAAAGCTGTGGCCGATAAGTTCGTGACCGGGCTGAGCGCCGCAAACCTTACCGACACGCAACCGCGCCTTAGCAAGACTTTCGGGCGGGAGCAAACCATGCAAAACGCCGTTATGGCGCTTATACGCCACTGCAATTATCATTTGGGCTGCTGCGACGCGGTGTTGCGTGAAAACGGCGTTAAAGGCGTTTATTAGATCCATATTTCCTGTTGGGCTTATCCAGTTTTTGTAAATAGATGCCCACAACGTAGCGGATGGAATCTATTTACAAAAACGCCTGACCCTACATAAAATTTTGCTGGCCGGAACTTTAACTGAGAGAAACTAGTTTGACCTATGCTTGCTATATTGGCACAATGTTGTCTTGTATCAGGCCAAGCAGAACCATTAGGGGTTTTTCGCGCAGCATTTGGCAATATCAATAAATTCAAGAAAATTAGCCGCGTAATCCTTATTGGTATTGAGATATTGTTACAGAATAGATAAAACAGACTATGAGGACAATATGGAAATAATTTTGCTTGGAGTACGCGGTAGCATTCCCAGTCCCTCACAAACAACGCAGTTTTACGGGGCCAATACATCTTGCGTTGAGATGCGGACAAAGTCTGGAGAACTGCTCATTTTTGATGCAGGCTCAGGCCTGCGGCTGTTGGGAGATACACTGCCGGAGCATGGTGAATGCCATTTGTTCCTCACGCATTTGCATAACGATCATACGGTTGGGCTTGGCTTTTTCAAGCCGTTTTTCAAACCCGGCTGGGTAATCAACCTTTACCTGCCCGACGGGCATCAGAGTTTTCTGCAGCGTTACTTTAATGGCGATACTTTTCCCGTTCAGCATGAGTGTTTGCGCGCGGCTATCAATATAATTTCCGTAACTCCAGGCCAAACCATTGCCATAAAGCCATCCGGCGAGCCTATTAGCGTGCAGACCTTTCCTACCGAGCACCCAGGCGGCAATATCGCGTACAAGGTAGTGGCGGATAATACCACCTTTCTGTATAGCGGCGACCACGAAATAACCACGGACCCAGCAGTGCGGGCCTTGACGGAAAAAATGCTCTGCGGCGCGGATCTCGCCTTGGTGGATGCCTCCTACTGCCGCAGTTCTTATGTTTCCGGCTGGGGGCATTCGGCTTGGGAAGATTGGGTGGAAATCGCCGATAAAAGCGGGGTGAGCTGCCTTGCTCTTTCGCACCATGCCCCGGAGCGTACCGATGAAGAGTTGGACGCGCTGCAGAGCGAGCTTTTAAAACGCCCCCAGGGAGCGGCTAGCGTTCGCGTTGCCAGAGAGGGCATGCGCTTTTGCCCCGATAGTGGTATACAGCCTAAAATACATACCAGCGGCTGGCTGCAAGATTTTATTGACATGATTGGCCAGTACCGCGAAGAAAGCGTTATTCTTGATAGCATCTTGAAGAAAACGCGCGAAATCTCCTCGGCCGATGCGGGCACTGTGTTTCTGCTTGACGGCAACGAAATGGTGTTTTCTTACACGCACAACGACTCGCTTTTTCCGGCCAATGAATCTAGCAAATACGCCTATGCCAGCATACGCATGCCATGCACAACGGAATCCATAGCCGGGTATTGCGCCGTTACCGGAAAAAGCCTTAACCTGCCGAATGTGCGTAACCTGCCGGAAGACGCCCCTTACCGCTTTAACGAGAGTTTTGACAAAAAAACCGGCTATCGCACCGAGTCCATACTTACGATCCCGCTGGTTGGAAAAAACAAGCGTATGTTGGGCGTGATGCAACTGATCAACAGCCTGAACCCACGCACTCTTCAACCGCAGCCTTTCACGCCCTTAATGGAGCGCACGGTTAAAATACTGGCAATGGAGGCCAGCAAGGTGCTGGAAATAAGCAGCACCATAACCGATAACATATACCGCCTGTTGCGCATCGCCTCGCTGCACGACCCTATGGAAACAGGCCCGCATGCGGAACGGGTAGGGGCCGTTGCGGCGGAAATATATCAGGTATGGGCGCTCAGGCACGGCATAAATCCCGATGAGGCCCTCAGCTTTCGTAGTAATCTGCGTTTGGCCGCCATGCTGCACGACATAGGCAAGGTAGGCATCAGCGATACCGTTCTTAAAAAGCCAGGCAAGCTTTCTGCTGATGAGTTTGACATAATCAAGACACACACGGAAAAAGGCTCGGCATTGTTCGATTATCAATTTCAGGATATTTCCGACCTGGCCAGTGATATAGCCCTGCACCATCACCAGCGCTGGGACGGAGCTGGCTACGGCCAATTGGGCAAAACGCCGCTAAAGGGCAAGGATATTCCGCTGGCCGCCAGAATAACCGCCATTGCCGATGTGTTTGACGCGCTGGTCTCGCCCCGCTGCTACAAAGAGCCTTGGCCCTTTGACAAAGCGGTGCTGCAAATTCGTAACGATGCCGGCTCGCATTTTGATCCGGAACTGTCTGACTGCTTTGCCAGCATTCTGGATACGGTTTACATGATCTACCAACGCTTTCCGGAAAACTTGTCCTGTTCTTTTTTTGTATCTTGTAATACGAACTCAACCAGCTAGGGGGCTGTCTCTAAAACGACGTATTTTGTTACCTGGCAAGGAAAGCGTTGATTTTAGGACCGGGATAGCGCTTTGATGGCACAGCCCTGCACAAAAATTTGCGCTTGACGCAGTCCAGTGGGCAAAAGACGCTTTTTAGAAACAGCACCTAGGGTTTTACGTAGGCGAAACCAGCGCGTTGTAAATCGACAATTTCCACTACACCTGCCGGAACCACCGCGCATTGGCTGTAAAGTTTATCTGGGGTAATATTGTTGGCATCCAAGGCGTTTTTGCATACTTTTATTTGCAACCCGGCGGCAACGGCTTCTTCCAGCTTGGTTTTTATGGCCGCATTATCAGCGGTCAACTGTGTTACGGCGCCGGAATTTGCCACCAGCACCATTTTGAAGGCCTCTCGCCCATGCAGGGCGCGGGCGTAATTTATGGCGTTGGAAAAGGCTATATTGAGCGAACCGTCGGTTTTATCCACATGCAGCAGTAAATCGTATTTGTTCATAAGCGCTCCGTTGTTTGGTGTTCAGGCAAGTTATTTACCCTCATCGCGGTATTTTTTGAAGGTTTTTTTGCCGGAACTTTAAAGTTGCTTTTTTAGAAGCAGGGCGGAACATAGAGCCGAAAATATAGAGGAAAACGCGTGAGTAAAAAGCTTATCATTACACTTGCCATCATCTGGGTTGTGGGCGGCGTAGGGTTGTTTTTGGGCATACTCGCCACCAAGCCTCCGGCTCTGTAACGCTCCCCCCTGCGGCTTTTTTGCCTCGCGCAAGGCGCGCCTGCTCCGGCCGCGCCGGCAAGTTCGCCCCTGTTATAAAGCATAATGCGTTCGGACATTCCTGTTGCCGGTACATGCCGCCATGCGTTTGCAGCTAAAAGTTTACGGCGTCTTTAAGGCTTTTTAGCTTTGAGATTACCGCTTAACGGCTGGTAAAGCCCACCTGCGGCAATATTGCTGCCCTTGTTACGCTTCATTCCGCAAGATCAGAATATTTTACCGTGTGTATAATTTAAAGGGTAAAATTCCATAGTATCTTGATTACCCAAACCTTCCCATCCGTAAATGCGATGCTTTGGCGTGTTGTAAAACTGAAGCATCAGCCGTCAGTATTCACGCCATTTTTATAATTATGCCTAAGTGGGCGTGAGATTTTAGCGGTAAAAATATCTAATCCTATTGCCATTTAGATGTCACTATGCCAAGTGTACTGAGTAGTCCGTTATCTGGTAAGCTATAGTGACGAGGTGGACATGAACAAGGCAGGCGGTTGCTCCCGCGGGGTGCTGTTTTTTATATTTTGCATGGCCTTAGCGGTGTTGTCCGGTTGCTCGGCAGGCGGCATAGCGCCATCGGGGCAGGGTAGTTTTGAAGATTACCGCCGCGACAACATGGCCTGGATAGAGGTACACAGAGAGTACCAGACAGATGACAAAGCGCGAGAAACCCTGTGGAACGCCCCCACGGAATGGAGACCAAAGGGTAAACCGCAAAAGGGCATATTGCTTATACACGGCTTGGGTGATTCGCCCTGGTCTTTTGTGGATGTAGCGCCAAGCCTGGCGGAGCAGGGTTTTTTGGTGCGGGCTTTGCTGCTGCCGGGCAACGGCACCAGACCTTCGGACATGTTACGCGTTTCTGTGGATGACTGGCGGCGAGTGCTGCGCGAGCAGGCAGCCATAATGCGGGCGGAGGTTGAAGATTTATACCTGGGCGGTTTTTCGGCCGGATGTAATCTGGTGATGGAATATGCCGTGCAAAACCCTGACGTAAAGGGGCTAGTGTTGTTTTCTCCGGCCTTTCAGTCGCGTTTGCGCCTGGGGGTGCTGGCTGAAGTTGTGGGCCCGTTTGCCGATTTGCTTTTTTTTCCCAGCAGTGGGGCGGAACAACAGCCCACCCGCTATGTATCGTTGCCCGCCAAGGGGTTTGCCATGTTGTACGAAACCAGCCAATCGGTGCACGCGCTGCTGAAAGAGAACAGCTACGACAAGCCCGTGTTTGTGGTGCTGGCCCAGCACGATATGTCGGTGGATACCGGATATGTGCTGGATATGTTCGAGCGCTCCTTCAGCCACAGCCAAAGCCGCCTGGTCTGGTACGGCGAAGCTCCGCCGGCGGCATCGGGGCGCATTATAACAAAATCGGAATATGTGCCGGAGTGGCGGGTGGGTTGCTTTACGCATATGGCCTCGCTGTTCTCGCCACATAACAGCGAATATGGGGTGCATGGCGCGCAGCGCCTGTGCGTTATGGGGCAATCGGCGGAGAATTACCAGAAATGCCGCGACGGGGCCGAGGTATGGTATGCTGAAATGGGCTATGATAAAGACGATCAGCCCTATGCGCGCCTGACTTTCAACCCGTATCTCGACTGGCAGAACCAGCAGATGCTTAAGGTACTGACGGACGATGCAATTGTGAACAGATAGTCTTTAGAAAAATCTCTAGGATTTTATACCTATGAGATGTTTATTTTTATTTACATAAAAGGCTGGCTTTTTTTATTTGAAAATGTTATAATACCTGCATCTTAAGTAACATTACGTTGGATTGACTTCCAGGTTACTTTTTTTCACCTACCTGATTTTATATTCTTTATCAACTACCAGTAATGGTAGTTGTCCTTTCCGTCTTGCCGGATTTTCTTCCTTTCAATTCATTCTTTTTTTCATTTATACCCCCGCATTTTATAGTCTTCAGCACTTCTATTTTTCCTATTCACACAAGTTTTCAAATTTCCAATCAATCCGTTCATCCCGCCGGGGTGAATCGCGCCCCGGCTTAACCTTCAAGCTAGGAGTGTTTTATGTCCCAGAACTGTAACTGCAATTGCGAACACGGAAAACCCACTGTAACTTTGCCTGTGAGCGGACTGAGTATTCAGGTGGATGCTGAAGCCCTTTCCGCCTGCCAGTGTCAAGGCGGTGTGCCGGGCGAAGGCCGCATCCGCGTAACGGAGGACTTGCACATCTATGTGGACGGCAAGCGGGCGGAAAGCGGCGACGGCCTTACCCCGGAAACGGCGGTTAAAACTTATGCCGAGGCGGTGAGAGCGGCTTCGCGGTATGATGGGTGTAATGAGTTTAATCTTATATTCAACTTCGCAGATTCGACAGAGGGTGATAATTATGGTGATATTACTATAACTGCCGGAGGCTATTCCACATTTAATGGATTTGTTATTACTGGTGAATCCATAGCTGCTGCATTTGGGGCTATTCAGGTGTTGGCGTCAGCTAAGGTAACAATTATGAATATTAAACTAAATTATATTGGAGCAGAGGGAAACACAAGTGTTACACTCGAAGGAAATATTGTAATTTCACCTCTTGCAGATACTCATTGTATACATGCGAGATCCGGATCTGAGATAGCGCTAAAGGCTGATATCATAGTGCTTGGTGGTAGTTGTTATGCCGTGCTTTGTGGCTTTCATTGCGGCAACACTATGTGTTATGGCGGTAGTATAAGTGTAATGAATGGACTTACGTGTACGTCTGCCTTCGCATGTGCGTACAATTGTGGCGTAGTGAATACCAGTGGCATTCCGATAACTGGCACGGCATCCGGTAGGCGTTATATTGTTCAGCGTAACGGTGTTATTCATGTGCACGGCAAAGGGGCAAACTATTTTCCTGGTAATGTGGGTGGCACTGCCGATACTGGTGGCATTTATATTTCATAGCGAGTTATAAATAATTATCATAACTACCAATTTAACAGGTTGTTATGATGTTGCGCTCGGCATTACCTACTAATTGGCTGCAACCAGAAATTAAAAAAAAAGCGCGAGGCTTTGGCCTCGCGCCTTCTAGGAGCCGGACACCCGGCACAACCGTTACCGTTGCTTCCTTTCGGACCTGGCGGGGTTGGCGGCGTAACCGCCGCCCGGCTCCTTGTGCAGGTATCTATACACAAGAGGACTGTCTGTCAACCGTTAATAGTTCGGGTTAGCACGGGCAAAAGCCTTGCTTGGCGCTATTACACGGGCTTTTGGGCCGCGTGTCGCGTATCATAGACTGTTGCCGCGCCAAGTTGCAACGCCTTGGGGCGCTATTGGCTATGGCAGGGCTTAACGCTCTTGCGGCACTATGTCGAAAATTATTACTTCCGGCGGGGCGCCTATGCGCATGGGCGGGCCCCAATAGCCGGTGCCGTTGGAAAGGTAAAGCAGGCTTTTGCCTTGCGCATTTTCCAGTACGGTAAGCCCCTGTTTGAAGCCGAATACCTTTTCGGTTACATAGGTGTTGGGCCAGATTTGCCCGCCATGGGTGTGGCCGGAAATTTGCAAATCGATCAAACCTATTTCTTCATCTTTTATCAGCGGCTGGTGCTTGAGCATAAGGGTGAAGCGGCTTTTATCCACGCTTTGCAGCAGGGCCACGCTGTCGCCGGGGGCGGCGTAGCCCATGCTGGCAACCGTTGGGTCATCCATGCCGATTATGTTTATGCCCATGCTGGTTGTGGTCTGGTTTTCCAGCAGGGTCAGTCCGGAACGGCGTATGAAGGCGCGGGAGTTTTCCAGGCCGGAATAAACCTCGTGGTTGCCCAGCACCGCGAATTTGCCGCCAGGGCTGCTTATGGCGTTAAGCATGGCCGCGTCCGCATGCCTCTGGCTCATGTTGGCATCTAGAACATCGCCAACTATAACAACGATATCCGGGTTGTGCCGCATGGCGGCGTGCAGGTAGCCTTTAAGCTCCTCCGGCCCTATGGTATGGCCAAGGTGCAAGTCGGTAAGTGCGGCTATGCGCAAGGGCGGCGCGCCAGGCGCAAACTTGGCGCTGGGTATGGTCAGGTAGTTGGTGCGCACGTTATGCGCCGTGTGGTAGCCGTAAGCGGCCAGACCTATGCATGCCAGCAGCACAAGCGGGGTCATGTGGCTGGGGGCCAGCAGCCAGCAAATATTTGGCCCATGCAGCAGCTTTATAAGATAAAGCGCAAGGCGGGCAACATCCACACTGGCGAAGCAGAGTATGGCTATAAATATAAAGCCCATCCAGCAAAAGGCCAGCATGGGCACAAACTCCGGCATGCCATCATAAAAATCACGCCTGCGGAAAATAAGCAGAAAAAGCATGGCCACGAAAAAGGCCAGCAAACCAGCTTGCCAAAAAACGCTGTTGAACAAATGGCGCAGTTTCAGAAATAGATATAAATGCGCTGTGCAGAGCACTAGGGTGGATATTACGAAAAAGCTGAGCATGGCTGATAAAACTCGTATTTTGGTGTGATAATAACGCGTATGCTAAAGCATAACCCATGCTTTGAAAACAAATAAAATAAGCAGCTTTTACAGGATGCGCGGCGTTGCGTAAGGCGCAACGGAATAACGGCAGGTGTCGGGCCGTGCCCAGCATATGATAAATACGGCCTCATCAATTATGCCTTTGCCCATATAAATACGCCCCGCCATTGCACGGCGGGGCGTATTTATATTTGTAATTATAAGCAGTGTATTAGAAAGCCGGAACAATACCGCGCGGAATAAGCTGGGTTTCGATATACTTCTTCACTTCCTGCGACTGCACGGCCTTTATGAGGGCTTTGACGGCCGGGCTGTCTTTGTCGGCGGAGCGCACCACCAGCACGTTGGCGTATGGGGAGTCTTCGCCCTCGGAGATGATGGCGTCACGCGAGGGTATAAGACCTGCCTCGCCCGCGAAGTTGGTGTTTATTACCGAGGCTGCAACGTCTTGCAAGGTGCGGGGCAGTTGCGCGGCATCAATTTCGCGGAATTTCAGACCCTTGGGGTTGGCGGTAATGTCTTTTACCGTAACCAGCTCGCCGGGCTTGAGGGTAATCAGGCCGTGGGCTTCAAGCAGGCGCAGGGCGCGGGCCTCGTTGGTGGGGTCGTTGGGCACGGCTATGAGGTCGCCTTTTTTAAGCTCGTCCAGCTTTTTAATTTTTTTGGAGTAAAGGCCCAGGGGCTCTATGTGTACCTTGGCCACCCAGGCCAGGCCCAGGTTCTTTTCTTTATTCATGTTATCCAAATACGGAATATGCTGGAAAAAGTTGGCGTTTATGTTTTTTTCCGACAGGGCCATGTTGGGCTGCACATAGTCGGTAAACTCTTTTATTACCAGGTCGTATCCCTGAGCGGCCATAATGGGTTTGGCCACCAGCATTATATCCTTGTGCGGAAAGGGGGTTACGCCGACTATGAATTTTTCGGCAGACAGCGCCGGAGCGGCGCACAAGAGCACAAGAGCAAGAGCGAGAACCAAACGTTTCATACTAACTCCTTGGAGCGTTTTAAAGGTGACACGCGGTAGCGGGTTGGCGCAAGTCAAAAATACTCATAGCGCAAGCGGGCGCTACCGCAGTTTTTTATACAAAAAGTTGCAGGTGGTTTGAATTACCTGAACAATAACAACCAGCACGACCACGGCATAAACCATTACATCAAGCTGAAACCGGTTGTAGCCGTACTTTATGGCCAGGTCGCCCAGACCGCCGCCGCCAACGGTGCCGGCCATGGCCGAATAACCCAGCAGGGTTATGGCAATAACCGCAACGTTAAGAATAATGGCCGGGAGCGCTTCCGGAAACAACACCTTGAAAACAATCTGCCAGTTATTGGCGCCAAAAGAGCGGGCGGCTTCTATAACTCCGGCATCCACCTCCAGAAAGTTACCTTCAATTATGCGGGCCGCAAAAGGGGCCGCAGCGATGGTAAGGGGCACTATGGGGGCGGTGCTGCCTATGGTGGTGCCTATAATAAAGCGCGTAAGAGGCAATATGGCTATAAGCAGTATGATGAATGGAAACGAGCGCAGCAGGTTTACAGCCACATCCAGCGCTCCGTAAAGCTTGGGCATCGGGCTGAGGCCGTGCGGGTTGCTGAAAATCATCAATATGGCCAGGGCAAAGCCCAAAAGCAGGGAGAATATGGTGGAAAGCCCTACCATATACAGCGTTTCCAGCGTGGCTGCCCACAGTTCCGGCGCTATGTCCAGAAAGCGGGCCAGCATGGCGTTAAAAAGCGAAGTTTGCGCCTCAGGCATTGTTCCGCTCCGTTTCTCTGGCTGCCTCATCGTCCATAACTTGCCAGTACAGCTTTTTTTCCTGCAAATAATTAAGCACCATTTCCAGATGCTCGTCATCAACGTTTATTATAAGAAAGCCCAAAATATCGTTTTGATACCGCTCCAGCTTGCCCCCGGCTATGGAAAAATCTATGCCCAGCTCGCGCACCATGGTGCTTACCACGTGCTGCTGCGAAAGCTCGCGCGGGAACATAAGGCGTATGTTGGTGCCGCTGGGTATGAGGGTATAATCCTCGTCAATAAGCTTTTTAAGGTCGGGCGTGGGGGCCAGAAAGAGCCTGGCGGTGTCGCCTATGCCTTGGGTCAGGCCGCCGTCCAGCAGCAGGGTGCGGCGGCACAGGCGTTTAACCACTTCCATCTGGTGGGTTACCAGTACTATGGTAAGGTTAAGGCGCTCATTTATGTCTTGCAAAAGATCCAGAATGGACATGGTGGTACGCGGGTCAAGGGCGGATGTGGCCTCGTCGCACAGCAATACGCTGGGGTTTAACGCCAGAGCGCGGGCAATGCCCACGCGCTGTTTTTGCCCGCCGCTCAGGTTGGCGGGGCGGGCGTTGCATTTGCTCTCTAGGCCCACCAACTGCAAAAGCTCCATTACGCGGTCTTTTACGCGTGCCTGGGACATGTTCCAGACCTCCAGCGGAAAAGCCACATTGTCAAATACATTGCGCCGTTCCATCAGGCTGAAGGTTTGAAAAACCATGCCCATTTTACTGCGCAGGCGCAAAAGGGCGTTCTGGCTGAGTTTGCCAACCTCGTGCCCCATAACGCGCACGCTGCCCGCGTTATACCCCTCCAGCCCGTTAAGGCAGCGGAGCAGGGTGGATTTGCCGGCCCCTGAATGGCCGACAATGCCGAAAATCTCCCCGGCGTCAACCTGCATATTTATATCTTGCAGCACCATGTGGCCGCCGAAGTTTTTCTGAAGGTTTTCTACGCGTATCATACAGGCCTGTTCAAAATTTTGGAGTTTACAACTATTTCATAATTACGAAATAATCTCTTGTTTCATAACAAGGTAATATTGCTGTACTTTTAAAATATATGCCAATAATTGTCCATAATATATCTAAAGTACGGTAGCATGGCAAGGCATAAATCAGGTTATCAAGAAAAATTGATTTAATAGCCTTTTCAGAGCATCAAATGCAAAAGCTCCCCCTTTAAGGCAGAAGGGGGAGCTTTTGCAAGGCAATTTGGCTTGTTAAACTCTAGCGCGGCGCAGCGCGTGCCCCAATGCCATAAAGACAAAAGTTCCGCCAGCCCAGGCGTGCAGGCGCGGAGCTCCCAGGCAGCCAGCCAGACACAGGCCCAGGGTAAGCCCCAGCATTCTATTCTCTGATTTACGCGAAAGCCCGCTACAAAAGCAAGACTTGAGCAGGCCGCGCAAGTTTATATCCTGCTCGCGATTAGATGTTTTATCAGGCACGTTTTCCGGCATGTTTTCAGCCAGGTGCTCGCGCAAGGCTTGTTCGGCCAGTTGCAGCATCTCGCGGCTGATTTGCTCCGTGTCATACAGCACCAGTATGCTGCCGGTACGCAAGTTGGGGGTGGCGCTTTGCACGCCGGGGTATTGGCCCAGCATATCGACAATTACTTGCATATTTTCGGTATTTCTCAAGGCGGCATGGCGCACTCGCACGCGCCCGTCAATAAAACTGGTAATCATTTTTTTGCGTCCTTGCGTTTTGTTGCCGTGGTTTTGGCAACGGGGTTGCCGGAAGTAACGGCGGCATCTTGTTTTGGGGTTGTTCCGGCTTTGGTTGCCATGTTTTTGGCTTTAGCGCTTTTTGCCTTTGGCGCGCTGCCGGAAGTTAAGGTTTTTGCCGCTTTGGTTTTATCGGTTTTTGTGAGCTTGGCGGGCACGCTTTTGCCTGGCTGCGGCGATATGCTTTTTGCGGCGGCTTTGTCTGTTTTTACCTTGCCTGTTTCTGGCGCCATACCGGCGTTTTTAGGCATAGGTGTTGCCTCTGGGCGTATAGGCGCGGCCTGCGCGGTAAGGGATTTTTCCGTTGTGGCCGGGGCGGCTTGGGGCAGGGCTGGCGGCAGCATGTTTTGCATGCAGCTTAAAGCTATTACGGCGGTAGTGGCATTGTGCAGCAGGGCTGCCAGCCCTGCTCCCACCACGCCAAAGAGCCCACCCAGCAGGAATACGCTGTTAAAGGCCAGTGAATAGTTGAAACTGTGTTTTATTCTGCGCATGGTCCGGCGCGAGAGTTTTCTGGCGGTGAGCAAATCCATAATGTCACCGCGCGTGAGCACTACATCAGCTACCTCTTTGGTCAAATCCGCTCCGCCGGACATGGAAACGCCGACGTTGGCGGCGGAAAGCGCCGGGGAGTCGTTAATGCCGTCGCCCAGCATAAGCACGGTATGGCCGGCGGCGCGCAGCTCCTGCACAAAGGCGGCTTTATGCTCCGGCAGCAGGCGGGCCCTGAACTCGTCTATTCCTGCTTGGGCCGCGATGCTTGCGGCTGTAAGCTCGCCGTCGCCCGTAAGCATGATAACGCGCTTTATGCCGTCTTGCCGCAGGGCCTTTATGGCTGCCGCCGCGTTGGGCCGTATTTTATCCTCAATAAGTATGATGCCGCCCAGGCGGGCGTCAAAAGACACATACAGCACCGAGCGCCCCATACCGGCCTGCTTGCTGATTATCTCACGCTGTTCAGGTGTGATGCTTATCTGGGAGTCTTCCAGCAAAAAGTGCTCGCTCCCAACCAGCACGCGTTTGCCGTGCAGGCGCGAGGCTATGCCGTGCGCCACTATAAGCTCCACCTGGGTGTGCTCTTCGCGGTGGCTCAGTTTGGCCAACTCGGCGGCGGCCACAACCGCCCGCCCCACGGGATGCGGAAAATGTTCTTCAAGGCAGGCCGCGCTTTTGAGTATATAGTCGCGCTCGTACCCGTTAAAGGGTATTACCTCCACCACTGTTGGCTGGGCTTCGGTAAGGGTGCCGGTTTTGTCAAAAATTACCGTATCGGCCTGACTGAGGGCCTCGGCGAATTTTCCGCCTTTAATGAGCACTCCGTGGCTGGCGGCCTCGCGCAGGCAGGTAAGCACGGCCAGGGGAGTAGCCAGACGCAGGGCGCAGGAGTAATCCACCAGCAGTACGGAGCCGGCCCGGCGCAGATCGCGCGTAAGCGCGAAAACAAGCCCAGACAGCAAAAAATTGTACGGCACAATGCTGTCGGCAATGTGCTCGTAACGGCTTTGGATGGCGGCCTTGGCCGCCTCGGACTCGTCAATTTTACGCAGAATGGAAGAAATGCGCGTCTCGCCGCCCACTTTCACCACGCGCACCACAAGCTCGCCTTCTTCCAGCATGGTTCCGGCAAATACGCTCTGGCCTGGGATGCGAGGAATGGGAAGTGGCTCGCCGGTCATGGAGCTTTGGTTTACCATGGCTTCGCCGGTCTCAACAGTGCCATCTACCGGAATTACGGCGCCGGAGCGCACTACAACCAGATCGCCGGGCAACACTTTGGCCAGCGGGGTCATAATTTCGGTGTCTCCGCATTTCAGCCATACCGATTCGATATTCAGGGCAAGGCTGTCCGCCAGCTTGGAGTGGGACTTTTTACGCGTCCAGTCCGCCAGGTATTCACCCAAGGCAAAGAAGAACACAATTGAACTGAGCGAGCGGAAATCGCGTTGGATGAGGCAAACGGAAAGAGCCGCCGCATCCAGCACGTTCAGATCCAACTTGCCTTTACTGAGCATGCCATACAGCCCTTTGGCAATGTAGGGTATGGCGCGTAGCGTTGCCAGCGCGGCCCGCAGGGCAAACGGAAAGGCATAGCTGACTATCTTGCCCGGTATGGGGTTGGCCACGGGCTTTTCCGGCAAGGTCTCCGGGTAAAGCCGCATATATTTTGAGTTATGCACAAATACAAGCAGGCTGCCGCTGTGCTTTGAAATTTTTATGCGCATGTTGTCAGGCAGCAGCTCCAGCAGTTGCATAAGTTCCATTCCGGAAAAAGCATTTCTGGAGCGGCCCTTTTTTATGCGCATGCGGCCCGGCAGTTTGCTGGCTATGTAATAAAAATTTTCTTTATCTATGCAGTCGCTTACGCGATCCTTAAGATCGGCCGTGGAGAAGACGTTTTTACGGCCGCCCGGCACAAAATACGGCTGTGCGGCGCTGCCGGAAACGGCATTATTTGCTGCCGTGACTTTAAGCATTGGTTATCCTTAAAAAACTGATGGTGAGATAAATGCCCCCACCGCTTGGTGGTGGGGGCCAAAGTTTTAAGCGTCGCTATTCTTTTTGGAGGAGCGGGCTTCCGCCGCCAGATCTTCAAAATTCTCTTTGGCGGTTTCAAAAACGGTTTGGGCTTTATCTTTCAGGTCCATGGTTTTGCCCATGGCGTTAGCCATGCCTTTGCGCACCGCTTCGGGGTTGCGCGCCACAAAAGTTGCGGCGGCGGCGCCTATTACTATGCCTACTCCTACAAAAAGGCCGTATTTAAGAAAGGTGTTCATGTAAGCTCCTAAGTTTTAAAGGTGTATCCGTTTAAACGGGCAAAAAACAACTTATTTGCGCACTTATATCAGTAATAAAATAAATGCAATTTTTATTGAAACTGATTGTAATTATTGTATTTAGAATTATATGATTTTGCGACCCATTATCATGTTTTGCAAGTTATATTCATTTTCAATTGATGGCAATAAAAAAATTCTCACCATATGGAATATATGGTGTGCCACTGAAATGCTGGCGTTATCGCTTTAATGGAGAAATTGGATTGGTCAGCGGCAGCTCGCGCGCAGTATGCGCAAAACGGCTTCGAGGTCGTTTACGCGCAGTTTTCTTTCCACATTGCTGAGTATGCCGTTTTTGATCAAGTCTCCGATAATGCGGGTAAGGGTAACCCGGTGCAGCCCAACAAGCTCGGCCAGAGTAGTGAGGGAAAGCGGAGATATTTTATGGTAAATCCAACTCCCTTTTTCTTGCTCCAAATAAAGATGATACAGGAAGTGGGCCACAAGCTGCTCGCTGCTCATAAAAGACTGACATTCCAACTGCGATGACATTATGTAGGATTTTTCGGCCAAATTACGCATAAGGTAAAGGGTAAGCTCGGTATCCCTGCCCAGCACCTGCTCAAAAAGCAGGTTTTTTGAAAACTCCACGCCGCTGCAATTTTCAACACATGTTATAATATGCTGGTAACTTTTGCCGCTAAACAGGGCGGTTTCACCCAGCACGCTTCCAGCCCCGAGTATGGCTATGCCGCGCTGATTGCCGTTAAGCCCCTGAGCCATAACCTTTATAAGCCCGTCTGTGATCAGAACAATGTTTTCCGTGGGGCAACCTGCTCCGTACAGCACTTCTTTCGCCGACCATTGCCGTTTGTTGCCCAGATGAAACAAGCGCTCCCACGGTTGCCAGGCTTCACGCATAAGCCACGGTGACATGCCATAAGGTTGAGGAGAGGTTCTATTCATGCTTTTCCATGTGCTTCGGTTACATTTATTTTAATGTAGCCGCTGAGTGGCAATTTGTCAATACGTTTAGCAGTGGTGACTTAGGAGTACACTTTGCGATATCTGCTTGTAAAATAAACAAAAAAAGAGAGCACAGCCCTCTTTTTTTGTTGTAAGTTCCATCTACAAGCCCGTCTTACCCATCCATACTCTTTTTCGCTTTCACGCGGCCTTTTTTTACCGGCGCGGCTGCCGGCTGCCTTTCCAGCATCCAACTACGCTCCTGCACCAGAAACTGCCCTGTTATGGAGGCAGGGTCGCGCATAATCTCTTCCGGCGTGCCGGCGGATACTATTTGCCCGCCATGCTCGCCGCCGCCGGGGCCAAGGTCTATAACATGGTCGGATGAGCAGATTACATCGGTATTGTGCTCTATAACCACCACGGTGGCTCCACGGTCCACCAGTTGGTGCAGCACGCTTATAAGCTTGCCCACCTCATGCATGTGCAGGCCGGTGGTGGGCTCGTCCAGAATATACAGTGTGCCGGGCAGGCTTTTTTTGCCCAGCTCGCGTGATATTTTAATACGCTGGGCCTCGCCGCCGGAAAGGGTGGTGGCGGGCTGCCCAAGTTGCAGATAGCCAAGGCCCACATCTTCCAGCACGGCCAAGCGGCGCTCCAGAGCGGGATAATGCGCGAAAAACTCGCGGGCCTGGCTTACCGTAAGATTGAGCACTTCGGCAATGTTCAGCCCTTTGTATAACACCTCAAGCGTTTCATGGCTGTAGCGTTTGCCCTTGCACACATCGCAGGTGACAAAAATATCCGGCAGAAAGTGCATTTCCACCCGTATCTGCCCGTCACCGGCGCAGGATTCGCAACGCCCGCCCTTAACGTTAAAGCTGAAGCGCCCCGAGGTGTAACCGCGTTTTTTCGCATCCGGCGTCATGGCGAAAATTTCGCGGATTTCATCGAATATCTTGGTATAGGTGGCCGGGTTGGAGCGCGGGGTACGGCCTATGGGGGTCTGGTCTATTATGACAACGCGCTCTATGGCATCCAGCCCTTCAATGCCGCCAATCTGGCCGGGGTGCTCGGCCTTTAGGCCCTGATGCAGGGCAATGTGGCTGTATAAGGTATCCACCACCAGCGAGCTTTTGCCGGAGCCGGAAACGCCGGTAACGCAGGTCATCACGCCCAGCGGGATGCGGCAGTCAAAGCCGCGCAGGTTGTTGGTGGTTACTTTTTTAAGCATCAAATCGCCCTTGGCCGCGCGCCTTACATCCGGCACGGGTATGCGCAGGTCGCCGCGCAAATATTTGGCGGTGAGCGATTCAGATTCTTTCAGGAGTTTCTCCACAGTGCCGTTAAAAACCAGCTCGCCGCCGTGCACGCCTGAGCCGGGGCCCAGTTCCAGCACGGTGTCGGCTTCTTTTATGGTGGCTTCGTCGTGCTCCACCACCAGCACGCTGTTGCCCCGGCGCTGCAAACTGCGCAAGGTGCTTATAAGGCGCTCGTTATCGCGCGGGTGCAGGCCTATTGAGGGCTCGTCCAGCACATAGGTAACACCCACCAGGCCGGAGCCCAACTGCGAGGCAAGGCGTATGCGCTGGGCCTCGCCGCCGGAAAGCGTAGCCATGGTCCGCCCGAGGGTAATGTAATCCAGCCCCACGTTCATCATAAATTCCAAACGGTGGGTAAGCTCTTTGAGCAGGGGCTCCGCTATGGCTACCTGCTTGCCTTTGAAGGTTCTTTCTTTAAGCCATTCCAGCGAGCGGCGTATGGAAAATGAGCAAAACTGCGCTATATTAAGGTCGTCCACCCGTACGGCCAGAGCCTCTGGTTTAAGGCGCGCGCCGTGGCATTCGGGGCAGTCGGTGGTCTGGCGGTAGCGCGAAAGCAGTTCTTGCCAAGCCTCACCGTACTGCATGCCTTTTTCCAGCACCGCTATAAGGCCTGGCCAACGGCCGGAGCTGTCGCCTGTGTCTTTTTTGCGCCAGCCCGTGGCCCGGCTCATGCCAAACCAGTTGCGGCGCAGCCCGCTTTCGGCGCCGCGCGCTGGGGCGCCGTCCTCAAGCTCGCCGTAGAAAAGGGCGTCCAGAGCGTCCTGATCAAGTTCCGCCAATGGAGTATCCAGCGTAAAGCCGCGGCGTTTGCCCAAAGCCGCCAGCGGGGCGGCGTAACGCTCCAGCACCTTGGGGTTCTTCCAAGGCAGCAGCCCGCCTTTATTTATGGAAAGACCCTTGTTTGGCGCTATGAGGGCAGGTTCGAAATACTCTATGCTGCCCAGGCCCAGACAACGGGTACAGGCCCCTGTGGGACTGTTAAATGAAAAAAGCTGCGGGCTTAGGGGCGGCAGGCTTATACGGCACACAGGGCAGGCGGAATCTGTACTGTGCAGAATTTCGTCGAAATCAGTTTGTTCCTTGTTACGCGGAATAGCTATAATAACCCGGCCGTTGCCGTATTTGAGGGCCAGCTCAAGGGAGTCGGCCAGACGCCCGCGCACGCCTTCTTTTACTACCAGTCGGTCCACCACCAGCTCAATGACGTGTTTTTTGTTCTTGTCCAGAGTGGGCGGCTCTTCCAGCGAGAAAATCTCGTTATTCACGCGCACGCGGGCAAAACCCTCGGCTTTAAGCTTTTTGAAGCGGTCCTGATGGGTGCCTTTTTGCATTTCCACCAACGGGGCCAGCAGCATAAAGCGGGTGCCCTCCTGCATATCCAGAATATCGGCTATTATTTCGTCAACCGAGCGCGATTCTATGGCCCGGCCGCACTTGGGGCAGTACATGCGCCCCAGCCGGGCGAAAAACACGCGCAAAAAGTCGTATACTTCGGTCGTAGTGCCAACGGTGGAACGCGGGTTGCGCCCCGAGCCGGACTGCTCCAAAGAAATGGCCGGAGAAAGCCCTTCAATTTTATCCACGGCAGGCTTGTCCATTTGCGGCAAAAACTGGCGGGCGTAAGCGGAAAGAGATTCCACATAGCGGCGCTGCCCCTCGGCATAAATAAGGTCGAAAGCCAAGGTGGATTTGCCCGAACCGGAAGGCCCGCAAATAACCACCAGCTCTTCGCGTGGTATATCCAGGCTGATATTTTTAAGGTTGTGCTGCTTGGCGCCTTCAATATGAATGTAATTTTTGCTCATTATATGCTCATTGGAATTTTCATTGCAAAACGATTGGAAATTTTTGTTTATATAGCTTAACAAAACGGCTTGGGCAAGCACTTTTTTGGATGTGGCCTTATATGTTGTCTAACCTGCCAGGCTAAGCACATACACTATCAGCACGGCCATGGGCAGCGCGGGCAGCAGGTTGGAGAGCTTTATTTTGGTAAGCTCCAGCATGTTAAAGGCTATGCCGAGAATAAGCACCCCGCCGGTGGCCTTGATGTTAAGAATCATCTGTTCTGTAAGCAGGCTTTGCAGCGAGCCGGCAAAAAGGGTGATCACGCCCTGATACAAAAAGGTAGGCGCGGCGGCGAACATAACGCCGGAACCGAAGGCTGCTGAAAGAGCCATGGCCGCGAAGCCGTCCAGCACGGATTTGGTAAGTAATATGGTGTAGTCGCCGGTAAGGCCCTCGTCCAAAGGCCCCAAAATAGCCATGGAGCCTATGCAGAACAGCATTGTTGCGCCCACAAAGCCTTCGGTAAAGCTGTTGTTGCCGGAGCCTGTAAGCTTTTTAAGCGCATTGCCGCCTCTGGCCAGTTGGCCGTCCAGATTGCATATTTCGCCTATAATGCCGCCGGTGAGTATGCTGAAAATGAGAATAAGCGGGTTTTGAACCAGCAGGGCCATTTGCAGGCCTATTATAATTACGCACAGGCCCAGACCTTGAAAAACTATTTTTCTAAGGTCGTCGGTAAGGCGATTACCCAGAAAAAGCCCCAAAGTTCCGCCAAGTATTATCGCAGCCGCGTTTATAAGGCTGCCTACAGGAATTATCACGTCACACCCGCTTTTTGCATGTTGAGAACACCCCTTATAGTATTTTTTTTGTGAAAGTAAAGTGCTTGTTTATGTTGTAACTATTTGAAAATAAAATATTTTAATATAAAAGACAGCGCCTTGGGGTGTTTTTTGCATTACCCCACTTAATAACGCTTTGTGCTTTTCAAAAGCGCGGACGTGGGGTAAATAAAAATGAATGTACGGGCTATTGGCGTTGACAACGGTTGTACCTGTGATTACATAGCCTGAGTAAATACCTGGATACCTGGAGGTAAACCAATGTTTCAACTTACTGACGGCGCAAAACAGGAACTTGAGGCCTTTTTTGCGGGCAAAGACAAAGCGACTGTTCGCATTTATCTGGCATCCGGCGGCTGAGCCGGGCCACGTTTGGCCATGGCTCTGGATGAGCCTCGCGATTCCGATAAAGTGTTTGAGGATAACGGCTTTAAATTCTGCGTTGACTCCAATCTGTACGAACAGGTTGGCGGCATAAAGGTTGACGCCGGATATATGGGCTTTATTGTAGAGTCCGAGCGTCCGCTCAGCTCCGGCGGCAACTGCGGCAGTTGCGGCAGTGGTTGCGGCGGCAACTAAGCGCGTAATTTTATATTTCAAAAAGGGCGGCCTTGCTGGGCCGCCCTTTTTTTATTAGAAGTCGTCTTTAAATATATGAGACGGCACTCTGAGTGCCCGTAAACGCTAGTAAGGAAGCACCAACAAATGGCCGAACTGAACAGACTTGAAATTATATCGTCGGAAGAACATGCCGACCTTTTGGGCGCGGCTCTTGCCCTGCACGTTAACCATGGGTGGGAAGAGGAAGATGTGCCGCAGGGCCTCCTGGCCCGTGTGCACTCGCCCAACCGCGAGTTTTGCCTGGAGCTGGAAGAAACGTTGCGTGGGCTTGAGCCATCGTGGAAGATCAGCCTCTCAGTTGTGCCGGAAGAAGATTGGGTGAGCACCTGGAAGGAATTTTTCACACCAGTTGAGGCAGGCAGCCGTTTTATAGTGTTGGCCCCCTGGATGGAAGAAGAGCGGAAAAGTACCTCGCGCCAGCCGGTGATTATAGAGCCTAAAACGGCTTTCGGCACCGGACACCACGCCACCACCGCCCTGTGCCTGAAGGCGCTTTCCGACCTGTTTGACGCAGGCTATGTCAAACCCGGCCAAAGCTTTCTGGATTTGGGCACAGGCTCCGGCATTCTGGGCATAGGCGCTGCCTTGCTGGGGCTTAAAGGCGTGGGGGTTGACCCTGACCTCATGGCCGTTGAAAACTCCTTGGAAAATCGCGCCATCAATGGCGTAAACGCCGAAGCCCTTGTTGTGCGCAGGGGCAGCCTTGAGGCTGTGCCGGAAGTCGGCTTTGATCTGGTTATGGCGAATATACTGGCCGAGCCGCTTATGAACATGGCGGTGCAAATCAGGGCCAAAGTACGGCCCGGCGGTTGTCTGGCCCTTTCCGGCATTCTGGAAACCCAAGCCGCCATGGTGGAAGAGCGCTACATGGCCTGTGGCCTGCCCAAGGCGGAAACCACCGTGCTTAACGAGTGGGTGTCTTTGGTGTGGCGCGGCATTTAAACTAACGGAGGCCGCTTCATGCCGCCAGTTTCTGATTTAGCCAGGTATTACGATATATTGCTCGAGCATTTCGGCCCCAGCAACTGGTGGCCCGCGCAGTCGCCCTTTGAAGTTGTTTTGGGGGTTGTGCTCACGCAGAACACCAGTTGGAATAACGTTGAAAAAGCTCTGGAAAATTTGCGTAATTGCGGCCCGCTTACACCGGGCTTTATCTGGGGCATGTCAACGGCGGCACTGGAAGCGGCCATAAGGCCTTCGGGCTTTTACACGCAAAAAAGCAAACGCTTGCGCAATGTGCTGGCCTATTTGGCGGAAAAAGCAGGCCAAGACGCTCCGCCAGACGACCCCAGCCTTGCCTGGTTGCGCAATGGCGATTTGCCAGCCCTGCGCGAGGAGTTGCTGGGCATAAAGGGCATAGGACGCGAAAGCGCCGATTCCATTTTGCTTTATGCGCTGGAAAAACCTAGTTTTGTGGTGGATGCCTATACCTACCGCATTTTACACCGGCATGGCTTTGTGGGTGAGGAAAGCGACTATGCTGAAATGCAGGATTTGCTCACCTCGGCTTTGCCGCCAGATGTTGCGATTTATAACGAATATCACGCCCTGATAGTGCGTGCCGGCAAGAACTTTTGCCGCAAGAGCAAACCTCTTTGTCACGCCTGCCCTCTTAAAGATTATCTGGAGTACGACCCGGAGTGATTGCAAATATCAGGCCGTTCAGTCCGGAACTGGCGCATGCCCATATGCGTTATGTTCCGGCCTGAACGGCCTTGCTTGCAGAGCAATCTTGTTTTTATTTAAAGAGGATAAAAACCTGATTATTGGGCGGCCCCTAAAAAGCCATTTATGATCAGTGCTTTTTCTGACCGTGCCCGCAGGTGCAGTTGCCGCAGCCTTTGCAGCGGTTATGCGGCACAGGTTTTACACCATGCCTGACGCGCAGGTCTTCAAAATCCTGCTTGGCCTTTTCGTCTATTTCGCCTTTTTCGTCGCGGCCGAGATATACGGAAAGCAAATGCTCGCCCGCTTTATCAAAAAATTGCACAGAGTGGCTTTCCGCCGCGCATAACGGTTTTGAAACAAACCAGATGAACCCAAGCTCATCAGGGTTCAGCATGCCTTTGTGCAAATAGTCGCCGCATTGCAAATGGATGTTGTTTTCCGTATAGGACAGCGCCGGAAAACCGTATGAATGGTCCAGGCAGCCCATGCTGAGCGCTCCGTTGCCATACAACGAGACATCCTGCCAGTTTTCAATAACGCCCCAAATATCGTCAAACGCTTCCAGTCTGGCGCGCAGGCGCATGTGCAGGGGCAGGGCGGTTACCACTTCGGCCTCCGAGGCGCCGAACTCGTTAGCCAATTGGGCCGTAAGCACGCCCGGCGTTTCGGCCACGCGGCGGCGCACGTTTTCCACAAGCTCTCTGGTAATAGACATGGCGTTACCCCCTCTAGGCCGTGGCCACGCGTTTGGCCCATGCTTCAATCTCAGCGCGTTCGGTCTGCGGGTCGCCGTCAATTTTAAGCGTATCCACAACCGTGGCCCCAAGGGCGTTCAGTTTTTGCTCTATGGCGTCCACAGCCCCGCAAAAGTGTGTGTAGTCGCTTAGCCCGCAGCCGAATACGGCTGTTTTTTTGCCGCCTGCGTTTATTTTATCCAAATCGTCAAAAAGCGGAATGAAGTCATCTTGCAGCTCAATGGAGTCGTCGCCCCAAGTGGAACAGCCGAAAAGGGAGAGATCGTAACCATCGCAAAGTCCGGCGGCGCTTACCGAGCTTACGTTGCTTTTGGTCACTTCAAAACCGGAGCTTTTAAGCACGCTTTCGGCAATATCGGCGACATATTCGGTGTTTCCGGTGGTAGAGCCGTAAACTATAAGTGCTTTAGCCATAGTATCCTCACTTTGTGTTAAATTTTTTCTTGTGTTCATCTTCACTTGGATTAGTGATATAGAAAATCATTTTCAATATCAAGCTAAATTTTACAAAAACTGATTTTAATAATCTGGCAAGATTTGAAGTCAAATTCTCAAGGCGGGAGGCAGCACTGGATAATATGATATTTTAGCGTATGGACCGGAGTTTTCTTGAAATCTTTCGCGAAACCTGTAAAATCGCGCCATGCGATGCACCTTTGGCCATATTTGCACTGTTCGCGGCGGTTTTCTCGCTGTCGCGGTTTTTTTGTGCCTGCTTTGCTGTCAGGTTACTTTTGCCGCTACCGAGGCCTCGTTGCGCGACAGTATAAAGCAGGAAGAAGCAAAGGCCAAAGCCCGGCAAGACAGCCTCAAGCGCCTGACCGTCGAGGAAAAGGAGCTTGACTCCACCTTGGCCGCATCAGAAAAATCCATCCTCGCGCTGGAAAAAAGCCTGGCCGAGCAACGCAAGCAGCTTGCGGGGCTGGCCGCGGCCGGTGAGAGCACGCAAAGAGATTACGACAAGCTTTTGAAAGAGCAGCAAAAGACTGAAAGGGCTCTGGCCGAGCTTTTGTCCACCATGTGGAGCTTGCATACCCGCAGGGCCAGCATTGGCGGGCGGGATTTGGAAAACTGGCCCGCCATAGACCGCGAGTATTATTGGACTGCTGATTTGCTTAGAGCCATAGATGGTTATCAGGAAGAATTGCGCAAGCAGGAACTGGCCGTTTCAGAAGTGTTAAGCAGGCGCGATGCCATAGGCCAGGATGTGGCCGAGCAAATGCAGCGGCTTGATCAGCAAAAAGCCAAATTGCTGGGCGAGCGCATAAAGTATGAGCAGCGCCTGGCAATGGTGCGCAAGCAGCGCCAGACGGCGGAAAGCGAGCTTAACGACACCCTAAAGCTGATTGCTGATTTGAATTTCGATCTTAAAAGCGCCCGGCAGGCTAATGTAGCCATAGACAAAGCCAAGGGGCAACTCCCTTGGCCCACCACCGGCAAAATAGCCCAAAAATTCAGCCCTTCGTCCAACCCGCCGGTGCGCGGGCTGGGCTTTGCCACCAGCGGCGGGGCCGATGTGCGCGCAGTGCACGGGGGCAAGGTTATGTTTCGCGATACCATGCGCGGGCTGGGCCTGGTTGTGGTGGTGCAGCACGGGCAGGATTATTTCAGTATTTACGCCTTTCTTTCTGATTGCGCGGTCAGTTTGGGGCAGAATGTAAACCGGGGGCAAACCCTTGGGCGTTGCGGGTATTACCCGTCCATTAACGGTGATGGGCTCTATTTTGAGCTGCGGCATCACCAAAACGCCGTAAACCCCGAGAGTTGGCTGGTAAAATCGTAACAAGCGCGGCCGGCTGCCGGGTAAGCGCGCCGCAGTTGCTGTTTTTTCCATTTTAAGTGTATTAGAGCTTTGCAAGGTCGTATTTTTATTGTAGCGTTCCCGCCTGCATATTTTGCCGGTTCAATTCATATTCCGGTTTTCGGAGGTTTTTCATGCGTTTCAATTCGCAAATGTCTCTTGTGGTCCTGGCCCTGATCATGCTTTTCCCTTTGGCGGAATGCCAGGCGGCCTCCAGTTATGATTACAACCACCTCAAGCGCTTTAGTGAGGTTTTTGACGTAGTGCAAAAAGATTACGTGCGCGAGGTGGATAACGACGAGCTTATAGACGGCGCTCTCAAGGGCATGCTTCAGGCTCTTGACCCTCATTCCTCCTACCTTACGCCTGAAGAAATGAACGAAATGCGCGAAACCACCTCCGGCGAATTCACCGGCGTTGGCATTGAAATAACCACTGATAACGGAAAAGTTACGGTAGTAACCCCCATAGACGATACCCCGGCCCATGCTGCGGGCATATTGGCGGGTGACGCCATACTGGCCATAGACGGCAAACCTACCATGGATATGACCCAGCAGGAGGTTGTAAGCAATATTCGCGGCCCCAAAGGCAGCGAAGTTGAGCTGCTGATTATGCATAAAGACGCTCTCACGCCAGTGTCCATAAAAATAAAGCGCGATTCCATTCCGGTTATCAGCGTAAAAGCGCGCTACCTTGAAGAAGGTTACCTGTGGGTGCGCCTCAGCCGTTTTAGCGAAAAAACCACTGAAGAGCTGGAAAAAGCTCTGGATGAAGCCCGCAAGCAAACGCCCATAAAAGGCATTGTGCTTGATTTGCGCAATAACCCAGGCGGGCTTCTGGACCAGGCTGTAAAAGTATCCGACGTTTTCTTGCAGGACGGCGTCATAGTCTCCATGCGCGGCCGCACCCCCACCAGCCAGCGTGAGTTTACCGCGCGCAAACAGAAAAAAGACGTTATGGAGCCCGTGGTTGTGCTGGTTAACTCCGGCTCGGCCTCGGCGGCTGAAATTGTGGCCGGAGCCTTGCAAGACCGCAAGCGGGCCGTGCTGGTGGGCGAGCGCACCTTCGGCAAAGGCTCCGTGCAAGAGCTGCGCCAGGCTGGCGGCTTTGGCATAAAAATTACCACCGCCCTGTACTATACCCCCAACGGGCGCTCCATTCAGGCCGAAGGCATAGAGCCTGACCTTGAAATTCCTTTTGAAGCCCCGCGTGATGGCGAAAGCAAAGCCCCGCGCATTCGCGTGCGCGAGCAGGATTTGTCGCATCATCTGGAAAACAAGAACAAGAACAACGGCGCCGCCGTGCCGGCCTTTAAAGTTGACTCCGAGGCTGAAGCCCAGCTTGCGCGCGACAACCAGTTGCGCATGGCCCTGCAAATAGTAAAAAGCCTGCCTAAAATTCAGGAAATAAGCTGGAAAAAGCAATAATCAGGTTTAAACAGCGGCAGGCTTAATCAGCCTGCCGCTCAACTTATGAATCTATGAAAGCCAGAAAACCAGGCAATATCGCTATTTTTCTTCTGCTGGCCGCAGCCGTCGGTCTGGCCCTGCTGTTGTTTTTTCTTGGCGGTGAAAACGGCGATGGCCGCTTTTTTTCAGCCACGGGGCGCGACCCTGTGGCGGATGAGGGGGCTTCCGGCGGTATCGGGCCGGAGGAAGGCGACGGGCTTTTGTATGAGGAAGACCCGCATACCGGCTTTGAAGACCGCATCAATCAAGTGGATTACGCCATTTCGCAAACCATTCAGCGGCTTTCCATGCCTGTTTCCGATTTACGCATCACTTTGGCCGAATTGCGCGAGCAGGGCGGGCATTCGTATCAGTTCAAGGGTATGGATATTTATAACATAGAGTCCGTGCCGGTTTTTGCGCAGGCTTTGCGAGATTCGCTGCTGGCCTGGTCCGAAAGGGCCACCTTGGAGCGCCTGTCCGAAGAGGCAGCCGCTTTATTGGGCGTGGGCGCAAGGCAACATACGCCAGAAAGCGCCGGAACATACTGGCTGATTACGCTGGATGGCGTGCCCACGCATCTTTTGTTCCTAAGCACGGAGGGCGCGCGCGAGCCTAAACCCGAAGGCCCAAGGCTGGTTATAGTAATTGATGATATAGGCGAATCCATGGCGCGCGCTAAAAGGCTGCTGGCCCTGGATTTTCCAATAACCATGGCCGTCTGGCCGCGCGGCACGCATGCCGTGGCGGCCGCGCGCCTTGCGCATGAGAGCGGGGCGGAGGTTATAATACATCAGCCCATGGAGCCGGAGGGCTACCCCAAGGTGAACCCCGGCGATGGGGTTATACTGCGCGGCATGGGCGAGGCGGAGATACGCGCGTTATTGGCCGACAGCATAACGCGAGTGCCTTTTGCCACAGGTATGAACAACCATATGGGCTCACGCCTTACGCAAAATGAAGAAGCCATGCGCGTGGTATGTGCGGTGCTGCGGGAGCGTGGTTTTTATATGCTTGACAGCCTTACCCACCCCAAAAGCCGCTTTGCTGCGACGGCCGTGCGCGCGGGCGGGCCTGCCTTTAAGCGCGATATTTTTTTAGATGTGGATGCAAGCAAAGATAAAGTGCTGGCGCAACTGCGCAAAGCCGAGCGCATGGCGCTGGTAAAGGGCCAGGCCATAGCCATAGGCCACCCCTTGCCCGGCACGCTGGCCGCCCTTGAGGAATGGCAGAGCGTACGTGACAAAGGCATAAACGTTGTAAGGCTGAAAGACTTGACGCCTCTTGGCTCTGCAAGTAATAGCTTGCCCTAGGCAGTGTATAACCGGCGTTTTTTGCCTCAGGTCGCGTAATATTTCGCATTATTTACGGGTAGTGCCGTAAGAGCGCGCTTTATTTCAGGCAGGCGTATTTTATTGCCGTAATGTAAAAATCAGCCCCGGCTACACTGCGTAAAACAATATGCTGCGGCGGTTACGGCCGTGGCTTTCGCAACCGGCGCGTCTGGTTGGCGCCGCAGGCTGCAAGCAGAAATTCTATTAATTAATTCAGGAGTTAAAAATGATTCAGCGTACACTTTGCATGATTAAGCCAGATGCCGTTAAGCGCAATCTTTCCGGCGCGGTATTGTCCATGATTCAGGAAAGCGGCCTTAAAGTAGCTGGCATGAAAATGCTGCAACTCAGCCGCAGAGAAGCCGAGGCCTTTTACGCCGTGCACAAGGAGCGCCCCTTTTTCAACAGCCTGGTGGAATATATGATCTCCGGCCCCATCGTGGCCGTGGCTTTGCAAGGCGAAGACGCCATTGCCCGCTACCGTAAGCTTATGGGCGCCACCAACCCGGCCAATGCCGAAGAAGGCACCATTCGCAAAAAATACGCCGAAAGCGTGGAGGCCAACACCGTGCACGGCTCCGACGCCCCTGAAACTGCGGCTGTGGAAATTGCTTTCTTCTTCAGCTCTCTGGAGTTGGTGGGATGATTAAAATAGGCGTGCTCGGCTGCGGGAATATGGGAGGGGCCATCCTTAAGGGGTGGGCCGCAAATTCCGCCCTACGCGGCGAATTTGCTCTGCTTGCTTACGATCTCAACCCCGGCCAGTGCGCTGGCGAGAATATTACGGCGGTAGATTCCGCCGAGCGGCTGGCGCAAGAGGCGGATTATCTGCTTCTTGCGCTCAAGCCGCAAGTTTTGCCGCAGGTTTTACGCCAATTTGCCCCGTTTTTGACTGAAGGCAAGCTCCTTGTCTCCATTGCCGCCGGTCTGGATATGGCGGCCATACGCGCTCACAGCGGCGGCCGCAGCCCCATTGTAAGGGTTATGCCCAATACTCCGGCCATGGTTAACAAAGGCATTTTCGGCCTGTGTTTTGACGATGCGACGGTAAGCCAGCAACAAATCAGCCATGTAAAAAGTCTTTTCGCCGCATTGGGCGAAACATACATACTGCCTGAAAGCAAGTTCAACGCTTTTATGGCCATTTCCGGCTGCGGGCCGGCCTATATTTTTTATCTACTGGACGCATTGGTGGAAGCTGGTGTAACGTTAGGTTTTTCAAGGGCTGAATCACGGAATATAGTTTTTTCGTTATGTGATGGTTCCGTGGCCTTGGCCGGGCACGAAGGCAAGGCCCTGGCCGTGCTGCGCGAGGAGGTCTGCTCCCCGGCCGGCAGCACCATAGCCGCCATGAACCATCTTGATCGCACGGCTGTGCGCGGGCATATAATTGATGCCGTGTTGGCCGCCTTTGAAAAAGGCAAAAATTTGGCTTAACTCTTAACCGCTTGTTATCTGGGTGAAAGCGCCAGGTCTGAGGCCTTTGCCGCCGTTATTCCGCTTTTGCCCGCGCGCCGCATGGCGTGCCGTTAAGCCCTTTGCCCAATTGTGTTTATTTGCAGCCGCTTTTTTCGCGGCACAAACAACCTGCGACGGCAGTAAAAATAGGGTGTTATTATGAAAACAAAAATATTGGCTACTGTAGGCCCGGCCTGTGATTCGCCTGAAAAGCTCAAAGAGCTGGTGGGCGCGGGTGTAAGCATTTTTCGGCTAAATTTTTCACATGGCAACAGCAGCCATTTTGAAACCATAATAAGCAACATCCGCAAACTGGAGCTGGAGCTTAACAAACCCATAACCATTTTGCAGGATTTGGCCGGACCAAAAATACGCATAGGCGACATGCCGGGGCCCATCACTTTCGCCGCCGGAGATACGGCCCTGCTTGGCCCTGCCAGGCCCGCCACTGGCCAGGACATGGCCTTTATACCCTTTACCGACAACAAAATTTTGGAAACGCTTGAAGAAGGCGACCGTTTAGTGCTGGCCGACGGCACTCTGCAGCTTGTAGTGCTGGAAAAATGGCCGGACAGCATCTTTGTGCTGGAGGCGCAAAACGCCGGCATTGTTACATCGCGCAAGGGCCTTGCCTTGCCTGGCAAATCGGTGCAGGTGCCCGCCCTTACCACAAAAGACAAGAAAGATCTGCGCGACGGCCTGCGGCTTGGTGTTGACGCCGTCGCCCTTTCCTACGTGCAGACGCCGGAAGATATTTTGGAGGCCAAGGCCATAATAGCCGAATTTGGTCGCGATATTCCCGTGGTAGCCAAGCTGGAACGGCAAAACGCCGTGGACAGGCTTGAGGATATTTTAAAAGTGGTGGACGTGGTTATGGTGGCGCGTGGCGATTTGGGCATAGAATGCCCGCTGCCCTCGCTCCCCGGCATTCAAAAGCGCATTATACGCGCCTGCAACCGTGCCAGCAAACCGGTAATAGTGGCCACGCAAATGCTGCTCTCCATGGTAAACAGCCCTTCGCCCACCAGAGCGGAAACCACCGACGTGGCCAACGCCGTGCTGGATGGCGCGGACTGCGTAATGCTATCAGAGGAAACCGCCATGGGCAGTTTTCCGGTGGAAACCGTGCGGTTTATGAACTGGATTACCAGCGAGGCTGAAACGCTGCTGGCCGAGAGCAACCAGCGCTTCAACCGCCCCAGCGAAGATGTGGCTTCGGAATTTTTGTCGTATTCGGCCTGCCTTTTGGCCGATAAAACCAATTCCGCAGCCCTTGTGGCGCACAGCATGTCCGGCGCGGCCGGGCGCTCGCTTTCGGCCCGCAAGCCGCGCCAGCCCATTTATGTGGTTACTCCGCAGCAACACGTGCTTCGCCATCTCAACTTTTCTTGGGGCGTTGTGCCCATGCTGGTGGGCGGAGAGCTTAAGGGCCACCTTGAGCGGGCCGAGGCCTTTATTGACGGTTTCAAAGAATTCAGCAAAGGCGACAATTTTGTCATTACGGCTGGGCAGCCGCACCCCGGCGAAGAGTCTTCCGGCACCAATCTGGTGAAAATTTACAGGAAGTAGCATGGCGAAAATTGTTCCCATAAGTGTTTCTGAAGACTATTACCAGATTAGCGAGTCCGTGCTTTCAAGCTTTCCAAAGTACCGCCTGCCGCTGGATCTTTATGTATTTAATGAAAAACTCGCGCAGTTGCAGAGGTATTACAAAAAGGAAACCCGTCTGAGCAACGAGCAGATTGAAGAGATACAAAACTTGTGCAAAACCGGCGACTTGTTTGTATCGCGCGAAGACCACCATATCTACTCGCAGCATATAGTAAAACAGCTTGATCTGGTGCTGGTGGACGAAAACCTGAAAGAAGGCGAAGTGGCGGATATTACCATCCGCGCGCTGGAAATGCGCCTTACGGAGTTTTTTAACCAGCCGGTCAAGCCGCTGTTTGAGCCTTTGCATGCCGACTGCATGGTGTTTACAGAATACCTCTGGAACGACAAACACCATATTAAGCTGTTTATGCGGCGTTTGCATGAAGGTGAATACAACCTGATCAAACACACTCTCAATACGCTGTTTGTCGGGGTGTGGCTGCTTATGCAGGCCAAAGGCGAAGAGCTTTTGCGCAAAGAGCTGGATAACTTCGCCATAGGCCTTTTGCTGCACGACATCGGCATGACCAAGGTGCCGGTATTTATCCTTAACAAGTCCGTGCAGCTCAAGCCCGACGAAAAGGATAAAATACCGCCGCATGTGCTTGCGGGCGCGCAGATAGCGCAAAAAATGGATATGGTATCCAACGAGATTAAAGGGGCCTGCCTTGAGCACCACGAAAGGCTGGATGGCTCTGGCTATCCGCAAAGGGTCAAGGGCGACTCCATATCAATGTTCGGCGCAATGGCTGCGGTGGCGGATTCTTTTTCGGCCATGATTCAGAAAAGGGTTAATGCCGAGGCCAAAAGCCAGCTTGATGCCGGCAAAGAGCTTATGCTGGATATAACGCGCTATGACAAGCGCTACAGTTCGTCCCTATATACGGCTTTGCTTACCAAGGCCATTTGATAACCGCCACGGTGGTTTTTAGTCGTTGTAACTAACTGGAAATATTGCCGTTATTATAGAATATAAAACCTGGACCCTTATGGGGTGAAGTGCATAAAAAAACCGCTTTTAAAGCGGTTTTTTTGCGCTCAATTCAGCATCAGGCGTTACCCACTGGCGTTTGCAGCATTAGCAACGCGGCGGGTACGGATATGTTGGCCAGACGCACTATGCTTAAATGAAAGCCGTTATTACCAGGCATGCATTCGCGGCAGCCATCGGATAGAATCAGGCAGTGCTCGTCAACGGACGAAGGGCTTATATCGGATTGCATCAAAATGGCAGTGGTCCGGCCCGGTTCCCACAAAACAGGACGCCCGCAGTGTTTGCACTCCACATACAGCAATTCCGGGTCATAACACTTATTTGCCGCCCCTTCGCCGGGGGTAATTACCTGAGAGGTCACCAGCGCCTTCTCAAGCTCTATGTGCAGCTTGTTCATGGCAGCTCCTTTTTAACGTGTGAAAATCGCATATTCAAAACGGAAAGTTGTTCAAAGTCACTAACACTTGGTTTTAATTATAAGTACGCATAACACTTATGGCAATGTCAAGCTTGCGATATTTTTTTTTATATTTAATACTGCGAGGGGCTGTCTATAAAAAGACGTATTTTGTTCCCTGGCAAGGAAAGCGTCGATTTTAGGACAGGGATAGTACTCTAATGGTACAGCCCTGGACAAAAATTGGCGCTTGACGCAGTACAGGGGGCAAAAGACGCTTTTTAGGCACAGCCCCTAGTGTTGCAGGAATTGCCCATGGGCTTTTGCCGCCTTGGCGCGGCCAGGCCCAACTTTTAAGCCGGTTACCCATGCGCTGCCGTGTTTTTTCAGCGCGCTCCGGCAGAATAGCCTAACTACCGATACTTTTATGCCCGTAAAAAATGAGCCACGCCATATAAAACTGTTGCCGCCGGAACTGCGCGACCAAATCGCCGCTGGCGAGGTGGTGGAGCGCCCCGCAAGCGTGCTTAAAGAATTGCTCGAGAACAGTCTGGACGCCGGAGCCGATGAGATAGCCGTAACAGTTGAAGACGGAGGACAAAGTTATCTGGCCGTGCAGGACAACGGCCATGGCATTGCCGCCGATGAGCTGGAACTGGCTGTAACCAGCCATGCCACCAGCAAGATACACTCGTTTGCGGAGTTGTTGCGGGTTGCCAGTTATGGCTTTAGGGGCGAGGCCTTGCCCAGCATAGGCTCGGTTGCGCGCCTGCGGGTCCGCAGCCTGCGCGAGGGCTTGGAAAACGGCACAGAAGGGCGCTTTGTGGAGATAGAGCACGGCAAGATTATAGGCCGTGGCGCGGCTGCTCTTAACAAAGGAACCATGGTGGAAGTGCGCGATTTGTTTTCCAACGTGCCTGCCCGCCTCAAGTTTTTGAAAAACAACACCACCGAGCTTAAACGCTGCCAGGAGGTGGTCTTGCGTCTGGCCCTTGCCAATACGCAGGCGGCTTTTTTATTGCAGGCCGGAAAACGTGAAATTTACAACTTCGCCAAAGGCGAAAGTCTGGCTCAACGCCTGGCCCGCATTTGGCCGCCGCAGGTTTGCGCCGAGCTTGCCCCCTTCGCTCTGGAGCGTAACGGCATAAGCGTGCGCGGGCTGGCCTCGCACCCCAGATCCGCCCAGCCGCGCGGCGACCGTATGTTTTTTTACGTAAACGGGCGCTCGGTAAACGATAGGCTTTTGCAAAGGGCGGCGCGCGAGGCCTACAAGGGCAGGCTTCTGGCTCGCGAATACCCGCAAATTGTGCTTTTTTTGAATATGGACCCTGAAGAGGTGGATGTAAACGTGCACCCGGCCAAAAGCGAGGTGCGTTTCAGAGACGAGCGCTCTGTATTTGGCGCGGTGCTGCGGGCTGTTGAAGGCGCGTTGTCTTCTCTGGCCTTTTCGCCGGATGAAGATACCGCGCCTCGTGCCGCTGGCGCGGAGCAGGGCAGTATTGTTTTTGCCCCGCTTTATTCCGGCCAGCCGGAAGGAACTGTGGGCGGCGCTGACACTCAGGCAGATCCAAATGTAAATTCCCGCGTCAGCTATTCAGGCGTTGCGGATGCTTTAACGCTTGCGTCCCAACGACCGCAAGGCTTTTGGGGTTCTTTGGATAACCCTTCCATCATCTCCGCCAGACCTTACGAAGCGCCTCCTTCCATGGAAGATTTGCTGTTAGATGATGCGAATGCCTCTTGGAGCGCCCTGCGCGAGCCTGCCGCCGATTTTGGCACGGCCGATGCCAACAGCGCGGCGAAATATGCCGGAAGTGCCGGAGGAGAGGCGCATTCGCCTGAGCCTGCGCATTCAGCCGGTAACACGCCATATATAGCCACCGGGCAGAGTAAAATATTTGCCGCAACTGCCGTTTTGCCCGGCGGTTTTACCTATATGGGGCAGGTGGCGGATACCTATCTGGTGCTTATGCGCGACAGCCAGCTTTTATTGCTGGATCAGCACGCCGTGCACGAGCGCATACTGGTTAACAGAATTAAGGCCGAGGCAGGCAGCGGGCAAAGCCAACTACTAGCCTTGCCGGTGGAGATGCGCCTGCACCCCGCTGAATACGAGCATTTGCAGCAAATTTGGGGCGATTTGTCCGGGCTGGGCTTTTCGTTGGCTCTGCCTTCGTCTTCGTTGCTGCAAATCAAGGGCATTCCGCCCCTGCTGGGTTTGGGCGAGGCCAGGGAGTTTTTGCGTGACGCCATGGCTGATAAAGGCTCCGGCATAAACGCCTTGTTGAACATGATGGCTTGCAAGGGGGCGATAAAGGCGGGGCAGCGCCTGAGCCTTGACGAGGCCCTTGGCCTTATACACAAGTGGCTGCAAACGCCGGAACGCGAGTTTTGCCCGCACGGCCGCCCGGCAGTGCTGGTGCTGGGCGAGCGCGAGCTTGAGAAAATGTTCAAGCGTAGCAGCTAGACATTGATTAGGCTTGGTACACCACCGTCTTTTTGCCTTGCCATTGCTGCAAGAGCAAAAACTTTTGCAAGGCCGCCACGCCTTGGGCACGGGCCTCAGGCGCGCCGTGTCAGGCAGGCTTGCTTTAGGGCGTGTTAGCAATCACATGCAGTAAGAGCATGCTACCCGCATAAAAAGTCTTCTTCCTTGCGAGAGAACAAAATCACTCTGAATGCCGACACAACCTAATCCGACCGCGCAATGTTTACCGGCCTGCCTTCCAAATAGTTTTGCAGGTTGCTAAAAACCTCTTGCATAAGTCTGGTGCGGGCCTCCACGCTTGCCCAGCCGTAATGCGGGGTAATGAGCACGCCCGGCAGGTCAAGCAACGGGTTGCTGGGCAGCATTGGCTCCACGCCCACAACATCCAGCCCGGCCCCTGCCAGTCTGTTGTTTTTTATGGCTGCGGCCAGGTCTTTTTCGTTAATCAACGGGCCTCTGGCCGTATTTATAAGAAAGGCGCTTTTTTTCATTCCGCCTAGCAGCGCGGCGTTGACCATGCCTGTGTTTTCCGGCGTAAGCGGGCAGTGCAGGCTTATAAAGTCCGCCTGAGCGAATAGCTCTTGCAGCCCCACAAAAGCGAAATTCGGGTAGGGTGGGGCGTTTTTGGGGCGCGGCGTATGGGCCAGCACCCGCATGCCAAAGGCGTTGGCCACCTCGGCCACCTTGCGGCCTATATGCCCGAACCCGACAACGCCCATGGTTTTTCCGGCCAGCTCAATAACCGGATGTTTCCAAAAGCAAAAGTACTTGCTGTTTATCCATTCGCCTTCGGCCACGGCCTTGGCGTGCTCCACCACGTGATTGGTAAATTCCAGCATGAACGAAAAAACCAGCTGCACCACGGCGTCGGTGGAATAATTGGGCACGTTGGTCACGGTTATGCCGCGCCCGGCAGCGGCTTTTACGTCTATATGGTTATAGCCGGTGGCTATGCTGCCTATGTATTTAAGGGCAGGCGAGGCCTCAATATGCTCACGCGTAAGGGTTACTTTATTTGTAAGCACAATGTCGGCCCGCGCAATGCGTTTAATTACCTCTTCCGGCCTAGTGAGGTCGTGGCGCGTGTAACGGCCCAGGGCGGAAAAATCCGGCCAGATTATATCGTAGCCTACGCCGCCGCCGTCCAAGAGAACGATGTTATGATCCATTGTCTGCTCCGTGCACGTGGCCACGGCGTTTTGCTTCTGTTGCCCGTGGCCCGCTTCGCTTTATTCTATACTTTTAGCGCGATGTCTGGCAAATTATAGCAGTTTTTAAGGAATAGCCATACCATTTTTGTTTGATTTTATTGAAAATAACGGCACCTGCAATGGATAAAAAACAGTTTATAAGCGAGCTTGCGCCGGGCGGCGCGGTGGACGGCCTGTTCTTGCTGGCCTCCGCCCAGCAAAACCAGGCCCGTAATGGCCCATACTGGCGCATAGAGTTCAGAGATTCCAGCGGAAGCGTTGAAAGTAAGATATGGAGTCCCCTCAGCCAGAACTACCCCGATCTCAAGGCCGGCAGCATAGCCGAGGTGCAGGGCAGGGTGGTGGTGTACCGCGAGCGCAATGAAATTGCGGTGGACGCCATGCGCCTCTTGACGGAAGAAGAGGTTAAATCCGTCCATCTTGCGGATTTTATGGCGGCCAGCAGCCGCGATGGCGCGAGCATGCTGGAAGAGCTGGAGGAGTTGTGCCGTAAAACGTTTACCCACGCCGCCTGGAAAAAATTTTACAAACTGGTGCTGCGTGACGACGAGATAGCCGCCAAGCTTAGTTCCGCCCCTGCGGCCAAGGGCATGCACCATGCCTATGCCGGTGGACTTTTGGAGCATACCTTGGGGGTATGCCGCGCTGCCATGGCTTTTGCAGACCTGTACCCTGCCCTGGACCGGCAGGCTCTGCTGGCAGGCGCTCTTTGCCACGATTTGGGCAAAATACGCGAGCTCAGCTCCGGCCTGCTTATTGATTACACCGGCACGGGACGCCTTATAGGCCATATAAGTCTGGGGGTGGATATGATTGAGCCAGCCCTGCGCAAAAGCGGCCTTGAGGCTGATTTGGCCGAGCATTTGCGGCATATGGTGCTCAGCCACCACGGCAGCAGGGAATTTGGCTCGCCATGCCTGCCCGCCACAGCCGAGGCCATGGCCTTGCACTTTGCCGACAATCTGGACGCTAAAATGAACCAGATACAAGGCGTGCTGGAAGGGGCGCCGGAAGGCGAGGGCGGTTGGAGCAGTTACGTGCCGGGGTTGGACAGGCATATTTTCAAAGCGCGGCAAAGCCCAGGCCAGGACGCGCCGCAGGCCGGAAAAGGCAAACCCAAGCAGGAGAGCCAATGTTCATTACTTTTGAAGGAATAGAAGGCTCCGGCAAAGGCACGGCGATAAAAAAGACGGCCGTCCTGCTTGCGGAGCTTGGCCGCGAGGTTGTGCTGACGCGCGAGCCTGGCGGAAGCGCCTTGGGCGCATCCTTGCGGGCTGTGTTGCTGGATGCCGCCAATACCGACATTTGCCCCGAGGCCGAGCTTTTCATGTATCTGGCCGACAGAGCGCAGCATGTGCAGCAGGTAATCCGCCCGGCTTTGGAACAAGGCAAAAGCGTAATTTCAGACCGCTTTGCCGACTCCACCATAGTTTACCAAGGCTATGGTCGCGGGCTGCAAGTGCCGAAGCTGTACGATTTGAACGATATTGCCCTGCGCGGCCTGTGGCCTGATTTGACCATAGTGCTGGACCTTGACCCCAAAGTGGGGCTGGAGCGGGCCCGCAGGCGTAATGCGGAGCTTGGCCTGACCATGGCCGAAGGGCGCTTTGAGGCCGAGTCTCTGGCTTTTCACACCCGCGTGCGCGAGGGCTACCGGCATTGGGCCGGAGAACATGCTTCAAGAATCACACTGGTGGACGCTTCCGGCAGTGAGGAAGAGGTATTTGCCAGAATAACCAAAGTGATACGCGAGAAACTGCAATAAACCGCATCTGGAGGAGACATGAGCGCGCAAACTAATGGCGGAGAGGTATTGTGGGAAATACGCCTGGCGGAAGTAGCCGGAGCGTTGAAAGAAAACGGGTTTGGCGTGGATGTGCTGCCCAGCCTTAAAAGCGCCGTGGAGTTTTTTAAAATCACGCTGCTGCCGCGTTTTGCGCCTGCCAGCGTGGCCGTTGGCGGGTCGGAGACCGTCACGCGCAGTGGTGTTTACGATATTTTGCGCGCCGCGCCGCTGGAGTTTTTTAACCCCTACGATCCGGCTCTTACCCCGGCGCAGGCCATGGAGGCACGCCGCAAAGGCCTGAATGCGGATTTGTTCGTCTGTTCGTCCAACGCCGTAACGCGCGACGGCAGGCTGCTTAACCTTGACGGCATGGGCAACAGGGTAGCCTCCATAACCTTCGGCCCCAAGCAAGTAGTGCTTTTTGTGGGCAGAAATAAAATTTGCGCTGATTTTGACGCGGCGGTAGCTCGCATACACGAGCTTGCTGCCCCAGCCAACGCCATACGCCTTAACCGCAAAACACCCTGCGTTAAAACCGGCTCCTGTATGAATTGCAAATCCCCAGAGCGGGTTTGCGCAAGCTGGGTAATGACGGCAAAAAGCATTGTGCCGGGCAGAATTCATGTTTTGCTTATTAATGAAGATGCAGGCTACTAGGTTGTGTTGACATTCAGGCGCTCTTGTCCTCTGGCTGTATTAGCAAGGCTTTGCACCTCAGCCGAATACCGTAAGAGTATACTCTTTCGGTTCAAAGCCTTGTTTCCTTGCCAGATAACAAAATCACTCTTAATGTCGACACAACCCAAGTCAATGCAACCGAACTGAAAAACGGCCCGCTGTAAAATGCGGGCCGTTTTTGTAAATAGAATACCCCCTGCTCTGCGTGGGGTTCTTTTTCGCTACTTCTGTTAAAGCGGTAGTTTTATACAAATTGCAAGACGGAAGGGAACGGTAGAGCATTTAATATTAGAGCGCCAACGCGCGTATTGCCCATAAGCGCCCGGGCTTGAAGCCCATGACTACACTATCTAGTAGGCGCCCTCGCTGCGCAGGGCGGCGGGAGCCGTGCGCACCAGAATGTAAATATCCAGCCATACCGACCAGTTGGCAATGTAGTATTCGTCCAGCGCAACCCGTGCGGCGTAGCTCACGTTGTTGCGGCCGGAAACCTGCCATAAACCAGTTACGCCTGGCTTTACCTTTATATAGGTGCTGTAGGATGCGCCATAGCGCGGAATTTCCTGCGCTATTATGGGGCGCGGGCCTACCAGGCTCATGTTGCCCCAAAAAACGTTTATTATTTGCGGCAATTCGTCCAGGCTGAATTTGCGCAGAAAACGCCCGGCTCTGGTTATGCGCGGGTCGTTTTTCAGCTTCTGGTCACGCTCCCACTCCTCGCGCATTTCAGGTTTTTCTTCCAGAATTTTTCTGAGCATCTCGCCTGAATTTTTGTACATTGTGCGGAACTTCCAAATGCGTATCTCGCGCCCGCCGTAACCAAGGCGGGTGTGCCGGTAAAAGCCGGAGCCGGGGCTGTCCAGCCGCACAATGACATATATGCACAAAATAAGCGGCAGCAAAACAGGCAGCAGCATTACGGCAAGCAGTAAATCAACGGCGCGCTTCATGCGCACCCTGTAAGGGTCAAGCAGGTTTTGTCTGAGGCTCAAGGCCAGTTGCCCGCAAAATGAAGCAACCCGTACCGAAAGCCGCATATTAAAGGCGCTCTCCGGCAGCAGCAGTATTTTGCTGAAGTTGTCCGTTACGGCCGAAAAGAGTTTTTGCTGCTGCGCGGCGGACATTTTATCCATTGCCACAATTGCTATTACATCGGAGCGCTGCTTTTTAAGCTCGCGCATCTGCTTTTTTATTTCTTTTGGCGAGGTTGCCAAGGTGACAAACTCAAACCAGTTTTTACCCGGCGTTTCGGCAAGGGTACAGGCTGCAACCGGGTTGAAACCTTTTTGTTTGTTATGCAGCAGATGCTTGTAATAATGCTTTATTACATTAGGGTGCCCGAAAATAATCGCCGGGTAGCCCCACCATGAAAAACGCGAAAAAAGTTTTTCAGCAAAATAACGAAAAAGAGGCACGCTGAACAGCGCGATGCACCACGAGCCAACCAGTATTACGCGCGAGTATACTTCGGCGCGTTGGCTTACAAGCAGAAGAGCCCCGATAAAAAGAAAACCCAAGCTTGTGGCTGTAGTAGCGCGCTTTAAAAATTCCGGTCTTGGTATTATTATGCCGGGGTATAAGGACAAGACGGCATAAAGAGGTATGAAAAAGAACAGTAATGGGAGTATGCGCATATAAACCGACGGCACTATATGCGCAGGCCACATGGTTCGCAACGTGTAGGCCAGCATGCAGGCTGTCAAAAGCGCGGCAAGGTCGGCTAGCGCCAGTGCCAGCAGTGTGGGGCGAAATGTTCGCATGGTTTATCCCTGCGTAATGGTCAAGTTTTTTATCATTCGCAATATGCCGTTATAATTGTCTTTCTCAATCCAGCGCAGGTCGGGCTCACCCCTAAACCAGGTTAACTGCCGTTTGGCGTAAGCCCTTGTATTTTTATACCACAAGTCTTTTGCTTCGCCAATGGTCAATTCTCCGGCTAGCGCCCGGAAGAGCTCGGCGCAGCCTATACCGCTCCAGCCAGGCGCTTTTGGGTCCGCGCAATGCCGCAAGGCGGCTTTGGCTTCTTCCAGCGCTCCATTATCCAGCATTACGTCAATGCGGCGGCGCAACACAGGTTCCAGCTCTTTCAGGGTAGCGCCCAGCCCCAGGTATAAATAGCGTAAATCCCGCTTTCCGCTCTGGCTTTGATGCCACCAGGTAAGGTTTTTGCCGGTGGCTTCGGCTACTTCCATGGCTCTTGTAATGCGTTGGCGATCGTTGGGGTGAATTTTGGCCGCGTAATCCGGGTCCAAATTACGCAGGCTGTCGTACAAGGCATGGCTGCCAAGCTCGCGGCATTGTTCCTGCCATTTTTGGCGCACCTCGCGCGGCACGGGTGGAATATCGGCTATGCCATGCATAAGTGCGCGAAAGTAAAGGCCTGTTCCGCCTGTTACTATGGGAATTTTGCCTTGCCGCAACACTTCATCAATACAGGCCGACGCTTTTTGGGCGTATTGCCCAGCGCTCATTTTTTGGGTGGCCGGCAGGCAACCGTAAAGCAAATGCGGGCAAAGCGCGGTTTCATCGGGGCCGGGTTGCGCGGTTATTATAGGAAAATCGGCATAAAACTGTCGCGAGTCGGCGTTTATTACAACTCCGTCCAGTTCATGCCCCAATTTGGCGGCCAGTGCGCTTTTGCCGCTGCCTGTAGCCCCGGCCAAGCATATTATTTTTATTTCAGACATGTTGTTGTGCATATTATGGTAAAAATAGGAGTATATCATGCCAATTATTGTTTTATCAAATAATTGTATTAAAAAATCCACTATTGCCTTGATTTGAATAAGTTGATGTTGTATATCAATATTTATTGATTTAAATGTATGCACGGAGTGAAATATAAGTATGTCCGACACCCTGCAATATTTTAAGGCCCTTTCAGATGAAACCCGCCTGCGCCTTTTGCTGGTGCTGCACCGGTACGAGCTTAACGTAAACGAGCTGGTAGAGCTTATGGATATGGGCCAGTCGCGCATCTCGCGGCACCTTAAAATATTGTCTTCAGCGGGGCTGCTGGCGCACCGCCGTGACGGGCTCTGGGTTTTTTATTCCGTGGCGCAAGATGGGGGAGGGCGCAAGTTTATTGACGCCATATATCCTTTTCTTGCCTCCGAGGGCTTTGCCAAAAACGATTTGGCTCTGGCTGCTGGCATTGTGGAAGAAAGAGCCACGCGTACCAGCCAGTTTTTCAATACCATTGCTGAAGATTGGGACGCCATGTCCCGCGAGGTGCTGGGCGCCTTCAATCTGCCCGCCACCGTGGAGAGCCTGATGCCGGAGCATTGCCGGGTGGCGGTGGACTTGGGCTGCGGCACCGGAAATGTGCTGGAGCATCTTTTGGCCCGCTCCGAGCAGGTTATAGGCGTGGATGGCTCCGCCCGCATGCTGGAGCTGGCCCGCAGGCGTTTTGCGCAAGTTGGCGACAGGCTCTCACTGCGCATCGGCGATTTGGAACATTTGCCCCTGCGCGACGCCGAGGCGGATTTTATTTGCATAAACCTGGTGCTGCACCACCTTTCAGACCCCAAGCAGGTGCTGCTGGAGGTAAAAAGGGCCCTCAAGCCAGGCGGAATGTTTTTGCTGAGCGAGTTTGACAAGCATAGCGACGAGAGCCTGCGCGCCGATTATGGCGACCGCTGGCTTGGCTTTGCTCCGGATGTTCTTGAAACTTACATGCGTTCCGCCGGTTTTGTTTTGGGCGGTTCCAAGTGTTACCCAGTGGAAAAAAATCTTTCTGTCCGTATTTTTATTGCAACCAATAATGCCTGAAAAGGCAACCGCGCAAGTTAAGGAGAAATTATGACTGACGCAAAACGTGCCATGCCGCTGGATCTTGCTTTGTCCTACAAAGTGGCGGATATGAAAAGCGCCGATTTCGGCCACAAGGAAATGCAGCTTTCAGAGCGTGAAATGCCAGGCCTTATGGAGCTTATAGCCCGTTACGGCGATAAAAAGCCCTTGAAAGGCCTTAAGGTTTCCGGCTCGCTCCACATGACCATTCAAACGGCCATGCTTATTAAAACCCTGCATGCCCTTGGGGCCGATGTACGCTGGGCCTCCTGCAACATTTTTTCCACGCAGGATCATGCTGCGGCCGCCATAGCCGAATCCGGCATGGCCAAAGTATTCGCATGGAAGGGCGAAAGCCTTGAAGAATATTGGTGGTGCACCGAAATGGCCCTTACCTGGCCCGACGGCAGCGGTCCGGATCTGATTGTGGACGACGGCGGCGACGCCACCCTGCTTATACACAAGGGCGTTGAGGCCGAAAACAACCCGGATATTCTTAAAAAAGCCTACGAAAACAAAGAAGTGCAGATTATTATGGACCGCCTGGCCCTTTCTCTGCAAAACAGCAAGGACCGCTGGCATAAAGTGGCGGCCAAGGTAAAGGGCGTTTCCGAAGAAACCACTACCGGAGTACACCGTCTGTACCAGATGGAAAAAGAAGGCGCCCTGCTTTTTCCGGCCATAAACGTAAACGATTCCGTAACCAAATCCAAATTCGACAACCTCTATGGCTGCCGCGAATCGTTGGCGGACGGCCTTAAGCGTGCCACCGACATAATGGTGGCTGGCAAGGTGGTGCTGGTGTGCGGCTATGGCGATGTTGGCAAGGGCTGCGCCCAGTCCATGCGCGGTTTTGGCGCGCGGGTGCTGGTAACGGAAATAGACCCCATTTGCGCCTTGCAGGCCGCCATGGAAGGCTATGAAGTGGTAACGGTGGAAGACGCCCTGCCCGTAGCCGATATTTATGTTACGGCCACAGGCAACTATCACGTAATTACAGGCGAGCACATGAAGCAGATGAAGGACGAAGCCATTGTCTGCAACATCGGCCACTTTGACAACGAAATAGATATGACCTGGCTTGAAGGCAAATCCGGCGCCAAGCGTTTGCCCATCAAGCCGCAGGTGGATAAATGGATTATGCCAGGCGGAAAATCCATAGTAATTCTGGCGGAAGGGCGGCTGGTAAACCTTGGCTGCGCCACGGGCCACCCCAGCTTTGTAATGTCCAACTCCTTCACCAACCAAATGTTGGCGCAGCTTGAACTGGCCTCCAACAGCAAGCTTGAGAGAAAGGTCTATACGCTGCCCAAACGTCTGGATGAAGAAGTGGCCCGTCTGCACCTTGCGCGCCTTGGCGTAAAGCTGACCAAGCTGAGCAAAGAGCAGGCCGACTATATAGGCGTATCCGCCGAAGGCCCCTATAAGCCGGAGCATTACAGGTACTAGTGGCTGTTCCCAGGCAACATTTGAAGATAACGGCCAAATAAACTTGGCCTGGCCCGGAGCGCTCGCGTATTAACAAACCGCGCTCCAGGCCAGGCCTTTTTGCGCTGAGGAAAATTTTGATATCAGGGGCAGGCGCGCCCCGTGGCAATTTTCGCATTTTAGACAACTCAGCTACAAAGTATTAAAACTTTTATTGGGGCAGAGTTTGCTCTTGTTGTGCTTTAAGTGCTATTGCCGTGAAATAATTTTATTTATAAATCGTACTATTACAGTCCGTATTTTATTATTAAACTTCTATGATTTTCGGCCACATTAAGCTAATGTTCCAAAAATTTATTTCAAAAGCCGCCTTTCGGCGGCATTTTTTAATATTGTTCCCTTTGGCCTTTTTTTATTGCGCTTCTTTTTTTATTGAGGTTACGATGCGGGCTGAGGAAAAAAATTTTCAACGGGTTGTACTGTTGCTTACGGCAGCGGCTTGCATGGCTCTTGCCCTTACGCTGTATGCGCTTTTCAGCAAATACGCGTTGCCAAGCTTTAGTGTTACCGAGCGCAACGCCATATACCACAACGCCAAAATTGTGCGCAATGTGGCCGATAACCAACGCAAAACACTGCTTGCCCGCATGCAACAACTCACTTATTGGGACCAGGCCTATGAGTTTACCAACGGCAATTACCCCTATGAGGATTTCGCCAGTGAAAACCTGGATGATACGGCTTTAGAGACCGAACATTTTCATCTGTTCATTTGGATTAACAATGAAAACGGCGCGAAAAAAATTATTTTCGCGCGTGAGGCCATTCCTCAAGATGATGGCGAATCTTATACATATGCCGATATTGACGTTTCCGACCCTGAGGCACAAAAAAGAATAGCCTCGCAGTTTCCGGCAGATCCGCGCGCGGTAATGGACGGCTATGCTTTGATCAATGGCAGGGCAATGGTTATTGCCTCACACCCGGTTATTCCGCATACTTACGATGCCGTGCCTAACGGCCGCCTTATTGCTGGCACTTTTGTGGATAAAGCCTTCATAAAAGATGTGGAGAGAATCACCGGTTTCGACATAATCAAAGAGGAAGAACCGGAGGCGCTACGCATATTGAGTGAAAAGGCGGACTCCAGCGGTCTTGTTGTGGAGGCGGAAGATAAAGACTACTACCGCATGATCGCTTTAATGCGCAACATACATGATGAGCCGGTTTTTTCCCTGTACAGCCATGTTCCGCGGCAAATAGCCCAAGCCACGCGCGATATGGCCAATGTTTTCGGCGTTATCATACTGTTTAGCGTCAGCGCCTTTGTGCTTTTAGTCGGATTTTTACTTAATCATTTCATTCTTAAGCCGCTGGGCGGCATTTACCGCTCCGCCATAAGCTCGCGCAATGCGGGCAAACGCACGCCCATGCCCGTTGTCGGCATGGCGCTTTTCCGTACTCTGGGTACTGAAATAAACGCTATGACCGCCTCGTTGATAGAAAAAGAGGCCGAACAGTTGGCGGCGGAAGAAGCCAGCAGAGCCAAGAGCGCTTTTCTTGCCAATATGAGCCACGAGCTGCGCACGCCAATGAACGGCGTTTTGGGCACGGCGGATTTGCTTGCCGGCACCAACTTGAACAAGCGCCAGCGCGTATATGTTGAAACAATAATTAAATCCAGCAACAACCTTTTAAGCCTGCTGAACGATATTTTGGATTTTTCCAAAATAGAGGCCGGAAAATTTGAATTGGCTTCGGCGGAATTCAATCTGGCCGAAACCTGCTCTTCCGTTATGTTCCTTATGGCGCCCATGGCCGAGAAAAAAAATCTGGATTTTGTCTTCGACTATGATGCCGTCATGCCTGAGATATTTGAGGGCGATTCCAAGCGCATACGCCAGATGATTACCAATTTGCTGCACAATGCCATAAAGTTTACGCAAAGCGGCTACATAAAGCTGGCCGTAAGCATGCAGGGCGCGCAGGTGCGCATAGCGGTTTCAGACAGCGGCATAGGTATGTCCGAGGAGTCGCGCAATAAATTGTTCGAAAAGTTCGAGCAGCTTGACAATAATGTGGGCTCGCAATACGGCGGCACAGGCCTGGGGCTGGCCATAAGCAAGGAACTTGCCGAAAAAATGGGCGGCAGCATAAGCGTTGAAAGCGCGCAGGCCCATGGCAGCGAGTTTACGCTGCTTTTGCCTTTGCCCGCGTTGCAACCGCCCGCCGGAGCCTGTCTTGGCGGCAAAACCTGTTGCGTAATTTCCAGCTCGCGCATGGGGCCGGTGTTGCGCGGCAACTTGGCGGCCATTGGCGGCACGGCCGACCTGCTTGCCAATTTTGGCGGAGCGTTGGATATTTTGCAACACGGCGCCACAGCTTACGACCTTTTGTTTGTTGATGTGCCGGGCAGTGTTAAGGATTGTAAAATATTTTTAAGCCACCTGCGCAAATTGTGCCAAAAGTCTCGCATTATCGCGGCACATAACGGCTGGCAGCAGCAGGATTTAGGCATAATTCACAACTATTGCGACGATTTTTATTCCCGTTACGCCTCCAACCAGGAGTTCATCCAGCTTGTTTGCGGCGGCCCGCGCCAGTTGCCGGAAAAATCCGCCGAACCGGTCCAGAATACTTCAGCCAGCTATAATTTGCACGTTTTGCTGGTGGAAGATAACGAAATAAATATGATGATTGCCGAAGACATGTTGGGTAACCTAGGCTGCCAGGTAGACAAGGTGGAAAACGGCAGGCAGGCTGTTGATATGGTTGTGTACGGCGGCAAATACGACATTATATTTATGGATTGCCAGATGCCGGTTATGGACGGCTACGAGGCCGCCGGGCTTATACGGCAATATGAGGCGGACAACAACCTGCCGCCAGCCTATATCGTGGCCATGACGGCCCGTGCCATGCAGGGCGATGCTGAAAAAAGCCGCGAGGCCGGCATGAACGAGCATGTAACCAAACCCGTTTCCTATGACAGCGTTGAAGAAGCCATTAAAAAATATATGCGGGCCAAAGATAACCTTGCCCGATAATACAATGCGTTGTGTTGCAATATGCGGCCTGCCCCAACGGCCGCATTGCCAAATGCGGGCTTTAGATATAATAGTTACAAAGACAAAGCAGCATTATCATGAAAGTATTTTGACTTTGAAAAATTGTATGCATTCTTTAAAATATTAAATATGTTATCCCCCGAAAAATACAAAAATTGAAGCACTCTTTTAGCGTATACGCAAAGCTTGAGCTGCTTTGCTAAAGGTACACCGCGCTGTGCGCTTGCGGGTCTCCCCTCCGGGGGCGACACAAGCATTTAAACTTTTTCAAAGTTGAAACGCTCTGAACAGGGGCGCTTTTTATTTGAGGTTTGCATGAACGATGCAGAACAGGTAATGGCCCAGGTATGGAGCCGCATTATCGGTGAAGTGCGCAAAATGCGCGACGACAAATATACCCTTGAGCGCATAGGCTCTATTTTGGGCGTTGCCAAGCCCACAGTGCAGCGCTGGCTTGAGAACAACGCCGGAGGCGAAAAAACCGCCTTTATAGACGTTTTGCGGTACTTGAAAGCGTTGGATATAGACCTTAAAGACCTGCTGCAAGAAGATGAGCCTGAAGCGCCCGAGGTTCCGGCCGCCCAGCCGGATAGCGCCCTGCTGGACGAAGCCAGAGCGGAAAACAGCCGCATGGCTTTGGAACTGGTGGGAGCTCAACGCGATTTGTTGCAGGCGCGCGCAAGAATTATAGAGTTGCAGGATAAAATGCTGGAGCTTGAAAAATACAGTGCCGAAGTGGCGGATAAAGCCCGCCGCGCCTTGGTGGCCGCCGCTGCCAGCAAAAAGGCCGAGGCCGCGCCCGCTCCGGCGCAAACCGCCAAGCGCAGGCTCGCTCCCAGCCAGTTCCCAGACCTGCCCCCCATCCATTTGCAGGGCGCGGATTAGATCATTTTAACTTTGAAAAAGTTAAAATGCCCTGGTGGCCCCGAAGGGGACGCCCGCAAGCGAGCAGCGCAGCGTGCCTTTAGCAAAGACGCTTCGGCTTTGCGTGTATGATAAAAGAGCGCTCTAGAGCCGCTAAAGTTATAAATAAAATGATATTATCAATACCAAGAGAGGGCCTTAGGCCCTCTCTTGGTATTGATAATATCAGCGTTGCGTGGTTTCAGGCCTGATGCCCGATGCCTATTTCGCATTCAAAAAGGTATTGAAGGCCTGGCAGGTGGCGTACAAATCCACCTTGCTGGTAAGCTCGAAGGGGCTGTGCATGGAAAGCACGGCAGGCCCGCAGTCTATAATATTCATGCCATAGTTGGCAAAATGCATGGCAACGGTGCCTCCGCCGCCCTGGTCCACCTTGCCCAACTCAGCCATTTGCCACGGCACTCCGGCCTTGTTTAAAATACCGCGCAACCAGCCCACGTACTCGGGGTGCGCGTCATTAGCCTCGTATTTGCCCCTGCTGCCCGTAAACTTGCAAAAACAGGGGCCATGCCCCAAAAGCGCGGCATTGAGCTTTTCATGCAGGTCCTGCCAGTCGGGGTCGGTGGCCGCGTGCACGTCGGCCGAAAGCCCCCGGCTGTTCAGCATAACTTCGGAAAAAACGCCCTTGGGCTCCCAAGCCCGCAGCAAATCTTGCACGCAGTATTCAAAAAAGCGCGACTTGGCGCCGGTGGAACCTTCAGAGCCTATTTCCTCTTTGTCCAAAAAGGCCAGCACCTGCGTGTATTCCGGCGTTTTATCCAGACTTTGCAGCAGGGCCTCAAGGGCCAGAAACACGTTTACGCGGTCATCCTGCCCAAAACCGCCTATAAGCGCGGCATCCAACCCCACCTCCACGGCAGGCCCGGCGGGCACGGCCTGAATTTCGGCCGAATACAAGTCTTCTTCGATAATGCCGAAGCGCTCGTTAAGCAGCTTGAGCATGGTGGCTTTTACGGGGTCTTTCGGCTCCTTGGCGTCTTCTTTTTTCCTGGCGTTTTTTTTGTTTTCCGCTCCATGAGGGTAGTGGCCGAGAATAATGTTCATTTTTTCGGCGTCAAAAGCGGCCCGCAGGGTTTGGTCCATTTGCTTGGCGGCCAGATGCGGCAGCAGGTCGGCTATGGTGAACACAGGCTCGCCCGGCTTTTCGCCCAGCACTATTTTAACGCTTTCGCCGTTGTCTTTTACCACAACCCCGTGCAGGGCCAACGGGCGGGCGAACCACTGGTACTTGCGTATACCGCCGTAATAATGTGTTTTGGCCTGGCCGACGTTGCTTTGCTCTTGCAGGGGACGCTGCTTCAAATCCAGACGTGGGGTGTCGGTATGCGCGAAAATAAGGCGCAAGCCAGCGCTAAGGGGCTTTTTGCCCTTGCGGGCCACAAACACGGCCTTGCCTTGCAACGGGCGGGCTACTTTGCCGGATTTAGCGTCTTGGCTGAAACCGGCCTTACGCAGGGCTTCCATTATATAATCCACGGTTTCGCGCTCGGTTTTGCAGCGGGTCAGAAAGTCTATATAGCGCCTGGAAAGCGCCTGAATGTTTTTCTGGTCGGTTGCGGAGGCATAAACCTCCCAGCAGTTTTTGGAAGTAAAATCCAGATCTTTCATGTTGTTTCCTGTTAATGTGCTTTGCCGTTTTATGCCGCTCGCATGGCGGGGCAAAACGAAAAAACGGCTGATTATCTGTTATTGAAAGCCCAAGTTGGCGGGCTTGGTATCAGGCGTATAGAAAAAAAACTCCACTCTGCGGTTCGCGGGCGTGGGCACTCCGGCAGTTTCAGGTATTATGGGGCGGTAACCGGCATAGGCGCTGGTCATGATATGCGAGGGGTCAACCCCGCCGCGTTCCACAATAAAAGATGTGGCAAAAGCCGCTCTGGCGGCGGAAAGCTCCCATTTATTGCGCAGTCTGGGCTGGCCTGTCTCCATACTATCGGTATGCCCGCCAACCATGAGGTTCACTTTAAAGCGCCGCATTACCTCCACAACTGCCATAAGCACTTTTTCACCCTCCGGGCCAAGATCCACGGCATTTTCGGCGAAGGTTAGGGCGCTGGAGGTGCGCAAAAGCACTCCGGCTTCCGATGGGGTCAGCTTGGTTTTGTTATCCACAAGCTGCTCATGCAAAAGCTCGCTCAAAAAGTGATGTATGGCCAGGTAATTAAGCTCTGCGGAGGTAAGCTGATCCGTATCGCTCGGCGCGCTGGGCGGCGGGTTGGTTAAATCTATTCTGGTCACCCGGCTGTTGTAACCGCCTGGGTCCATAAAATATACGGCCATTTCGGAGCGTTTTTCTTTAGGCACCTGTGTAAGAATCCAGAGGAGCAGAAAAAACGCCATCAGGGCCGTTACAAAGTCGGCGTAGGCCACCTTCCATGAGCTGCCGCCAGACATAATTTAGGCCATTTCCGCATGCGCGCCGCCATGGCTGGGCGATGCATGCAGGTTTTTAAGGGTTTCTTCCATATCGCTGAAGGTGGGGCGATATTCCGGCGGTATTGAGCGCCGCCCGTATTCCATGGCTATTATGGGCGACAGGCCGCGCAACGCGCCCATTACCGCCTCGCGCACGCAGCCGAAGTAAATGGCGCGCTCGCGCTCAAGGTTTTCAAATTTTGCGGCGATGGGGCCGAAAAAACCGTAACAGAACAAAATACCCAAAAACGTGCCCAAAAGGGCCGCGCCAATAAGCCTGCCCAACTCGCTGGGGGGCGAGTCTATTTTATCCATGGTCAGCACAATGCCCAGCACGGCCGCTACAATACCCATGCCGGGCAGAGAATCGGCCAGACGGCTCATATTGTGCGGCACCACGCTCATTTCTTCCTTTATGCTTTCCCGGTCGGCATCCATAAGCTCGCCCAGCTCGTCAGCCTTGCCGGTGGTTAAAAATGTGCGCAGGGTGTCGCTTATAAAGGCGCAAACCTGCGTATCTTTATTTACAAGTGAGAAATTTTGGAAGATTGGGCTTTCATCTGGAGATTCAATATCTTTTTCTATGCTTATTATGCCTTCGCGGTGCATTTTGGTGAACAGCGTGTACAAAAGGGCCAATGTTTGCTGGTAGGTTTCCTTAGTAATGTATTTGGGAAAAAACACCTGCGAAAGGTTTTTGCGCACCTGCCGGAAGGAATATTTGGTATTGGAGGCGACAAACGCGCCTATGGCCGCGCCAAGAATAATGATTAGCTCCGACGGCTGCCAGAGCAGCAATATTGAGCCGCCATGGTACATGTACCCTGTTATGATTGCTACCAGAACTACGATAAACCCAACTGCTGACAGCATCTCCCCTCCGGGGGTTGGCAAAATGGCAAAAAGACGGTGCTCGCAGACTAAACGGGGCACGGTCGCGTGTATATTATATAATCCGGTGGAGAAAATAACAACTTGCAGGCAAAAAGGGAAGATATAATGGGTTGTTTTCGCGGCGGACTTTGGGCGGGGCTTAGGTTGTGTAGACATTCAGGCGATTTTGTTATCTGGCAAGGAAGCAAGGCTTTTAACCGAAAGAGTATACTCTTACGGCATTAGACTGCGGGGCAAGGCCTTGCTGATGCAGCCAGAAGGAAAAAGCGCCTGAATGTCGACACAACCTGGGCGCCGCCGCATCAAGGCTGCCTGGGGCGCAGGCCTATAACGTTTGGCAGGGCGGCGTTGCTTGGTCCTTCCATGGGTATAAAGCTGTTGCGTTTGCCGCGCCAGACTTTCTCCGCCATGCCGCCCTGCGGAAATTTGACCAGAAGCCCCGCTTGGCCGCCGCCCTCAAGGTACATGGCTACGCGGCAAGACAACGGCAGTTCAAGCAATACGCGCGAAAAATCGGCAGGGGAGAGCGCCGCGCGGCAAAGTATGAGCAACAGGTTGCCCTCCGCATCATCCGCCATGGCCGAAATGCTGTGCGTGTTTCCACTTTCCGGCCACAGCACTTTGGCATTGCTGCCGAAAAGCCTGAGGTTTTGCACCGTTATGGCATAATGTCCGATGAGTTCTTCCAGACTCGTCTCCAGTTCTTCTCTTTCCCGCACGGCGGCCTGAGGCAGCGCGGGGTCATCTGGCCCGGCCATAAAAAAGGCCCCATAGCGCGATGCAATGCGCGGGTTGTTTATGTGGCTGGAGCTTTGCATAAAACCGGTGCTGGTGAGGTTGTCGGGCAGGTACATGCCGGCGTTGATTACGGCCAGCAGGTTGTTTGTTTGGGCGTGTTCCTGCAGGGAGCGCAGTTTGCCGTCCTCTGAGGCCATGTGCAGGGTAAATTCGTACAGGTTTGGGTCCACGCGCAGTATTACAAGCCCGGCCTGTGCGCCTTGGGGCATTTGCGTTATGCTTATTCTATTCTGGCCGTCTTGCAGGCTTTTGACAATGCCAAGTTCGGCCAAATCCAGCCCTATGCGCACTTGCGCCCAAGGTATTTCCGCGATTTCAAGCTCTATTCCCGCCGGGCGCGGGCGGGTTTCGGCCGTGCCGGGGGCCGGGTTTTGTTCGTCCGCCGTTACGGGGCTTACAGGCGTTACAGGGGCCTGGTCTTGCTTTTCTGCAGTGTTGGCGGCCTGGTTTTGCTCTTCGGGCGGGGCGGGCAGGGCGCTGTTTTTTTCGGACTGCGGGCGGGGCTCTGCTTGCGAGGTTTGGTTTACACCGCGCGAGAACACCAGAAAGGCGCATACCACTGAAAATATTAACAGCAGGGCCGCTAGTCTGAGGCGGTTTGAATGGGTTTTACTTGCCATTATTTGAAATATTGCAATAATTTTAATTTGTTGTGATAAACGCTCCGTTATGTAGATTACAACAAAGCGCCAGCTCTAGCAAGCCACCAGATTATCCTCTGATTTGCGAGAATGAATTAACTTGCCGTCAGTCTTGACATATCAGTTTATCTTGATGTATTGTTTTACACGTGGACACCGTCAGCATTATGTGTTATGCGGCATACATGCAGCCATTGCCCGATTTAATATTTTGCGGAGTATAGCGTGAAAATAAGCCAACTCATTAAAAATTCGCCTCGCCCTTTTTACTCGCTGGAGTTTTTTCCACCCAAAGAAAACGCGCATATGCCGGAGTTTTTTGAGGCCGCGCGCAAGCTTAAGGCCATGTCGCCGCTTTTTGTTTCCGTAACTTACGGCGCTGGCGGCAGCCGCCAGGCCAACACGCTTGAGGTGGCTTGCAGCCTTAAAAACGAATGCGGTTTCGAGCCTATGACGCACCTTACCTGCGTGGGCTCTCAACGCGAGCGTATAAGAGACTACCTTAACCAGTTGCGCGGCCAGCAAATAGACAACATATTGGCCCTGCGCGGCGACGCCCCCAAGCCCAAAAGCGCGGACGAGCCGCCTTATGATTGGTCTAGCGGCGATTTTCAGCATGCCTCCGATCTGGTAAAATTCGTCAGGGCGGAGTTTTCGGAGTTCTGCATAGGCGTGGCCGGTTACCCAGCGCCGCACCCTGAATCGGAATCTCTGGAAAAAGACCGGCGCTATACGGTGCAAAAGGTAAAGGACGGCGGGGATTTTTTGGTGACACAGCTCTTTTTTGATGTTGCGGAGTACACCGCGCTGGTGGCTGATTTACGCTCACGCGGCGTGGATAAGCCGGTTATACCAGGCGTTATGCCGGTGCAAAGCCTCGAGTCGCTTAAATATGTAATGTCCATGTGCGGGGCCAACATACCGCAGGATTATTACAACGAGTTGGCGGCGGCCGATAAAAGCGGCGGCGCGGCAGCCGTGCGCGAAGTCGGCACCAGATACGCCGCCTGGCAGGTGCGCAAGCTTATAGAGGCCGGAGCCCCAGGCGTACACCTGTACACCCTTAACAAATCCGAAACATGTTTGAAAATAGCCGAACTGGTAGGCGCGCTATAGCCATGCAATCTCAAATGGCGTGGCTTTGCCGGTATTTTTTAAGGAGGCTGCAATGACATATGAAATAACCACGGCAGTGCCCGCCGATGTGGATGCGGTGCAAAACCTTGTGCACAGCACTATAAAATCTGTGTATACTGGCTGCTATTCGCCCGAAGTTGTTAAGTTTTTTCTGGATTACAACACCAAAGAAATTATAGCGGCCGACATAGCTTTGGGCGTGGTCCACGTTATGTGGGAAAACGGCGTTCCCGTGGCTACCGTGACTATAAAGGACAACGTCATCCGCCGGATGTTCGTGGCCGATACCCTGCTGGGCAAAGGCATAGGCGGCAAGCTTATGGACTTCGCCGAGGCATTTATCGCCAAAAATTATTCCTTCGCCCGGCTGGATGCTTCGCTCCCCGGCTACTCCTTCTACTTCAGGCGCGGTTTTCGCACGGAGGAGTGCGGCTACCGCGAGGTGGAAGGCGGCAAGCGCCTTTTTTACCAGGTAATGCGTAAATCTTTTAATGTGTAACCCTTGCGGGTCAGGATAAGCATGACTGAAACACTTCGGAAAAATATAGCCTTAATGCACGAAAACAACCTGCAGCAGGATATTTGGGAGCTTTTGTCCGCCCTGCCGCAAGAAGAGCAGGATTTTGAGGTAAAAAGCCTTATGGCCCGCGCTTTGAACAACCTTGACCGCGAGGCCGAAGCGCTGAAAATTTTGCTTTCGGTCAAAGATGAAGGCGACAATGACGCCCTCTGGAACTTCCGTATAGGGTACTCCTATTACTATCTCGACCGGGAGGAGGAGGCTCTGCCGCACCTGGTGAGGGCCGCAGAGTTGGGCGACGACCACCCCGATACCCTTTATCTTATAAACAGTTGCAAAGAGATTTTATCGGGAGTAGTGGGGCCGAGTGGAGAAGTGACGCCGGAGCAGTAATAACAGCAGAAAGCGCGCAGGGCGGTGGGGCGGGATTTACGCGCCTGCGCCCGCAACCCACTCAGTATTGCCGTTCGGGCGTTACGCGCAACAACGCGCAGTTGGCCTGCAGGTGGATATATGCGGCGGCAGCGCGGAAGGGCCGTATTTTACATGTGGCCTTTTCTTGACATCGGCGTTGTATTGGAATAGTTAACACCCTCGCGCCACAAGGCGTTAATGCGGGAATAGTTCAACGGTAGAGCATCAGCTTCCCAAGCTGAGAGTTGCGGGTTCAAATCCCGTTTCCCGCTCCAAAAAAACTTCGGTCTGCGGCCATTGTGCTGCGGACCATTTTTATTGCTCGTTCAACCCGTTGAACGAGCAGTACGAAGCGGTAATAATAAGCGCCAGTAAAACTGCAGGCTGTTATTTGTATGTGTTTTATCTGGCGATAATGCGCAAGATATTTTTGCCTCTTTATTTGCGGCGGTACCATCAATTTGCTGAAGTCAGCGCCATCAGTACAGTTTGAGCTTGGTGAAAGAGTCGGCATATTTCCGCCGGTTGACGGGTTAATTTGCACCGGCATATAGCCGTACTGAATTGTAGTGCGTTTATCGCCGTACGGGCCACCCTATGTTATCTGGACAACCCGCGTGGTTAAGCGTATGTGGTTATAACATAAAAGCATGTGCTCCAGCCTATATTTCCGCGCTGACGCGCGGCGGCTTCTTGCGCCGGTCAGGTTGTTTTCATTCTGCCGTCGGCGGTCGGGTTGGCGCGCCTGTCAGGTTTTTTTGTTTTGATCGGTTTGTTATGCTGCTCATAATGGTTATATTGCCTAATTCGCTCTCTTCAACCAAATACTCAGGAATACAATGCCATGCGGAAACCTGTTTTTCAGCAAAGCCATTTTAAAGACGGAGCCTCTTTTTCCGATGCCGATCTGGCTGATTTGAGCCGGGCCTGGTCGCGGCACAGCTTTTTCTTCATAAAATTTTACCTGCCGGGCATGCTTGCCGCCATATTGCTGGGTTTGCTGCTTGCCGCGAACATTGGCGGATTTTTCGGCAATATTTCTGTGCCCGTGTTGCTTATTGGCGTGAACATCGTCTGCCTGATCAGGGCCAGGGGTCTTAAAAGCGTCTACAATGCCTGCCGCGATAAGCTGGGCCTTACGGAAGAAGACATACGCACCGCGCTTGCGCATGGAAAGTACGGTACCGTGTACGGGCAGGAATTGCCTAAAGGGTCCAGGCCTGTAAGGGGCAGAGGCGGCAGGATTGTTAAAAGAATTTTTGCGGGGCTGGGCATTATTATTCTGCTGTTGCTGGCGCTTGGCCTTTTTGCATACCTCTATTTCGGGCCGGGCGGATCCGCGCGGATGCAAAGCGGCGAATTGCAGCACCTGCGCAGTTACAAATACAGTTACAACATGGATGAAGACATGAACTGGCCGATTACGTCCATAGGCCCGCACGTCTTTTCAAGTTACGAGCGGTTGCGCCATATGAAGCTGGGCAGTAAGGTCATAACAATTAAGGAGGAGGCCTTCGCGGGCTGTAAAAACCTTAAAAGCGTAACCATTCCGCCATCTGTAACCGAGATAAGCGAGCAAGCCTTTGAAGGGCTTGATCCCAAATCCATAACCATACGTTGCGCCCCCGGCAGCCATGCGGAGGCATACGCCCGCAAGCACGGCTTCAAGGTTGAAGGCCTGTAAAAAGTTTTTAAAGCGACTTCTTCCCCGCCGGAGTTTGCGCCATGCACTGGCTGGCCAATGCGCGTAAACTCCGGCGCTTGCGTTCCGCGACCTTCCGATGCCACAAAAGCATCCTCAAAAGCACCCTCAGGATTAATTTTATATTACCCGGAGGTGGCCTTCATTCAACCACGCTTCACGCGCCAACATCCAGCGGTTGCATGCCGCAGTTAACCTCCAGCCCCTGCCCGCTCAAATAGCCGCTGCCCCAGTTGTACATCGACTCCAATATGGGCTTTATACTCAAGCCCATGGCGGTGAGCGAATACTCCACCTTTGGCGGCACCACGGGGTAAACCTCGCGCCGCACCAGCCCGTCGCTCTCCAGCTCTCTTAATTGCTGTGTAAGCATTTTGGGGGTGGCCTCGGGCACTTCGGCCCGCAGTTGCGAAAAGCGCAGGGTGTTGCCAATCAATTTCCACAAAATTAGCGCTTTATACTTGCCGCCTATCAATTTGATGGTAGCCTCAACAGGACAGTGCATAACCGAGCTGCCACAGCAGCATGGGGATTGAGCCTGGTTTTTCATATGGTATCCTTTTGGGTACTATATAACAAAAAAGTACATTCTTGCCATAAAGATATTTATAGCTACTATGATTTGCAAGTCAAACGGCGCGCTTTGCCAGACATGGCGGCACGCGTAAAGCATATGTGAGGCGGTGATGCGGAAAGAAGTTTTTGATATAACCGGCATGACCTGCTCGGCCTGTTCCGCGCGGGTGCAAAAGGCGGTATCCGGCCTTGCGGGCGTGATGGATGTGAGCGTAAACCTGCTTAAAAACAGCATGCAGGTGGCTTTTGACGGTGGGCAGACGTCTACCGGCGCAATAGCGCAAGCGGTGGAAAAAGCCGGCTACGGCGCAAGCCCGCGCGCGGCCAAGGCCAACGCTACTGAAGGCCAGAGGCCCGACATGGTGGTGCTGGAGCTTAAAGAGATGAAACGGCGGCTTTGGGTGTCTTTCGCTTTTACCCTGCCGCTTTTTTATATATCCATGGGGCATATGTTGGGCCTGCCTTTGCCTGGTTTTCTTCTGGGCCCGGAAAATGCTCTGGCTTATGCCTTTACGCAGTTTCTGCTCACTGTGCCGGTAATTTTCATAAACTTCAAATACTACAGGGTGGGTTTTAAAACGCTGTTTTCCGGCGCGCCCAACATGGATTCGCTAATTGCCATAGGTTCTGGCGCGGCGGCGGTTTTCGGCGTTTACGCCATATACCGTATAGGCTTTGCCTTGGGACGCGGAGATATGGCGGCAGTACACAATTTTGCCATGAATTTGTACTTTGAATCGGCGGCCATGATTCTTACCCTCATCACCATGGGTAAGTTTCTGGAGGCAAGAGCCAAGGGCAAAACCTCCGACGCTATTGCCAAGCTGGTTAATCTGGCCCCCAAAACCGCCACCGTGCTGCGCGACGGGCGTGAAGAAACAATCGCATCGGCAGATGTGCGCCCGGATGACCTTTTGGTGGTAAAAGCAGGTGAAAGCATACCAGTTGATGGGGTTATAACGGAAGGCGAAGCTTTTATAGACGAATCAGCCCTTACCGGCGAGAGCATTCCGGCTGAGAAACAGGCCGGGGATAAAGTGACCGGCGCAACCATAAACAAATCCGGCCACTTTATCATGCGGGCCACCCGCGTTGGCGACGACACCACCTTGGCGCAAATTGTGCGGCTGGTGGACGAGGCTACTTCATCCAAAGCCCCCATAGCGAGGCTGGCCGATAAAATAAGCGGCATTTTCGTGCCTGTGGTTATTACCATAGCCGTGGCCGCAACCTCCATTTGGCTTGCGCGCGGGGCCGGGCTGGAGTTCGCGCTTTCCATAGGCATTTCGGTACTGGTGGTTTCCTGCCCCTGCGCTTTGGGGTTGGCAACTCCCACTGCCATAATGGTAGGCACGGGGCGGGGCGCGGCTTTCGGTATTCTGGTCAAATCGGCCGAGGCCATTGAGCTTGCGCAGGCCGTGGATACCGTTGTTCTGGACAAAACCGGCACAGTTACTGAGGGCAGGCCGGAAGTTACGGATATTGCTCCGGCCCGGGGAGTATCCAGGCAGGAATTGCTTGTTGCCGCCGCGTCTTTGGAGAAACTCTCCGAGCACCCGTTGGGCGGCGCTATTGTGCGTCAGGCGGAGCAGCAAGGCTTGGCCCTGGAAAAAGTAAGCAATTTTATACAAACGCCGGGGCAGGGCATAAGTGGGGTTATTTCCGGCCGCGCCTGCCTCGCGGGCAACAGCAGGCTTATGTTGGCCAAAGGCGTGGAATTGGAGCCGGACCTTGCCTCCAAAGCCGCCGCCTTGGGCGATGAAGGTAAAACAGTCCTTTACTTTGCCCGCGAAAATTCCGCCCTGGGCATTATTGCCGTGGCCGATGCCATAAAGCCCACCAGCAGGCAGGCCGTGGCCGAGTTGGAAGCTATGGGCCTGCAAGTTATAATGCTTACGGGCGATAACGCCAAAACGGCGGAATCCGTGCGGCGTGAGGCCGGAATAAGCACGGTGCTGGCCGAGGTGCTGCCGCAGGATAAAGAGCGGGAAATACGCAAATTGCAGGAGCAGGGCAAAAAAGTGGCCATGGTGGGCGACGGCATAAACGACGCCCCGGCCCTGGCCAGGGCCGATGTGGGCGTTGCCATTGGCGCGGGTACGGATATTGCCATAGAATCCGCCGATATTGTATTAATGAAAAGCGACCTTTTGGACGCGGTTGGGGCCATACGCCTTAGCCGGGCGGTAATGCGCAACATACGGCAAAACCTTTTCTGGGCCTTCTTTTACAACTGTGTCGGCATACCGGTGGCTGCCGGCGCGTTTTACGGCCTTTGGGGCCTTACCCTCAACCCTATGATTGCCGCTGCCGCCATGAGTTTCAGCTCGGTCAGCGTGGTTTCCAACGCGCTCAGGCTCAAATTTTTCAACCCCGTCGGCGCTGCAAGCGCAGCCAAGCAGGCGGGGGAAGCCGCAAGCAATTCCGAATGGGAGCGAAAAACCGCTAACGATAATGACGCGAAAAATGTAAATAACCCTATAAGGAGTAATATTATGAAAAAAAGCATACGTATTGACGGCATGAACTGCGGCCACTGCACCAGCTCTGTGGAAAAAGCCCTGCGCGGCGTGGCGGGCGTAAAAGACGTAAGCGTGGATCTTGGCGCCAAAACAGCTACGGTCAATGCCGAAGAAAAAGTATCGCCCGATGCGCTCTCCGCCGCCGTTACCGGCGCGGGTTTCACGGTGGTGAGCATTCAATAGCGGCTTTACAGGCCGGAGGCGGCTTTGCTGCCCCGATTATATTCCTGAAAGCGGTCCGGCTTGCCGGGCCGCTTTCATTATGGCTTCAGCCGGTTGGGCTGGCGATTTGAAAGGGATGCCAAACCGTACATTTTATCGAATGTTATAATGTGGAGGTCTTCGTGGGATCGTACGGGGATGTTTAGGTTTTATAATGTCCGTTTCTCTTAAAGGTTTATAACGCGTCTGATAATAATTACCCCACAATTACTATTGGGGTATGTACTAAAGCTGTGCGGCCTCACCGCAAGCAAAGTATGTAGCTATTATCGGAGGTGGAAATGCCGTTTTCGCATTATTCATATTCGTCTTTACCAGCAAAAATCTGCCCTGATTGCGGGCGCGGCCAAGCGCGGCGCGTTAAATGCGTGGTGTTCGCCTTGCTTACTATTATTATCGGGGCTTTTTTGGGGGGCTTTTGTGTAACGATCATGTTGGCAAACATGGTCTTATCAAGCATACGGCGTCCGGCTTTTATGCGGGTTGCGCCTGAAGGCGAGGCTTTTTTGGCTGGTAAACATGCCGCAACGTCATTTATCGCCAACGGAGAGAAGGCGCTGTTTTAAGATAATGGGCTCGGCGCATTAAGCGCGTAAACTCAGTCCAAACTTTTTTAAATCCGTGCCGCGTAGTTTTTTGCAAAACTGCGCGGCACGGATCTTTTTGAATATTTTAATTTTTTTTATCCGTTAAAGTGTTTTTTGTAATTAGTGATCGATAAATAAAGTACAATATAGTGACTTAACGTATTTAACGTGTTAGATTCTAAAATCCGCATTTAGGCTTTGGATATTCTAACTCACTTACTTTATGAGTTAACTTCAAATGATTACAGGTGATTCAATTATGACAACCAAATTGAAAATAATTTCTGGTTTTTCCACGCTGATTATCCTCATGTGCCTGCTAGCTGGTTTTGGATATAATACGTTGGGAGAGTCTTCATCTGGTTTTTTGGACTACCGGCGGCTGGCTCGGTTTAACGTGCTTATGAGCAATATGAACTCGTCCATGAACGATGCGGTGGGCGATTTGTACCAGTACATTTCAGGCAGAAACCCCGATGCTGTAAAACATGCCGTTGAAAATATCGATGCAATAGATGCTATGCTAAAAGAATCGGCTGACTACGTGCAAGCCGAAGACGGGCGCAAGCTTTTGGCTGAGATTACGCTCCAGTCCGGCAATTTGCATAAACTTGTAGGCGTGGTGGCAGAAAACATTGAAGGTATCGCCTTGCTTTATACAGATAAAGCCCAGCCGCTTGCCCGCAACATAGGCGGCAAAGCGATGGCCTTTGCCAAGATGGCGCGGGAGCGCGGTAATATTAACGATGTAGTTAATGTAGCTGAATTGTTGGAGAAATGGTCAGGCGCCAGATCCAGCCTCAGCCGTTTTTCCGAGTCGCGCAGCCAGGCTGACGCCAAGCGTTGCAAAGAAACATTGGACACTGTTTTCCAGCCGTTGGAAAAAATGAAAACAACCTCGCAAGCGCCGGCCGCTATTGAGCATTATACGGAAATATTTAATGCTTTCACAGAGATGCAGTCGTATGTAGACGACATGCAGCGCCGCAGCAAGATGTTGGAAGACAACCTTACACAAATTAAAGTTACCATAGACGTCATGTCCAAAACCATCAAAGAGTTGGATGGCAACGTTGATAACGCAGCGCGCGTACGCGCCGAGTCCAATATGAAGTCCAACGAATTGGCTCAAAAGGTTATGCTGGGCATAAGCGCGGCCGGTTTGGTTATAGGCCTGTTGCTGGCTCTGTTCATTATTGTTGGTCTGGTGCGCGTGCTTAAAGATCTGGCCCAGTTTGCCGGGGCCATCGCTTCGGGAGACTTTGAATATAACGTCAAAACGCGGGAGAAAGGCGAAATCGGCATTATGGTTGCGGCCATGCGCAATATACCTGCCGTGTTAAAGGGTGTGCTGGCCGACTACACAGTTCTGGCCGATGAAATAGGTAATGGCAAGCTTGGCGTGCAAGGCGACGTAAGCAAGTTTAAGGGCGGCTTCGCCACGCTTATGAGCGGCACCAACAGCATTATTAAAAGCTTCCGTACCATTATAGACAACATTCCCTCACCCGTGGTTATGCTTGGGGCCGACCTTAAGGCTAACTACATCAATACCGTGGCCATAGAGCTTGCCGGGGCAGACTACCAAGGCAAGACCTGCAAACAACTTTTCGCGCGTGAAGACTTTGGTTCTGAAAAAGACGCCCTGCAAGTGGCTGTTAACACCAAACGCCGCGCCGCCGCCGAAACCAAAGCCAGCCCGCAGGGGCGGGAAATGGAAATAAGCTACACCGCCATACCCATGCTGGATGAAAAGGGCGGCCTTAAAGCGGTTTTACAGCTTATTACCGACCTTACCGACATCAAGAGAACCCAGCGCACCATTATGAATGTAGCTGAGCGCGCTTCGGAAATTTCCAACCGCGTGGCCGCCGCTTCCGAAGAGCTTTCGGCACAGGTGGAGGAAGTTTCGCGCGGCTCCGAAATGCAGCGCGAGCGCGTTGAATCCACAGCCAGCGCCATGACGGAAATGAACTCCACCGTGCTTGAGGTTGCCCGTAGCGCGGGCCAAGCCTCGGAACAAAGCGATGTGACGCGCCAAAAGGCTGAAGGCGGGGCAAGCCTGGTGAACCAGGTTGTCAATACCATGGCCTCCGTTAACTCCGTGGCCAAGACCATGCAAAACAATATGCTGGAGTTGGGGGGCCAGGTGGAAAGCGTGGGCAGCATAATGAACGTGATTTCAGACATAGCCGATCAGACCAACCTGCTGGCTCTTAACGCCGCCATTGAGGCGGCCCGCGCCGGAGAATCCGGGCGCGGCATTGCGGTGGTGGCCGACGAGGTGCGCAAGCTGGCGGAAAAAACCATGACCGCCACTTTGGAGGTAGGCAACAGCATAACCGCTATTCAAACCTCCGCCCGCAAAAATATAGAGGAAATGGAAAACGCCGTGCATGGGGTGGAAGAAGCCACCGGGCTTGCCAACTCTTCCGGTGCTGCCCTTAGTGAAATCGTGCAACTGGCTGGGGACAGTTCCAGCGTTGTAACCTCCATTGCCACGGCTGCCGAGGAGCAAAGCGCCACCTCGGAGGAAATAAGCCATGCGGTGGAAGAAATAAACCGCATAGTTGGCGAAACCTCCGAAGGCATGGTGCAATCGGCCGCGGCTGTTCAGGAGCTTTCGCGCATGGCGCAGGAGTTGAACAGCGTTATGGAAGAACTGCGGGCATAGCAAAATCAGCCTGTAAAAAATGTGAACAAAGGGCGGTACCGCTAAGCGGTACCGCCCTTTGTTCACATTGCATCCGCATACCACACCATTCTCCGCCACTCATGCCGGTTTATGCTATTCATAACCAGCGCCACTTCAAAGGTTGCCCTTTTACCGCTGGCTGTTATGCCAGTTTTTGCTGCATAGTGCGCGAATGACGCAATTTTTTTAAGATAATATTGTTGTGTAAATTAAAATGCTTTTTCCCATAAATGGCTGGTATAAAGAAAACATGCCATTGCTTTAATATTTCCGGCATGTTATTTTTTACTTTCTTCCATGGATTTGTTATGTTATATACTTTTATTTATTTAATTTGGGAACTTAAAAAGTTCGACTATAGGTGGTTATATTATGACAACAAAGCTAAAAATTATTTTTGGTTTTTCTTCTCTTATAATTTTTATGTGTGTGCTGGCTGGTTTTGGGTTTATGAAACTGGGCGAGTCTTCATCTGGCTTTTTGGACTACCGGCGGCTGGCTCGGCTTAACGTGCTTATGAGCAATATGAACTCGGTCATGAACGATACGGTAGGTGACTTGTATCAGTATATTTCAACCCGAGGGCCTGAAAATTTTAAACAAGCCACCAAAAATATTGATGAAATAGACGCCATGATCAAACAATCCGGCGACTACCTCCAAACGGAAAGCGGCAGAAAGCTTATGGCGGAAATTACCGTACAGTCTGGCAATTTGCGCAAACTCGTAGGGGTGGTTGGAGTTAACATTGAGGACTTGGCCTCGCTTTATACAGATAAAGCCCAACCACTTGCCCGCAATATAGGCGGCAAAGCAATGGCCTTTGCCGAGATGGCGCGGGAGCGCGGCAATGCCAACAACGTGGCCAACGTTGCTGAACTGATGGAGAAATGGTCAGACGCCAGATCCAGCCTCAGCCGTTTTTCCGAGTCGCGCACTCAGTCTGACGCCAAGCGTTGCAAAGAAACCCTGGACACTGTTTTTCCGCCGTTGGAAAAAATGAAAGCAGCCGCGCAAGTGCCGACCGCTATTGAGCATTATACGGAAATATTTAATGCTTTCAAAGAAATGCAGTCGTATGTAGACGACATGCAGCGCCGCAGCAAGGTGTTGGAAGACAACCTCACCCAAATTAAAACTACCATAGACGTCATGTCCAAAGCCATGAAAGAGTTGGATGGCATAGTTGATGACTCCGCGCGAGTACGCGCCGAAGCCAATATAGAATCCAACGAATTGGCTCAAAAGGTTATGTTGGGCATAAGCGCCGCCGGTCTGGTTATGGGCCTGTTGCTGGCTCTGTTTATTATTGTGGGTCTGGTGCGCGTGCTTAAAGATTTATCGCATTTTGCCGAGGCCATATCCGCTGGTGACTTTTCGTACAATGTAAAAACGCGTGAAAAGGGCGAAATCGGCATTATGGTTGGGGCTATGCGTAACATACCAGCGGTTTTGAAGGGAATTCTGGATGATTACACAAGCCTGACGCAAGAAATAGGGCAGGGCAAGCTTGGCGTGCAAGGCGACGTAAGCAAGTTTAAGGGTGGATTCGCCACACTTATGAGCGGCACCAACAGCATTATTAAAAGCTTCCGTACCATTATAGACAACATTCCCTCGCCCGTAATTATGCTTGGGGCCGACCTTAAGGCGAACTACATCAATACCGTGGCCATAGAGCTTGCCGGGGCGGACTACCAAGGTAAGACCTGCAAACAACTTTTCGCGCGTGAAGACTTTGGCTCTGAAAAAGACGCCCTGCAGGTGGCTGTTAACACCAAGCGCCGCGCCACCGCCGAAACCAAAGCCAGCCCGCAGGGGCGTGAGATGGAAATAAGCTACACCGCCATACCCATGCTGGATGAAAAGAACAATATCAGGTCAGTTTTGCAGCTTATTACCGACCTTACCGACATTAAGAGAACCCAGCGTACCATTATGAATGTCGCGGAACGCGCTTCAGAAATTTCCAACCGCGTGGCCGCCGCTTCCGAAGAGCTTTCGGCACAGGTGGAGGAAGTTTCGCGCGGCTCCGAAATGCAGCGCGAGCGAGTGGAATCCACAGCCAGCGCCATGACGGAAATGAACTCCACCGTGCTTGAGGTTGCCCGTAGCGCGGGCCAGGCTTCGGAACAAAGCGACGTGACGCGCCAAAAGGCCGAAGGTGGAGCAAACCTGGTGAACCAGGTTGTAAAGACCATGACCTCCGTTAACTCCGTAGCCAAGAACATGCAAAACAATATGCTGGAGTTGGGGGGCCAGGTGGAAAGCGTGGGCAGCATCATGAACGTGATTTCAGACATAGCTGATCAGACCAACCTGCTGGCCCTTAACGCCGCCATTGAGGCGGCCCGCGCCGGAGAAGCCGGGCGCGGCTTTGCGGTGGTGGCCGACGAGGTACGCAAGCTGGCGGAAAAAACCATGACCGCCACTTTGGAGGTAGGCAACAGCATAACCGCTATTCAAACCTCTACCCGCAAGAATATAGAAGAAATGGAAAACGCCGTGCGCGGGGTGGAAGAAGCCACCGAGCTTGCCAGTTCTTCCGGCGCGGCCCTTGGCGAAATTGTGGAATTGGCAGCGGCCAGCTCCAGCGTTGTAACCTCCATTGCCACGGCGGCCGAAGAGCAAAGCGCCACCTCAGATGAAATAAGCCATGCGGTGGAAGAAATAAACCGCATAGTTGGCGAAACCTCCGAAGGCATGGTGCAATCGGCTGCGGCTGTTCAGGAGCTTTCGCGCATGGCGCAGGAATTGAACCGCGTTATGGAAGAACTGCGCTCTTAAAGCAAACGTAAAAGAACAAAGCATAAAACATATGGCGGGCCGTAAAACGGCCCGCCATATGTTTTATGTAAAAGACACGGCGGATTAAAACCCGTATTTTGCGTTATGCCCTGCGCGGCGCGGAGTGCGCTTTTAGTCAGGCATGCATTAACAGCATGACCAAATACCGTCATATTTGTCTTGCTGCTGACGAATTACAGTTGGCATATCGGCATGGTGTCCGCATATAATCATTTATTTGTGGTTATGCGCGTTTGGAGTGGAATAAAAAACAAGCTTTTGCGCCATTATTATGCCTGTTATTTTTGTGGCACAGCTTTTGCTATTTCCCCTAATGGTGCAATATATGTGATTATTGGCAATTGTTGCATTGCGGCGCCTTGGGCCGACAACCTCAACAACACAAACTTTGCGAGGCTCTATGAAAAGACTTTCCGTTTTCAGGTTATTGCTTGCCTTGTGTTTTATCATGGCGTTCGGCGTAAGTTCCGCTTTTGCGGCCTACCCCAATAAGCCCATCAACATGATTATAGCCTTTACCGCCGGCGGCTCCAGCGACGTGCAGGCCAGAATCATGCAAAAGTATTGGAATAAATATTCCAACCAGCAGTGGAACTTTATTTACAAACCAGGCGCGGGCGGCGCCATAGGCTTTGCCGATATCGCCCGTGCCAAAGCCGACGGCTACACCATAGGCGGCGCCAACGTGCCGCATATGATCATTCAGCCTTTGGCCCAGCGCGCCCAGTTCAGCATTGATAGCTTCGACTACATCTGCCAGGTGGTTAACGACCCGCAGATGATTGTTGTGCGTAAAGACAGCCAGTTTAAAACCGCCAAAGAGATGTTTGACTATGCCAAGGCCAACCCCAAAAAGCTTAAGGTAGGCCTGGTTGGCCCCAACAGCGGCCACCACCTCATGTTCCTTGACGTGGTTGATATGTTTGACTTCCCCGTCACCCATATTTTCTACAAAGGCGCTGCCGACCAGAACGCAGCCCTTTTGGGCGGCGAAATTGACGTTATGTTCGGCAACCTGAATGACGTTATGCGCAGCCGCGAGGAAATGCATATTCTGGGCATAGCCTCTGAAAAACGCGACGAGTTTTTTGTGCCGGAAGTGCCCACCTTGCGCGAGCAGGGCTACAACGTGGTATCCGACATTCGCCGCTGCTTCGTGGCCCCCAAGGGCCTTGGCGCGGAACAGATCAAATACCTGCGCTCCACCTTTGAAAAGATCTGCAAAGATCCTGACTATGTCAAAGACATGATCACCGCCGGTCAGCCCCATGAGTACATGGACGGCGATTCCTTCTTCAAATACATGAAGTCGCAAAACGACAAAATAACCAAGACCCTGACCAAGGCCGGTATAGTAAAATAAGTTTGCTTCCGCCTCCTCCCGCGTTATGCGCGGGAGGAGGCCCGGTTCCTTTTTTGAACCGGCTGCTGCTTTTGCTTTTTTACCACATTCCACAAACGTTATTTGAAATTCAAAACGCTTATACTGTGATTATCACACAGGTCTGACCGTTTATTTCGCAGGCTGCGCCCCAGGTGCATGAGGAGTTTGCCATGCTCGAATTTATTGGCCCGGCCATCGGCCATTTATTTGATCCTTTAAATATATTTTTAATGATTGCAGGCCTTGCCGGCGGCATTATAGTAGGCTCGTTGCCGGGCCTTACAGCCACCATGGGCGTGGCTCTTATGGTGCCAGTAACCTTTGCCATGGACGCCACAAGCGGCCTGATTATGCTTGGCGCCATTTATGTAGGCGCTATTTACGGCGGGGCCAACTCGGCCATTCTTATATGCACGCCGGGCACTCCTTCTTCCGTCGCCACCACCTTTGACGGCTGGCCCATGTGTCAGCAGGGCAAGGCCGACAAAGGCTTGTACGGCTCACTACTGTCGTCGTCTTTCGGCGGCATGATAGGCACTCTCATGCTGCTTTTTCTGGCCGCGCCTTTGGCCCGTTTCGCTCTCAAGTTTGGCGCGCCGGAAAGCTTCTGGCTATGTATTTTCGGCCTCTCCACCATAGCGGTCATGTCTTCTGGCAATATTGTAAAAGGCATGCTCTCCGGGGCCATAGGGCTTCTCGTCTCCTGCATCGGGCTGGATCCGCACGAGGGCATACCGCGTTTTACTTTTGGCGCGTATTCGCTGGTGCAGGGCGTACAGGTTATTCCAGCCATGATCGGGCTGTTTTCCTTCTCGCAGGTGCTGTACCTTATTGGCAGCTACAAGCCTTTCATCGCCGAATATTCGCCCACGCCGGGGGCTTTTACGTCTGTTTTCAAAGAGCTGTTCAGCAAATGCAAGGTAATTTTGCTGCGCTCTTCCATTATCGGCGGTTTTGTTGGCATGCTGCCAGGCGCGGGCGGCGAGATAGCCTCCATTATAGCGTACAACGAGTCCAAGCGTTGGGATAAGCAGCCAGACAAATACGGCAAAGGCTCCATTGAGGGCGTGGCGGCCAGCGAAAGCGCCAACAACGCCGTTATAGGCGGGGCGCTTATACCCATGCTCACCTTGGGCATACCAGGCAGCGCCGTGGCTGCGGTTATTCTCGGCGCGTTGCTGGCCAAGGGCATTCAGCCGGGCTTCAAGGTATTTACCGCTTCCGGCGATTTGGCCTATACCTTTATTATGTCTCAGTTTGCCGTAAACCTGCTTATGGTGCCGGTGGGCTTTTTGCTGGCCAAGCTGATGACGCGCCTTTTAAAAGTGCGCCTTACCATAGTGGCCATAGCCATTGTGGTGCTTTCCGTAATAGGCTCCTATGCCATCAACAACAGCATGCTTGATATTTGGGTGGTGCTGGCCTTCGGCTTTTTTGGCTACTTGAGCGGCCGCATAGGGCTGGATACGGGCGCTATGGCCTTGGGTATAATCCTTGGCGCGATGATTGAAGAAAACCTTGGTAAAACCGAGCAGCTTTCGCATTCTTCAGGCGGCTCCATTATAGGCGTGTTTTTAAACAGCCCCGTGGCCCTTATTCTTATCGCGCTTACGCTTCTTTCGCTGCTCACGCCGTTTTTATTGCAGCTAAAACGCAAAGGGGCGGTTCCGGAAGTGGAGTTGCAGCCCACCAACAGCAGCGCGCTGTCGGATGTTTTGTCCGGCGTGACGGCTCTGGTTTTGGCTGGCGTGTTTTTTGCGCAAAGCGGCGAGCTTTCCGGCATTGGGCTTATGTTTCCTGATATGCTGATGTTCTTTATTACCTGCTGCGGCATTTTCCTGCTGGGCAAGGGCACTCGCAAGTATATACGCAAGTATAAGGCCGCCCCCACCGAAATGCCTTCAATAAAGCGCATAGGCATGATCTCTGCTGGTTCGCTTATGTATGTAATAATAATGCCGGCGTTGGGCTTTTACATAAGCTCCGCCGCGTTTCTGTTTGGCATGACGGTAGTGCTGCGCGACAGTGGCGTAAGCTTGCAGCGCACGCTGCTCAACGCCGCTTTGGTTACCGTAATAATATGCGTGTCGGTGTGGGTTGGCTTTACCATGCTGCTTAATGTGCCAACTCCGCCCATGAGCTTGTTTGGGTTGCTGGAGTAATCATCCTCACACCGTAAAGGCGGAGATCGCGATGTTTACGCGCAATGCCCGCTAGTGATTTAAATAAGACATTAAAAAGTCCCCCGAAAGGGGGACTTTTTAATGTCTTATTTCTGGTTGCGGCTTCAGCCGGTTGAGCGGGCATTACCAAGCTAAATCATAACAGCCCGTTTGGGTGGTTATAATTTTTACTTCAATTTTGCCAGCTTTAAAAGACCTCTGGCTACTTCAACTACAAATGCATAAACCAGCACTGTGAGGTATATTATTATTGGGTACAGGGCGCAAAACGCCAGACCGCAGGCCTGCAAATGCAAGCTTGCCACGTTGGTTTGCGTTGCCCCGAACAAAATCATGCCCACCAGCGGCCACAGCATGAATACGGCCATAACAGCCCCACCCAGGCCGAAAACGTATGGCATAATAAAAACCGCCACCTTAAGTTTGGCCGATACCAGCTCGACAATAACCTGGCTTATGGGCATGTCTTTTTCAATGCTGATATTGAGTTTTTTGGCATATTGCAGGCTTGCCCCGGCGGCAAAGTAGCAGGTGATAAAACCTAGTATGCCCAGCCCCAACAGTATGGGAGTAAGCTTTATTACAACTCCGGCCACCCCTAGGAAGAGGCAAAGCAGGCCAAAGATCACATAGCAGGCCGAAAGTATTTCCATAAGCGCTTCATGTGGTATTTTGGAAGAGTTCTTTTCTATATATCCTTCCATAAGGGCAAAACCCTTAATAGCCAGATACTGGGCGAAAATAAGCATAACAGCGCCAAAAACGCCGGAAATAACGGGGGCTATGCTAAGGGTGCGCACGGATATGATTATGGAAAGCGCCAGCACCGCCACCGCCGCCAGAAGCAGGGCGTAATGGCCTATGCTTATGGATATGGAGGTTATTTTACCCACCTTTTCGCCGGTGGGGCAGGTTGCCAGCTTTTTAAGCAGCATATTCAGAAAGTTTGCCGCGAATACGGGGTTTTTGCGCCCTTCGGCAATAGCTTCCTTAAGCTTGGCCTTGGCTGCCTCAGCCGCAAGTTTGGCATTTTCTTTGGCTGTGTCGGCTTTGGATTCGGATCTGACGAAGGCTCCCTCCTGTTCCTTTTGCTTTTCACCAGCCTCAGGGGCCGCCTCTGTCTGTTCTTTCTGGCCCTCGCCCGCATTTTTAGTCGCGTCAGTTGACGCTTCCGGCAGTTCTATTTCATTTCCGCACTCTTTACAGGTTACCTTTCCGTTGTCGGCGCGTTCTTTTAGCTGTTTGGCAGTGAGTTCTTCCTCATGTCCGCAGTTTTCGCAAGTAAGTTTGGTTTTTGCCATAATTACGTCCTTATGCTTATTGGTTGCAGTATACGAATATACTCCACTATTATGTATGCAATTTAAAAAGTGCGCAATGCCGTTCTGGGAACTTTAGTTATTACCGCACAAAATGGTTAAAGGTAAATTATAGACGCGAATATGTCTTTACGCGTAATTCAAGAGCCGCCCGGCGTACTGCGGGGCGGCTCTGTTTGTCCAAATGCGGTCAATGGCCGCTTATTCCCACTCTATGGTGGCCGGCGGTTTTGACGATATGTCGTAAACCACGCGGTTAACGCCCTTTACTTCGTTTATGATGCGGCTAGAGAGGCGGCGCATCAGGTCAAAGGGCAGGTCTACCCAGTCCGCCGTCATTGCGTCCACGCTTTCAACGGCGCGTATGGCGATTACGTTTTCGTAGCTGCGCCCGTCGCCCATAACACCCACGGTTTTAAGGGGCAGCAGCACCGCAAAGGCCTGCCACACCTTGCTGTACCAGCCGGATGTTCTGAACTCATCCATCACTATGGTATCGGCATTGCGCACAATTTCAAGGCGGGCGGCTGTAATTTCGCCCACTATGCGCACGGCCAGGCCGGGGCCGGGGAAGGGGTGGCGCCATATAAATTCGTCCGGCAGGCCCAGCTCTTTGCCTACTGCGCGCACTTCGTCTTTAAAAAGCTCGCGCAGGGGCTCAACCAACGACATTTTCATATGTTCAGGCAGCCCGCCCACGTTGTGGTGGCTTTTAATAACCGTGCCCATGCCGGTGGCGGAGACGGATTCAATAACGTCGGGGTAGAGGGTGCCTTGGGCCAGATAATCCACTTGGCCCAGCCTCGCGGAGGCCTCGTCAAACACTTCAATGAAGGTGTGCCCGATAATCTTGCGTTTTTTCTCTGGGTCGGTCACACCAGCCAGTTTGTCCAAAAACAGCTTTTGGGCGTCAATGCGTTCCAAGTTAAGGTTGAAATGCTTGCGCAGCAATTTTTCGACATTTTCGCCCTCATTGGCGCGTAAAAGGCCGTTATCCACAAAAATGCAGTGCAGGTTGTCGCCTATGGCTTTATGCAGCAGCGCTGCGGTAACGGTGGAGTCAACCCCGCCGGAAAGGGCGCAAACCACTTTTTTGTTGCCGATTTTTGTCTTTAAATCGTCAATGGTGCGGCTTACAAAAGAGCTCATGTTCCAACTGGGCTCAAGTTTGCATACTTTGAAAAGGAAGTTGCGCAACATCTGGTCGCCGCCCTCTGTGTGGTGTACTTCGGGGTGGAACTGCACGGCGTAAATACGGCGGGCTTCATCGGCCATGGCCGCCACTTCCAGCGTTTCGGTGCTGCCTGCTATTTTAAAACCCGGCGGCGGCGTTTTTACCTTGTCACCGTGCGACATCCATACCGTAAGAGACTGCGCTGGGTTAAAACCGTTCCACAGCGGCGAGGCTTCGGTAATTTTAAGATGCGCTGGGCCGTACTCGCAGTTTACGGATTGAGCCAGCTCCCCGCCAAGGTTCTGAGCCAGCAGTTGCATGCCGTAGCAAATGCCCAGCACGGGCACGCCCATTTCCAAAAGGCGCATATCCAGCTTGGGGGCGTTTTGTTGGCCAACGCTGGCCGGTCCGCCGGAAAGAATAATGGCGGCTGGCTTCATTTTAATCACTTTTTCCATATCGCCGGTGCAGGGGTGAATTTCAGAATACACACCGGCCTCGCGGATGCGGCGGGCTATAAGCTGGGTGACCTGTGAGCCGTAATCTATTACAAGAACTGTTTGCATTATGTTTTCCTTATTCCACGGTAACGCTTTTGGCCAGGTTGCGGGGCTGGTCCACATCCTTGCCCAGATAATTTGCCGCCTCATAACTTAAAAGCTGCAACATTGGCAACATCACAAAACCGGCAAAGGGGGCCGCCATATCCGGCATTTGCCAGGTAGGGCCGAACTTGTCGGTGCCGTCGCCGTTATTTCTTTGCGTAAGGGTAATTACCGCCCCACTGCGCGCCGCCACCTCCTGAATATTAGAAAATATCTTGGTGTAGTGCTCGTCCTGCGGGGCCAGTGCTATGGTAAGAAAATCGGGATCGATGAGCGCAATGGGGCCGTGCTTCATTTCTCCGGCCGCATAGGCCTCGGCATGCACGTAAGAAAGCTCTTTAAACTTTAACGCCCCTTCTTGCGCCATGGCGCAGTTTTGCCCGCGCCCCAAGAAAAAAATATTTCTGGCGCTGGCGGCCCGTATGGCAATAGGCTTAACTTCGCGGTGCATGCGGGGTATTTCTTCTTCCAGCACATCGGCTATGCTGGCGAAATTGCGCAGCAGTTCCGCGCTTTTTTCCGGGCCAAGGCGGCCTGATTGCTTGCCCCAATATAACGAGAGCACGGTTAAAAGGGCCATCTGGCTGCACAGGGCCTTGGTGGAGGCCACGCTTATTTCCGGCCCGGCCTGGGTGTAGATTACCTTGTCGGCCTCGCGGGCAATTGAAGAGCCGATTACGTTGCACAGGCCAAGGGTAATTGAGCCGTGCTCCTTGGCTACCTTAAGGGCGGCCAGAGTATCAGCCGTTTCGCCGGACTGGCTGACGAGCATTACCAGCTCGTCTTTCTCCAGTATGGGGTTGCGGTAACGAAACTCCGAAGCGATCTCAACGGAGCAGGGCAGCCCGCCCCATTGCTCTATGAGCGGCGCGGCCCAAAGCCCGGCGTTGTAAGAGGTGCCGCAGGCCACTATGCGCACGCGCGAGGGGCGCTTGAGGGCGTCCAGTTCCGGCAGGCGCACGCTGCCCTGTGCCACGTTTACGCGCCCCGCCAGCACGCTGCGTAAAACCGTGGGCTGCTCGAAAATTTCTTTAAGCATAAAGTGCTTGAAGCCGCCTTTTTGCGCGGATTGTATGTCCCACTCAATTTCTTGGGCCAGATATTCGCGTGGTTTAAGGGTAACCACGTCAAAAAGTTCTATTTTGGCGGTGGTGGCCCGTACCAAATCGCCTTCATCCATAAAAATTACCTTGCGGGTGTAGGGCAAAAAGGCTGTTATGTCTGAGGCGACAAAGTTTTCGCCAACTCCCACACCAGCTATTAGCGGAGCGCCTTTGCGCGTGGCGTAAAGCACCTCTGGCTCGTCTTGGCATATTAGAGCCAGAGCGTAAGCGCCATCGGCCTTTTGCACGGCCCGGCTGAAGGCCGTAAGGTTGTCAGGGGCGTGTTTGCGCTCTTCTTCAATCAGGTTGATAAGCACTTCGGTGTCGGTTTCAGATTGAAAAGTGTAGCCTTTGGCCGACAGTTGCTGCTTGATTTCCTTGTAGTTTTCAATAATACCATTATGAACAATGGCCATGTGGCCGTTGTTGGATAAATGCGGGTGGGCGTTTGCCTCGTTGGGTATGCCGTGGGTGGCCCAACGGGTGTGGGCTATGCCGCTGGCAGCCAGAAGCGGCATTTTAAAGGCAGCCAGTTTTTTTTCAAGCTCGGCCAGCTTGCCGGGGGCTTTTATTATATTTATGGCCCCGCGCTGCATAAAGGCGATACCGGCGGAGTCGTACCCGCGGTACTCAAGGCGGCGCAAGCCTTCAATAAGTATTGGGGTGGCCGGTTGGTGGCCGGTATAGGCAATTATGCCGCACATACGCTATTTCCTTTTTTGCAAATCATGATAATTTTGCGTGACCTTTCAAGCCGATTTTTTTAACATTCTTTCGCCTAAATTAAAAGTTGTCTTTAGCTGTAAATTTTTGTCCGTTTATTCAGGGCCGCAGGCAAAACACGCCTGCCCCCGGTGAAGGAGTTTGTTTGTGAGCACACAGTGGGAAACTGTAATTGGCCTTGAAGTGCACGCCCAGCTTAACACCCGCACCAAGCTGTTTTGCGGTTGCGCCAACACCTTTGGCGGCGAGCCGAATACTCGTGTGTGCCCCGTATGCGCAGGCATGCCGGGTGCTTTGCCAGTTATGAACAGCCAGGCCGTAAGCCTGGCCGTGCGCGCCGGGCTGGCTATGAATTGCGATATAAACCTTTGCTCGCTGTTTTCGCGCAAAAGCTATTTTTACCCCGATTTGCCGGGCGGATACCAGACTTCGCAATGGGAGCCGCCTGTTTGCCAGAATGGTTTGGTGGAGATTAACGCCGGGCGTGGCCCCGTAAAAGTGCGCATCAACCGTATTCATATTGAAAATGATGCCGGAAAATGCGTGCATGCCGGGCAGGGTATAAGTCTGGTGGATTTGAACCGCGCCGGAACTCCGCTTATAGAAATAGTGAGCGAGCCGGATTTGCGCGGCCCGGAAGAGGCTGTGGAGTTTATGCGCCATTTGCGCCGCCTGCTGGTATACTTGGGCGTATGCGATGGAAATATGGAAGAAGGCAGCATGCGCTGCGACGTAAACATTTCTTTGCGGCCTCAAGGCTCGGCCATTTTCGGCACACGCTCAGAGCTGAAGAACCTAAACTCCTTCAACAGTATACTTGATGCCGCCCGTTACGAGGTGGAAAGGCATACGGAAATATTGAACGCCGGAGGCCACCTGGAGCAGGAAACCAGACATTGGGACCCTGACACCGGAACCAGCAGCAGCATGCGCTCCAAAGAAGACGCGCCGGATTACCGCTACTTCCCCTGCCCTGATTTGCCGCCGGTGGTGCTGAGTAAGGAATTTGTTGACGAGGCGCGGCGTAATATGCCGGAACTGCCCGAGGAGCGGCAGGCGCGTTTTGAGAGGCAACTGGGCCTTAACGGCGAAGAAGCCGCCGTACTGGTAGGATCCGCCGAACTGGCCGGATATTTTGAAAGCGCTTTGGCCTTGCATGCCAATGCCAAGCGCCTGGCAACCCTGATAGTTGGCGAATTTTTGCCGGAGTGCGCGCGTAAGGGCATGGAATGGCAAAAGGCCGGTTTTGGGCCGGAGCGTATGGCCCATACCACCCGTATGATCGATGACGGCACGGTAAGTCTTAAAGTGGTGCACGAGTTGTTCGCCGAGCTTTTGAGCGCAAATGTGCCAGTGGAAAAACTGGCCGAATCCAAGGGCCTTTTGCAGGTGTCCGATTCCGGCGCGCTGGAGGCGGCCGTGCTTAAAGCCATTGCCGATAACCCTGAAGAAACCTCCGCTTACAGAGGCGGCAAAACCAAACTGCTCTCCTTTTTTGTGGGGCAGGTAATGAAGGCCACAAAAGGCGCGGGTAACCCAGGGCTGATCAACCAACTTTTGAAAAAACACCTTGAGGGCTAAATATATGGCAGTTACCAGAGAAACGGTAATTCACACCAGCCGTCTGGCTAGGCTGGATATAGCAGCGGGAGCCAAAGGCGGCGAGGCGGAAGCGAAACTGGACGAGTTCGCAAAACAGATGGACGCCATTGTGGGCTATATGGATATTTTGCAGCAGGCAGACACAACAGGCGTTGAGCCAATGTTTTCGCCCATGAGCCTGACCGGCGCCCCGCGCGCCGATGAAGAAAAGCGCGACTGCACCCGTGAAGAGGTGCTTGCGAACGCGCCGGATCAGGAAGACGGATTTTATGTTGTGCCCCGCGTGCTTTAGGTTTTGTTGACGCTACGGTCTTTCCGCATGGGCACAACCAAAAATTCTCGTAGCCTCAATAGAATTTAGATGGATTGTCGACTATATTAAGGAGTTTTCATGTCAGGCTTGTATAAACTGACTTTAAGCCAGGCGCGCGCCGGGCTGCAAGGCGGAAAATTTACCTCGCTGGATCTGGTGCAAAGTTGCCTTGAGCGCATAAAAGCCACGGAACCTAAAATTAACGCTTGCATAAACCTACTGGAGGAGCATGCGTTGGAGACGGCCAAAACGCTGGACGCGCAAGGCCCCAAGTCCGATATGCCTTTATGGGGAATTCCGCTTACGCTTAAAGACCTGATTTGCCTTAAGGGCTTTCCCACCACCTGCGGCGCGAAGTTTTTAGCGGATTTTACACCGTTTTACGATGCCGAGGTGGTAGAGCGCCTGAAGCAGGCCGGGGCCGTTATTATAGCCAAAACCAACATGGACGAGTTTGCCATGGGCTCAACAACTGAAAGCTCATATTTTGGGCGTACCGCCAACCCTTGGAATTTGGGCAAGGTGCCGGGCGGCTCCAGCGGCGGCTCCGCCGCCAGTGTGGCAGCCTGCCAGGCCTTTGGCTCGCTGGGCAGTGATACCGGCGGCTCCATACGCCAGCCCGCGGCTTTTTGCGGCTGCGTGGGCATAAAGCCCACTTACGGGCGCGTATCGCGCTCGGGCGTGGTGGCCTTTGGCAGCTCTTTCGATCAGGTAGGCCCCTTGGCCCGCACGGTGCAAGATGCGGCTATGCTGCTGGAGGTTATTGCCGGCCCGGACGATAAGGATGCCGTAAGCGCCAGGCTGGATTTGTTTCCGCAAGGTTTGCCAGCGCAAAACTTTACAGAAGCAGCGGCTCAGGCAGGGCAAAAAGATCCCTCCGACAGCTTGAAAGGTCTAAAACTTGGCGTGCCTAAAGAACTTTGGGATTCCGGCCTTTCGCCAGAGGTGGAAGAAGCCTGCCGCAACATGCTGGCCAGGTTTGAAGAGGCTGGGGCTGTGCTGACGCCGGTAGCTTTGCCCCACCAAAAGTACGCCATAGCCGTTTATTATATTATGGCCTCGGCCGAGGCCAGCACCAACCTGGCCCGCTTTGATGGAGTTCGCTACGGCTTTAGGGCGGAGCACCCGCAAGACCTGCTGGATTTGTACACCCGCTCGCGTACGGAAGGTTTTGGCGAGGAAGTGCGCCGCAGAATAATGCTGGGCACTTTTGTGCTTTCGTCCGGCTATTACGACGCTTACTACCGCAAAGCCGCTCAAATAAGGCGTCTTATGCGCGATGATTTTGACAGGGCCTTGGGCCACTGCGACATGCTGGTTGCCCCCACGGCCACCCGCACGGCTTGGGATTTCGGCTTTACAGAGTCCGACCCGCTTTTTGCCTATAAAATGGATTTGCTTACGGTAACCCTTAATCTGGTGGGGCTGCCCGGCCTGGCCTTGCCCGTTGGGCTGGGGGCCGAAAGCGGCATGCCGGTGGGCTTGCAGTTTATGGGCAGGCCATTTGACGAGGCGGCCCTTATAAAAGTTGGCGTTGCGGCTGAAAAGCTGGCCCCTGCCTTGGGCATGCCGCGCGCTGTGGCAGATTAGGCCCGCGCCGCTAGCGGCCATTTTGAAATTGCCATAAAATTATTAACTCCCCGTGTTTGCCTTAAACACGGGGAGTTAATAATTTTAAGCATACATGGTAATTAAACCAGCCATTTTGCGATTATTGAGTACAGCACGTCTGGCTCTATGGGTTTGGCTATATGCGCGTCCATGCCCGCGTCCATGCACATTTTCACGTCTTCGGTCATGGCGTGGGCGGTCATGGCAATTATGGGCGCGTGGGCGTTGGGGTTATCTGGCAAAGCGCGTATGGACCTGGTGGCGGTAAGCCCGTCCATAACCGGCATTTGCACGTCCATGAATATAAGGTCGTAAGATTTTCCCGCCACCATATCCAGAGCTTCCTGCCCATTGCCCGCAACGTCTATTTGGGCTTTGGTGTTTTCCATAAGGGCCAGCAGTATTTCTTGGTTTATTTCGTTGTCTTCCACCAGCAGTATGTGTTTATCGGAATAGTCCAGGTGCTCTCCAAGCGTGCCTTGCGGGCTGGTTTGCACCAGTGCGTTAGTTTTGCCCAAGGGTATGAGCACGCTAAAGGTGCTGCCCGCACCGGGGGTGCTTTCAACCGTAATGCCCCCGCCCATAAGCTCGCTTAGCGATTTGCTTATGGCCAGACCAAGGCCTGTGCCGCCAAAACGCCTGGTAGTGGAAGCCTCGGCTTGGGTGAAGGGCTGAAACAGCTTGCTCATCTGTTCGGCGGAAAGGCCTATGCCTTGGTCCGCAACATCAAAGCGCACCAAAATTTCTTCGGCCCTGTCTTCAATAACGCGCACGCGTAAAAATACGTTGCCTGCCTGTGTAAACTTTATGGCGTTATCGCACAGGTTGTTGAGTATTTGAAAAACGCGCACAGGGTCGCCCAATGCCGTGCGCGGCAATTTTTTATCCATTTCAACGGAGAAATCAAGTTTTTTGGCCAAGGCTTTGGCCTTTGCGGCAGAGGCCACGTTATCGACCACCGTGCCTAACTCGAATGGAATACGCTCTACGTCTAGCTTGCCTGCCTCTATTTTGGAAAAATCAAGTATATCATTGATTATGCTAAGTAAAAATTTTGAAGAGCTTTCAATTTTACCTATCTGGTTACGTTGTTCCGTTGTAAGCGAGCTTTGTGAGACAATATGCGTAAACCCTATTATGGCGTTCATCGGGGTACGTATTTCGTGGCTCATGTTGGCCAGAAAAGCGCTTTTGGATCTGTTGGAAGCTTCGGCCATATCTTTGGCTATATTCAACTCCCGCGCAAAGTAGTTTACCGAGCGCGATATGGTGGAAATTTCGTCCGATCCGCTGGTGTCAATGTTTACCCAGTTGCCGTCCACACCGGCAAGAACCTTTCGGTTAAGGTTCTCAAGCCGTTTAATGAAAGCTTTGCGAAAATAAAGATACATGCTGATGGAAAGAATAATGCTGCAAACGGCGACAGCCATAAAAAACCAGGTAAAACGCCCCAGCGCGGCGGAGGTTTTGTCTGCGGTAAGGCTTGATTCGTTGATCATCGAGTTAAATAGCGTGGTTTGGGCGATGTTGATATTTTGCATTATATGCCTGCATACGCCGTGCACGCTGCGTTTTTCGCTGAGAGTGCGTATTCTCCCCTGCAAGAGGCTGATCAGGCCGTTTTCTTGCAGCACTATGCGGTCCACTTCGACCAGCACCTGCAATATATTGTTGCCTTGCGCGCTGCCTTGCGCCCGAGAAAAAGCGGCATTCAAATCCTGCAATTTTCTCCGCGCCGTGCGGGCAAGGTGCGATGGGGTTACGCTTTCGTTGGTAATGGCTATATAGCGCCAATGCGCCAGCGCATCCATAAGCTGAATTACCTGTCTGTTGAACTCACTGCCTTTCATAAGGCCTATTTTAGCGTCAGCGGGCTGCAATTCCATGCGGCGTAAAATGCTGAACAGGCTGTCGGCCGTACTGAGCAACTCGTTGTTTATATAGATGGAGCGGTCAACAAGATCGTTCATATTGCCAAGATTAAGGGTAAGTAAATCTATCTGGCTTAGCATGACGTCTTCTTCATACCCTTTTCCGCCCAAAATGGATCGTATGTCGTTTAGTACGATATTTATGGCTTCAAAGGCTATGCGGCGTTCTGGGTCTGATTTGGCGTTGTTCAACTGCTCGGCGCTGACCAGCAGATTGCCTATTTGGGTCATGCTTTGTGAGATATTAAGCACCCTTGGCAGAGAGCTGGCGTTGATCACTTCCAGTGAGGCCTTGAAAGAAGTAAGGCCGTAAAAAGATACCGCGCTTATTATAATAATAAATAAAGCCAGCACGGCAATACTGGAAGCCACCATCCATGTTATGCGGCGTTGGTGCTGCGCTTCAGGAGCGGGGGTGGAGCGTTGCCCCGGCGAAAAAGCGTGGCGCTCTTTGGCAATGTTTTTATTATTACTCATAAGTAACCACTTGCAAATGACTGGCCGCAACCGCCCGGCGGAGCGTCTGAAGTAACAGATTAAAGATGCTCATTGGAACTCATTGCATAATTGTCTTTTTGCCATCTGGCTGCGTCAGATTGGTCCAGCCCGAAGTTTATGTATTGCTGTATGCACGGCGCTCCGGCCTGAACCAATCTTCCTTGCCAGATGACAAAAATTCTAATTCTGAAATGAGTTTTAATCGACAACGTGGACACGACCTTCAATTTTCGGCGATATGGGGCTGTGCCCGGTTATGTATACGCGCAAAATCTCCACAAGCTCTTGTGGCGGGCGCGGGGCGTTTGAGTCGCATTGTTCGGAGATCATGCTAAACCCGCCGCCACCGCCAGCAATATACTCCGGCAGGCTTACATCATAAATTTTGTTCGGGTTCAAAGGCGTTCCGTTTGCCGTTACGGTTACAATGCGGGAACCGGCCGGGGATGATGGCCTGTAAGTATACTCCAGGCCGGAAACCTGCAAAAAACCGCCCTTGGCATGCTCAATGTCAGAAACGCCGTATTCCAGCATCTGCACAAGGATAGAGCCTTTTACATGTATAAGGCAACTCACGTCATGCAACGGCAGCTCGCCTTGCAGATCGCCCCTGGTAATGATTGCGCCCGCCGCATATTGCCGGTTGCCTCTTATGCCACCAGCGTTGATTAGTCCTATTTCGGCTTTATAGTAATCGCGCAGGGCGTCCGTAACAATGTTGCCCATGGCATTTTCAGCCGTGCGCACGTTTCTGGTTTCCGTATCAAGCGGGGTCTTGGTCTGCCCAACCTGTATATCCATAATGGATTCAAACAGTTTGTTATAACGGTCTAATGCCAGATTAACCTCTTGAGCTTGGGGGTAGCCAGAAAGGGCGATCACCTGGCTGGAGGCCACACTGGGTTTACCGGCGTTGGCTTCATCCCGCTTTAGCTCCAACAGCAGCACATCCTGGCCGTTGCCGGAATCAAAGGCGTAACAGCGGCCGTTATACATATGCAGCGAATTCTCTTGGGCTTCGGAAATAAAGAGCAAATCCACCCCGGATTCATCCATGGTCAGTTCAATGGATTCAGGCATAAAGTCGGCTGAAGCTATTACAAAATCTGCTCCCTGGCCGCGCAAGTCGCCACTGAGTTGGGGCAGCAAGCTAAAGTCTCCGTTAACATATAGTCTGCGTTGCGTGTAATTGCGCTGCATGGATGGAGACACAAGCGCCAAAAAGCCGAGTTTTAAACTGCCGCTGTCAATTATGCGGGCGCGCGAAATATTTTTTGGAGTGTCACCGGTTGAGGGATCAGCAATGTTTGACGCCACGGTGGGATAAACAGCTTCGCCTGAGCGCAGGACAAGCTCGTCTTCCTTGTGCATGAAGTCGCGTCTGCCCAGCCCCAGCGCATCGGGCTCAAGGTAGTTCATAATGCCTACCATATGTGCGCCTTTGTCGTAGGAGGAAAGGGCGCTTGGCCCCAAATAGTTGCCGCCATGTATAAACACAACGTTATCGTGCTCAGAGCGCAACTGCGTGAGCAAGCTCATCAGCTCGGCGTGATTTCCGCTGTTGTGGCGTTTTTGAATATCCGGCATATGCGAGGCGTACAGCAGCCATATGGAGTCGTCTTTGCAGGCCGCATCGAGGGGCAGGCAAAAAATAAACGCGGCGCATATCATTAAAGCTAAAGTTCGTGGCATAGCTACCTGAGCCGTATGTTACATGCGAAAAGAAGTTTCAATTCGCATAAGTATATTTCTGAGGCTTATAGTACTTTTATGCCCAAAAAGCCAGTTGTTATAACCGGTTTTGCCTGTACGCCAAGCGGTGGCCGCGCGCATGCGGCATCTGCCGCCGCATGCAGCATATTTACAAGGATTTGACGGATTTTTATGTATCTGAGTGGAATAGAACAGTATTTATTAAAAGCCATAACCACAATTTTTACAGATGGTTATGGCTTTGTTTCGTGGCGCGTAAACTGGTTGGAACCGTAAATTTGAAGCGACCGGCTTTTGGCCGGTCGCTTTATATAATGGGCGGTAAATGGCGCCCTTGGTAAACCAGATTGAGCTACCAGTTGTTTTTGGGTTTGATGCGCGCGGCTTTGCCTTTGAGGTTACGCAGGTAATACAGGCGGCTGCGGCGCACGCGGCCTTCGGAAATCATCTCAATTTTTTCTATGATGGGTGAGTTAAGGGGTATTACACGTTCCACGCCGACACCGTCGGATATTTTGCGCACGGTAAAGCTGGCGTTGCTGCCGCCTTTGTTTACGCGGATAACGTTGCCTTGGAAAACCTGAATACGTTCTTTTTCGCCTTCAACTATGCGCATGTATACTTTTACGGTGTCACCGGATTTGAACTGGGGCAAATCCATGCGGAGCTGTTCATTATCAATTTTTTTAACAAGCTGGTTCATCATTTTCCCCTTGTGCGCTTACGCGCCGGACTACAACTGTGCATCGATACCGGAAATAACAAGGCCCGGCTGGGTGCATAGCGGAGGTTTATAAAAAATTACGGCCAAAAATACTTGCCGCACATTACGCTTATTCCGCGTATTGTCCAGTAATTTTTTACCATCTGGCAAGTTTATGGCATAAAATGGCTGGAGTTACATCATGTTTCGGCATTTTTGAGCATAAGGAAAAATGTACTGCGCCAAAAATGCGTGGCTGCATCCATTTTGCCGGCTTTTTACATTATGTGTTTACGCTATAGGCAAAGGCAATTTCAGGGCGAGCGGAAAAACATAACCATGAGTAAGCCTTCTCTGGGGCGTGTTGACACGACCTAGGTCGTGCCGACATTCAGAGTTATTTTGTTCTCTGGCAAGGAAGCAAGGCTTTGAACCGAAAGAGTATACTCTTACGGTATTCGCCTGAGGGGCAAAGCCTTGCTGACGCAGCCAGAGGGCAAAAGCGCCTGAATGTAGACGCAATCTAGCCCCATTCGCCAAGTATGCGGTCAAACATAAGGGCTGCGGCGCAACGTACCGAAAGATGGTTGTACGGCGAGGCCCAGCGCAAAGGCGGCAAGGCCGCATGGCATTTTTGCGTAACTTCAGGCGCAAGGCCGTGGCTGGTGCCGAGCAAAAGTATTGCAGGGCGCTCATGCAGCGCGTTTTTAGCATCGGAAAAGCTTATGCTTCCGCCGCTCTGCGCGCTGCTGGACCATAACAGCGGGGCAACGCCGTGCCGTTTTTCCACCAAGGCTATGGCATCATCCAGAGCGTTTACGGCCATGGTTTGGGAAAGGGCCTCTTTTCTGTCGGGGTTGGAGATGGAGCCGGGCCCTTTTACCCAGTGCTCCAGCACTTCCTCCACTATAAGGCGCTGGTCCTGCAACGGTGTGACTATAAAAAAGCCGCCCAGCCCGTAAGTGCGCGCCGCGCGTGAAATATCGTGAATATCCAGATTGGTTACGGCCACGCTTACGCTTTTCTGCTGTTTATCCAGCACGGGGTAATGCAGCAGGGCCACATACAGGTTATGGCCGGGCAATTTGCGCTCGATGGCGCGCAACAGTTTTATGTCATTTTCGTCAAGGCTTGCCGCTTGCAAAATGTCGGGCCGCGCGGCCAAGGTGGCACGCAACGCTTCATCGCGCCGCCAGCGGTTGATTTTGGCATGGTCCCCGCTTTTAAGCACTTCAGGCACAGCAAGGCCCTGGTAGCTTTCCGGCCTGGTATAGTGCGGGTATTCCAATAGCCCCGCGCTAAAACTTTCTTCCGTGCCGGATTCTTCATGCCCCATAAAGCCGGGCACCAGCCTGCAAGCGGCCTCGCATACGGCTAGGGCGGCAGTCTCGCCGCCATTAAGCACAAAGTCGCCCAGTGAGACTTCTTCTATTGCAAAAAGCTCAGCCAGCCGCGCGTCAATGCCTTCATATCGTCCGCAGAGCAGGGTTATTTCTTTTTCCAGCGCCAGCTCTTGGGCCATTTTTTGGTCAAGGCGGCGCCCTTTGGGAGACATATAAATAATACGGCGGGCATGCGGCAAGCCAGATTCGGCGCAATTTGGCGTTTGCATGGCTATGGCTTGCAGCGCGCGGGCAAGCGGCTCCAGCAGCATTACCATGCCGGGGCCGCCTCCGTATGGGCGGTCATCTACGGTTTGTCTTTTGTCGTCGGTATAGTCGCGCGGGTTGTAAAAAGCAAATTCAACCAGGCCGGAGGCCACGGCTTTTTGCATGAGAGCGCTGGCAAGAGGGGAGGTGAAGAACTCCGGAAACAGAGTGACCAGATTTATTTTCATGGTTGCGTGCAAGCCGTGCTTGGGGCCGCAAAGCCGCGCTTTCGGCATTCGCCGGCAAGTCGCGCTGCTGTTTTACGCGGCACAGGGTTATTTTGCCGGAGCGTCGCTTTGGCTTTTTGAGCGGCGTTTTGCCACGGCTTCCTTTCGTACGGCGGAGCCTGGCTGTTTTTCCGGCGCTGACAAATACAAGTCGAGCAAACCTGGCGGAGGGTCTATTATGGCAATATTTTCGTCCAGATCAATGCTGCGCACAAACTGCTCGGCTACTGGAAAAAGCACTTCCAGGCCCTGAGGCGTGCGTATGCTCCAAAGTTCCTGTCCGGCTATATCCTCAGCGGATTCAAGGCTGCCAAGCAGCCAGGGGGCGGCATCTTTCTCCCACACCATAATTTGCAGGCCCGGCAGATCTCCCAGGTACACTTCATCTTCCCGCAGTTGTGGAAGGCGGGCTTGGGGCACAAGCACGGAGTGGTTGCGCAAAAGCTCGGCCGCAGTGCGGTCGGCAACGCCTTCAAGCATAAGCAGGGGGCGGCCGTGGTGCATGCGGGCATGCCTTACGTTATAGCGTACCGGCTGTGTGGATTGGCCTTTAATATATATGAAGCCAGACAACAAATCAGGGGAATCTGCATTGAAATCAATGCAGATTTCCCCCCTGATGCCATGAGCTTTCACAATATGGCCGACATTAAGCAAATCGTCCATGTTTTGTCCGGCAGCCCAAGGGCAGCACTGTTACTCCAGTATTTCAAGGACGCAACGCTTCTTTTCCTTACTGGCGGAAGCGCTGAGTATTGTGCGTATGGCCCTGGCGGTACGGCCTTGCTTGCCTATTACCTTGCCAAGGTCTTCTTTGGCTACGCGCAATTCCAGCACGGTTGTAAGTTCGCCTTCCACTTCTACTACCTGTACGTCACTAGGGTTGTCCACCAGGGACTTGGCAGTGTATTCAACAAGTTCTTTCAGCATATGAACCTCGCTCGTTACAAATGGTTAATGAAGCTGACAAACTCGTTGTTCAAGAGGAAACGGCAAGAAGCGTGCAGGCTTCGCTACTTGCTTGTTTGCTGCTTGAGCAGGCTGCGTACTGTGTCTGAAGGCTCCGCACCCAAGGCCAGCCATTTGTTGATCTTTTCTTGATCAAGCTTTACTTCAGCCGGGTTGGTCATTGGGTTGTAGAAACCTAAAAACTCCAGAGGACGTCCATCGCGGCGGGTACCGCTATTAATGGCAACTACACGATAAAACGGACGTTTCTTGCTGCCTGAACGAGTGAGTCTAAGTTTAACTGCCATTAGATACTCCCTTTCAATATGATGTTATACATTATTTTGATTTATGGGCAAGCAATTTAGTTATTTTATTGATTAACAATTAAACTATTTTTGCTTTCCACTTTTATCCAATACTTTAGCTATATTACACTAAAATACAAGACTGCCTGTTACTATTTTTTCTTTTTACGCTGGGCTTTGCGCAGTTGTTTTTTCTTTTTCTGCGCGGTTTTGGATAATCCGGCCATGGGCAAATCTTCTTCCTGCCCCAGGCCCATTCCACCAAGGCCACCCATGCCGCCAAGGCCTCCAAGACCGCCCATGCCCATACCGGGCATTTTTCCGGCCCCGGATCTGGGCATTTGGGGCAGCCCTTTGCCGCCCTTGCCTTTTTTGCCGCCCATCATTTTTTGCATCATGTCGCGCATGCCTTCAAATTGCTTGAGCAATTGGTTTACCTGCGCCACAGTGGTGCCGCTGCCTTTGGCTATGCGTTGCTTGCGGCTGCCGTTAATCAGCTTTGGGTTGTTGCGCTCAGCCGGGGTCATTGAGTTTATTATGGCCTCGACGCGCACCATTTCTTTTTCCGGCATGGCGGCATCGCCAAGCTTTTGCCGCAACCCGCCAAGACCGGGAATAAGTTTTAAAATTCCATCAAGCGAGCCCAGTTTTTTTATGCGCCGCATCTGGGTAAGGAAGTCTTCAAGCGTAAACTCGGCCTTTTGCATTTTGCGGGCCAGCTCTTCCGCTTCTTCCGCCTCTATGGTGCCCTGGGTTTTTTCTATAAGGGTGAGCATGTCGCCCATGCCCAGAATACGCCCGGCTATGCGGTCGGGGTGAAAAATTTCCAGCTCGGAAATTTTTTCGCCCATGCCTACAAATTTTACGCTCTTGCCTGTTACCGATTTAATGGAAAGGGCGGCGCCGCCACGGGCATCGCCGTCCATTTTGGTAAGCACAACGCCTGTAATATCCAGCCGCTCGTTAAAAGCCTCGGCTACTGTTACGGCTTCCTGTCCGGTCATGGCGTCGGCCACAAACAGGATTTCGTTGGGCGTTACGGCCGCTTTGAGGGCAACCAGCTCGTCCATCAGTTCCTGGTCCACATGCAGGCGTCCGGCCGTATCCAGCAGCACCACGTCGCACCCTTGTTTAATGGCTTCCTGCATGGCCTGTTTGGCAATGTCCACCGGGCGCATGGCCGTGGTGGAGGCAAAGTAGGGCAGACCAAGCTGCTTGGCCAGGGTGATTAGCTGATCAATTGCCGCCGGGCGGTATACGTCTGCCGGAACAAGATACGGCTTGCGCTTTTGCCCGCGCAGCCAGTTGGCAAGCTTGGCGGCGGATGTGGTTTTGCCGGAGCCTTGCAAGCCAACCATCATAATGGCGTGCGGGTCTTTGCCGAAAAACTTCAGACCTTCCGTCTCGCCGCCCAAAATGGCGGTGAGCTCTTCGTTAACCACTTTTATAAGCTGCTGGGTGGGGGTAAGGGCTTTGCCCACTTCCTGCCCCAGGCAACGCTCGCGTACTTTGTCGGTAAAATCTTTGACAACCTTAAAGTTAACGTCCGCCTCCAGCAGGGCAAGTCGTACCTCGCGCAGGCCTTCCTGAATGTTTTTTTCATCCAGTTGGGCTTTGCCGCTCAGTTGGCGGAAGACTCCGTTTAGTCGGTCTGAAAGGCTGTCGAACATAATTTTCCGTGTGCTTGTCTGTTTTACGGCGCGAAATATACAACCGCTCAAGCCGGGTAGCGTTACTTTAGTTTTTTCTTTAAGTCAAGGCATAAAAGTGGCTGTAACGAGCCTTTAAGCAGGCAGGGCTTCGCGTACGCCTTAAAAATGCCGTTGAGCATGCCGGGCGCACTTTTTGAAACGATTTGAAAAACGTGACGGCCGGATATGTGTTTATGTATGCTGTTTGCCATATCTTATCCACAAAATAGGGCATAGAATAATTCTTAATTTTTTTCTTTTGTTGGAGTATAGTGCGATGCACGGCATGCCAGGCATGCCTAAAATTTATTTCGAGGGCTGCATGAAAAAGTTTGTTAAACGCATATTGTTGGCAGTTGGCGCTTTGCTGCTGTTGCTGGTTGTGGCGGTGGGCATAGTGCTGGCCGTGGTGGACCCCAACGATTACCGCGATGAAATTTCCGAGGCCGCCTACCAGGCCACTGGCCGCCAGATTGAGCTGGCTGGGCCCATAAGCCTTAAAATATTCCCGCGTCTGGGCATAAGCGCCGAGGACGTAAAACTTGCCGCCGCGCAGGGCGGCAGCGAAAAACCTTTGCTTTCTCTGCACGAGTTAAGCCTGCGCATGGCTATTTTGCCGCTGCTTACTGGCAGCGTGCAAATAGATACGGTGGTGCTGGACGGCCTGACCGTTAATCTGCTTACGGATAAAAACGGCGTTAATAACTGGGACGTTCCGGCCGCCGCAGGCGCAAAGCCGGTGGAAGCCCCCAAGGAAAGCGAAAAGAAGGAAGATGTTCCATTAACCCCAGAAGAGGCTGAAAAACGCGTAAACGCCATTTTGTCCAGCCGCATATCGGCCATAATCATTACAAATTGCTCTGTAAGTTACATAAACCAGCAGGCCGGGCAGGATTATTTATTGCGCCTGAAGACCCTTAGCCTGAAAGACGTTGGTCTTGACCGCGACATCGCCTGCGCGCTGGACGTCGAAGCCGAAGACCGCAAGGCCGCAATGCAGGGCGCTTTGGCGCTGGAGGGCAGCATACGCTACATGCTGCGCGAGCAGGATATTTTCTTTGATTTGCGCAAGGTAACGCTTAGCGGCGTGGTGCCTCAGCTTGAGGGGCGGCAGCAATTGGACGGCAGCTTTAAGGGCAAAATGGGCCTGGCCGATATGGCCGGGGCGCTTGAGGCCACAATAAAGCACAATAACGCCGGTATTGCGCTTAACACCACTTTTGGTCTGGAACCAGGCATAAAAGCCGAAGGCAAGCTGGCTTTGGACGCAAAACCCGCAGCCCTTATGCGCATGCTGAAAATAGAAGGCGCTCCGGCAGGCGCTTCGCCTTTGGATACCTTTACGGGCAGCGCGGCTTTTGCGTTTGCGGATAACCTTATAAAGGTCGGCAACCTCGATTTGAAACTGGGCAATAACGACCTTACGGTAAAGTCGCCCGGCATACAGGCCCGCCTGGACGATACCGGCAAGAGCGCCTACCCCGTAAGCGCCCTGAGCATGCAGCTTGAGGCCGGGGCTGTACCTGCCTCCTTCATCAAAATGGCCGGGCTGGCGCTGACCCCGCCGCAGGGCCATATGCAAACTCTGGCTCTTTCCACCAAGGTGGATTTAAACGGCTCAGTAATTACAATAGCGCCGTTTGAGCTGGATTTGGACAAAAAAACCATGCTTCTTTCCGTGCCCAAGCTAACCCTTGTGCAAGATGCCACCGGCAAGAGCGCCATACCGCTGGCCAAGGCGCAAGGCTCTTTAAGCCTTACCGGCAATCCGGCCCCTTATATGCAAATGGCTGGGGCAGGTGCAAAAGGCGGACAAACTTTCAGCAAGCTGGACGCCGGGCTGAAACTTGATTTGAACGGAAGCGACCTTAAGATAAACGATTTTAAAGTGCTGCTGGATAAAGACCTGCTGGCCTTTACCATACCTTCTTTCGTCTCCAGGCTTAATCTGAGCAAAGACGCGCTGTTTCCAATGTCCACGCTTTCGGCCTCGGCCAGCATAAAGGCCAAGCCGCGCACGCTTATGGATATGTTCGGCGTGGAGATGGAAACGTCCGACCCCAACGTGCTGCGCGATTTTTCGGCCAGCCTCGGCCTGGATTTGAGCAACGGGCAGCTTAAAATTAACGGCCTGAAAGCCAACCTTGATACAACCACGCTTTCCGGCACCGGCGATATTTTGCTGCCCGGCGCCAAAAACCTGCCCAAAGGTTCCCTTGCCAGCGTAAAAAGCAATTTGCAGCTTGGCGTGCTTAATCTGGACCGTTACCTGGCCCCGGAAAAAGCTGAGGACAAAAAGGCCGGACAGCAAGATGACAAAGCTTCCGAGGGCCAGACCGGCTCCAAACCAGCCTCCGAAAAAGGCCCGCTGCAAGACAGCCCCCTGGCCAAGGTTTATGCCGATCTGACCCTTGGCATGCAAAAGCTGACGGTAAAAAAAGCCGATATAGAGAAAATAAACTTGCAGATTACCATGGATAAAGGCGTGGTCACTTTGAAAAAAGGCCAGCTAAACGCCTTTAACGGCAGCCTTAACGCCACGGCCCGCGCCGCTTTGGCCCAGCCCAAGCCCGATATGGCAGTTACGGCCAGCCTGCAAAAGCTTAACCTGGGCAAGGCCCTGGTTACGTTTGCCAATGAGAACAGGCTGGACGGCGCTATGGATGCCAACGTGAACGTTACCTTTAAAGGGCTGGATGGCGACAGCATTCTTAAAACCCTTAACGGCAAAGGCAAGTTGGACCTTAAAAACGGCGCGGTGCAGAACATGTCGCTTATACCGGCCGGCATTGGCGGAGATTTGGGCAAATACAGCCAGAGCCGTTATGAGTTCCGCGACGTTGACGCCAGCTTTACCTTTATTGACGGCAAGCTTGTTAACGACCACGTTAACGCAAGCGGCGTAACCACAAGGCTGGAGGGTGTAGGTTCTATCATTCTTGCCACCGGCGAGCTTGACTACAAAGGCGCCATTTATGGCAAAAACGGCGAGGAATTGCCCATTTTGGCCGGTGGCCCCGTAAACAAGCTGTGGGTTAAGGTGGATACCGAAGGGGTAGCCAAAATAGCGGCACGCAAAGCTTCGGAAAAGGCCAAGGAAGAGCTGCAAAAGAAGGCCGCGCCGGTGGAAGCCAAGGCGGAGGAAAAGAAGCAGGAAGTGCAGCGGAAGGTGGACACTAAAGTAACCGAGCAAAAGGAACGCGCCGAAGAAAAGGTGAACACCGGCATTCAGAAAGGGCTGGACAAACTGTTTAAAAGATAGTGCGTGTATTTTAACCGCAAATGCCAATGATGCGTCAATTAGACTATATAAGTAAAAGGGCCGGACAAATCCGGCCCTTTTACCTTTAAAAAAGACGAAATTAGATGGAAAAACACCAGCCAGACGCCGGGTGGCAATATATTCTTATAGGGCTTGAGCATGCCACACGCTTTTGATCTGCCCCCATAAGGCAGACGAGGTAAAGAAGCCCCACCATGCTGAAATTTTGCAAGGCTGGTTGGGGTGTCCGGCAAAAAGAAGACCACTTACACGCGCTCTTTTCAGGCATGGCAGCAGGGCCAATCTATTTGGCCTCTATGGGCAACAGATCTCCCAGGCCAACGCCTGCCGGGCTTACCGGCGCATGGTGCGGGTAAGCCTCTACACCTGCGGCCATGCTTTGATAAAAGAGCCCGGCATAGGCCGGGTCAATGTCCGTCGCGGGCATAAAGCTTTTGGCGTCGCTGCGCTGCACGCAGTAAAAAAAGGCCGCGCGCTCGCCGCATTTGACTATATCCGTCATTTCCCGCACATGTTTATGCGCGCGCAGGCTTACGGCATCGGGAAAAGCCGCCTTGCCGCCCTGCAGCAGGGTTACGTTTTTACATTCCACCCACAGCGGCGGCAAATCAGGCCCTGTCAGCAGCGCGTCAATGCGGCTTTCACCACGTTTGGCCTCGGGCTTGAAGTGCGTGTACCCCTTGGCCCAAGGCAGCAGGCCATGCGCAAAAGCCGCGCGTAAAAGCCGGTTTGGGGTAAGCGTGTTCACCCCTACCCAGATATCGGCTGGTTTTACCAATTCCAGCGTATATGGGAGTTTTCTGTCAGGGTTGGCTGCCGGAGAGAGCAGTATGGGTTCGCCTTGGCGCAGCAGGCCCAGCATGCTGCCGGAATTGTTGCTGTGCGCCCACATTGCCCGCCCTTGCCATTCAAACTCCACACTAAAGCGTTTTACCCGGCGCAGTAACGCGCCCTGTATGCAACCCTGAGGCAGCGGCAGTAAAATTGTGTAGTTATCAGGATTGTTTTCCGCCATTGAGCACCCAGCGTTTAAGTATGTCCAGCAATTGATCCGGCTCCACGGGTTTGGTCAGGTAGTCGTTCATGCCGCAGGCAAAGCCTTTTTCCTTGTCTTCTTTCATGGCGTTGGCGGTTACAGCCACAATTGGCAGATCAGCGGCGGGCTTGAACTCCCTTATCTGCATGGTAGCCTCAAGCCCGCCCATTATGGGCATTTGCATATCCATGAGCACGAGGTCGAAGTTGCGTTGGCGCACGGCATCAACAGCCTGCAAGCCGTTTTCCACCAGCACTATTTCCGCTCCGGAGGGCTCAATGAGCTCCTGAATAATCAACTGGTTTATGGTATTATCTTCGGCCACCAGCAGTACCTTGCCTTGCAGCGCAAGCAGCTCAAAGGCATGGCTGGGGTCGGCCTGATCGTTGCTGTTGTCGATGCCTGAGGGGTTAGGCTCAAGCCGCATGGAAAATGTAAAGGTTGTGCCGGTGTCGGACTTGCTGGCGGCGCTTATTTCGCCGCCCAAAAGGCTTACCAGCTTTGAGGTGATGGCAAGCCCCAGGCCGGTGCCGCCAAACTGGCGGGTAATGGAGGCGTCAGCCTGCGTGAAAGGCTGGAACAACTTGCTCATGGCCTCTTCGCTTATACCTATGCCGCTGTCGCTTACGCTCACAAACATTACTGGCGGCTCCGGCTGTACTTGTTCCGCAGGGGCAAGCGCGGTTTGCCCATCGGGCATTTCTTGCCAGGCAGGCAAGGCGGTATTTTGCTGCTCTTGCCAGCAGCGTACTATTATACCGCCTTTATTGGTAAATTTTATGGCGTTGCTGAGCAGGTTGTTCACCACCTGGCTTACGCGCAGGGGGTCGCCTACAAAGTATTCTTCCGTGCCTTGGGCGTATTGCAGCTCCAGATCAAGGGCTTTGGCGGCGGCGGCGTCATGGTGCATACTCAATACGTTATCCAGGGTATCGCGCAGATTGAAAGGCATGCTCTCCAGTTCCATCTTGCCCGCTTCAATTTTGGAAAGGTCGAGAATATCGTTGATAATACCCAGAAGCGAGCGGGCCGCCATTTGAATTTTTTCGAGATAGCCGCGCTGTTTGGGCTGTATGGCGGTATCGCGCAGAGAAAGGTGCGTCATGCCTATAATGGCGTTTAGCGGTGTGCGTATCTCATGGCTCATGTTGGCAAGAAATTCGCCTTTCATTTTGCTGGCGGCCTGCGTTTCCTTAAGCATGGATTGCAGGGCCTCCACCAGGCGTTGCAGCGAGGAGTGCAAAATACCCAGCTCGTCTTTACGCCTGGTTTCTTCAAGGTGAATGTCGAGGTTGCCTTCCGATACCAGTTTGGCGAAGTTTATGAGCGAGAGCAGGGATTTTAAAATGCCGTTTGCAGTGCGTACAACTATAAAGGTAATAAGGCACAAAACCGCCATACTGATGCTGAAAACCGCAATGCCAACACGGTAGGCCGAGGCGAAAACCTTGCTTTCCTCGCCGCTGGTTATTACCAGCCATTTGATGGTGGGTTCCACTTTGGCATAGCCAAGGTAGGTATCGCCATTCATTTTGTAGGTTACAAATCCGCCTTTTTCTCCAACTTGCGCCAATTGTTTGTATAATTCCGGAAAAAGCTCCTGTGAGTTGCCCATAAGGGTTTTATCTATATGTGACTGAAAAACGCCTTCCTCATCCAGCATGGCTGTAAAAATGCCCTGGTCGTCAAATTCCGGCGACGAATCGTAATCGACTATGCGCGGAAAGTCGTTTACAAGCACCAGAGCGCCCACTATATGCCCGCCAACGTCAATGGGGCCTGCCCCGAACACGCTGAACTTTTTGGTTACGCGCCCTACGGAGGACTCTCCCAAATTAAAGCGCCCGCCAAGGGCCACTTGTATAAACGGCCTGCGGCCCAGCGGCTCGCCTATATGGCCTGGGTTGCTGGATGAAATGCATATGCCGTTTATGTCTACAATAAAGGCGTCGCGATAATACTCGTTGTTTTCGGCTATAATTTCCAGCCAATCGTTGGTTTGCTGGCGTATTTCGTCACTAAGATTACTGTGGAGAAAAAGGCTGGTTACGTGCTGATCCACTACCATGTTCTGCAATGAGGTGGACATGGATTTTATAAGCAGACTCATGGAGCTGGCCGCATGGTTGGTTTTTGCCTCAGATATAAGCAACATGGCGTCTTTAACCGCATTTCTGGCCGAGGTGTAAGTGTAGGCGGACAAAACAAGGGTAAGTGCCAAGGCGCCTATAAGAAAAGGGGCAATCAACTTGATGCGCAGGCTTTGCATAAATAACGGCTCCAAAGATCAATGCATGGGGTGGTTGGCGGTTTGGCTGGCAAGCGGCCTACTGTTTGGGTGGGTTTTTTATGCCCTTTTGCCGCAGTTCGCTCCAAAACTTCAACGAGCCCGGATGTGTGGGCAACCCTTCCGCCAAGGCTGTATCCGGCGAGAGACTGCCAAAATCTTCTATAATACTGGCAACGTAGTCACGGCCTTCCCATAGGGCCTTGCACATCTCGTACACCAAATCTTCGGGCAGATCTTTGCGTATTACAAAACAGGTGTAGTCACTTAGCGTGCGCACTGGCTGCTTTATGCTTTTATAAGCGCCGGGGTTTATGTCGTAACTGCTGGTTTTGAACTTGTCCGAAAGCATATCCAGCACTTTTTGCTCCAGCGGCAGAATAATAACCTCGGTATGCTCTTCCATGGTATGAATAAGCGGTACGGTGGTGCCGGCCGTGTAGGCGAAGCAGTCTATTTCGCCTGAAACAAAGTTATCGGCCGTCTCCGCATAATTATTAAAGGCTATTTGCCAGCCTTTTTCACGCAGTTCTTCAAAGTTGGTATCATAGCCGTACTTGAAGAGCAGGGTAAGAATGAATTCAGAGGCAGTGCCAGGCCTGAGGGAGGCAAAACGCAAGGGTATATCTTTTTTTAGCAGGGTATCCACGCTGGTTATTCCGTGCTTTTCGGCAAAATCCTTACGCATAAGAAAATACAGCACCTGCGGGTACACATTCATCATAAGCTGGGCGTTGCTCATATCAATGCTCTGGTATTCCGCCTCGCCGGATTCCGCCGCGCCCATAAAACAGGCCAAGGTAAAGCCCATATCGCCCATTTTTTTAGAAATATTTCCTATATTTGCCACACCACCGCCCATGCGGCTGGAGGAAGGCAAAACATGCCTGGTAAGCACCTCGGCCAGGCGGTCTCCCATCATAAACCATTGTCCGCCGTTGGGGCCGGTAAGTATGCGCAGGTGCGTGGGCCAGTTGCCCTTCTGATTCTGCGCGGCCAGAGCCGGCGTTACGGAAAGACCAAGCAGTATCAGCGACAGGCAGACACAGTGGATAAAACGTGGTCTCATACATTGTCCTTATTATACGCTTAATTGTTATATAGCTGCATAAAACATGCCACATTCCATCATTGTATGACGTCAAATAAAAGTATATGCAATTTTCTTGTAACCAATAATGTGGAAAAGCTAAAGCATTATAGGCGCAGGCAGTACAGAAAGAGAAGATGAGCAGTGGTAGCGTGAGCTTGAGAAAAGATATTGCAATAAAATAGTATACTGCTTTTATACTGTCAAACCGGTGTTTGAGCGCACTTTTTTAATTTGTAGGGAAGTATAGCACATATTAAATACATGCAAGGGAATTTTTTTATGGCTGAGGTAGAATAGTTGGTGAAAAGGCTGTATATACGTCAGGCACATTCATATATAAAAAACTATATTTTACTATGAGTTGTTTAAGGCCTATTTTATTTTAGCTGAACACGCAGGCAATACAAACGCCGCCTCATACCCGTTATAAAACAGCGGCGGCAAGGAGAGCGAAAATGGAAATAAGCCGCTGCCATTGGGCAACAAAAGCAATTGAGCACGAGTACCACGATACGGAGTGGGGCGTGCCTTTATACGACGACCAGCTTATTTTTGAGTTTCTCACGCTGGAGTCGGCGCAGGCCGGGTTATCCTGGCTGACTATTTTGCAGCGGCGTGAAGGCTACCGCAAGTGCTTTTACAACTTCATGCCTGAGAAAGTGGCGGCCATGGGGCAAAAAGATGTGGAGAGCCTTATGTTGGACGCCTCCATAATACGCAACCGCAAAAAAATTGAGTCGGCCATTTCCAATGCCCGCTGTTTTTGCGAGCTGGCGGCCAAACACGGTACTTTCAGCAAGTATATATGGGGCTTTGTGGATGGCAGACCCATTCAGAACGCCTGGAAGACAATGGGAGAAGTTCCGCCCCTTACCCCTTTGGCCGAGCGCATCGCCAAAGAGCTTAAAAAGGAAGGTTTCAAGTTTCTCGGCCCCACCGTAATGTACGCGCACATGCAGGCGGCAGGCATGGTTAACGACCATATGGTAAGTTGTTTCAGATACGAAGAGGTAAAGGCGCTGGCCAGGTAGAATACGCTTTTTGGGGGTAACGCATTTTGTTGCCGGCTTTGGCCTTAATAATGAATTTGCGCGCAACTTCCACGCCACAGCTATGAAATAATCACACTTTAGCGGCAGGCCGCGCCGCCTGCCGCTAAAGTGTGATTATTTCCATCCTGCTGCCCGCATAAGGCTATTGCGCGGGCCTGTACACAAAAATAGAGTCAAGATTTTCGGCAAGTTCCGGAATTCTTTCTTTAACGAATTTTTTCGCGGCCTCGCTATCGTTCTTCACCTCTTTATTGGTTGTCACGCGTTGCTGCACGCCTGCATAAAGATCTGGCATGCCGGGAGGCGGCGGCGTAGCGGCCCCGCTTACCCCAATGCTGATGTCGCCTACATAGGTAATTTTTCCGGCCTCCAGATTAACGGTGAACAGAGGCATGCCGTTGTTTGACAACGTGCTGCGGTGAGTTGAGGCGCTTGTGGCATAGTAGACACCCGGCTGTATTTTGCGCAAGGTGTACTCGCCCGGAGCCAAGTTAAATGTTTTGTCGTGGCTATAGCTGTACTGGCTCTCGCCGCTACGCTGAAAATAAAAGGTTTGGGCCGGGCTTTTACCTATAACATAAGCGAAAGAAGGGAGCACCCCCTCGTTTTTAAGCGAGGATTCCGTGGCCGTTACGCAACCGGAAATTAGCGCGGCGGCTATAAGCAAAAGTAATGTTTTCTTCATGCATACCATCCATTAATTGCTTGTGTTATAAGTAAAATTCTCCTTTTAACTCATTGTCTATTAGTTATCACGGCACTATGCCAGAGGCAATAGGCCGCGTATAAAAGCGCAATAGCCGGCACAAAACACCGGAGTTGAATATGAAGCGGCATAGGCTCTATTTTGAAGAGCTGCTAAAAATGGGATTAGTACCACAGTTTTTTGGGCAACGCCTTTAGTATAAGGCACTCGTTCAGTTTGAGCGCCGTTTTTTGCCCTCGGCCCGTAAAATATATCGGGTAATGGAGCGTCCGGCGTGTCATACCCTCATTTTATGGTATTTTACCGCGTATTGCTTGGAAACGGGCTGAAGCCGTAAAAAAGCAGCCGCCCGCAAGGGCGGCTGCTTTTAATCATCAATATTGGGCGCAGGCTAATACTTCACTATTTCTTCACGCCCCATTTGCGCGGCCAGGTATAGCCGTACTGGGTGCAAAGCTCCTGAAAGCGATCAACTATGGCATAGCCGGGGTAGCCTTGGCCTTCCACTTCCTTGGCCCATTCGGCCGGAATGTCTTCTACTATGGAGGCCCAGTAGGCGCGCTCTTCAGGGGTGAGGTAGTAGAAGGATACGCCTTGGGCTTTCCAATCTTTCATAATCTTGTCAGACCATTGGGCCACAATGGTTTCTGCGGCTTTAAGCTCTATTTCCTTGCCGGCGTCCAGCATCATTTTCTGCACATCGGGCGGGAACTTTTCAAGGGTTTTCTTGTTTATCCACAAGTCGCCGAAGGTGCCCAACAGAGCGTCCACGCCCACAAAGTGGCGGGCCTGCTCGGACAGTTTAAAGGACGATTGCAGGTCTATGGCCATAAGGTCCATTTCCACAACGCCGGTTTGCAGCATGGTATAGCGCTCTTGGCCGGGGGCCACCACGGGCACGGCCCCAAGTGGCTCGAACCAGCGGCCGAAGTAACGGCCTATAAGGGTTACTTTTTTGCCCTTAAGGTCTTCCAGCTTGTTGATGGGCGCCTTGGAGAGAATCTGGTACATGGCGCCGGGGGCCACCATTATGTTAACGGCATTATACTTGGCCAGATCGCGGGCGAATTCCGGAAATTCTTCCATCACCTGGCGTTTGGCCTTTACCACCGTTACGGGGTCGGAGGGCCCGAAGGGGAACACGTACTCAAACTGGCCCAAAGGGAGCTTGCCGGGGGTGTAGTGCGCGTTGGTGCCCACCACGTCGGCCAGGCCTTTTTCAACCAGGCCGAGGTGCTCGGCAGGTTTGCCCATGGCGCCGCCCCAATAGGTGCGCCACTGAATTTTACCGCCCGAGCGTTTGGTAACCTCATCCATCCACATTTTATGGGCGGTGGAGATAAGGGATATTTCCGGAGGTGGCCATGCCGAGGCGAAGCGCAGGGTAACCGGCTTCATTTCCGCGGCCACTGCAAGGGCGGACGCGCAGAACATCAAGGCGGACAGCATCAGGGTGATGATTCCAATACGGCGTTTTGTCATAACTGTCTCCAGTAATGGGTTAAAGCGTTGGCTCAAAAGTTTACAAGCACCGTTCAAATATCACTAATCAATAGAACTTCATCATCATATTGGGCAGGAAGGTGCTGATGGGCGGAATAAGCAGCAGCAGCACTATGGTAAGAATTACCGCCCCGAAAAACGGCGCCACGCCAATAAATATTTCTTCCAGGCTCACGTCGGGCTCGGCCACCGCATAGGCGCCGTATACGTTCAGGCCCACGGGCGGGGTCAACAGGCCCATTTCAATGGCCATTACCACCATAACCGCATACCAGATGGGGTCGGCGCCCATGGCGTTGATAATTGGGTTGAACACCGGCACTGTTATGCAGATCATCGAGAAGGAATCCAGAAAGCAGCCCAATATGGCGTACATAAGTATAATTACGGCCACCAGAGCGGTAAGAGGCATGTTAAGGCTGAGCACGGTCTCGGCCACCATGTCCGTAATGCCGGTAATAACCAGAAACTGCGAGAATACCGAAGCTCCGGCCATTACCAGAAAGATCATGCAGGTGGTTCCGGCTGTCTCGTAAAACGAGGTACGGAACATTTCCCAAACATGCTTTGGGTTTTTCAGGTTACTGAGCAGAATGAGCACCATAAGCAAGGTTGAGGCCACTGCCGCCGCTTCGGTGGGGTTGAAAATGCCACCGAAAATGCCGCCGAAAATAACCAGAGCCAATACCCATATTTGCCAGAGGCCGGCAAAGGCCATAACCTTTTGCTTTACGGTGTATGTTTCCGTATTAATGCGCGTGGATATCAGGTTTTTGCGTTTACGGGCAATCACGTAAACCAAGATGCTGAAGAACAAGGCCAGCATAAGGCCGGGCGTAATGCCCGCAATAAGCAGTTTGCCTATGGATTCGCCCGACTGTATGCCGTACACCACCATAAGAATGCTGGGCGGTATGAGCATGCCGATCATGCCGGCTGAGGCGCATATGCCGTAAGCCAGCTTTTTTTCGTAGCCGTAGCGGCGCATTTCCGGCGCGCATATTTTGGCGAAAACTGATGCGGTAACCAGCGACGAGCCGCAAACCGTGCCAAAGGCAGTGCAACTGCCCACCGCCGATATGCCCAGCCCGCCGTTAATGCGGCCCACCAGCATGTTCAGAGATTTGAACAGTTTTTCGCTTAGCCCTCCGGCGGAGGCTAAATACCCCATAAGCACGAACAGAGGTATTGTAACCAGATCGTAGGAGGCTATTTTATGATACATGGTTTCCATGGCAGAGCCGAAGGAAGCTTCAAAACCCACCAGAAAACCCATGCCAACCATACCGATAAGTACCAGCGATACGCCTATTGGTATGCCGATAATCAGGGTGATGGCCAGTATGAGAATACCGAGAAAGCCGATGGTTGACGGTTCCATTATTTAGCCTCCTGCGGTTGCGAAGTCAGCTCGGCGGCGGCCAGCACAAAGGCCTGAAGGCCGAATATAAGCATGCCCAGCGGGGCGGCGAATTTGCCTATCCACCAGTACACGATAATAGGGGCCATCATAATTTCGTTTACGTCCCAGGAGACTTTGAATTCCAGCCAGGCGAACCAGGCCAGTATCAGGCAGATTGCGCCCGTTACCAGATAAGCCAGAACCAGCAGGGCGCTTTGTTTCTTTTTGCTGAGTCTGGTGGTTATAATCGTTACGCGCACGTGTTGCCCTATGGCCAAGGTAAAGGCGAAGGGCAAAAAGATTACCCAGGCCTGCAGGAGCGAGCTTATTTCGACGCTGGCAGGCAGGGGGGCATTGAAGACATAACGGCGGAAAACGTCGTAGGTAAGCATTACGGCTGTTCCCACCAGCAGTACCGATGCGGTGAAGACAAGCGCCTTGTTGAGTTTGTTAAAGGCCTCAACAAGCGAGCGCACTACAGCGGAGTTGGAAGTTGACATTATTGTACCTCCGGTATGGGCCGACACTACTTGTGCCTGGGCTGGCCCGTTAATTCCATTCCAGCCGCAGTTTACGGGCGCACCACCCGTAAACTTGCCGCAAGAATATACGCCTAAGCGCAGCCTGAGTGTTTCAACCTCCACAGGCAGAAGAGGTTTTTTGGCCACGCCGGTTACACCGGCGCGGCTTATTTAATTAGTCCTGCAAAATAGCCACGGCGCGCACTGGCGAGCCGGTGCCGCCGCGAATTTTGAGCGGTATGCCCGCGAAGATAAAGCGTTTGCCTACTACTTCCTTAAGGTTTGCCAAATTTTCGTAATGGGTTATCTGGCGCTCGGCGCACACGGTATGGCAAGGGTAGCTTTTGTCGTACCACATGTCCGGGCTGGTGCAGTCTATGCCGAAGTTTACCGCGCCCTGGTCCAGAATGAACTCGGTGGCGTCTTTGGTCAGGCCTGGGTGATCCGTCATATATTCCGGCTGGCCGTAAAAACGATCCCAATGCGCGGTATAAAAGAGCACCGTGTCGCCTTTTTCAATCTTGAGGTTCCAGCGTTTAAGCTCGGCCTTGATTTTGTCGGCGTTAAACTGGGTTTTGCGCTCCACGTCGCTCACGTCTATGCAAATGGCCGGTGTAATGCACTTGGCCAGCGAGAGCTTGTCTATGGATTCAGCCTTGGGATCGCGCGAAAGGTGGCTTACGGCGTCAAGGTGGGTGGGGCCGTGGTCGCAGATAAGTATACCTTGGGTTTCATAAGAAAAACCGGTGCCGATCTGTTTTTTGCATTCTTCATGCGAAAGGTGGGTGAAAATAACTGTTTTAAGGTGTCCGGGGTAAACCGGCATGCCTTGGTAAATTTCCTGCGAAAGGTCTACAATCTTGCCTATTTTCATTTTGTCCTCCTGTATCAGGCTGAGTAGGGTACAATGCTATTTTGAGGCATTTGCGAAATTCGGTTTTTCCTATTGCTCGCTGGCCGTCCAGCGTTGGAACCTGAAAGTTTTACCGCCTTTAACAGTCTGTTATTATAGGTAAAAATCGATCTTAAACACCCCTTATGAGTTAACCACGGGCAGCGTGGAACCGCCTATGGGCATGACCAGTATTTTTGAGTCCGTCCCGCAAAGTTCCGTGGCTCTTTCAAGGGCCTGCTCCACCGAGGCGGCTGGCTCGAAGAAGAGGCTTTCCACAACTTCCTTACGCATTTCGGATACGCACAGCACTTTGGCCTTGCGCAGGGCCAGGGCGATGGCTGCTGCCTTATGCCCGCCCAGTTCGAAATTAACCTGAATATCGCGCACAATCTGTTCAGGGCTTTCGGCATTTTTGATCCAGCGCTCAAAAGTTGCCGAGCCGTATTCTTCCTGACAGGCCGCCACCAGAATGATCACCCCGCCTTCGCGCACGGCAAAGCGGGCGTTGTCCAGCGCTTTTTGGGCCTGATACATGTTAATGTCTTTGGGGAAGCCGCCCGCGCTCACCAGCACTATGTCGGCGGCTTTTTCCAGCGTGAACTTATAAAGGCTGTCCAGATAGGCGCAGCCTTCGCGGTGGGCATCTATGCGATGCCCTGCCACGGCTTTGAGGATTTCTTTTTTAGGGCCGAGCACGACGTTTACAATGAAGTCTATGGGTAGAAAGACGCCAAGCTCTTCAATATCCGCGCGCACAGGGTTGTTTTTGAGGTTGCCGGTTTCCGCGCCGGGCTGAATCATCATGCGGTGGTTGGCCTGAATGGTTTTGGGCGTGGCTACGCCGGGCATGATGGCCTTGTCTCCGCCACTGTAACCGGCGAAGTAGTGGTATTCTATATTGCCAAGGCAGATGCGCCTGTCCGCCTCGGCCACGGGGCGGAATATTTCCAGCGGCGTGCCGCTGGATGTTGTGCCCACAAGCACCACGTCCGCCGGGTCGGAATCCAGACAAGCGTATTCCTTGTAAATATCTTCACCTACAAGTTTTTTCATCTCTTCTTCAGTATGCTTGCGGTGCGTGCCCAAGGCGAACACTATTGTGATATCGGACTTATCTATTCCTATTTCAGCCAATTCCGCAAGCAGGGGCGGCAATATTATATACGAAGGGCAGGGCCGGGTGATATCGCTGGTGACTATGGCAATTTTTTCGCCGGGCTTTACCAGCGCGCTCAGCCGGGGCGAGCCTATAGGGTTGCGCAGGGCTCTTTGCAGCTCGGCTGCCGGCTCCGGCACTGTGCCAACGTCTTCCGGCAGCAGTTGCCCGATAACCCTGACATCCGGCAATTCCACCGCTATTTTGCTTTTGCCCAATCCCAAACTGACTTGCATGTTCTACCTCTTGCTGGGTGTGGCCCCCGGCGCGACGCCGGGGGCCGTGAAACGCTGATAAGTTATTTAAGGCCGAGCACGCCGCGAATCTGCTCAACGCCGGTGCGGAAGCTGCACACAACCGGCACGCCCAAATCCTGCACTTTGGGCAGGAAGCGCATCATGCTGCCTTGGGCCAGCACTACGGCGTCGTATTCTTTGGCGGCTTTTTTCACGGTTTCCATAAGTATGGCGTCGTGTTTGTCGCGGTTGTTTTCTTTAAGCAGGGCGTCGTAGGCGCCTTCGGCAAAGCAGGCGGTAACGGTTACATCAGCGCCCATTTCTTTGGCGGTGGTTTCCACCAGGCGGGTGGATGGGCCCATGGTGGTATAGGCGGTGGCCACAACGGCCACTTTTTTACCGGCCTTCATGGCGGCTTTTACGGCTATAGCGCCCATGGGCTGGTCTACCTTCACATATGGTATGTGGATCATTTTGGCGGCTATGTCAGCCACCTCGCCAACGGTGGAGCACTGGTTGAGTATGCATTTGCAGCCGAGGGCTTCCAGTTCCACCGCGTATCTGCACATGCGGCGCACGATATCGGGCGTGGGTTTGCCGTTAGCCAAAGCTTCATTAAGCAGGCTGTCGTCGATGATGTTTACCATTTCCACTTCGGGCAGAATTTCCGCGAACAGGGCTTTCAGCTCCTCCACCGAGTAAAGAAAGGTGTGAATTACGCCAACTCTGATTTTACCAGCCATGATTATTTCTCCTGTGCGCGTCTGGCGGCGGCTTTGCGCATGGCCTTGATCAGGGGCATTTCTTCGCCCGAGAGGTAGTTGACCATTGCGCCGCCTGCCGTGCAGACGTGGTTGATTTTTGAGGTGTCGGTATACTTGGTTGCGGCGGTTACACTGTCTCCGCCGCCCACCACGGTATACGCGGCGGTATTTTGCAGGGCCAGAAACAGCTCTTTGGTGCCGGCTTCAAACAGGGGGTTTTCGTACACGCCTGGGGGGCCGTTGACAAAAACGGTACCGGCGTTTTCAATTTCCTTTTTGTAGGCGGCGATGGTTTTGGAGCCGATGTCAAAGAGGTCTTTGTTAAGGGGCAGGGCGCTGATTGGTATTTCCACACGCTTGCCGTTCTCTTCAATAGCCAGGTCGACAGGCAGCTTTATTTTGTCGCCGTAAGCGGCCAGCAGCTTTTCAGCCTCTTTCACAAAAGGCTCGTAGTTGTTTTTGCGTATATGCGCCTTGGCGTTTTCGCCCAGGTCCACACCCTTGGCCCACAGCATGGTAAGGGCGGTGACGCCGCAGGTGAGTATGCTGTGCGCCGAGCCGTTGCCCAGCACCGCGCCCATCATGCCGTAAGCGTCGGTAATGCGGTTGCCGCCCAAGAGGAACACGGCCGGTTGCACCGGATGCTCCAGCACTGCGGAAAGTGCCGCCACTTCTTCAAACAGCAATAGCCCAGCCGCAGAGGGCAAAACCTCCTGAAAGGCCACCATGGAGGGCGAATTGCGGTGCGCCGCCGAAAAGCCGTCGTTTACGTAGGCATCGGCCAAGGGGGCGAGGCTGCGCAGAAGGTAGCAGTTAAGGTACGCTTCCGGTTCCACCTTCAAGGCGAATTCAAAAGCGGTTACTTCTTCCGCCAGGTAGCGCAGGTTGCCCAAGAGCACGGCTTCGCCGTTTTTAAGGGCCTTTACAGCCGCCTGGGCGGCCGGTCCGCACACGTCATCAAGATAAGGCACGGGCTTGCCCAACTCGCGGGCCATTACCAAAGCGTGCTCGGCCAGGGGAATAAGCGACTTGTAGTCTTGCGTATCGCCCTGGTGGGCTATAATGGCGAGCTTCGCGCCTTTATCCAGCAGGTATTTTACCGTGGGCATGCTTTTTACAATGCGGTTGTCATTGCGCAGCTTGCCTGTGGCGGCATCGACCGGACAGTTTATATCAAGGCGCAAGATTACGGTCTTGCCCTTATAATCAAACTCCGTGATGGAGTTGATGCCGGTTTTGTTTACTTTTGCTTCCATTTTGCCATTCCGAGGTACTTGTTGGTAAGGCCAACGGCTTCTTTCTGGTCCATCTGCATTTTGCAAGCGGCGCGCACGGCATCAAGAGTTTCCGGTATAGTGATGCTTTCTTGCGGAATGTTGATGGCGAACATGAGGTCGTCGCCGGATTTGACCATGGTGTCTTTCCACAAGGCCACTTCGTACATGTCGGAGCGCGAGTTGCGCAGGTCGCGCGCGTAGCGGAAGAGCGAAGCGTTGCCCATGAAGCCTTCATCTATGGAGACAACGCGGATGCGGTCATGGGCGCGGAAGGCGGCTTCGGCTTCCGCAATGGACATTTTTTTCTTGGGGGTCACGCACAGGGTGATGATGTGGCCGTGGGTAACCGGAGTGTGCACCAAAATGCCGGTGGCTTTTATGTGCGGCATGATGTGCTCGAGGTCGACGCACTGGTGCGAGGGGGCTTTATCCACCTGCAGGGCGTTGGTGAGGCCACGGTGATAATCGCCTGGGTCAGCCACGCGGCGGATGATGGTAATGGCCACTTTTTCCACCCCGGCCACGCGGTCGAGGCAGTCCACGGTGCGGATAAGGCCGGTGGTGTTGCAAGAGGTGAGCTTCAGGTAATTCTGGCCGAGGCCTTTTTCATAGTTGGCATAGCCGTGGAAGAACACGTCGGCCACGTCGTCTTTTTCGCCGCCTTGAAACACGGCTTTCTTGCCGTATTTCTTATATACTTCCTTGTTTTTGGCGCCTATGCCGCCGGGGGCCGCGTCCAGCAGAATGTCGCAAGACTGCACCAGCTCGTCAAAGGTGCCGGAAATGGGAATATTCAGCTCTTTGAATTTGCTGGTATCGGCAGCGCCGGTGAACAGCTTGTAAGGCATGCCGGATTCTTTGAGGGCACGTATGGAAAGGGTGGGGGCCACGTCGGCGATGCCGACAAGCTCCATATCTTTTTGCAGGGCCACGCCGTCAGCGAGCCGCTGTCCGATAACGCCATAACCGATAACACCAACTTTAATCATAATGGTACTCCTGGTGGTTGAATGTTGCAGGGCCTCGCTCCGCTAAGGGCGGGCCAGACTCGGACAAACTATTTTCAAGCGCAAAATTGCACTGCAACGGTTGTATATGTGGAAGAGCGGCTTTAACCGGCTTTGGCGTGACGATCGCATAAAGTACGATCCGCGCAAAAACGGCGGGTGCGCTCCATTAAGCGGAATTGCGTATATATGGTCAGGTTGCGCCTTATGCGGCTTGGCCTGTTGGGATATGAAGGCCCGCGCCTGGGGGCGGGGGCTGGCGGCGTGCTCTGGTGCTTATATTGGCCGCTGCCTTTTTAGTTTACGTTTTATGTAAACGTATACATTAAAAAATAAAAAAAATTAATAGAAAATAATTAAGATAAAGATACCAATATTCAACATAAACCAGTATATATAGGTTGTTTCTTTTAATGTAACCGCAGACATTGGCATTAAAAAAATATATCGCCAACAGAGCGGCTGTAAAAGATTCTGATTAGCTCCCAAAAAAAGCTTGTTAAAAGTAGAAAAAAATGTAATCGTTTACATAGAAAGATTATTTATCTTTCAGCTTAGAATGACATTATGAAAAAAGAAATTTCTTGGCAAGAAAAAACCGCGAGTTTTTTTTTAAATATAGCATAAGCACATAAATTATATAAATTAATATTGCCAGTTTGTTTTATTTATAGCCCCGTAAAAGGAAGGGATTGTGGCTAAACCAACCATCGTAGACATAGCAAAACTTGCCGGAGTTTCCACTGCAACCGTTTCCAGAGCCTTGCGCGAGCCACACATGCTGGCTCCGGATACCCTTAAACGCGTGCAAGACGTAATGGCCCAGCAGCATTACATTTATAACGCCATGGCTGGCGACTTCTCGCGCCGCAAGTCTTCGGTGCTGGGGTTATTCATGCCCACGGCCGAATCCGCCAAAATTTCCGGCACCGCCATAGCCTTGCAGGAAGTGGTGGGCAGCCACGGTTTTCCTATAATAATAAGCAACACCTTGTTTGACGAGCAGCTTGAGCGCGAGCAGATTATAAAATGCCGCGAGCGCTCGTTATCCGGCATGTTCTTCGTAGGCTGCATGCTCGAGAATGAGCCGATGATTTTCAACCTTGCCAAAGACGAGCTGCCTGCCTTCTTTTTATGGGATACCCTGGACGACACCAGCTACAATTATGTGGGCTTCGACAACTTTGACGCCTGTTACCGCATGACGCGCTACCTTATAGACCTTGGGCATAAAGACATTGCCTTCGTCGGGGCCATGGCCCAGCACGTGCGCCGCGTTTACAAGCGCCAGAGCGGCTACCGCCAGGCCATGCGCGACGCGGGCCTTAACATTCATCAGGGCTATATACAGGACGCCCTGCCGGGCCTTGAATTCGGCAAAGCGGAGATGAAAACATTCCTTTCCATGCCCAACCCGCCCACGGCCATTTTTTTCGCCAGCGACATGCTGGCCATAGGCGCGCTTTCCGCCTGCCGCGAAGCCGGTATTAGAGTGCCGGAGGATATAAGCATAGCCGGTTTTGACAATATCGAATTTGCGGAGCATGTTTACCCGGGCCTTACCACTGTTAACGTGCCGGCCGCCGAAATGGGGCGCATAGCAGGACAATGCATGATAGACATTTTGCGCCACAAAAAGCGCGGGCCTTTTCAGTACAAACTGCCGGTGGAAATTATGGCGCGCGGCACTTGCGCCCCGCCAAAGGGTAATTGCCGCGTTTAATTCGCGCAGTTACTCCATGCCGGGTTATCCCGAGCATTTATGCAATACCGCGCCTCGCCCCGCGACGCGCTTGAAACGACAACATTATAAGGAGCAACGATATGGCCGCATTAACCAAACAGGACGCCCTCGACTACCATGCGCAAGTGCGCCCGGGCAAAGTTGAGCTTATGCCTATAAAACCCTGCCGCACCCAGCGCGATTTGTCGCTGGCCTACAGCCCAGGCGTGGCCGAAGCCTGTCGCGCCATAAAAGCCGACCCTGAGTTGGCTTATTCCTACACCGGCAAGGGCAACCTGGTGGCCGTGGTCTCCAACGGCACAGCCGTGCTCGGCCTTGGCAACATAGGCCCTCTGGCCGGAAAGCCGGTTATGGAAGGCAAGGGCGTGCTTTTTAAAGTATTTGCCGACGTGGATTGCTACGACATTAACCTCGACGTGAGCGACCCTGACAAGCTTTGCGAAATAGTAAAAGCCCTGGAGCCCACCTTCGGCGGCATTAACCTTGAAGACATAAAGGCCCCCGAATGCTTTTACATTGAAGCCAAGCTCAAGAAAGAAATGAACATTCCAGTGTTTCATGACGACCAGCACGGCACGGCCATAATTTCATCCGCCGGGCTCATTAACGCCCTTGAAATTACCGGCAAGAAAATGGAAAACATCCGCCTGGTGGTCAGCGGGGCCGGTTCCGCCGCCGTGGCCTGTACCCGTTTCTACAAAATGCTGGGCATTCGGCCTGAGAACATTGCCATGTTCGATTCCAAGGGTCATATCAACAACGACCGCAAAGATCTGAACCCCGAAAAGAAAGAATTTGCCACCGCCAAAGCCTACACCTCCATGGCCGATGCCATGAAGGGCGCGGATATGTTCCTTGGCCTTTCCGTTGCCGGTATGGTTACGCAAGATATGGTAAAAAGCATGGCTCCGTCGCCCATCCTTTTCGCCTGCGCCAACCCCGACCCGGAAATAAGCTACCCCGACGTTAAAGCCGTGCGCCCCGACGCCATCATGTCCACGGGGCGCTCCGACTACCCCAACCAGATTAACAACGTTTCCGGCTTCCCCTACATCTTTCGCGGCGCTCTTGACGTGCGTTCCACAGTCATAAACGACGAAATGAAGCTGGCCGCCGCCCGCGCCATTGCCGCCCTTGCCAAGGAGCCGGTGCCGGAGGAAGTATGCAAGGCCTATGGCGTTAAGGGCTTTACCTATGGCATAGACTACATCATTCCCACCGCCATGGACCCGCGCCTTCTGGAATACGTCGCCTCGGCCGTGGCCGAGGCCGCCATGGCAACCGGAGTTGCCGCCAAAAAAGTGGACCTGGCCGAATACAGAAAGAGCCTGAGAACGCGCATAGCCGCCGCCCGCGAGCGCCGCGAGCAACTGCTTAAGAGTTACGGGTTGTAGAATAGCTGGCACAAGTAATAAACAGCCCGGAACGGCAATTGTTCCGGGCTGTTTTGCATGAAAACATAGTGGGTGAAGCCAGATTTGTTTGGATCTGGCGCTGCCCGAACCAGCCTTGGTGTGGCCGTGTCGCAAAAGCGCAACAGCTTTGGCCTGTGGAGTTATATAGAGGGTAGGACTGCGCGGGGGCTAATTTTTACCCCCTTGGCCCACGACTTATATAGCAGTGATGTGTGCCCGCATGAATTTGGCATCGCGCGTAATTTGACTTTCTATTTTTGTTATAGGGCATAGCTTTAGCCTCGAAGCGCGCTATATCTTGGCCCCGCTGTTATGCGGCAATTGGTTTTGTCCGCATGTGCCGGGCGCAGGTTAATAGGCGGACTATTATTAGGAAAGCTCCCTCATTACGAAGGAGCTTTCTTTATTATATGCCACCCTGTGCCGGAGGGGTTAATTCCCCCCGCCCGCACAAAACGGCTTATTGCATTTGCCTGCGTGGTTTAGCTTTTACCTGAGCGTAATAGAGCGCTCCGCTGGCGTCTATTTTGATTTTGGGCAGGTTTACGGAGTGGTCGGTCCATTGCAGCGCGAGCATGCCATAGTAGCAGCAGTCCGGCTTTTGGGTCGGGCCGGGCAGTGTTTTACGCAGAATGTAACCGAAGAGTGGACTTTTCATTCTGTCAGTCTTAGCACTTTTTTACAGCAATGGAATTATTATCACCATTCTCACGATTATAATAATTGGTCCGCGAGCTGGCGGCTTGAGGTTTTTTTCTTGTAGCGGCCATGCGGCCAGGCGGTAAATATCCGTTGCCTTTATGCGCTATAACCCAAAATCCACTTATATTTAGAGCCTTGACGGGCGCAAAAACATTGGGCATTTTTGGAATGGAACAAATTTTTATCAAGCGCCCCAATGGGTATAAAGGAAGGACCATGCTAAAAAATGTATTGCTTGCGATTTTTGTGTTTGCCAGTTTGGCCCTGGCCGGGTGCGCAACTAACATAGGCGCCCACGATGCTTCCGTCCCGCCGGAAAAACTTTGCACCCTTACAATAGACATTGATCTCTCCGTGCATACATTCGACGGCGAGACTGTGGACTGGCGTCACCGCATTTTTACTACCAGCGTCGTCGTCCAGATACCCGCCGGCAAGCACAACTTTGTTATGGATTATATCTCTGGCGGCAGAAGCATGACCCGCTATGCTTATAACATAGCGTATAGCCACACGTTTGAGGCGGGAAAGTCCTATGTTATGGAACCAAAAGTGGCAAATGGCCGCGTATCCGCAGAAGTAAAAGAGGAATAGCTGAATTGGCTTGCTTCTATTAGGTTAAAAATCGGCGGCACGCCTTTGTGGGGCGTGCCGCTTTCAGATTTATTACGGATAAATATGCAGACGAGAGCCTGCTGTATCAGAGTGTAAAATAGGGACGCCTGTCTGGAGTTAACAGACAGGCGTTTTCGTCATATTCGTGTAGTATTATTCTTCTGCTGTAAGGGCATCTGATAATGCCGCGAAAAAAGCTCCTGGCTCAGCCCCGGCAGCTTCCACCAATTGCAGCGCAAGGAACAGGCGCGGCTCGCGTTGCCCGTTCTCTATCTTCTGAACGCTTCGCACATTCTGCCCTGCCCTTTCCGCAACGGCACGCTGTGAGAGGCCATTCTTCTTGCGAGCTTCACGCAATAAAGTACCAAATGTATTCTTTTTTATATCCATTGATAAATCTAATGCCAGACGCACCATTTTTTGCTAGACGTCTTATTAGGCGTCGTCTAAAAAGGCGTTATGAGTTTTTGTAAACCAATCAGAGACGTTACCCAACTGCTTGGCATAATTTTGGCATTAAACATCTCTCCGCCCACGGCATCAGCGTGGACGGGGAAAGTTCTGCGAATAGTTGATGGAGATACATATGTGATTGTAGACAATGGCGGCGGGAAGCATAGAATACGGCTTTACGGTGTGGATTGCCCTGAGAAAGAGCAACCGGGAGGGCATATGGCTGCGGCGATAGCCACTCGCTTTCTTGATGGGGAATCAGTAAAAATTATCCAGATTCAGAAGGACAGAAACGGAAGAATTGTGGCAATAGTCATCATGCCAGACGGCCTGCCATTACAAGAAATTTTACTGCTGCACGGGATGGCCTGGGTAGACAACCGCTACTGCAAGTCTCAGAAATGCGAGGCGTGGAGAGCATTGGAAGCCGCCGCCAGAATTTCCGGGCGTGGAATTTGGAAAAGCCCTAAGCCTACAGCGCCATGGGATTGGCGGAGACAAAGAAGAAGAGGAACTTTAAAAGGCTATGAGTAGTAAAACTGGTTGGTTATGCTGTGTAGTTTTGCTTTTGGCGCTGGCTGCCCTTTTTCCTCTACTACTCAACAACAGCCCGCCTTTTGGGTAAAGCTAGGCTGAATTTTACATGGTGTTTGCGGGCAAATGTAGGGAATTCATCATTATTGGTGGCTGAGCGACAAGTGGGGAACATGCGAACTTTGTAAATTCCAGATTGTGATAGGCTGCTAAATAACCATAGTTGTGATACTTTGAGTAGGGTTAAATATTAATATTATGGTTATGAAAAATGAAACGACAAGGTATATTAGACAGAACACCGCCTGTCGATTCAATTTACCAGAAACAATATAAGCTACAACAAGAATTAAAATAACAACAAAAAATGTATACACGGAATCTGCAAATAACGTTGCAGCTATTGGAATTGCAAATATTGTAACTATTACTGCGCGTACAATTTTTTTAGAATGATATTGTCTGCTGTTTAGCTTGATGATAGCTTTTTTTAATTTTTCATGGTCATAGCATATAGTTATTGCCAAAGACAGTGCAAAGGAAATAATAGAAATAGAAGACACTATTTTTTCTATATTTGTAATTTCTACAGCTAAATGTGAGGCCTCTTGTATATTTTCTGCTGCCTTTGTTGACAATAAATATTTACAAAATTGAAATCCTGATACTATGATAAAACCAATAGAGGCCATCTCTGATGCTGTAACAATATCATTTTTTGCCATTTAAATGTTAGCCTAATCCTACTTTTACATTTTTATCTTATTTTTTAGCTAAATTTTAACCTATCTACTGAAGTATTTTTTCTACGCACAATATTGGCATTATATTGTTTTTCATAGTCCATAACGACCATTTCAATGACTCTCATTAGCTTATGCACGCTGAACATGCCTGGTTCATTTATCCTATATAAATATTTTTCAAGTGGCCCTCTTGATACAATTTTTATCACTTGCATTAGTTGATTATGTGCAAGTTCAATTTCTTCATGTACTCCTCGTACTGATGCACGGTATAATTCCATGATTGGTTCGTATAGCCATGGAATGTCATTTTTTATTAGCGATGCAATAATCATAAATAAGACATATTTCTCTTTGTTCGGAAATTTTATAACACCCATAAGCATATCTTCTATCATGCCTGATGTTATTTTGTTTGAAATATTGTTTTGTGAATAAGTTACATTAGTTATTAATGGAGCTTGATTTATATCACGTAACATTACTTTTATTTCTTCAAAAAGTTTTGCAATATTTTCATCATCACTCGATTCAGATTTTTTCTTTTGAGGAACCTTGAAGGAGGAATAAATTTCATCCTTTCTCGATATAAAATTTGCAACTTGCAGCCTTACAGCTTCTTCTCTGGGGGCAGCGTCAGGGTTTCTTTTTAGAAGCTGAACAACAAGTTTTGTCAATGAATCCTGATCATCTGCACAGTTTTGAAATTGACCAAATGGGCCTGTATTGACATCAGATAATGACACACCTACAGCTAAACCAAGAACTGTTGCACCTAGTTTTCCTTTTGCTACACCAGCTTCATAAAGTATCCATGGTCTTTCAATGCTTCTATGGGTAAGCAGGGCTACAACATCTGTTGCTTCATCAATACGTGACATTATTGTGTTGTACCACTCTGAACCAAACTCTATTCCTGAAGTCCCCTTTCTATCTGAGGATCTGAAAGACTTTAGAGTTCCTCAACTAACATCAATAAGTAGATTACTGAAAGCCTCCGCTATATCAGCATCACGATTGTCATGGCTAATAAAGACTAAAGGTTTATGGCGAATGGGCGAAAGTGCTTCTTCCTGTTCGATAGATGTAGCGATGGGTTTGGTGTCAGTACTTTTATTAACCATGCAGGGTTCTCCCAGAATGTTATATAATAAGTATTATATTATAAAAACTTGTGAAAATCTATTTAATGATATGTACAATAAAAAAGAGGTTAGAGTTATTAACTCTAACCTCTTGATTTAATTCTGGTTGCGGAGGCAGGATTTGAACCTACGGCCTTCGGGTTATGAGCCCGACGAGCTACCAAGCTGCTCCACTCCGCGTCATTGGTGAACTGACTATTTAGGTGAAAGCCGGGTGGTTGTCAACATAAAATACTTAAAATTTACATGCTATTTGGCGGCGACCGCAAGGGCCTACCGCGCCGTGGATTTATGGCTGCTCTTATGCGGCGCGTATGGCCTGCCTTGCCGACTGCCGGGCGTGGTTACAACAGCTACTGGCGCGATCCGGCGGCTCTATTCGACGTTGAGCAGTTCGGCTTGCAGTTTGCCGTCTTGCTCGTATATTTTTATGTAGCCGCCATCGCTCAGGGTGCCGGGGTTTATTATGGTGGTGCCGCCTATTTTATCCGTGCCGCGCGCTTCGTGTATATGGCCGCATATGCACAGCTCCGGCTGGATTTCTTCTATAAATTCCCGCACGGCTTTGCTGCCCGCGTGGTTGCCATCGCGCAGGGTGTCGCATTTTGTGTTATACGGCGGCGCGTGGCTTACCAGCACCAGGTGTTGGTAGTCTCCGGCCTCGCCTATGGCGCTTCTCAGCAAGGCGCGGTAATCTTCTTCGCTGAACTCGCTGGGGGTGTTAAATGGCGTGTGGTTGGAGCCGCCTATGCCCACAAGGGTTATTTCCGGGCTAAGGCTTATGGCGTGGCCGTGCAGGTTTATGCCTTCTTCCCGCAGGTAGTCCGTCACCTCAGGCAAATCCATATTGCCTATTTGCGCTGCGAGCACCCTGTTGTACTTGTTGCATATTTTAAGCACCTTTTCGGCGGGTTTGCGCCCTCCGGCAAAGGTTAAGTCACCGCTTATAATCGTACCTGCCGCGCCCCCAAGCTCTTTCATACCCTCAAGGTTGGCGCTGCTGCTGTGTATGTCGCCGTAAGCGATCCAATATACCGTGCTTGGCATCCTTCCTCCCGCCTGTTAAAGTCAGATCTAAACCATAACGTATTAGAAGCAAGATGCCAAGATATTTGGTAAAGTTTATGAGTGACCATATTACAATTTTAAACGGGCAAAAAAAGGCCCTGCGCCGCGTCTTGCTTGAACAGCGGCGTTCTCTTGCGCCGGAAGAGGCGGCGCGGCTTTCCGCCGCCATTCAAACCCGAATTATGGGGCAGAGCGTCTGGCAACGGGCTCGTAGCGTGGCCCTTTATGTAGCCACACAAAACGAGGTGGATACAACGTTGCTTTTGCAAAACGCCTGGCAAAGCGGCAAAACCGTATACCTGCCCCGTGTGGTTAAGGGCGTGCCCGGCAAAATGCACTTCGCCCCCTGCGCTGGCCAGGGCCAGTTATGCGCCGGGGCCTATGGCATTATGGAGCCGGATGCAGCCCTTTGCCCAGCCTGCGAGTTTTTCGATGGCGCGGAGCAGGTGGATGACGCCGCCCTGAGCAGGATACAAGGGTGCGATGCGCCTTTGAGTAACGGCCAGAAGGCTGAGTACGGCACTGCCCACCTGCCCAAAACGCAAAGCGCCGGCAACCTGCCGCGCCTGCCCGCACCGGATCTGTTTTTAATCCCAGGCGTTGGCTTTGATATGCGCGGCAGGCGCCTTGGTTTTGGCGGCGGCTATTACGATCGTTTTTTATCGGCCAGAAGTTGCCGCGCTCACAGTTTTTTTCTTGCTCCGGCCTATGCTTTTCAAGTTGTGGATGAAGTGCCCGCCGGAGATTGGGATATGCCGGTGCAGGCCTTATGCACCGAAAACGCTTTCTTTTATATAGGGGGTAATAATGCCTGATAATGCCGAACTCAGGAAAATGCTGCCAGGCATCATTCCATTCAGCTTTCCCGATATTGATAATGTCGGATGTTTTTTCACTACCGGCCTTTACGGCAACATCAGCCTCGATTTCGGCCTGTCCGGGCCGGAAGACGCGGCCCGCCGCGCCAGGCTGGGCAAACTGCTTGGCTTTGCAGATTGGACGGAACTGCATCAGGTGCACGGCGACGTGCTGCTGTCAAACCCTGATTCCACCCCCTTTGACGCCCCATCGGCCAAAGACGCCGATGGCGCCTGCACTGATAAACCGGGGCGGGCCATGCTCTCCAAGGCGGCGGATTGCCAGCAGATCATGCTGGCGCACAAAAGCGGCAAATACGTGGCTGCGTTGCATTGCGGCTGGAAGGGAAACTCCATCGACTTCCCCACCAGCGGGGCGCTCAATTTTTGCAAGGCTTACAACCTCAAGCCCGAGGATGTAATGGCTGTGCGCGGCCCCAGCCTTGGCCCCGGCGCTGCCGAGTTTGTAAACTTCGAGAGCGAGTGGCCAGCCAAGTTCCGCCCCTGGTTTAACCCGCAAACCCGCCGCATGGATTTATGGAGCCTTACCCGCCACCAGCTTGTGCAGGCTGGGCTAAGGGCCGAGCATATCTTCGGGCTGGATTTATGCACGTATACGTTTTCCGATTTTCTGTTTTCTTTCAGGCGTGGGCATGCCGGACGGCAGGCAGCGCTTGTGTACATAAAATCATAAGGTTTTTATAAGGTCTTGAAAAAGTCTGGAGTGTTACAGAATTGTCTAGACAGTGTAACCTGTTTTGCAAGGAGAAGATTATGCCTACCAGTATTATCAAGTTTATCGGAGACTTGCAGATGGAATGCACCCATGTGGGCAACGGCGCTAAAATAAAAATTGAGCCCGCGCCGGAAAACGGCGGTAAAAACGAGGCCTTTTCGCCCACCGATTTGTTGTGTACCTCAGTGGCCGCCTGCGCCATGGGCATTTTGGGCGTGTACGCAAAAGCCCATGGTCTGGATTTAAGCGGTATGACGGCGGAGGCGACCAAAATAAAAAACGAAGACCCAAAGGCTCATCGTCTTGGCGCAATTGAAGTAACTTTTAATATGCCCAAGCAGGAATACAGCGAAAAGCAGAAAATAAGCCTGCAAAGGGCTTTGGAAACCTGTGCTGTAAAACGCAGCATTCACCCCGACGTAAGGCAGATAATTACTTTTAAATGGCCTGCGTAAACAGGGCGCAAGCGCTGTTAACGGGCTGGGCCAAAGTATAAAATTAATTTGCGGGCAGGGGTAAAGTTTATGCCGGCGCCGCACGATATGGGCCTCATAAGGGGTGTGCTGTACCCCAAGGAGGTTTTATGCGTATAGCCGAATCAATGCAGGTGGAAGCAAGCGGCAGCGCCTTGGCGCAATCACTCAAAGATAGTGCTGGAGCTCAGCTTATAACCAAAACACTGGATAAGCTTAACACCGCGCAAACACTTGCCGGGCCTGCCGTAAATGCGGATTATCAGTTTCAGAAAGACGTGCTGCAAGCAGCCGGGCTGGGAACAAAGCTGGATACTCTGGTGTAGAGTGCCGGTAATGACAAAACTTCCCTTTTTCCGCATCATGCATGATACGGAAAAAGGGAAGTTTTGCTTGTGGCGTCAGCCGGTTGAGCGAGTAATACGAAGCGAAATCATAACTACCCGTAAAACGGGTAGTTATGATTTTTGTATGTACCAATACCCCACGCTCTTGGTCTGCCCCTGTATGCTTGACAGAGGGCAGACCAATGCCGGGGGTATTTATTACGGTTTGAGTAATGAGCTTTGAATTATGAAGAGGTGTTGCTTTTATAAATATAATCCCCCCGCATAAGGCCTGCGGGGGGATTATATTTACCAGCCCCAGTGGAGGAAGGGGCCATTGATGCAAGGCCGCTTTACCTGAACAGGTAGTTGGGCAGCCATACCGCTATCTGCGGGAAGATGATGATAAGAATTACCACTATCCACATACAGATGAAGAAGGGCAAGATACCCCGGAAAACTTTTTCCAGAGGAACGCCGCCCACGCTGGAAACGGCGAAGCACACAATACCCACGGGCGGAGTAAGCTGGCCCATTTCCATAACTATAACGGCTATAACGCCGAACCATATGGGGTCGAAGCCAAGCATTTCGACGGTGGGGAAGAGCGCTGGCAGGGTGAGCAGAATCATCGGTATAACGTTCATTACGCAGCCAAGGGCAACCCAGATGCCGATAATAATGAACAGGGTGGCGTAACGGCTGAGGCCAAGGCCCACAATCCATTCGCCAAGGTTGGTGGGCAGGTGGGTAAGGGCCAGGAAGTAGCCCAAAATACCCACGGAAGCCATAATAAAGAGTATGCGCGAGGCAATCTTCATTGTGTCCACCAGGCTGTCATAGAACTGCCTTACGCTCAGACGTCTGCGGCCCACGGCAACCACCAGAGCGCCAAGGCAGCCTATGCCGCTGGCCTCAGTGGGGTTCATCAAGCCTGTCATAATACCCAGAATGATGATCAGGAATATTATGCTGAAGCCAATAACCTTGCTGAGGGAGTTCAGTTTTTGGTTCCAGGTGGTTTTGCCGCCGGCTGGGCCCTTGGCGGGGTTTAATTTGGTAATGAGGAATATTGCGCCTATGAACAAAGCTGTCAGCAGCAGGCCAGGTATGATGCCCGCCATAAAGAGCATGCCCACGGATTGCTCCGTAACCACGGAGTAGAAGATGAATCCGATGCTGGGAGGTATGAGAATACCCAAGGTGCCGCCCGCTGCCAAAGCACCGCAAGCAAGGGAATCGTCATACTTCAGGCGCTGCATTTCTGGCAGTGCCACTGAAGACATGGTAACAGCCGTGGGCAGGCTCTCGCCGCAAATGGCCGCGAAACCGGCGCAGCCAGCTACGGCCGATATGGCCAGACCGCCGGGCATGCGGCCCAGCCATATGGAGGCTGCTTCAAAAAGGTCGCGGCTTATGCCGGATTTGGAGGTT
>JAVBON010000019.1:0-17513 GCA_031550525.1 Desulfovibrionaceae bacterium
CCGCCGGAGGCAAAAATCCGATCAGATGAATTCTATTGCCTTTTAAGGCAACAGCGTAAGCACAAAAAGCACGTGAAAAAAGCTGCCCGCCAGCACAAAAATGTGGAAGATCTCGTGAAATCCCAAGCCAGGAATATTCAGCCTGGGCCTTTTTACCGCGTAAATAACAGCCCCGGCGGTGTAGCACAGCCCGCCGGCCAGCAACAGCAAAAAGGCGCCCAAAGATACCGCCTTGTGCAACGGATAAAAGGCCACTATCACAATCCAGCCCATAATCAGATAAATGGCGGTGGAAAGCCAGCGTGGGGCGCCCAGCCAGAATATTTTCATGAAAGTTCCGGCAACAGCCAGCCCCCATACAGTGCCTAAAATGCTCCAGCCCCACGCTCCGCGCAGCGCGATAAGGCATACCGGCGTGTATGTGCCGGCTATAAGGTAAAAAATCATGGTGTGGTCTATACGGCGCAGCAGCCGGTTTTTTTCCTCGCCCAAATCCAGCATGTGGTACACTGCGCTGGCGGTATACAGCATAATCAGGCTCGCCCCGAAAATAGCAAACGAAACCACATAGCGCGGCCCGTAAGGCGCGGCCATAAGCGACAAAAGCACAAGGCAAAACACTGAGGCGACGGCTCCGCCAAGGTGGGTCAGGCAACTTATGGGGTCTTTAATCTTGTTCAGCATATTCCTGCTCCTGTGCGCGTAATGCGGCAAGGGTGGATGTTTTTATGCAAATCGGCCTGGGTGCTGTTTAAGGGCAATACTCATACGCGACTTTTAAACTATCGCGGATGCGATCGACAATGCAAGCTTTTTACCTCCCGCAACATGAACATTAAGTTTTACCCCACACAGCAAACAAATTTTCACTATAACACCTTGGCAATGCATACTTTCAATTGCAGCTAACCAACGCAGTATAATAGTTTGTGTTTTTCGGCTATAAAAGCTAAAATGCGCAACTGAGTCTGTTGTTTTGTTTTTTACGTAAAAAAGCGCCATCTTCTTACGGGTATATGATGAAAAGATTCTTTTGGGGCTATGTTAAACGCACTCTGTACTTTATAGTGCTATTCGCTTTTTTACCGGCCATAGGCATAATGCTCTATTCCGAATTTCAGGATCTGGAAGAAAGACAGCAGAATGTGCGGCAGCACGCCGTTGAGGCAGTGGGCACCATTTCCTCACAAGTGCGCATGCTCTTTCAAAATACCCAAACCACGCTAATGACCCTCGCGCAAATGGCCGAAATACGCGAGATGTCCTACGAGCCCAGCCTGGAGCTCATAAACAGCCTGCTCATACTCAACAACGATTACAGCTCTATTTTTATTCTAAATGCGCAAGGCACGGTATTTGCCGCCACCGAGCCAAACCTGCAAGGGCGCGACCTTAGCGGCGAGCCTTACGTGCAACAGGTAATGGGGCAGCGTTCCTTTGTAGTGGGCGATTATACCGAGGGCTACAGCAGCAAACTGCCCACCATTTATTGCGCTTTCCCAATTTATAACAATAAAGGGGAGTTCTGCGGCATAATTGCCTCCGGAATTCTGCTTTCAAAAGCCGTAAATTCAATTCTCGATCTTTCAACCCTACCCTATTCCGCCGTTATAATGGCAGATTCCCAAGGCCGCGTGCTGCTCTCCGTGCCCGATGACTACGTTAAAACCGGAACCTCGCTTATAGACAGCAAGTGGGCCTATGTGCAGAGCGTGGAGAACGATGCTGCAAGCCAAACCATCCTGCATAGCGAAACAGCCTACGAGCGCCTGCTTACCGTACAACGTCTGAAAATGGACTACTTCGCAAAGCCCTATCTCAACCTGCTTCTGGTGGTGGAGACGGAAGGCGCTTATGCCGCGGCCTACGCCAATATGCGCCGCATGGTGGCGGCCCTGGGCGCGGCCACCCTGCTTGGCCTTTTAATAGCTTGGGTTTTGGGGCGCATAGCCCTGTTGCGGCCATTGGACAATATGGTTGATACCGTGCACAGCCTGGAAAAAGGCGAGTTGGACGCCCGTACGCAGCTTGCCGATATGGGCGGCGAAATTGGCGTGCTCAGCCGCTCTTTTGACCAAATGGCCGGCGCGCTGCAACAACGTGAGCTGGAGCTTACCGAGGCAAAAAAGGACGCCGACACCGCCAACCGCATTAAAAGCGAATTTCTTGCCAACATGAGCCACGAAATACGCACCCCGATGAACGCCATTATAGGCATGGCCTACATGGCCCTTAAAACCGATCTTACCGACAAGCAGCGCAACTACCTGAGTAAAATATACAGCTCCGGCAACGCGCTGCTGGGTATAATCAATGATATTCTCGACTTTTCCAAGCTTGAATCCGGCAAGGTCAATATAGACCACGTATCCTTCTACCTTGACGATATTTTTAACAATATCAGCACTATGTCCGCTCAGTCCGCCGAAGACAAGCAAATAGAAATGCTCTTTTACATCTCGCCCAGCGTGCCTCAGCACCTTAAGGGCGACCCCCTGCGCCTGAACCAGATTTTGACCAACCTCGTTTCAAACGCCATCAAGTTTACCGAAAACGGCGAGATAATGGTAAGCTGCACCGCCATGCCGCGCGAGGAAGAGCAGGCTCCTTCCCGCATCGGGCTGCAATTTGTGGTGCAAGATACAGGCATAGGTATACGCCCAGAGCAGCTTGAGCGCCTGTTCACACCATTTACTCAGGCCGATGGCTCCATTACCAGGCGCTATGGCGGCACCGGTTTGGGACTGGTTATTACCAAAAGCCTTGTGGAAATGATGGGCGGCTCCATAAAAATGGAAAGCAGCGAGGGCAAAGGCACTAAAGTAACCTTTACCGTATTTCTTGAAGAAAACATCGGCAAGGCCTCGCGCTGGTCCGCCCCCAAGCTGCGCGGCATGCGCGTGCTCCTGGTGGATGATAACGAAACGGCCCGCCATGTTATAGGCTCCATGCTCTCCGGTTTTTCCTTCCAGGTGGATACCACCCCATCGGCCAGCGAGGCTTTTCAGATGATCGCCGTGGCCGATGAATCCGGCACGCCCTACAGCCTTATCTTGCTCGACTGGCGCATGCCCAATATAGACGGCGTGGAGGCCGCGGGCTACATATCGCGCCAAATGCAGCTTAAGCACCAGCCCAAGCTAGTGCTCATAACCGCCTTCGGTCGCACCGAAGAGCATATTGCCATGTCGCAAAACGGCATATCCTCGCTCATCCACAAGCCAGTTAACCCCTCGCACCTGCTGGACGCCATACTGGAAGTGATGGACGACGCCTCAGGCAAAAACGAGCCCGTAAAGCCCGCTACTCTGGAACTGCCCAAAACCCCCAAGGATATTTTGCGCGGGGCCAAAGTGCTGCTGGCCGAAGACAATATGATTAACCAGGAACTGGCGGTGGAACTGCTGCAAGACGCGGGCATAACAGTAACAGTGGCCGGAAACGGCCAGATAGCCCTTGATATTTTGAATAGCGGCAAGCAGTTCGACGCCGTGCTCATGGACCTGCAAATGGCGGTAATGGATGGCTACGAGGCCACGCGGCGCATACGCCAAAACCCGGCATTTGACAAGCTGCCCATCATCGCCATGACCGCCCACGCCATGGTTGATGAGCGCGAGGCCTGCTTCCGCGTGGGTATGAACGACCACATCTCAAAACCCATTGAGGTTGAGGCCATGTTCAATACCTTAGCCCGCTGGATTACCCCAAAAATACCCCTGGCCGACGAGCAGACCGCTGCCCCCGCAATGGATTCGAGCATCTGCGATCTGGAAACATGCAGCATACCCGGCATGAACTTTAAAAAGGCCCTTGCCCGCTTGGGCAACAACAAAAAACTCCTTACCATGACCATCCGGCAGTTTGTGCAGTCGCACTCCGCCGACTGCAAGCTTATGGAAGAAGCCCTGCGCGAAGGCCGCAACAAAGACGCCATGCGCATTGCCCATACCCTTAAGGGCCTTTGCGCCGCCATAGGCGCCGAAGATCTCTCCGAAAAATTCGCCGCGCTGGAGTCCGCCCTGGGCGGAGATCACGTCGATTTTCACAAGATCATGCCCAAAATCACGCAGGTTGGCGACGAGCTTACCACCAGCACTGAAATGCTGGCCGACATGCTGGCCAAACAAGATTCCGAGGCCTGCGCCCGCCATAGGGGCGAACTGCCGCCTGAGCCAGCGCGCTCCAGAACCAACGCCGCTCCGGCCGGAGTTATGAATACCCTGAAAACACTGCGCGCCCTTATGGAAGACGATGACGCCTCGGCACAAAGCTTTTTGTCCGATACCATAGAAAGCCTGCGCGACAAGCTGCCCGCAGCCGGACTGCGCGAGCTTGAGCGGCTGGTAAACCAGTTTGAATTTGAAGACGCCCTGAAGACGCTGAACAAAATCGAACGGGAGTTATAGGCGCATCCCGAATTGATAGAGACATAGCGGATGAAGCCGAATTTTATAAAATCCGCAGCGCTGCCAGACCCGTAAAGTGTAGCCCGTATTGCCAGAGCGCAACAGTTTCCATATGGAGCATCATATAGTGGCAGGACTGTAGGGCGCTGATTTTGAGCCTGCCTGCCCCCGCAACTTTTACAAAAATATAGTTTGGGGCAAAATATGGTCTGCCGCCAAATAAACGGCCCCCCGGCGGCATGCCGGGGGGCCGTTTATTTCATGTTTATAGCCTTGCAACCTTATATCTTTGTCAAAAACCAGCAGGCATTAAGCGTAATCAGCGTTTTTCCTGCGCTTTGCACATGCCGTTCACAAAAGGGTCGTTGCTTCTTTTAGATGGGCCCAGCATAAGCACCAACAGCCAGACCAGCCAGATTATGCCAAAAAGGTCACGCACATTTTCCGGCATGCTTATTACCTCCACGGCTTCAAGGTAGGGTATGCCTATTACCTGAAAAATAGGCCCCAAGCCGTGCGCTATAAGCAGTATAAAAAAAGGCCAGTCGGCCCAAACGGGCATGCCCATGTCGCGCATGCGTTTAAGCCTTAAGGGGCGCGTAAAAAAGGCTATGCCCAAAAACAGCACGCCCACGCCTATAAAGTACACATTGCCATATATAAGCCGCGGCCCGTCCATACTGTCTATAAGCAGCACCATACTGCGCAGGGCCGCGCTGTAAATGAAAACCAGCACGGCCACTATAAAGGCGTCGGCAAAAAAGCGCGATCTGCCCAAGCGCCCGCGTTTGGCGGTAAAATCGCGCTTTTTGCGGTGCAAAAACGCCTTAAATTTTTCCATGTCAGGCATAAATTCAACCTTGTTTCAGTACGCTCTCTGTATAGTTAAACTGAGTCGAAAACGCACAGTACCATATCGCACCTACATAGTTAAGACAAATTCACAGGCTGTAAAGCCGCCGGAAAAAGCCCTTGCCGCCCGCGCCGTGTGCGGGTAATCTGCGCCCATGCTCTACCAATGCATAGTCATAGGCGCGGGGGCTTCCGGCCTTTTCTTCGCTGCCACCAGAAAAAACAGCGGCCCCATTTTGCTGCTGGATAATCAGGCGCGCCCCGGCCGCAAGCTCCTGCTTTCCGGCGGCGGCAAATGCAATGTTACCAACCGCAATATCTCGCCAGCCAACTATATAAGCGCCAACCCCCAATTTTGCCGCCAAGCCCTTACTGCCTTCAGCCCCAAACATATGCTGGATTTTCTGAAACGCCACAACATAGCGCTGGAAGAACGCGAGCACGGCCAAATGTTTTGCAAGCGCGGCGCCGAAGAACTGCGCGACCTCTTGCTAAACCTGGCCCACGGCAACAACGCGGATTTGCACCTGGGCCGCAACATACGCGCCATACGCTACACCGTGCCGCAACCGCATGCCAGAGACAACGGATATGCGCGCGGTAACAGCAGTACCAGCGATGCGCGTGATAATCGCACTAACAGCGATGCCTGCGCTCATCACAACACCAGCAGCACTCACGCCGGGCAAAATACCGAGGGCATGTACCCTACCCGCAGTATAGGCGGAATTCATGTGGAATCCTGCCCCAGCCTGCCGCAAAACGCCGCCTTTCAAATCATTACCGATAATAACGAATATCTTGGCCGCAACCTGCTCATAGCCGCCGGAGGCCCAGCCTGGCCCAAAGCCGGGGCAAGCCATTTCGGGCAGCGCATGGCCGCCGCCTTCGGCCACTCCATTTTACCGCCAGCCCCGGCCCTTACGCCACTTAAAATGCCTCCGGAATGGCCGCTGCACGGTCTGCAAGGCCTTAGTCTTACCGTCACGATCAGCCTTGCCGTTATGTCCGGCTTTAACGCCACACCCAACACAGCCTCAACACCCAAACTCGCCGCTACGCCAAGCCACGGCACTATGCCCAACCATGTCGCTGCACCCGGCCCAGGCGCTAAATCCCACACGGCCGTTGCGCCAGATTGCGGCGTTTTAACACATCGCGCCACTTCACCCAGCGCTGCCGCCGCGCATAACCTTGCCGACCCTGCCGCTCAAGCAAACCGCCCTTCTTTCACGCTGCCTTTGCTCTTTACCCACTCCGGCATCAGCGGCCCGGCCTGCCTGCAAATATCATCCTATCTCGAGCCGGGCGACGCCATAAACATCGACTTTCTGCCCGGCCAAGACTTTACCGCCCTCTTGGACGCGCCGGAAAACGCCCGCTCCAGCCCCTTGCAGCTTCTGCGCAAGCTCCTGCCTCCGCGTCTGGCTGCCGCCCTGCTGCCCCCAGACCTGCGCGATCGCAAATGCGCCGAAATTTCCCGCGCCAACCGCAACGCCCTGCACCAGGCCGCGCACGCCCACCGCGTCACGCCCCTAGCCCCCAGCTTCGCCCAGGCCGAAAGCAGCCGCGGCGGCATAGATACAACCCAAATCTCCCCCACCACCATGCAAAGCCAACTGCTCCCAAACCTCTACATAACCGGCGAAGCCCTAGACATATGCGGGCAACTCGGCGGCTACAACCTCCACTGGGCCTGGGCCTCCGCCTGGTGCGCAGGGCGTGTTGTGTAGTTGGGGCATTAAGAATTCGAGAGAGGGGGAAAGGAACCCTTTGAAAAGGGCTTCCTTTCCCCCTCTCTCGAGCTCTCACCCCCTATCCTCCTAAACTTTTCATAAGGGGATTTTTATGGGGAGGTTGCCTTGGGCTGTTAGGTTTTAACCCCACTCCCGTATGAGCATTACATACCCTCTCCAAGTTCTTTAGTATTCGCCCGCAAAAAAAATTTTTTTGCCAGGTTGAGCACGGACGGCAGTTCTTTAACTGCAACACCAAACAATAACTAATTAAAAAGTTTAGGAGGATGAGGGGTGAGAGCGCGACAATTTTGCAGGACAGCAAAATTGGACGCAGGAACGCAGTGACGGCGCCCCGAAGGGGTGAGCCGCAGGACGCGGCGAATCAAAGAGGGGAGAAGGAAGCCCTTTTCAAAGGGTTCCTTCTCCCCTCTCTCGCATTCTTCAATCGCGGCGCAGCCGCTTCCGCTATTTCTTTTCAAACATGTTTCTGAACCAGTCGGGCACGGGTTGGGGGCGTCCGTCTTTGTTTATTACGGCGTGTTCGGTCATGCCGGTGGCGTGGAGTATGGTTTTGTCTTCGTTGAAGATTTCGTAGATGAAGGTAAAGGAGGCGCGGCCCCAATTGCTGACGCCGGCATGCACCCAGATGAGGTCGTCGTAACGTATGGGGCGGCGGTAGCGGCACTGGGCCTCGCGTACGGGCACATAGATGCCTTTGGCCTCCACGGCGGTGTAGGATACCCCGCTCTGGCGAATATATTCGTTGCGCGAACGCTCAAAAAAGTGCAGATACTCTGCATGGTACACTACGGACATGCAGTCGGTCTCGCCGTATGACACGCGGTGCGGCATCCAGACGTCCGGCGTGGGAAAATCGCTCATTTTTGCCTCCTGTTCAGCTTGTCTGGGCTCTTTTTAGCCCAGCTTAAAGGCAAAAACCAGCGTAAAAGTTGAGAGAACAATAAACACCAGTTTCGCCGCCATGTATATACACTTCACTCGTTTCACCGGCCTTTTGCCAGCTTTTGTAATGCTCGCCACGCTTTGCGGCTGCCCCGGCGCGGCTCTTGATGTGCGCAAAGACAGCGCCTACTATGCCGATCTTACGCATATGCGTGTGGAAATGGTGCCGGTGGAAGAAGCGCGGCGGCTTACCCAGGGCCTTTCCGCCCCGGCCCAAGGCCTTAAAAGCTGGAATGATCTGACCTTTGCCGTACGCCAAAGTCTGGATTACATAAACCTGCGCCCAGCGCAGGCCACCGCCCTGGTGCTGCCAGGGCGGGACAAGGTGAGCATAAGCTGGGGCGATTTGCGCGGGAGCCTGCTGCGCATGCTGGAAATTCTGCCCTATCTGGATGTAAACCCAGGCCTGTTGGCCGACGAATTCACCTGGCTGCGCCTTGAGCCGGAATTCGGCTTTACGGGCTACTACGAGCCCACTATCAAGGCCGACTACCGCCCCGGCCCCGTTTACTGCCACCCCATCTACGCCCTGCCCCGCGATTTGAAGCCCGGCAAGCAATACCTCGACCGGCACAGCATAGACCGCCAGAATGCCCTAGCCGGGCACGGCCTTGAGCTGGCCTGGGCTGCGGACGATGTGGACATTTTCTTTTTACAGATCCAAGGCTCCGGCAGGCTGGTCTACCCCGACGGCAAAACCCGCCACATACTTTACGCCGGCAAAAACGGGCACCCCTATGTGCCTTTGGGCCGCGTAATGCGCGAGCAGGGCCTCTTGGCCCCCGATAATGTAAACATGAACAGCATACGCGCCTGCCTTAACGACAACCCCCAGCGCAAAGACGAGCTTTTGGACACAAACCCCTCTTACGTCTTTTTCCGCCTTGAGGACGAAGGCCCCGTGGGCAGCATGGGCCGCATAATCACGCCGCGCGTAAGTCTGGCCGTGGACCCCCGCGTATTGCCCTACGGCTCCCTGCTTTTCTTCCGCGTCGATCTGCCCGACAAGCTCGGCGTGCATAACCGCAACACCCAAGCCCTGGCCCTGCCCCAAGACAGCGGCGGAGCCATAAAAGGACGCCGCATAGATCTCTTCATGGGCGCTGGCTCCGAAGCCGAACACGTCGCCGGACACCTCAACAGCGAAGGCACCGTATACATACTCATGCCCGTGGAAGGCGGCTCCTTCACCAGAAACATACAAGAACTGGATTAACGGAAGCGGCTGCGCCGCGTGTAAGAATTGATTCGCCGCGTCCTGCGGCTCACCCCTTCGGGGCGCCTCCGCTTCGCTACGGCGTCCAATTCCGCTTTCCTGCGGAATTGTCGAGAGAGGGGGAAAGGAACCCTTTGAAAAGGGCTTCCTTTCCCCCTCTCTCGAGCTCTCATCCCCTATCCTCCTAAACTTTTTATAAGGGTATTTTTTGTTTGGTTTATGCAAAAATGTTGTGCTTTTTTCACCATTACCTTTTTTGATAGAAGTAACGCCCATAAGTATTTGTGGTTTTATCCTAATAATCAATTACTCCGCTCAAAACTGCTGGTTTATCGCCACTTTATTTTTTTAATGTATTCACGAAAAATCTAACCTTATAAAAAGTTTAGGTGGATAGGGATGGGAGAGCGCGAGAGGGAAGGGAAAGGCCCCCTTTTCAAAGGGGGTCTTTCCCTTCCCTCTCGCATTCTTCAATCGCGGCGCAGCCGCTTCTTCTAAATCTTTTCCATGCGGGCTTTTACGTCGAGGGGCTTGGCGTAATAGGGGGAGGAGGTGACTATGAAGTTGGCGCCTGTCTGGGCGAACTCGGCTATATTTTCTTTGTTTACGCCACCGGCTATGGAGACTAGGCAGTGGGGGGCTTCTTGTTGCACGAGTTTTACCACGGTTTCGATGTCACGCGGGGGGAATTTGTCCAGCTGCAGCACGTTGGGCTGGCCGGTGAGGGCGTCGCGCACTTCGGGCATATTCTCGACTTCAACAATAATTTTCTTTTCGGGCGCGGCCATTTTCAGGCGTTTTATGTGCGCGGCGAAGTCCACGGGGTTATCGGTAAACACACGATGGTTGGCGAAGAGCAGAATGGTCTCGGCCGTGCCGCTGCGGTGTATTATGCCGCCGCCGTGCAATATGGCGGCGTTGGCCAGAATTTTGGTGCCGGGTATGCTTTTGCGGGTGCAGGATATGTGCAGATGCGGGTTAACGGCGCGGCCGTTGGCGAGCATTTGGGCCATGTAGGTGGCGACCCCGCTGCTCCACTCCATAATGTTCTGGGTTACCTTCCAGGCCTGGTGCAGCTTTTCGGCGCTGCCGCGCGCCTCCATAAGCTTGGTTCCGGCGGTAACGTCTTTGCCGTCGCTTTCAAACTGCTCCACCACAAGCCCGCATTTGAGCAGCAGGCGGGCGGCCACCTCCAGCCCGCTGGCACGCGCGTCTTGCCGGTACATGTAGGTAATGCGGCCTTGCTCCAGCCCTATGCCCATGCCGCGCGTGGTGAGATCGCCAAGGTTTATGTCGTCCAAAAGCCATTGGTCCAACTGGTTTTCAGAATAATATAACATGTAATCCCCCTAGGTTGGGTTGTATGCGCGCTGAGCGGGAGCGCCCCGCGTGACGCCGCTCCGGCGCGGGGCAGCGGCTGTATCTTTGCGCTGCCGGAATGATGCGGGCGAAACCGGCCCGGCGTGGCTGAATGGAACCAGGCCAAAGCGGCAATACATAAAACCAGCATGACAAACTTTCAAAATAATTTCTATGATGAGTGAATTACTCTGAATGATAAATGGGCGGATGCTTCACAATTCCACAATAAAAAAGTTCTACAACGCCGCGCAAAAGGCAAAAAAACTGTTGTGTCAACACACCTAATTAAAAAGTTTAGAAAAATTGGAGGGAAGAGTGTGAGATGTGGTAAAATAAAGCCCTTTTCAAAAGGCTCCTTCTCTCCCATCCAACATCTTTCAAGCACGCCGAAGGAACATTATTTATTACACGCCCCAGTCGCGGCGCAGGTTTTGATAGAGTTCCATTACTTCATCGCGGCTTGTGCCAAAAACATGCAGCAGGCGGGTGAAGCTGGAATTTTCTTTTACCGCCAGGCATTCTTCATCGGCAAAGCATTGCAGGCGTCCATTAACTACCCAAAAGGGGAAAAGCCGACAGAAGCGCGGGCGGGCCTCTTGAGGCAAAAGACAACCGGCGGGGGACAAAAACACGCAGGAACCATCAGGGGCCAAGGCAAGCCGGGCATGGGTTTGCTCCGCCGGAAAAAGCGCCTCGAGTTTTTGTCTGTCTTTGGGAAAAAGATTGCGCATGGCGGCCATAAAGCCTTTTGAATTAGGCTCAAGGGCATAAAGGCCAGAGCGTCCGCTAAAGGCGTCCACGGCATTTCTGGCCGCTTCCAGCAACAGCAGGTCCTCCGGCGCTGGCGATTTGCCAGCCGCCGCAACAGCGGCACTAATGCGCTCAAGCTCAGGTTCGGAGAGGGGGAAGCAGTCCGCGCCCTTGTCCACGCCGCCCAAACGGCAGCAGGTGCCGCTGCGCTCCGCGCAACGGCTGCAAACATAGCTGAAGCTTATACCCTCATCTATCTGCATGAAAACGGCCTTTCAGTGGAAATTGCGGTAACATTGCCATGGCTTTGATACTAACCGCGCCCCGACGTTTTTAAAAGGCAAATATCCGCCTTGATTTTATAATTCGCAAGGCCAGCTCATATGTAGCATCAGCCGCGTATGCCACGCGCCAATACAAAACCAGCCCTACAAATAACAAACTGTAACAGCGTAACAACACCAGCCATAATGGCGTTTAGCAATCAAGACATCGTTTAACGTCAATGTGACAGATCCGCGGCGAAAAAGCCGGCAGTTACCAGCAGAAGCAACAGCCTGTGATAATTTATAATAATAACCAGCACCTCCCATACCACCAATAAAGTCTGGGGCCTGAAAGAGCATAGCCGCAAGTACTGCCTTTCTTGCACAGCCTATGTGAAGTAGTTCTGCCTTGGCGGCACATGCCGCACCAGCCGCAGGAGGCTTCCCACGCAAATAAATATCCACCAGCACACTGATATTCCCCCATCAGGCAGACAAAGTAAAAAGCCCCGGCAGCGTTACAGCGTGGCCGGGGCAGATGTGCAGCTCAAAAAATTACTAGTAAGATTTTATATATTCATCGAGGCTTTCGGCCGAGCATTCGCGGCTTACCCAAAAGGCGGAGGCCCACACCATTATGGCGGTGGCCTGAGTGTCGTCCAGCCGTTTCAGCTTGGCCTCCAGGCTGGTTTTGCTGGCCCCATGCTTGGTGTGTATAAGGTTTACGTCGCAGGCGTCCATAACGCGCAGCAGCAGGTAGGAGAGGCGCGTATGATCGGGCATGAGTTTTATTTCGCGGTGCGCGTCAACAATGGTTTTAAGCTCGCCCGGCGTGAAGTTGGAGCGTATGTTGTTGATGGCCCGAAAAAAGGTATCCACTGCCCAGGGCAGGATAAATTCGGCCCCCGCGCTCTTGGTGCGGAAATAATCTTTAAGCCATTTTTCCTGATCCTGCGATATGCGGGCGGCTACTTGCGGCATAGTATTCCTCGAACAATAGTAAAAGATACAAATCCAGTCTTTCTTGCATTTAACATGGCCGTAAAAAATAAGTCAAGAAAAAATCTAGACTTTTCAACGCATCACTATCTCTTCAAGACTATTCCCAGGCTATGGATCTTGCATATTATTTTTTATAGCTTTAGGGGCTGTTTCTAAAAAGACGGATTTTGTTCACTGACAAGGAAAACGCCGATTTTTTGTCCAGGGATAGTACTCTGATGGTACAGCCCTGGACAAAAATCGGCGCTTGACGCAGTACAGGGGGCAAAAGACGTTTTTTAGAAACAGCACCTGGCGGTGTAAAGCAATTTTAGCGGAGAGCGCCTAAAGTTATGGCGGTAAATGCCGAAAAGCGTGTTGAAGAGTGTTCAACACAGTCCCAAGCAGGGGTAAAGCCATGCAAATAAATTTTGCCGAATCAAATTACCTTGGCTATGCTTTAAAACAAGAGCAGGAGAGCAAGGGCAACGACAACAGGGCCAGCCTGGTTGCGGCTTCGGACGCGGCTGTAGACCAGTTTAACAAAAGCGACAGCTCCCGTAATAACGAAAGCGGGCTGCGTATAATGGATCGTATTGAAATTTCCGCCGAGGCCCGTGCCTTGCAGCAAGTGTTGGCCGGGCAGGAATACAACGCGCAAAACCAGCAGGACAGCCTTGGGCAAGAGCCCAAAAAAGAACAAAGCGTTCTGCATGAAGTAGCCGCCGGAACGGGCGATGCCGCCGAGCGCGCCAAAGACGACAAGCGCCTTGCCTTCAGCCAGGGCACAGCAGCCGAGGGCGCGGGTGAAGAGAGCGGTGACGACAAGCTGCGCCAATTGAAAGAACAACTGCGCGAGGCCATGCAAAAACTGACAGAAGCCCAGCAAAAGCTGGCCCAGTTACAGGCCGAAGCCAAGCAAACGGCTAAAGAGCCGGGCCTGGGCGATTTGGGTAACTCCGCCGAAATAAAAGCCGCCCAAACTGAAGTTACCGCCGCCAACAGCGAGGTAATGCAAATTCAGGAACAGTTGCAGGGGATCTTGCGCGAGCAAAGCCAAAGCAGCGGAGGGAGCGGTGGCAACATTAACGTTACAGCCGGGCGCACCTGGTCGCCACAAGGCGCCACCGACATGAACGTGTCTGATAACGCGCATATTGGGTAGAGGAGCCCACAATTTCGCAGGAAAGTGAAGTTGGACGCCGGAATGAAATGAAGGCGCCCCGAAGGGGTGAGGCGCAGGACGCGGCGAATCAACTCCTTGCGGGGTCCGGAGCGGTACCCCAGCGCTTACAAATCCGGCTTAATCCGCCTATTCTTCCTGCAGCCAGCAGCGGCTTTGCCTGCCGGGCCCGGCGGGAAGGAGCGGGGGCATTTCGCGCGTGCAGCGCTCAAATACTTTGGGGCAGCGGTTGCTAAAGGCGCAGCCCGGCGGCCTGCGTAGGGGCGGGGGCACGGAGCCTTTTATGGAGGGCAGGCGCTCGTGGCGCATGCCGGGCCTGAAGCGCGGGCGCGAGGCTATAAGGCCCTGTGTGTAAGGGTGCGCCGGGCCGGAGAGTATATCTTTAACCGGGCCGTCCTCCACAATTTTTCCGGAGTACATTACGGCCATACTGTCGGCGTAACCGGCCACCACGTCCAGATCGTGCGTGATAAGCAGGAGGGAACTGCCTTTATCACGCTGCAATGCGACCATCAAATCCAGAATCTGGCCTTGCAGGCTGGCGTCCAGCGCTGTTGTGGGCTCGTCAGCTATAAGGAGGCGCGGGTTACAGGCCATGGCCATGGCTATCATCACCCGCTGGCGCATTCCGCCCGACAGCTCGTGCGGAAAAGCGCGGGCGCGTTGCGCGGCCTGGGTTATGCCCACCTGATCCAAAAGGCGCGCGGCCTCGGCTTCGGCCTCTTTGCGGCCCATGCCGCCGTGCAGGCGCAAAGGCTCGGCGACCTGGCGGCCCACTGTGAGCACGGGGTTAAGAGAGGTCATAGGCTCCTGAAACACCATGCCTATGCTGCCGCCGCGCACTTTATCGAGCGCTGGCTGGGGCAGGGTGAGCAGATCTTGCCCCTCAAACAGGGCCGTGCCTGAAAGAAGCCTGGCCGGAGGGCTGGGCAACAGCCCCAGCAGCGAAAGAGCGGTTATACTTTTGCCGCAGCCGGATTCTCCCACCAGGCAAAAACTCTTGCCTCTGGGCACGTCAAAGCTCACTCCGTCCACAGCCCGCGAAAGGCCCTCGGAAGTATCAAAGCCTATGGCCAAATCTTTTACACTAAGCAGCATGTGAATCTCTGAATTTAGCTTCTACAAAACAACAGCTTTCGCGCCCGACTGCCGGCAAACGCTGTTTATACCAAAAAATTTCTGGAGCATCTCGTAAACACGGACCAGACAAAACCACCAGTTGAAAAAATTTTCAGAATAACGGCAAGCCAATTATATTAAAGTTGCGGGGTCAATTCTTTCAAGCTGCCGGTTATGCCCAGCACAATTAAACCTTTGGAGTAATCGCTACCCATATAATTAAGCACAGCCAGACTATACAACTTATGGAGGTCAAGGAGCCCAGCTCCTTGCGGGGTCTGGTGTGGCTAGTTTTGACAAAGCACAACAATTTAGCACCTATAAGCATAAGGCGGGCAGTACTTGTTGGCGATGCTCTTTCGCGCCCCAGATATGAACAAATCTGGCTTCCTCCGCTATTGCCTTTCTCCCCTGCTATTTTCTGGCGGATTGGCCTGCCTGAGCGCCCATTTTGATGCCTTTTTTCTGCCAAAGCTGGGCCAGAATGGCGGCCACGGCCTTGTAAAGGTCTTCGGGTATCATATCGCCAACATCGGCCTGTTTGTAGAGGGCGCGGGCCAGCGGCACGTTTTCGCGTATGGGCACTTTATTTGCTCGGGCGATTTCTTTAATTTTTTCCGCCACCTTGTCCGCGCCTTTGGCTACCACAAGGGGCGCGGGCGCTTCCATGGCGTTATATTTTATGGCAACGGCTATGTGCGTGGGGTTGGTAATAACCACGTCGGCCTTGGGCACATCCTTCATCATGCGGCGCTGGCTCATCTGCATCATTTTTTGGCGCATCTTGCCTTTTACCACGGGGTCGCCGTCCATCTGCTTGGCTTCGTCTTTTACCTCAAACTTGGTCATTTTCAATTTTTCCATATAATCCCAACGGCTATAGACCAAGTCGACAACGGCTATAATAATCATGGGCACCAGGGCGTAAACAACCATTTTGAAGCCCATCTTCAAAATGTATATGGAAAGGGTTTGCGCATCCACATAGTACAGCGACATGAAGTTGGGTATTTCGTTTTTAACCACCATGGCCGGGGCGGCGCCGATTACCACGGCCTTTAGTATGTTCTTGCCCAGCCGGGTAAAGGTTTGCAGCGAAAAAAACATGCGTTTGACGCCGCTTATGGGGTTCATTTTTTTGAAGTCGGGCTTCAGCGGCTTTAAAGTCCAGAGTTTGCCCACCTGAATGCGCTGCACCAAAAAGGCGAAGAAACCTATGGTGAACATGATGGGCAGCGTCATTTTGGCCATGGACAAGGTAATGCCCAAAGAAAGGTTGCGCACCTCGTTGGCGGTTGGATCAAAGGTGGTGAGAACCGGGCCGAAAAAATAACGGAAAACGTTCATCATTTCCTTGCTCAGGTAGCCAATCCAAAAATAGGCGACTACTGAGCCCACCAAAATCGTCATGGTGGTGCCCACCTCTTGCGATTTGGCGACGTTACCCTTTTTACGCGCGTCGGTTATGCGCTTGGGTGTGGGCTTTTCCGTTCTGCTCGGGTCACTCTGCGGCATGCCTAGCCCCCGTTTACCGTGCGCATAAAGTTATTGAACATGGGCCCGATGCCACGGATAAAATCATCCATAAACAGCCCGATCAGCGAGAACATCATACCCAAGAACAAAAAGCCCACGGCGATTTTTATGGGAAAACCCAAAACCAGCAGGTTCATTTGCGGCGCTGTACGGGCCATGAGGGCCAGGGCAAGCTCAACCATGAACAGACAGGCCAGAATGGGAGCGCATACCTTAATGGCCAGCACGAACATGCCGGACGAAAGCGCGACCATGTCTGAAACCGCTCTGGCGTCTATAAACAAATGCCCAGGCTGCATCAGATCAAAACTGCCTATCAAGGCGTGCAGTATGAAAAGGTGCCCATCCAGCGCCAAAAAAATGGACATGCTGACCATATTGGCCAAAAACGATGTGACCACCAACTGCTGGTTGCTGGTAGGATCGGCCAGACTGATCATGCTGAAGCCCATTTGAAAGCCTATAACCTGACCCCCAAGCTGGATTCCGGCAAAAACAAAGTTCACCATCAGGCCCATGCCCATGCCCAAAATCATTTCACCAAGCAGCATCAACCCAAGATTAAAAGGATGGGCCGGAAAAATATCGCCCTGTATCGAAAGCCTGGGCCAAATGGCCAAAGTAAGCACAAGGCAAACCATAACCTTTACCTGGGCCGGTATGGTCTCGCCCCCAAAAAACGGCAAAAGAAAAATCAGCAGGCTCACCCGCATGAAGGTAAGCACAAAGCTGAAAAAACTGGTGGGGTCAAAGGCGAATATGTCCATAGGCAAGCAGTAGCAAATTATATGCCGGGGAGCAATTTTTACGGGCATGGATATTTGGGGCGGGTGTTTTTTATAAGTTTCCGGCGGCGAATCAACTCCTTGCGGGGTCCGGTGTGGCTCGTTTTAACAAAGCACAACAATTTAGCAGCGATAAGCATACGGTAAGCAGTACTTGTTGGCGATGCTCTTTCGCGCCCCAGCGCTTATAAATCTGGCAGCCTTAAACTATATGTTCGGCCTCGCTGCCGCTCGGACCTCACTCGCCGCGCCGGGAGTGAATCCCGGCTTGCTCCGCTTCGCGGCTAAAACTTTAGCTCACGCCAATTATAGCAAAGTTGCGGGGTCAAGGGGGTTCAAAATTAGCACCCCC
>JAVBON010000034.1:0-21244 GCA_031550525.1 Desulfovibrionaceae bacterium
GTTTTCCGGGCAGATTTTCGTTTTTTTGCGTCGTCACGTACATTCAGTACGCTCAGCCGCAAAAAAACGAAAATCTGCCCGGAAAATCAAAAAATTCTTATTTTTACCAAGTCTACCTCAACAAGTTCCATTCGCGCATGAGTTACGTGGTTGCCTATCTGCAGGTATCGCGGCGCGAAGTGTAAGGATGTGAGCGTGGGGAAGCTGGAGCGCCTTTTGAGGTTGTTAAAACAGGAAAGTTTGAAATATTGTGGCAATTTTATCGAAAATTGGCTTCGCAAGTTGCAGCAGGAATACTTGCTAAACTATAGAGTTAGAAACAGCCGGAATATCAAATGGATATTCCGGCTGTTTCTGCAAATTGCAAAACAAAACAATCAAAAATGCCGCAGAGGCAAGGTGTGGCTCACCTCGCCCAAGCTAAACAATTTAACATTTACTGGCAAAAGCGAGGCACAACCAAGGGTGATGCTCTTTCCACACCCCTTTGCGGGTCTGGGCAACGCTCATAACTCCGGCTTCATCCTCTACCGCCTTTATTCTTCTCACGCGGCAGCTACTTCGCTGGCGGCGGCATTACACGGTAATGCACTGGCTCGGCGCTGAGTATGCCGGTGCCTTTTACCTGTTGCAGGGCGGCCTCCACGTCGCGGGCGGTGGTGTCGTGGGTCATGAACATGAGCGGCACGACATTTTCCTGCCCTTTTTGAATGGCTTGGGCAATGGATATGTTGTGGTCGGCCATGGCTGCGGCCACGTCGCGCAGGGCGCCGGGCCTATCCAGCACCATCAGGCGGAAGTAGTAGCTGGCCTTGGCCTCGCGCGGAGGCATAATTTGCGCCTTGGGCAAATTTGCGATGGCGTAGCCGGTGTTGTTGGCCAGCGCGCCTCGGGCTATGTTGAGAATATCAGCCGCAACGGCGCTGCCCGTGGGCAAATCGCCAGCGCCAAGGCCGTGCAGAAAGATGGAACCAACGGCATTGCCCTCAATACGCACGGCGTTGTAAGAATGCCCCACTTTTGCCAGCAGGTAGTTGTTGGGCACCAGAGTGGGGAACACTCCGGCCTCCAGCCTGCCGTCTTCCATGCGGGCCTGCCCCAGCAGCTTTATGTTGTAGCCGAACTCGCGGGCAAACTGTATGTCCTCCGCCGCCACGCGGGTAATGCCTGTTATGGGCAGTTGGGTGAAGGGATAATCCACCCCCCAGGCCAGACGGATGAGCAGGGTAAGCTTGTGGGCCGCGTCAAAGCCTTCTATGTCCAGCGTGGGGTCGGCCTCTGCAAAGCCGAGCTCCTGAGCCTGCTTGAGGGCTACCTCAAAGGGCAGGCCGCTGCCGGTCATGGCCGAGAGTATATAGTTGCTGGTGCCGTTGAGAATGCCGGAAATGCTGGTTATGCTGTTGGCGGCCAGGCCCTCCTGCAGGGTCTGCACAATGGGTATGCCGCCGCACACGCTGGCCTCATAGCCAAGGTGCAGGCCCTTTTCAGCGGCCAGCTTGAACAGCGGCGCGCCTTTTTCGGCCAGCAGGGCCTTGTTGGCCGTAACCACGTGCTTTCCGGCTTCCAAAGCCATTCTCACCAGTTTTTCCGCCGCCTCAATGCCGCCCATCAGCTCGACTATAACGTCAATTTCCGGGTCGCTCACCAGAGCGGAGGCATCGGCGCAAAGCCGTGAGCCCTGCGGGAAAGGATAAGGGCGTTTTTTGGCGGGGTCGCGCACCAATATGGATTTTATGCGCACGTTGCGCCCGCAGCGCCGCATAATATCGGCCTGGTTTTCATCCAGAATTTTTGCCAGGCCGCTCCCCACGGTGCCAAAACCGGCCAGACCCAGCATAAGAGGGTGGTTTTTTTCGCTAATCGCCACTACTACCTCCTGAAAGGGCCTTTTTAATGCCTTTTATGGCCTGCTTGGTGCGCTGCTGGTTTTCTATAAAGGCAAAGCGCACGTATTCGTCGCCATAAGCGCCGAAACCAAGGCCGGGCGAAACCGCCACGTTGGCCTCGCGCAGCAGGAGCTTGGAGAACTCCACCGAGCCCATTTTGCGGAATTCTTCGGGTATTCTCGCCCAGGCGAACATGGTGGCCTTGGGCGGATCTATCTGCCAGCCTATGCGGTTAAGGCCCTCGCACAGCCAGTCGCGGCGCTGGCGGTAGGCGTCGCGTATTTCGGCCACGCATTCCTGCGGGCCGTTAAGGGCTATGGTGGCGGCAATTTGTATGGGCTGGAAGATGCCGTAATCCAGATAACTCTTTATGCGGCTAAGGGCGCGGATAAGCTCGCGGTTGCCAAGGCAAAAGCCCACGCGCCAGCCTGCCATGGAATAGCTTTTGGACATGGAGTAAAACTCCACGCCCACGTCTTTGGCGCCTTCGGCCTGCAAAAAGCTTGGCGGATCACCTTCAAAACCGAGGTCGGCATAAGCCAAATCGTGTATAACCCACATTTTGTGCTCTTTGGCAAAATCCACCACTTTTTGAAAAAACTCCGGCGTGGCCAGCAAGGTGGTGGGGTTGTGCGGAAAGCTTATAACCAGCACCTTGGGCTGCGGCCAGGTCTGGCGGGTGGCTATGAGCAAATCTTCAAAAAAGTCGCGGTCAGAGGCAATGGGTATGCGCCGCACGTCGGCCCCGGCAATAATTGGGGCATAGGTATGTATGGGGTAAGTGGGGTCCGGCGCGAACACCACGTCGCCTGGCGAGAGCATGGCCATGGAAAGGTGAGCGAGACCTTCCTTTACGCCTATGGTTGCCACGGCCTCAGTTGCCGGATCCAAAGAAACGCCGTAACGGCGCATGTAAAAATCGCATACGGCCTTGCGCAAGCCGTTAATGCCCGCCGATGCGGAATAGCGGTGGTTAACCGGCTTTTGCACCGCTTCGATCATTTTTTCCACTATATGCGGAGGCGTGGGCAAATCGGGGTTGCCCATGCTGAAATCCACAATATCAATATTCTGTCGCCTCAGTTGCATTTTCAACTCGCCCACCGTGGCAAACACATACGGAGGCAGGCGCAGCATACGCGCAAAATCGCTCATTTCTTTTGTTCCCTCTGGTAAATTTATGTTGTGCGGCCGTTGTGCCTGAACCTGTACAGGCAGCATACGGAAAATCCACCTTATTTAGTTGGTTGCCTTCTGTAAAGTGCATCGCCCCTAAATTTTTTCGCACCCGGCGCAAAGACCAAATAACACCGGCCCGCGCTTTACTTTTACCGGCAATAGGCCTAGAAGTGCGCCATTGTAACAACCTTGCCGTGGGAGCACGGCCCGCCATGAGCCAAATATATTCCGGCAGGCTTGCCAACCGCAACTTCATACTGCTGTGCTGCTGCAACCTGCTTTACACCACCTCCATGTACATGACCATGCCGGTGCTGCCCCTGTACCTTACCAAGGCCATGCTGCTTGATACCGGCCTCGCGGGCGTGGTGGTGGCCCTGTATGCCATAGCCGCGCTGGTGATAAGGCCGTTTTCCGGCTTTATTGTCGATTCTTTTCAGCGCAAGCCGGTGTATGCCGTTTTTATGCTGGCCTTTGTGGTTACATCGTCAGGTTACATATTTCTCACCAACATTCTGCTGCTCTCGCTGGCCCGCACGGCCCACGGCCTGGCCTTTGGCGTAAGCGGCACCTCCATAAACACCATGGCCGTCGACTTTATACCACAAGGCAAAGTCGGCACTGGCATAGGCATTTTCGGCATGCTCAACTCCGTATCCATGGCCGCAGGGCCAATGCTGGGCATGTTTTTAGCCGGGTTCGGCTCTTACAACGGCGTTTTTGTGGTCAGCGCCATTCTGGCCTTTGCCGCTCTGATTTTCGGACTGATGGTAAAAACGGAAAAGCGCCTGATTAAACCACGCGCCCAAAAGCTCACCCTCGACAACTTTTTTTTGAAAAAAGGCGCGGCTCTGGCGTTGGGCGTGATTCTGGCGGGCTACTCTTACGGCCTTATGGCCAACTATATTTCGCTCCTGGCCGATTCCAGAGGCGTCTCCGTAAACACCGGCGTGTTTTTCATGCTTATGGCGGCGGGCATGTTCAGCGCCCGCATGTTCGCGGGCAAGCTGGCCGACAAAGGCCTGGCCGCGCATGTTATTGTAGCGGGCAAACTGGTGCTGCTGGCGGCCTTTCCTTTCTTTCTCGCCACCAATTCGGAGTTCGTATTTTTCTTCTCCGCCTTCTTTTTCGGGCTGGGCTTCGGCATGTTCTCGCCCGCCTACCAATCCATGTTTATCTCGCTGGCCGACAAGGACAAAATAGGCACGGCCAACTCCACCTACTATACCTCTTGGGATGTAACCATAAGCGTGGCTATTTTCACCGGCGGCTATATAGCCCGCCTGACCAGCCTGGATTTCGCCTTTATTTTCGGCACCGCGCTTATCGCGGCATCGCTGGCGTTTTTTCTGTTGGCCGCCATGCCCAGGTACAAAAGGTACCGGGCTGAAAACTCCGGCCGGTAGCTTTGCCGCGATGGGAAAAGTAAAAGCCGTAAACCCCGCCCCCACGCGCTCTTTTCTTGCAATGACGCAAAAAGCAGGCTAGGTTACAAAACTAAAACGGAAATCAAGGTCAAAATCATGCATAAAGTCCTCAAGCAAAGCGTTATGGCCGCCCGGCTAATGGTTATTTTAGCCGCGCTCATGTTTGCCACGGCCTGCCCAGGGCCGGAGCCGCAGCCCACCCAGCCCGGCACGGTCAAGCCTGTGGAGCCGCAGGTGCAGCCGGTTAAAAAAGTAACTCTGGCCGATGTGGAGATGGCCTTTAACTCCGGCGATCTGGCACTGGCCGAAAAAATAGCTACGGAATTCACCTCGCGCACGGATGTGGATAAAGCCGAGCTTGGGCGCGGCTGGCGCATTCTGGCCCTGTCATCCGCCGAAAACCGCCACCCCATGGTTGCCATTACCGCGCTGGACCGTTGGCGCATAACTCTGCCCAAGGCCGATTCCACTGAAGAATGGTACTCCACCTGGTACTCCACCCTCACGCAACTGCCTTTTGCCGAGGCTGACAAACGCGCCAGAGCGGTAATTGATGCCGACGCCAAATACAAGGCAGCCCTCGAGGCCGCCAAGGCCGAAGGCAAACCCACAACCGACATAGTGGAGCCGTACTCTTGGCAACAAGTGCGCGAAGCCACCATGTTCCTGTTTGAAACCAGAATAAAGGCGGGCAGCGGCCGCGCCGTGCTGCCGGAACTGGAGACCCTGTATGACGCCACTGAGCAGGTGAGCCGCAAAAAAGACCTTGAGGCGCGCCTCTTCAAATTTTTGCATACAGTCAGCCCGCAGGCTTTGCAAAACATGATGCCCGCCACCTCTGACGAAAACGAAAACCGCTACCCCTACGCGCTGGTGCGCCTTGAAAACGCCCGCCGCTCCTTTTGGGACGTGCGCAACCAGGACATAGCCAAAGAAAACGTCAGCTTCCTGCGCGATGGCTCGCTTTTGGCCGACCCCACGGTGTTTCGCGGCTGGAACCAGCCCGACTACAGCGTGCTCAACAAAGTGCGCGTAAACAACCAGGTGGTGGCCATGGTGCTGCCCATGACCGGCCCCTACGGCAACCTTTCGGAAAGAATAGTGCGCGGGGCCGAAATAGCCCGGCAAGGCTTGGAGCGTAACGGCAAAAACCTGCGCCTGCATGTTATAGACAGCGACCAGCCCAACTGGATTACCGAGCTTGCCGCTCTGCCGCCCTATGTGCGCGTGGTGGGCGGCCCCTTGCGGCTGGATGACTACACCGCCGTTAAAAATATGGGCTTTACCGGCAACCGCTTTTTCTTCACCTTCCTGCCCCGTATGGATGATAACGACGAAGGCCTTAAGGCCTGGCGCTTTTTCCCCTCGCGTGAAGATCAAATCCGCGTGATGCTGGATTACTCCACCGCCCTTGGGCTGGATAGCTACGCCGTATTCGCCCCCGATACAGGCGAATACAACCAGAGTATGTTCGATCTGTTCTACAGCATGGCCGCCGAGCGCGACGCCTATATTATCCGCGCCGGGTACTACCCCGCCGGGCAGTACCAGCAATGGGCCAAAAGCGTCGCCAGCTTCTTGAGCGTGTATACCGATGTGGAGAAAGAAGAGCCGCAAGTGCTGGATTTTCAGGCCATGTTCCTGCCCGATAACTGGAGCAACTCCTCCCGCATTATCTCCCACGTGTTTTACAGCATAGAGAACAACCTGCTCTTTATGGGCACCAACCTTTGGGAACACGGCCTCAGCGGCCAGCAGCGCCTGGCCCTGCGCAATTACCGCCTGGCGGTCTTCCCCGGCGCGTGGGATCAACAGACCCTCTCGCCCTCCGGCCAGTTGCTGCGCGGGGCTGCCGCCCTTAACGGCAAATACACCGCCGATTTCTGGGGCTCGCTGGGTTACGACTTCATGCTCATGGCCGCCACCCTTAACCTGCCAGCGGGCCAGCCAAGCGCCGAAGATGTAAACGCCGCCCTGCACCGCCTGCCCCAACTGCCATGGAGCGGAGCCCCCATAACCTGGGATGAATACGGCTTCGCCAAACAGGAGCTTTTTGTGCTCACACCGGCGGAAAACGGCTTCACCCGTGCCAATATAGATCGCATAAAGGCCCGGCTGGCCCAACCCCTAACCCCTGCCAAGCCGGGGGCGAGTGGAAGCAATGGCGCCAATGGCGCTGCCGCGCCAAACCCTGATGCCGAGTAGTTACGCGCGAAGCGCGAATGGTGAAAGCCCCTTTGGGGCGATGTAAGAAAATATGGAAGCGGCGGAGCCGCGACAATATAAGAGAGGGGCGAGCAGCCCCCTCTCTTATATTGTCGCCCCGAAGGGGCATCCATATTCTTTTACTGACGCGGCTATGCCGCATCCATACCATCTTATATAGCCCCCTTTCGGGGCTTATCTTATAGCATTTTAACTTTTACTTTTTATATATATTTTTAAAAATTAAAATACGTTACTCTAAAAAAGCATAAAGGCTGGAGCACTCTTTTATCGTACACGCAAAGCCGAAGCGGCTTTGCTAAAGGCACTCTGCGCTGCTCGCTTGGGGGCGTCCCCTTTGGGGGCGACACAAGCACTTTAACTTTGAAAAAGTTAAAGTGCTCTAATTCCCGCCGTTTTCGGCTTCAAACCTCTGCATCTCTCTCTTGCGCAGTTCAGCCCGTTTAATCTTGCCGGAAATAGTCTTGGGCAATTCATCCACAAATTCCAGCAAGCGCGGGTACTTGTAGGGCGCGGTGGAGCGTTTGACATAATCCTGAATATCGTGGGCCAGCTTTTCAGAGGGCTCGTAACCCTCATGCAGCACCACAAAGGCTTTTACCACCACGCCGCGTATGGAATCTGGCGATTCCACAACGGCAGATTCCCGCACTGCCTGGTGCTCCAAAAGGCTTGATTCCACCTCAAAGGGGCTGATGCGGTATCCGGAGCTTTTAATCACATCATCGGTACGGCCAACAAACCAGTAGTAACCGTCGGCATCCATCCAGGCCTTGTCGCCAGTGTAGTACCAGCCTTTTACGAACATGGCCTCGTTTTCTTCGGGGTTGTTCAGGTATTCCTTAATCAGCCCGGCCGGCCGGGGGTTAAGGGATATGGCAATGCGTCCGGTCTCGCCCTGCGGTACCGGTTTGCCATGGTCGTCCATAAGGTTAATGTCCCAGCCGGGCATGGGCTTGCCCATGGAGCCCTGGCGCACTTCCATGCCGGGGTAGGTGGCTATGCAACAGCAGGTTTCGCTCTGGCCGTAGCCTTCGCGTATGGTAAGGCCTGTGCCCTCCTGCCATATTCTTATAACTTCGGGGTTAAGGGGCTCGCCCGCGCTGGTGCAGCAACGCAGCTCGCCAAAAGCGAACTTTTTGAGGTCGGCTATTATGAGCATGCGGTAAATGGTTGGCGGCGCGCAAAAAGAAGTTATGCCGTAACGCTCGATTAAGGGCAAAAGCTCGGTGGCGTTAAAGCGGGTGCGGTAGTCGTACACAAATACGCAGGCTCCACAGCTCCACTGGCCGTATATCTTGCCCCAGCCGCACTTGGCCCAGCCGGTGTCGGAAAAGGTAAAGTGCACGTCATGCTCGGTAAGGTCGTGCCAGAATTTAGCCGTTACTATCTGGCCCATGGGGTGGCCGTAGTCGTGCAGGGCCATTTTCGGGTCTTTGGTAGTGCCGGAGGTAAAATAAATGAGCATGGGGTCGGTGGAGAGCACCTTGCGCCCGGCGCTGCTCACCAGCTTGGTGGATACAGGGGCCGGATAGCGCAGCTCGTTCTGGTAGCCGGTCCAGGGGCTTTGCAGCCGCTCGCCGGGGGTGTCGTCCACAATCATGCGCAGTTGCAGGTTGGGGCAGTCGGCGGCAACTTCGTCCACCTTGGCCATATTGTCTTTATCGGTAATCACCATTTTAAAGTTGCCCACCTTCATGCGGTAAGCAATGTCTTTAACTGTGAGCATGGAGGGCGAAGGGCAAAACACCGCGCCCAGCTTCATTATGCCCAGCACCAAAATCCACCACTCGGGCAGGCGCGGCAGCATCAGGAGCACGCGGTCGCCCTTCTGGATGCCGTACTTCATTAAAATGTTGGCGGCTTCGTTGGAGTGGATCATCATATCCCAAAAGGTGAATTTCTTTTCCTCACCATCTTGGTTTACCCAGATCATGGCCAGATGGTTGCGGTCTTTTTTGGCCCAAGCATCCACCACATCAAAGGCGAAGTTGTAGTGTTTGGGCACTTCCAGCTTGAACTCGCGGCGGGTTTTCTCGTAATCGCCAATGTTGGGCTCACGAATTTGACTGTCTTTGGAATCGGTCATGGCAGCAACTTATGGTTACAGGTTGCGTGGAAACGCCAGCAACGGCAAATGCCTGAAAGCATGCCCAAGGCGTCCTACAAAAATATGCAGGCGGCGTCATAAAAAGCTGCCGCCAGCAACTTGTTTGGATTGTTACCTTAAGTGCCGCGACTGCTCAAGAGTTTTTTAACGGCTATGTGTTGGGTGGAGCGGCTTTCTGTTACAAAAAGCCACAAATGTACCCTTGACCATGAGCCATTGGCATAGGATATTCGGCTATATGCGCATAACATGGCGCATATTACAACCTGCAGGCGTCATCGGACACGGCGATGAGCCTGCTAAAACACACCAATGCGATATGCGGAGCGGCGATGAAAGGCGGCGGAGTTTTGCGGCAAATACCCAAAGGGGTGTGGGTGTTGGGGCTGGTAAGCATGCTTATGGATATTTCTTCGGAAATGATTCACAGCATTCTGCCCCTGTTCATGGTTACCAGCCTGGGCATGAGCGCGCTGGCCGTGGGCGTGATAGAAGGCCTGGCCGAGGCCACCGCCCTTGCCGCCAAGGTATTTTCCGGCGTATTGAGCGACTATATGGGCAAGCGCAAAAGCCTTACGGTGCTTGGTTATGCCCTGGGCGCGCTCAGCAAGCCCTTTTTCGCCCTTACCAGCCTTGGCTGCGTGGTGCTGGGGGCCAGGCTGATGGACCGCGTGGGCAAAGGCATGCGCGGCGCGCCGCGTGACGCCATGCTGGCCGATATGGCCCCGCCGCAACTGCGCGGCGCATCCTTTGGCCTGCGGCAATCGCTGGATACCTTGGGGGCTTTTTTAGGGCCGCTCGCGGCGGCAGGGCTTATGCTGCTCTCGGCGGGCAACTTCCGCCTGGTTTTCTGGCTGGCTTTTATCCCCGCCCTGCTCTGCGTTCTGCTGCTTGTCTTCGGGCTGCGCGAGCCGGAAAGACAAAACAAAACGGCGCGCGGCAACCCGATACGCCGCGAGAATCTTAAACGCCTTGGGCCTGCCTACTGGTGGATTGTGGTAATTGGCGCGGCTTTTTGTCTGGCCCGCTTCAGCGAGGCTTTTCTGGTGTTAAAAGCGCAAGAAAGCGGCATAGCCATTGCGCTGGTGCCGCTGGTTATGGTGGCTATGAACCTGGTTTACACGCTGTGTGCCTACCCCTTCGGCAAACTTTACGATAAAATAGGCGGTAAGCCCTTATTGGCTTTAAGTTTGATGGTGCTGGCCCTGGCCGATCTTACCCTGGCCCAGGGCAACACCTGGGTGGGAGTGCTGGCAGGCATAGCCCTGTGGGGCGTACACATGGGGATGAGCCAAGGGCTTATGGCCGCCATGGTCGCCGCAACCGCCCCGGCGGACTTGCGCGGCACCGCCTATGGCTTTTTCAACCTCGTAAGCGGCGGCGCCGTACTGCTGGCCAGCGTGGCAGCGGGCGGCCTATGGCAAACCTTGGGCTCCGCGGCAACCTTTTATGCCGGCCTCTCCTTCTGCCTGCTGGCCCTACTGCTTATGCTGGCAGGGCGGCGCACGGGCAATAATTAGAAATACTCATCCATATGGCCCGTACGGCCTTGCAACACAATGCAATTGTAAATGCGCAAAGGTCTAATTGCCAATGCGCAAAATTGTCACGCCTTTCACGCCCGCTCGCAACTCCACCTCAAATTCAGGCGCGGAAACGCCCGTGGAACACTGCTATGCGGCGTTTACCGCCAGGTACCTGGCTCAGTCTTTATGCTTGTATGTTTGCATCAAAATGGAGTAATATTTTGCCGGATTTGAAGATAATCATATTAGGCCGATTTTTATGGCGCTTCTTATCTATGAACAAATATAGTAATTAGTATAGAGGATTCTCAAATGACCATACGCAGCAAGCTGTTTTTGACTTTTCTTTGCTTGTGCCTTCTGCTCATAGGCAGCATATCCACCATGATGGTAATAATAACCCGCAATGCCGGAGTGGAAAACTTCAAGTCATCCTCCACCGAGCAATTGTTGCGCATAGACGATATTTTCGCCCAATACGCCGGCACCGGCAAGCAAAGCGTATCATATCTGGCAGGCCAACCCAAATTTAAAGACGCGCTGGGCAAAACCGCCAACACTTTTATGGATAAAAAGGCCGTTACCGAAAATACCTATGAGCTGTACAACGACTATGAGAAGCAAATTTACGACGAGTTCACGCAAATGCAGCTCAGTCACCCGTATTACGGGCTCATTTTTGTTGGCTTCTCAGACGGCACAATTATCGAGGCCAACGAGCCAGGCAAAGCCAACGACACCTTCGGCCCAGGTTACGACCCGCGCAAGCGCCCCTGGTATACCCAGGCCATGGACCATAAAGAAGACACCAACATTTCCCTCCCCTATGTTTCGTCTTCCGGCTTTGTAGTATGCTCCGTTACCTCCAAAATCCACAACCCGTCGGGCCGCACCATAGGCGTGCTGGCCGTGGATTTTAACCTTTCCGGCCTCACCAACTATCTGGCCAGGCTCAAAATAGGGCGTACCGGCCATGTTGTGGCCGTTTCCAGCGACGGCCTTATTCTGGCTAACCCTGCCGATTCCTCCAGCGTGTTCAAAAACGCCAAGGATGTTAAAGACAAAGCCCTGTTCGAGCGCCTGCTCACCGGCGAGGCCGGACAGTTTGAATACAGCGCCGGCGGCAAAACCTACCTGGTGCTGCCGCACACCGCCTCTGAATTTGGCTGGCGCGTGGCCGTGCTTATAGACAAAGTGGAGGTTATGGCCCAAAGCACCTCCACCCTTATCAATATTCTCATGCTTGGGCTGGGTCTTATGCTGGTGCTGCTGGTGGCGGTATTTTTCCTCTCCAAGTCGCTCACCCGCCCGCTCATTCTGCTTGCCGACGCCTCCGAGCGCATAGCCGACGGCGACTTCAAGGCCCTGCCCGATGCAGCCCGCTTCAAAGGCGAGCTCGCCGGGCTGCACTCCGCCCTAAAGCGTATGATCGCCAACCTCTCCAGCCTTATAGCCGATGCCCAAACCAAGACGGAAGAAGCCGAAAATCAGTCACGCCTCGCCAAACAGGCCAAAGATGACGCGGAAGCCGCCAGCCACAGGGCCGAGCAGGCCAAACGCGAAGGCATGCTGCAAGCCGCCGCCCAGCTTGAGAGCATAGTGCACCAAACCAAAGAAGCGGCTGACGCCCTCTCGCGCAACACCAAACGCGCCGTGCGCGGGGCCGACCTGCAAAGCAGCCATGCGGAAAAAACCGCCGCCGCCATGTCGGAAATGAACTCCACCGCCCTTGAAGTGGCGCGCAACTCCGCCCAAGCCTCCGGCACCGCCAACAGCACCACCGGCAAGGCCACGGACGGCGCGGGCACGGTTTCCTCCCTTAAAGCCGCCATTGGCGAGGTAGACCGCAAAACCGCCCTGCTCAAACAGGTTATTAACGACCTTGGCGTGCAAGCCCAGGGCATTAACCAGATTATGACCGTAATTACCGATATAGCGGACCAAACCAACCTGCTGGCCCTTAACGCCGCAATAGAAGCCGCCCGCGCGGGCGAAGCCGGGCGCGGCTTTGCCGTGGTTGCCGATGAAGTGCGCAAACTGGCCGAAAAAACCATGACCGCCACCAAAGAGGTAGGCACCGCCGTGCAGGCCATTCAGAAAGGCACCGCCGAAAGCGTGGCCGGTATGGAAGAAGCCTCCGCCTCCGTGCAAAAAAGCACCCAGCGCGCCACCGAGGCCGAAGAGGCCCTGCGCGAGATTGTGGACCTCTCCAAAGCCACGGCGGACGAAATTCACTCCATAGCCACCGCCGGTGAGGAGCAATCCGCCACCAGCGAGGCCGTGCGCGACGGTATGGGCGAGATTACCCGCATAGCCTCCGAAACCGTCTCTACCATGCAGGAAGCCGAAGCCGCCGTGGCCGACCTGAACAAACTGGCCCACAAGCTGGAACAGCTTATTGCGGATATGAAGAAGTCTTAGGTTCAGCGCCGCAAGAGTGCGATGAAGAAAAAGGCAGCGCAGGATTAAGATGAATTTGCGGGCGACAGGCGCTGCCCATATCCGCAAGAGTGTGGGGCATACCGCCAAAGAGCAGCAGTTTATAACCAGAGAGCAAAATATAGGCGCAAGCGCGGAAAATACTCTTTTGAGCGCCCTTGGGCATCAGTTTTGCGAATAGTATGTATAAAATTGAGTGAGCCGCTCTATTCCGAGCGGCTCACTTAATTTTATACTTCTCACGTGCCCGCAACGGGAAACAACTAACGAACTCTTAAAACACGCCTCTGTCGGCGACCTGAAAAAATAGCTAAACTGGTGCTGATAACCACCTAATATATCATGGACATATTATAAAATAATAAGTTATGCTCCAAAAAAAATTACCAATTGCCGAGGTTTATATGCGCATTTCAATACAATTCCGCGCCAGGCTGGCCCTGAGCCTTTTATGCCTGATGTTGCTTTGCATACTTTTAATATGTCCAAACTCCACTGCTCTTGCCGCCGCAGGCAATGCCGACTTCGCGCCATGGCCGCGCACGGTTAAAGCGGGCGATATAAGCGCGGAAATTTACCAGCCGCAAATAGACGCCTGGGACGGAACCGGCTTAAAGGCCCGCGCCGCCGTGGCCGCAACCGTAAAGGGAGCCAAAGAGCCTGTTTACGGCGTGCTGAGCATGGAAGCCACGCTGCTGGTGGATAAACCCACGCGCACCGCGCGTCTGGACCAGATAAAAAACCTTAATAGCAGCTTCCCCTCAGACCCGGCGCTGGAAAAACGTTTTGTGCCCGATATGCGCGATGCCCTGCTTAAAGCAACGGAATATATCTCGCTGGATAGGCTGGAGGCCGCTCTGGCTATAACTGAGGCTAAAAAGTCCGGAGCCGTGGGCGGGGTAAAAAACACGCCGCCGCGCATCTATTTTTCCAACACTCCCGCCCTGCTGGTCACTATTGACGGCAACCCCAAATACGCAAAATTACCAAATACTTCACTTGAGCGTGTTCTCAATACGCGGGTGCTGTTGCTGCGCGACGATAACGGCATGTTTTTCATCCATTTTCTGAATGGCTACCTGCAATCCGCAAAACTTGAAGGCCCCTGGAGCATCGCCAAAATTCCGCCCAAAGACGCCAAAGCGGCGGAAAAATTCGCGGCCGATTACAAACAGATTGACCTGATGAGCGGCCAGCCTGACCCCAAAAGCGGCAAAAAACCGACTTTGGCAGGGCTACCGGCCACTCCCATGGTTTATGTAAGCACCACCCCCGCCGAGCTTATCGAGTTTCAGGGCGAGCCGCAGTACGCCACCCTTGGTGATACCGGCCTGCTTTATGTAAGCAACACCACCGGCAACGTGTTTAAATACACCAAAGATAACAAGAGTTACGTGCTGCTGGCCGGGCGCTGGTTTAGCGCCGCCTCGCTTAACGGGCCCTGGAGCTATGTGCCGCCCAAAAGCCTGCCCAAGGCTTTTGCCGCCATACCCGACGATTCGGCCAAAGAAAACGTAAAGGCCTCGGTACCCGGCACGGTGCAGGCCAAAGAAGCGGCCACGGCCAACCAGATTCCGCAAACCGCCACCGTGGACCGCGCCAAAACCTCCTATACAGCCTCTTATGACGGACCGGTGAAGCTGGAGGATATTTCCGGCACCAGTCTGCAATATGTGCTCAACTCGCCGGATCCGGTAATAAAGGTGGATGCTTCGCACTGGTACGCGCTGCATAACGGGGTGTGGTTCAGCGCCGCGTCATACGGCGGGCCTTGGAGCGTGGCTACGGATGTGCCCGCCGCCATTTACGGCATACCCGTAAGCTCACCCCTGCATTATGTGGTATACGTGCGCATTTACTCCGTAACGCCCGCAAGCGTGGTTATAGGCTACACGCCGGGCTACTATGGGGCCATACTCACGCCGGACGGAGTAGTGGTGTACGGCACGGGCTATGTTTACCCCTCTTACGTCGGCGGCATTGTATGGTACGGCGCTCCGGTTACTTACGGGGTGGGCGCATCCATGTGCTGGACGCCATGGAGCAGTTGGGCCTTTGCTTACGGCCTCGGCTGGGGCTGGGGCTATGCCGGCTGCGCCTGCGGCTGGTGGTACCCGCCCGCGCCATGGTGGGGGCCATATTACGCCGGGGCCTACTACAACGGCTATGGCGGGGTTACGGCCTGGGGCCCAGGCGGCTGGGCCGGCACCACCGGCAACATTTACCAGCACTGGGGCAATGTGGAATCGGCAAGCCGGGGCGCGGGCGGCTTTGACGCCTATACCGGCAACCGCTTTGCTGGACAGTACGGCACGGCTTACAACTCCTCCACCGGAGCCATGGCCGTCGGGCACAGCGGCGCTGTGCAAAACGTATACACCGGCAACTACGCGTACGGCTCCCGCGCCGCTGGCGTGAACTCCAATACCGGAGCAGCCGTATCCGGCGGGCGTGTTACCGTCGGCAACGATGGCGCCGGCAATGCCGCCACGGCCAACCATGTGGATGTGCGCACAGCCTCCGGCCAACATGTTGATGCCGGCGGCGTGCGCACAAACGATGGGGCCATAGGCCATGTTAACGACAACGTTTTCGCGGGAAAAGACGGCCAGGCTTACCACTACAATAAAGATACCGGCAATTGGGACCAAATAAATGCGCAAGCGGGAAAAAACGCGCAAACCAGCCAAAAAGCCGGCGCAGGAACCAGGCCGGAGGCAAATGCCAAAGCCATGCCTAACGCCAGGCCGGAAGCTGCCCAGCGGCCTGAGCCTCAGGCTGGCGGCAAAGCCGCAGGCAGCGTCTCCGGCGGCCAATTTGGCGAGCGCCAGCCTGCCCAGGGGCGCGCAATGGCGCAAAACCGGCCCAATCAGCCCCACATGAGCCAAGAGTTTCAGGCCAGAAATATGGGTGCGGCCAGAGAAAACGCCTTTAGGCAACATGGGGCGGGCATGGGGCATGCAGGGGGCTTCGGCCATATAGGCGGCGCTGGGGCCTTCCGCAGGCGTTAAGAGAAGTAGCCATTAAAATAGCTATATAGTGGCAGAGCCGAAACTGTAATCTGCCAAGTATATTACCTTTCAATCCGGGTAAAAAATCACCTGGTAAAACAACTGGCTTGCCGGATATTGCCGCAGGCCGGTTGTTTTGTTTCCGTTCAAAACGACAGTATTTACAGCGCAGTGCAACTAACTCCCACCGCCCAATATTGCATACTTACAAAAAAACTGGCTACCCCTATTGTTATTATTTTGAAATTTATTTAGTTAAGTCAGATGAAAAAAATAATTGCCTTTTTTTCCGCCGCCGCATTGCTTTCCGGCTGCGTTTCCTCGCCCTCCATCCCCATTCTGGGCGCATTTTTTCCCGCATGGCTCCTGTGCTCTATTGGCGCCATTGTTATAACGCTTATTTTCCGCGCCGTGCTCATCAAATGCGAGCTGTCCGAAAAGCTGGGGCCGCCCCTGCTGGTTTACCCGTTAATTACGGTAATTTGCACACTTTCTTTCTGGATTCTCTTCTTCCGCAATTAAGTGAGTTTAACCTATGGAAACCAAAGAAAATAAAAAAGGGCGCGGCAAAGCCGTAACCCTTATTCTGTTGACGGCGGCAGTGCTGCTGGGCGCTTACGCCATATACCGGATGGATACGGCGCCGCGTACCGACGATGCCTACGCCTTTGCCCATACCATCAGCGTTACGCCGGAGGTAAGCGGGTATGTGGAAGAACTGCCGGTAAAAGACAGCCATGCGGTAAAAAAAGGCGATGTGCTTTTTGTAATAGACCAACGCCAATATAAAGAAATACTGGCCAAAGCCAGGGCCGCTCTGACTGTGCTGGACGAAGAAATAAAGCTTAACTCCAGAGCCGTTGAGGCGCAAAACTTCGCGGCAACTGCCGCCAGGGAGGCTTTGGAAAGAGCCGAAATTGCGCTGCGCCAGTCACGCTCTACTTACGAGCGCCTGGCCCCGCTGCAAAAAGGCGGTTATGCCTCCGCCGAGCAGGTGGACCAGGCGCGCTTCGCCCTTAACGCGGCGTTGGCCCAGCGCAATGCGGCAGCGGCACAGGCGACGGCCGCAGAATTTGCCGTAAGCAGTGTGGACGCGCTGGTGGCCCAGCGCAGCGTGGTGCTGGCCGACATTGCCCTGGCGGAGATTAATCTCGAACATACAGTGGTGCGCGCCCCCTGCGACGGCATTGTAACCAGCCTGCGCACCAGCGTGGGGGCCTTTGCCGCCGCTGGGCGCCCAATGTTTACGCTAATCGATACCGAGCGCTGGTTCGTGTTCGCCAACTTCAGAGAAACCGAGCTTGCCTCCATCCGCCAAGGCCAGTCAGCCAAGGTCTACCTGCTGGCGGACAGCTCGCGCCATTTTTCCGCCACGGTAGAGGCTGTTGGCTTCGGCGTGCTGCCTGATGACGGAGGCTTGGTAATTGAGGGGCTGCCCAAGGTTAACCGTTCCATCAACTGGGTGCGGGTGGCGCAGCGTTTTCCGGTAAAATTTCTGGTGCATAATCCAGATCCCGAGCTATTTCGCATAGGCGCTTCCGCCGTGGCTGTTTTGCAAGATCAGGAATAAGGCCGCGAGTATGTCGTTTTTGCCGGAATTACGGCTGCAATGGTTGCACAGTTTCCTGCGTTCCGAGCTGGCCCCCTGGCCGGGCCGGTTTGACGCGGTGCTCCGTTTTGCCGTGTGCATTACCTTGGCTATACTTGGCACCTTCTATTTGCAAATGCCGATGCTCGAGGTGGCCATAATCGTCATTTTTTTTACGGTTATGGAAAACACCGTCCTCACCTATATAGCCTGTGTGCTGGTAGTTATCGGCACGCTGTTCATCGCCGTGCTGGACAACCTTTTTCTGGGCCTTACGCTGGATTACCCGCTCATACGGGTGCTTTTTTCCAGCCTGGTGGTCTTTTTTGGCATGTACCTGCTGCGCGCCGGGCCGCTTATCGGCATAATGGGCTTTCTGGGCGCGCTGTGCGTCATGTTTTTACAAAGCAATATGCCGCTTTTGCCCAACGGCGAGATTATGCTGCGCATAAATCTGTGGAGCAGTATCACCATGCTCTTCGCGGTTGGCATTGTTCTTGTGGTGTGCACCCTGGTGCGGCCCGATTTTCCATCGCGCTCTCTCCCGCGTGAGATGCTGCGGCAAATACGCGACATAACACGCGCGCTGGAAGATAAAACAAGCGGAGAGAAATCCCTGTTGCTCTCGGCGGACATGGTGGAGCGCGATCTTACGCGCCTGCACCGCCTGCTGGAATTTGCGGCAATTGAAAAAAAAGACATAAAACGCAAAAAAAACTGGCACCTTGCCAGAGTAAGCACGCTGGACCGCCTGCACATGGCGGCAGCCAATATTTCGTGGCTGCCCTCCTTTGAGATTACTCCGGCCATGGGCGAGGCTCTGCGCCAAACGCGCGAGGCCTGCCTGCATTTTGGCGCGGCGCTGGAAAAAAACGAGCCATTCAGGCTTGAGGCCTACCCCGACGTGCCGGAAGACGACAACACGCCGCTGGCCGCTGAACTGCGCGAAATACGCGGGGCCTTGCGGGCGCTTTCCGATGCGGCAGATGCCGAATACCCGCCCTTTGAAGGCCCCAAAATCCCGCTGCTGCTGCCCGATGCCACAACCAACCCAACCTACGTGCGCTTTGCCCTTAAAACAGTGCTGGCCACCCTGCTCTGCCTGTTTTTTTACAAGGTAACGCTTTGGGAGGGCATCCACACCTGCATTATTACTTGCATTGTGGTGGCGCAATCCAGTCTGGGCGCAACCGCGCAAAAAAGCCTGCTGCGCATTTCCGGCTGCGTTGTCGGCAGCATTATAGCCCTGCTGGTCAGTGTGTTCATAATGCCGCATATTGACGACGTTACCTGGTACATTCTGATTTGCCTCGCGGTGCTGCTGCCCTCGGCCTGGGTGGCCCTTGGCTCGCCCCGTTCCAACTATGCGGGCATGCAAATGGCGATTGCCTTCGCCCTTGCGCTTATGACCAAAAGCGGGCCAGACATAAACCTTACGGAAATACGCGACCGCATTATCGGCATTCTGGTGGGGGTTGTCGTATCCACAGTGGTGCATGCGCTAATATGGCCGGAAAAAGAAGAGAGCTCGCTGCGTAAGAGCATGTCGGCCCTGTTGCGGGCAGCGGCGGATATGGCCGAATCCGGCAGGCACGAAAACCATCTGGACAGGCAAACGCACCTGCGTGAGGCCGAAAGCAACGCCTGGGCCCTGCTCTCCAAATGCCGCGAGGTGCGGACCAAAGCGGTGCTGGAGCCGGCACTGGCCCCCGGCGACCGCGACTTTGCCGCGCAAGCCCGACAATGGCTGGGCGATGCGCAAGATTTGCTCTTTAAACTGCACGCCCGTCTGGCTGCCGAGAGAAGCCTGCCGCCGCACGTGGCCGCCGGGCTGCGCGAACAGGCTGACGCGCTTGTCTCCTCCGCCTCACCCGCTGTTCTAACCTTGCCAAGCTTAAATCCGCTGGAGGATGCTCCCGCATGATCCGTTCATACCGTTTTTTGCCTCTGGCTCTTTGCCTTGCGCTGGCCGCGTCAAGTCTGCCGCTTTCCGGCTGCGCCCTATTGCTGCGCGACGACCCCGACCCCAAACCGCTGGTGGCGGAAGAGCGGCTTCAAATGGCCCAAAGCATCAAACTGGCCCGCGAAGGCTGGCCCGAAGCGCAGTGGTGGCTGCGTTTTGAAGACGCGCAGCTTACAGGCCTGATTGAGCAAGCCCTGGCAAACTCGCCAGGCATGGATGTGGCCCGGGGCAGAACCGAGCTGGCCAAAGCCAAAATAGGCATGGTTAAATCCGTTTCAGGGCCTACCCTGGGCGCCATGGGCATGGTTAACAGAATGCGCGTTTCCGACTCCGGTTTTATGAGCATCTTCGCCGAGGATATTCCGGCCCTGGGCATAAGCGGCCCGTGGTACACCACGGCCACCACCGGCCTTACGGGCTCGTGGCGGCTGGATATATGGGGCAAAGACCGCGCCCAGATACGTTCCGCCGCCGGAGCGGCCAACGCCCAGCGCGCTGAGGAAGCCATGGCCGAGCTGGTGCTGGCAAGCGGGGTGGCCCGACTATATTTCGACCTGCAAACCATGTACGGATTTTTAGATCTGCTAAAAGAAACCAGCGCGGTGGAAACGCAAGTGGTGGCCGCGCGCAAGGCGCGCCTTGAGCGCGGGCTGGATACGCGCATGGCTTATGAGGAAGCCCGCCTGCGCAAACTTGGCGTTGACGAGAAAATAAGCGACACGCAAAACAACCTGCGCATTATGCAAGAGGCCATGCGCGCCCTGATAGGCCTGCCTCAACTGCCAGCCATTGAAAAAACCACACTGCCCGCCGCGCTGGGCACAATGCCCGAAAGCCTTGGCTACGAGCTTTTGGCCCGCAGAGCGGATCTGCAATCCGCCCGCTGGCAGGTGGAAGCCTCGCTGGATAAGGCCGATTCGGTACGCGCGGCCTTTTACCCCAATATCGACATAAAAGCCTTTTTCGGCTTCGACAGCCTGGATGCGAGCGACCTTTTTCACAGCGGCGCGCAGCAAATTATGCTTACCCCCGTCTTGAGCCTGCCCATTTTCGACAGCGGCCGCCTTAACGCCGCTTTGGGCGAAGCGCGGGCCGCCAGCGATATGACCATTGCCATATATAACGAAACCGTGCTTAACGCCGTGCGCGACGTAACCAAGGCCGGAATAGGCATGCAAAAAGTGGAAGCGCGCATGGATATTCAGTCCCAGCGCCTGCAAAGCGCCGCCTTTATGCAGGAAAGCGCCCAAGCCTACGCCAGTCGCGGCCTGCTTGATAATGTATCCGCGCTGGAAGCCCGCCTGCCCCTGCTGCTGGAGCAAGGCAAGGCGCTGGACCTGCGCCGCGCCCACCTTGAAGCCGAAATAACCCTTATTCAAGCCCTGGGCGGCGGCTACGAGCAAGCCAAGCCGGATGAAGACAAAAAAGACTGACGCGCGGCCGGGCCATGAGGCCGTTTTACGTTTACGCGCATAACAATGTTCCACCCGCATATGATATGCCCCTGTCAGGTAGACAACGTAAAAAAGCCCCACCAGGGTGATTTTTAGTCTCGCTTCGTATTACTCGCTCTACTGGCTGAAGCCGTAATAAAAAAGGAACCGCCTGAAAACAGGACAGCTCCTTTGTAGTATTCAGGCGCTGGCTACTTACTATTTGTCCTTTGCAGGTTTCTCCGGCAGTTCGCCATGCTCGCGCAGATACATGGCGTCCATCTCAGCTTCGGCGCGGGAGGCTTCTTCGTCAATATTAACAACGGGCTTAGGTTTGTGTCTGTTACGGAGTAAAGCGCGGATGGACACAAACAAGATTAAAAGTCCGAAGGGTAACTCGGCCCACCCGGTCCAGGCTGGTATTTCTAAATCCCAACGGATATCTGGCTCTCCTGT
>JAVBON010000041.1:0-20330 GCA_031550525.1 Desulfovibrionaceae bacterium
TCGAGCTTGGTTATCTGATCCGCCACTTCAAACTTTATGTCCTGCCCTGCGGAGACGTTGATATCCTTGTAAGAGTCGAGGTTGGAGCCGCGCACCGTTACATCGCCGTCGCGGGCGTTTATGTTGATGTTGCCGCCCGCAGCCACGTTGGAGGCGATGGCCGCGCTTTCAACGGCGTCCTTTTTCAAATAGGTGTAGTTTACGCCCGCGAAAGTGGAGATTGTTTCCTCCGTGGCCTTGGTGGTGTCACTGTAACCGGCGTGGCTGGTGCGGACTTTCTCCTCATGCCGTGCCTCGCCTGCGGCTATGGTGACATCTCCGCCAGCGTTCAGATTGACGTCGCCCTTGGCGTACAGGCCGGAGGCCTTCATGCCTATGTCGCTACCGGCGTTAACGGTGATGTTGCCGCCAGAAACCAGGTTGCTGCCCACGTCCACGGTGGTGGCGCTTTCGGTTTTTTTGGTTCCGGCCACGAACATCGGGTTGCTCAAATCGATGCCGTATTCTTCGGCTTTGGTTAGCTTATGCGCCTTATCCTGCGCCGCGCCGATTGTGATGTCGTTTCCGGCGGTCAGGTCTATGCCGTTGTTGGCGGCGATGGTGCTGCCTTTAATGCCTATGTTATTGCCCGCCGATATGGAGACTTCGTTGCCGGCGAGGGTGGAACCCACGTTGGTAACGGTAACGGCGCGCTCGCTCTGCTTGCCCTTGTACTGCTCGGCCATGGGGTTGGAGATGGAGCGCCGGGTTTTGTCATAGGTGGTAACGCCCACTTCCTCGGCGGCGGTGACATTTACGTTATTGCCCGCCGACAGGGAGAGCTTGCCGGATGCCGAGACATCGGCCCCAACCAGGTTGATGTCCTGCCGGGCGGCGAGGTCCATTTTATCGCCGCTTTTAAGGCTGGAAGCCACCGCCTTGGACTGGCTGCTGGTATTGACCGTGATCTGGTCATTGTAATTGATGGAGGTACGCGCGTTTGCCGTGGGCGACTGGAAGCGCTCCGCGTTGTATGCCTCTTTCTTATTGTTGGCCTGAAAACTGTCGTATACCGAATTGGCTATATCCTTGGTGCCTTGCGTAAGGCTTTGCCGCGCGTCCAGCCTGAGGCCGTACTGCATGTCTTTTACGTACTTTTCCGTGTACGTTGTGTCAAACCCGCTCATGACGTTGATATTGTCGCCATCCAACCGCATTGCCCCGCCAGACTGGAGATTGCTGCCCAGAATATTGATATTGTCATTGGCCGTGACGTTAAGTGCGCCACCGGCGCTAACGCCGCTGCCCACGTTCCAAGTAAGGCTGTTTTCTTCTTTGGTGGTTTTGGAGCGGTACCCGGCGGTCGCGGTGAATGAGTCGTAAATGCCTATGGTATCTTTGGAACTGGATACTTGTATGCCAACAGCCTTGGTCTTTTTGCTGGAACTCGAAAAGTCGCTGCTGGTATCGGCCAGAATGTTCACGTCGCGCCCGGCGGCCAGGTTGACGTCGCCAGCCGCGTTAAGGCGCGAGCCTATGCCGGTTATGTCGTTACTGGCCGCGATGTTGATATTGCCGCCGGCGCTCAGTTCCGAACCCACACTTGTGGTGGTGGCCCGGTTATTTTTGGTTTTTTCGGAGCGGTAAACGTCAAGGCTGCCGCCGCCGGTGAACACGCCAAAGCCGCTCTTGGACTTTTTACTGTCTTTGAAAGAACTGTCCTGCGCCGCCGCAATGAGCACATCGCCTCCCGCGCTCAGATTAATATCCTCGCGGGCCAGCATGTCGCTGCCTGAAAGCTTGATGCTCTTGCCAGACTGGATGTTTACATTGTCTCCGGCCAGGAGGCTGCCCACATTGGTGGTGCTGCCGCTTTCGTTGCGCTTGCTGGAAGACGACAACATGCTCTTGCTGCTGTTTTTGTTATAATTGTAGGTATCTTCGGTTACCGTGGCCACAAGCACTTCACCGCCGGCGGTTATGTTCAGGTTGCCGCTACCCTGTCCGGCAGTGCCGGCCATAAGGTTGCTGCCGCCCACGGTGAGCGCGTTACCGGCGTTGATGGCAAGATTGCCGCCGCTTGTAATGCCCGACCCCACGGCTGTGGTGGAATCTTTTTTGACCGTCTTCTCGCTTTTTGAACCGAAAGTGCCGCCATTCTTCTTGTCATGGAGGTAAATGTGCGATTCTTCCCGCGCGGCCATAACGGTTATGTCATTGCCGGCACTCAGCGCGGCGCTGCCCTTGGCGTTAACGTTGCTGCCGACAACCGCGATATTGTCGCCCGCCGTGACGGAAAGGTTGCCAACATTAACGGAACTGCCAATCTGCGAGGTGTGCGAGAAGTTACTGTTCTTGCCTCCACCGGCCTGCGTCACGGACTGGCTGGCTATGACCACGTTTTCCGCCGCATCGAAGCTGGCCGTTCCGCCAGCCTTTACATCGGCTCCGGCAAGGGTGATGTTGTTGCCTGCCAGCACGTTAAGATTGCCGGTGGCGTTGACGGAGGCCACCTGATGCACCGTGGGCCTGTTGCCGTAAGAACCGCTTTTTTGCTGGTCGACCACGGTTTCAAAGCTCACATCCTTGCCTGCGGCCAGGGTGATGTCGCCGCCGCCGAGGCTGCCGCTCTGGTTGCGGATACTGCCGTCGGCGTTGACTATAAGGGTATTGGAGGCATTAATGCTGCCGCCCTTGTTGAGTACGTCGTTGGAGGCCGCAAGCACCACGTTTTTGCCGCTGATGCCGCCCTGGTTGGTGAGATCGGCACTGGCTATACTTACGTCAGTACCGTTTATATTCGAGCCGCGCACGGCAAGTTCGGCTTTGGTGGCGTCGCAGAGGTAAAGGCGGGGCACCAGTACGATTTGCCCGTTGTACTCCTGTTCTTCCAGCCAGATAATATCTTTGGTGAGACCGGCAATCTGTTCGGGCGTGAGGGATACCCCCACGGCGAGGCTGAGGCCGGATTGTTCGACGGCGGCGTTATCCATAAGGCGGAGCATGGTGTCCGCATCGCTGGTTATGCCGTCGAAGAGGTAGCGTTGGCCGGACTGGGCCAGAATCTGGTCGCGCACCAGGCGGGTTTCAAAAAAGGCGTCGCCCAACAGGCGGTTCTGTTCCTGAGCGAGATTATAGCCAATCTTGTTGAGGAAGTATTCCGAGCCGTAAAAAGTGCCCATACTGGTCAGCTTGGGGTTGGTCTCTATCAGGTACTTGTGGCCCGGAGCGGTGCTTGGCTGGAAAAGACCGCCTAAATTGATTTGCGGCATCCACTGGCTGTTGTTCTGCCAGCCGCCAGTTGCCGGAAAGCCGCTAAAGCCTGGTATGCCCGCACTGGCGCCGGAATATTGCTCCCCACTTTTAACCACGGAGTTGTCAAATTGCACGGAGGCGTCAATATTAACGCTGCCGCCCGCAGAAATAACCGCCGGTATGGAAGATAAAAGTTCGGCGTAATTGTAGTACAGCTTGTCTATGGCCGCTATTTTACGCGTACCGCTGGAGCCGGTGCTCAAAAAAGCGCGCTCTATGTTTGTGTAACGCGAAAGTTCCAACCCCCTGTTGCTGAAATTGTCAGCAGTTATGTTGACATCGCCGCCAGCTGAAATGGTGCTGTAATTGTTGGTGAGGGCGCTTACATCAAAAGTGATGTTGCGCCCGGCCATGAACCTTGCCGGCGAAGCTGGGGTAAGCAGCTCGTCGTAAGAATACTCTTTCCATTCCTGCAGGCCCTCATGGTCGCCCGCCAATTGGGCGGGTATGCCGTAAAGAGCGTATTGCTGCTTGACGTATGCGGCTACAGCGTCTGGAGATTTAAGCAGGTAGTAGCGCCAGGCCATGTAGTTTTTTTTGCCGTCCGCGCCATATGCGTAGTATGGAATTTCAGGATTATCATAGATAGCATAGGGGAGCTGCAAATTGAATAGAGGCGTCCAGGAGCCATCATCCGGATTTTTTATTTGTATGATTGGCTCATCACGAGAGTCGTAGGAAATTTTAAACTCGGTATCTCCGCCAAAATCAGCGATGCGATAACGGTTGTTGTCATCGTCATAATCCAGGCTATCTCTGTCACCGACCCAGCCGACGATTTTATAGTCGTAGCCGTCATTCACGCGGCGAGTGGCCGGAGCCCCGCCATCGTTAAACATGGTATCGGCATAGACGCCGATGCTCCCATCGAGGCTTTCAATGCTGGAGGCCTGGTTGTGCAGCATGCTCATGCGGCTGCCGGGCGTAAGACCGCCGAAATGGATATCGCCCCCGGCCAGAATATCCGCGCCGTTCAGGTTGCTCAGTTTGTTGTTAATATTGAAGCTAAGCTTGTTTCCGGCATAAATAAGGCCACTGTTGGCAAGGTTTGCCGATGTGAAAGAAGCGCTATCCGAAGCCAGCACCGAGCCGTCGCTTGCGACGGTGATATTGTTGTCGGCCTGAATATTCAAAGTGCCGCTTTCAAGGTTGCCGCCGCCGTCAACCGTTACTTCGCCAGCCTGTATTTGGAGGCTGTTCTTGCTGGCCAGCAGACTGTCATTACCCACGGCGATTTTTCCTGAACTTTTAAGCTCAAGACTATCGCCAGTTGCCACGCTTCCTTTATTGAAAGCAAGGTTTTGGGCCTGCAAGCTTACGCTATCGCCCTGCACCTTGGCGCCGCTCCTGATTTCAAGCGTAGCGGCCTTAACCGTAACGTTTTTAGCGCCTACTTCAGCATCATTGGCCGCTGTAAAGTTATCTTTGACCTGAATCTCAAGTTTGTTTCCCGCCACCAGGGCGGCGTAATTCAGAGCTATATTTTTGGCGCTGGCTGTTAAATTTTTATCCGCTATGGCGGCTTCGGCAACGGCTATGTCGTTTTTTGAAGCCAAGGTCATGGAACCGCCAGCTTTAGCGGCTCGCAGGGCCAGGCGACCATCGGCGGTGATTTCCATATCATTAACCGACTGCACAACGCCCTGCAGGTTCACGCCCACGCCTTTTTCATTGGAAGTGAGGGTAATGCGCCCGGCGTACATACCGCCTAGAGATGATGAATCTATGGCGATCATCGGCTTTGCAGAGTTATCGTCGGCCAAGGGTGTAGCAATGCCCGTGGCGGGATCATAGCTGTTTTGCCCTGTGATGATATTCAGTTCATTGGCGTAGATATTGGCGTTAATCTCGGCCGCGCGGGAAACTATGTCAAAGGCGGTAAGGTTGCCCGCGTTAATGCCGTCGCCCTCAATGCGCACGTCGCCTTGGCGCACGTTAAATGAACGCAGTGCTCCGGCCGGCTCAAACTCCGGCTTGCCGGTGGTTACGGTGGCCCGGCCCGTATTGATGAATCCGCCGCCGTTTATGGTGATGCCGTTGGGGTTGGCGAGGATGACGTCGGCCCGCTGCCCGTTTACCTCAATGTAGCCTTGAATATGCGAGCGGTTGGAGCTTGTTACTTCGTTCAAGATAGTTTTGGCTGAGCCTGAAGCGGCAAGGTTGCCGTTGCCCAGCACAATTCCCCCAAGTTGCGACTGCGCGTCTTTGGCCGAGTTGTTAAGAATAGCGCCTTGTTTCTGCACGTTGAAGTCTGAATATTGGTTGTGTGAAAGGCCGGATGCGTTGGGCGCGGTAATATTTACTACCGGCGCCCCGTTGGCCGCGGTGTCCATGCCTGGGCGTTTGCCCGCAGCGGCGGCCGCATCCGGCACGATGCCGCCTTGAGCCATGGCGGCCGGTGGAAGTACTAGTAAGTTTATAAGAACATAAACGAGAAAGTTCCTTACAGTTGCCATATTTTCCTCCCTGCGGCTGAGCGCCGCATCAAGCCTGAAATCTGTCGAATATCAAAATGCACCGTTAATTCTTTAAATACTGTAACTTACCAAGGCGTACACTTCGTCGGTGGGCTTGTTGATAAAGCCGGGCGCACGCAGCGCTTTTGAGTAAGTGAGGTCGAAGCTCAAATCTCCAAGGCTGCGCAAACCCACGGCCACTCCCTGCATGGCGCCGCGCTCGTAGGGGTCGCGCTTGTCTTTTTTTATGTAGCCGTAGTCATAGGCGGCATAGAGCTGCATACCGTAAAGAGTGCGGACTTTTTTCAGGCATTCGAACCAGGGCAAATTCCAGCCCAGTTCGTTACGCGCGTAAAAGCCGCTATCGCCGGTGATGCTTTCTTCATCAAAGCCGCGCACAGAGCTGCGCCCGCCAATGCTGATACGCTCGGCCCCATAGAGGGTCTGCGGAGAGAGCTGGCCGTGTGCCAGCGCGTTCAAGTAAAAACCCTGCTCTCCCAAGGTGATGGGCCGGTACCAGCTTAGGGTGGCGGAGTATTTGTCGAATTTGCTTTTGGGCGCTGATGGGCCGGATGAGAAGTCGTTGCCCGCGCCGAACCAGGGCATGCCTCTGGTATAGGCCAGCCGCAGGCTGGCCACCCCGCCGAGCAGGCGGCGGTTATGGCTAAGAGAGACATCCAGAGTGGTCAGGTTGTAGCTGCTGGATTCAAGATAAAAATTCTCGATATAGCTGTTGGTATCTCTAAGGTTCAAGCCGACAGACGCTGATGTTTTGCTGTGCGCGTCGCGGTGAATAACCCGTTCTAGCTGCACTGAACCAGCATTGGTCTCGCCGCTGCTTTCGTAGTTGCCTTGCTGGCCGAAAATCGTGGTATCGTATTTTGAACTGCTCGCATTTGCGTATATTGTCCAGTAGCCAATGGGGAAAGACACATAGGCCGAGAGGCTCTGGTTGTGCCCGATTTCTTCACCCGAATGAAACGAATTTTCCCAGAAGGGCACATCTTCAGTCCAATACACCGCGACCTGGTCGCCTAGACCTATGTAGTTATCCTTTTCAAACGACAGCGAGTATTGGGTCTTGCCGGTGTTGCGCTGCCCAAGGTTGTCCAGCCTGACGTTGCCGCGATAGCTGCGTAATTCCGGCGTGTAAACCTTGACTGTGGTAGCGCCAAGCTCAGTGCCGGGCTCAAGTTCCATAGTCGCGTTGTTGGAGGGCAGGCGGTTAAGCTGATCCAGCCCCTGCTCAATATCGCGCAGGCTCAGCGGCTTGCCCTCAAGAAAGGGGAATGCGGCCTTGCCCTGGTAGTACTTGTTTCGGTCGCCGTCATTGATGATGATCCGCTCGACCTTGCCCTCCACCACCATAATCCGCAGCACGCCAGCTTCGCTCTGATTGGTGTCTACAAAAGCGCGGGAGGTTATATACCCTTTTTCGATGTAGGCGTTGGTGATGTCGCGCAGGAGGTTGTTAATGCCAGCCAAACTGAGGCACTGGTTTTCGTAAGGGCTGGTGATCTTCTTTATGGCCCTGTCACTAAGCAGGCTTACGCCGGAAACGCGGACTTCTTTGACCTCAAGGCAAGGAGCGCCGTCTTTCTCTTCAAGGTGCGGAAACGTTTTCGGCTGGGCCGAAGAGGGCGGTTCCTCCGAGCGGCTCCTGAACTCCTCTTCCTGCTGTCTAAGGCGATCTTCCTGCTGCTGGCGTATTTGTTCCTGCTGGCGCTGAATTGTTTGCAGGTCGCCTGTTGTTACTGCCGCCAGAGATTGGGCGGACGGAAACACTGCTGTGAGAACAGCCGCTGTAATCCAAAAAAGACAAAGATTTTTTAAGAGTTTACTAATCATTTTGGTTTGCTTCCAAAACATGACTAGTTCAGTAGGTTGGTCCAATAACTTCAGAATAAAGTATGATTTTATCAGACAAAACCCAATTAAACTAGACTAGTCAAATTTCAACCAGTGTTGAAATTACTGGCTTTTTTCAAATTAAGCATAAAAGCTAAACCTATATGTGATATCATAAAGCAATTATTGTACCACTATGCCATGGCGTGAACACTTACTCCCCTACAGCTCTGCTAATTTTTAAATTGTAAATTCAATGTGATAAACAACACAAAAAATACTACCCCCATAGGCTGGAGGCGGTTTTGTTATTCCACTTACTTTTTCCACGGTAACAGCGTGGACTTTGGAGGACAATGCAGCCGCTGGGTTAGTATCAGTATCCGCCCTCTGCCAAGTAGATAGGTAAAAAGCCCCCGCCGGGTGATTATGATTGCGGGCCTTTCTTGACAGCGCACCGCTTCGGGCATACCTACCAGGCAAAGTTGGAAATGGGTTTAGCCCGAAAAGTGATAATTATGACCTCTACAATAAAAGGCTCCATTTGCGGCGTTATGTCGGCCATAGCCTATGGCCTTAACCCGCTTGGGGCCCTTAACCTTTATGACACCGGCCTGAATGTCGATTCGGTGATTTTTTACCGTTACGGGCTGGCAGCGGTTATATTGGCCGGTATAATGCTGCTGCAAAAAAACTCCTTTAAAATCGGCCGGCGCGACCTCCTGCGCTGCGCATGCCTTGGCGTTGTTTTCAGCATGTCTTCAATTTCCTGCTTCGCCAGTTTTAATTATATGGATGCGGGCGTGGCCTGCACCATCCTTTTTATATATCCGGTCATGGTCGCCGTTATTATGGCTGTTTTTTTCAAAGAAAGAATAACGGTAATTGCCGTGCTGGCTATTGCGCTGGCCCTGGCGGGCATAAGCCTGTTGTATTACGGGGGCAACGGCACGGTTTTAAGCGGCATGGGCGTGCTGCTGGTTATGATTTCGGCCCTGACCTATGCCGTATATATTGTGGTGGTAAATAAATCCGGCCTGCGCTTGCCGCCTGTAACGCTTACTTTTTTTGTCATGCTGTTCGGGGTGCTGGCCGTGGGTCTGCATTCATTGGTTAGCGAGGAGTATCATTTGCAACTGCTCACCAGCCTTCGGCAGTGGCAATGGCTGGCAATGCTGGCGGTTTTGCCCACGGTGCTTTCTCTGATTTTGATGGTAGTATCCATAAAGAACATAGGTTCCACACCAACCGCCATAATGGGCGCTCTTGAGCCGGTTACAGCCGTTGTAATCGGCGTGGCGGTATTCAGCGAAAGCCTCACCCTGCGCATCGCGGCAGGCATATTTCTTATACTGGCGGCGGTTTTTCTTATTATCATCGAAAAGCCGCTTCTGCACAGGTTATGGCATAGGCGCAGGGTTTGGTAAAAACGGCTGGTATGGGTTTGCTTGCCAAATTTTATTGATAATTTTTAACCTGACTTACGCGTGTATTTTAATATTGCGCCACCAGATCTCTTCAGCATTCATTGTTACCATAATTCTCGTAAACATAACTCCGGTGTGATTACCCCGTCAGAACCCCGTATAATTACCCCGCCAGAATTCCCTATAGGGCATGTCGTTCATATCGCGTCAGGCGCGCGTGATTTATTCACTGCGGGCCGATCTCCTCTGTCTTAGTGCCCATGATCGGCTGTTTAGGGCGATTCACACAGTTTGCACAAGGCCACGGCGGGTTTTGTCGAAAGCCCAGAAGACGCGTCAAGGGTATCTATTGTATGTGCGGCATGCGGTATGTTTAACCCTATCAAGGCGTGGCATCGGTAGCCGGTTATAAGTTGTTACAATACATTTTTATAGTTATATGCGTTTCCAATTTTTATCAGGACAGCAAAGGCAAAAGTAAAACAGAGATACGCGTATGCATATAATTGCATGTATTCATTAATATAATTTTAATCAGTCCAGTTTAATTTTTCGGATTGGTGTTATAATGATAAATTATTTTAAAAGAAATCAAATACAATAATAGCAATATATTTTTGCCAAGTATAAAAATGATTAGCACCTAAAAAAGTACTTACGGGAGTGTACAATCCGCCAATAATCGCAAAGTTACACATCTGAGGTAAAAACGGCGTTAAAACAGAATTTCGCGTCTGTCGGCGCCGTTGTGAAAAGCAGAAAGGGAGTTAGCGAATTTTCCAGTGGTTGCGTGGTGCAAACGGGGCCTTCTCTTTGTTTTTCCGGTAATGTGCATTGCCGGAGTATTTTAAACAGGAGGCCTTGCGTCATGGTCAATGGGCAGGAGATTGAAAAATCCGCAACACTAGGAGCACGCTATGCGATTTTTGGAGAACATGAACGTAGGCAAAAAAATAATTTGTCTCTCTTTGGCTTTATTACTTTTTATGACGATAATCACCATTTTCAGTATCCGTTCGCTAAATACAATCAAAACAGAACTTAACCTCCTGTATGAGGTGGATCTGCCCGCCCTGAGCTCCGCAAAAGAGGTGAACATTCTGTTTCTTTCGGCATCACGCGCTATGCGCAATATGAACCTGTTTCTCAATCAAAACGACCTTGAGACCGTGGCGCGTTATCGTGACCGCTACAACGGCTATATGCAAGATCTGTGGGCGGAATTTGATGGAATTGGGCCAAACATTGTTACCGATGCCGGTAAACAGGTCTTTACCAGAGCGAGTGAAAGCCTGAAAAAAGTTGAAGCGATGCAGCGCGGCACCATTGAGCGCGTCAAAACCGGGCTGCAGTTCAACGCCATGCTTAAAGAGCTTGTAGACACACGCCCCAGTGAAGACCAGGCAGAAGCTTTGCTCGCCGAACTTGTGACGGTTATGGACGAAGAAGCCCGCCTGCGCGCCGTGGGAGCAAACCATTTGTACAGGCAAACTTTATATATCAGTTTGGCTATTTCCTTAGTGGCGTTGTTTGCAAGCGTGTTTCTAGGCGTGATGATCAAGAGGGCCATAGCCAATCCTTTAGTCAGCGTAGCGGGCAAGGCCGCAAAAGTAGCCGATGGCGACTTGGGGCAGGAGTTCAAATTCCATCGTTCTGACGAAATTGGCGCTCTGGCTACAGCCTTGGAGAGAATGGTCGCCAACTTGCGCCAACGCATCGGCGAAGCGGAACAAAAAAGCCATGAGGCTGAGGAGCAAAGCCAAAAGGCCATGGAGGCCATGAGTGAAGCCCAAAAAGCCAAAGAAGCGGCCGAAGATGGCCAGAAAATTATTCTTACAGCGGCTGAGGATGTGGAGGTTGTGGTAAGCAGGCTTTCAACAGCCAGCGAAGAGCTCTCCTCTCAAGTTGTGGAATCCAGCCATAGCATGGATATTCAGCGCGACCGTCTTGCCTCTTCGGCCACTGCCATGGAAGAAATGAACTCCACGGTGCTTGAGGTGGCGCGCAACGCCGGCGTTGCTTCCGAAGGCTCGGAACGGGCCAGAAACAAAGCCAGCGACGGCGAGGAAATTGTCCGTCAGTCCATACAGTCTATCAGTGATGTGCAAAGCGACATGGTTGACCTGAGGGTCAACATGGAAGAACTTGGGAAACAGGCCGAATCCATAGGCACGGTTATGACCGTAATTTCTGATATTGCGGACCAGACCAACCTGCTGGCGCTAAACGCCGCCATTGAGGCTGCACGGGCCGGCGAGGCTGGGCGCGGTTTTGCCGTAGTGGCGGACGAAGTGCGCAAGCTGGCCGAAAAAACCATGACCGCCACCAAAGAGGTAGGCAGCGCCATCTTGGGCATACAAAACAGCACCAGCCAAAGTATCAAGTCCGTGGAACGCACGACAGACAACCTTGATTCGGCTTCGAACCTGGTGACAAAATCCGGCGAGGCCCTGTCGCAAATTGTGGAGGAATCAATCCAAACCGCAGATCAGGTGCGCAACATCGCCACTGCGGCGGAGCAACAATCGGCCAGTAGCGAAGAAATTACAAGCGCGCTTGACGAGATAAGCAACATGTCCAATGAAACGGCCACAGCCTTGCAACATTCGGCGCAGGCCGTCTCGGAATTGGCCAGCCAGACGCAGGAGTTGCAAGAACTGGTAAACAAGCTGCGTACCGTTTGACAGGTAAGAGAATCAATTGTAAAATCGGCAGGTTGTTTAAGTCTTATAAGGTATATTGTCGGCCAGCGCCATTGCGGCGCTGGCCTTTTTCTTGTTCAAGCCCGTTGGCGCTTCTCCCTTTGCGTATTTCTGAGGGCATAATACCAAATTACTCTGAACTATTTAGCATTGTGCCGCGTGGCGATAACGCCATAACGCATCTTTTGAATAACGGCATGCTACTTCATGTTGTCTCATACCCAATATAAAAGTGATTGGATTTATTTTTCAAACAATGGCCGTGGCTTCACCCTGTTTTTCTCAGGCTGGCGCACCCGTTTACATTGTCATGCAACCATGTTTACGTATATATAGCTATATGCAAACTATTAAAAACCGTTGTCAGCAAAGGGAGGCCTTCATGGCTCAAGCGTCGGCGAAGCCTAAGAGAAAAAAACTGAAACTTCTGTTTATTGGCCTTGCCGTTATAGTTGCGGCGGCTTTGGGCTTTTTTGCTCTCGACATGATGGGCGTATTCACAAAGTATGATACTTACCAATACGTCCGCGCGGACGCCCAGCCCCTTACCGGGCAAGATCTAAAAACAATTGAAACCGTTCTCTCGGCGCGGGTTGCCGATATGCACCCCGGCGGACGGGGCTATGGCATGCCGAAAATGAAACTGCGCGGTGGCGTTTTAGAGGCAAAGGTGGTCCCGCATCAGGTCGACCGTCAGGTTATGCATGTTACCATGTCCACGGGAAAGTTTCGCCTTTTGGATGCCCAAGGCGGGCAGGCGGCCGGTCCGGAGGACATAACCGCCATTACCAAAGAGTTTAACGGCCAGACCAACCAAATTAGCGTTACCCTTACGGATGAGGCCATGCAACGCATTCGCGCCGAGTTTGCCAATAAAACCTCCGCTTACAGTCTGGAATTGGACGGGAGGCCGGTGCAAAGCCTTTACCGCATTTCCGCTAAAACCAGCGGCAATTCCATTGCCATTGCCGATGGGTACTTCGGCATTACAGATGCCATAATCGCAGCCTCCAGGCACCCCTTGGGCATCCGGCTGGAAGACGTCAACCCGCCTGAGCCGGAGAGAGGGCAAGATTCAGCCAGTGCCCGGCACATGCCGGATACAGCCTCGTCCATGCCTCCCCTTGCCGCGCCTGCGGATAAACCGCAGCTTGCCGAGGGCGAGCGGCTATATAACGGCAGCGGCAAGTTGCAATACAGCGAGAGCGTGGCCGTAAGTTTTGTGCTTACCGCCGATAAAAGCGAAATACGCGACCTTAGCATAACGATTATAAACCTGGAGTATTCCACGACTAGCGGAAACAGCCACATCACGCGCCGGGTGGGGTCATCCACCACCAAGCTTTCCGGCAATGTGCCGGTGCAAAACGGGCAGGTTGACGCGCGGTTTGGCGCAGGCAACAGACTGACCCTGAGCGGAGTTGGGAGAGATGAGGCCACCGGCGTTTTGCAGTTTAGCCATACTTTTCACGATACCCCAAGCGTTACCGTGGATTTGGGCTCAACGCCCCTGACACTGCGGGTAGAGAAACAGTAGGGCGTATTGCCGCGCTAACTTAAAAACTCCTGTTTTTTGAACACTAAAAAGGGCTCTTGAGAAATCAAGAGCACTAAACAATAGTATACGCTGTCGACTTTTATTCACCTTTCAGCGATTACGTCCGCCAAATCGCCAGGCAAGCCCTTGAGGGCTTCGGCAATACAAATGATCATACCCGCGTCGGGGCACTTCCCGCCAATCTTCATCAGCGGGAGGTAGCCCGTGCCTGCCACGCCAGGGCCCGCCAATTCCGTTTTTGGTCAACCTCGCTGCCCGGCGGCAGGGGTACAACACGTTTTTTGCCGGGCTGGGCAGCGCCCGTATCTGAACTAATCCGGCTTCGTCCCGCCATGCCTTTGCCTCCACCGCTTTCCAATTTTACCCTGCCGCGCGGTTATTTATGCTCTCCAGCAGTTTGGCTGCGCCAACAGCGCCTGCCACGGCCAGGATGATTGGATAAAAGGCGTCGTGGTTTATATGGGTTAGCTCATATACAAGCACAATGGCGGTCAGGGGCATATGGGCGGCGGCAGCCAGAAAGGCGGCCGCGCCTATCAGGGCCAGGTGGCTTTCGGCTATGGGGGGTAAAAACATATTCCACAGGCTGCCCAGCACAATGCCAGTTAAAGCCCCCTGCAGCAGGCAAGGGGTCATCAGCCCGCCACCGGCCCCTGCCTTGCATGAGCTTACGGTAACGATAAAGCGTAAAAACAGCAGAACCACGGCCAGAACCGGGGTGAGGGAACTTAAAAGGCCAAGTTGTAGCGGGCCTTTGCCGTTGCCCAAAAGCTCCGGAAAAGGAACGGCCAGCAGCCCTATAAACAGAAAGTTGGCCAAACAGGCGGGAATGCGCCCCAGCCCGGATGCCGCGCTACTGCGGGCTTTGGCGATTGTTTCGGTAAAAAGCCAGGCTGCCGCGCCCAAGAGCGGCCCGGCGCAGGCGGCCCAAAACAGGAGCGGGGCGTTGGGGCTTATGGGCAACACAAGGTAGGTGCGGGCATCGCCCAGCCCGGCCCAGGCGAACAGCGAGGCCAGAACGCAGGCCAGCAGGGCGGCCGAAATATAGCGGCCAGATAGGGAGAAAAGCAGGGTCTCCAGCGTAAAAAGGGCTCCGGCCAAGGGCACGTTGTACACGGCAGCCAGGCCCGCGCCGGCGCCGCAGGCCACAAGCAGGGCTGTATCGGCATCGCCAAGGCCAAGGCGCTTGCCTATGCGCCCGGCGCACAACGCGCCAAGCTCACGCGGCGCGCCTTCGCGCCCCAAGGGCGAGCCCATGCCCACGGTTACCACCTGCAGCAGGGCATTGGCCAAAGTCGCAGGCACGGGCATGGGGCGTGGCGGCATTGCGGAGGCTTCGGTTATGCCTATGGGGGCGTTTTTGGAACGGAACAGAAAAAACCAGCCTAACCCGGCTACAAGGCCGCACATGGCCAGAGCAAAAAGGCGGCGGCCAGGCGAGGCCATGGCCACTCCCTGCAAAAAACTGGCGGCCTCCGTAAGGCTGTCAAAGCCGTAGCCAAAGGCCAGGTGCTGCACGGCATGCAAAACCCAGGTCAGGGCCATGCCCGCGCATCCGGCGCAAAGGCCTGTGGCGGCCATGCCCGCAAAAAGAGCGGCCAAGCGTTTAAAGGGCTGTGAATTAAGGGTCATATGCCAGTATAGCGCTAAAAACAAAAATATTAAAGAAGGTTGAACATTTTTTTGTGATATTTCGAGTTACAAAATGCAGAGGGGCGGAGCCAGGCACTTATAATTTTGTCTTTATCAACCAGATAGTGTAGCCCCGAGGAGTATTTTTGTTCTCTGCCAATAAAAAAGGTCTTTTTATTGAGGTAGTGTAGTCTTACGGCATTCGACCGACAATTATGCAGGAATGTATAATTGGACGCGAGCAACGCGAGTGCTCCGCAGGGGTGAGGCACAGGACGTGCCGAATTAAATGAAAAGACTTTTTGACGCAGGTAGAGCGAGCGCGGCCTGTGCGAGGCAAAAAGACCCTCGTGACCACACTATCTAAAGTGGACTTCCCCCTTTTTGTGCCGTACAAATGTAAAAAGCCCGCAGTTGGTTATATTCAGCAAGATAAGGAGCCCTCCATGTATTTTGATAAAAAAGGCCCCGGCAATACGGAAGAAACGGTGCGCCTGGCGCTTGAGGCGGCTGAGGAAAACGGCATTAGCCATATTGTGGTTGCGTCCTCGCACGGCAACACCGCCATGCTGCTGGCCGGTACCGGCAAAAATGTTGTTTGCGTAACCCACGCCAACGGTTTTAGAGAGCCCGGCGCCAACGAGCTTTCGGCGGAAAATCGCGGTAAGCTTGTGGCGGAAGGCATAAAAGTGCTAACGGCCACGCATGTTCTAAGCGGGGTGGAGCGGGGCATAAGCAACAAGAACCACGGCATGTATCCGGCCGAGATTATGTCGGAAACCTTGCGCATGTTCGGGCAGGGCACAAAGGTGTGCGTGGAGGTTGCCATTATGGCGCTGGATGCCGGGCTGATTCCGTATGGCGAGCGTATTGTCGCCATAGGCGGCACGGCGAGCGGGGCCGATACGGCGGTGATTATGACGCCAGCCCACGCCAACGGCGTGTTTGGCACCAGAATACACGAAATTGTCTGCAAGCCTCGCTGAGGCAGGCGCGCGCACTACCGCGCATATAATCTGGCTGCCCATGCTTGTCGTTACTGTTGCAGCCAGCCGGTTGGAGCAGGTAAATAAAAGCAGCGAGAGGTTACGATAAAATCGCAACCTCTCGCTTTCAACCGATTAAGACCCCAAATTTGTTCCGTAATCGTCGCAATCAGGGAACAGAGTGTAATTAAGCCTGCGGTTCCTTGCTTTTTTTGTTCTTTCTTTCAGACTTGATAGTAAAGAGCATGGAAATTACAAAAGCTGCAAGCATAACGGCGAGAAAAATACCCTTTCCAGACATAACGCACCTCCACAATTTGTTATAAGGCTTTTCTTAACTATTGTTTAAACCAACGTTACACCGGCAAAAGGCCATGTGGAATTTCCACGGCATTAAACTTGTCATGCTATACATAAAAAAAATGTTAAGATCGTTTGGCTGGTTGTTTTGCCATAAACGACACGTGGTTTGATGATAAAGGGGTGCGTAATGCCGTGCCCTTGCCGGGCGAAACTGGCATAATATGCGCTTGGCAGCGTAATGTGTAGCTCGAAATATGACTATAGCCGCATATTATGCGCTTTTTACCATTTGTGTTAAGATTGCATAAAAAATTGGGCATACCGCCACAAATATTGTTCTTTGAGGTAAGATTGACCATACTTAAAGCCGGTTAGCCAGTACGGAGAGCGCATTGAATATAAGCTTTAAAACCCTGCAAAAAAGGTCGCGGCTAAAGTCCGCTACCGCTTGGCGCGACGCTTTTGTTTCAAACTGCGTTTTGGCGGTTTGCTCGCTCATAGGCTACCTGTTTCATTCTTTGCAATTGAGCGAAGCCAATATCATATCCATTTATATTCTAGGCATACTGTTTATTTCTTCCATCACATCCAGTTGGGTATACGGAACAGTCTCATCAGTGTGCGGAGTTCTTTTATTCAACTTTTTATATGCCGACCCTATATTCAACTTTCATGTTTACGATCTGCAATACTCCATAACCACAGTTGTTATGTTGGGAGCATCGCTTATTACAAACTATATAATGACTTTGTTTCGCATGCAGATTGTCAGGGAAAAGCAGGAAATACGCCGTTTGGATATTCTGCTTGAAACCAGCCAGCACTTGCAGCAAGCTCAGAATATGAGCGATATTTTAAATGTGGCTTCAGCGCAACTTTACAAAATGTTTGAGCGCGCGGTTTTGATTTTTCCGCTAGCCGATGGCAAGCTGACGCAACCTGTTATCAAAGGTCCGGAAAGTGACTTGGTGTTTTTTTCCAAAGATTTTGTGTTGGAAAAAAGCGCCCTGCAGCAATTTTCCGCTTCAGAAAATGATGAAAAATACATGGTTATTCATATAGATAGTGGCAAAGACGCTGTCTGTTTCAAACTGATGAACAGAGAAGTTCTTTTTGCGCTTATTTGCATTGTTGTTGATTCCGGCAAAAGAATAGTTGCATACGAATACAACCTGGTTTTGGCCATGTTGGATGAAATAGCCTTGTCGCTGGAAAAATACAATCTGCATTTGTTTAACGAGAGCATTGCGCGCGAGGCCGAGGCAGAGCGCCTGCGCACAAACCTGCTGCGCACCATTTCTCACGATCTGCGCACGCCGCTTACCAGCATATCGGGCAATGCGGATATTCTTTTGAACAATGGCGACCAGATTAAACCCGACCTGCGTAAGCAGTTGTATCAAAATATATATAATGATTCTGAATGGTTGATAAACCTTGTGGAAAATTTGCTTTTCGTAACGCGCATAGACAACGGCGTAATGGCTATAAATACGGAGTATGAGGCCTTACAGGAAATTGTGCAGGAATCGTTAAATTCCATGTCAAAACGCACTAAAGATCACCATGTTTCCATTGAAATGCCCGATGAGCTTATTGTGGTAAAAACAGACGCCAGGCTGCTCATGCAGGTAATTGTAAATATTGTGGATAATGCCATAAAATACACGCCCGCCGGCTCAGACATAAAGGTGAGGGTATTCAGGCGTGGCGCGCAGGCAGTGGTTGAGGTGGCGGATACCGGCTGCGGAATAAGCGATAATGACAAGCAAAAAGTATTCGAAATGTTTTACACCACCAATAAAAATCTGAGCGACAGCCGCCGGGGCATAGGGCTTGGGCTGCCGCTATGCCAGTCTATTATCAGCGCCCACGGCAGCACTATTACTATTGCGGATAATACGCCAAGCGGCGTTATTGTAAGCTTCGCCCTCAAGCTGGAGGAGGTGTGCATTGAAAACGAATGTATTGGTGGTTGAAGACGACAATGCGGTCAGAAATCTCATTACCACCGCCCTGGGCACTTTCGGGTACAAATTCCGTTACGCGCGCAACGGGGCCGAGGCTATTACAGAGGCCGTTTCCATTCAGCCGGATTTGTTTATTCTGGATCTGGGTCTGCCGGATATGGACGGCGTGGATATTATAGCCCGGCTGCGTACCTGGACCAACAACCCAATTATAGTGGTAAGCGCCCGTAGCGAAGTGCATGACAAAATAGCGGCCTTGGATGCCGGAGCCGACGATTACCTTACCAAGCCTTTCAGCGTGGAGGAGCTTATGGCGCGGGTGCGCGCGGCCCTTCGCAAAATGAGCTATGACAACAGCCCGCAAAAAGGCACCAATGTGTTTGTAAACGGCGGGCTGCGCATTGATTACGCCGCCAATTCCGTTTTTGTGGATAATGTTGAAGTTCACCTGACCCCGCTGGAGTACAAGCTTTTGTGCCTGCTCTCGCGCAATGTGGGCAAGGTGCTTACGCACAACTATATTTTGAAGGAAATATGGGCCAGCGAGTTTGAAAGCACCACTCAATCATTACGTGTGTTCATGGCGGCCCTGCGCAAAAAAATAGAAAAAAACCAGTCCGAGCCGCAGTTTTTAAAAACCCATATGGGCGTAGGCTATCGTATGGTGCGAGTGCAGGATGATGCCTAGATAGCGCCCGCGCGGGGCTTATTTACCGCGCTTGAGGCAGTGTCTTTTTATTGTATAAAAAAAGCCCGCGCGGCACGTCAGAATTTTATGTTCGCCCCTGCGTACAGGTACCAGGCGGCGTTGTCCTCCATCCATTTTTCTTTATGCAATACTATCGAGTAAGCGGCTGAGGCCTCAATATACTCGTGGTTCAGGGCGCATTTCAGCCCGCCACCGGCCAGAGAGGCGTTTTTTATGTGCTTGCTGTTGGATTCAACCAGGCCGTAATCCAGAAAAAGGCCGGGGCTGAACAGGGCCAGAATTTTGTTTTGCGTGCCCAACATGCGGTTAAGGTCAAAGGTAACGTCGTTGCGCAGGGTAAAACCGGTGTCGCCTTGGGCGCTGTCGTCCTTAAAGCCGCGTACCGAATACTGCCCGCCTATGTGAAAGGCCTCGCTGCTGAAAAGCTCGTGGGCGCTAAACTGAAAATCCAGAGTATTGGTAAAGCTGGCGCAGCCGTAGCGAAAGCTGTGGTAGCCATATAGCTTGAAGGCGGTGTACTGCGCCTTTTGGGTGTAGGGGCTGCCGCTGTCGCTCATGGTATCTGGCGCGTCCAGCCCTTGGCTGATGCCGGGCTTCAGGTACAGCACGTTGAAAGAGCCGTAAAAGGTGGCGGGCGTCTCCAGCGTTAGCACGGTAAGGTTGCGGCTGGAGGCGTCGTTTTTTACCTCCACGTCATATACCTTGGAGTAGTTTTCAGCCTTTTTGTGCGTAAGGCTTGCCGAAACTGCAATTTTATACTGCTGCGCGCGCAGCAGCATGCGCTCCAACGCTACAATGTGGTTTATGCTGTCTCCGTACGAGTAAAAACGCTCGCCGCTGGCGGGCAGCACAAGGCTGGTACGGTAATCGGAATAAGAGAAATTGTAGGAACCAGTCCAGTAGCCAAAAGGCACGCTTAAGCCCGCGCTGAAAATGTTTGAATCGCGCCTGTCGTAGTTGTAGCTGGGGGAGTTGGTGTAGCTTAAGGTTATCTGGTCGTTCAGGCCCAGCAGGCTGTCTTGGCTCAGGCGCAGGCCCGCGCGCCATTCGCCGGTGCTTTCGGAGCCGGCGTTGTCGGTAAACAGCGCTATTCTGGTGCTGCCTCGCGGGTTGTTTGTTATTTCCACCGTGCTGTAGCCGTTTTTCGTTTCCGATGGCTTTATATCCATTTTGGCGTCGTTGGAGGGCAGGCGGTTCATTTGCTCCAGACCCTGCTCAATATCGCGCAGGTTAAGCGCTTCGCCTCTGGTAAAGGGAAAGGCCGTGTAATACTCGCCCGCCCCAATGCCGCTAAAGCCCTCAATGCGCCCTTCCACGATAATAATTTGGAGAATTCCTTCTTTAAGGTGTGTTTGTGGTATTTTGATGAATGCGCGTGATGTGATGTAGCCTGTGTTTATGTACAGGTTTGTGATATCTTGGAGGAGTGTGTTTATGTGTGTTAG
>JAVBON010000046.1:0-25929 GCA_031550525.1 Desulfovibrionaceae bacterium
CTTCATCTGCGACCACTAATCTCGTCGTCATGGGATTTAAGCCACGCACAGCACACTCCACCGAGCTGTAAAATGACTTCAAATCCAAACAAATAATTTTGTCATATAATCTAAATTGTTCTAAATTGAGATTGTCACGCATATTATCACACCCTATTTGAATATACAATCAAATCTTCTTTTTCCCCATGCAGAACCCTCTGCATTTCAATCATACCGCTGGCAATCGTTCACGAAAGACTCGATGGGGACAAATTATGGTCACCACTGCGACAATAATTAAATGGTGAACAAAAAAAGAGGGGTGAGCAGCCCCTCTTTTATATTGTGCGGCTACGCCGCTTCCATATTTTCTTGCTGCGCGCTCCGCGCGCCATCCAACCCCTAAGGGGCTTCTCCCTTTACCAATTGAGGGTAGCTTTAAAAGCTTTCGCCAGCTCCTCAACATTTTCGGAGGCAAATGTTTTTCCTCCGTTAGCAAGGGCCAACTCGGCATTTTCGCTTACCTTGCCCAGCAATGCACAGGGCTGCCCGGCAAAGAGCTTTTCAAAGGCGGCGGTTTTTCCTGCTGGCACCGTTACAAGCAGGCGGCTGGCGGATTCGCTATACAAAAGCTCCGTGAGTGTAAGCTCGCCGCTGCTGGGGGCCAGCGCCACATCCACCACCGCGCCTTTGCGCCCGGCCAGTGCCATTTCGGCCAAGGCCGCGGCCAGGCCGCCGTCGGAAAGGTCGTGACAGGCGTTTACCAGCCCGTTGTTAATGGCCTGATGCAGCGTGCGGTAACGCAGTATGGCCGAGGCAGCGTCAACTTTGGGCACTTGCCCGCCCTTTTTGCCCAGCCCGCTCATAAGCTCGCTCCCGGCCATTTCACGGCCGGTTACGCCCAGAATATAAATGGAATCGCCAGACCGTTTGAAATCGGAAGTAACGGCCTTGGAGGCGTCATCCATAAAGCCCAGCAAGGAGAAGAGCACCGTGGGCGGAATGGATATTTTAACGCCGCCGCCGCTGTAGTCGTTCTTCATGGAATCTTTGCCGGAAATGCAGGGAGTTTTGTAGGCCTGACAGAAGTAAGCCAAGGCCTCATTGGCCCGCACCAGTTGGGCCAGCTTGTAGTGCCCGTCCGGCGTTTTTTCAGACTGCACCGGGTCACACCAGCAAAAATTGTCTATACCGGCCATGCGCTCGGGGTCCGCGCCCACGGCAACGGCGTTGCGCACGGCTTCGTCAATGGCGTTGGCCATCATCCAGTAGGTGTCGTAATCGCTGAACTTGGGGCAGATGCCATGTGAAAGCACCATGGCCTCGGGGCGATCCAGCACCGGGCGCATTACCGCCGCATCGGCCGGGCCGTCGCGCTTTACGCCCACCAGCGGCTTGACCACGCTCCCGCCCTTTACCTCGTGGTCATACTGGCGAATCATATATTCGCGGCTGCAAATGTTGAGGCTGCCAAGCATTTTTTTGAGCAAAGCGCCCTGCTCCGCCGCCGGAACATCGGCGCGTTCGTTCTGGTTGTAAACAGGCGCCGCCCAACGGGCCTTGAGCTCCATTTGCGGCAGCCCATCGTGCAAAAACTCCATGGGCAGCCAAGTGGCGGTTTTTTCGCCATAGGTGGCGTGAAAATATCCGCTATCGGTAAACTCGCCCATCGCGGTCGCTTCCACATCCATAATCTGGGCCAAGCGCATAAACTGGTCCAACTTGGCTGGCGGCACAGCCAAAGTCATACGTTCCTGCGCCTCGGAGAGCAAAATCTCCCAAGGGCGCAAGCCGTCGTACTTGAGGGGGGCTTTGCTTAAATCCATGCGGCAACCGCCGCTATCTTGCGCCATTTCGCCAACTGATGACGAAAGCCCGCCAGCGCCGTTGTCGGTAATGGCCGAATACAGGCCCTTATCACGCGCGGCCATAATAAAATCGTAAAGTTTACGCTGAGTTATGGGGTCGCCTATTTGCACGGCAGTGGCCGGAGAGCCTTCATGCAACTCTTCTGAAGAAAAAGTCGCGCCGTGGATGCCGTCTTTGCCAATGCGCCCGCCAGCCATGACGATGACGTCGCCGACATTGGCCTTTTTCTCATAACCCGGCTTACCGCCAATGGTTTCAGGTATAAGGCCTATAGTGCCGCAAAACACCAAGGGTTTGCCCAAAAAGCGCTCTTCAAACACCACGGAGCCGTTAACGGTGGGAATGCCGGATTTGTTGCCGCCGTCTTCCACGCCCAAGCGCACGCCTTCCATAACGCGGCGCGGGTGCAAAAGGCGCGGAGGCAGCGCTTTATCGTAAAAAGGCGAGGCAAAGCAGAACACGTCGGTATTGCACAAAAGGTTGGCGCCCATGCCCGTGCCCATGGGGTCGCGGTTAACGCCCACTATGCCGGTAAGCGCCCCGCCGTACGGGTCCAGCGCCGAAGGGCTGTTGTGCGTCTCTACCTTTATGCACAGGTTGTAGCCTTTGGTGTATTGCACCACCCCGGCGTTATCTTTGAACACCGAGCGGCAGAAATCTTTTTCGCCCATTTCGGCGCGCAGCTTTTTGGTGCTGCCCTGTATGCAGGTTTTATAAAGGCCGTTAATCTGGCGTTTTTCGCCTTTATCGGCATCTTCATAATCTATTTTTGCCGCGAAAATTTTGTGTTTGCAGTGCTCGGACCAGGTTTGGGCCAGCACTTCCATTTCCGCATCCAGCGGGTCGGCGGGCAGGCCTTGCGCGGCGCGAGCCGTGCGCACCTGAGGCTGGGCGAAATGCGCCTTTATTACATGCATTTCTTGCAAAGAAAGAGCCCAGGTGTTGTCGCGGCTTATGCGCATAAGTTCCGCGTCATCCATGCCGCCTATGGGCACCACGGTAATTTCGTCCGAAGCCGCGCCAAGCACCTTGGCCTCACGCGCGGCAAAGCCTGGGGCCTTGGCCCACTCCGCTCCGCTTTTAAGCTCAAAACGCTCGATAAGCTCGTTGGCCAAAAGTCCGGTGGCTATATGCTCCGCCTGCTCGCGGCTTATGTTGCCGAAAAAGTGATATTGCGATGAAGTGTAGACCTGTATTTTACCCTTCAGTTCCGGAAAAACCATGGCCACGGTCTCGCGGGCGGTGCGGGCTTCGTTATCGGTAACGCCGGGGCGGTAGCCCACCTCCACCACCCAGTCCGCGCCAAGGTTGTATGGCTGCAAGGCCGCGTCCTGCAGCACCGAATCGTGCAGAACAGAGTGTTTTACAAGCTCAAGGCACTGATTCCCATCAAGGCCGGATACGGTAAAAACCTTCACCCGCCGGGCATCGCCCAGTTGTATGCCCAAAGAATCCCTTACCTTGCCCACAAGGCTGTGCCCGAAAGAATCGTCCAGCTCAGGCCTGACCCTCACTTCAATACGGCGAAGCATTGCAACTCCTGATAATTTGTAGGTATAACACAGCGGCTGAGCCTGTAAGCCGCACGGGGCGCAACGGCCTGGCCCGGCGTGCGCCATATTAATGCCGCCGTCTAATGATCACGGTCTCTTATATAGTCAATCATCGAAAACAAAATGTCATGCTCTTGCCCGGCGGGTATAAGCTTAAGGCACTCTTCAGCCTTTCTGAGGTGCTGGTTGGCCAGCTCGCGCGTGCGCTCGTCGCACTTAAGCTCGCGCATGCGGGCCACTATGGCCGCAATTTCCTGCTCGCTGAAAGAGGCATTGGTGAAGCCCTGCATAAAATCTTTACGCTCTTTGCCTTGCAGGGACTCCATATAAAAATTGATTAACGGAGTAACCTTGCCCTCGCGCAGGTCGCCGCCGGTGGGCTTGCCGGTTACCTTTTCCGGAGCTATATCAAGAGCGTCGTCAACCAGTTGAAAAGCCACGCCCAATTCCAGCCCGAAGTTGGCGGCTGCGGCTATCTGCTCCGGCGAGGCCTTGGCGGACATAGCCCCTATTTCGCAAGCGCAACGAATAAGCCAGGCTGTTTTGCCGGTAATTATGCGCAAATAACCCGCATAATCCAGAGCAGGGTTGCGCAGGTTGTTTATCTCCTCCACTTCTCCGGCTGCGGTTTTTTCGGCGGCAACGGCCACGCTTTCTATAATGTCAAAATTGCGCGAGCGCAGCACTATGCGCATACAAGAGGCTAAAAGGACGTCTCCGGCCAAAATGGAGCGGCTGGCCCCAAAAACCGTATGGGCCGCAGGACTGCCCCGGCGCTTTTCCGCCCCGTCCACCACATCGTCATGCATAAGGCTGGCCCCGTGCAAAAGCTCCAGAGCGCTGGCCATGGAATAAACCTCGTGGTCATTCCGGCCCAAAGCCTTGGCCATAAGCACCGTCATAAGCGGGCGTATTCTCTTGCCGCCTGCCTTGATCACATGCGTAACCATGGGCTGCACCACAGGCTCAAGCCGGCTTATTTCTTCATGCAAAGCTGTTGTAATGTTTTTTTCTTCTTCAGAAAGGATTTTTTTGAATTTGCGCATGTATGTCCTTATTTCCTAAAGATAGTCTCTTTTAGAAGGCAGTATATTACTTACAATTTACGCCACTGGCAAGAAAAACAGACCAGGACCCGGTGTGCGTCAAAAGCTGGACAAGATAAAGAGGCCATGAGATAAACTAAAGATGAGTACAAATATTCATTTATTTTTCAGCGCGTTGGGCTTGGCTTTTTTTATGGAGGGCATGTTCTACACGCTCTTCTCCAAAAAGCTGCCACGGCTGTGTTTAAGGATGTCCGGCGAAAAACCGGCTTTTTTTCGCAAATTCGGTATTCTGGCTATGCTGGCCGGCCTGCTTATAGTGGCCCTTAACCGCCTTTAGCTCCATTGCCAAACCATACGCGCAAAAACGCATACTGGCGGTCTGGCTGCTTTACGGTTTGGTTGGGCGCAATCTGGCCTGACGCCCGCGCCAAATATAATAGCACTCCAACAAACGCGCCACGCGGGTGGCGCGGCGCGCAAATCTACTTTTAATCCATTAAAAACATGCGGCGAGAACGACAAGGCCCTGCCGGGCTATTTATCGCCGCAATGCACGTATACTATGCCGCCGCTAAGACGCTTGTACTTTACACGGGCAAAGCCCGCCTCAAGCATTTCGGCTTTTAGGGCTTCGGCCTCGGGAAACTCGTAAATGGTACGGGCCAGATAGTCATAGGCCGTTCGCTCGCCAGAAATCAGCCCGCCTATGCGCGGCAGCACGTTAGCCAGATAAAAATTGTACAGCCCAAACCAAACCTTGGGCTTGGCGCTGCCAAACTCCAGCACGCTTAACCGCCCGCCGGGCATAAGCACACGCCGCATCTCGCGCAGGGCTGGCACCCTTGGCACCATATTACGCAGGCCGAAAGAAACCGTTATGGCAGCCATGGAGTTATCAGGAAAAGGCAAATTATAGGCGTCGGCATTAACTGGCGCTATAGGGGCTATGGCTAATGTTTGGCGCTCGGCCTTGGCCAGTTTGGGGAGGCCGCGCTCCAGCATGGGCAGGCACAGGTCACCGCCCACTATTTGCCTTGCCGGGTAAGCCTTGGCCAAGGCTATGGATACGTCAAAGGTACCAGCCGCCAAATCCAGTATGCGCCCCTGCGGCGCGGCGGCCAGAGATTTTACCAGAACACGCCGCCAGTAGATATCAAAGCCCATGCTTAAGGTATGGTTCAAAAAATCATAACCCTCGGCAATAGCGCCGAACATATTTTTTACTTCGCGGTTATGCTCGCTGTTGTCAAAGTGGCTTTCGCCCTGCTCCGGTTGGTTTGAAGCGGGTTTGGCGGCTGGTGTTTTTTTGCTCATGGTCTGTTTTAAGGTTTGGGTTTGTCAGCGGGGTTAACGGGGGTGAGGTCCTGCCCAGCGATTACGGCCTGCCGGACCACATTGTAAATTTCCGGAAAAATGTCGGAAAAATTGGCTGTGGATATCCGACCGGTTTCAATGAATTTAACCGCTATTTCCTTGGCGGCTTTCAAGACTTCCTTGGTTTGAGGGTCCAGAGCCTTTTCTACATTTTTCATAAAATAATCCGATATTTGCGTGTAACTCCAGCAAACTGGCCGGCTGCATGCATTATAAACGCCTAAACAGCATATAACCCAAAAGGCTATGCAAAACTCCAGTCAACAAGGCACGGTTTAGGCAAGGCTGAAAACAAAATCCCGTCCTGGGGAATGGCCTCCTGCCACGCTGGCGGACACCGGACGGGTAAAAGAGAGAAACCGCAAGACCCCTTCTCTTTATTTAAAATACACAGGGCAAAAAGTATTGCGCGCAAAGCGCCTACAACTGCCCGGCCAAAGCCGCTATTTCTTCGCGTATCACCTTGGCGGCGGCAGCGGCGGCGTGTTTGGCTATATTGGCGCGCAAATCCGCCAGTTCCGTTTTAAGGGCGTCTACCTCCACCCGCAGGGCGGCAAGCTCCGCTGCCTCGGCAACGGAAAGCCCCCCGGAAGCGGCAGCGGACATTTCCAAAAATTCATCCAGATCCGCGCTGGAGATAACGTCCACATCATCGGCAGCAACAGGCGCAGGTTCCACAAGCGTTGTGGGAGCAGGCTGAGACGCGGGCGCTGCCTGCGCGGCAGAAGCGACGGCGCTATCATCCTCCGCCAAAACAGGGGCGGGTTGCGTGGCAGGTGCGGCCGGCGCGGCAACTTGCGGCGCAATTGGAGCGGCAACTTCGCCTGCATCTTGTGTGGCGGCGGCTTGGGCGGGCGCGGCTTGCGCCTGCTCTGGCCGGGCTGAAACAGCCTGAGCCTGCGCGGATTTGGCGGCCTGGGCCTTGGCTGGGGATTTGGGCGCGGCGGCAAGCACTGTATCCAGCAACGCGTCCAATTCGTTCATATCAATGCCATCGGTGGAAGAATCGGCCATATCCGCAATTTCTTCAGGCGCTGGAGCTTGCGGCGCTGGCGCAACAGCAGCTTCGGCAGCCAAAAGCTCCTCGGCAAAATCTGGGGCTGGGCTTGCAGCCTGCACGGGCGCGGGGCCCTTTTCAGCAGCTTTGGAGGCCGCCACTCCGGCGGCCAAAGCCGCGAAGTCAATGTCGTCGTTAGCCGACATTTCAGATGACGGCTCGGCTGCCCGCGCGGCTTGCGCTGCTGGCGCGGCCTGCAAAGTTGCGGCATGAGCGGCAGGTGAGGTTCCTGCCAGAGGCACAGCGTCAAGATCATCCGGGGCCAAGGCCGCCGGGGCTTGCGTCAGGTCAGCCTCATCCGGCACGCCAAGCTCTTCCAGCAGGGCATCCAGATCCGATAGAGGCGGCAGGTCAATTTGCTCGTTTGGGTCAACCGCGCGGCCGGAATCAACGGGGTTTGCAATGGGTGCGGCTATTGAGGCGCTGTCTCCGGACATGGCCGCGCCCATAAGGGCTTCCAGGTCGCTGTCTGGCAGGCTTGCGGCAGCGCTGGAGGCCTCAGGGGCCGAAACTTCGGCGGTGTTGCCAAAATCATTAAGCAGGGCATCAAGATCCGCCCCGAAATCAGGCGCTGCTGGCGCGGCCTTTGCAGGCTGCTCCGTGGTTGGCTCCGCCGTGAAAGCGGCCTGACCAGGTTTAACAACCTCGACCAAATCAATGATATCATCATCACCCATAAGGTTTCCTTGCATGCGCGCCAGGGGTTTTAAAAATACGCGCGCGTCTGTTAAAGCGCATCCGTAAGACGTAACGGCCCCGCAACAAATTGCCCGCGCGCCTGATGTATTTTTTTCTAAATCCCATAGCTTGAAGTATAAATCAAGCCGAACCAGCCGGTAGTGCAACAAAATCACAACACAGGCGCGGACGCGGCCAAAGCTGGCTTTGGCAACGTATTGTAATTATGGCTTTTTCAAATTTTACTGGCAAGACTATATACTAGACTGGCAATTAATACAATGCGCCGCGCCTCTGCCGCTCAACCAACCAGACAATGATAAATATGCCCCGGCAAAGTCTGATGTTTTAGCGCATACAAAAAGGCGGGCGCAAAGCGCCCGCCAAATACACACCCTTCTTGCGAAGAGCCAGGTCACTAGTTATGACACTTGGACTTGGCGCAACCGGTGAGTTCCTTCTTCTTGTCCTTATCCGTGCCGGCAACCTTGTTGTGGCAGGAAATACAAGTTTCGAACTTGGCGCCCTTGGCCTTGTGTATGACCTGATAGTAAGCGTTTATGGACTTGTCCTTCTGATCCAGCTTGTCGTGGCAACCAGCGGTGGAGCAGGCACGGTAATCTTCCTTGCCGTTCACCGGATGATGGCACTCAACGCACTTGATATCCGCATGCGTGGAGTGGTTGAAGACGACCGGCTTCTTGGTCTTGGCCATCTTCATGCCATCAGCAGGCACTTGCGGAGCAGCAATCGCGGCGATGGCAAACGCCGAAATCAGGAGCATAAGGCCCAGAAAAAAAATCTTCTTCATGGCAGCGTAACCTCCTTCCAAGGTCTATTTCGAGAAGAATTTCCCATAGGTATAAACGGACTGCCGGTTTAATGTCAAGGAAACACTTTGAGGTTAGGGGTTAATAAATACGTTATTCTCAACCATATTTATTAGATACTTGACCATTCAATATTAAGCAAGAAAAAAATGCGCAACACAACAAAAAACCGCAGCGCGTGGCTGCGGCCCAATGTAAACTTGCGCGCCAAAGCGCGAAGGCTTTCTATTTCATGCGATAAGTAATGCGCCCGCGCGTAAGGTCGTATGGCGAAAGCTCCACTTTTACCTTGTCGCCAGGCAGAATGCGTATATAAAACTTGCGCATTTTGCCGGAGATATGGGCCAGCACCGTATGGCCGTTTTCCAGCTCAACGGTGAACATGGCGTTGGGCAGAGCTTCCTGCACCACGCCGTCTACTTCAATGGCTTCTTCTTTTGCCATGTTGCCTCCATTTTCATTGCCGGGGCGCAATCCGCCACAGCCACACCAAGTCTAATTAAACAATAGATATTTTCACAGTTTTATTTTAGTGTCAACTTCCAAAATGAAAAGAGCATAACCGCTCAAACCGGATAACCTCCGGCATAGGCCCGGTTGGGCGCACATAGCGCAAACCATATGCAACTTGCGCAAAAGAGGACACAATGCTTGAAGCCATAGCTTTTTTATGCGGGGCGGCCGTAATGGCTCTGGAGATGACGGGCTCGCGCCTGCTGGCTCCGCACATGGGCAGCTCGGTGCTGGTTTGGACCGCCCTTATAGGCGTAATTATGGCCTTCCTCTCCGCCGGTTACTGGCTGGGCGGCAGAATGGCCGATAAAGACCCCAGCCCAAAAAAGCTGGCCATGGTTATTTTAGGCGCGGCCTTTTGCGTGCTGGCCATAGCCGTGTTTCAGGCGGGGCTTCTTGCGGACGTGGCCGCCATGTTTGAGCAGCCGGAAGCGGCCGCCATAACGTCGGCCACTATTCTTTTCGGCCCGGCCAGCCTGCTTTTGGGCATGGTCTCGCCCTACATTGTGCGCGTGGCTCTGCACATGCGCAAGGTGCCGGTGGAAAAATCCGGCGCGGTAATAGGGCGTTTTTCAGCCGCCAGCGCCATCGGCTCCATTTTGGGCACCTTTGCCGGTGGCTATTACCTCGTTGCCTGGGTAGGCTCGCGCCAAACGCTATATATGCTGGCCTCCAGCCTGATGATCATCTCCCTTGCCGCCTTGCTCTCCGACCGTGTTACCCTGCGCCGCCGTAAAATGATGGCGCTTTTCCCCCTGCTTGGTCTGGGTCTGGCTATTTACGGCGCAACCCTTAACCATGCGGAAGAGCAAAAAGCCCTGGCCCAGGGCAACTTCATGCTGGATACGCGCTACACTACCCTGCTGGTGCAGGAAGGATATGACGAAAAACGCCGCCATTTGCGCCTTTTATCCACCCCGCCAGAGCTTACGCAATCGGCCATGAATATTGAGCGGCCCAACGAGCTGGTGCTGGACTACACCCGCCACTACGCGCTGGCCTGGCAACTGCGCCCGAAGGCGGAAAAAATGCTCATGCTGGGCGGCGCGGGCTACTCCATACCCAAATACCTGCTGCATACCCGCGAGCATATAGCGCTGGATGTGGTGGAAATAGACCCTGCCATGACCAGGCTGGCCCGCGAGCGCTTCGGCCTGCCGCAAGACGCGCGCATGCGCATATTTCATGAAGACGCCCGCACCTACCTGAACCGCTACGCGCAAAAAGGCGAAGCCGCCTACGACGTGATTATGGGCGACACCTTCAGCTCGGTATACAATATCCCCTTCCAGCTAAGCACCGTGGAATGCGCAACCCGCGTACACTCCTCCCTCAAGCCCGATGGTGTTTACATTTGCAACATACTCTCCGCCGTAACCGGCCCCAAGGCGCAGTTGCTAGAGAGCATACGCGCCAGCTTCGGGCAGGTTTTTGCTTCTGTGCATATCTTCCCCTTGCAGCCAGGCAACCCCGGCACGGTGCAAAACGTGATGCTGCTGGCCCTTAAGGATGCAAATACACTGCCCACCCGCGCGCAACTTGAAACGGCAGGCCTTAATCCAACCTTGGCCCGCAAATCGCCCCAGGCAGCGGCCGACGAATTCGCCACCGCTTACAAAATGCTGGCCGATGAATGGCGCATACTGCTGGTAGACGCCCTTCCTCCCCTTTATGACGACTACGCGCCAGTAGAGCGCTACGCCCTGCCGCTGCTAAGAAAATAATCGTATCCGGAGTAATCTTATATATCTTGCATGCATAAAACCCGGCCAGCGTTTAAAACGCTGGCCGGGTTTACATTTTCCGCGCCTGCGGCGCGTATTATCCGACCTTGGGCGCAACTGTTATTGCCAGCCGCCGCCCAAGGATTTGTATAAATCAATACTGTTTACTTCCTTTTGCAGCACACTGTTTATAAAGGCCTGCTCCGCGCCGAAAAGCATGCGCTGCGCGTCCAGCACGTTCATGTAGCTGTCCATGCCTATTTCGTAACGCACGGTGGAGATGTCGAACGACTGCTTGGAGGCGTCGCGCAACGACTTGGTGGCGTCAAGCTGCTCGGTTATGGTGGAGCGCTGGGCCAAAGCGTCGGACACTTCGCGGAAGGCGCCTTGAATGGCTTTTTCATAAGCGGCCACCGCAATGTCGCGCTGTATGTTGGAGCCTTCCAAGTTAGCCACCAGCCTGCCGCCGGTGAAGATGGGCAAGGATACCTGCGGGGTAAAATTCCAGGTACGGGAATCCTTTTTGAACAAATCATCCAGATCTGCGCTTAAATAACCAAACGAGCCCGTAAGGCTGATGGTTGGAAAAAAGCTTGCCCTGGCCGCGCCTATGTTGGCGTTGGCGGCGAGCAGCACATGCTCGGCTTGCAAAATATCCGGCCTGCGCTCCAACAGATAAGAAGGAAGACCGGCGGGTATCGCCTTAAGCTTTTGCACATCGGCAAGTCTGGCAGGTATGCTTACGCCTTCAGGCACAGGCCCGCCCAGCAGCATAACCATGGCATTTTCCAACTGTAACACGCTGGTATAAAAGCTTACGGCAGTAACACGCGCATCTTCAACCGCCGTTTTGGCCTGGTTGAGGGTAAGCTGCGAAGCCAAGCCCTGCTTGTACATGGCCTCGATCATACTGTAAGATTCCATACGGCTGTCGTAGGTACGGCGGGTAAGCTCATACTGCTCTTTGAAGGCCACCAGTTGCAAATACAGCGAGGCAACCTCGCTCACCACAGTTATTTGCGCGCCGTAGGCCGCATGCCCAGAGGCAAAGTAGTTTTCAAGCGCGGCGTCTTTAAGGCTGCGCACGCGGCCGAAAATATCCAGCTCATAGGCGGTTACGCCCACGTTAAGGGAGTAACGCCTGCTGACCATGCTGGCCACGCTGATAGGCTCCTGAAAAGTGCGCGTGCGCTGGTTTATGGCTGCGGCGCCAACCCCAATGGTGGGGAAAAGCTCGGAACGCTGAATCTGGTACATGGAGCGTACTTTCTCAACGTTCAAAATAGCCATGCGCAGGTCGCGGTTGTTATCCAGCGCGTACGCAATAAGCTTCTGCATGTTGGGGTCGGTGTAAAACTCCTTCCAACTCAGGTTGCCGGGGGCCGGGGCTTCCTCTGTCGCAGGCTCACTTTCCTGCCCTGCGTCTTTCGCGCCCTGTTGCTGCTGAGGCTTGTTCGCCGGGTCTTTGGCGCCAACTCCCTTATATTCGGGATAATCGGGAAAATCCACTTTAACCGGCGCTTCGGGCCGCTCGTAGTTGGGGGCCATGGTACAGGCCCCCAAGGCAAACAGCACGGCCAAAAGCCCGACAAAAAGCGATAAGTTATTTGTTTTGCCAATTACATTCATGATGCCACCCTTACCAGGCCTGCTTGCGCAAATGCGGGTTATTTACGTTCACCTTGAATATTCTTGATATCAGCACAAAGAACACCGGTATGAAGAACAGGCCAAGGCAGGTGGCCGTGGTCATGCCGCCAAGCACGCCGCGCCCGATGGCGTTTTGCCCGCCGGAGCCAGCGCCCGTGCTTATAGCCAGAGGGGTAACACCCAGCATGAAGGCCAGAGAGGTCATGAGTATCGGGCGCAAGCGCAGGCGGCAAGCCTCGACCGTGGCCTCAATAAGGTGCATGCCCTGCGCCTCGAGGTCTTTGGCGAATTCAACAATCAGAATGGCGTTTTTGGCCGATAGCCCGATAATGGTAAGCAAGCCAACCTGAAAGTATACGTCGTTATTCATTTTAAACAGATACGCCGCGCCCAGCGCGCCCACAACGCCAAGGGGCACCACCAGCATAACCGATATGGGTATGGTCCAGCTTTCGTACAGGGCCGCCAGGCACAGAAACACAACCAGCAAAGATATGGCGTACAGCAATGGGGCCTGGGCCTTCGACTGCCGCTCCTGAAAGGACATGCCGCTCCAGTCCACATCTATGTTGGGGTAGTCGCCCCGCATGCTCAGGGCCAGACCTTGAATTTCATCCATGGCGTCGCCTGAGCTTACCCCCTGCACGCCCTGGCCGCTTATCTTCATGGAAGATACGCCGTTAAAGCGCTCCAGATACGGAGACTGCCTTATCCACGTGCCTGTTGCTATGGACGAAAACGGCACCAGTTGCCCAAGAGTATTGCGAATATATATGCGGTTAAAGTCGTCAGGCTGCATGCGGTAGGGCGCGTCGGCCTGAATCATGACCTTTTTTGTACGTCCTCTGTCTACAAAGTTGTTTATGTAGTAACCGCCCCAAAGGCTGGACACGGCAGCAGTAACTTCGCCAATACTCAGGTTTTGGGCGCTGGCCTTTTCCCAGTCTATGTTAAGCTTGTATTGGGCGGTATCGCCGCGGTTGTCAGGGCGCACCTGTGTGAGCATGGTATCCTGCGCTGACTTAATCATGAGCATATTGAGGGCTTCCTGCAGCCTTTCACGCCCGGCCGAGCCTCTGTCAACCAACTGCATTTCAAAGCCGGTGGCCGTGCCAAGCTCCATAATGGCCGGGGGCTGAAATACGAAAACCATGCCCTCGCCGCTGAAGGTAAGCTTCTTTCTGGCTCTTTCCACTATGGCGGGCACTTTATTGAGCTTGCCTGGGCGCTCGGCCCAGTCTTTAAGGCGTATGAAGGCCATGCCCACGTTTTGCCCGCTGCCGCTAAAGCTGAAGCCCAAAATGGAGGTTGTGGCCAAGACCACATCCTTTTCTTCTTCAAGAAAATACTTTTCAAGGGCCTGCGCCACTTTGGTGCTGCGCTCAAAGCTGGCCCCTTCGGGCAGTTGGAACATGCACATGATCACACCCTGGTCTTCATCCGGCAGGAAGGAGGTGGGGAGCTTTACAAAGCCGTAACACATAGCCGCAAATATGACCGTGTATATCAAAAGCATGGGGCTGTAACGCCTGAGTATTTTGCTCACCAGCATGGTGTACCAATTGGTGAAACGCTCAAACCCGCTGTTGAACTTGCCGAAAAAGCCCAATTGGTGCAAAGAGCCGCCTCCGCTGGCCGAGCTTTCCCTGGCAGGTTTGAGAATGGTGGCGCAAAGCGAGGGTGTGAGCACAATGGCCACCACCACCGAGAGCATCATGGCCGACACTATGGTAATGGAGAACTGGCGGTAAATAACGCCGGTGGAGCCTCCAAAAAAGGCCATGGGAATAAACACGGCGGAGAGCACCAGGCCCACGCCGACCAAGGCGCCGGTAATTTGAGTCATGGATTTTTTGGCGGCGTTGTATGGAGATAAATTCTCGTCATGCATTAACCGCTCAACGTTTTCCACAACAATAATAGCGTCGTCAACCAATAGCCCGATGGCCAGCACCATGCCGAACATGGTAAGGGTGTTTATGCTGAATTGCGCCGCAGCCATAACCGCGAATGTGCCAAGCAAAACCACAGGCACCGCGATAGTGGGAATAACCGTGGCCCTGAAATCCTGCAGGAACAGATACATAAGGAAGAACACCAAAACAATGGCTTCCGCCAGGGTTTTTACCACTTCCTTAAGGGATATGCGCACAAAGGGCGTGGTATCGAAGCCAACTTCCCATTTGATGTTGTCGGGGAAAACGCTCCCCAGCTCTTTCATTTTTTCCAGCACGCGGTCGGCAGTGCCTATGGCGTTTGCTCCTGTAGCCAAGCGCAGGGCAATGCCGGCGGCAGGCTGGCCGTTGTAGCGGGCCATGTAGGAGTTGGTTTCACCGGCCAGTTCCATCCAGGCCACGTCTTTAAGCTTGACCATGGAGCCGTCTTGGTTGGTGCGTATAATTATGTTTTCAAAATGCTCAATGTAGTTCATGCGGGTTTGGGCGGTTACGGAAAAGCTGATGAGCTGCCCTTGCACTGCCGGAGCGCCGCCGATGTAACCGGCGTTTATGTCGTCGTTCTGGGTGCGTATGGCCAGCACAACATCGGAGGCGTTAAGGTTGTACTTGGAGAGAGCCGCCGGGTCCACCCACACGCGCATGGCGTATTGCGAGCCGAACATCTGAACTTCGCCTATGCCTTCAATACGGCTCAAGGGGTCTTGCAGGTTACTCACGGCATAGTCGCCAAGATCCTGAAAGTTCATAGTGCCGTCGGAGTTGTACAGCGTAATCATCAAAAAGAAACTGGCTGTAGATTTCATAACGCGTATGCCGTTACGCTGCACGCTATCCGGCATCATGGGCGTAACCAGCGAGAGCTTGTTCTGCACCTGCATTTGCGCCACGTCCGGGTCTGTGCCCGGCTTGAATGAAAGCGTGATGCGCGACGTGCCGGTAGCGTCGCTGGTGGAGGACATATAGTTGAGGTTGTCTATGCCGGTCATCTGCTGCTCGATGATCTGCGTGACGGAATCCTCAACCGTTTTGGCGGAAGCGCCGTTGTAAATACTCACTATTGCAACGGTGGGCGGGGCTATTTCAGGGTATTGCGCAACCGGCAGCACCTGAATGCCCAAAACGCCGCTCAGCATTATTATAATGGCTATAACCCATGCGAAAATGGGCCTATCTATAAAAAAATGGGACATGTCAACCTACCTGAAAATTTACTGCGTTGGCCGATTCTATCTGGTTTGCGGGGCTGGAGCGCCAGCGCCCTGCTGGGCGGGTTGCGGGGCTGCGCCATAGGGATAAGTTCCGGTAGGCATGCCGGAACGCACGCGGGTTATACCTTCGACAATAACCTTGTCTCCGGCCTCAAGGCCCACTCCGGCCTTAAGCCCCGGCAACACAATCCAGGAGGTGTTGTTATAAATGCGCGAGCTTTCAATAATGCGCTGTTCCACCACTCCCTGCTTGTTAACCACAAAAACCATGGGCTGGCCTTTGGGCGTTCTCTGCACGCAAGGCAGCGGCACCAATAGGGCGTTTTCCGTAATCCCCTCGGTCACTCTCGCCCGCACGAACATGCCGGGCAAAAGCAGGTTATCGGGGTTTTTCACTTCGGCCCGCATGGTTATGGAGCCGGTGCTTTTATTAACGGTAGCATCGTAAAGCATCATTTTTGCTTCATAGGCGTAAGGCAGGCCGTCCTCAAGAATAAGCTTCACACCAACCGCCTGTTCGCCGGCCTGAGCCAGAGCGCCGCTTTGCAAGTTACGTTGCAGGCGCAAAAAATCCGCGCTGGATTGGGTAATGTCTATATACATCGGGTCCATCTGCTGCACGTACACCAGCGGCACAGGTTGCATGGCCGTAACCAGCGCGCCTTCGGTAACGGAAGATATGCCAACACGCCCGGAAACAGGCGAAAACACCTTGGTGTAGTCCAGGTTGATCTTGGCGGTTTTAACAGCGGCGGCGGCGGCGGCGGCATCGGCCTCGGCCGAGCGGTATTGCGCCATGGCGTTGTCATATTCCTGCTGGCTTACGCCCTTTACCTTTATGATTTCCTTATAGCGATCCGCTATGCTTTTGGTGTTGGCAAGGTTGGTCTGAGCCTTCTTTTGGGTGGCCAGGGCGGTGTCGTACTGCGCCTGGTACATGGCTGGGTCAATCTGGTAAAGTTGTTGCCCGGCGGTTACGTTGGAACCCTCCTGAAACATGCGTTTCAAAATAATGCCGCTTACCTGCGGCCTTACTTCCGCCGTGGCAAGCGAGGCCACGCGCCCCGTAAGGTCAACCGTTGTAAGCACGCTTTGCGGCTTAAGCTCCACCACACCCACAGGGGGCATTGCGTTTTGCGGGGCCTGGCTATTTTTATCATCACAGCCGAGCATGAGCGCGCAAGAGGCCAGTATGAACAATGCACACGCGTGTATAAAAAATGTGCTATGGGTGTTGCCGAGCTTAACCATAAATTTCTTCCTGGTATACAAAGTTTAGTAAATAATCCATATAGCCGAAGGACACCATACCTAACCCCGCATCAAACAAAAGTCGATGCTTTAACAAGAATGTTACATTTTTTAATAAAATCATTGTCAGCTTTTATTTTTTTTGATAGATAATACTCTAATGATTAATTCTTTATATTATCATTAAGGGATATGTCAATGAAAAAGAAAGAAACGCGCACATACAACTCCATAGTCCGTCAAAAGCAGGCGGAAGAAACCAAAAACCGCATAGCCGATTCGGCTGAGGAACTGATTAAGGCAAACGGTTACGAGTATACAACCATTGGCGAGATTGCCGGCAAGGCCGGAGTGGCCACGCAAACCGTATATTCCATTTTCAATTCCAAGCAGGGCATTTTGGTGTATCTGCTAAAGCGCTCCTTGCAAAACATGGAGGTAAAGGCGGACTACAAAAGTCTGCTTGGCTACAACGATAAGGAAAGCCTTGCCAACAACATGGCCTCCATGCTCAGCCGCGAAGGGCGCGAGCATATGACTATTTTTAATGCCTTGGGCGGTTTGGACAAACTCTACCCGGAACTGGCCGAGCTAATGCACGAAGCTAACGGCAAAAGACGCCAAAGTCTGTTCGAAACATTGCAAGAAGCCACCAAACGCCAAAACATAGAGTTGAACGCTGAACAGCAGAAGATACTTACAGACATTTTCTGGGCTCTTACCGACACTTCGCTCTATTATATGCTGGTGGAAGAATGCCGGTGGCCCCATGATTATTTTGAGTTGTTCCTTAAACAGATAATCATGGCCGTAATGAAAGATATTGCGCCCAACATGGTAAAACTTTCCGGCAAGTAACCGGATTACGCACCGGTTCATTGCCGAAGGCTGCATTGCAAAGGTAGGCAGCTACGCCGGAACTCCCCGCCTCACGGAGTTCCGGCGTTTTATATTGTTTTTTGGCGCAACGAGAATTTTTGTCTTCTGACAAGGTAGAAGATTTTTTATGCGGGGAGCGTACTCTTTGTATGTGACCGATAATTATGCAGGAAAGGGTAATTGGACGCGAGCACCCCGAAGGGGAGAGGCATGGCGCGCGCCAAGTCGAATAAAAAAAATTTCCTGACGCGGGCCATAAGACAAAAAGGCCGCCGTGGCAACACGCGCTGGGCAAAATCAGCTTTTCATTCGGCTGCATATGGACTATAAGCGGTTGCTGCGTCCTAATAATAAATTAAGGCAAAAACATAGCTCACGTGGAGGTAACTATGTTCAAGATATACAAAAACGGCGGAGTGCTGCAAAACGGCGCGCTGGTTACATCGGCTGAGGCCGTGCGGGCAAAGAAAGCCGACGCCTTCAGCAAGACCATGGCCTGGAAGATTCTTTCCGCGCACAACAGCTCGGGCAGTGACGACAAGCTTAAAATACGCTTCGACGCCCTTACCTCGCACGACATTACTTACGTGGGCATCGTGCAAACCGCACGGGCCAGCGGCATGAAAGAATTCCCCGTGCCCTACGTGCTCACCAACTGCCACAACAGCCTCAGCGCCGTGGGCGGCACCATTAACGAAGACGACCACGCCTTCGGCCTTTCCGCCGCCCGTAAATACGGCGGCGATTTCGTGCCCCCGCATCTTGCCGTTATACACCAATATGCCCGTGAAATGCTGGCCGGTTGCGGCAAAATGATTTTGGGCTCAGACAGCCACACTCGCTACGGCGCCCTTGGCGCCATGGGCGTGGGCGAAGGCGGGCCTGAGCTGGTAAAACAGCTTCTTAGCCGCTATTACGAGATAGACCGCCCTCAGGTGGCCGCCATTTACCTTACCGGCGCGCCACGCGTTGGCGTTGGCCCGCAAGACGTTGCCATTGCCCTTATAAAAGAGGTATTCGGCAGCGGCCTGGTTAAAAACCGGATCATGGAATTTTTCGGCCCCGGCCTTGCCGCGCTTTCCGCCGAATACCGCATAGGCATAGACGTTATGACTACCGAAACCACCTGCCTTTCCTCCATCTGGCAGACCGACGGGCGCGTCAAAAAATATCTGGCCCTGCACGGGCGCGAGGCCGATTATAAGGAACTCAAGCCCGAAGAAGGCGCGTACTACGATATAGTCATAGAAGTGGCCCTGGACAAAATAGAGCCTATGATTGCCCTGCCCTTTCACCCCAGCAACGCCCATACGGTGCGCGACTTTTTAGTCAATGCCGACGACCTCTTGGCGGCTGTGGAAAAAGAAGCCCAGGCCCAGGCCGGAAAGCTGGTGTTCAAACCAGCCCTGCGCCAAAAACTGCGCGACGGCAAGTTTTTTACCGATCAGGCCGTCATAGCGGGCTGCGCTGGCGGCGGGTTTGAAAACATCTGCCTGGCGGCCAGCCTGCTCAAAGGCAAGGCCGCGGGCACGCCTGGCTACAGTCTGGCTGTGTATCCGGCCAGCCAGCCCATTTTCCAGATGCTGCTGCAAAACGGCGCGGCCGCCAATTTGATGCAAAGCGGGGCCATTTTGCGCACCGCCTTTTGCGGCCCCTGCTTCGGCGCTGGCGACGTGCCTATGAATAACGGCTTCTCCATACGCCACACCACCCGCAACTTCCCCAACCGCGAAGGCTCGCGCCCCTCCGACGGGCAAATTTCCTTCGTGGCCCTTATGGACGCCCGCTCCATAGCCGCCACCGCTCTAAACGGCGGCGCGCTTACCAGCGCGGACCAGGTGGAAAACTTCCCCTCCGAAGGCGGAGGGCTGGAAGAAAATTACGTCTTCGACAGCGAAGTTTACCAAAGGCGCGTGTACCACGGCTGGCGCAAACCTCAGCCTGAAGTGGAACTTTCCTTCGGCCCCAACATAGCCGACTGGCCAGCCATGGGGGCACTGCCAGAGAATATTCTGCTTGTTACCGTATCGGCCATATACGATGCCGTTACCACCACCGACGAGCTCATACCTTCCGGCGAGACCTCCTCTTACCGTTCCAACCCGCACCGTTTGGCCGAGTTTACCCTTTCGCGCAAAGACCCAAGCTATGTGGACCGCGCCAAAACCCTGCGAGGCCTTGAGGAAGAACGCAAAAACCTTGGCGATGGCGCACCTTCGGCAGCCCTTAAAGCGGAACTTGAACTATTGAATCAGGCCGGGCTGCTGCCCGGCGCCACCACCGGCGCTCAGGCCGCCTCCCTTGGCCTGGGCAGCGTGGTCTTCGCCCTCAAGCCCGGCGACGGTTCGGCCCGCGAGCAGGCGGCCTCGTGCCAGAAGGTGCTGGGCGGCTGGGCCAACATAGCTGAGGAATACGCCACCAAACGTTACCGCAGCAACCTCATAAACTGGGGCATGCTGCCCTTGCTGTTTAAAGACTGGGCGCAACACAAGCCCCAGATTAACGACCGCTTTTACATACCCAACATCCGGCAAGCCATAAGCCTTGGCCTGACGGATATTCCGGCCAAGCTGCTGCGCGGCGGCAAAGCCCTGCCCATAACGCTGCAAATGGCCACCCTTACCGCCGAGGAAAAACAGATTCTGCTGGATGGGTGCTTAATAAACTTCTACGCGGCGCATAAATGATTATGGACTTTTGAGGCGGAAGTAAAAAAATGCATCCGCGTTACCAGCAGGCAAAACTGGAGTAGCTTTGCGCATCCAAGTAAGCAGGCAAACAAAAACTCATTAAAACCGCAAACGGCCTGCTTTACCCAAAACTCCAACGGGTAAAGCAGGCCGGAACTTTCTAATCTTTCACCGCAACTAAAACGGCTACCCGCGAGTAGTTGCCTAGTGAGCTTATTTAACAAACTCCTTTACAAACGCAGCCGATGAAACAATGTCAATCAACGATTCCGCCTGCAAAAAGTCCTCATCCCGTGTAACAATATAATCCATCCCGGCTTTGGCCGCGCATGTCGCAACCAGGGCGTCCTCATAATCAACAATTGGCGAATCAAGCGCTGCCTCACAATCTTTACCGCTGACATCCACAACGGTAAAAAGCTGCAGCAAGTTCCATATTGCCCCACGAGCGGCGGCATCGGAGACTTTTTTTCTAATCAGGTAATAAATCTCCGTTACACTGTTGGCCGTAATAGCCCCATGAAACTTATCCCCCGCCGCCAGCATAAACAGCTTCTCCGCATCCACCCGAAAAGGCTCGTGTGAGGCAAGAGCGTCAAGCACCACATTGGTATCGATAAGTGCCTTTATCATTTCAATCGTTCCTAACGCGCGGCATCAAGCGAGGTATCGGCAGGCAGAAGACCGAAAAGAGCCTTGGCCGAATCAACCTTGTTCGCCTTGGCGCTGGTCAGCTTTGCGACCTTTTTTCCGTTCTTTGTGATGTAAATGTCCTGTTCATCAGCCAAGGCCACATATTTTCCAGGATTGGTTTGCAGTTCAGATAAAGAAACCTGCATACTGCCCCCTCTTATTCATATTTTACCTGATTAAACATAATATCGCCCATATGGCATATCAATAAAAAGACCATAAATTACAAAACAATCAGACCTGTTAATACAATAAAAAACACCTATTACCTTACAAAGTAATCAGCGTTTACGTCCTGTTTTTGTTACAAAAATGGCTATATATTATGTGGCCATACAATACCATAAATTGTATTTTTAAAAAAACTTAAAACTCACGCAGTTATATTTTAAAGGCATATGTTGCCAGCCGTTAAAAACGGTTTACATGACCGCACCTTTACAAAATTTGTAAAAAAAAGCTCTCCACCTCATTCGCTAACTTTTGGAAATTACTACATTTTACACATAAAAAAAACTTTATGAGCGATTGACCGTGCCTTGGCGAAGTGCTACCTAATATGGGCTACTGTGGCTTTAAGTTTAAAGCGTCTTCACCCATAACCCGAGGCTGTGCTTATGGAACCTGTGAAACTAGGCAAAGGTGACGCTGAATTTATCCGCCAGGTGGAGGCCGAAAGCGGCCAGACCGTAAGCAAATGCTACCAATGCGGCAATTGCAGCGCGGGCTGTCCCATGGCCTTTACCTACGATTACTCAGTGAGCAGGCTCATGCGCCTTATCCAGCTTGGGCAGAAGGAAACCATTCTTTCCTCCCGCGCCATCTGGATGTGCGCCACTTGCGAGGCCTGCACCACCCATTGCCCCAATAATATTGAAGTAGCCAAAGTGCTGGACGTGTGCAGGAGCATGTCCCGCCGCTTGGGCTACGCTGGCGTGCGCAACGTGCGCCTGTTTACCGATTCTTTCCTGCAATCCGTGCGCTGGCACGGCCGCTCGCACGAGCTTGGGCTAATGGCCGTGTACAAAATGCGCTCATTCCGCTACTTCGACGACCTCGACCTCGCCCCAGGCATGCTATCGCGCGGCAAGCTACCCATGCTGCCCCACCGCATTAAAGGCACTGCCGAAGTGGCGAATATTTTCAAGCGCTTCGCCGCCGGCGAGCACCTTAAAGGAGGCGGCGAATAATGGCAGATAAAACCTACGTCTACTACCCCGGCTGCTCTGGCGCGGGCACGTCCAAAGAATACGACGGCTCAACCAGAGCCCTCTGCTCCGCCCTCGGCCTTACCCTTAAAGATATACCCGATTGGAACTGCTGCGGCTCAACCCCGGCACATACGGTCGATCATACCCTATCCGCCGCCCTTACCGCCCGCAACCTGGCGCAGGCCGAAGCTTTGGGGCTGGATAAAATAATCACCCCCTGCCCCAGTTGCCTCAAAAACACGCACAACGCCATAGAGCATATGCGCGACCCGCATTTTAGAGAGGCGGTGGATAAACTCACCCTCCGCCCCCTTACGCGCGAGCACTCCGTAAGCTCGGTACTGCAGGTGCTGCTTGAGGAAATAACTCCGGAAGAAATAGCCAAACGCGTCAAAAAGCCCCTTAAAGGCCTTAAAATAGTGCCCTACTACGGGTGCCTGATGACCCGCCCCGGCCGCTCCATGCACTTTGACGACGAAGAAAACCCCACCTCGCTGGACCGCATAATGCAGGCCGCCGGGGCCACGGTTTTGCCCTTCCCCTTTAAGGTGGAGTGCTGCGGCGGCGCTTTCGGCATACCGCGCAACGACGTGGTGGCCCGACTTGGCGGACGCATTATGGAGATGGCCGCCCTAAGCGGGGCCGACGCCGTGGTGGCCGCCTGCCCCTGTGCCAGATGAACCTCGACATGCGCCAGGGCCAGATACGCTCCAAAAACAGCCTTGATGTCAACCTGCCGGTGTTCTACTACACCCAGCTCTTGGGCCTGGCTCTTGGGCTGGATGAAAAGCTGCTGGGCTTTAACAAGCTCATAGTCAACCCCAAGCCCGCGCTGGATAAAATAGGCAAAGAGCCGGACGCCGCCCCCAAGGCCAAAGCGCCAGCCGCAGAGCCTCGAATTCAAAAAGAGGAGGCACAGGCATGAGAATAGGCGTATTTATCTGTCACTGCGGCAGCAACATTGCGGCCACGGTAGACGTAAAACAGGTGGCCGAAGCCGCCCGGCACATGACCGACGTGGTCTATGCCATAGATTCCATGTACACCTGCTCCGAGCCGGGCCAGCAAGCCATTGAAGAAGCCATTAAAGAACACAAGCTCACGGGCGTGGTGGTGGCATCCTGCACCCCGCGCATGCACGAGACCACCTTCCGCCGCACGGTGGAAAGAGCCGGTCTTAACCGCTATATGTTCGAAATGGCCAACATTCGCGAGCATGTCTCGTGGATAGGCCGCGACAAGGAAGCCAACACCCCCAAAGCCACCGATCTGGTGCGCATGGCCGTGGAAAAGCTGCGCCTCGACAAAGTGCTCATACCCAAAAAGATACCGGCCACCCGCAAGGTGCTGGTAATAGGCGGCGGCGTGGCGGGCATACAAGCCTCGCTGGATTGCGCCGAAGCGGGCATGGACGTGGTAATGGTGGAGCGCGAGCCCTCCATTGGCGGCAAAATGTCCAAGCTGGACAAAACCTTCCCCACCATCGACTGCTCCAGTTGTATTTTAGGCCCACGCATGGTGGACGTGGCCCAAAACGAAAAAATAGAGCTGCACGCCTATTCGGAAGTGGATTCCATAAGCGGCTACGTGGGTAACTTTGAAGTTACCATCCGTAAAAAAGCCGCTTATGTGGATTGGGAAAAATGCACCGGCTGCGGCCTGTGCACCGAAAAATGCCCCAGCAAAAAGAACTTCGACCGTTTTAACGAAGGCATGGGGCAAACCACCTCCATAAACATACCATTTCCGCAGGCCATACCCAAAAAGGCGCACATCACCGCCTCCACCTGCCGCATGCTTACCGAAGGCAAATGCGGCGTCTGCGCCAAGATTTGCCCCAGCGGGGCCATTAATTACGAGCAAAAGGACGAGCTTGTTACCGTAAAGGTAGGGGCCATAATAGCCGCCACCGGCTACGACCTTATGGACTGGACCTCCGCCTACGGCGAATACGGCGCGGGCCGCTATGCCGACGTAATTACGTCCTTGCAATACGAGCGTATGCTCTCGGCCTCTGGCCCCTACGGCGGGCACATCAAGCGCCCCTCCAACGGCGAGGAGCCCAAAAACATCGTCTTTGTGCAGTGCGTGGGCTCGCGCGACGTTTCCGTGGGCCGCCCCTATTGCTCCGGATTCTGCTGCATGTACACGGCCAAACAGGCCATTATGACCAAAGACCATATCCCCGATTCGCAAAGCTATGTCTTTTACATGGACATACGCTCGCCGGGCAAGGCCTATGACGAGTTCACCCGCCGGGCCCAAGAGGAATACGGCGCGCAGTACGTGCGCGGCCGCGTCTCGCAAATCTACCCCAAGGGCGACAAGATGATCGTGCGCGGGGCCGATACCCTTTTGGGCGAGCAGGTGGAAGTGGAGGCCGATCTTGTGGTGCTTGCCGTGGGCGGCGAGGCCAGCCAAGGCGCGCCGCGTCTGGCCGAAAAGCTGCGCATCTCTTACGACAACTTCGGCTTCTTTATGGAAGGCCATGTGAAGCTCAAACCCGTGGAGACCAACACCGCCGGTGTTTATCTGGCCGGTTGCAGCCAAGGCCTTAAAGACATTCCCTCCTCCGTGGCCCAAGGCAGCGCCGCCGCCGCCAAGGCCCTTGGCCTGCTCTCCAAAGATATGCTGGAAAGCGACCCCCAAACCGCCATGGTGGATATAAAACGCTGCATCGGCTGCGGCAAGTGCATACAAGTTTGCCCCTTCCAGGCTATTCGCGAAATCGACTTCCGGGGCCAGCCCAAGGCCGAGGTGCTGGAGGCCGTGTGCCAAGGCTGCGGCCTGTGCAACGCCACCTGCCCGCAGGGGGCCATTCAGCTTTCGCACTTTACCGATAACCAGGTGCTGGCCGAAGTGGAGGCCTTGTTATGTCAGATGTAAAACAGCCAAGCGCGGGCAAAGAACTGCGCATAGTGGGCTTTTTGTGTAACTGGTGCTCCTACGGCGGGGCAGACACTGCGGGCGTGGGCCGCTTTACCCAGCCCACCGACCTGCGCATCGTCCGCCTGCCTTGCTCCGGCCGCGTTAATCCGCTCTTCATAGCCAAAACCCTGCTCTACGGGGCCGACGGCGTGCTGGTCTCCGGCTGCCACCCGCGCGACTGCCACTACGCCGAAGGCAACTTCTACGCCCGGCGCAGGCTGGAAGTGTTCAAGCAGCTCCTGCCCACCCTGGGCATAGACCCGCGCCGCTTTGAATACACCTGGGTCTCCGCCTCCGAAGGCCAACGCTGGCAGCAAGTGGTAACCAAGTTCACCGAGCAGATTCACGAACTCGGCCCCGCCGCCCGCCTGCCCGGCGCGCAAGAGCTGGACTGGCTGCGGGCCGTGGGTGAGTAAAGAGAAAGGCAATAGAGGATGAAGCCAGATTTGCAAAATCTGGGGCGCTGCCCCAGGCCCCGCAAGGGGCGTGAGCCCCTTGACCCGCATAAGTGTTATGTTTGATTGGCCTGGTGCGGTGGCCCTGTAATGGGCAAAGCGTACGTAGAACGCTAATTGGCGTGGTGTAACGCCACTTTGCACCCGGCATAAGGTGATGTTGATAAGGCCTTATGCAATTGGGCTTGATACGAAGCAACGCTCAATCCGGTTTTGGCCTTAGCATTAAGTTTGAAATTATATTTGACAGGCATTGAAAAATAAATACTCCGCCTTCAAGCCACGAAAAGAAGACGGTCAATTGAAGCAATAGTGATGCCCCGGCACCACTTCCCAACAAGACCCTTCGCGGGTCCAGGGGGCCGCTGCCCCCTGGT
>JAVBON010000004.1:0-234169 GCA_031550525.1 Desulfovibrionaceae bacterium
GTAATGTTGTTGGGGCTGCGCCGCGTTTCATCTTTGCGTGTGCGGGAGAATGAACGCTTTTTAAATGGTTTCCTTCTCCGTCTCTCGCGCTCTGACCCTAATCCTCCTATACCTTTTTAGTAGATTATTTGATGGAGAGCTAACTTAAGCGACTATTTCAGTAATATTACACCCATATATCAATCCCCAAAAATTACTTGCCATTACAGAAAATATTTTTACGTCTGCCTTATTCCTTTGAATCACCTTGCGCGGATCTTCGCCAGATTAAATTACTCCGTTCTTAACTTCGCATAATGCATAATAAAAATAACCAAGTAGAACAAAAGCATCCCCAAAAATACCCTTATAAAAAGTTTGGAAGGATGGGGATGAGAGAGCTCGAGAGAGAAGGGGAAGGGAACTTTTTCAAAAGTTCCCTTCCCCATCTCTCTCGAATCTTATAATAGCGGCGCAGCCGCATCATCTAACTATCTTATTCTTCCACCACGCCTATTCTGGCGGCTATGGATTTGGCGGCGCGGCGTCCGGCGCCCATGGCGCGTATTACGGTAGCGGCTCCGGTTACTATGTCGCCTCCGGCGTATACGCCGGGCATGGAGGTTTCGCCGTTTTCGTCAACTTCGATGTAGCCGCGTTTGTTGAGCTTAAGCTCTGGGGTTTCTTCCAAAAGCACGCGGTTGGCTTGGGTGCCAAGGGCTATGACGGCCAGATCGGTCTGCACGGTTTTGAAGGCTCCGGCTTTGGGCTGCGGGCTGCGGCGTCCGGAGGCGTCAGGCTCGCCCAGCTCCATAAGCTGTAGGGTGACGGCTTGCAGGTTGCCTTTTTCGTCGCCTTCAAACTTAACGGGGGCAACGAGTTCTTCAAGCAGCACGCCCTCTTCTATGGCATGTTCAAGCTCTTCGTGGCGGGCGGGCATTTCGGCCTTGGTACGGCGGTAGACTATGCGCACGCTTTCCGCGCCCATGCGCAGGGCGCAACGGGCAGCATCCATGGCCACGTTGCCCGCGCCAAATACCGTAACGTTGCGGCCTAGGTAAACAGGCGTGTCATAGTTGGGGAAATCATAGGCGCGGCCAAGGTTGATGCGGGTAAGGTACTCGTTGGCCGAGAGCACTCCGTTAAGGTTTTCTCCGGGTACGTCGAAAAACTTGGGCAGGCCCGCGCCGACGCCAACAAATACGGCTTTATAGCCTTGATCGAACAATTCTTTGATGCGTATGGTCTTGCCGCCTACCCAGTTGGTGTAAAACTCCACGCCCAATTCGGACAGAGCGGCCAGTTCTTTTTGCACCACGCCAAACTTGGGCAGGCGGAATTCCGGAATGCCGTATACCAGCACACCGCCCATTTCGTGCAGGGCTTCAAAAACGCTTACCTTTACGCCGCGCGCGGCCAGATAACCTGCAACGGTAATGGAGGCGGGTCCGCCGCCTATGCAGGCCACCTTTGCATCGGGGTCGGTAAGGCGGCAGGTTATGTTGCCGGTCTGGTTGCAGGCGTCAAGGGCGATGAAATGGTCGGCCACAAAACGCTCCAAACGGCCTATGGCAACGGGGTTGCCTTTAGCGTTAAGTATGCAGTTGCCTTCGCACTGGTTTTCTTGCGGGCATACGCGCCCGCAAATGGCCGGAAGGCTGTTGGTGAATTTGATTACGCGAAAGGCTTCGTCCAAATCGCCTTTGCTTATGGCGGATATAAATTGCGGAATGGGCACTTCCACGGGGCAGCCGCTAACGCATTTGGGATTTTTGCAGTTCAGGCAGCGCGCTGCTTCCTGCTGAGCTTCGGCCGGGCTGTAGCCCAGGGCCACTTCATTAAAATTCTTTATGCGGGCCGCAGGGTCCTGGCAGCGCATGTCAACGCGGGTTGCTTTGGGATTAGCCATATTAGTGACCTCCACACTGACAATAATGGTCGCTGGATTGCTTTTCTTGTGTCTTCAGAGAGGCCAACCGCTGGGAAAGCTCGGCAAAATCCACTTCGTACCCGTTAAATTCTGGGCCATCCACACAGGTAAATTTGGTTTCGCCATTAATGCTAACGCGGCAGGCGCCGCACATGCCCATGCCGTCCACCATCATGGAGTTAAGGCTTACGGTAACAGGCACGCCAAAGGGGCGCACGGTTTCCACCACTGCGCGCATCATGGGCACCGGGCCTATGCCTATTACTTCCTTTACGCTTTTATCTTCTTGCAGCCTTTTCTGAAGCACTTCGGTAACAAGGCCCTTGTGGCCACAACTGCCATCGTCGGTGGATATAAGCACTTCAGGGCAAAAGCTTTCAAGCTCGCCGCGGAAAAGCAGCAGGTTTTCGCTACGCGCGCCTATTACGGAAACAACGTGGTTTCCGGCCTTGTGGTGGCCTTTGGCGATATGGTGCATGGCCGCAATGCCGGTGCCGCCGCCAACGCAGATAACCGTGCCGTGTTTTTCAATATGCGTGGCTTTGCCCAAGGGGCCGCAAACATCGGCAATGCTGTCGCCAACGCCCAAGGTGTTAAGCATGGCCGTGCTTTTGCCCATAACCAGAAACACTATGGTGATGGTTCCGGCTTTCGGGTCAGTATCCGCAATGGTAAGGGGAAAACGCTCGCCCTTTTCGTTAACGCGCAGAATTACAAAGTTTCCGGGCTTGGCAGAGCGCGCGATTTGCGGAGCTTCCAGCTCCATCTGGCTGGTGCGCCCCGGAATGAGCTCGATTTTGCGCACAATTTTATACGACATGGCATATCTCCATCTTAACCAGTCCAAACATGTGAGTTATTTAGAAGCTATTTCATAATTGTCTTTTTGCCGTCTGGCTGCGTCAGATTGGTCAAGTCCGAAGCTTATGTGTGTCTGTATACACCGCACTCCAGACTGCACCAGCCTTTCTTGCCGTATGACAAAAATCCTGATTAAAAAATAACTTCCTATAAAGACGACAGTGGCAACAAAAATAAGGCAAGCGGCTTAAAAAATAACCACATCTTACAGCTAATTGCAATACCTCTTTGAAAATGAATAAATTCACAATTCATTCATAACCTATGTGGATATGCTCGTTTTACATTGTGGCGTGTTAACATAGCGGCCTTTTACCCTCCGGCGTGAACCGGAGGGCGAAAAGACCGTTTGTGTAGGCATGCCAGCGCCACTGGCTTACGCTGCCGCTATATATGAAAATTCAGCATCGCGGCCGTTTGCGGGTATGCCCGGTTCAGCCCGCTGTCGGCCCATAAGGCGTTTTGCACGCGCCACCAGTCCATCTGCCCGAATATGGCTTTTACCCTGGCTATGCCAGCGGTTATTTGCGCGTCATCACGTCGGTTCTTTATGTCTTCAATAATTGCGGCCTCCAGCAGGCCGGAGGCAAACTGCCGGGCCTCGGAGGCGCAAAGATGCTGCCGCGTTATGTCGCATACCGAAGGTATGGCATATTCAGGCAACGCGCCGGAATACGCGGCCAGCGGGATATATGAAGCAAAGCGGTTCCAGTTTTGCGGCAGGTTTTGCGTTGTTTGCGCTTCTTCCAGCGGAAATGATGTAAGAATGAGCTGTCTTGCCGTATCAAGATGCGCAGGACGCTCTTGCGCCAATACTGAGCGCATCAGCACCAGGCTGAGCCAGCCAAGCAGATAATGGGCCAAATCAGCACCTTTTCTTTTGCTTATGCTTCCGTCCGCTTCCGCAACCACTTCTATTTCCGTCTCGGTAAAGCCCACAAAGCTCCCTGCCTGCGGTAAAATGCCCCGCCACGAGTAACGCGCGCCCTGGTCAGTTTCCGGCGTTGAGATAACGGCTTTGCCGCTGCACAGCCCATCGGAGCGGCTGGCATCGGTACTGATGCGTACTGTCACTGCCGGATATTCAATGGCCACGGTCAGGCCCGGTTCGGGCAGGCGGTTTTCGGCAAAGGCTGCCAGGTAGCTTACCAGGCAAAGGCTGGCCGGGTCCTGCCTGCTGGGCATAACCCGCCTTACGAAAATATCCTTGCCGCTGCCCTCGGCCGGTTTGTTGGATTTGGCCTCGGCCAGCATATCGGCCAACTCGGCCTCAATATCCGGCCCGCCGGTGTTTTTCATTATCTCCAGCGCGCGTAAGGCGAAGCGCATGGCATTAACCGGCTCTATGCGCGATACCTCGTCAAAAAACCAGGCGCAACTGGCATAGGCGGCCAAGGCGCTTTCCTGCATGCGCAAAAGCTGCCAGGCGGCTACTTTATCGGCCCCATCTTTAAGATGTTTTGCCATAAAATCCGCGCTGCTTTCCACATTAAGCAGCACCTGCCCGAAATCAAGCAAGGCGGCGCGCGGAGCCTTAAAAATTTTTCCACCCAAGGCGAAGTAGTGTTTATCGACCGTGTTTTTCATAAAGTCCAAAGCGTTACGCAACGGGGCCCGCCACTCCTGATTCCAGCACGGGTGCCCGCCGGTGGTGCAGCCGCAATTGCCGCGCCAGCGTTCCACGCCGTGAAAACAGCTCCAGGACGAAGGCTCGTGCAGCACAACCTTGGCAGTGGGCGGAAAAGCCTCCAGATAAGCGCCAAAGTTGGTAAGCTCAAGGCCGTCGCGCCCCGAATAGCCTTGGGCCAGCACATAAGCCAGGGCCATTTCGCCAAAGGTAAAGTGGTGGCCGTAGGTCTCGCCGTCCGTAGCCAGAGTGAGCATGGCGTTGTCGCCTTGCAGACGCATGGCGGAACTGCTGAGCTTGCGCCAAAACTTTTCTCCGTCGGACAAAAGCCCCTCAAAGGCCACGCTCTGGGCCAGATCCGCCTCATAAAAGAATGCCGCGACCCGCCCGCCGGAAGGTAAATCGATATAGTAAGGCCTGCCTACATCCAGATTATGCACATCCACATTAACAAAAGCCCCGCCGCTAACGGATACGGATTTGGCCTGGCGCGGCGAGAGCACCACAAACTTTACCCCCTGTTTCGCCACTGCCTCCAAAGTTGCAAGATCCGCCGCGCATTCCGAAAGCCATATGCCCTCGGACTTGCGCTTGAAACGGGTTTCAAAATCGGCCAGCGCCCAGGCCACTTCCACCTCTTTATCCAAATCCGAAGCCAAAGGCAGAATGATGTGGTGGAACACCTGCGCTATGGCGTTGCCGTGCCCCCAGCGGGCAAGGCTTAAGCGGTCGGCCTCCAGAATACGCTCCAGCACCTCTGGCGCTTCGCGCTCCAGCCACAGCATAAGGGTGGGGCCTATATTAAAGCTCATCCATTCATAACAGTTCATCAAATCCGCAATTCTGCCCTCGCCGTCCAACCGCCGGCTCCAGGCCAGCGGGGCGTAACTCTCGCGCGTAATACGCTCGTTCCAGTGGCGTTTGGGGGCAGCGCTTGCCTCCATAAAAATTTTTCCGAACCAGGGGTCTTCACGCGGCGGCTGGTAAAAATGGCCGTGCACACATATTTTCCTTTTCATATATCAACCCCCTGTATAGTTATAATCATGCCTGAAAAACGACTGGCTTACACCCCTGTCTGCCATGTTGTACCCTGCTTGGGAGCCGGTAGCAAATTTATAATAAAAACCGGCATGCAATTTATGTTATAACAACGCTTGACCTTGAAATTATCTTGATCAAAGGCTATATTAATAAAATATTAGAAGTCATTTCTTAATTATGAAATTACTTCCAGGCGAAATGCCTGAGTATAAATTTTCATTAAAACACAAACATTCAGGCCAACCTGATTATGTAGAGGACAAGTTTATGACCCAGAATTACAATTATAAATCCCAAAGTGCCGCCGGCTCAGTCACGGCCGTTACCAACGCCTTTATGCGCGGCGTTTATAACTGGATGGCCGTTGGCCTTGCCGTAACCGGCCTAACGGCTTTTGGCGTGGCGCACAGCGAAACCATGCTCAACATTATATTCGGCAACCGCATGATGCTTATTTTGCTGATCATCGCGCAGTTCGGCATTGTTATAGCCCTTAGCGCCGCGCTTAACAAATTGTCGCACGCCATGGTAACGGGGCTTTTTATAGGGTACAGCGTGCTGACCGGAATGACGCTTTCTTTTGTGTTGCTGGTTTACCCCACACCGGTTATCACCACCGCCTTTCTGGTTTCCGCCGGCACTTTTGCCGCTTTCAGCATATACGGCCTGGTTACCAAGCGCGACCTTACCAGCGTGGGCAGCTTTATGACCGTGGGGCTTATAGGCATTATCATAGCCATGCTGGTTAACTTTTTTCTCAAGTCTCCGGCCTTGAATTATGCCATTAGCGTAATTGGCGTAATTGTATTTTTGGGCCTTACCGCCTTTGATACGCAAAAACTGCGCAACATGGGCCTTAACGCGCCGCATGACGACGCGCTGGCCATACGCAGGGGCACCATTTACGGCGCGCTTACGCTCTACCTTGATTTTATAAACCTGTTTCTTTTCATGCTGCGCATCTTTGGCGGCAACAGAAATTAAAAGCCTTTCCATACCGTTAATATCGCGCGGGCGTCTGGTTTTGCACTGGCCGCCCGCGTTTTTTTGGTTTAAATGCTGAGTATGGATTACGAAAAAACTCAAAAAACACTAGCCCCGCTGCTGGCCCCGGCCTCCGCTCTGTATTCGGCAGCTATGCGGCTGCGCGCCAAGGCTTACGCGGGCGGCATTTTTGCCAGCCAAAAGCCGGAATCTTTTTGCGTGGCCGTTGGCAATATCTCTTGGGGCGGCAGCGGAAAAACCCCGCTTACAGACTGGCTTCTTACCTGGGCCGAAGCGCAGGGGCTTACCCCAGCGGTACTTAGCCGTGGTTACGGAGGGCACAGCGAAACCCGCCCCCTGGCAGTAACGCCAACTACCAGCCCTGATAAAAGCGGCGACGAGCCGCTTATGCTGGCACGCAAGCACCCCACAGCGCATATTCTGGCGGATCCTTCCCGCCGCCGCGCGTTGGACTGGCTTAAGGCCCACACCAAAACTGATTTTATTGTGCTGGACGACGCCATGCAGCACCTGGCGGTAAAGCGCGACCTTAACCTGGTGCTGCTGCGCGCCAGAGACCTTGGCGAGGAATGGGGCAAGGTAATACCCGCCGGCTCGTGGCGTGAAGGCCCAAAGGCCCTTGAGCGGGCGGATGCTTTTATGCTGCGCGCCACCCCGCAAGAGGTGCCAGGGCTTGAGCCGTTGGCCCGGCGCAGGCTTGCGCCTTTGGGCAAGCCAGTGTTCCCTTTTACTCTTAAACCGGTGAGCTTGTTGCCGCTGGGCACGGAGGCGGAACAAAGATACGGAGCCGGGGCCATGCTTTCCGGCCTGGAAAAAGCCCCCTACGCCCTTTGCACGGCTGTTGGAACGCCGGAGTCCGTTGGGCAAAGCGCTACCGAGTTTATAGGCTATGCCCCGCAAGCGGAATTTATATATCCGGACCATTACAAATTTACGCCGGAAGATGTGCGAAAAATGGCCGAACAGCCTCTGCCGCTTGTTGTAACGGCCAAAGACGCGGTAAAGCTGTTGCCGCTTTTGCAATATGCGGGCAGCCCGCAATGCTTTGTGCTGGAAAGTATTATACAGTTCGGCCCGGCACTGTTTACGGCGCAGACCTTTGCAGAATGGTTTGCCGGGCGTTACAATAGTTTGCGCTGATGTAACATGCCATGGCAAGGTTGCGGCGCATGCTTCATACCATCGCTATATTGCCTGCTTCAAGCTTTATGAATCTATTCACTCCACCCGCCAATAAATTGCGTAAATACCAGGCCTGATGTATCTATGGCATTTTAACTTTGACTTTTTATATATATTTTAAAAAACTAAAATACGTTACCCTAAAAAAGCATAAAGGCTAGAGCACTCTTTTATCGTACACGCAAAGCCGAAGCGGCTTTGCTAAAGGCACGCCGCGCTGCTCGCTTGCGGGCGTCACCTTAGTGGGCGACACAAGCATTTCAACTTTTTCAAAGTTAAAATGCTCTAGTTTATGAAAAAAACGCACCGCTTTTATGTAAAAGCGGTGCGTTGGTATACATAAAGGCGTGTCAAATATTGTTACTGTTTCTCGCGCGATGATTGCAACTTCTTGCGTTGCGCCGCCTGTTGCTTGCGCCTTCTGGCCGCCTGTTGGTGCTGCTCTATCATTTTGGTGCGCTCATGCGCTTTAGCCTCGGCCTTTACCTTGGCCTTGCTGAACAGTTTTTCGCGTATAGGCTCAAAGCGCAGCACCGTCCAAAAGGCGGCTATGGTAAGCGAGGCAAAGGTTATTACTATTATCGCAGCCTTTTGAATGGCCCATTGCTGCTCGCTCAAAGTTTCAGACACCCAGGTCAGCCCGACCTTATTGCCGTAATAGAGGGTGAGGGGCAATACCAGCAGCACCAGCGCCAAGCCCACTACTTCCATCCACAAAAACTTCTTGGCGACTATAAGAGAAAACAGTGTTCCATCGCGCACTATGCGTAAGACACGCAGGCGTTTTTCCATGCTGTCAATGCGCTCTTCTTCCTGTTCTATGAGCTCCTGCGCCTTTTTAAACACTTCCGCCACATGCATGTTATTGTGCGTTACCCAGGTAAGGTTGGCCGCGCTAAGGTTGTAGTTGCGGTTAAAATCCACCAGCAGTTTGGGAAAAGGAAACCAGGCCGCCTCGTCGCGTATATGGGCCAAACGGCCCAGATAACCGCTGAATACGGCTTTAAAGTTTTTGATCTCGGTCATGATTTTGACCTGAAAATCTCGCTCCAGCCGCTGCCTGCCGAGAATGACCATTTGGTATGGAACAAAGTTGTTCACATCGGCCAACTGACGGAAGTTATCTATGCGCTTCAGCATATCAAGCAAGAACTCATTTTCCGGCATGAACCAGTTGTTCATCTCAAAAGCCAAACCGCCCAGCGCGATTTTCTCCTGCTGCACCTGAACGGATACGTCCGTCCAGTACACGGCCAGAGCGCGCAGTACCGAGGTGTAACCGCGCTCCAGCTCAGGGTCCAGCAGCAGCCAGTTGAAAAACTTGGGCTCAATGGTAATGAGCGGGCCAATCATGGGCAGGGCTTTGTCGGAAAAGCCGCTTTTCACATAGCAGACCAGTTTTCTGTATTCCACCTCGCGCCAAGCCGGGGTAACCTCAAGCACTTTGTCGTATTTGGAGATGGCATCTGCATATTTGCCTTGGTATTCAGCCAGTCTGGCCACCAGAAACAGATGCCAGCCCTGCATCAGGCCTGGGTGGCTTAGCAGATGGGCCTGACGCCAGTATTGCTCCGCCTTGGCGAAATCTCCGCGCTCCATGGCTACAAAACCGTGCAGCGAAAACACACGATAATCTCGCGGGAAACGCACCTGAAAGTTTTGCAGTTCTTTATCAACTATTGAAAGGTCGCGCCCGTTATAGCCGCGCAGCATGTTCCATATGGGGCTGTCGTCTTCCGGCGTAAGGTCGTCAGGCGATTTCGGGTATTGCTTGCCCCGCAGTCGCCAGTATATGGGAATGGAGCGTTGCTGCGCCGTGAGCGCTATGCTGAAAATGGCATTAGCCATCACACCGGTTAAGTCGCCGGATTTAAGCAGATCGTGCAGGGCGTCGCGGTTTTCTTTAAGCTTATGATCAATTTCAGACACGCCCTTTTTCATGGTGGCTATATCAAAGCCGGCCAGGGTGGTCCAAATGTCGGATGAAGGCGGCTCCAGGCCCTTGCTGGGGCATTGCGCGCTGATATGGCTGCGCTGCCCGCAATAAAAGCAATAGGTATTATCGCCGTAAACCAGAGAGCTTGGCGAAAGGTTAGGCAAAGCTCCGGCTTCTTCCTCATCGTCTCCCACAAGGCTTATGTTGCACCAAGCGTCAAGTGTGCGGCGGCCGTGGGCAAAACGCACCTCGTGCACCTGAAACTCATCGCCAAGCAACACGCCGTCGCGCAGTGAAAGGTGCGGGTAATCCGGCATAAGCTGGTTCCAGTCCAAGTGCATTTCGGCTGGCAACTCATTGTTAAAATGCAGTTTTTTCTTATCCGCAATGCCAAGCACGCAAGGCCAGTATTTGCTTTCTTCCTCGCCGCTCTTGCTTTTTACTACCAAATTCAGATAGTCTCGGCACCATTGCCTGAGCTGGCGCAGAGACTCCAGCGGAATCATCAGGTAGTTGTCATGAATGGTAAAACGCAGTTTATTGCGCTGCAAAACCTCTTCAAGCTTGCTATAAAAATCGCGCCAGCCTATCTGAAAAGATTTATCCAGAGGGCTCCCCACCGGCCTTAATACCGCAAACCAGCCCAAGGTCGATTTATAGGGAAGGCGCTGGTCTATTTGCGGCTGCAGCCATTCTCCGGCCGCAAAGCCCTTGCGCTGCGGGGCCGGGCGCAGGGCAATGCCTGCCAGAGTAATATCCTGCGGCATGATATTGCCCAGCAAAAAAACTTCAAACTTGGAGGGCAGCTCAATATTCTGGTTCCAGATATCCTGCGGCATTTTTACTTCATGCTTGCCGCTGGAGCCGCAGATTATATCGGCCTTGAATATTTGTATGTTGGCGGCAAGCTGGTTGAATTTAGCCCAAACTTCCAGCTTGGCGGAGGCTAAAAAAACGTCTACTGTAAAAAAGAACCATAGCGCCTGAGTTTCTTCCGAGCGCACCTTAAGGCCGCCGTAATCGGCCAGGGTTTGTTCTATTACGGGGTTGACCTTTCCGGGCCAAGTTATCCACAGGCAAAAACCGTGAGACTCAAGAATAGTCTCACCCAGTTCCGGGTTAGTTACCTGCATGGATTTTAAAGAGATCATATATCATCCCAAACCGGAGTTTTTATGGACATTAGCAAAACCATAGCCGAACTGAAAAAAGAACCCGGCTTTACCGACAACGTCGGCATGATTTTGGTGCATAACGGCGTTGTGCGCGGCTGGTCGCGCAACAACCATGAACCTGTTAATAGTATAACCGTTACGCCGGATAATAGCAAAATTCAAAAACTCTGCCGCGAATTTGAAAGCAGGCCCGGCATTTTCCGGGTACTGGCCCATGCCAACTCCGGCGCCTTGAAGCCCGGCGACGACCTGCTTTACCTTATAGTGGCCGGCGACATACGCGAAAACGTAAAAAGCGCTTTGGCCGAGCTGCTGGACCGAGTTAAAAGCGAAGCCGTAATAAAGCAGGAACATACCAGCTAGATAAAGCGCCGCTTGAGGTCTGCCGCCTCATTACATATATCGGCAATAACCGCAAAAGCTTAAAATATTTTTGCACGTTCCAGTTATGGCTTGACATAATAACAGACTTGACCTAACAGATTTTTCTCACTTCCTTGCCGGGATGGTGGAACTGGTAGACGCAGTGGACTCAAAATCCACCGCCCGCAAGGGCATGAGAGTTCGATTCTCTCTCCCGGCACCAGAAATTAAGGCGGCTGTGCATGTCACGGCCGCTTTTTTTTGTGGCTTCAGCCGGTGGAGCGAGCAATACGAATCTGAATTATAACTTACGTAAAAACAAATGGTTATGACTTATAGTCGTGATATTACTTTAACTAAAAGCGAATTGCCAACCCCAACATAGCACATGGGTGGTTACAGGGGTTATGATAAACTCCTGCGGTATTTCAGCCTGCGCAAAGCCGCTTGCGGAGCGGCGGAACAAGCGATACGATGGAATTATGAGCGAAGACGATACAAAACCCATGAGCGATAATCCCAAAATGCGGCACAAACGCCGCTTTGGCAGCTCCGGGCGAAAAGGCGCCAGCGTGCAGGATGCCCTGCAGCGTTTTTTTGAGCGCCATAAAGGGCATGAGAGCTTTCACCTGCTGCATTTGTGGGATAACTGGCCCATGGTTATGGGAGAGGCGCTGTGCGCAATGGCCCACCCGTTGGGGGCCAAAGACCGGCTGCTGATAATAGGCGTTGAGGACAACCTGGCTATGCACGAGCTTAGTTTTCAGGTGCCGCAAATTCTCGCCAGAGCCAACGCCTTTATGAATGAGCAGTATTTCAGGCAAGTAAGGCTTGAATTGCTGCAAAAACGCAAGCCCCTTTACCCTCGCCTTGCCCTTTGCCGGCGCGACCTTACAATGGAAAGACCAAAACCCTCCAACCTGGGGCGGCTGAAAGATTCCATAGACCCGAACAGCGCCGCCGGACGGGCGTATTTGAGCTATGTGGAGTCGTTTGAGGGTAAAAAATAGCTGTTAGGCCAAAAACTGCGGGTCAAGGGGCTCAAAACTGGCACCCCGACAGTTCCGCCCGCTGCATAGCCTTGCAGCAAAAAGGTGTTGCGCCTTTGTGATACGAGCTACCCTTGCGGGGCCTGGGGCAGCGCCACTGGTCTTAAAAATCTGGCTTCATCCTCCAGAACTCATTTCATAAATGTCTTTACTACCCCATAAGCTCGCGGGCCAGCGCCCTGCCCTGCTCGCCGCCTCCGGCCATGCGCGCTATTTCGTCCAACACCTCGCTCCCTTCAAGGCGGAAGCACCTGGTGTAGGTTTCGCCTTCCACCACCTCTTTTTTCACAAAGAAATGCCGTTTGGCGGTGGCGGCCAGGCTGGGCCAATGGCTGATTAATATAATCTGCCGCTCTTCGCCAAGGCGGCGCAGCTTGTCGGCCACCTTGTTAAGGGTAATGCCGCCCACGCCGGAATCGACCTCGTCAAAAATAAGCACCGGCCTATCGGCCATGCGCCTGGCCATAAGCGTTACCAGCCCCAGCAAAAAGCGCGAGAGCTCGCCGCCGGAGGCTATTTTGTCCAATGGCTGGGCGGACTGGCCTGGGTTTGGCTTCCAGAAAATACGAATCTGCTCTTCGGCGCAGTCTTCCCGCCCGGCGTGCAAGGGTTTGGGGATAAAAGAAAATTCCACTTGCACTTCTTCCGAAAAGCCCAAATCACGCAACTCTGCCTCAAGGGCCGTTTTAAGCTGGGCGGCTGCCTCGCGCCGGGCCGGGTTAAGCTCGGCCAGTAAAACCGCCAGAGTATTGCAGGCTGCATTTTCCTCACGCTCAAGCTGCTTCATGTCCAAGGCGCAACTATCCAGAAAGGCGAGGTTTTCAGATATTTCATCACGCATGGCCAAAATTTCCGGCAGAGTGCGGCGCAGTTTGCGTTTTAACTGTGAAATGGCGAAAAGGCGGGCCTCTATGCTTTCGGAGTCGTATTTAACCTTACCGGCCTGAGCGGCCTTGCGCAGACGGGAGGATAAATCGGCAAGGGCCGGGTACATTTCGCGCAGGGTCTCAAAATCCGGCCCAAAATTATCATCCTGATCGGCCATGTGCTTAACGGCCCTTTCCAATGCGGCCAGATTAGACAAAATGCCGGAGTCTCCGTCTTCGCCGTGTAAGGCGGTAAGGGCCTGTTCCACGGCCGAATTGCGCCCCGCTGATATGCGCATGGCCTGGCGCTGTTCTTCCAGCTCGTCTTCCTCACCCTCTTTGGGGGCTACCTTGTCAATTTCCTGCTGCTGAAACTCCAGCAATTCGCGGCGTCCGGCTAAATCCTTAAATCTGGCCTCAAGCTCGGTTTTGCGCTGGGAGAGCGCGCCAAGGCCTTCCAAAATTTCATCGCGCCGGGCCAGCAAATCGGGGCGGTTCATGAAATCGTCCAGAATCTTGTTCTGGTAGGCTGGCAAAAGCAGTTTTTGCTGGCCGTGCTGGCTGGTGTGCAGAATAAGGGCGGAGCGTAAATCAAGCAGCGCGTCTTGCGAGCTTAGTTTATCATTTATAAATACGCGACTGCGCCCGGTATCGGCCATAAGCTCGCGGCGTATGAACAATTCGCTCCCGTCGGGCATGGTGAAAATGGCCTCGGCGGAGGCTTTTTCCTTGCCCGGCCGCACCAGGTTGGTGGTGAGTTTGTCGCCGGTAATAAAATTGATGGCTTTCAGAATAAAGCTTTTTCCAGCGCCAGTTTCGCCGGAAAGCACGTTGATGCCGGAGGAAAAATCCAGAGCAACGTCTTCTATAAGGGCCAAATCCTGAATGCGCAAATAATCCAGCATGAAGATACCATCTGGTTAAGAGTTGAACAAAACTGAGCGAATATAGCCGGAAGACGCAATGCCTTCAAGAGCGGTTTTAAAACCGGCGCTCTCGCCGGCTTGGGCGGCCTTGGCCTTGGCCTGCGCCAGTTCGTGCAGGCCTGCGTCAAGCCTGTAGTTTTGCAGGCAGCTAACGGCGTAATCGGCCTGCTTGCGCCAGTTATCCGGCGCGGCCAGAGAAATTTCAGCCAAAAAACCCATACCCCAATAGCCAAAGCCCGGCACGGCGGAGCATATTTTGGTCATTTCCGGCAGCCATTCCAGACGCTGCGGCCCTGCCTCATCCTGCGCCATAAGCATGCACTCGAAGGCGCAGGCAGGAACAAAGCCAGTATCGCAACGAAAACCAAAGCCCGGTTGCGCATAGCGGCCAAGGGATATAAGAAGTTTGCCCCAGGCAAGGTAATGCTCATATTTATCAGTAAGGGTAGCCCCCTCAAACTCTGCCGAGGCCAAGCCGTTTACGCGCATGTTTTGCAGTTGGCGCAGCCAGAAGGCGCGGGCCAAATCCGGCTTATCCAAAAACAGCGCGCACATGGCGGAGGCAAGGTTGAACTCGAGGCTATCGGCATGCCGCGCCTCTTTAAGGGCAAGGGCCATAAGCGCCATGGCCTCATCTTTATACGCGACAGCGCGCGGTTGGCTATACATGGCGTTTTTGGGACAGGTGGCCTCCACCAGCATACCCAGCCTGGCGGCATGGGCCAGGCTGTTTTGCTCTATCTCCGGCCAACGCTCCAAAAACCACTCCACCGGCATCGGGTGGCTACCCGCGCGGGCCAGTTGCAGCAGCGTGAGGTAAAAATAAAAATTGGCCGTCTTGCCCTGCGCTCTGTATTGGGAGGTTTTTGTGCATCCAGCCAGTTGCGAGGCCCGATGCGCCGGCAAATGCTCGCGCTGCACCCTGGCCCACCCGGCGCGGCCTATTTTTTCCGCCGCCTCTGTATTGGCACTGTAAAATTTGACTTTATCCACCAGTTCCAGAGCATCGGCATAGGTCTCAAACTCTGTGCCTGGTTTGAAATGCGCGTTTTGATCCTCGCCTATATCCTGACTTATTACCAGACTTCCGCAAGAAATGCCCTCAAACAGCCGGAAGTTCACCTCTCTGGCAATGGATTCGTTGGGAATGATGCGCGAGCGCATGAATAAATCGAACATTTCCTGATGGTTCAAATGTTTTTCCGGACGGTGCAGCCCGCATTTTTCGGCCAGCAGGTTAACCATAGCCATACGCGCGGGCCGGTGCTCCGTTAGCACGCCCACAAAAACCGCGTCATGCTCCCGTTGCGCGTAAGGCGTGAACGGAAAGTCGTAACCCTTGGGGCCAAAGCGCTTTACCGCCGGAATACGCTGCCGTTTATCCAACGCGCGGTATAAAGAGAGGTGCGGAGTGAGCACCATATCGAAAAGTCTGGCGTAATACTTATGCCAAAACATGTTCAAATGGGCGTCGATGCTCACGAACACCGTGGGGCAAGGCATATGCTCCACCCCGCCCAAAATGAGGCGCGGGCTGAGCCGCTCGTGCTGAATGAGCAGATCCGGCTGAAAATTATGCATGCGTAAAATGGATGGCAGATGCAGCACGCCTTCAGGAAAATCCGGCGCGAGCACGTTGTGCCCCATGGCCCGCAGCTCTTCAGCGTATGGAGAATCGACACAAAGAATATTCATTTTTTCCTTCTGGGGTCCACGGCATTACGCAGGTTTTCACCTAAAAGATTATAGCCCAGCACCGTCAGCAAAATGGATAGTCCCGGAAAAAGCGACAGCCACCAGGCAATTTCAAGGGTCTGCTTGCCCTCCAGCAGCATATTGCCCCAACTGGCGGTTGGCGCTTGCACGCCAAGACCCAAAAACGAAAGGGATGATTCCGTCAAAATGGCCCCGGCCACGCCCAAGGTGGCGGATACCAGCACCGGGCCAAGGGCGTTGGGCAAAATATGCAAAAACAGTATGCGCGGCGTGCCTGCGCCGGCAAGCCTTGCGGCCGCCACAAAATCGCGCTCGCGCAGGCTCAGGGCCTCGGCCCTTACCAGACGGGCCACGCCCATCCACGAGGTAAGGCCTATGATGACCATTATGTTGAAAAGATTTGCATCCAAAAAGGCAATAACCGTGAGTATGAGAAAAAACGTTGGAAAGCAAAGCATTACGTCTACAAAACGCATAATAAGCTCATCTACCCAGCCACGAAAAAAACCGGCCAGAAGCCCCAGCATTACGCCTATGGCAACGGATATGCCCACGGATACAAAGCCCACCCACAGCGAGATTCTCGCGCCGTGAATAAGGCGGGAAAGCACATCGCGCCCCAAGGCATCTGTACCGAGCAGGAACATGGCCGAAGGCCCTTCCAGCTTGTGGGCAAGGTGGAGCTCATCGGGATCATACGGGGCCAGCCATGGGGCCAGCAAAGCGGCCAGAGCCATGCCCAGCACGATGAACAACCCTAGGCACAATAGCCCGTTGCCGCGCAGGCGCCTTCCGTAACGGGCCCGCAAATCGCCGTAGGCCGCAAGCTTGCGCAGCATCATACCTGCCCCCGCAAGTCGCCGCCGCCGCTGCGAATGCGCGGGTCGGCCAGCGCATAGGAAAGGTCGGCTATAAGGTTGCCAGCCAGGGTAAGCACTGCCCCAAAAACCAGATTGCCCATAATAAGCTGGTAGTCACGGGCCATGACGGCCTCGTAAAAAAGCTGCCCAAGGCCCGGCAGGGCAAAAATTGATTCCACTATAACGCTGCCGCCGATAAGACCTGGTATGGACAGGCCCAACAGGGTAATTACAGGCAGCAAGGCGTTGCGCAGGGCATGGCCGTAAATAACCTTGCGCTCTGGTACGCCTTTGGCTCTGGCCGTGCGTATATAATCCTGCCGCAGCACCTCCAGCATTGACGAGCGCATGTAGCGCGACATGCCCGCAAGGCTGCCGAAAGTGTATATGAATATGGGAATGGCAAGGTGGGCCGCCAAATCCTTAAGCTTGCCAAAGGCGCTGAGATGCTCGTAATCCATTGAAGTAAGGCCGGATATGGGCAGCAACTGCCAGCTTATGCAAAATTGCAGCATTAAGAGCATAGCCAGCCAGAAACTAGGCATGGCAAAGCCTATGTACACAAAAAGCGTGCTGCCTTTGTCAAACCAGCCGCCGGGCCTGGTGGCGGCCTTTATGCCTATGGGCGCGGCAATTAGCAGGGTAAGCAGCAAGGATATAACGTTCATGCCCAAGGTAAGGGGCAGACGCTCGGCTATTTTTTCCATAACAGGCCTGCGGTCTTTGCTCATGGAAAGGCCGAAGTCGAGCCGCGCCAGCCTCCACACCCAATCTTTGTATTGCACATACAAAGGCTTATCCAGCCCGTAAATGGCCTCTAGCTTCTTGCGCGCCCCGGCATCGGCCATGGGGTTCATGGTTGTTTCCAGATCCGTGGGCGAGCCGGGCGCAAGGTGGATAACCCAAAAGCTTACCAAAGTGATGCCCCAGAACACTATAAGCAGCCAGAGCAGCTTTTTGCCCATGCGTCTGGCAAGCCAGCCCAAAGCCGGAAAAGGCGAAGCTGCGCCGTGCTCCGCGCATGGCGTAGGCGTGGAAGCGCCTCCGGTTTGATCTGGTGTATGCTCAGGGTTTTCCATGCCGCAGCCTTTGGTAATTTTGCGCAATATTATTCCGCAGTCTGTTAAAACGCAAGGCAGGCCCAGAGCCTGCCTTAAGCGTGTACAAAACCCTGTTAACATAAAATTGCGGGGGCAAGGGGCCTCAAAATAGCACCCCCCTACAGCCCGGCCCCCATATAACTCTCCCGCCAAAAACCGTTGTGCTTTGGAGATACGGGTTACACCCTTGCGACAATTCCACAGGAAAGCGGAATTGGACAGCGTAACGCGGCAAAGCCGCCCCTAAGGGGTGAGACACAGGAAGTGCCGAATCAGTCTGGGCAGCGCCCTGCTCTCATAAATCCGGCTTCATCAACCGCGCCTTTATAGCCGCCGCAATCTGGCTCGCCCCGGCTATTCGCCGGGGTACATCCAGCGTTGGAGCATGGCTATTTCTTTTTTCCAGTCCGGCCCCATGCGCAGTTGCAAAAAATGCTTGTAGATTATGTCGAGAAAGCCCAGGCCTTTTTCCAGCAGGTACATTTTTTCAAAAAACATGGCTTCCGGGTCATCATCTTTTTCGATACTGCTTTCAATTTTGGGGGTTTTAAAGCTGCCAAGGCAAAAATCTTCGGCGCGCAGGGTAAACTGCCAGTTCTCCGGCTCCTGATCAAAACGGATGAGCGCTCGGGTAACTTTTTTGCCGGTGGTAAGGCCCAGGCGAGCCTCACGCAGTTCTGACATCATGCCGGACACGCTGGCTGTTTCTATCAAATCGCCCTCGCCGCCCTGCACTACTATGCGTTTTTCCATGGCGACGGTGAAATCTTTATCTTCAGAATCTTTGAATGCTCCGGCGGTTTCACTGCGAAACCACAGCCAGGTGAGAAACTCCTGCCCTATAATCAATTCAATGGTTTGTCCTACAAAATCGCTGGCGCTCATGGCTGTTTACATCCTGAAGCTTGTTGGTTCTAGTTGGTCAAACTTGTCCAGCTCGGTTTCCGACAAAAGGGAAGCCGCCAGACCGTACGGAGTAAGCTGCTCCAGGTGCAGGCCAAAGCTGTGCAGAAAATATTCTTCAAACAACTCCAGCATTTTACCGGCCACGGTGGCGATAAAAACGGTGTTGGTGCTGGTGTTCCAGATAACCTGAAACTCGGCGGGTATGGGCAGAAAGCGCTTTTTAAGCACCATCATGACCTGTTCTTTTATCTCGCGCTTGCGTTCTTTGGATACATAGGTTTTGCCGGTTTCGCGCACTTTTGCCAGCTCGTCCTTAAGGCGCAGGCCCAGGTGCTTTTTTATGACCGCCGGAGGCACACGGCGGGTTTCCAACCGCAGCATGAAGGTAATGTAATCGCCGCCTTTTTGCGGCGGAAACTCCCTCCACTCCGTATCCAGCATATCTTCAAAGCAGGCCCAGCCCCAGCCACGGTCTTCGGGCAGGTCGTCAATATCTTTGAAAGCGTATTTTTTAAGCAGATCCGGCAAGTCCGGCCAAAGTGTTTTAGGCACTTCATCGATTATTCTGTAGCGTGTAAAGCTGGTGCTGTTTTTTAGAAAAGACATACATCCTCGTCATACGGCAGTGCCGTGACATTATTTAAGAATACGTTCGGTGTTTTCAACAAACTGTCCAATGAACAGGCGCGACTTGTCGGCCAGGCCGAAGTGCCTGGCCCGCGCAAGGCCTATAACAGAGCAAGTAATAAGCGCGGGCATTACATCAATATCCACGCCGTCTCTTATGGAGCCGTCGTCTTGCCCGCGTTTGATCTGCCCGGCGAAGAAGCCGTTTATATATTCGTAAATTTTGGAAATTTCTACAAAAACTTCGCTCTGCTGCTCAATATAGCGCGTGGGAGCCTCACAGAAAAAAATACTCATGTAGTCGCGGTTGGCGTCCGCAAAATCCATAAAATCGGCTATGGCAAACTTTATGGCGGCTAGCCCGCTTTCAGGGTGCTCCGCCTCTACCGAGGCTTCAAACTCGCTACGCACTTTCTGGTGCAGATTTGCCAGAATTTCTGAAAAAATGGCTTCCTTACCGGTAAAATGCCTGAAAATAGTACCCTCAGCCACCTTGGCCTCTTTGGCCAGCGCGGCGCTGGAGGTGGCGGCAAAGCCTTTATCGGCAAACATGCGCAGCGCAGTGCGCAGAATAATCTCCCTTTTCATAACAACAACTTCACCCGCTCGGTTATTTCAAATGCTCAAGCACCAGTTTTTTGAATCCGGCTTTATCAAGGCCCAAAGCCGCCCGCAGGGAACCCGCCGCGCCATGTTCGACAAATTGATCGGGAATGCCGTGCCTTACCACTTTGCATTTGCCCAGCAGATTATGGTCGTTCAAAAGCTCAAGCACTGCGGAACCGACGCCGCCGGGGAGGCTCTGCTCCTCAAATATGAGCAGGGTGGAATATCTGGCGGCCATTTCGAGAATCTGCTTTTCCGGCAACGGCTTAAGCCATATTGGGTCGAACAGGGTTATATCTTTGCCAGTTTCCTTGCAGATTTCGTCAATGGCCGCCCAAGCCTGATGGAACAGGCCGCCAACGGCTATTACCGCAACATCGGCATCGCCCTGCCGCACAAACTCGCCTTCAGCATAAGGCAGCACCTTAAAATGGTCCTGCTTGGCGAAAAACGGACATTGCCCGCGCGGGTAGCGCACGGCCACGGGCTTGCCCAAGGCAAGGGCCGTGGTAAGGCAGTTTTGCAGGGTTCTGCGCCCGCGCGGCGAGAGAATGTGCATATTGGGAATATGCCGCAAATAGGCGACGTCAAACACCCCATGGTGGGTCGGGCCATCTTCGCCAACCAGCCCGGCTCTATCCACAGCAAACACCACGGGCAGGTTTTGCAGGGCGACGTCGTGCAGAACCTGGTCATACCCGCGCTGTAAAAATGTTGAGTACAGCGCCACCACCGGCTTTATGCCCTGAGTGGCAAGGCCAGCCGCGTAGGTTACGGCATGCTGCTCGCAAATGCCCACGTCCACAAAACGGGCCGGAAACTGATTTGCAAAGCGGGTAAGGCCGGTGCCTTCCGGCATGGCGGCGGTTATGGCCACAATGCTGGTATCCTGCGCCGCCAAATCGCACAATGCGGAAGAAAAGACCTCGGTATAGCTCATGGAATCGTCACCGGCGTTGGGTTCTTTCACATCGCCCGTGGAGGGGTTAAAACGCCCCACGCCATGGTAGTTGCTGGGGTCTGACTCCGCCGGAACATAGCCCTTGCCCTTCTGCGTCAGCACGTGCACCAGCACGGGCGAATCGTCGCCCATGGCAACACTCAGGGCCTGATTGAGCTCTTCAAAATTATGTCCGTCCACCGGTCCTATGTAGTTGAAATGCAGCGCCTCGAACAGAATGCCGGGGGTGAAAAAGGTTTTGAAGCTTTTCTTGCTCTGCTTGGCAAGGTTGAGCATTTCTTCGCCCACGCCAGGCACGGACTGCAAAAAGTCCGAAACCTCGCGCTTCACGCGCCGCATCCAGCGCGAGGAAAGATTGCGGCTCATAAAATAGGACAACGCGCCCACGTTTTTAGAAATAGACATCTGGTTGTCGTTAAGTATGACGATAAGGCGCTTGTTCATTGCCCCGGCGTGGTTCATGGCTTCATACACCATGCCCGCAGTAAGGGCTCCGTCGCCTATAACGGCCACCACATGGTTGTTGCCGCCTTGCATTTCGCGGGCCGCGGCCATGCCAAGGGCCGCTGAAATGGAGGTGGAGGAGTGCCCTACCCCAAAATGATCGTAAGGGCTTTCGGCTATTTTGGGAAAACCGCTCAGGCCCTTGTACTGGCGCAGGGTTTCAAACCTGTCCGCCCTGCCTGTGAGCAGTTTGTAGGCATAGGCCTGGTGGCCCACGTCCCATATTATTTTATCATATTTGGGGTTGAACAGGCGCAACATGGCGACGGTAAGCTCGACCACGCCCAATGATGAAGCCAAATGCCCGCCAGTGCGGGATACGGAATTCAAAATTTTGTCGCGCAACTCTTGCGCCAGCTCCGGCAATTGGCTTTCATCAAGCAGAGCAACATCGGAAGGGACACGGATATTCTCAAGCAACGGAAGATTTGTGATTTTTTCTTGTGCGGACATTTAGGAGGCCCTCTTCAAAACGTATTCGACCAATTCGCGCAAAAACACAGCGGCCTCGCCACCATACGGCTTTACGGCCTCAATGGCTTTGGCGGCCTCACGCGCGGCCAGCTCGCGGCTTTTGTCAATACCTATAAGAGCAGGGTAAGTCATTTTACCCATTTCAGCATCGCTCCCCACTGGCTTACCCAGCACCGCCTCGTCGCCAACTTCATCAAGAATATCGTCCACAATCTGAAAAGCGGCACCCAGGGCGGAACCGTACGCGGCAATACGCGCGCAGTCGGCTTCGTCCGCGCCGCCAAGCTGCGCGCCGCTAAGGCAGGAGCAATTGATAAGAGCGCCGGTTTTGGCGGCCTGCATATCGCGCACATTTTCAATGGTAATGCCGGTCTGGCCGGTAAAGCGCATATCAAGGTATTGCCCGCCCACCATGCCAAAAGACCCGGCGGATAAAGCAACGGTATGCAATGCCCGCAAAACCCTTTGCGGCGGAATTACGCCGTTTTTCTCCGAAATTCCGACAGAAGACATAAAAACAAACGCATCCGTGAGCAATGCGTCTCCGGCCAGAATGGCCGTGGCTTCTCCAAATTTTTTGTGGTTGGATGGTTTGCCACGCCTCAGGTCGTCATCATCCATGGCAGGCAGATCGTCATGCACCAGAGAATAACTGTGAATACATTCAATAGCGGCGGCAAAAGGCATAACCTGCTCCGCCTCCAGCCCAAACAGGCGGGCAGTGGTAAGGCAAAGCACGGGGCGCAATCGCTTGCCCCCGGCGAGCAGGCTGTAGTTCATGGCATCGCGCAGGCCCGGGGGCATGTCGATCTGATTAAGGCAGGTTGACAGATATTCTTCAACCCGCGCGGATTCAACCCGCATTTTTTCTTTAAAATTCATCTGCACCTTCTATAACCGGGCCTCGCCGGATTCGGCAAAATCCTTGAGCCCTTCATCGGAATACATTTGCACCGTATGTCTGGCCTGTTCCAAAGTCTCGCGGCACTCGGCGGCGATGGTTACGCCCTCTTTATACAATTCAAGGCTCTTCTCAAGGCTCAAGCCGCCATCTTCCAGCTTGGCCGTGATCTCCTGCAAACGTCCCAACTGCTCCTCAAAAGCAGGTTGTTTGCCTTTTGCCATGCTTTACCCCGCAAGCCCGTGTTAATGCCGGACATAATTTTTAAAGATAGTCTAACGGTTATTTAAGCGTTTGTGAAGTGCGGCACAGACGGCCCTTGTACAAATATCCGCCAGCGCTCCTTGTAAAATAAGCATATTTTTGCATATGTGAATGGCAAAGTTTTATTAAACCGGCAGTGATAGAACCGGCTATTTTTTTCTGAAGTCGGGCATGAGCGGCTCTGGGCTTTGCGATTCGCCCTGCACAATCAGCCCCAAATGCAAATGCGGGCCGGTAACCCGCCCGGTAGCGCCAACTAGCCCTACCAAAGCGCCGGATTTTACAAAATCGCCCTCTTTAACCTTGAATTTTGAAAGATGCGAATACGACGTGAACACGCCCAGACCGTGGTCAATAACCACAAGGTTGCCCGCATAATAGGTGTTTTCAGCCAAAACAACTTTTCCGGCGGCCAGAGCGCCTATTTCCGTACCCTCCGCCCCACGCAAATCCACACCCTTATGGCGGCTGCGCGGCTCGCCGTTAAACACGCGCTTAACGCCAAACTCGCTGGTGATAGCGCCGGACAGGGGACGGTGCAGCGGCAGGCGCCAATGCCGCTCTGGCGTAAAGCCCGCGTATATGGCGCGCAGTTTTTTTGCCTCGCGCTCTATGCGGGGCACTTCAGACGCCGGAGGGGTAACAAAACGCGGGTCGACATTAAGCTTTTGCACGGGAAAATCTTTTTGCCTCACTGTAATGGATGAGGAAAAAATTCTCATATTACCCTTGGCCGAAAGCAGCAGCAAAGAAAGGCTTTTTTCATTAGTCTCCAGCGGCGTCGGCAGCATCAGCTCGGCCCGTTTGCCCTGGCCTTTCAGGGAAATTGTTTTTCCAAGCCACACCACATTAACGTCATCAACCTTTGCAGGCGCGCTTATGGTAAGCACAAAGGGCTCGCCCACCGCAACTTCCCTTGGGCATTCCACCTTTATGCCGGATGTTGCCGCAAAGGCAGCCCCCGAACAAACAGACAGACAGAGGACGTAAAAACAAATAACAATATTCTTTATATGATTCGGCACGGATCTTTACCTTTCAATGCATCTTTATGGCTTTTCGCCTTTTTCATTTACCAGCACGGGCACAGCGCCGTCTTTGAGCAATATATCAAGACTATCGCCGTGTTTGGCATCAAAACGGCTGCGCAAAAAACTTCCGTCAGGCCTGCGCACCAAGGCGTAACCGCGCTCCAGCGGCAAATTGGGGTCGGCCCCGTAAAGCCGCAGGGCCACATTATCCAGCCGCGCGGCAGTTGCATCCAGAATATGGCGCATGCTTAAGGCCATTCTTTGCGCATCGCCGTAACGCTCCAACGCATGTTGCGCCTTGCCCAAAACGCCTTGGGCCAGCGCATCCAGCCTGCGCCGCTCCGCCGCCAGGGCTATTTCGGCCTTTTCCAGGCGGCCTGCTGGCGATAGCAGGCTCAGGCTTTTTTCCTGCAAGGCCAATTGTTGCTCCCAAAGGGCTATACGCCCTTTAAGGGCCCGCTGCAAATTCATGTCGGCCTCATCCACGGCCTGCGCAAATTCGCGCCGCTCCTTAAAAAGCAACTGCGCGGCGTGGCTTGGGGTAGCCGCCCGCAGGTCAGCCACCAGGTCGGCCAGCGTAACATCCACCTCGTGCCCCACCCCGCACAAAACGGGTATGGCGCAGTTATATACGGCTTCCGTTACCTCACGGGTATTAAAGGCCCACAAGTCCTCAAGCGATCCGCCGCCGCGTATAAGCACCGCCAGTTCGGCCCACGCCTCCCGCTCCACTTGGGCAAAAGCCGCCGCAATGCTTTTGGGGGCTTCATCACCCTGCACCAGGCTGGGATAAATGCGTATGCCGGCCGGAAGGCCGCGCGTTTGGGCTATGCGCAAAAAATCGTGCACGGCCGCTCCGGATGGAGAAGTGATTACCGCAACCCTGTGCGGATATTGCGGCAAGGCGCGCTTGCGCGACTGCTCGAAATAGCCTTTTGCGGCCAATTCCGCCTTGAGGCGCTCAAATTCTATTTGCAGCCTGCCCTTGCCCGCCGCCTGCATAAGCTCCACCACCATCTGGTAGCTGCCGCGAGGCGCATAAACGCTCAAGCGCCCGGCGCAAATCACTTCCTGCCCGTTCTCAAGGGTTTCGGCCATGCCGGAGCGCGGGCCGCCTTCATAAACCTCGCCGGTCAGCGGGTCGAAAGTCTCTTCGCTTTGCTGCTGGCCTTTGAACCACACGGCGGCAAGGGAGGCCTCATCATCTTTAAGGGAAAAGTACAAATGCCCGGAAGACGGGCGTGACAGGTTGGAAACTTGACCGCGCACCCATACAAAGGGGAAGGCGGACTCCAGCGTATGCCTGAGTATGGCCGTAAGCTCGCGGATTGTATAAATAGAACTCATAAAACCTGTATTGGCAGGCTGAAGCCAGCGCTGTTCAGCACCGGCTTCAGCCTGCATATATTTCTCTTAAATCTTCCAGCCTTGCAGCGCCGCATCTTTCCAGGCGGTAAAGGCGGCAGCGAAGTCCGCCATGCTTAGTTCGCCCTTCTCGCCGGTTTTGCGGTTTTTAACTTCCACAATGCCGCGCGCAAGGCCCTTGGAACCTATAATAATCTGCATGGGTGCGCCTATGAGGTCGGCATCCTTAAATTTTACGCCGGGGCGCTCGTCGCGGTCGTCCAGCAGCACGCCAAGGCCGGAATCGGCGATAAAATCGTGCATTTCAAGCGCCTTGGCGGATACTTCCTCCGACTTCACGTCCAGATTCATTATCTCCACGGCAAAAGGCGCAATGGCAGGCGGGAAGATAATACCGTTCTCGTCGTGGTTCTGCTCGATGCAGGCGGCTACAACGCGGGTAACGCCAATGCCGTAGCAACCCATAATCATGGTTTTTTCCACGCCGTTTTCATCCAGATACACGGCCTTGAGAGCTTCGGAGTATTTGGTGCCAAGCTTGAACACATGGCCCACTTCTATGCCGCGCGGCAATTCCAGCTTACCGCCGCAGCGCGGGCAGGCGTCGTTTTCGGTTATGTTACGCAAATCTATATAAGCCGCAACCTTGGCATCACGCGCCAAATCCAGGTTTTTGACGTGCTTGTCGGCCTTGTTGGCACCGGCTATCCAGCCGCTTTTCTCTTGCAGCTCAAAGTCGGCGATGATCACGTCGGCCTTCAGCCCGGCAGGTCCGGCAAAGCCTACCGGAGCGCCGGATACGGCCTGCACTTTTTCCGGGGCCAGAAGCTCCACGGAATCGGCGTTAAAGTGATTCTTGATTTTAATGTCGTTAATGTCGCGGTCGCCGCGCACCAAGGCAGCCACCACCTTACCGTCCACTTCAAACAGTATGGTTTTGATCAGCTCATCGGCCCGCACCTTAAGCAGCGCCGCCACTTCCTCAATGCTCCTGGCGTTGGGGGTGGCTATCTCCTCCAGGGCTGGCACATTGCCGGAAGCCTTTTTGCCGGATGGCACGGTAGCCGCGCGCTCAAGGTTGGCCGCATAGTTGCAGGCGACGCAGGAGGCTATGGTATCTTCGCCCGTATGCGCCAGCACCATAAACTCGTGGGAAAAACTGCCCCCTATGCTGCCGGAATCGGCCTCCACCGCCTTGAAGCGCAGGCCCAGGCGGGTAAAAATGCGCACATAGGCGTCGTACATGGCTTTATAGCTTATATCGGCCCCGGCGTCGTCGCGGTCAAAGGAGTAGGCGTCTTTCATTATAAATTCACGCCCGCGCATAAGCCCGAAACGGGGGCGGATCTCGTCGCGGAATTTGGTCTGAATCTGGTACAGGTTTATGGGCAACTGCCTGTAGGAGCGGATTTCGCCGCGCACCAGATCGGTAATTACTTCCTCATGCGTTGGTCCCAGGCAGTATTCGCGGTCGTGCCTGTCTGTAAAGCGCAAAAGCTCTTTGCCGTATTGCACCCAGCGGCCGGACTCCTGCCACAAATCGGCGGGCTGCACCATGGGCATGCTCAGCTCAATGGCCCCGGCCCGGTTCATTTCCTCGCGCACTATGGCGGCAACCTTGTTTATGGCTATGTTGCCGTATGGCATGTACGTGTAAATGCCGCTGGTAAGTTTGCGGATCATACCCGCGCGCGTCATCAGCTTGTGGCTCACAACCTCCGCATCGGAAGGGGCCTCTTTAAGAGTGGGAATGTAAAAACGGCTCCAAAGCATGATTAGTCCTTCTATCTTTCGTTTCTTTCTTTAAGAAAATTGTCAATTTCTTCCATCAGGGCGCTCAGCAATACCTCTGTATCGCCCGTTACACTGCGCAGCATGCGGCCTTTGCGAAACAGTATGCCCTTGCCGCGCCCGCCCGCAATGCCCAAATCGGCCTCTTTGGCCTCGCCGGGGCCATTTACCACGCAGCCCATAACCGCCACGGTAAAATTATCCTGCACTCCGCGCAGGCGCTCCTCCACGGCTGAGGCCAGCCCGATAAGATCAATTTCCGTACGCCCGCAGGTGGGGCAGGATATAATCTCCGGCCCTCTGCTGCGCAAGCCCAGACTGCGCAGTATTTCGTAAGCTACTTCTATTTCGCGCACGGGGTCGTGCGTAAGCGATACCCGCATGGTGTCGCCTATGCCCTCGTGCAACAGAATACCCAGCCCCACGGCCGATTTTACGGCCCCGCGCAAAAGGGTTCCGGCCTCGGTAATGCCTATGTGCAGGGGGTAATCCACCCGTTGCGCCATAAGGCGGTAAGCGGCTATTGTATCGTTAACCGACGAGGATTTTAAAGAAATTTTTATGGCGGAAAAATTTCTGTCTTCCAGCAGGCGCACATGCTTGAGGGCGCTTTCCACCATGGCTTCGGGCGTGGGGCCGCCAAAGCGGGCCAGCAGGTCTTTTTCCACCGAGCCGGAGTTTACGCCTATGCGTATGGGCGCACCTTTGGCCGCTGCCGCGCGCACTACTTCATTCACCTGCGCCTCTCCGCCAATATTGCCTGGGTTTATGCGCAGGGCGTCAATGCCCGCATCCAGCGCGGCCAGGGCCAGCCTGTGGTCGAAATGTATGTCGGCCACCAGCGGCACGGGCGAAGCCTTGCAAATATCCTTAAGAGCCGCAGCGGCGGTGGCATCGGGCACGGCCAGGCGCACTATCTCGCACCCCGCCTCAGCCAGACGTTTTATTTGCGCCAGCGTGGCGAATACGTCGCGGGTGTCGGTATTGGCCATGCTTTGCACGGCCACCGGAGCGCCCCCGCCGATAAGAACATTGCCTATTTTTATCTGCTTGCTTTTACGCATTATGATACCGCCTTTCCGGGGCATATTTAGCGCATTTCCGTGCATAAGCCAAGAAATAGAGGAAATAAAAAATTGGCGAATGCTTGCCCTTGTTGCAATAAATAGTTAAACCGCGCCTTGTCGGCCGCAAACGGTTTTAACCTGCCGCACAAGGCTTGAAGAATAACCAAATACCAAGTATGACCATAAAAATTATTTTGAGGTACACAAGGAAGCACTATGAGCAACGAACCGGATAAGATTATTTATTCAATGATTCGCGTGTCCAAGCGGCACGGCCAGAAAGAAGTGCTTAAAAACATTTCTCTCTCGTACTTTTACGGCGCTAAAATAGGCGTGCTAGGCCTTAACGGATCGGGCAAAAGCTCGCTTTTAAAAATATTGGCCGGAGTGGACAAAAGCTTTGACGGCGAAACCGTGCTGGCCCCCGGCTATACCATAGGCTACCTGGAGCAGGAGCCGCTGGTGGACGAAAAACGTACCGTGCGCGAGGTGGTGGAAGAAGGCGTGGCCGAGCTTATAGCCATTCGCGACGAATACGAGGCCATAAACAACAAATTCGCCGAGCCCATGGAGCCTGACGAAATGGATGCCCTTATCCAGCGCCAGGGCGAGGTGCAAGACCTCATGGACAACAAGGGCATCTGGGATATCGACTCCAAACTGGACATGGCCATGGACGCCCTGCGCTGCCCCCCGGCAGACACGCAGGTTTCCGTAATATCCGGCGGTGAAAAGCGCCGCGTGGCCCTGTGCCGCCTGCTGCTGCAAAACCCCGATATTCTGCTGCTGGACGAACCCACCAACCATCTGGACGCGGAATCCGTATCATGGCTGGAGCGCTTCCTTAAAACCTTCCCCGGCACCGTAATAGCTGTAACCCACGACCGTTACTTCCTTGATAACGTGGCCGGATGGATTCTTGAATTGGACCGCGGCCACGGCATACCGTGGAAGGGTAACTACTCCTCCTGGCTGGAGCAGAAAGAAAAGCGCCTGGCTAACGAAGAAAAAACCGAATCCGAGCGCCAGAAAACCCTAAAGCGCGAGCTGGAATGGGTGCGCATGGCCCCCAAGGGCCGCCACGCCAAATCCAAGGCCCGCATAAACGCTTACGAGGCCATGCTCTCGCATGAATCTGAGCGCCTTGCGCCTGACCTTGAAATTTACATTCCGCCAGGACCGCGCCTTGGCAAAACGGTGTTTGAAGCCCAAAACGTAAGCAAAAGCATGGGTGACAAACTGCTTATAGACGGCATGGATTTTATAATACAGCCCGGCGCCATAGTGGGCATTATCGGCCCCAACGGCGCAGGCAAGACCACCCTTTTCAAAATGCTGGCCGGTGTTGAGCAGCCCGACTCCGGCACCCTTAAAGTGGGCGAAACCGTTAAAGTCTCCTGGGTGGACCAGGGCCGCGAGACCCTTACCCCCGGCAAGACAGTGTATGAGGTAATAAGCGAAGGGTACGACACCGTAAAGCTTGGCAGCCGCGAGATAAACTCCCGCGCCTACTGCTCGCACTTCAACCTGACCGGCTCGGACCAGCAAAAAAAGGTAGAGGTGCTCTCCGGCGGCGAGCGCAACCGCGTGCATCTGGCCCGTACGCTTAAATCCGGCGCCAACGTGCTCATGCTTGACGAACCCACCAACGACCTGGACGTAAACACCATGCGCGCCCTTGAAGACGGCCTGGAGAACTTCGCGGGCTGTATTCTTGTAATCAGCCACGATCGTTGGTTCCTCGACCGCATAGCCACGCATATTCTGGCCTTTGAGGGCGAATCCAAAGTGGTGTTTTTTGACGGAAACTACACGGAATATGAAGAAGACCGCAAAAGACGCCTGGGCAAAGAAGCCGACCAGCCGCACAGAATCAAGTTCCGCAAGCTGACCAGGTAAAACGCCGTGACAGGTAAAGTCACAGTGGGCTAAGACAGATTTACGATATCCGGGGCGCTGCCCGTACCCCGCAAGGGTGTGGCCCGTACCACACAAGCACAACAGTTTCTGGCTGGAAAGAGATATGGATGCCAAGGCTGTGGGAGTGCTAATTTCAAACCACCTTGACCCCGCAACTTTTGTTAAAATTGCGGGGTCAAGTTTTTTAAGTTGTCTGGTTATATGCGGCAAGTAAATATAGATGACGGGCAATGAGACGCCTCCCATTATCGTTTTAACAGTCAGTGCTGTTTACTAGTCGTAATAAAAACGTTACGGTTCCGTAACATGCGGGTCCGTAACAGCGGGCCGCGCTACCGGAGGCAAACACCACATGCGCAAACTTTCATTTACCAAGCTGTGCCCCAGCGGCAACCCCACCATTTTGCTGAATGCGCAAGATGTTGCTCCGCAAGAGCGCGCGTCGGCCTCCGCCGCGCTTATGCAACCCCTGCATTTATATGCGGAGCAGGTGGGGTTTGTGGACATGCTGGCCTGCCCGCCACGGCTTGATATGATGGGGGGCGAGTTCTGCCTTAACGCCACACGCGGCCTGGTTTACGAAATGCTGCGGCAAAAGCGTTTTTTCCCCTTGCAAGGTATAGACGATCTTTTCGGGCTGGCGCGCTGCTCCGGCACCGACGCAACGCTGCAAGTACGGGTTAAACTGGGAAAAACCCGCGCAGCCAACGCTCCGGCCGAGTGCTCCGTGATTATGCTGGAGGAACTAAGGCCTGATACGCTGCGGCAGTTGGAAGACGGCATTACGCTGGCCCGCGTGCCTGGCATAGCGCACCTCTTGGTGGACGAAGCCAAACACCCCCGCCCTGCCGACCACATGCAGGCGGCCAAAGAATATATGGCCCGCTACAGCTTGCTGAAAGAACCCGCCTGCGGGGTTATCTGGCACAAAGTTATGCCGGCGCCGCCCACGCTTACCCCTCCGCCGGGGCATTTTATCAGCTGCGCCATAACTCCGGTAGTGCATGTGGCCGAAACAAACAGTCTTGTGCTTGAAAGCGCCTGCGGCTCCGGCACTTTGGCTCTGGCGCTGTCGCATTCCGGCCATGGCGGGCTGGTATTCATGTCGGTTCAGCAGCCCGGAGGCGATATTTTGCGCGCGCGCATGGAGTGCCCGCCCTTCGGCTCGCGCCGCTGCAAGGTAGAGGTAGGCGGCTGGGTGCGGCTGGTAGCCGAAGGCGAGACCTATTTGGCCTGATAATTTCACATTGCTTTAATCCATACGGATACTCCATGCCAATATTTTTCGACAAACATGACTACGAGCTCTTGCGGCTTATTAATATGGTGCTGGAGCGCGACCGCACCCAGCCCGCCAAATATGCGGAAAAACTGCTTGAGCCCAATCTGCACCCGCACGGCATAAAAGAGCTTGGGCTTTCACACGACAAACGCATTGCCTATGCCGTTATAAACCTGTTGGAATCGTTACAGGTTGGTCTGGCCGAAGACCGCCTAATCGCCCTTAAAGCCCTGCATGACGAGGTGCTTTTCGGCACCATAACCAACTTCAAATTCAACACCGGGCGCGTGCTTATCCAGATAATGAAGGAGATAATACGCGCGCACGGCGATATGAATATACAGTTGCAACTTGCGCACGATTTCCGTCTGGCCACATCGGGCCAGGCCAGGGTCATACGCTCGCTGCTGGAGCGCTACTACCTGCTTGAAATGCCTGAAAGCTGGGATCAGCACGCCTTTGACGAGCATGTGCACGACGCCAACACCAAAGGCCGCAAGTCGCCCACCCACCTTATTATGGATGCCTGGATAAAAGGCATACGCTACCTTACGGTAATATATTACAATTACGTGCAGGCTTCTTCGGTAAGCGAGCTTATGCGCGCCGCAGATATAATGGGCATGACCGTTACGATAGGCGTGGAGGTAAAAGGGCGTTTCAGGGGGCGGTATGTAGAGCTTATTTGGCAGCCCACAGGCTTTTCCGATTATCAGGACATGCTGATGTTTTTGGACGAGCGCCCTACCCAGCACCTTATGCGCATGGGGCAGGAGGCCTCGCGCTACCAGGAAAAATACGTGTTCTCGCTGCTGGAGCGCTATAACGAAAGCCACCGGCTGGATATGGAAAGTCTTTTCGGCATAACTCTGCCCACTATAAGCCCTGAGGAGTTCATAAGCTTTGTGGGCATAGGGCAGCCCTCGCTCCTGCATTTGTCAGAACTGGTCTACAAGCACTGCCTGCCGGGCATTGAAAAACGCCATAAAGAAATTACCTCGGCCTTGCCGCAACTGACGGATGAGGCCGAAAAAAGCAAATTGCAGAAAATCCTCAACCGTATTTGCACGCTGGATTCATCTGAAATTCTGGATCACTGGCTCAGCCGCGTATACAACACCGACCTGCCGGATCCAGATATTCCACGTGACGCGCATGACTTGCCGGAAATAATGTATTTTTCGGTGGACGCGCTGGCGGACTGGCTTACCAGCATAAGGCCAAACTCAAGACTAACCTTGAGCCTACCCGGCTTGAATCTGGAAGACGTGATTGAAATTCTCTACAACTGCGAAGGCATGATCACTCATCTAGAGTTGTTCAACCTTAAATATTACCACTCTGGCGACGCTGAGGAAATAGACGCCATCAACAAGCTGCAACTGGCCCTGAACAGCGGCAACTCCGTGGCCGTAAAGCGCATTGCGCTCTCCTGCCTGCGCAAGTATCGCGGTTCGTCCAACCCGGATCTGGCCGACAAGGCGGAAAAACTTTCAGAAATTTTACGTCACATCCAGCGTTTTACCGACTATTATAAAACTGGCAAACTGGAAACTTCCATAGGCAGCGACTCCACCAGCCGCTCCAACCGCCAGCACGGCATGGGCTTTGTAAACCTTGAGACCCTGCCCCTGAAAGCGCTTAAAGAAATACGCGCCAGCAAAAAGCACGCTAACGGCAGCAGCCGCATGCTGTTGCCGCTTTATGAAGAGGTGAACTCGCGCGTCACCTCCGTGCCGCACCGCAGCCTTTCCCTGACCAGTCCACTGGTTGGTTTTTTGCGGCGCACTCCGGGCCTGCGCTATTTTCTGCATTATCACAAGCATGACTGGGTGGTTCACTCCAGCCGCATAGCCTTCAACGCTAACGGCAACATAAGCACCCTTGGCGGAGTGCAAAAGGACGCCCTGCCCAACCCCTGCCGCAAGCCGGACCCGCAAAAACACCTGGGGCCGCGCTGGTCGTATATGAACACGTCCTTGCGCAACGTGCTAAAAGTGCTGGTGGGCTTCAGCGTGGCCCTGCTCACCTTTCAGTATACCCAAAACTGGTGGCTTCTGGCCTGGTTGGGGGCTCCCATATGGTTCGGCATAACCGGTTTGCGCAACATAGTGCAGGCAGTGCTGGGCGGCGGCGGCATAAGGCGCTCGCCCCTGTTGCGCTGGAACAACTTTGTAAGCTGGAACAGGCTTTGCGATTCGCTTATGTACACGGGCTTCTCCGTGCCTCTGCTTGAACTGCTGACTAAAAACCTTGTGCTGCAAAACATTTGCGGCATTACACCGGCCAACGCGCCTTGGCTGTTCTTCGCCATAATGTCAGTGGTAAACGGGCTGTATATATGCTCGCACAATATTTACAGGGGTTTTCCGGCCACCGCCATTGTGGGCAACTTTTTCCGCAGCATTTTCGCCGTGCCGGTGGCCATACTTTATGGCACGCTCATGCTTAAACTGCTGGCTTTTTTCGGCTCCGCCGCGCCGGAACTGGTTGTTATGCAAATAGCCAGCATAATTTCCAAAGTCGCTTCCGATACCGTGGCAGGCCTCATAGAAGGCCTGGCGGATCGCGGCGTGAACATACGGGTGCGCTACTGGGACTACAACACCAAGCTCCACCACCTTTTCAACAGCTTTTCGCGCCTTGAAATACTTATGCCGGAAGAAGAATCGGTACTGAACACCCTTTCAGTAGCCAAAGAATATGACGCCAAAAGCAACGAGCAAATCTGGCTGCTGGAAAAGGATATCATCATAGATTCGCTGGATTTCATGTATTTCTGGATGTACCAGCCGCGCTCGCGCCCGGCCCTGAGGCACATAATGTACAAGCTTACCAAAGAGGAGCGGCATATCTTCTGCCGGGCGCAGTACATACTCACCCGCGAGAAAGAAGTAAGCCAGCTTATGGTGGACGGCATGATCGGCAGCAACTTCGCCAAGCCTCTTTCCTTTTACCTTGGAAACGTAAGCGGATACCTTGAAGATATGCGCAAGATAACCAAAGTGGGCGTGTTGCCGCCGGAGCAGATTTAGATTCTGCCGGCACTACGTTTTTTTAGTTTGCCAACCTAGGTTGTGTAGACATTCAGAGTGATTTTGCTCTCTGGCAGGGAAGCAATACTTTGAACCGAAAGAGTATACTCCTACGGTATTCGGCTGAGGGGCAAAGCCTTGCTGACGCTGCCAGAGAGCAAAATCACTCTGAATGCCGACACGGTGTTGTTAACAAAGTCAATAGTAAGAACCAGCATGCCCCGCCCCGTCGCGCAAATCATTCAGCACAATTTGCGCGGCGCGGTCGGCCGCGCCTGGGCCGCCTACCTGCTTGCGCAAGGCGGCCAGATTTATTCGCACCTTGTCAATATTACCGCATTCTTGGGCCAGTTTTGGCAGTACCTGTTTGACAAAAACGTTACTTTTGTCGTCCCACAGTTTTCTCGCGCCAGGCAGTTTCAGCCATTGCGCGGCAAAAGCGGCCAAAAACCGGCCGTTTCCGGCGTCTTGCAACAACTCCGGCAAGATCTCGCGCCTGGCTATCAGGTTGGGCAAGCCAGCGTACGGCACTTTAATTACCATATTGGCAAACTTGAAGCTCACTGGCGACATATGGTAGGTAATTACGGTAGGCGTGCCTACAAGCGCGCTTTCCAGCACAGCTGTGCCGGAGGCGGAAATAAGAATCTCGCATTGGCGCATAAACTTGTAACGCTCTTCAGCCGGGTGGTAATGCAGCGGTATGCGCTTGGGCCAGAACGAGCTTAAAAACCCCTGTTCCAAGCCAGGCGCCACGGCGCAGTGAAATTCCAAATCCGGTTTGAGGGTTAAGAGTTTTTCAGCCGCCAAGGCAAAGTTGGGCATAAGCCCGCTTATCTCTCTACGGCGGCTGCCGGGCATAAAGCCTATTCGGCCCGGCACCGGAGCAATGGCGTCCAGACTGGGCAAATCCAGCTTGTCCATGAGAGGGTTGCCCACGTAATCCACATGCATGCCGAATTTTTCGTAAAAATCCACCTCAAAGGGCAGAATGGAAATAAGGCGGCGCACGTTTTCATGAATGAATCTGGCCCGGCCTTCTCTCCAGGCCCACACCTTGGGGCTTATGAAGTAATAAACCGGAATTTTCAGTTTGCGCGCGGCTTTTATAACCCGAAAATGAAAATCAGGCGCGTCTATCACCACGATGGCGGCGGGTTTTTCTTCAGCCAGTTTGCTTTCTATGCCTTTAAGCAGCTTTAGTATCTTGGGCAAATGCCCCACCACTTCCGTAAGACCCATTACCGAAAGCTGCTCTACCTGAAAAAAACTTTCAAAGGCTAGAGAGCGCATTTCAGGCCCGCCCATGCCCACCAGGCGCAAATTGGGATCACGCTCAAGCAAAGCGCGGCACAACGAAGCGCCGTGCATGTCGCCAGAGACTTCTCCCGCATTTACCCAAATAGTTTTGGACGCGCTTTTGACCATGGCCTCTCCCAGATTCAAAATAATAACCGCCAAAACGAATTTCAGCGGTTATTCATGTTTAAAAACAGCAAAATATGCCGCTTGGGCCTGTTAACACCGCGATGATTCTTACCTTTCTTGCGGCAGAAAAAAAGACCGCATAAGCAGCAAAACCTAAACCTCTTTTTCCACATCATCCAGCATCAAATATTCCCGCAAGGCCTGCGGCCATGCCCGCGGCACCGTGCCGGTTATTTGCGTGAAGCTTGAGGTATCCAGCACCGAGTACGCCGGCCTGGTTACCTTGGAGGGAAACTCGGCAGTAGGCACGGGGGTTACGCGGCACTCCATCTGGCTGTAGTTTACAGCCTCGGCCGCAAGCTCGCACCAACTGGCCTGCCCGCTGTTTACAATATGAAAAACACCGCTGGCCTCAAGCTCCACCAGCATCAGCGTGTAGGCGGCCAAATCCGCCGTATAGGTTGGCGAGCCTATCTGATCAAAAACCACTTTGGCCTCACCCCTGTCGCGGCATATATTCAATATGGTGCGCACAAAATTTTTCTTGCCGCCGCCAAAAAGCCAGGCCGTGCGCACAATATTGTACCTTTTGAGCGCGCTCTCCAAGATGGCCTGCTCGCCCGCACGCTTGGTACGCCCGTAAACAGACAAAGGATTTGGCTGATCGTCCACGGTATATGGCACACTCTTACGACCATCAAAAACAAAATCAGTGCTGAAATGCACCAGACGCACCGGCCTGCTTTTAACAACCCGCGCCAGCGCGGCCGGAACCCCGCGATTCAGGGCCTGGGCTTTGTCCGCATTGCTTTCGGCTTCTTCAACATTGGTGTAGCCTACTGTATTAAAAATGCATGCTGGATTTATTTTATCCACATATTCAGCCAGCTTGTCGTGCAAATCGCCGGAAAAATAGTCAAACTCGCCGGGGACGCTGGCCACTGCATCCCAACCCTTTGCTGCAAGGGCGGCCATTACGGCCCGGCCTAAAAGTCCGCCCTGACCGCCTAGGACAAGGGCTTTAGGCATAGTGCTGTTCATTAGCAAATCCTCCACCATGGCATACACAATACCCAATGGCGGAGGAGCAAGTCAAACTAAAATAGCCAAAAAGCCCTTGCCTGCACCGGCGCTATGCCGTAATTGCTTGGTGGACGGCACTTTAAATTAATGGCTGCACTTAAAAGACAAACAATCGGGTTAACGTTTTGAAACACGCAATACTGCTTGCTGCTTATGGAGCGGGCGGAGTACAGGGCACGCAAACCCTGCAATTTTTTGAGAGGCAGGTGCGCGCCGGTTTTCCGGATGCTTCCATACGCTGGGCCTTTACATCGGTGCTTATGCGCAGCCGTCTTGCCGCCGCGCGCAAAAAAACCGACTCTGTAAAAAAGGCCCTGTGCCGCCTTGGCTTTGAAAAATATGACCGCATAACCGTGCAGTCCCTGCATCTTATTCACGGCGCGGAATATGAAGAACTGCTGGCCGAAATTGCAGAGGCCAAACTCTGCGGGGCTCCGGCCAATATAACAACCGGGCTGCCCCTGCTGCACAGCCCTGAGGATATTGAGAAAACGGCGGCGGCCATAATACGCCATATGCCGGACGGCCGCGAGCCGGATCAGGCCGTCATCTGGGTGGGGCATGGGGCCAAGCACGACGGGGGCCGCGCTTATGACCTGCTTACAGAACATGTGCAGCGGCTGGACCCAAATATCTTCATCGGCACGCTTTCGGGCAGTTCGAACATTCAGGAAGTAACGGCCGCGCTCATCCAAAAGAATCTTAAAAGGGCCTGGCTTATGCCTTTGCTCTCGGTTGTTGGCAAACACGCCAGCCACGACATTGCAGGCGACGGTCCTGAGTCTTGGCGCTACATTTTGCAGCGTAGCGGCATATCCTGCCAGAGCATTTTGCACGGGGCCATCGCCTGCGAAGGCTTTGCCGAAATATGGCTGGGCCATTTGCGCGAGGCCGCCACGGGCTGGCCGGTTTAATCCACCCCCGTTTACCGTTGCGCTGTTAGGCAAAAAGCGCCAGCCGCACTTGCTTGCGCAACCAGAATGCCGCCCTCCACATATTTCTGGCCCGATATGTCTGGCCCACAACGAGGCGAAATCAGCCTGGCTGTAAACTATAATTTTCTGTAAAGTAACTTCGCAATATAACTGTGATTAGGTTTACAAAACATCAAGGCCCGGCGTTAACCGGGCCTTGATGTTTAAAAATGCCATGTAAATTTTAGGCTTCCTTATCTTCGTCGGCGGGCTGCTTTTTCTTGGCAGTTGGGGTAATATCAATTTCATCAGGCTCAATGGAGGCCTTTTTAAAATTTTTAATAGCCTTGCCCAATCCGCCGCCAATTTCAGGCAATTTTTTAGCGCCAAACAAAATAACTACAATTAATAAAACAATTAAAATCTGCGGCATACTTGGGGTCATAGCAATACCATCCTCATTTTCTTGAAAAAATTACCGGTAAACAGGCACAAGGCCAATCTTACCGCACACCTCAAAATATCCTGAGGCAGTCCCACTGCAATGCGCTGGCAATGCAGAAGGCAGGTACTTTTCTATAAGCACTGCCAAGGGGATAGTCAAGAAGCAGCCTTTCTTTATCGCAAAAAATCGCGCAATCGCGCCGATATGTAATTTATCTGCTATAATGCATTGCATTTTAAGACAGGTCTGGCTAAAGTACGGCCAATACTTAATTTATAATTATGAACAGACAAATAATTTATATTCCCGCTTTGCACCCACCCATGGCCCCTGCCGGAATTCCGGACGACATCCTTTTTATGTGCCCGAATCTCGCCTTGCAGCCCAAGAAAAAAGACGCGCGCTTTTTCACCCCGCCCGGAATGCCGTTTACACCGCCTGAAGCCGCGTCCGTTCTGCGCGAAATGCTGGCACTGGGGCTAAGCTTCGGCCCGCATGGCGACTTGAAGCTTATGGCAGGTCAAGGCTGGCTTGAGCGCGAAGAGGCGCAAAAACGCGCAGTAAGGCCAGATGAAAACGCCGCGTTGGAGGCTTTTGCCAAAACCGGCGGAGCTCCGGCAGGCAATGCCTGGTCACGAGCGGCGGCGGCGGGCGAGCTTTCCGCCGCCAGTCCGGCCGAGCAGTTTAAAAACGCGCAAAAAATTTTATTGCTGGCCTGGGAGCATGAAAATTACATATCTGAAATAAACGAGCTTGAAAGCAGGATAGATTCCGGCAACAAAAAGCTTTTGGCCGCCTTGGGCGAAGGCCGGTCGGAAGATGACGGCATGAGCGAGCTTTACGACGCGCGTCAGGAGTATGAGGCCGCCCTTGCTGCCGCTGGCGAAAAAACGCGCCCTGAGTACTCGTGGCGCATAGTGGTTGACGCCATGGCGGCTTTTATGCCGGAAAACGCCATGCTTATAAGCGCTGATACAATGGTGTATGAAGATATGCGCGGAATGGGCATTTTGCAGCCCTTGCCCGGCGACATAAGCGAAAACTTGGCGCATTGGCCGGAACAGTTCACCGCAACGCTTTTGTGGGCCAACCTGCCCTTATGGCGCGCGCTGGGCTATGCAAGGCTGCCGCAAGACAGGCCATGGCTTGGCGCCGCATATGATATTCTGGTTGCGGCGCGACCCCCGCGCCCCTGATAAAACCAGCTTTTAACAAGGCATGCCGCCATGGCGGCGTAAGGAAAATATATTGCTACAGGCAAGCCCCATAGTACCCGACGTAAACCTCACCGAGCTCAAAGGGCTTATTTTTGACTGTGACGGGGTGTTAATAAACTCCCGCATGGCCAACATAAGCTTTTACAATCATTTGCGCGGCAAGGCAGGCATGCAGCGGCTAAGTGCGGCTGAAGAAGAATTCGTGCATATGGCCACTTACGAGCAGGCCCTCGATCACATCTTCCCCGGCCCGGAGCGCGCGACTGTCATGACTTTTCTTGAAGCAATGGAATCGCATTTCGATTATTACGAGCTGTTGCAGGTTGAAGAAGGCCTTACCCCAATGCTTGGCTGGCTGAGCAAGCGCAACTTCAGGCTGGGCATATGCACCAACCGTATCTCGCCGCTGGAACCTTTTTTAAAACGCTTCGGGCTGGACAATTTCTTTTTTCCCATGCAAACCGCCTCCAACTCCAAACCAAAGCCTGACCCGGACGGACTTTTACAAGTGCTGGGCGCGTGGGGCATGGCGCAGGGCGAAGTGGCCTACATAGGCGACAGCAAGGTTGACGAAATGGCGGCTATGGCCGCCGGAATTCCCTTTTGGTCGTTCAAAAACCAAGATCTTGCCGCCAGCCTGCACATAAACAGTTTTTTCGAGTTGCACGCCTGGCTTAAACTCGCCGTTCAAAAAAATGGCTGAACTTGCCCAAGTAAATATTTTTTGCAAAAATTACACTTGATTATTCCGCCTACAATTGTGAAAGTAAGTGTAAAGGTTTTGCCGCTGGTTGACGCGTAAAACCGGTTTATGCTCTGGAGCGCCACATGAATTTATTAGCCAATATTCTTATAGGCCTGGCCAAAATTACCGGCGGGCTGATTACCATATATACATGGGTAATCATAATATCCGCCCTTATAAGCTGGGTAAGGCCCGATCCTTATAACCCCATAGTGCGTACCCTGCGCGCCCTTACCGAGCCTGTTCTGTATAGGGTAAGGCGCAAGCTGCCGTTTGTTTACGCCGCAGGCATAGATTTTTCGCCCATAGTGGTTATTCTGCTTTTGCAGTTTATTAATATCGCGCTGGTAAGATCGCTGCTCGAATTCGCCTATACGCTCAAGTAGGTACGCATGACCGCTAACCGTGTAGATTTGCTTAACCCGCGCTTCACCCGCGTTATGCGCGGGTATTCGCCCAAAGAGGTAGACGCGTTCCTGCAGGAAATAGCAGACGTGCTTGCCGCGCAGGGTGAAGAAAAACTGCGCCTTGGCAACAGGATCTCCGAAATGGAGGTGCGCCTGGCGGAATACGCTGAGCGTGAAGAAGCGCTAAAGCGCACACTGGTTGCCACGCAAAAAATGATTGAGGACATGAAAAGCGCCTCTCAGCGCGAAGCGCAACTGGTTATGGAGTCGGCCCGCAACAAGGCCGACAGCATGGTAAGCCAGGCAGGCATGCGCCTTAACAGGGTTATGGACGATATTTTTGAGGCCAACAAGCTTAAGGTACAGTTTTACGCGCAACTGCGCGCCATGCTTGAAAGCCACCTGAAGCTCCTTGATATGGAGCAGGACGAGCAGGAAGATATTTTGAAAGCGGCCCGTAACCTCAAAAACAAGCCCGGAGTGTAGTTATGCCGGGGGCGGAACAACCGCCGGATCTATCCGGCGTGCCTTGTGTGATAACAGCAGCCGACGGTTGGTATGTTTTGGTATGGGTGCAGCCCGGCGCTAAAAAAAGCGAGCTTTGCGGCGTAAGCGACAGCATGCTTAAAATACGTCTGGCCGCCCCTGCGGTAGATAACAAAGCCAACCAGGCCCTGCTTGAGTTTATGGCGGAAAAGCTTCAAATAAGAAAGAACAAAGTGATCTTGGCAGGCGGGGACAAAAGCCGGAAAAAAAAACTTTTTATTCCGGCGGGCGTGTCGCCGCATTGGGATGGTATTTTTAACTAACCCCCTTAATCTGGAGGAAATCATTATGGACGCACAAGAAATTCAGTTGATTGAAAAATATGCCGCCCAAGATGATGCACTTAAAAGCCTTTGGAACGACCACCAGTTGTATGAAAAACAATTGGAGAAACTTGAGAGCAAAAGCTACAGAACGCCTGCTGAAGAACAGCAGATGAAAGAGCTGAAAAAGCAAAAACTCGAAGGCAAAACCAAACTTGTTGCGATTATTGATCGCTACAAAAAAACACAAGGTTAATACTCTATGGAGCTCACCGGGGCCCAGGTTTTACTGGAAGGATTAAAACGTGAAGGTGTGGAAATATTGTTCGGCTACCCAGGCGGCGCCGTTATTGATATTTATGACGAACTCTCCCGCTCCCCGCTAAGGCATATTCTGGTACGGCACGAGCAGGCCGCCGTGCATGCGGCCGATGGTTACGCCAGAGCTTCGGGCAAGGTTGGGGTTTGTCTGGTCACGTCAGGTCCCGGAGCCACCAACGCGGTAACAGGCATTGCCACGGCATATGCGGATTCTATTCCCATGGTCGTTCTCACAGGGCAGGTAGCAAGCCCGCTTATAGGCAACGACGCTTTTCAGGAAGTGGATATAGTGGGTATTACCCGCCCATGCACCAAGCACAATTACCTGGTAAAAGACATACGCAAACTGGCCACCGTAATACGCCAGGCCTTTTATCTGGCCCGCTCGGGCCGCCCAGGGCCGGTGCTTATCGACCTCCCCAAAGACGTAATGATTGCCAAAACCGAGTTTGAATGGCCAGAACTGGTGCAAATGCGCTCGTACAACCCCAATTGCAAACCCAACCTATCGCAGTTGCGGCGGGCGGCGGATTTGATGATTGCGGCCAAACAGCCGGTTATAATCATAGGCGGCGGGGTTATAGCGGCGGATGCCGACAAGGAAGTTAAAGCTCTGGCGGAGACCACCTTCACGCCTGTGGTCTCCACCCTTATGGGCCTGGGCGGTTACCCCGGCAACGGCCCCATGTGGAAAGGCATGCTTGGCATGCATGGCGAATATGTTGCCAACAAGGCGGTAAACGAGTCGGACCTGATTATAGCCGTTGGCACCCGCTTTGCGGACCGCGTTACCGGCAAGGTTGCCGCCTTTGCCACCCATGCCCGCATTGTGCATATAGATATAGACCCTACCTCCATACGCAAAAATGTGCATGTGGATGTGCCGGTTGTGGCCGACTGCGCCATGGCTTTGGAAGAGTTGCTAAAAATCATACAGGAGCGCCTTGGCGAAAAGGACTGGGAAAAAGAACATATGCCTTGGAACCACTCCTTGGCCTCCATACGCCAGAAGCACCCCCTCACCTACCAGAAAACAGACGAAATCAAGCCCCAGCAGGTAATTGAGTGCATTAACAAAATTACCGGCGGAGATGTTATTATAACCACCGAAGTGGGACAAAACCAGATGTGGGCGGCCCAGTTTTTTCCGTACGACAAGCCGCGCACCTTTATTACCTCCGGCGGTCTGGGCACCATGGGCTACGGCTTTCCGGCGGCCATAGGCGCGCAGTTCGCCTGCCCCGACAAATTGGTAATAGACATAGCCGGCGACGGCTCCATACAGATGAATATTCAGGAAATGGCCACGGCCGTGCATAACCGCCTGCCTGTAAAAATAGTCATACTCAACAACTATTACCTGGGCATGGTACGCCAGTGGCAGGAACTTTTCTACAACCGTACCTATTCGCACACCAACATGGAGGCCCAGCCGGACTTTGTAAAGCTGGCTGAGGCTTACGGGGCCGAAGGCTACCGCATAAGCAAGCCTGAGGAGTTGGAAAGCACTTTGAGTGTAGCCCTCAAATCGCCCGGCACCGCCATTATTGAAGTGATAATACGCCGCGAGGAAAATGTTATGCCCATGGTGCCTTCCGGCGCGACGCTGGAACAGGTTATGCTTACATAGCCTTGGGTCGGCGCGACGTTGGAACAGGTTATGCTCGCATAGCCGTTGCCCGGCACGGCGCTGGAGCGGGTTGTGCCCGCCTGGGCCGCCGCGAATATTGCCCCGCCAGCCAAAAGGTGTGAAATATTGCCTGCCGGCAGGCAACTCTTAATTTCTGATAATACAGCGCATAAACCGGAAAATGGCGTACTGCCCAGCAGCAGCCTTTAAACTTACAGGCCGGAAATGCACGGAAAAAAACGGATTGAACAGACATGAGACATGTGCTTTCAGTATTGGTGGAAAACGAGCCAGGCGTGCTTTCGCGCGTGGCCGGTCTCTTTAGCGGGCGCGGCTTTAACGTCGAATCTCTTAACGTGGCTCCCACCCTTGAGCCCGGCGTTTCGCACATGACCATTACCACCAGCGGCGAAGACGCCATTATAGAACAAATTGTAAAGCAACTGCGCAAACTTGTAACCGTAATAAAAGTTGTTGATTTTACCAGCCTCTCCGCGGTAGAGCGGGAAATGCTCATAGTTAAGGTGAGCACGGACGATTCCCGCCGCGACGAAGTTATGCGCATTGTGGATATTTTCCGTTGTAAAGTTATAGATGTAAGCCCCGTCGATATTACTATTGAAGCAACCGGCACCCACGACAAGCTTCAGGCTATGCTGAGCCTTCTAACCAAGTTTGGCATCAAAGACATAGCCCGCACAGGGGTTGTGGCCATGCGCCGCTCCATGCAGCAGCACACGGAACTACTCAAATAATCAGAAGGAAAGCGCCCTACTACCAGGTTTTCCAGCGGGGCAACCATGCCTCTGGAAAACCTTTTGCCGTCCGCTTTCGCAATATTTTAACCGGAGATTCAGACAAATGAAGGCTTATTACGAAAAAGACGCTGATTTGAAAGTGCTTAAAGGCAAAACCATAGCCATAGTGGGTTACGGCAGCCAGGGCCACGCCCATGCCCAAAACCTGCGCGACTCCGGGCTGGAGGTTATAGTGGCCCAGCGCCCCGGCGGCCCCAACTACGACCTGGCCAAAGAGCACGGCTTCAACCCCATGCCGGTGGCGGAAGCCGCCCAAGCCGCCGACATCATCATGATTCTGCTGCCGGATCAGTTTCAGTCCGCAGTATATGAAAAAGACGTTAAACCCTACCTCAAGCCCGGCAAATCTCTCATGTTCGCCCACGGCTTCAATATTCATTTCGGCCTGATCACCCCGCCGGACTTCGTGGACGTGTTCATGATCGCCCCCAAAGGCCCTGGCCACCTTGTGCGCCGCACCTATGTGGAAGGCGGCGGCACCCCCTGCCTGGTAGCCATTTACCAGGACGCCTCCGGCGAAGCCCACAAAAAGGCGCTGGCCTATGCCAAAGGCATTGGCGGCACCCGTTCCGGCGTTATTGAAACCACCTTCCGCGAAGAGACGGAAACCGATTTGTTCGGCGAGCAGGTAGTGCTTTGCGGCGGCCTGTGCTCCCTCATCCAGTCCGGTTTTGAAACCTTGGTGGAAGCGGGCTACCAGCCGGAAATAGCCTACTTTGAGTGCATGCACGAAGTTAAGCTGATTGTGGATTTGCTCTATGAAGGCGGCATGGCCAAGATGCGCCACTCGGTAAGCGACACCGCCGAATATGGCGACTATGTAACCGGCAAGCGCATCATAACCGACGAGACCAAGTGGGAAATGCGCAATGTGCTGGACGAAATTCAAAACGGCACCTTCGCCCGCAACTTCATATTGGAATATCAGGCAGGCATGCCCGGCTTTAAAGCCATGCGCCGCCTGCAATCAGAACACCAGATAGAAGAAGTGGGCGCCAAGCTGCGTGCCATGATGCCATGGCTGAACAAAAAATAAATAACCGATAAAGACAGGTGTATGAGGTCCGGGGCAGCGCCCGGACCCTGCAAGAATCAGCCCGTATCGCAAAATCACAACGGTTTTTGGCTGGAGAGTTATACGGAGGGCAGGACTGCAGGGGCGCTATTTTGAACCACTTGCCCCCGAAACTGTGGTAAGAGATTGATTTCATAACAATCTGGTTTATTATCCATAAGGGAGGAGTATTCCTCCCTTTTCTTTTACTCTTGCAAGGGCTATTGTTACTGTGCAACATTACAGACGTGATCTGTAAAAATTTAATCTCGCAATCCCATGCAGCGCATATGCAAACTCCGGTACTTTATCTCATATTCAACCGCCCTGAAGCCGTGGCGCGCTCTTTTGCGGCCATACGCCAAGCCAGGCCGCCACGCCTTTATATAGGGGCGGATGGTCCAAGAGCGGACAAACAAGGCGAGGCCGAAAAATGCCGCCACGCCCGCGAGCTGGCCGCGAATGTGGACTGGCCCTGCGAAGTCTTTACCCTGTTCCGTAACTCAAACCTGGGCACGGCCAAAGCCGTATCATCCGCGCTTACCTGGTTTTTTGAGCATGAGCCGGAAGGAATAGTGCTGGAAGACGACTGCGTGCCCCACCCTGATTTTTTCCCTTTCTGCTCCGCCTTGCTTGAAAAATATCGCAAGAACGAAAGAATATCCATAATCAGCGGGCTGAACACGCAGTTCGGGCAGGCATATAATGAATACTCCTATTATTTTTCGCGCTCATGCATGATCTGGGGCTGGGCCGGATGGGCGCGCTCCTGGCGGTTGTATGACCCTGCCATGAACGGGCTTGAGAAATTCATCAAAAACCAACTTCCCCAAATTATCCGCAATCCTGCCACCCTTGATTTTTATAGCGCTGAATGGCGTAATACGGCGGCAGGCAAAATAGACAGTTGGGCTTACCGCCTTGAATATTCCATGCTGGCCAACCACAAACTTTCCATTATTCCCAACGCCAACCTTGTAGGCAATATTGGTTTTGGCGGTTCATCCTCACACACCGGCCGCACTGTGCTTGAATATTTGCCGCTTCAGGGGTTAGGGCAAATCACCCATCCGCCAAAAGTGGAGATTTGCGAGGCGGCTGATGACTTTTACCACAACCTGCTCTCAATGCTGTATAATGAAGGCATACTCGAGTTTTTAACAGATGAAGGCACTAAACGCCTGCTGGAAGGAAACCACAAGTCCGCCCTGCTTATTGCCACGGCTCTGCGGCAATACCTTGGTCCGTTAGGCTCCGTGCTGCAATTGCAGGCAGTGGCGGCCGCAACGGCGGGTAACAGGCTGCTGGCCTTGGAAAGCGCCATGGAGTTAAAAGAGCAGGCGCAAGGCAACACCTACTTGCTGGCTGTAGCGGAGCAACTGCTAAGCAGCCTTGCCAAGCCAAAAAGCTGACACATTGCCGCCAGCCCAAATAACAAACGCATAAAAATGGCTGACCGTGACAAAGACCGTAATTATGACCTGAGCCTCACTTTTACATTAACGCCAGTTTGGGAGTAATATACGGTTTCTCGCCATATATTCCGGCACGGTAATTATAGTTCGTCATTCGCCTGCAACCTGGCCAAACACACCAATAAAAAAACAACGGAGCAAACTATGGAAACCCTAAAAGCTATTGCCAACAGAAAAAGCATACGCAGCTATATGCCGGGCAAGCCCGAGGCTTCCGCCGTTGAGGCCATTATCGGCGCGGCCAACAAAGCTCCCAATGCCGGGCCAGTGCATATCAGCGTAATTACCAACAAAGGCGTAATCAAAACCATCAACGACAAAGCCAAAGCCATTATGCTAGAATCCGGCAATGATTTTCTTGTAAGCCGCGCATCCCTGCCCGGTTACGAGCCTTTGTATGGAGCGCCGGCTGTGATGATTTTTTCCGCCCCGGCCGAGCATAAATACGCGCAGGCCAATACAGCCGGCGCAGCCACCTGCGCGGCCATAGCCGCCACGGATTTGGGCCTGGGCTCCTGCTACGCCGTTACCCCTACCATGCCACTTAATGCGGATAAAGACTTCGCCAAAAAGCTGGGCGTGCCTGCAGGCTTTACCGCCGTTTGCGCCCTGCTGCTTGGATATACCGACGACCCGGATAAGTTTTCTACCCGCAAAACGCCTGTGGAGAACGTAAACTATTATAACTAGCTTTAAAACGTGCATGGCAAATGGCGCAACAGCTAAGGCTGTTGCGCCATTTGCCATGCATAAAACAGCACGCCAATTTTGACTAAAAAATAGTTACTCCAGCTCGCTATAATTCACATTGCAATGCCACCCATATGGTCCCTACCGCGCCCCCCTGCAAGGGCGCGTCTCGCAAGGCACTTTGACCTGGCATTTGCCGCAGCCGTAACGCGGCTTGAATTTGATCTTGGTTATTTCTAAATACTCCGAGCACTTGTAATGATCTTTGCCGGTTTGCGGCGAAATTGCTCCGGCTGGGCAATTTTTAACGCAGGCCCCGCACATGGAGCAGTTTTCATAAATATCCGTATAGCCGCGGGCTGTTCTTGGCAAATGCAGGTTGGTAATTATGCTGGTAAAACGCCCGGCCACGCCTTTTTCCGTAATAAGCCCCTTGGAAAGCCCGAAAGTGCCAAGCCCGCAAATAAAAGCGGCGTGGCGCTCGGACCAGTTGCTGGTGAAAAATGGCTGGGTATCAGGGTTATCTGAAGGGATTTCGCGCGAATAGAAGCGTTCGTCCAAAAAAGGAGCCAATGCCGCGTAACCGGCATTTTTCAGAGCTTCCTGCAGGTAGCGGTTCAGGCGGGTAATCATGGCCTGACCTTCGATTCTGGCGTGCATCCAGCCGGGGCTCGGCCAATCCATAGCGGTTTTGTTATCGTTGCGCACGGCGGCAGAGGCGGGCAGAAATATGGAAATAACGGTATCCGCGCTTTCCAGCCACTCTTCGGGCAGTTTGAAATGCGGCCCGATAACGTCCTTTTCTTTAAGGCGCGCAAAATAAGCGTCTTTGGCATCGCCAAAGCCCAGCAACGGCGCGTCAAACATGCGCACGCCGGCTAGGTCCGCCCTCAGGGCAAAATCGGCGGATATGACGTTACCGGAATCTCTCAACACAAAATCCGTGGCTAGTTTGACAAAATCCGCGCTATTCATGGCTTCCTCCTGAAAAAATGCGGCCAAGCGCAAGCAGAAGGTAAAATTGCCATTATGTCAACAGGCCCTTGCCAATTTTTCCCGAAAGTTTATGGCGTATAATTTCAAAATCGACAGTAGGCTTGTCGCACTGCAGGTTGCGGCAAAGATAGTAGACCACGCCCTGCCGTGGAACGGGATAGACAGATGTGAAAGGAGCCAGACGCTTGAGCATTTCCTGATCTTGTGTGGATTTGGCCAGTATTGCGGCTTGCGGATGGGCGAAGCTGCCAAGCCTTAGCGCCAGCGGAGTTTTCTCCTCTTCGCCGGTTACAGCGCAGATCAGCAGTTGCGCCGGGTAGACCATAGCCAGCAAGGCCAAGAGCGCGAAGGCGACGGTATCCGGCTGATCGTCAAACCAGGCGCCAAAGCTGGCAAGCTGCCGCTCAGCGACTGCCTGCCGGTTTTTATCGCCAGTCAGGGCGGCAAGCCGCGCCAAGCACCAGGCCGCCACGGAGTTGCCGGAGGGCAGAGCCACGTCGGGGTGCACCTTTGGGCTGAACAAGAGCAAGCGCCCATTTTGAGGCTGGAGGTACAAACCTCCGGATGGGCTGGAAAACTCCTCCATGGTCCGGTCCATCAACTCGCAAGCCTGCGCCAGATACTCCGATTTGAAGGTGCTTTCATACAGTTCCAGGCAGGCCCAGGCCAGAAAGGCGTGGTCGTCCAAAAGGGCCTGCCCCTTTGCCGCGCCGTTACGAAAACTGACAAACAGCTTACCATCCGGCGCGGTGAGGCGCCTGCCGATGAAGGAGTGCGCCTTTTCAGCCGCCCGCAAATACGCCGGTTCACCAAACGCGCGGTAAGCTTTGGCATATGCGGCCAGCATAAGGGCGTTCCAGGCGGTTAGCGACTTGTCGTCTTTATGCAGTGGGTAACGTTGCAGGCGGTAGGCGTATAGCTTTTCAAGCATGGCTTCCGTGCCGGGGTCCGGAGGAACCTCCTGCCTGCCAATAAGGTTTGGAATGCTTTTTCCTTCAAAATTACCCGGCGCGGTCACATCGTAACGCGCGCAAAAGGCGTCTCCGGCTTCTTTGCCCAAAATCCGCCTGATTTCTTCCGGCGTAAAGGTATAGTATTTGCCCTCTTCCCCCTGGCTGTCGGCGTCTTGGGCGGAGTAAAACCCGCCTTCTGGCGAGGTCATCTCGCGGCTGACATACCCGAGGGTCTTTTCCGCAACCATACGATACAACGGATTACCGGTTATCTGAAAGGCCTCTGTATAGACAAAAGCCAGCAGGGCGTTATCATAAAGCATTTTTTCAAAATGGGGGGCGAGCCATTTTTCGTCGGTGGAGTAGCGCGAAAAGCCGCCGCCTATATGGTCGAAAATGCCGCCCTGGTACATGGCTCGCAGGGTATGCTCCGCCATGGCCAAGGGCTGGCGGCCCACATTCAACAGGTGGCAGCGCAGCAGAAACAGCAGATTGTGCGGTAAGGGAAATTTGGGCGCTTCGCCGAAGCCTCCCCATCTGGGGTCATAACTTCGCTCAAACGCGGCTTCCGCTTTTTGCACCGCCCCCTGGCCCAAAGAGTGGTCAGGGGGCATCACTGCCTCTTCACGCGAAAAAAGCCGCGCGATGCGTTCTCCTTCCGCCGCCAGACCGTTTTTATCCTTATTCCATGCCTGCGCGATCAGGCCCAGCAGATCCAGCAGGCCGCGCCGCCCGTAGCGCGGCTCTTTGGGAAAGTATGTTCCCGCGAAAAAAGGCTTTTGATCCGGCGTCAAAAACACCGTCAGCGGCCAGCCTCCGCGCCCGTTCAGCTTACGGCACGCCTCCATGTATACCGCATCTATGTCCGGCCGCTCTTCCCTATCCACCTTTATGCAGATAAAAGCGCCGTTCAGCGCGGCGGCAACCTCGGAATCCTCAAAGGATTCCTCCGCCATCACATGGCACCAGTGGCAGGTGCTGTAGCCAATGGAGAGAAATACCGGCTTGTTTTCGGCCCGCGCTTTTGCAAAGGCCTCTTCACCCCAAGGGAACCAGTCCACGGGATTACTGGCGTGTTGCAACAAATAGGGAGATGTCTCGTTTATAAGGCGGTTGGTGTTGCTCATGTCGGGCTCCTCTACTCCCACTATGGCACACGCGGCGAATTAATCCATAATTTTTTTCGTATGGCTGAAGATGATATGCGCGGCTCCGCAGCGGGACTATCGCGTATCATACGATAATATCCTTATATATTTTGCTTGTGTATCGGGTTAAATGTGTGACAGTTAGCTATGGAGCAGGCATATGCCATATACGAAAACACCGGTCGCAAGCTTTGTTGAGCTTGCGGATGGCTGTGAAAAACACGGCGCTGAAAATAAAAAAACCGCGAAAACCTTACGGCCTTCACGGTAAAAATATGGTCGGGGTGAGAGGACTTGAACCTCCGACTTCATGCTCCCAAAGCACGCACGCTACCAACTGCGTCACACCCCGACGAACAGTGCAATAAACGATTCCATATTCCAAGGCAAGAGAAAAAAGTTTTCCACCCTGCCGTAATATTTCAGGCCAATAAAAAAGATTTCGTCATATTGCCGCGCCAGAACTCTTTGCTGTCCGGTGTAATATATTTCCATTCAGGCATTAAGTTGTAAAAATATACTCTTGCGGTACATGGCCGAAACAATTTTTTTACTGCGGCAAAGGGCAAACCAGCCTGTGGCGCGGTCTAAAATTCAATGCCCTTCTGAGCTTTAATTCCCTGATCATAGTGATGCTTTACGGGCTGCATTTCCGTAACCATATCGGCCTCGGCCAGCAGCCATGGCGGCACGCCACGGCCCGAAAGCACCAGGTGGGTATTGTTATCGCGGCACAGTTTTATAAGGCCGCGCAGTTCTTCATCCACAAGCAGGCCGCTGCCAAGAGCGTAAAGGGCCTCGTCCAGCACCAGCATATCTTGCGCGGCGGCTTTTTCTTGCGCCCAGCGCAGCGCCTCCAAAGCGGCTTCGCGGTGCATGGGTTTTTCCGGCTCATCACAATAAAAACCGCGCCCGCCTATAAAAAATGCTTCGCCCAAAAGCTGTTGCAGTATGCGCTGCTCGCCTGCTTTTACGTCACTTTTCATAAACTGGGCAAAAGCCACCTTCAGGCCACGCCCCATGGCCCGCACAGCCTGCCCCACGCTGGCCGAGGTTTTACCCTTGCCGTTACCCGTATATATAAGCAGCATCAGTTTTTTACTCCCATATTCCGGCTATTTTTGTTCCGCAATCGGCGCACGCGCCATTAAAGCCAGACGCCGCACTGAAGCCGTGGCGGTGTATAAGCGCCTTGCCGCAACCGGGGCAGATCGTGCTCTCGGAATCGTGGCCGGGCACGTTTCCGGCATAAACATATTTCAGGCCGTGCCTGTAACCGGCCTCAAGAGCCCGTTCCAGCGCGTCAGTTTTAGTTATGGGCCTATCCATCATTTTATAGGCCGGGTGAAAACGCGAGACATGCCACGGCACTTCCGGGCCAAGCTCTTTTGCTATATATGCGGCCAGACTGTCCAGTTCTTCTTTGGAATCGTTCAACCCGCCTATAATAAGGGTGGTCAGTTCCACCCACCATCCGGACTTTACAGCCCGCTCCAGAGTAGCAAGCACCGGCTTTAGCCGCGCCCCGCAGTATTCTTTGTAAAACTCGTCGGAGAAACTCTTCAGGTCAAAATTGGCGGCGTCAATAAGCCCGTCCAAAGCCGCAAAGGTTTCCGCGCTTAAATAGGCGTTGCTCACCATAATATTGCGCAGGCCGTTATCGCGCGCCAAAGCCGCGCAGGGCTGCATAAGCTCGAAAAATACCGTTGGTTCGTTGTAAGTGTAGGATATGCTGGCAGTTTTATATTTCTTGGCGGTTTCAACCAGCATGGCCGCATTAACGGACTGCCCCGGCTGCCGCCAGCGCCCGCAGTATTGCGACATCTCGTGGTTTTGGCAAAACGCGCAGGAAAAATTGCAGCCAAAAGTGCCAAAAGAAAAAGTTTTGCTGCCGGGCAAAAAGTGAAAAAGCGGCTTCTTCTCCACCGGGTCAATGTTCATGGCCGCCACTTCTCTGGCGGCGCGGGTAAAAAGCTCGCCGTGCCTGTTGGCCCGCACAACGCATTTGCCGGTAGCGCCGTTTTCAATAAGGCATTGCTGCGCGCACAGGCGGCAGCGCACGGCTCCGCCCTCCGCCGCATCCCACATTTTAGCTTTGCTATACGACTTGTCGCTCATAAATCACATGCCCCGTACCTTTGCCAATATTTTAACTTTGAAAAGTTGTATGCATTTTTTCTGGAAAATTAAAATAAGTTATTCCTGAAAGGCATAAAAATTAAAGCATCCTTACATTGTATACGCAAAGCCTAAGCTGCTTTGCTAAAGGCACGCCGTGCCGCCCGCCTGCGTGCCTCCGCTTAGGTGGCGACACAAGCATTCAAACTTTTTCTAAGTTAAAATGCTCTAAGGAGCCGGTTTGGGCGGGTTAGGCCTGGGTCTTGGCGGGGTTGGACGCGGCATTGGGGGGTTAACATTTATTTCCGGCTGCACCCAAATATTGCTGGGGACGTTTTGGTTAGCATCTTGCGGCTGCTTTTTCGCGGTTTTAAACTCGCGCGAGCCGTCCGGCGCGGTTTCAAAGCGCGGCCCCCCGCTTTTGCTGGTGCCAAAGCTGCCGTCCTCCCAATACATATCATTGCTTGTATCTTGCTGAGCGCTGGAGGCGGTTGTATCTTGCTGGGCGCTGGGGGTGGAAAAAGTTTCCGCAACAGCCAAGGAGGCGGTAAAGGCCAATATGGCCGCAAACGCTGTAATTACCCGCAACAACGCGCCGCCGCGCCGCACATTATTCTTGCCTAAGCGCCTCAAAAGGCCTATGTCTTGCCTCGAAGTTTTTATGTTGGCTTTACGTTTTAACATCTTGCCTGCCTATAGTAATGGCGTTTATAAGAAAGCGTTTAATACCGTCAAAACCAGATGCACAATCCATACCAGGAGCAAAATATGTCAGCATCCACTCCCAAAGACAGGGCCAAGGCCTATACGGACTCCGGAGTAAACATAAACTCGGGCTACGAGTTGGTGCAACGCATAAAAGGCATGGTCAAAAGCACCAGAACGCCTGGCGTATTGTCAGACATAGGCGGTTTTGGCGGGCTGTTCAAGCCGGATATTTCCGGCATGAAAAACCCCGTGCTGGTATCCGGCACTGACGGCGTTGGCACCAAGCTTAAACTGGCCTTTGCCTGGAACAACCACTCTACCATTGGCATAGACCTTGTGGCAATGAGCGTGAATGATATTTTGGTGCAAGGCGCGGCCCCGCTGTTCTTTTTGGATTACTTCGCCTGCGGCAAGCTTGAGGTAGGCGTGGCCGAGCAGGTTATAGCGGGCGTGGCCGACGGCTGCCGCCAGGGCAAATGCGCCCTTTTGGGCGGCGAAACGGCAGAAATGCCCGGCATGTATGCCGACGGCGAATATGACCTGGCCGGTTTTTGCGTAGGCATTGCCGATCAGGAAAAACTGGTGGACGGCAAAAACATAGTGGCGGGAGACGCGGTTATAGGCCTGGCCTCTTCCGGCGCTCATTCCAACGGCTACTCGCTGGTCAGAAAACTGTTCGCCAAGTCCGGCCTCTCCGCCAATTCTCCATTCCCCGGCGTGCAGGGCAAGACGGTGCAAGATGTAGTGCTGTGCCCCACCAAGATTTATGTTGATGCGGTCATGGCCGTGCTGGGTAAATTTGACATAAAAGGCATGGCCCATATTACCGGCGGCGGATTTTTCGAGAATATCCCCCGCACCTTGCCAGAAAACGTAATGGCTGAAATAGATTTTTCCTCCTGGCCCAAAAGCCCGCTTTTTGACTGGCTTAAGAGCACGGGTGAGCTTAGCTGGCCGGAAATGCTGCAAATATTCAACTGCGGCATAGGGTATATTATGGTTGCGCCGCAGGCGGAGGCCGCAACACTGCTGGCCGCCCTTAAGACAAACGGGCAAGACGCCTGGCAGATCGGTAAAATAGTGCCGCGCCAAGGCGATGCGGAACAAGTGGAAATAAAGTTTTAGGCAACCTTTCCAGGGCTTGCAGCCATATTGCAATATTTTAAGACAAGAAAGGCGCTATTTGTGCAAAGCGCCTTTCTTTATGAGCAAGCAAAACACTGTTTGAATTCCGGTTGTGATGTATGGAAGCGGAAATAATCAACCTTGGGCTGCCGATACTGCTTTTTCTTATGGCAGCGGCCTTTTTTGCCGGTCTTATAGACAGCATGGCCGGTGGCGGCGGGCTTATAAGTATTCCCGCCCTCATGGTGGCGGGCATTCCACCGCATCTGGCCTTGGGCACCAACAAATTCATGTCTTCCACTGGCACCAGCGTGGCTTTTTTTACCTATGCGCGCAATAAAATGGTGGTATGGCGAGTGGCTGGCATAGGCATTGCATTTTCGCTGGCCGGCTCCGCCCTTGGGGCGAAAACCGCCCTGCACCTGAATAACGAGGTACTGGGCAAGGTAATATTGTTTTTACTGCCCGTGGCCGCCCTGCTTACCTTTATGCCGCCGCGCCGCCATAATCCGCGCGAAAATATGGACAGCGCCTGTTTGTACCTGCTCACCCCGCTGGTGTGTTTGGGCATAGGCTTTTACGACGGTTTTTTCGGCCCCGGCACGGGCAGCTTCATGCTTATGGCCCTTAACATGGCATTGGGCCTGGGCCTGGTGCAGGCCTCCGGCACGGCCAAGGCCTTTAATCTGGCTTCGAATTTAAGCAGTCTGGCGGTATTTTTGCTGAGCGGAAAGGTGCTGTTTATGGCGGCCTTGCCCATGGCCGGCGCCAATATCGCGGGTAATTTCATAGGAGCGCGCCTTGCCCTGCGTTACGGCGCGGCGCTTATACGCAAGGCCCTGCTGCTTTCTCTGGCTTTGCTGTTTGCGACTTTGCTCTGGCGCTATTACATGTAAACGCGCAGGTAGGCGCATTTAACCAGGGGCTGTATCTAAAAGACGTATTTTGTTCCATGGCAAGGAAAGCGCCGGTTTCAGGCCAGTGATAGTACCACGACGGTACAGATCTGGCATGAAATCGGCGCTTGACGCAGTTCAGGGGGCAAAAGACGTTTTTTAGGAACAGCCCTAGCCGCCAATGGAAGACATTTTGCGGCTTATTACCGCGTCACGCCTTTTTCTGGCCTGCAAAAGCTCGGTGCCCAAAGGTTTTTCGCTGTTGGCCGCGCTTATGAGCGCGTAAATATCCGCGTCGGTGGAGGCGGAGCCGCGCAGCAGGCCGCGCAGGTCGTGCTCCTCATCGGAAAACAGGCAGGTGCGCAGCTTGCCGTCGGAAGTAATGCGCAGCCTGTTGCAGGAAGCGCAAAAATGCTCTGATACCGGCGTGATTATGCCAAAACGCCCCAAGCCGCCATCTATGTCATAAAGCCTTGCCGGTCCGCTCATTGCCTGTGCCTTTGGCCTGCCTGACGATGCTGCGCCCGCTTTTATGGGGCGCTGCGTTGGCGTAAGCGTGGCGTAAGCGCGGGCCTCCTCCAGAATTTGCGTGGCGGGCCAAAAGTTTTCATCCGTCCAATGGCCGCGCCCGCCCAAGGGCATATATTCAATTATGCGCAGGTCCACTGGGTTTTCTTTGGCAAAACGGATAAACGCGCCAAGCTCGTGGCTGTTTACGCCCTTAAGCCCCACGGCGTTCATTTTTACTGTAAGCCCGGCGGCTATGGCGGCATCTACCGCGCCTTTTACTTCGGCAAAGGCGTTAAGGCCGGTAATTTTCTCAAAGGTGGCCGGGTTAAAGGTATCCAGCGAGATATTAAGGCTGTCCAGCCGCAGGGCCTTAAGCTCGGCAATATGCTCCCTGAGCCCGGTGGCGTTTGTGGTAATGCCCAGAATAAGCGCGGGAAACTCTTGGCGCAGGGTGCGCACAAAATCCATAAATCCTTTGCGCACAAAGGGCTCTCCGCCGGTAAGGCGCAGTTTTTTCACGCCAAACCCAACCGCCAGCCGCACCAGGCGCAAAAACTCCTCATAACTCAAAATTTCATCATGCGGAATAAACTGCATGCCTTCAACCTGCGGAGCGCAATACAGGCAACGGAAGTTGCAGCGGTCGGTAACTGAAAGGCGCAAATAGCTTATTCCGCGCCCATGGGCGTCAGCAAGCTCAGGGTAAGGCATGTTCAAGTTATGGCTCATTGCATTTTACCGGCTACTTCCAAATTGTTTTGGCCCGCACAAGTTCCTGCCCATCCGAGAGCCTATAAAGGCCGTGCAAAAATTCGCCTTCCAGCTCGCCAAATTCCCCTCTGGCAATAACGGTATCGCCATACAGGGCCTCCGCGCGGTAAATAATCTGCATGCCCGCCAGTTTTTTGCGCTCGCTGTAAACTTCCGGCACGGATTCCAGCATCCAGTCCGTAAAACGCACATTGTTAACGTGCTGGTTGCGGTCTATATCCGCCTTGCGCACCTTGAAGGAACCAAGTTCCGGCGCGTTTTCCTGACCGTCTATGCGCGGTTTTTCCTTTTCCATGGACCTTGCAGCATCGTGGCGCTGGCAGGCGGCTATGAATTCGGGTATTTTTTTCAAGCGGCGGCTTGCCAAATCTATAATAACCCAATCGCTAACAGCCCGTAAAAGCTCGCGCCCATGGCCGGAGCTAAGTACAAAATCGCGCCGGAACTGGAGTTTTTCCACCTCCACCGGCCAGGTTTTTACAATTACTTCGTCGGAAGATGCCGGAAAATCCAGCACTTCAAACTGAATGCGTGAAAGCACCCAGGTAATGCCCAGGCTCTGGAGTTTTTCGACGCCAAAGCCCAGCAGGGCCGCGTGATTTCCGGCAGCCTCTTCCATAAAGGCGCAACAGGTTTGTATAGGCGCGCGGTTGTGTTGATCTACCTCATACCCGCGTATTTTGAATGATTCGCTATGTTCCCACTTCATCCGCTTGCTCTTTATTTTGGCAAAACCCGCGCACAAAGCCGCGCAGGCAGATACATTGAACAAAAGCGCAACATGTCATATGCTTGAATACCGACATGGGCTTATATTATTTCAAATATGGCCGATAAATATTATGCATGAGTTCTAATGGAAATTTGTCAGGAAAACAATCATATCATGCTGAAATTAGCATAATTAACCATAAGCCCGCACTAGCGCTGCTTATAAGAGCGGTATGAAGAAAAATTACATTCACGTATCATTTTTTTTACTGTGTTTCTGCCTGTTTCATTATGCGGCAGGCCCAACTGGCGCTACAGCCGCCGAATCCCGCGCCTCTGACGCGCCGGGCTATTCATTTGACGCCCTGCGCTTTATGGCCGACCGCCTGACCCGTACCGGCCTGGGGCGCGACGGCATAGCCCCTCTTAACAAGCCACGGTATGTGCGTGTGGCTGACGCTGGGCTCTCCATGGACGACCGCGAGCCGGTTTTTGTCATGCACTACCCCGGCGGGCTGGTGCGCGTTTACCCGCAGTACCTGATGGTGTGGCATGAAGTTATTAACGACACGCTGCCGCGCGGCCCCGGCGAAAACTCCGGCACTATATATAGCGGCGGCAATATGGCCGAAGACCCTTCCAACAACTACACCATAACTTACAGCCCGCTCACCGGCACGGTTACGGCTTTTCGCAGCATGGCCGGGCGCTACCCAAGCACCTTTGGAAACGAAGGCGCATTATATAACGGCAACACCATTTTGTACGACCGTTTCAGCGGCGGACTGTGGTCGCAATTGCTGGCGGTGTGCATTGAAGGCCCCTTGCGCGGCAAAAGGCTGGAGCGTGTGCCTGTTTATTGGGCGCGCTGGGGCGGGGTAAAAAACCGCTTTCCAGAGGCAGAGGTGCTTTCGCGCTCCACCGGACACAAGCGTAACTACGGGCGCGACCCTTACGGATCTTACCTGCGTTCCGGTTCCTATTATGATGACGCCAATATTTTTTATCCGGTTACGGCGCAAAATACCAAGCTGCCCGCCAAAGAAAGAATTCTGGGCCTTGAAATAGCCGAGCTTTACGGTGCGCTGGCGGTAGATTCCGTACGCCAGAACAAAATACTCAACCTGAGTCTAGGCCTGAACAGGCTGGTAGCCATTTATGACGAAGAACTGGACCGCGTGCGCGTGTTTAACCGCAAAATGAGCGACGGCACTATTTACGAGTTCAGAGAATTTGAAAAAAACTTTGTGGACACAAACACCATGAGCCGCTGGAACTCTGACGGCGAGTGCTTTTACGGGCGCATGCGCGGATATAGGCTGGAGCCGGTACTGGCAATAGACAGCATGTGGTACGCCTGGTTCGCTTTTCATCAGGATACGCAAATTTTGGGCGTGGAAGAAAAGAAGCAGGAAATCAGGCGCGGGCCGAATATTCCTTATTAAATGCGGGGAGGCGCGCAGTAAACCGGATTGTGTTAGCTCGCCTAGGACAAATTTATTGATCCGGCTGCATCCTTTACGTCTTCACCCATAAAACAGCCGATGCCGCGTCATATTTGCGGCATCGGCTGTTTTGTTGCTTCACTTATAAGGGCTATCAGGCGTTTTACAACAGAGCCACGCCAAAGAGCATGGAAAGTCCGCAAACAAGGTACATAATGCGTACCAGTTTGCCGTGCTGATCCAGACTGAACCAGTCGCCGTTAATGCTGTCTACCTTGCGGCAGGCTTGTATATGCACGGGAATACACAGGGCTATGCCCAAAAGCACGGGCCAGGCGCAAACGCGGGTGAGGTACAGTATGAACAGAACTCCCCAAATAGCTGGCCACCAGAGCTTGAAGAGAAAAATGGCTTTTTCCGGCCCCAAGGTGTTGGCCAGGGTGCGTTTGCCCATGGCCTTGTCGCTTTCAATTTCCGGCAGGCTTTGAAAGTACAGAATACCCGCCACCATCATGCCCACGGGAATACCCAGGGCGACAATGTAGGAAGGCAGGTTTCCAATCATGGCGTAATAGGTGCCGCCCACCATGGTAAGGCCCATGTTCAAAAACACAAACAACTCGCCCAACGCCCTGTAGCCGTACCTGATGGGGGGCGCGACATAAAAATAGCTGGATACCATGCCAAACAGCACCACCAGTACAAGCCCTTTATGTCCGGTTACGGCAACACCTAGAATCATAAGCACAAAAGCCGCCACGTAACAGGCTACTGTGGCGCGGGTAAGCTGCGCTACCGTAATTTTACCCTGCTGAAGCACACGTGAGCCGCCGATTGACTCCTCTGTATCGGTGCCTTGGAAATGATCAAAGAGATCGTTGCCCAAATTGGCGGCAAGGTGCAGGGCAAAACATACCAGCAAGGCCCCCAGAAAAACCAGCCAGTGATAAGTGCCGCTATCGGCCGCAGCGGCCAGAAAACCCAAAATCAAGGGTATGATTGTGACAATGTAAAATGGGGGTCTGGCAGCCTGCCACCAGGCTTTAAGAATATCCTGACGCGAAAATGTTGTTTGCCTGTTCTCCCCAGCGCCGGGCGTACCATCCGCCATGCCTGCGCTCTGGGCAAATGAAGGCGGGGTAAAAGCCTGCCCCTCTCCCTCAACAGGCGCTGCAACTTGTTTGGCGGCAATAGGGCTTGCGGCTTGCGCCGCCTGTTGTTCACCCATGCCAGCCTCGCTCAAGCCGATTTGCTCGGGCGCGGGCGCAGGGCTGGCGGCCTTAGCTGGTTTACTTGCGGCACGGGCTGGTTTAGCCTGGGCTTTGCCGCTATTCTTGCTTTTGGCGGCAGCGGATTTAACGCCGCTTTTTGCGCCAGCGCCGGCTTTTGTTCCGGAAGCCTTTTTTCCGGCGCTGCCGCGCGCGGTTTTTACTGTATTGTCCCCGGCACTTTTAGGCTCTGCCATTATTCACCTCAAGCTGTGTTGTTGTAAAACAGGCTACCAAAAAAGCGCGGCTGGCGCGCTTTTTTGGCAGCAACGTTTTTGTGGCGCTAAACAGGGTAAGCGTAAAGCAACATGCGTGGTTTATTCCGGATAAGCGTCTTTAAGTATTGCAAGCACGCCTGCCAATGCGTCCAAAAATTCTCCGGCGCGGGCGGCAACCGCATCCGGCACAATATCAGCCGGAGAAGCCGCGTTTTTTATGTACATTTCCAAATCCAGAGCGGCCTGTTGCAACAACGGGTGGCCGATGGTTCCGGCAAGACCTTTTATGGTATGCGCCTCGCGCTGGATTTTATCCCAATCGCTCCCGCGCATGGTTTGGGCCAAATCGGCATAAGCCGCAACATACTGCGCCTTGAAACGCTTGAGAACAGACCCATATAACTTGGCGTTATTGTTAAGCAGCTTCAAAGCGGCCACGGTATCAAAGCCCGGCAAATCAGGCAGCATTATATCCATAATAATATAAACCCTTTATTGCGGTTATACCGCAAAAAATGTTCCGGCAATTACAAAAACCGGCATATGACTATAATGATAATAAAATAGTTAAACTGTAGCAAGGGTATATGTTCACTTTCCAAAACCGGCTACAAGGCGCACGCTGTATATTATATCTAGTTCAACACGAAAAGGGTGGCAAGGCCTAAAAATATAAAGAAGCCGGCGCTGTCCGTTATGGCTGTAAGAAAAATACTTGAGGCCTGAGCCGGATCCCGCCCCAGGCGCTTGAGTATAAGCGGAATGGAGGCGCCAGCCAAGGCGCCAAGCAGCATATCCATAACCAGCGCGAAAGCCATAAGAGAGCTGAGCAGCGCGTTTCCGCCCGTAAGCACGAACACGCCGGACCAGACAAGAATGGAAAGCATAACCCCGTTTAGCAAGCTGACCTTGGCCTCGCGGCGCACGGCCTTTACGGAACGTTTTTTATCAAGCTTTTCCAGGGCCAACTGGCGTATAACCACGGCCAGAGCCTGCTGGCCAGTGTTGCCCGCCTGGTTGGCCACCATGGGCATAAGCACGGCCAAAATGGGCAAGGTGGCGATGCTGCCCTCAAACAAATACACAACAAAGGCCGAGAACGATGAGTTAAGCATGTTAACCACCAGCCAAGGCAGGCGCATTTTGACGGAATCGAACCAGGGCGTATCCACGCTTTCGTCCTGCCCGGCGCCCACCATGCCCAGCATGTCCTCACTGGCCAGATCGTTAAGCATATCTATAACGTCGTCGTGGGTGATAACGCCAAGGAGCCTGCCTTCGTGATCCACCACCGGCAGGGCCATAAAGTTATAGTCGCCTATCATGTGGGCTACTTCGCTACGCTCCTGATCAAAGGTAACGGAAATAACCTGCTTGCCTTTTATCATATCGCTCAGGCTGGTGCCGCGCGGGGCAAGCAACAAGTCGCGCAAGGAGAGCACGCCTTTAAGGCGGTCGTCGGCATCCACCACATAAGCGTAATACGGCACTTCCTTGTCTTCAATTTCCTGCCGCAGTTGCCTTATGCCTTCGTCAACGTTAAGCGAATCCTCAAGGATTACCACTTCCGTATTCATCAGGCCGCCAGCCGTTTCCGGGTCAAAGGCCATCAGACCGCGAATTTCGTCGGCATCTTCTTTCTCAAGGCTGTCCAGCAGCACATCGCGGTGGTCTTCGTCCAGTTCTTCCAGCACGTCGGCGGCGTCGTCCGGCGACATTTCGCTAACCAGACTGACGGCTGTGCCGGTATCAAGGCTTTCCAGCAATTCGACGCGGACGCTCTCATCCATTTCCACCAATGCGTCGGCGGCGCTTTCCGCATCCAGGTTGCGCACAAGCTGAACCTGGTCTTTCAGCGACAAATTTTCAATTATTTCAGCAAGGTCAGTGGGGTGTTCGTCTTCAAGAGCCTCCAGCATTTCAGGCGAATCCAGCAGGATAGTGGCGTCGATTCCGGCTTTTTCCGCAACGTCTTCCAGAGTTGCCGGGCCGTCGGCGTCGGGCGAGGCGGCATCTTGCACGGATTGCAAAGTTTCGCCGGGCTCGTCTTTTTCATTATATGCCAAAGGCAAATCCGCCGGACGGCAGGACGAACCATCTTCTTCTATGCAATCAAAACCCTGCGTGCATGCGTTTTCCGGAGTTTTTTTATTTTCATCCTGCATGTGCATTCGCCCTGCCTGGCCGAAGCCGGTAAACATCTTGACGAAACAGCGCCTTGGCTCTAACTTGAGCGTCACAAGGCACGCTTGCCCTTAAACCAATTTAATCAACTATACAAAAAACAATGAATTTTCAAACTTTTGACGCATTTTTCCAAGGGCAGGCCCTTGATTTTCTGATGTGGGGCATCAGAATGGCTCTGGCTGAAGACGGACCGGATCTGACCAGCCGCGCCGTTTTTTCCGCCAAAGACACCATGGAGGCAAAAATTGTGGCCAAGCAGGATAGCCTGGTGGCCGGTTTGCCGATCATACCTCTGGTAATGACCGAGGCGGAACAATATGAGCACGGCATATGGGTGTGGGAGCCAACCTGCGCCGAGGGCGCCACGGTAAAAAACGGCGAGACAATAGCCCGCATTGGTGGCTCTACCCGTCTGGTGCTTAAGGCCGAGCGTATTATCTTAAACTTTATCACGCACATGTCCGGTATTGCCAACTTGACTGCTCTTTACGCTAAAAAGCTGGAAGGCACAAACACAAAACTGCTGGATACGCGAAAAACGCTGCCGGGCTTGCGTTACCCGCAAAAATACGCCGTGCTTATGGGCGGCGGGCACAACCACCGCTTCAGCCTTGAAGATATGCTTATGCTTAAAGACAACCACATAGACGCCGCCGGTTCCATAACCCGCGCGGTTGATATGCTGCGGGCCGCCTATTCCCCCTGCCCGCCCATTGAGGTGGAATGCCGCAACATGGCCGAGGTGCGAGAGGCGGTAAGTACAAAAGTTGAACGTATTATGCTTGATAATATGGATAAGTATGCTATTTCCGAAGCCATGGCCGTTATTCCGCCGGAAATTGAAACAGAGGTAAGCGGCGGCGTTAATTTGGAAAGCATAGGCGAATTAGCCCGCGTAACCCCGCGCGGCCCGAATTTTATATCGGTCGGCCGCCTTACCCATTCATCCGCCGTAGCCGATTTTAGCATGAAGTTTGCCGAATAAAGGCAGTTAAGGAGCCAGCCATGCCGGATATTCACGAAGCAATAGAAAAGGCCCGCAAAACATTGGGGCCGCGTGTAGCCATAGTAGGCCACCACTACCAGAGCGACGGCATTATCAGGCATGTGCAAATAAGCGGAGATTCCCTTGAGTTGTCGCAAAAAGTGGCGGCCATTGAAGCGGAAAACATTGTTTTTTGCGGTGTGCATTTTATGGCGGAATCAGCCGCGCTTCTGGCCCGGCCGGGCCAGAAGGTATATCTGCCCGCGCCTGACGCCAACTGCGTGATGGCGCAAATGACCCCCGCCCCACTGCTGGATGCCGCCTTGGAAAAACTCTGCTCCGGCGGGCAAAAAGTATTGCCGTTGGCCTATGTTAATACATCTTTTGCCGTTAAAGCCGTTGTGGGTAAATACGGCGGGGCCGTATGCACCTCGGCCAATGCTGAACGCATGATGCGCTGGGCTTTCAAACAAAGCGACAAGGTATTGTTTTTGCCAGATAAAAACTTGGGCCGCAACACCGCCAAACAACTTGGCCTAATGCCGGAAGAACAGCTTATTCTGGATGTGCGCGGCAAGGGCTCGCGCATAGGCTCAATTACGCCAAGCGCAAAACTGCTGCTCTGGCCCGGCCTCTGTGCCATTCACGCGCGCTTCAAGCTCTCTCATATTAACGAGTTGCGCGCCAAACACCCCGGCATCAAAATAGCCGTGCACCCCGAATGCCCGCCGGAAATAGTCAACGCCTCCGACGCCGCCGGCTCCACATCCTTTCTTATACGTTTCGCACAAGAAACTCCCGATGGAGCCGTAATCGCCATAGGCACCGAAATCAACCTTGTGCGGCGCCTTATGCTGCAGCACAAGGGCCGCATAACCATTTTGCCGTTGTTTACCAGCGCCTGCTCGGACATGGCCAAAACCACGCCAGAGGCTTTGCTCTCCTGCCTTACCGATATAATTTCCGGCCAGGGGCGGCATACGCCGGTAACAGTGGACGAGCAAACCGCCCCGCCAGCGCGGGCCGCCCTTAACCGCATGCTGGACGCATGCAGGAGCTAGGCCATGGCCATAAGCGACTCCAAACGCATTTACACCCCCGTGCTGGTTATAGGCGCGGGCCTTGCGGGCTGTGCCGCCGCCCTTACCCTTGCGGACCTTGGCTTTGAGGTTACTCTTATAGCAGCCGGTAAAGATGGGGAAGACGGCAACTCGTGGCTGGCCCAAGGCGGGATTATCTATAAAGCGCAAGACGGCGACCCCAAGCTGTTGGAAAAAGACATCATCCGGGCCGGGCATAACCACAACAACCGCAAAGCCGTACGCTTTTTGGCTGAAAAAGGCCCGAGCGCCATAGAAACCCTGCTTTTCCAGCGCCTAAACATTCCTTTTGCCACCAACGGGAATGACTGCCCCACAACCTGCGAGGGCGAGTGGGATTTGACCATGGAAGGCGGGCACTCTGCCCCGCGTATAATCCACAGCGCCGATCATACCGGCAGCACCATCATGCAGGGGCTTATACAGGCGGTGGAAGCCGCGCCCAACATCAACTTTCAGCGCGGCCGCTCCGCCGTGGATCTGCTAACCAGCCACCACCATACAAGCGGCATGGACTACCGCTACCAGTTGGAAAACGCGTGCTGCGGAGCCTATGTGTATAACGAGGCCAACCAGTGCGTGGATACTGTGCTGGCCGATTATACCATACTTGCCTCAGGCGGCGCGGGGCAGCTTTATTTGCACACCACCAACCACGCGGGGGCCGTGGGTTCGGCCATATCCATGGCCAGCCGCGCCTTTGCGCGGCTTGAAAACATTGAATACGTGCAGTTTCATCCAACCTCGTTTTATCATCAGGATTCGCCGCGCTTTCTCATTACCGAAGCCTTGCGCGGCGAGGGCGCAATACTGCTGAACGCGCGCGGCGAGCGTTTTATGCCGCGCTATGACAAACGCGGCGAGTTGGCCCCGCGCGACATAGTATCACGCGCCATTGTTACGGAAATGCTGCAACACGGCGACCACTGCGCTTATCTGGACGCGCGCGGCGTAAGGCATAATCTGGCGGAGCGCTTTCCCACCATTATGAAACACTGCCTTAAATTCGACGTGGACATGACCAAAGACTTGATTCCCGTAGTGCCCGCCGCCCACTACTTTTGCGGCGGCATATTGGTGGATCTGGCCGGGCGCACCACTTTGCAGCGCCTGTACGCGGTTGGAGAGTGCAGTTGCACCGGCCTGCACGGGGCTAACCGCCTTGCCAGCACCTCTCTTCTTGAAGCCGTGCTTTGGGGGCGCAGCGCTGGCAAAGACATAGCCCGCAGGCTGGCCTCCCGCAGCGGCCTGCCCGCGCGCCTGCGCAAAGAAATACGCGATTGGACCCCCTCCGGCGCGGAGCATAACGATGACCCAGCCCTGCTCACGCAAGACTGGACCACCATACGCAGCACCATGTGGAACTATGTGGGCATTATACGCACGCAGCAGCGCCTGTACCGCGCCTTTGAAGAAATGCGCGATCTCTCGGCCCGCGTGCACAACTTCTACCGCCGTACGCCACTTTCCAAACCCCTGCTGGATCTCTTCCAAGGGTGCCAGGCCGCTTACATACTCATACAAAGCGCCCTGCGCAACCGTATAAGCCTTGGCTGCCACCAGCGGCAGGATTAGATAGTGTAGTCCCGAGGGTCTTTTTGTCCCCACAGGCCGCGCCTGCTCTGACTGCGTCAAAAAGTCTTTTCATTTGATCCGGCACGTCCTGTGCCTCACCCCTGCGGAACGCTCGCGTTGCTCGCGTCCAATTATGCATTCCTGCATAATTGCCGGTCGAGTACCGTAAGAGTACATGCTGTACTCTCACACCCCGCAGTTATAAAACCCTTCATAAAATAATGTTTATGAAGCATTGCGCTTTCAAGCTTTCCAAAAGTTTTAAACCTGTGTATTATTAAAAGAGTGATCGACTTATTTTAACAGCAACTGGGGAAAATATGCTAGTTCCAATGAAACACATGCTGGAGGCAGCCAGCGGCAACGGCTACGCCGTGCCTGGCTTTAACTACTACAACCAGTCCACCGCCGAAGCTATTGCCGAAGAGGCGGAAGCGCAAAATTCACCCGTTATTCTTATGGTTTCCGGTGTATACCTTGAGGCGCTGGGGCTGGAAACAGCCATGTCCATAGCCCGGCACGCCGCCGAAAAGGTAAAAACACCTGTTGCCATACATCTGGACCACGGCCCCAGTTACGAACTGGCCGAGGCCTGCGTAAAAGCCGGTTTCACATCTGTAATGATCGACGGCTCTCACCTGCCTTACGAAGAAAACGTGCTGGTTACAGCCAAAGTGGTAAAAATGGCTAAAGCCGCTGGAGTTACGGTGGAAGCCGAGCTTGGAGCGGTGGGCCGCGTTGAGGACGCCGTGTTTGACGAAGGGCATACGGATAACCAGGAACTGATCAATCCCGCCCAAGCCGCCGATTTTGTAGCCAGAACAGGCATAGATTGCCTGGCCCCGGCCATAGGCAACGTGCATGGCATGACCAAGGTACAGCCACGGCTTGACCTTGAGCTGCTAAAAACCGTGCGCAAAAGCGTGGCTGTGCCGCTGGCGCTGCACGGCGGCTCCGGCATTGCGCCGGAGACCATACGCACCATTATTGCCAGCGGCGTGGGCAAGGTAAACGTGGGCACCGAGCTTAAAATTGCCTGGCGCGACGGCTTAACCGCTTATTTCAGCACCGGCAAATATGAGCCGCGCATGGCCGTACTGGACGCCAAAGCCAGCGTGCGCAAGAAAGTGCTGGAAAAAATCACCCTGTTCGGTTCTGCCGGTAAAGCCTAGGTGTAATGTTTCAATAGGTTGTGTCGACATTCAGGCGCGTTTTCCCTCTGGCTGCGTCAGCAGGGCTTTGCCCCTCAGTCGAATACCGTAGGAGTATACTCTTTCGCTTAAAAGCCTTGCGTCTTTGCCAGAGAACAAAATCACCTGAATGTCGACACAACATAGGCGTACCAACACACCCGATGCAAGCTTTGCATGTTTCAAGCCCCTGTGCCGGAGCGGCAGCTCCACACAGGGGCTTATCAATCATGCTGAAAACTCCTGATGTTCCGCATGACATGCTCTACTATAACACTATGTTTCAATTAATATTATAGTGCTTGCCAAAATAAAATCTAGAGCGCATAGTTCGTCCGTTTTTATATAATAACGCCGCCGGCATGAAATGCCGTTCAAGCTGGTTGGCCTCAAATATATACGGAGACAGGTGCATGTACACTCCATTCAAATTTCGCCCCAAACTTTTTGACTGTCTGCGCGCTTATGACGCCAAAACCATGGGAGCGGATCTTTCCGCCGGGGTCACTGTGGGCATTATAGCCCTGCCCATGGCCATGGCCTTTGCCATAGGCTCAGGCGTAAAACCTGAGGCAGGCATTATAACCGCCGTAATCGCCGGTTTTCTGGCCTCATTTCTGGGCGGCACCAGAGTTTCCATAAGCGGTCCCACCGGCGCGTTTGTTGGCATAGTATCGGGCATTGTTGCAAACTACGGCGTATCTGGGCTGCTCATATGCACCCTTATGGCTGGGGCGCTGCTGTTTTTTATGGGGCTGATACGCCTTGGCGGCTTAATACGCTACATACCCGCCCCGCTTATACGCGGCTTTACCACCGGCATTGCCGTTATCATACTTTGCGGACAATTGCGCGACTTTTTGGGCATCACCAGCCAGGTGGACACTTCAAACCTGCTTACAACCTTTATGGGCCTTTTGCCGCAACTGCATGAGGTGCACCCGGCCACCACGCTGGTTGGTCTGGCGAGCATAGCCATTATAGTATTCTGGCCCAAACGCCTGAGCCGCTATGTGCCTGGCTCCATAATAGCCATGCTGCTGATAACCGGCCTGGTTATGGTTTTGGCCCCCATACTGGGTTTTAGCGTTGAAACCATAGACACGCGCTACAACGGCATACCGCGCACCCTGCCCATGCCGCACCTGCCGGAGTTTGACCTGGCTACATTTCAAAAACTGCTTTCTCCGGCGCTTACCATAGCCCTTTTAGGGGCCATAGAGTCACTCCTGTGCGCCACGGCGGCGGACGGCATGACCAACGACGAGCATAACCCGGATCAGGAACTTATGGCCCAAGGCATAGCCAACATGGTGGTGCCGCTGTTCGGCGGCCTGCCCGCCACAGGCGCCATAGTGCGTACCGCGGCAAATATACGCAGCGGCGGCAAAACTCCGGTCTCTGGTATTGTGCACAGCGTTACTCTGCTTATTATCATGCTGCTGCTGGCTCCTTTCGCCAAGTTTATCCCCCTGGCCGTGCTTTCCGGCGTGCTCATCATGATCGCCCTGAACATGGGCGACTGGAAAGAATTTGTGCGCATGTCGCGCTACCCGCGCAACGATGCCATAGTGTTCATGCTCACCTTTATCATCACCATTATCTTCGGGCTTACCCAAGCCGTGTTTGTGGGCATGTTCGTGGCCTGCCTGCTGTTCATACGCGGCATATCCATAATAAGTAACGTGGGGGTGCGCCCAGCCCACCACCACGAGCACCATAAGAAAATACTGGCCGAACCTCAAGACTATGACAGTTGGTATGTGGCCGAGGCAGACGCCAACGACGACCTGCTGCTGGTGACCATGACCGGAGCGATGTTTTTTGGCGCTGCCAAGAAACTGAAAGGACTTTTGCAATTGCAGCGTGGCCAGCATAAAGTGGTGATTATGCGCATGGGGCAGGTTATAACCATGGATGCCACGGCTATGTTTACCATGGAAGAAATTCTGGACAAATTCAATGAGGACAAAATACCCGTAATTTTGGTGGCCCTGCGCGAGCAGCCAATGAATACGCTGCGCCGCGCCGGACTTTTGGCCAAAATTCCGCCAGAAAATATTGTCGGCAGCCTTGAAGCGGCCATGTACCGCGCGGACGAGATAATTGACGGAACTGTAAGCATAAACGATGCGGAATAAAACAGGAGCGGGCGTGGGTGCAAACCTTGCCCGCTCCTGTTTTTACCGGCGTACTTGGCGGCCCTGCCGCACAGCCGGAGATGCCGCGTGGCGCAAGCATAATTTGAACACGTAAAACCGGCGGAAAGTTATGATAGTTATTCTTACCGGCGCTGGCATAAGCAAGGAAAGCGGGCTGGATACCTTTCGCGATGCCGGAGGGTTGTGGCAAAAGGTAAACATGGAGGACGTGGCGACGCCCGAAGGCTTTGCCCGCAACCCTGACCTTGTGAACAAATTTCACAACGCCCTGCGCCGCGCCTTGCAAGCTGAAGGCATTGTCCCCAATGCGGCGCACAAGGCTCTGGCCAGGCTGGAAAAAACAGCTAAAGAGCCGGTGCTGGTAATTACCCAGAATATTGACGACCTGCACGAGCGCGGCGGCAGCGGCAACGTGCTGCACATGCATGGCGAGCTGTTGCGGGCGCGCTGTGAAAAATGCCGGGCTGTAAACGAATGGCGGCAAGATTTGTTTACTGATGACGCCTGCCCGAATTGCGGCAAAAGCGGAGGCCTGCGCCCCAATATAGTCTGGTTTGGCGAAATTCCGTTTTACATGGATGAAATTGAAAAAGCGCTTGCCGCATGTTCCACCTTTGTTTCCATTGGCACCTCCGGCAACGTTTACCCGGCTGCTGGTTTTGCCGCAATAGCCAGGCAAAACGGGGCCAAAACCGTGGAACTTAACCTGGAGCCTTCATCCCGCCCCGGTATGTTTTCCGAAAGCCACTACGGCCCTGCCACGCTGGTTGTGCCGAAGTGGGTGGATAAAACCCTAGCGGCGCAAAAATAGGGTTTGAACGCCCCGATAATGCTAGCGCTTACGTCGTCTATACGTTAAAGTTACCCGCTATATTAAAACATAAAGGAGCCGAAATGAGTAAAACCCCTATAGTTACGGATAAGGCCCCGGCCGCCATAGGCCCGTATTCTCAAGGCATAAAAACCGGCAGTCTGGTATTTGCATCCGGCCAGTTGCCGCTGGATCCAGTCAGCAAGCAAATGCCGGAAGATATAAAGGAACAGACCAAAGTGGCCCTTTCCAACGCCAAAGCGGTGCTGGAAGCAGCCGGTTCCGGCCTGGACAAGGTGGTGAAAAGCACGGTTTACCTGGCAGATATAAGCTACTTTGCCGATATGAACGAAGTATACTCCACTTTTTTCAGCCAGCCGTTTCCGGCGCGCAGCGCCTTTGCCGTAAAGGCCCTGCCCCTCGGCGCCAAGGTGGAAATAGAGCTTATTGCCGCAGTGTAACAGCTGCCCGCCATTTATTGACGATAATTACCAATACGAAGCGGCGGGCAACAGGCCGCCGCTGGGTATTGGTGAGTTTAAAAATTTATCAAAGCCATACGGAGTATTTTGTAACCGTAAGCAAAACTTAATAATTCCATTTAGCCCTCCGTAAGTTATTACTAAGACTCGGGCATGCGACCGCTGCAGCGCGGCCATGCCAGTAGCGCAAATTGAATATGGAGGTAGCTGTATGCAAACTAACTTGCCCGCTATGACAACACACCCAGCAATAGAACAAATGTCGCACTCTCAAACCGCCTTGGGCAGTTTTTTGTGGTTTGGCGGCATATCATGTTACCGTTTTGAAACACACGTGCTCGCAAATAATCTTCGTTTCGCCTCGCGAGCCGTAAAGCTGGCTGAGGAATGGAAAAAATACCTTGGCGCATCCGGCCTGAACCTTGAAGTGATGGAGGGACTTGACGAGCTATCAAATACCATAACGCAACTGGTGCAGCGTCCAAACTACAGGCAGGCGGCGCTGGATGATTTTAAACAGCTATTTATGGCGGAGGAACCAATTGTGCCGGTGCGCGGCTCGGAATGGTTTGAAGATGGAAAAACCATTTCCATGAACGAAGCCGTAGCCATGAGCAAATGGTACTCGCGTTTCAACTGGGAGGTTGCGCGTTATGGTCTTGACGCGCCGGATCATATAGGGATTGAAACCGCCTTTTGCGGCTGGCTGTACGACAGAGCCAGCCTTTCAGGCCTGCCCTCTGCCGGAGGTTCGGCCAAGCCCAATATGCGCGACGTGCACACCTTTTTGCAAAACCATTTTTGCATGTGGGCCCCGCAATGTTATTCTTGGGTGCACGTGCAGGCCCAAACGCCATTTTGGCGCTCCCTGCTTGGGGTTTTAACGATTGTTACCAAAAACATGTCCTACGCCATGGCCTCGCAAAACGGAGATTTCGGCACCGCCTAGGCCTGTTACGCCGCCAAACGGCCTGGCAAGCGCAAGTCTTTTCATAAAAGAGCGGTAGTATTGAAGGGTATGAGCCATGCGATGCTTTACGGCAACACGTTAAACTATTGCTATAATGTGTCTCACCCTGCCTGTGCAGCACAACGCAAATTAGCAAAAAACAAAGGCGGCACAACGATTTTGTCTTGTTGTGCCGCCTAACGTCTTTTTCAAGTGGCGCGCAATGCAGGAATCGAACCTGCGGCCTCCGCCTCCGGAGGGCGGCGCTCTATCCAACTGAGCTAATTGCGCTTGCCAGAGCTTGCAGATAGCGTTATCCCCGGCGGCTGTCAAGTAAAACAGCGCCTTGGGAGCTTGAGCCTTGAGCGGAGGCGCCAATTGTGAACTGAGCTCTGAATAAACTACTCGCCTATAATGGGGTGATGCGCCGACATTGGCATATCCTGCATATGGCACACCGCGCAGTTGCCCTGTCCGCCAAACACATAGGCCAGTTTTTGGTATTGCATCGGCGGCAGGTTGTCTCTGTTGCGCCCTACGGGGTTTTCCGCCGGGTAAAGCGCATGAGGAGCGCCGTGGCAGGTTATGCAGCGCACCGCCCCCATATCGTCGGCACGCCTGCTGAAAAGAGCCCCATCCCCTTCGGTCAGCTCCGTCCATTTATTAAAGGCCGTGGCTTCGGACGGATCCGGCCTGTTTTCAAAATCATGGCAACTCAGGCAATCGGGCAACTGTACCCAAGGCAGGCGCGGCTCTATAGCGGCGGTATTAGCCACCAGGCGCGGGGCTATTTTACCAATGCGCGCGCGGGCCAGCTCAAGACCGGCCTTTTCTTCGGCAGCCAGCAAGGCCAGGGCATGATCTTCCATATAGCCGTGGCAACGCGTGCAATCAAGCCCCACAGCCATATGCATGTCACGCGGGAACAAAGGCTCTGGCTCACGCGCGTCATCGGCGCGTCCAAGGCCTATATGGCAGGTAAGGCAGGCATCTTCCGCCCTGCCCTTCAAATACGGAGCGTGCCAGCCGTGAATTGCCGCAGAAAAACCCGGCATGCCGGTGCTTTCAGTTTTATCGCCGTCAACGTCCACGCCGGTATGGCAGCCGTAACATTGCACGGTTCCGCCACTGGCGGCGGTTTGCTCAAAATCGGTGCCGTTACGCTGGTCATGCGCCCTCAAAATTGCGTATTCTCCGTCCGCATGGCAATGATCGCAGCCAAACCCCGGCGATACAGCCAGTACCGCCGAGCTTCGCGCCAGTAGCCGCCCATCCGAGGCGTCTTCAGCTTTAAAATTCAGCACCAAATAAGGGTTGAACAGGCCATCGCCGTTTTGCACTGTTACTGGAATACTTGCGCGAAATGCGCTGCCGGAGGCATTCAGGCTCATCTCGCCTGCCGCTGGCTCAATACCGGTTGTGTTGGTATGCGTAAGATTGGCGTCAGGGGCAAGTTGCCAGCTTACCCGCACATTTTCCGTTACAATGCCCGGCGAGGGGCCTCGTTGTATAAGCTGCACTTCCATAACCCTTTCCGGCAGGTCCAGCTCCCAGACCAAAGAAGATGGCGAAATCTGGTAAAAGCCTTGCAGTCCAAAGCCCACAAGCGCATATTGCCCCTTTTCCGCAAAGGGCGCAGGGGGTAAAACAGGATTACGCAAGCCATCTTTTTCCGGAATATTGCCCAGCACATATCCGCCAGCGGCTTCCCTAACAATTTTCAGGGCCTCGGCGGCGCTCTTGTGCCCTTTGGAAAGCTCGCTCTGCGATGCAGGGCCGCGCAACAGCACAAAGGCCATAATTGCCATAAAAACAACAAGACAAAGCAACCATATTGCAAAAACGTGGTTAGGGCCGTTTTTCAAACTTTGTCCGCTCATTATCGGCCTCCCACATTCGCAAGCATCAAGGCATTCAAATATACGGCAAGGGCCTCCCTATCCTCACGGCTGCCGAAAAACGGCGGCATATAATCAAGATAAACGCCCTGCCCGTTTATTTGCGCCTCAATGCCGGCGGGTGAGAACCGTTTAAGGCGCGGCAATATATCTATGCGCGGCCCGCCCACGCCGTGGCAGGGGCCGCACTGCTGCGCGAAAATGAAAGCCCCTTTGGCCGCTGTAAGCGTGGGGGCGGGAATACCGTTGCCGGACGCATCTGAAGCCGCCTTTTCAATGGCAACACTGTCGGCCCTATCAATCATTCCAACCCAGCCGGAAACAGCGCCAACGCCTGCATGCGCGGCTTTTTCGCCTTCGCTCGGGCGTACAGCGCTGGCATACATATAGCCAGGAATAACCCAAGGGCGGCGCGCGGTTTCGCGCATCCATTCAAAGCTGCCCACCAAGGTCAAACCGGCGCATAAAATAAGCACGCTAAGAGGCCTGCGCATCTTCTCGGCCCGCATAAAGGCCAATATCCCCAAAAGGAATATAACCGGCAAAACCCAGCCATAGGCCAAAACAAACGGGTGTATGTCCGCAGTGCGGCGCAGCACAGCGGCCTGCCTGTCTGGCGGCAAGGCCATGAAGTACCAGGCCGAAGCGGCCAGCAAGGCCAAAAAAGGCGCGCAAACCCATAGGGCGCTTATGCGCGTTACTTTGCGGCGCACGGCCGCATCTTGTATGCGTGACGCCGTGAACAGCGCGAACATGCCTGCCAGCAACAGGCATAAAGCCGTACGAAAGGCCAGACTGGACAAAAAGGAAGGGTTGAAAAACGCCTGGGCCAGGCTGGAATTTTTCAGAGCCTCGCCAGGCGTGAGCATAAAGCTGATAATGCCGTTTATAAGCACAAGAGACATATAACCCGCAAAAGCGTAAACGCAACCCACGCGCCAGTGCGCCGCCGCGCTTATTCTACCCTCCTTGATAAGCGGGTAGGTGTAATAGTAAACCAGCAGAGACACTATCTCCACCAGAAAGAACACCCACTCCGCAGCCCACAGCCACAGAAAAATATGAATAAGCGAAGAGGTTGCGGCAGGATTTATAACTCCCATGGTAAACCAGATAGCCACCCCGCTAAGGCCGCCAAATACCATGGTAAGCAGCAGGAAAAACCAGGTGTGCCGGTGCAGCCAGCTATAAAGCTGGGCCGAGTTTTCGCGCCTGGCCTTTCTTTCCATATAAACCAGGTAAATTCCTCCTCCCACGGCAAATTGCGCCACAAACACATGCAACACAGATATAATGGCCATAATAAGACCGTAGCTTACGCCGGGGATGTACCATACAGGATATTCCATCTTACGCCCCCTCGCCGCCGGAACTCTTGGCTCGCTCATGTGGCTGGGCGTTAAAGGCCTGCATGGCCACGCGCAAAATCCACACCAGCGCGGTTACGCCTATGACGGCGCAAAAGAGAAAAAACGCAAAAGCCGCATCTTGCCCGTGCCGCACCGGCAACGGCAACGCCTCTTTGGCGCCAGCGTATGGGGCCAGCATGGCCACGCGCGTCATATCACGCGCGACTATCAGTACCAGCATAACCGCAAACTCAAGGCAAACCGCCGCCCATACCTTGCCGTTTCGTGCCGCCAAAATCGCGCAGGCTCCGCCTGTTATGGCCAAGGCCAAGGCTAAAGTAGTCCACACGCCGCCGCCGGTAAACATTGCGCGTATGTGTTGAGGCAGGGCGAAAAGCAGCCAGAGCCCGGCGCAAAATTGCAGAAGCAAAAAAAGCTGGTAACAATGAAGGCCATATTTAATACGCTCATTACCACCGGCAACAAGCCGCTCCGCCTCAGCGCCGTTAACGGCGAGGCCACGCAAGCGCCAGGCCGAGCGCGCGGCCATGAACAAGCCGCCCACGGCCAGGGCCGAAAACAGCACAAACAGATAACGCGGCGCAAAAACGGCGTCGCCGGTATTGAGCATATTTCCGCCCGGCTTTTTAAACCATTCCGGCCATGTATCGGGACGCAGCATGAGGGTGTTGTTGGTTACCAGTATGAAGGCTATGAAAAGCAGCAAAAGAGTAATCAGCAGTAACAAAAGACGACGCCAGCCATTGCTTTGCCGGCTACCCCCCTTGCTTATATACAGGGCGTAATAGGTGAACATGACCAAAAGCGGCACGGCAAGCCACCATAGGGCCATAAGCACGCTGCTGGAATACAGCAGGCTCTCGTAAACAACCTGCGCGAATAAAAGCGGCGCCACGCCAAAGTTAACGGCCAAGGCCAGCGCATCTGGCATAAAAGCGGCATCGGCAGCCGTACCGCCCGGAAGAGGCGTTTTTTTGAAAGCATTTACAGTTGCCAAGACCGCCGAGCCGAGCACGATATTTACCAGAATGAAATGTACAAAAAAGGTGATAATCAGCAGCGTTTTAAGAATATACCCCGAAGAAGGCATCTGCATGGGCGCTGGAATCAATGCCGTTGCCGATACAGATGCGGACGCGGCCAGAGGGGCGTATATGCCGTGCGCCATGTACAGCAAAGCCCCAAGCAGAACCACCACTATGGAATAGTACAGATAACGCGTCATATGTGCCTTTACGCTGAAAGGTTATGGGATAAGATATATTTCAGAACTAACATAATATCGACATAATGCAATTATTTGTGGTGTGTTACGTAATAAAAAAAACCGGCATGCCGTTACAAAACGACATGCCGGAACAACAAGCTGATTCCGCGCTGTATAGGGCTTTTGTTTCCGACCACTCCGGCGGCTACCTACCCGCCCAGCCTCCACAGCGCATGAGCTTACGGCCCAAAGGGGCGTCATGCATCACCTGATCCAACGCCGCGTTAAACTTGTCTATGCGCGCCGAAAGCGCCGCACCGGCTTCCGGCAGGGCTGGTTGCACCCAATCAAGGCCCACCAGTGTGAGCAGGGCATCGCCAAGCCGTTTTTCATCAAGCCCGGTTTCATTCAGCAATTGGGTAAAGCTTTTGGTTCCGGCGCCCAGAGCATTCTGAATTCGCGCATAATCGGCCACATTAAAACGGATGCGCCGCCCGTTGTCGGTTATCTCTTCGGGAAAAGGCTCCTGCTTTTCCGTCAGGCTGAATATAGCGCTACCTGAAATGCCACCGGGCCACGCCGCGTTTTTTGGCCTTGCCGCCTTTACAAAAACGTCCGCCCTGAAGCTGGTGTCCAAAAACAAATCCTTCAGCATTTCCCTTAACTGGGGAGTACGTCCGGCCTGGTTCAGCAAATCGGTAAAAGTCGCGGGAAATATCTGCTCTTCAAGGTAGTGTTCAGTATTTAGCGGCCCGGCCCAAACCAAATCGGCACCCGCCATTTCATCGCATATTTCGCCGAAAAAATAGGCTTTGTGCTCCTGCGACTGTAATTCGCCCAGCAGGTAATTTACATCACTGCGCATCCACGCGTCCAGCTTGCGCGCGGCTATGGGCACGTCTTTAAAGTAGGCCGCGCCGCAGGTTTTTGCTGCCTGCAACAGGTGCAGGCCGTCCAGCAGGATATTGCGGTGTTTTTTGGCTGTTGAGCTTTTGGCCTGCTCCACCAGAATCTGGCGCAGCGGCTCCAGCGCGCTCCAGCCAGGCTTGCAATTGTAGCCAATATACACACAGCCTTCCGGCTTGAGAAATTTTCTTAAAAATTCCTTAATCTCGTCACGTACCTCATCGGCCACCCAAGAATAAAACCCGTGCAGAGCCACAAAGTCAAATTGCGGCAAATCTTCCGCAAGCATTTGCCGCAACGGGCGCGGGTACACGCTAAAATTACGCAATTGCGCTTTATCAGCCAAGTTCCCCACCCAGGCCATTTGAGCGGTATTGTAGTCGGCACAATGAAAATCGCCTTGCGTAAACTGCGCGGCCCAGCCGGCAACGGAAAGACCAAAGCCGGCCCCAAGCTCCATGTATGTAAAAGGTTTGTCCAAGGCCGCGGGCTCATACCCGGCAAGGGCCAGGCAAAAATTGATAAAGGCGGGGGAAAGCTTGTTGCTAACGTACTTAACATACTCCACATCAAGCGGATAACCCTGCTCCCATAAGGCCATAGCTTCTGCTCCCATATAATTCATATAATACAACAGGCCGTGTTCAGCGCAGTGAAAAGCACCTGTGCAATTGCCCGCAACCTCGGGCATACCCCGCAAAAGCAGCCCTGCCGCTAACTGCCCTGATAAGAGCGTACCAGACCGAAACGCTTGAGCTTGTACTGCAAAGTACGGCGGCTTATGCCCAAAGCGTCGGCCGTGCGCTCGCGGTGGCCGCCGTTGGCGTTAAGGGCCTGCACCAGAGCCTTGTATTCCGCCTCTTCCAGCGGGCTGCTGAAAACCGGAGGCTGCGCCGAGATGAAATCGAGATGCGCTGGAGTATTTGCAGGCATGAACGCTGGCGGATAGGCAGAACCTGCGGAGGAAGGCAGGCCAAAAGCGGCTGACTGCGGCATTGGCGCGGCCCCGCCCGCCGCCGGGCGCACTGCCGCTGTGAGCAGGCGAGGCTCCGCCTGAGCTGGAGCAGTATATGCTCGGGATGTTTGCACAATCTGTCCCGGTAGAGAATCGACACCCAGAATATCGGCACGGCTTAAAATCAACGCGCGTTCCAGCACGTTTTCCAGTTCCCGCACGTTGCCTGGCCACGAATAATATGACAAAGCGCCCAAAAACTCCTGTGTAACACCCCTGATATCCTTTTTATTCTTGAGGCAAAGCCTTGCCAGCAGGCGGTTGACCAGCAAAGGCAAATCTTCCAGCCTCTCACGCATGGGCGGGATGAGCACCTCAAGCACGTTCAGCCTGAAGTACAAATCTTCGCGGAAATTTCCGGTTTGCACCTCCTGCCGCAGGTTACGGTTGGTGGCGCAAATAACGCGCACATCCACGCTTTGCGGCTTTACCGAGCCCAAAGGCTCTATAACGCGCTCTTGCAGCACGCGCAGCAGTTTTGCCTGAATTTCCAGCGGCAGTTCGCCTATTTCGTCAAGAAATATGGTGCCCTCGCGCGCCAAGGCGAAGCGGCCGGGCTTGTCTTTGCTGGCGCCGGTAAAAGCTCCCTTCTCGTAGCCGAACAGCTCGCTTTCCAGCAGGTTGGCGGGAAGAGCCGCGCAGTTTACCTTTACCAGCGGCTTGCCAGCGCGGTTGCTGGCCGCGTGCAGAGCCTCGGCCACCAATTCCTTGCCAGTGCCGGATTCGCCCATAATAAGCACCGTGGCCTCGCTGGGGCCAGCCTGAAAAATAAAATCGTGCAGGCGGCGCATGGAGGCGCTGTTGCCCACAAGGCCTGATACTGGCGAGCTGTCGTCCAGCTCTTTGCGCATTTTGGCGTTCTCGTTGAGCAGTCTGGAGTATTGGTAGCCTTTTTCCAGAACCGTAATCAGCTCATCATTATCAGCTGGCTTGGTTATATAGTCGAAGGCTCCGCGCTTCATGGCGTCCACCGCCGAGCCCACGGTGCCGTAAGCCGTGAGCATGACCACAGGCAGGCTGGGCTGTATTTCGTGTATTTTCGCCAGGGTTTCGTGCCCGTCCATGCCCGGCATGCGCATATCCAGCAGCACCACATCCGCCAGGTTGGGGGTTTCCGCCAGCATGGCAACGGCCTTTACGCCGGATTCCGCCTCGCGCACCTGCCACCCCGAGGATTCCATAATGGCGCGCATCATCATGCGCAGGGCCGCTTCGTCATCAATAACCAGTACGGTTTTAGTCATTACTTTCCTCTTCTGGCTTTTCTACCGCGCCGTGCGCATGTGCCAGCGGGAAGAAAAGTTTTATGCGGCAGCCGCGCAGGGCCTCGCTTTCAATCTGCGCCATGCCGCCATGCTCGTGCAGGGTTTTGTGCACAAGGGCCAAGCCCAGCCCAGTGCCTTTGGCCTTGCTGGTAAAAAACGCCTCAAAGGCCTGCGCCTTTTGCTCCGCGCCCATGCCTATGCCGTTATCTTCCACTTCCAATACGGCCCAATCGTCCTGTTTATAGCTACGCACGGCCATGGCTGGCTGCCATTGGGGGTATTGCGGCCCGGCTTTTTCGCGGAATTCTTCAATGGCGTCAATGCTGTTGAGCATCAGGTTTAAAAGCGCCTGTTTAACAGCGTCTTCGTCAGCCCAAATATATTCCAGCTTCAAGTCCTGCTTCAGGCGGATTTTTTTTGCGTCCAACTCAAAACGCAACAGTTTTTCCACCTCTCCGGCTATAAGCCCCAAATCGGTTTCGCTGTAGTTAACGCCCTTATTTCGCGCCAGATAAAGCAGATCCGTAATTACCCTGTTAAGGCGGTCGGCCTCGCGCACCATGGTGCTTGCATATTCTTCGTCCGGCTGCTGCCCAGCGAACTTTTTGGCGAAATACTGCGCAAACCCGCGCAGGGCGGCCAGCGGGTTGCGTATTTCGTGCGCCACGCCGGCGGCCAGAGTGCCCACGGCCGCCATTTTTTCAGCCTCGGCCAGGCTTCTTTCAAGGTTATGCAAGCGGGTACGGTTGCGCACCAGCATAAGCAAAATAGGCTCGTCGCTTTCTCCCTTAAAGGAGGTGGTCAAAATTTCAAGTTGCTTGCCCAGCACCTCGGCCCTGCGCCAGCCAAGCACTCCGTCTTTAACCTCGCTTTGCTCCAGAATGCCCAGCAGGGTTTCCGGCAGGTCGGACAATTTTTTGCCTACCAGAGCGCCTTCGGAAAAATTCAATAGCTCGTGCGCCACGTGGTTGGCGGCCTGAATATGCCCGTCATCGCCCACGGTAATAAGGCCGTCGGGCAGGTTATCCAGAAGCTGGGCCTGAAAACGCTCCAGAAAACGGGCCTTGCCAGCCATGCTGCGCCGCGAGATAAGGCTGAGGGCCATGGCCCATACAAAAATGGCCGCCGCCAGTATGTACAGGCTTTGCAAAAAGGCGTTATGGCGAAAGCTTTTGTACATATTATCGTGACGTTCCATACGCATGCCCACCACAACAAACATAAGCTGCTCTTCCACCAGTTGGCGGTGCCTTTGCATGCCAGGGCGGGCCGAGGGCTTGAATTTGTACGCCAGCACAAACACCGGCTCGCCCGCTATTTGCGTTATGCCGTGCCATTCGCCATTACCGCGCATGTAGGCCTCTTCTTCCGCGCCAAGTAAAAAAGGCGGGGCATCATGCCCATTATGCTGAGCCTCCGGATCTTTGCGCGAGGCGACCAGGCGCAGGCCGCGCTCGTCGAAAATTTCTATAAAAAGTATATCGTTGCCCGTCTCCACATCCATAAATAGCTCTTGCAAACGCGGGAAAAAATCCATGGCGGCCATGCCCGGCATCATGTTGCGCCGGTAGGAGTTTTCCACCGTATGCGCTATGGAGCGGGCGCTTATGCCCATATGCTGCAAGCTTACGGTCTCCTGCTGGCGCAGTATCTGCCAGGTGGAGGCCACCAGGGTAAAACCTATGAAAGCCAGCGTGAGCATGGCAAAAAGCACTGTATTGCGTTTGCTTCTGTTGGAAAATTCCATCAAGCCCTCATTGCCTGTTGAATAATGCCGCTATTGTGATCATTTTTCCTCGCCAAGGTCAGCAAATATCTGCCCAGGTTGTACCGACATTCAGGCGCTTTTGCCCTCTGGCTGCGTCAGCAAGCCTTTGTCCCTCAGTCGAACACCATAAGAGTATACTCTTTCGGCTCAAAGCCTTGCTTTATTGCCAAAGAACAAAATAACTCTGAATACCAACACAACCTCGCGGAACTGCGCAAAATATATTTCCGGTATTGTGCAACATTTTGCATTACAATGCAACAAGCTGCACTTGCTTGCAGGCTTTGCAATTGCGGATTATTGCAAAATGTAGCAAAAGGGCTATTGAAAAAACTAGAAGTCATTTCATAATCAGCAAGGATGCAGCATGATCAAAGCAGATTTTCATACCCATACAAACTACTCCCACGCGGCGCACAGCGTGCTTGAAATGTACATGGCCGCCAAGGAAAGAGGCATTGCCATATACGGCTTTTCAGAGCATTCGCCCCGCCCTGCCGGGTACAACTATACCCCTGACTATCAGGAGAAACTCCAGGCCCGTTACGCCCAATATATAAACGAAGTGCAAGCTTTGTGCCGGGGCAACAGCGAAGCTTTTAAAGTGCTTTTGGGGCTGGAAGTGGATTACATACCGGCGGAACTGAACTTCGGCCGCCAGGCCGTGCAAGCCGCGGCCTTTGACTATGTCATTGGCGGTTTGCATTTTCAGGGTAACTGGGGCTTTGACGGAGACGCCGCCGATTGGGAAAAACTTTCCGTAAACGAGCGCTTTGCCTGCTACGCCAGGTATTATGAAGACATGATCAGCATGTGCAAAAGCGGCCTGGTGGACATAATAGCCCACCCCGACCTCATCAAGATATACAGCATAGATACTTTTAACGCCTGGCTGGCCTTGCCGGAGTCCTCCGCCCTTGTGCGCAAGGCGCTTACAGAGATGCGCGAGCGCGACCTGATCATGGAGGTATCATCCGCAGGGCTGCGCAAGCCTTGCGGCGAGATTTACCCAGGCCCGGCCATTATGCGCATGGCTGCTGATTTGGGCCTGAAAATATGCGTTTCGTCCGATGCCCACGCCACCGCCCAGATAGCCTATGCCTTTGACCAGCTTGAGGAATACGCCAGGTCTTTCGGCTTCTCGCAATACCATTATGTGGAGAAAAGGCAGAAACACGCCTTGGCTTTTTAGCATGACCATCGACAACGCCATTTCACTTATCCGCCTTAACCAGGCCTCGCTGGTTTATGGCGATACCGTGGTGCTTGACAAGCTCTCGTGGCAAGTAAAGGCTGGCGAGCACTGGGCCGTGGTGGGGCATAACGGGGCCGGAAAAACATCGCTCCTGCGCCTGTTGCGCGGCGAGGCCCGCCCCCATGTGAACTACTCCCGAAAAGCGGCGGAAAACTTCATGCCGCCCATCACCTGGAATTTTGAGGGCAGCGACGATGCATCGCCCTTGGCCGTGCGCCCCTTTTGCTCGCTGCTTTCGCCTGATTTGCAACGGCATTACATACGCCAAGGCTGGCGGCTGACCGGCGAGGATGTGATTTTGTCCGGCTTTGGCGAAGGTTACATGCTATACGATGCTCCTAGCCAAGAAGAAAAAGAGGCGGTATACGCCTTGGCCTCACGCCTAGGCGCCACGCATTTGCTGGACGCCCTTGCTCCAGATCTCTCACAGGGGCAGTTACGCCTGCTGCTCATGGCCCGCGCCCTTGTAAAGCAGCCACGGCTGCTCTTGCTGGACGAGCCCTGCGACGGCCTGGACGCGGCAACCCAAAAAAATATTTTCGGCATTCTGGATGAAGTTGCCGCGCAAAACACCACCATAATCTGCGCCATACACCGTGGCGAAGACATACCGGCCTGCCTTACCCACATGCTGGAGCTGGAAAAAGGCCGTATTACACGGCAGGGCGCAATGGATGCCGGTATTTTCCGCATGCAACGCAAGCCCGATGCCACACGCCGGCAAAAGGCGCTCCCCATAAGCGGCCCCAAGGGTAAAAACGTTTTTTCCATGAAAAACGCCGACGTTTACCTGAAGCGGAAAAGAATACTGCATAAGATAAACTGGGATGTGAGCGAGGGTGAGCAATGGTTGCTCTCCGGCCCCAACGGATCGGGCAAAACCACCCTGTTGCGCGTGTTGCTGGGCGAGGAACATGTGGCCCTTGGCGGCAGCCTTAAATGGTTTGGGCTGGAGCATCATGTTACGCTGGAAGAGCGCCAGAAATATACCGGCTATGTTTCAGACTGGCTGCGCAACAACTACAGCTACGATTTAACTGGTCGCGAGCTGGTGCTCTCCGGCTTGCACAACACCGTTGGTCTTTACAGAGAATCGACCAAAGATGAACTGCGCGAGGCCGATTACTGGCTGGAGCGCATGGGGCTGACACATATGGCTGAGCGCCCCCTTGAAAAAATGTCCGAAGGGATTTCGCGCCGCTTTCTGCTGGCCCGCGCCATGGCCCCGCGCCCCAAGCTGCTTATACTGGACGAGCCCTGCTCCGGGCTGGACGGAGAGTCGCGCGAGAGGTTCATGCAATACATGCCGCTGCTTGCCGAGCACGGCGCGCAGATAATTTTTGTAAGCCACAGCAAGAGCGACCTTGCCGGAATATACCCCCTGCTTACGCATGAGTTGGCGTTGAAAGACGGGGAGGTTGAGTATATGGGAACTGTTCGCTGAGCCAGAGCATTTTGACTTTTTAAAAGTTAAAATGCTCTGACAGGCAATCCCCACGATTGTATTTTTAAAAAGGCTTAATCTTTACAAATCATAACCACCAGTTTTACAGGTGGTTATGATTTTTCGTTTCGTATTGCTCGCTCAACCGGCTTAAGCCACAAGTAAGGGCCGGGCGATAACGCCCGGCCCTTGATCATTTTATTGCGGCAACAGGTTAAAGCGCCTTGGATGTAGCCATAAGGTACAGTTCGTGCGGGTCCATAATCAAAATAACGCTGCCGTCGCCCATAATGGTTGCGCCGGATATGCCCTTGAGGTCGCCAAGGTATGAGCCCAGCGGCTTGATTACTATTTCCTGCCGCTCAAGCAGGCGGTCCACCACCAGGCCGAGGCGTCTGTCGTTATCTTGAATTACCACTACGGATAGCGTCTGCTGGCTGTCCATATTGCATTTTACGCCCAAAAGCTCGGCCAGACTGAGTATGCCCAGCACATCGCCGCGCAGGGTAACGGCCTTGCGGCCCTTGACGTCCGTCAGCCTGCTGGATTCTATTTTAACGGTTTCAGACACGGCGTCCAGAGGGATGGCGTAAAGAGCGCCGTCAACATTGACCATGAGGGCATCGATAATAGCCAGTGTAAGCGGCAAAGACAATGTAAAACGCGTGCCCTTGTTTACTTCAGAGCTTATATTGATAGTGCCCTTAAGGCTTTTTATGTTGGTGCGCACCACGTCCATACCCACGCCACGACCGGATATGTCGGTAATTTTCTCGGCGGCGGAAAAGCCGGGGGCGAAAATAAGCTCCATGGCCTCGCGGTCGTCAAGGGCGCGCACTTCTTCTTGCGTGGCTATGCCTTTGCGCACCGCCACCTCGCGCATTTTTTCAGGGTCAATGCCTTTGCCGTCGTCTTCTATTTCAATGGCCACGGAGTTGCCTTTGTAGAAGGCGCGCAGCCAGACGCTGCCTTTGGGGTTTTTGCCCAAGGCCTTGCGGGTGGCTTCATCTTCAATGCCATGGTCAACGGAGTTACGGATAAGGTGGACCAACGGGTCGCCTATAACTTCCACCACGCTTTTATCCAGTTCGGTTTCTTCACCTTCCAGAATAAGCTCCACCTCTTTGCCGCTTTTGCGCGAAAGGTCGCGCACCAAGCGCGGGAAGCGCGAGAATACTGAAGAAACCGGCATCATGCGCACTTTCATTATGGTATCTTGCAACTCATCGGAAGTGCGGGCCATGGAATATGTGGTTTCGGTCAAATCTTGCGCCACCTGCGGCACGTCTATTTGTGACGCCTTGCTGTTTTCAAGCTTGCGGGCCAGCATGGTGTAGCGGTTGCGTATGATGATAAGCTCGCTGATAAGGTTCATCAGATGGTCAAGCTTTTCGTGGTCAACACGTATGGTTGATGAGGCCTTGCTGGAAGAATCGTCTTTGGCCGGAGCCTTGGCCGCTGCGGCAGGGGCCTTGGCGGCCGCCTTGGATTCATCGGCGGCTGCAGTCTTCTCGGCGGAGGCTGCCGGAGCCGCAGGCTTGGCGGCGGCCGGGGCGGAAGCGGCCGGAGCCGCTGGCGCGGCGGGCGCTGCCGGGGCTGGTGCCGGAACAGCCGGAGCAATAGCCGCCGTGACCATGTCGGCCACTATATCGCACTCCTGAGACAACAGGCTTGTAAGTATGCCGAAATCCGTGCCGGTTTTACGGGCCTGCTCTACTATTCCTGCAGTACGCTCGGCGTAAATCTTTATAGCCTCCTGCCCTGCTCCGGCTGCCAGAGTTTTTATGGCGTCAAGGCTTTTAAACAGGGTTTCGGCCTGCGCGGCATCCTGACTATTGGCCTCAAGGGCGGCTATGGCGGCCTTCATTGCATCAACTGATTTTTGCGCGTTTTTGCCAAAGTCCGCCATACTGCCGGCGCTGTGGGCGGCAGCGGCAGGCGCGGCCTGCGGCGCCGGGGCGTTGCTTACCAGGCTGGCTGGCATTTCTATGGCTCCGCCGCTATGAGCCTGGCGCAGTTTATCAAGCAATTCGTCTGTTTTAAACGGGCTGACCTGGGCGCTGTGCAGATCTATGCGCGTGAACAGGCTTTCAAGCGTATCCACAACCAGCAGTAGTATATCAACTAACGGCGGTGTAACGGGCATATCGCCCTTGCGCACCAGGTTCAAAAGCGTTTCAGCCTCGTGCGTAAGGCCGTTTACTTCCTGATAGCCTATAATGCCGCTATTACCCTTGATGTTATGAAAATAGCGGAACATGTCGTTAACAGTTTCGCCTTGATCCGTCGGGTTCTTCTCGAGAATAAGCAGACCATCGCTTATGCTGGCCACGTTTTCACGGGCTTCTTCAATAAAGTCCTTAAGATGCTCCGCGCCAAAGGCCGAGAGGGTGTAAGCCGGCAGGTTGGGCAGGTTTTCAATCCATTCCGAAGGGTCAACTTTGAGCATGGCCGCTTCAGCCGCCGGGGCGGCAACCGGCGCGGCCGCGGCGGGCGCTGCTGGTGCGGCAGCCGGAGCCGCCGGGGCCGAGGCTGCCGCGGGTTTAGCCGCGCCGCCTTGCATTATGGAGTCCAGCACGGCTATTATGGATTCAGTTTCAACATCGCCCTCGGTTGCCGTGGCCTCAAGGCTATCCAGCATTTGCCGCAATGCATCGGTGGCGGACAAAATGACGTCCATTATTTCAGAAGTAACCGCCATGGTGCCTTTGCGCATTTCATCCAGAACGTTTTCAGCCCTGTGCGCCAACACGTTCATGCGGTTTAGCCCCATAAAGCCCGAAGCGCCCTTAAGCGAGTGCATGGGACGGAAAATCTCGTTGATCAAAGCCAGGTTATCAGGCGCTTTTTCAAGTTCCAGCAGGTTCGGCTCAATAGTCTCGAGATGCTCGCGGCCTTCGATAATAAAATCCGCAAATATATCAGAATCGTTAAAGTCCTGGCTCATAGGCACAGCCCCTTGTTATTTTTCCCCAAAAAGCATTTTTATATTCGTAACCATTTTCTCAGGCTGCGCCGGCTTGACCATATACAAGTTGGCCCCAAGCCCAATGCCCTTGGCAATATCCGAAGGCCGGCCCTCAGTGGAAAGCACCATTATAGGTATATCCTTGTAGGCCGCCTGCTCGCGCACGTTTTTAATAAAGGTAAAACCATCCATGCGCGGCATGTTAACATCGGAAATAATTAAGTCTATCTTATCGGCGGAATACAGCTTTTCTAAACCATCAATTCCGTCTTCAGCCATAGTAACATTGTAACCTTCTTTTTTCATAATAAAAGCCACAAGGTTACGTACTGTTTTAGAATCGTCCACGATCAGTATATGCTCATTCATACCTTTCCATCCTGTAAATAACACCGGCAAGACCACGGCCGGGAGTAATATTACACCTCAATAACGTAATCCACAATGCGGTCTACGGAGACTATGGCCACAAGGTTATCATTGAGTTTGAGCAAACCGGAAATCAAATCCACGTTAACTCCAAGATGCGATTCTATACCCCAGTCAATATCATGTTGCGGCACTCTGTACATGGTATGCACGCGTTCAATGATCAAACCAAACTGCAACCCCTTGCGGCGGCATACTATAATGAAGCGATCCTCTGTTTTTCTATCTTGGTTCACTTCCAGCATATCGCGCAGGTAAACAAGCGGGGTCATTTTACCACGCAGGTTTATAACACCGGCCACAAACTCCGGAGCGGAGGGCAGCTTTGCAGGCGTCTGATACCGTATTACCTCTTGCACAGCCATTGTGGGCACTGTGAATTCCTGCGAGCCAAGGTAAAAACCTACCATCTGCAATTCGGCCTCTGAGCGCATGATTGATTCAAGGGCGGCCTCAGCCGACATCTCGTCATGCACGTCCGGCTCGGCCGAAACAACCGGCCTTATGCCTGACAGTTTATCTGAAGCAGGTGGGGCAACAGGCGCTGGGGCCGCCACAGGCTCAGGCGGCGCCACGGGTTCTGGTTGCGCTACAGGCTCAGGCGGGGTCACGGGTTCCGGTTGTAACACCGGCTCTGGTTGCGCCACAGGGGCTGGCTGAGGCGCCGGGGCCGCTACAACTCGCTCTTCAGGCAAAGGCGCGGCTGTTGCAACTGGCGCTACGACCGGAGCTTCCGGCACGGGCGCGGCAGGCGCATCCGGCTGAACAGGCTCGGCTGCCAGTTTTACCAGAGCGGACTTTACCATATCTTCAATAATGCCGCACTCCTGAGTAAGCAAATCGACTAAAAAGCTGAAATCACCGCCATTTTTACGGCCTTGATCAACTATGCCGGCAGTACGCTCGGCATAAATTTTTATGTCGTCCAGTCCCATATAGTTGCTGCTGTTCTGAATGGTGACCAGGCTGCGGTAAAGCGCATCGGCCATGGTCATTTCGCTTCCGTCAGCCTTTAGCCCGTCCAGGGCCAGCTTTATGGTGACAAATTGCTGGTAGACTGTTTCCTTAAAAGTAGCGATATCGGACGAACTGGCCGTAGGCATGGCCTCGCTCGGCACAACAATATTGCTGTCAGCCTCAGGCGCGGCGCTTGCGGCAGCAACCGCTTGCGGCACTTTAACCGGCTCTTGCGCGGCAACGGAAACAACGGTAGCGGCCACGGCCAACTCCGGCGCTGCCTCGACTTTGGCCGAAGCCTCTTCCATATCGACGGCAGGCTCAATAGCCGCAACCGGCTCTGGCGCCTCAACGGACGCAATTGGCGCTGGTTCGGCACCCATTATGGCTTTAACGCTTTCGCTGGCGGTTTGTACCCCTGCGGGCAAAGCTACGTCCACTATTTTTTGCGCTGATAAAACAGCATCGCCAAGCGCCGGAGCATTGCCGGAAAGAGCGGACGCAACATGGGAAAGCGCGTTGGCGGCGTCAGCCAGAGCTTGGGCCGCCTTGGTCAGATCGAGCACTGTGCCTTGGGTTGCGGCATCGCCATGCATGGCTGCAATTTGCGCGGCGGCCTCAGGCAGAGCATCGGATGCCGCCTGCCCTTCAGCCACGGGCATGGCAGTGGCTTCCGCCGGATCAGGCAGATCAGCTTCCACCGGTTCTGGCACGCAGACAAATTCGGGTTCGTCCGCCAGGTCGGCGGCCTGCTCCGCTTCGGGCGCGGAGATAGCGGGCGCATCGGCGGGGGCAACGGGTTCCGGCATTGCAACCGGTTCCTCCAACGGCGCGGGCTCCTGTATTACGGCAGAAGCTTGCGCCACGGCCGGCTCAGGCGTTGCCACGGGCCCGGCAATTTGGGCTTTTGGCGCGGAGGTAGTTTCAATGCCTATTTTACGCAGGGTATCCGTAGCGTCCAGGCCCATATACTTGCGCATGAAGGCAAGCTCGGCGTCAGTAAACGAGGCGCCTTCACACCTTGGAGCAGGCGCAAAGGTTTGCTCCTGGAAGTATTCTTCTGGTGACTTACTCATGGCTCAACAACTCTTTGGCTACGGCCTCATATTCGCGGCCGCCTCTTGTTTCCAGCCCCAGCTCGTATACAACCTTGCCTTGGGCGCTGGCATCGCGAAAGCGCGTGTCTATACCTATTACGCTATTAAAAATATTACCGGGCATTTTGGTTTGCATCAGTTCCAGCACGCGCTGGCTGGCTTTTGTTCTGCGGTCGAACATGGTGGCTAGAGCCTTGTAGTTTATGGGCTCAGGCAATACCTTGTTTAAAAGGTTGACGGTATCGAACAAAAGCTTGAGGCCGTGCAGGGCCAGAAAATCCGTTTGGATGGGAATAATGAGCAAGTCTGACGCAACCAGCGCGTTAACCAGCAAAATGCCCACATGCGGGGGGCAATCCAGCAATATAAAATCGTACTCATGGGCCACCAGAGCGAGAGCCTGCTTAAGCAGCGCGCCTTTGCCCGGCCTTTCGCTCAAATCCACTTCCAGTTCGGACAGGCGAATGCTGGCTGGCACTATATCGAACTGCTGATCGTGGTTTACCCGCACCTTTGACCATAGCTCCGCCCAGCCGGCGGAATCGGAAATGAACAGGTCATAACCGCTGTACTCCTGCATTTCAGGGTATACCCTAAGGTGCACGGAGGCGTTGGCGTGCGGGTCTAGATCTATCAAAAGCACACGCTGGCCCATGCGGGCAAGCGCAGCCGACAAGGTGACGGCCGTTGTGGTTTTGCCCACTCCGCCTTTCTGGTTGGCTATTGATAATACTTTTGCCCGTTTGGGCGTAGCACTTTGCATTGTTTGGGCCTCGTACAGCTTATTCTTTCAGATATACAATGGCGCCGGGGTGCGACTCCGGCTTGAAACCGCGCGAAATATTGTGCAACGACTCGGAATGGCCGATAAAAAGATAGCCGCCCTGCACCAGGTTGTCATAAAACGAGCCTACAACCTGCTTTTTCATTTCATCGTCAAAATAAATAATAACATTACGGCAAAAAACTATTTCCGAACGCTCAAGACGCTTAAGCGCAAGGCGGTCGCTCAGGTTGCCCTGCATGAAATTGATAAGTTTTTTTAGTTCCGGTTTAATCTCAAACACGTTGTTTTTGGGTATAAAATATTTGCTGACAATCTCTTTTGGCGTGGTGCGCAGGGCGTAATCGGTATATATGCCCCGGCGCGCCGAAATAAGCACTGCCTCGGAAAGATCCATGGCGTTAATTTTTATGTCCCAGGTGTTTATTTCTGTCTTAAGCACCTCGTGCAGCATAATGGCAAGGGTATACGGCTCTTCTCCCGTGGAACAGCCGGCCGACCATATGCGCAGCCTTTTGGTGTGTTTAAGGCGCAAATTATCCAGAACTTTTTTAAGGATTATATCCTGAAAAACCTTCAACTGGGGCGGGTTGCGGTAAAAGCTGGTCTCGTTGGTGGTTATGGCTTCAAATAGACGTGAAAGCTCGTCTTTGCGTTTAGGATCAAACCGCAAGAAATAATAATACTCGCCAAAAGACTTCAGATTCAAGTCTTTTATGCGGTTGCTGAGCCGGTTTTCAATAAGGTACTTGCGGTTCTCAGCAATATGAATGCCGGATTCTTTATAAATAAAGTCCCTCAGTTGGGTGAACTCCTCGTCACTAACCCGCAAATCTCTTTGAAAAGAGACAGCTTTGTTCGCGAATAAAGACGACATCTGGTTTACTCCCCCATACCCTGGCGTATTCTTTCAATAGCTTCCTCGGCGGCGCGTTGAATCTCAGGTTCAGGGTGTTCCATAAGAGTGAGCAGGTACTTGAATGCGGCTTTGCCGCCAAGCTCAACAAGCGCTTCGATAGTTTTTACAACTACAAGAGGTTGATCATCTTCCAACAGTTTGGCCAGTTCGGGAGCAAGCGATTCGTCATGCATATTGCCCAAGCTCTCGGCGCAACGCGCGCGAATCCAAGGGTCGTTGTCTGAAAGCCCCTGAATAAGGTATTGCTCCGACTTTTTATCGGTGCACATGCCAAATACGTCAATAACAGCCAGGCGCACGTCTTTATCATTATCCGCCAGGCAGGCCGCAAGCAGCCCCATGCGATCGTCGGACAACGGGCATGATGTGTGGCCCAAAGATTCAATGGCAATGCGGCGCACATCTGGAGATTCGTCTTTAAGGCCCTGAGCCAGATACGGCACAATATCGGCATCGTCATTATAAACACGCAGGGCGTAGTAACCCATCTGGCGTTTAAAAATCTCTTCCAACCGGGTCATTTCTATAAAACGCTGGCGAATTTTAGGCCCTTGCGTCGACATGGCAGCCTCAAGGGCGGCCTCCTGCACGTCTGGGTACTTATGAAAAAGGAAAGGCCAGACTTTCTCGTAAATAAGCTTGTTTTCCTTATTTTTGCCAAAGAAGTGCAAGGCCATTTTGATCATGGTGCCGTCAGTCACTTTATCCAGCAAGTCCGCAAAAAAATCCCTGTCGTCAGGTGCGCACTTGGCGGCAAGCACGCTAAGAGTGGCCCGCTGCACATCGCGGGTTTGCCGCCAGAATGAATTCTTAAGCAAATCGATCACGCGGTGGTCATCGATAAACGACAAAATATCCACAAGCAGCATTTTTTGCTGCTCATCGCCCTCATCTATGACGTGTTCCATTAAATCGTAATAGCCCATTCCGGCCAAGGTCTCCACAATATGCTGCATGCGCTCGTGCTCGCGCTCGGGGTTAAGCCCGGACAGCAACTTGAAGATACTCTCAAAGGCTTTGGGGCTCTTTGTAGTGGCCAGCCCCTCAATGGCCGCATCCTGAATCTGCTCGTCTTCATCTTCAAGAGCGGCGTGCATATAATCCACCAGAGCGTTGTACTCGGAACTTTCCAACAGTTTGAGCGACTTTGCCCCAACAAGCTGAATTATGGCGCGCACTATTTTGTTGGCCAAGGGGCCTGTACTTTTGGGCAGGCGCTTTATAAGCATGGGCGCTGCCTTTATGTAGCCCATCTCCCCAAGAGCCTCCACAATATTGGCGGCGACAAGCTCCGAGCTTTTGTCCAAGGCCATCAGAAGAGCGCTAACGGAAGACTCGGCGCGTATTTTTATGAGGGATTCAATAACGGCAAAACGCACCCATTCTTCATCTTTGAGGGCTTTGTTCAAGGCATCGGCAGCTTCAGGGAAGGCCAGCGTGCCAAGGCTGATTGCGGCCTGGTAACGCACGTTAACCTCCGGGTCCATAAGCAGCGCGCGCGAAAGTAGCGGAACGGCCAAAGCGCTGCCGGTGGAGCCGAGAATATCCGAACCGAAAATGCGCAAATCCGGGTCATCGTCATTAAGCAACTCGGCCAGGGTGGTAACGTCGCTCCCACCCACCTCGCGCAGCACGTCCATGGCGATATTGCGCACCGGCGCATCTTCAGAGCGTAACAAGGGCAAAACAACGGATATAACCGGTTTGCCGCCTATTTTGCGCAAAGCGCCATCAACGGCTTCTTGTATGCCGGGGTTTGGTATTTCAAGCTTTTTAACCAGCCGCGGCAGGGCTTCCACAAGCTGGAAATCCCCAGCCAGATAGGCGCCTTCGCGTATATCTTCAGGCACATCGCTATTCAGCAAATCCAATATCTGTTTTATGTCCATATGTATTAACCTCGTCAGAAAGCTGCATTATGCACTGCCAATATATCGCTACTTATACAAATTATCGATTATAGCCGCTGGTATGGCGTCAATATCCAAAATCTCATCGGCCAAACCGGCATCAACTATAGCCTTGGGCATACCATAAACCACGCAGGTGGCTTCGTTTTGGGCAATTGCCCTGCCGCCTCGCTGTTTAAGCACCTTGGTGCCCTCAAGGCCGTCGCTCCCCATGCCGGTAAGCATTACGCCCAAAGCTCTGGAGCCGAGCTGCTCGCCAACCACGCGCATAAGCTCGTTGGCTGAAGGCTTGTACAGGGCAGTTTTTGGCTCTTCGCTAACCACCAGCGTATGCGAGCCCAGCCTGGACTTTACCGTAAGATGCTTGCCGCCGGGGCAAACATAGGCCCAGCCGTTTTTGGCGGTTTCGCCGTTTTCCGCTTCCTTCACGTTTATCTGGCACAGCCCGTTAAGCCTGGCCGCAAAAGGGCCGGTAAAGGCAGCGGGCATATGCTGCGCTATAAGTATGGGGGCCGGAAAATCAGCCGGAAGCGCGCTTAACACCTTTTGCACGGCTGGCGGACCGCCGGTGGAAACGCCTATGGCTACCAGGTCGCGCATCTGGCGTTTGCCTTTGGGTAAGCATACTGGAGCGCCGGTGGCGTTGGCTGCGGCGACGGAAGACAAGGGCTGGCGCTTGGCCGCCGCAAAAGCCGATGCCGGGGTGGAGGCGGCTGGAGCGGTTGAAGCGCGCATATTGGAGCGCAAAGTCATAAAACGCTTGCGCTTGGCCACTGCTTTTACCTTTTGGCAAAGTTCCTTTTCCATATCCAGAATATCCAAAGATACAGTAGAGCTGGGTTTAGCCACAAAATCAACGGCTCCGGCGTCAAGCGCTTTAAGCGTAACAGCCGCGCCTTCGGTGGTAAGCGAGCTTACCATAAGCACGGGGCGCGGCATATCTCTCATTATATGGCCCAAGGCCGTAAGCCCATCCATTTTGGGCATTTCAATATCCAAGGTTACAACATCCGGGTCATGCGCCTTGATGGCGTCTAAAGCCTCAAGCCCATTGGTGGCGGTGCCCACAATTTCAATCTCGGGGTCTTTGCCGAGAAGGTTTGTGAGAGCCTTGCGCATGAAGGCGGAGTCGTCAACAACGAGAACTCTTACCACAGTAAGCTCCATGAATTATTAACACTATTATATATAAAATTATACCATAACTGGTACAATTTGGACAATATAAAATTTACTCTAACACAAAAAACTACAGAATTATAGTAGTTAGGCCGCGCACAAAAAAAATCAGTCTAAAAATCATTCTATAAACAGGATTTTTGTTCTCCGCCAATGAAGAAAAACTGCCTCGCCCCTTCGTGGCGCTCGCGCGCAATTTCGCACTCCTGCAAAATTGTATACTCGGAGCAAAGTAAGACATGAGCTTCACGCATGATGCGTCTGACGCAGGCAGGGGGCAAAAAGACATTTATAAAACGAGTTCCAATAAAACTGCTTGCCAAGTTTTAGGCTTTGCACTATACAGCTTTCCTCACGGGATGTGGCTCAGTTTGGCTAGAGCGCTGCGTTCGGGACGCAGAGGCCGGAGGTTCAAATCCTCTCATCCCGACCAGAGAATTAACCGGGTTATGGCCGTGAGGCTATAACCCTTTTTTTAGTGCCATTCCCTATGGCGTGCAACGAGTTGGAATATGTCATGAAATTTGGGTTTTCACTTGTTATTCTAGTATGTGTGTTTGCGTGTCCACTTAATTCTTTCGCCAAAGGCGACGTTTTTGAGCCAGACCATTATCTCCTGCTTGACCCAGTGGTGGTAACAGCCAGAGGCTACGCCACATCTCAATCCAACACCCCAGGCTCGGTCGGCGTTGTAACGGCCGAAGGCATTGAGCTTGCCCCCAAAGGAAGCCTTGCTGATTCTCTAGAAAAAATTACAGGTCTGGCCCGTACAGGCGACTCTCCCTGGGGGCAGGATATTTCCATACGCGGTTTGACAGGCCCCAATATCGTCATCCTTATCAACGGCAAGCGCATCAATACCGCTACAGATATGAACGCGCGGCTCGGGTTTATCAACCCTATGGACGTTGAGCGCATAGAAGTGCTCAAGGGCCCGATCAGCGCTCTTTACGGCTCCGGCTCAACCGGCGGGGTAATAAATATCATCACGCGCAGGGCGGATTTTTCCGACGAGGCTTTCGTGGACGGGCGGCTGGCTTTCTCGGGCAGCAGCAACCCCGGCGGCACAGCCGGGTACATTAACCTATCCGCAGGCAGCGAGAACCTATGGGCGTTTGCTTCAGGCGCATATCGCGACTATGGCAACCTATACGGCGGCGATACCTCAAAGGTTTACAACAGCCAGTTTTCGGACGCGCAGGGCAGGCTGATGCTGGGTTTAAAGCCATTGGAAAAATTATCTTTTACACTAGAAGCCCTGCATTCGGAAGGTGGCGATATCGGCATACCAGGCGGAGTGTCTTCCATGCCCGCAATGGGCGTGGTGACATACCCCAGCACGGATTTTACCCTTGTAAGCCTGGATGGCGTATTGGACGTGGGTGGAGAATATCTGGATACAGTTGAAGCCAACCTATACTACACCAAAAACGAACGTCGCGTGCATATTACAAATATCCCCAAGCCGGGCATAGATATTAAGCCGCAGGCGGATCACGAGACTATCGGCGGCAAGGTGCAAACCATTTTCCGGGTGGAAAGGCATACCATAACCAGCGGTCTCGATTTCTGGACCTGGCAGGTGGAGTCCAGCAGAGTACGGCGGCTGGCTGCGGGCAGTTTAAAAGACCACCCAACGCCCGACGCGCGGCAGACCTCCTTTGGCGGTTTTATTGAAGACGACTGGCGTCTTGCCGAAAAGTTCACGCTTAACCTCGGCGCCAGACTGGACGGAATCTGGACCTCGAGCGACGCTTTTTACAAGGTTAACCCTCCCATTGGTTCACCCCCTGTAAAAGTTTACGGCGACAAAGATGAAACGGATTTAGGCTGGCGCCTGCACGCCGGGCTGACCTGGAAAATGTCCCAAGCCTGGTCGCAGTCTTTTCTGCTGGCCTCCAGCTACCGCGCCGCCGACATAATGGAACGCTATAAATACATTAATCTCGGAGGTGGAAAAGAGCTATACGGCAACCCCGAGCTTGACCCCGAGCGGGCCTTTTATTTGGAATACGGCCTTAACTATTCGCAAAAACCCATAGTTATAGATCTGCGTCTTTTCGGAAATATCATAACCGATTATATTGCCGAAAAAACGGTATCGCCCACAGAAATTCGCATGGAAAACGTGGAGGACGCCCGCATTTTCGGCGCAGAGCTTTCCGGACGCTGGCAATTACACTCTAACATATCATTGTTTGGCAGCGTAGCCGGACTTTATGGCCGTAATGAAGAAAAAAACGAACCTCTTGCGGGCATTGCACCCATAAGCGGCACGGTGGGGATTGATTTTACGCATAAATCCGGATTATGGGCCCAGCTCAATGCAATTATGACGGCCCCGCAACACCGCACACCAGAGGGCGTGCCGAGCTCGGCAGGTTACACAACCGTAAACGCCGCTGCCGGCTACGCCTTTGAGATAGGCAGAACAAAGCACGAAATATCACTTACCGGCGACAACCTGTTTGACCTCAAGTACCACAACTACCTGGCAAACCAGAGGGGATACGAGATTTGGGGGCCAGGCGTCTCAGGCTCAATAAACTATTCCGTGGAGTTTTAAGCCATGCGGCAGCAGCCGCCTAAACTGCGGCTTTGTTCCGGAACAGACGTTTCTCTACCTCGGGCCACACCAGAAGCGGCACAAGCTCACGCATGCATTTATGATGCCCTTTGGGGCAAACCGCCGGGCCGTGCAAGCCGCAGGGACGGCAATCGCAATCGGCAACCTCCAGCAGAACCGACTCCGCACCCCTTGGCGCGAAACCCAAATCACGCACGGTGGGGCCAAATAAGGCCACCAAAGGCACACGCTGTGACCAGGCCAGATGCATGGGGCCGGAATCGTTGCTTACGTAGCAACTCAGGCGGGCAATGCAGGCCGCAAGCTCTGGTAAGGAAAGACGCGCCGACATATCCAGCACATCCGCATCGGCCCCCTGCCCTATTACATAATTTTTGCCTGAAGCGCTCAAAACTTGCAGCACGGCTGCGGCATTGGCTTCTTCGCCCGGACCGGCAAACAGCATTACTCTAGCCCCTTTTTCCAGAGCCAAAAGCGCAACTTGGGCAAAATATTCTTCAGGCCAGCGTTTTGTGGCCCATACTGAGCCTGGGTGCAAGCCAAGCACCGGCCGGCCTTTTAAAGGCACAAACAGGTTTTCGGCCATATTCTCGGCCTTGGCTGGCAACTCTATTTCCGGCCATGCGTAAAATTGCGTTATGCCCAAACCGGCGGCAAGCTGCAAAAGCCTTTCCACCTCGTGCAGCTCGGTAAACTTTCGGGAAACTGTTTTCGTATAGAATATACGGTTCAGTTTTGGAGTATCATAGCCAAGGCGCAGCGGCGCGCCGCTCTGCCCCGCGATAAAGGCGCTGCGCAGGCTTTGGTGGGCCGAAACCCAAATATCATAATTGCGCGAGCGCAACTCGCGCCCAAAGGCCATTGCCGCCCCAAAGCCTTTGGCGCTGCCGCGCTTGTCGTATTCATACACGTTGCTTATGGCGGAATGTGAGGAAAAAAGCGCGGCAAAGCCCTTGCGCGTGTAAAAATCGAGCCTTGCCTCCGGCCAGGCCTTGCGCAGGGTTTGCAGCAAAGGCAGCGTAAGAATGGCGTCGCCAAGAAAAGCCGTGTTCCATACCGCGATACTGCGCATGCTAAATCAGCCCCTTTTCAGCTTCGCTTAATAGATAAGCGGCGGCTTCGCCCATATCCAACGCCACGCAGTCCGGCCAGTCGGCCCGCCCGCGCGGGCAATAGTAGCCCTGCTCCGCCAGCGCTTCATCATCCTGCCTTATTCCAACATCAGCCGCGCTTTTAAGGCCTTTGCCCGTAAGCACCAGAACGGTGCGGGCAAGCCCGGCCCGTTTGCCGAATTCAATATCCACCATTTTATCGCCAATCATGGCGCACTCCGCCGCGTTAAGGGCATAGCGCCGTTGCAGCTCCAGCCACATGCCCTGCTCCGGCTTGCGGCAACGGCAGGAGGCGTCTTCAGGCGCATGCGGGCAATAAACAGTTGCCGAAAGCTCCGCTCCGGCGGCGGACAAAATCTCGTCCAGCCTGCGCTCGCAGGCGAGGTATTGCTCCATGCCATACATGCCGCGCCCTATGCCGGATTGATTCGTAACCACAAAAAGCCGCATGCCCGCCCCGCGCAAGGCCGCAAGGCCGGAAGCCGCGCCGGGCAAAAGTTCCACCCCGGCAGGATCGCACAGGTAATGTTTATCATAAATAATAGTGCCGTCACGATCGCAAAGCACATTTTTTAGCATTGAATATTCCATTTTGCAGCTACAAGTGCTAGGGTAAATCTGTAAGGCCTTACGGCCAGCATAATTCCGGCGTAATTTACCTGATAGACGGTTTTATGTAAACCGGCGGCCAGCGCGCGTTACTTAATTTTAGCTTGCAATACGCGAAAAAAGCTTGTAAGAACGGCGCATTCCTACCGTTTGACCAGCCACACGGGCCAAACGAAACGTTAGAGTCTTTTAAGGAACAAACCTGATGCCAAAAAAGAACAGCAAAAGCCTGTATGTGGCGGCGTTGGCCCTTTTTGTGCTCGGCATAGGGTATTTGGTGTTTACCGGCTTTGCCGGAGGCTCCGCATACCATCTTGAAGTTGCCGAAGCGCTGGCCTTGCCCCCTGACAAGCCGCAGCCTGTTCGCCTTGCCGGTAACGTGAAGGCGAGCGGTATTGCCGCGCTGGAGGAAGGTGTTGGGGTGCGTTTCCAGCTTGAGGACAAAAACGACACCACCAAATCACTCTGGATTACCTTTAAGGGAGCCGTGCCGGATGCCTTTGTGCCCGGAGCGGGAGTTATTGTGGAAGGCATGTACACCGGCGGCAGCTCCGACCTTGAGGTCAAAAAGCTGATGACGCAGTGCCCTTCCAAATACCAGAAGAAAGAAACCTAAGGTTTGCCGGGTAAATAACGGCAAACCGACTTATCGCCATGTCTTTTTCCGCTTCCGCGTGAAAAGGCCGTGTTGTGTTTTGCGCAAAATATGGAGTGTATTAATGTATATTTTCGCCTTCCTTTTATTGGTGGCATCTTTTTTGTGTGCTATTTTTTGCGCCGGCGCGGCCGCCGTGCAGCTTTGGCAACGGCAAACAACGGCCCTGAAGCTGGTTGAAAAAGGTAGTCTGGCCATTACAGGCCTGATGACCGTCAGCTCGTTCATTCTGCTTAGCGCCTTCATCAACCACGATTTTTCCCTTGAGTATGTGGTGCGTTATTCCGACATGCACCTGCCGCTATTTTACCGCTTAACCGCCTTTTGGGCCGGGCAGGAAGGCTCTTTGCTTTTCTGGGGCTGGTCCGTGGCTATTTTCGGGGTATTTTTTCTCACCTCCAAAACATACATCAAATTGAGCGCGGAAACACGCCTGTGGTTCTGGATGTTCTTTTTAACTGTAATGGGCTTTTTTCTGCTCATCATCACAGGCTGGAGCAACCCTTTCATATCTTTCAACCAGGCGCTGAGCGACGGGCAGGGCCTTAACCCGCTGCTGCAAAACCCCGGCATGATTTTTCACCCGCCTCTGCTTTTTTTGGGGTATGGCGGTTTCGTCATTCCCTGCTGTCTGGCCCTTGGCCAAACCCTGAGCCGCAAGCGGGATGAGGAAGGTTTGTGGTCCAACGTTTGCCGCCCCTTCACCATGGTTGCCTGGATGCTCTTGAGCGCGGGCATAATACTTGGGGCCTGGTGGGCGTATATGGAGCTTGGCTGGGGCGGCTACTGGGCCTGGGACCCGGTGGAAAACGCCTCGCTCTTCCCCTGGCTGCTCTCCACCGCCTTTCTGCATACCTCGGTTGTCGAGAGCAGACGCGGCAAGCTGCCCCGCTTTAACGTGCTGCTTATGGGGCTTACCACCATATCCGCCTTTTTCGCCACCTATATAGTGCGCAGCGGCATAATAGACTCCGTGCACGGCTACCCCGACGGCGGCGTGGGCGGCCCGCTGCTTACCTTTGTGGTTGTGGGCATTATTATTATCGCGTTGGTGTCGGCCTTCGGCTATTACAAGGGCAGCCCGCTAAGCGGCATAAACAGCCGCGAAGCTATGCTGCTGCTTGTTGCCATGTTCTTTTTAACCCTTGGCCTCATTATACTGGTAGCCACCATGTGGCCGGTAATAAGCTCGGCCTTTGCGTCGGTTGCGGGCAATACCGCCCTTTCCAAAGGGCTGGGGCCGGAATTTTACAACCGCGTGTGCCTGCCCGTATTCACAGTAATTTCGATTTTGCTGGTCTTCTGCCCATGGGTCTCTTGGGGCGGCGGCTGGCGCAACGGCACAATAGCGGTGGCGCTGGCCATAATCTTCGCCTTGGGCCTGCCCATATTCTGGATTATTATGGATGGCCCCTCCGGTTTGAGCCTTGGCGATAAAATCAGCGCAATATTGAGTTTTGGGCCGCAGTACCCCACGGCGCAACTGGCGGCTTCATCCGCCATAGCCGCGCTTATCAGCCTGATTGCGCTTTTTGTTAAAAACAAAAATCTGTTGCGCGTTCCGGCAACCCTTTCCGCCCACGGCATACACGCGGGCGCCGCCATTATGGTGTTGGGCATAGCCTTTTCCGGCCCGTACCAGATGGAAGAATCCTACTCCATGCGCATGGGCCAGACCGGAAAACTTGGCGCGTATGAGGTGAAGCTTGATAAGATATACACAGGCGAAGGGGCCGGTTACAACTTTTACGAGGCGGAACTGGTTATAAGCCGCCATGGCGAGACCGTGGGCGTAATGTCGCCCCAGCGCCGCAAGTACGACAAATATTCGCAATACTTCGCGGAGGCCGCCACCATCTTCAGCATGGGCGACGAAATTTATGCCTCGCTCTTGCGCGTGGACCCCAACAAAGGCGTGGCCGACCTGCATGTTTCGCTTAACCCGCTGGTTAACTGGGTGTGGCTGGGCGGCATAGTCCTTTGCCTGTTCCCCCTTGTGGGCCTGTTCGGATACAGGAGGAAAGAGGAGGATTAAAAGTTAATCATATTATGAGATAACTTTTAGACCGGCCTGACGCGATATGCTGCTCCAACTTAAAAACATAGCCAAGTTTTACGGCTCCAGGCTCATTTTCAAAAATGTGGCGCTGCAACTGGATGCCGGTCAAACCCTGCTGCTGGCCGGCCCTAACGGGGCGGGCAAAAGCACCCTACTGCGCATTATGGCCGGGCTTGCGCGCCCCAATGCGGGAGAAGTGCTATACGGCAAGGCATTGCTTGGGGCGGAAGCGCATATAGGCTACCTGGGGCACCAGACCTTTCTGTACCCGGCGCTCAGCGCGCTGGAAAACCTGATGTTCTGGAACCGCATGTACGGCTTTAGGCGCAGCCGCGCCGACCTGCAAGCGCTGCTTCAAAGGGTTGACCTTGCCCGCTTTGCCGAGGAAAAAGCAGGAAATTTCTCGCGCGGCATGGCCCAGCGCCTTAACCTGGCCCGCATACTGCTGGTGTCGCCCCTCCTGCTGCTGCTGGACGAGCCCACCACCGGGCTGGATGTGCGCTCCCGCGCCATGTTGGATATGGAAATAAAAGCCGCAGGACAACGCGGGGCCGGAATTGTCTGGATAAGCCATAGCCTTGATGATGACCTGCCCAAAGCCGATGCCGTTGCCCTGCTCTCGGCCGGAAAATTGTCTTTTTGCGGCAGCACGGGCGAGTACGAAAAGTTTATAAAGCAACAGGCGCAAACAGCCGTGCCGGATAAGGCGGTACAACATGTTTAAAGCCGCCCTTATTCTAATGCGCAAAGATCTGACCCTGGTAATGGGGCGCGGCACGGGGCTGGCCCAATCTTTTCTGCTGGGTTTGCTGCTCATTTTTGTGTTCAGTCTGGCGCGTGGCATTGCCGAGGATTTTTCCGCCCAGGCCGCTGCCGCCATATTTTGGATGGCTACGGCCTTTTGCCAGGTGCTGATTTTTAACTCCCTTTACGCGCTGGAAGAAGAAAACGGCCAAAGGCAGGGGCTATTGCTGCTGCCCGCGCCCATACAGGCCGTATGGCTGGGCAAGGCTCTGGCCGGGCTGCTTTTGCTCTTAACCGCCCAGTTGCTGTTTGTTCCAGCGGTGGTGGTGTTTTTGGATCAAAGCCCGCAGGGCAGCATCTGGCAAGGTCTGGCTCTGGTGCTGCTTGCCGATGCAGGCCTAGCCGCCGTGGGGTCGCTTTTGGGCGCTCTGGCCCAAGGGCAGGCCACGCGTGAATCTTTGCTCAGCATCATCATATTTCCGCTTTTGCTTCCGCTGCTGCTGGCCGCCATACGCATAGGCGCGGCGGTATTTTCCGGCTCCAGCCCGGAAGGGGTGGATGGCTGGTTCAAAATATTAATAGCCTTTGACGCGCTGTTTCTGGCCGCCGGGCTGGTGCTTTTCGGTTTTGTTTACAGCTCACAGGAGTAACATATGGGCAAGCAAGGCAAATCCATCAATATAATTATCGTAACAGCCGTGCTGGGCGCTTTGCTTATGGCTGCGGGGCAGCTTATGATTATGCTGGTGGCTCCGGTGGAGCAGCAGATGGGAGTTATACAAAAAATATTCTATCTGCACCTGCCCATGGCCTGGTGGGGCATGTTCAGCTTTTTTCTGGTCTTTGTGTGCAGCGTCATCTACCTGATCAAGCGTACCTCTTTTTGGGACGCGCTTAGCGAAGCCTGCGCCGAAGTTGGGCTTGCCCTTGCCGCCCTTGCCCTTATTACCGGCTCAATTTGGGCGCGCGTGTCGTGGAACACTTGGTGGACCTGGGACCCGCGCCTTACCACAACCTTGATCATGTGGTTCATTTACGCGGCTTTTCTCATAGTGCGGCGCATGGATTTTTCGCCGGAACGGCGCGGGGTTATATCCGCAGTAATAGGCATAGCCGCTTTTCTGGATGTGCCGCTGGTATTTTTTTCCGCCAGGCTGTGGCCGCAAACCATACACCCCACAATCAAAAGCGGCGGGCTGGACCCTATGATGAAGCTGACGGTTATTTTTTGCGTGCTCTGCTTCGGGCTGTGCTGGGCGGCCATGTTGGCCGCGCGCTTCCGCCTTGGGCGCATGGAATCCAACCTTGACGCCTATCAGGAAAAACTGACCCTGCAAGAATAGGCCTGAAACCCATGGCTCAATAGAGCCAGGCAATATTTTAAAGGAGCGGATATGGACAAAGCTACATGGTTAACCTACGCCTTTGCCGTGGTATGGCTTGGTTTGGGGGCCTACATGACCGTTTTGCTGCTGCGTTTGAAAGGCCTTGAAAAACGCGTAAGGCAAATTGAACAACTTAAGCAAGACTAGAAGTCATCTCAATAATTGTCTTTTTGCCCTCTGGCTGCGTCAGAGTGGTCCAGCCCGAAGCTTATGTATGGCTGCATACACCGCGCTCCAGCCTGAACCAATCATCCTTGCCAGAGAACAAAAATCCTAATTATGAAATGACTTTTGAAACTAAACACGGATTTGAAATGAACAATACCTTTACACTGAACAAAACTACCATAGCTGTAGTATTTTTGGCGCTGGGGCTGATGTTTGTAGCATCCTTCAGCTACCGTCTGAGCAACCCCTCGCTTATAAAAAGAGTTACGGAGCGCCAAACCAACGAAACAAACTTTGGCACGCAAGGCATGAACACGGGCATGACGCAGGAGCTTATGGCGCACATAGGCGAGCTTATGTCCAAATTGGGCCAGGACCCCAACAACTTTGAAGTGCGCGTGGAGCTGGCCGAGCATTTTATGGAGGCGCAAGACTGGGCCAGCGCTGAAGTGCACCTTGCCAAAGCCCTGGCTGTAAAGCCAGATGACGTTGCGGCCAACTACAGCCTTGGCGTTGTGCAGTACCAGCAGGGCAAATTTGCCGAATCCGCCGCCACATTTGAAAAAGTCGTGAGTTTTGATGAGGATTCCAGCGCGAAATTCAACCTGGCAATACTGTATTATCAACATCTTGGCAAAAAGGATGAAGCCGTGGCGCTCTTCAAGAGCATAGCCTCATCCGAAGCATCGGATCCGGAACTTAAAAGCCGGGCCACGGCTATATTGGATTCATTAAAATAATATAACTGCCGCATTTTTTCATAATAGCTTTTTCCTAATTTTCCCCTTGCAAGGCACATTTTTGTGGTTTAAATCTCATGGATTAACCATTGAAATGTGCCTGTTTTTTTTCAGGTAGCCATATTTAACTATAATATTTACGGAGGTTCCATGGGCATCTCAATAACCAAGGCTTTGACTTTTGACGACGTATTGTTGCAGCCCGGATACTCCGAACACACTCCGGATCAGGTTTTAGTATCTTCCAACCTCACCAACAGCATTGTTCTTAATATTCCCATAATTTCCGCCGCCATGGATACGGTGACAGAGGCCGATCTCGCCATTTCCATGGCCCGCAACGGGGGGCTGGGCGTTATTCACAAAAATATGGGCATTGAGGCGCAAAAGCTCGAGGTTGAAAAGGTAAAAAAATCCGAAAGCGGCATGATCATAGACCCTGTAACGGTTGGCCCCAACGACAGCGTGGCCAGGGCCCTGCAACTGATGGGTGATTTCAGGGTATCTGGCCTGCCGGTAGTGCGCGGGGCCAAGCTGGTGGGCATTCTTACCAACCGTGACGTGCGCTTTGTAAAAGATCTGGACAATACCAAAGTTAAAGAAGTGATGACCAGCCGCAGGCTTATTACCGTGCCCGTTGGAACCACGCTGGAAGAAGCCAAGGAGCTTTTGCACGCCAACCGCATTGAAAAACTGCTGGTGGTGGATTCCGAAAAGCGCCTGCGCGGCCTTATTACCATGAAAGATATTGAAAAGGTGCGCAAATACCCCAACTCTTGCAAAGACGACCAGGGCCGCCTCAGAGTCGGCGCGGCCATAGGCATTGGCGGCGGCTGCCTTGAACGGGCGGAGGCGCTGCTTTCCGCCGGGGTAGACGTGCTGGTGCTAGATTCCGCCCACGGCCACTCGGCCAACGTGCTTCGGGCCATTCGCGAGGTAAAATCCGCCTTTCCCAACTGCCAGCTTATTGCGGGCAATATAGCCACCTACGAAGGGGCCAAAGCCATTCTGGAGGCAGGGGCCGATACTGTTAAGGTGGGCATCGGGCCGGGTTCCATTTGCACCACGCGTATTGTGGCTGGCATAGGCATGCCGCAGGTTACCGCCATTATGGAAGCCGCCCGCGCCGCCAAAGAGCTTGGCCGGTGCCTCGTGGCCGACGGCGGCATAAAATACTCCGGTGACATAGTAAAAGCTCTGGCCGTGGGCGCAACCACCGTAATGATCGGAAGCCTCTTCGCGGGTAGCGAGGAAAGCCCCGGCGAGACCATGATTTACCAGGGCCGCACCTACAAAACCTACCGCGGCATGGGTTCCATAGACGCCATGCGCGAAGGTAGCTCCGACCGTTACTTCCAGGAAAAAAGCAAAAAATTCGTGCCGGAAGGCATTGTGGGCCGCGTGCCTTACAAAGGCCCGCTGGCCGACAGCATTTATCAGTTGGTGGGCGGTTTGCGGGCAGGCATGGGCTATGTTGGCGCGGCCTCAATTGCCGACCTGCAGAAAAAAGCCAAGCTGGTGGAAATATCTTCCGCCGGCCTGCGCGAAAGCCACGTGCACGACGTAATTATTACCAAAGAGGCGCCCAACTATCAGTTGGACAGCTAGATAGTGTAGTCCCGCTAGGGACTACACTATCTAAATAAAAGCATTAAGGATGAAGCCGGATTTATAAGATGCACGGCGCGGCTCCGCCCACCGCAATGGTGTAGCCGCCTGGCAAAAGCACAACAGTTTTTGGCTTAAAAGCGATATGGAGGGCAGGGTTGCAGGTGTGTTATTTTGTCGCCTTGGCCCAGCAACTTTAGTAAAATTGGCTTTCGTATAATGTTCAACGGCCCGGCGGCGCAAGCCGGGCCGTTCTGTTTTTTGCCATTTTTTATTTAGCTGCAATCCCCCAATCTTAAAATATAAGTATATTTGTCTGGAGCCTAAAAGCGGCATTGCCAGCACGCCTGTTTTCTGTAATGGTTGCGCGAACAAATATACGGCGGGCAGACCGTCTGCAAACAATAAGAGGCCTGCTTTAATTTGCTTTTTTTAAGCGCATCAGGCAAAAAACACTTTGCATAGTTGATCTTATCCATTAAATTGCTCAAGAAAAGTAAATTTTAAATATTTTTTGTAATTTTTCAGGCGGTTACAATGTTTGGCATTAGTTCAATCGAACTTATAATAATTCTTCTTATAGGCGTTGTGGTGCTTGGCCCTGAACGCCTGCCGCAGGTTATACGCACCGTAACCAAATGGATGTCGCAATTCCGCCGCATTACCACCGAGCTGCAGCGCACGATTAATGCCGAAGTTCATTTGCAAGAGCATAACACCCTGAAAAAAGAGGCGGAGAAAGAGCTGTTCGGCTCAAAGCCCAAACGCAAAAAAACCACGGCCTCCGGCAGTTCCACAGCCAAAAAAACAGCCACTTCAGCGCCGGAGCAAAATACTGCGGCCTCCTCCACACCGGCGCGCGATGAGGCTGGCTTGGAAAATTCCCCTCAGGCGTCTGAAACGGATGTGAAAAACGCGCCTGATAACGCTGAAACAACGCAACAATCTCAAGCTGACCGCACTGACCAATCCAATACTGACGGGAGCAAGGCATGAGCGATAACACCCCGGTAAAGGATAAAGCGGATATGGAATTGCCTGTAAAGGCGACGGATGCTGATAATGCTGAGGCGTCACAGCCTGCGCAGGACGGAGAATTGCAGCCTGTGCAAGATTACGCGGAGCAGGCTGTTGCGCCTTCCGGCGCATCTGACGGCGCGCAAGATAACGACGCTGACAGCGCCCTTTACCCCTACCCGCCCGAGGCCTATGAAGTTTCCACCGCCGACGGCTATGTTTCCGATGTTGACAAGGCTGAGGAAGAAAGTTCCGAAGTTGCGCCCGCGGCAGAAGCCGGCGGAGGCGACGGTAACGGAACAGACGACGGCGCAGAAGCCGATGAAGACGAGGAGGACGCCCCAGGAGCGCCCCTTACCCTTACAGACCATTTTCGTGAATTGCGCAACAGGCTCATCAAGATATTTTTAGGCGTTATAATCGGTTTTCTGGTGTGCTGGAGCTTTTCCGACATTCTGGCCGAGCTGCTTTACCTGCCTCTGGTGCGCGTTTTGCCGGTATCGGGTGATGCGCCCAGCAGCATTATATTCACCGGCATTGCCGAGGGCTTCTTCACGCATATGAAGCTGGCCATTGTGGCAGGCATTTTTCTGACCAGCCCTTTCATTTTTTATCAGATCTGGTCTTTCATCGCGCCGGGCCTGTATGATGAAGAGAAAAAATTCGTGGTGCCGGTGGCGGTATGCTCGGCCATCTGCTTTATTGCGGGCGGGTGCTTTTGCTACTTTGTGGTGTTTCCCAACGCCTTCCGCTTTTTCATGACTTATTCGGACGGAGCCTTTAAGGCCATGCCCAGCATGAAGGAGTATTTCAACTTCACCATGCAGCTTATTCTCGCTTTCGGCATGGTGTTTGAGCTGCCCCTCTTTACTTTCTTTCTGGCCCGCATCGGGCTGGTAACCGCCCCGGCCATGCGCCGTTTCAGGCGTTATTTCATCGTCATCGCTTTTGTTCTGGCGGCCATGCTTACGCCGCCAGACGTTATTTCCCAGTTGCTCATGGCCGCGCCAATGCTGATTTTGTACGAGCTTAGCATCTTTATTGCCGCCATATTCGGCAAGAAGGCCAAGAAAGATGAAGAGGACGAAAAAGAAGACGGTGATGATTCTGAACAGGGCGATGAAAAGGCCAAGGCTTAATTAACCGCCCAGGCGGAGTTTACGCTATAATCCTCGCGCCTGCATGCGCCAGAAATTTTTTCCGTGCAATAGTCTGAGGCACATTACCTCAATGAAAAGTATTTTTTCGTGGCGTAAAGCAGAAAGACCTATTGTGACGGCGCTGCCTAAAATACTTGCCGCTGACCGCGCGTTAAAGTAAAAGTGGCTTATATTCCCATATCCGCTGTCATCAATCAGCACCAAACCAAATGGATTTTGACATGAAAGCCCGTACGGCCTCCGTAGACAGAACCACCAAAGAAACCAGCATTTCCCTGCGCCTTAGCCTTGACGGCAAAGGCAAAACCGATGTTAACACCGGTTTCGGCATTGCGGATCATTTTATAAACCTCATTGCCTTCTGGGCCGGTTTCGACCTTAAGCTCAACTGCACCGGAGATATGGATATTGACGCCCACCACACCGTCGAAGATGTGGGGCTGTGCCTGGGGCAGGCCATACTTGAGGCTTTGGGAGACAAACAGGGCATTGCGCGGGTGGGCGGCGGCAAAGTGCCCATGGACGAAGCTCTGGCCGAGGTGTGCATTGATCTTTCCGGCCGCTCTTATCTGGTATTTATGGGAGACGAACTGCTGCCGCCTGTGCTGGCTGGCGAAGAGAGAGACCTCTGGCGGGAGTTTTTTAAATCCATTGCCGCCGGCGCGCGTATGAACCTGCACATTGCCATGTTATACGGCAAAAACGGCCATCATTTGCTGGAATCGGCCAGCAAGGGGCTGGGGCTGGCTTTAAGGCAGGCTGTAAACAGAGAGCGCGATGTACTTATGAGCACCAAAGGGAGTCTGGACTAATGAGCCTATACACTAAATGTAACCCTGCCGTATTGCCACGCGCGGCACTGCTTTTACTGCTAATTGCAACTTTATGGTCCTGTGCCGGTAAAAACGAAACTTGGATACCGGAAGCGTCGCTACGCATAGGCGTGGCAGGTTTTGTCCAACCCATGGCCTCGGCCGACTTGTTAGCTGGTTACCTTCCTGAAAACATTGAAAAAATAGACCAGAAAGTATTCCCTCTGTTGAATGAAGATTTCGCCCACCTGCTGGCAAAAACCAGCAAGCGTGAGTTTGTCGGATACGCCGATTCATGGCGCTGCGCTAACAAAACACCCAGGGCAGCTTCCATGGCTGCCTTCGGCTACTGGATGCAAATAGGGCAGTGCATGGGTGTTGATTTGCTTATAGTTCCGCAAATACAACATTGGCAGGAGCGCGTTGGCAGCGATTTCGGCGCGGAAACGCCGGCGGCCGTTACCATGGATATATTTTTGCTGGATATACGCAACAAAAGCCTGGCCGCTCGCTCGCGCTATGATGAATTGCAGCGCCCGCTTATGGAAAACCTGCTTGAGCTTGACAAGTTCATAGAACGCGGCGGCAAATGGGTTACAGCCAAGCAACTGGCGCAGGAAGGCATGTTCAAGGCCATCAAGGAGTTCGGGCTGTGATAATTTTTCCGGCAGTGGACATAAAGGACGGCCAGTGCGTAAGACTGCGCCAGGGTAAAGCCAACGATAAAACCGTATTTTCCTCCAGCCCCTATGCCATGGCCGAGCATTGGGTAAACCAGGGCTCAAAGTGGCTGCATATAATAGACCTTGACGGCGCTTTTGAAGGGCGCCCCGCCAACCTTGGCCTTATAGGCGACATATGCTCAAAGCTTTCCGTATCCGTACAGGTAGGCGGCGGCATACGCGACGTGCAAACCGCGCGCCGCTATCTCGAAGCAGGCGTGACCAGGCTTATCATCGGCACCGTGGCCCTTGAGCAGCCCGATGTTTTTGCGGAAATGTGCTCCAGCTTCCCCGGCAAGATAGGCGTATCGCTGGATGCGGAAAACGGCAGGCTCAAGACCAAAGGCTGGGTGGAAGATTCCGGCCTGACCGTGGAAGATGTGCTGCCAAGGCTCACGGCACAGGGCGCGGCCTTTATAGTCTACACCGATATTGAGCGTGACGGCATGCAAAGCGGCATAAACATGGAAGCCATGCAAAAACTCTCCAACCTCTCCTCTGTGCCGGTTATAGCCGCCGGAGGCGTTACCGCCCTGGCCGACGTGCGCGAGCTATACCCCCTGAGCCTTGATGGCAAGCTGGAAGGCGCCATTACCGGCCGCGCCATATACGAAGGCACGCTTAAACTGCACGAAGCCCTGGCCTGGATTGAACACCAGCAGAAAATGGGCAACCCCAGCGTATATGGCTAAAGACAGTTTAACGGGTGAGGCCAGATTTATAAAATCCGGGCGCTGCCCAGACCAGCAAGGCGTCTGGAAAGAGCATCAACAGCGACAGTGCCCTGCTTTCGCCTGTTAATGTTAAATTGTTTGGCTTTGGCTAAGCAAGCCACGCCCTTGACCCCGCATAAGTGTTCTTAATAAACCAAGCGCCCTGCCATATAAAGCAGGGCGCTTGGTTTTTATATTTTTGGCATGCCACATGCGTTCCGGCTACCGGCCCATATTCTCTTTTATTTCGCTTTTGGCGTTTTCCCATTGGTATTCAGCCCATCCGGCGGGTGTGGAACGGCTTGGCGCGACCTCTACCTCAAAGCCTGGCCCGTCAAGCCCTTTGACCCCTCTATGCACGCGAACGCTCACATGGCCGCCGGAAGCGGCAGCCTTGCCGGAAAACGAAGCCATAAAGGCGGCGGCGTCTTTAATAAGCTCGTCCGGCCAAGGCTGAAGCTGGCGCGCCACGGCCAGAGGGCCCGGAAAATCGCGTACTTTAAAGGTAAGGTCGTTTTCGCCGGTAATGCCTTGCAAGGCCTCGTTATCTCGCTTATCCCGCCCCACGCACAGCCAAAAGGGTTTGCCGCCTTGAAAAGACCAAAGCTGGCGGCCGGTAAGGGCAAGGCGAAAATCTCCGGCCTCCGCCGGGCTATGTTGCAGCACAGGCCAAAAGCTGCGCGCGTTTTCCCTTTCCGTCAGCAGGCACCCTCCGGCCGGGGTTGGAATTTTAGTTATGCCAAATCTGGCCGCCAGCTCCATCTGACCTTTACGCCCGCGCCCGGAAAAATCGTAGAGTTTTTCTCTGTCCACCAAGCCGGATTCCTCCATGGGCGTGGGTTCCAGATGTTTGGCGCAGAGGGGGCGCAACAGCAACTCGCGCACTCCCGCGTCGCGGCGTATTATATTAAGGGTATCGCGGCGTTGCGACATGGGGCGCTGCCCCAGCACCTCTCCGCTTGCCAGAAAGCTGGCCCCATAAACCGGCAGCAGGCTTACGGCCTTTTGCATCATTAGTATTTTGCAGTCCACGCAGGGGTTAAGCACGCTGCCCACGCCATGCGCCGGTTTGGAGCGCAGCATGGCCGTATAGGGGGCGGAGATGTCCACCGCGTCTATGTCCAAGCCGTATTCGCGCCGCCAGAACGGTACTTTGGCTTCATCGCCAAAAAATGGAGTGACAAAATGCACGCATTTTATCTTAAGCCCCTGCTCCATAAGCACGCGGACGGCCAGGATACTGTCCAACCCGCCCGAGAACAGGGCCAAGCCATGATAATTTGTTATAAAGTCGTTTTGCATAGGTCTCATTTAAAAGGCCTGCAAAATAAATGCAAGTACCCTGCTCCGAAATGACAAATCTCAGAAAAAAATCCGCTTTACATAAACGGCTTTTGTTGCTATAAGTAAACATAATTTCAATAACAGACTGATATTATTATTCTAAATATTTAGCCAATTCTGAAACCAATTCAGATAGTTATTGCCCACTAAAATGGCTTCTGGTATAAATTTTTGTCTGTTTAATTATTTAATCATATTTTCCGGAGTTGTAATTCATGGCAAAAAAGCCCGCGGTATCAGCAGAAAATGCAAGACTTGAAGCTCTGAACACAGCCTTGACAACCATAGAGCGCAAGTACGGCCAGGGTTCTGTAATGCGTTTGTCAGACGACGCGCATGTGCATATTCAGGTAATTCCAACCGGTTCCATCGGGCTTGACCTTGCCCTTGGCGTGGGCGGTTTGCCGCGTGGCCGCGTTACTGAAATATATGGCCCGGAGTCTTCCGGCAAAACAACTCTGGCCCTGCACGTTATTGCCGAGGCCCAAAAAATGGGCGGAGTATGCGCCTTTGTGGACGCGGAACATGCTTTGGACGTTAATTACGCAAGGCGCCTTGGCGTAAAAACTGAAGAACTGCTCATATCGCAGCCGGACTATGGCGAGCAGGCGCTGGACATAGCTGATATGCTGGTGCGCTCTTCCGCCGTCGATCTTGTTGTTATCGACTCGGTGGCAGCCCTTATTCCGCAAACGGAACTTGAGGGCAATATGGGCGAAATGCAGGTTGGCGGCCAGGCCCGCCTTATGTCGCACGCCTTGCGCAAACTCACTGGAACAATTCATAAATCCAAAACCGCCATTATTTTCATAAACCAGATTCGCATGAAAATAGGCGGCATGCCCGGCGGCTACGGCAACCCCGAAACCACCAGCGGCGGCAACGCCCTCAAGTTTTACGCCTCCGTGCGCATGGACATACGCAAAATACAGACCCTTAAGGATAAAGAGGAAGTTTACGGCAACCGCGTGCGCGTGAAGGTAGTAAAAAACAAGGTGGCCCCGCCTTTTCGCGAGGCTTTGTTCGACGTGCTGTACGGGCTTGGAATATCCAGAACCGGCGAAATTCTTGATATGGGCATAGAGGCCGGCATTGTTGACAAGAGCGGCTCGTGGTTTGCCTTTAACGGCGAGCGTCTTGGCCAGGGGCGCGAAAACGTGCGCGCCATGCTTGACGAAAACCTGGAGTTACGCCAAAACATTGAAAATGCTTTGCTGGAGCACCTTGGAGTCAATCCGGATCTGGCCTTTACAGCCTCCGGCGGCGATGAGGAATTGCCGGTTATTGACGATTAATATACTTTTACTTCGCATATATTTCCGTTATACAAGCGGAGTTTCAGGGGGCCTTCGGCCCCCTGACTGACAGAGCGGAAAAATCAACATATCCTTACACAGGCGGGGCAAACGTGCTTACAACCAATGAAATACGTCGTCGTTTCATAAACTACTTCAAGGACAAAGGGCACGAGCACGTGCGCTCGTCTTCCCTTATTCCCAAAGATGACCCAACTCTGCTCTTTACCAACGCGGGCATGGTGCAGTTCAAACAAATTTTTCAAGGCCTTGAAAAAAGGCCTTATTCTCGCGCCACCACCGCCCAAAAATGCCTGCGCGTTGGCGGTAAGCACAACGATCTTGAAAATGTGGGGCGTACCGCCAGACACCACACTTTTTTTGAAATGCTCGGCAACTTTTCCTTTGGCGATTATTTTAAGGAAGACGCCATAAAATATGCCTGGGATTTTATTACCAACCAGCTTGCCTTGCCTGCCGATAAACTCTACGCGACTGTGTACGAGGATGACGATGAAGCCATTGAATTGTGGCTCAGGCTTACCTCAATACCGCGCGAGCGCATACTGCGCATGGGAGAGAAAGACAATTTCTGGAGCATGGGCGATACCGGCCCCTGCGGGCCATGTTCAGAAATACTGATCGACCAGGGCGAACATATGAGTTGCGGCCCCAACTGCGGCATAGGCAAATGCGACTGTGACCGCTATCTGGAAATATGGAACCTGGTTTTCATGCAGTATAACCAGATTGAGCCTGGCAAGCGCGAGCCTCTCCCCCGCCCCAGCATTGACACAGGCATGGGGCTTGAGCGCGTGAGCGCGGTGTGCCAAGGCGTATATTCCAATTACGACGGCGATCTTTTCCAATCCATCATCAGCTATGCGGCGAATCTGGCCGGAGTAAAGTACAGCCGCAGCGCGCCTGATACTAATGATACCGATACATCCTTGCGGGTTATAGCCGACCACAGCAGGGCCATGGCCTTTATGATTGCCGACGGCATCATGCCTTCAAACGAGGGGCGCGGCTATATTCTGCGCCGCCTGATCCGCCGCGCCTACCGTTTTGGGCGGCTTATAGGCATGCCGCGCACCTTTTTGCATAACACCGCCCTGAAAGTGGTTGAGCATATGGGTGAGGATTTTCCGGAACTTAAAGCCTCGCGTGAATTTATGGGGCGCGTAATTCTGGAAGAAGAAGAGCGTTTTGAAAAAACTCTGGATAAAGGCCTGGTCTTGCTTGAAGACGAGCTCTCCAACCTTAAAAGCGCCGGGCAAAATACCCTGGCGGGTGATGTGGCCTTTAAGCTGTACGATACCTTTGGCTTTCCGCTGGATATTATTAATGATGTGGCGGAAAAGCGCGGAGTTAAAATTGACGAAATCGGCTTCAACGCCCTGATGAAAGCCCAAAAAGAACGCGCCAAAGCCGCCTGGAAAGGTTCCGGCGAATCAGACGTTACCCTTCGCTTTGCCGAATTGCTGGAAGAAGGCCTGCGCTCGGAATTTGATGGCTACTCCACATTAAAAGTATCCAGCCGCATCACCGCCCTCATCAATAATCAGGGCGAACGGGTGAATGAGCTGAAAAAAGGCGAAACCGGCTGGCTGGCCTGCGGCCGCACCCCGTTTTACGGTTCTTCCGGCGGGCAGGTTGGCGATACAGGCACGCTTTCCACCCCTGCAGGCACGGCCAGAGTGCTGGATAGCCTAAAGCCCTCCGCAGGGCTGACCATGCACCTTGTGGAGGTGCTGGACGGCATCATACATCTGGACGCGGAAGCAGATTTGGCAGTGACGGATGAAGAGCGTCTGGCAACAGCGCGCAACCACACCTGTACACACCTGTTGCACGCTGCCCTGCGCGCCGTGCTGGGCGACCATGCCCGGCAGGCAGGCTCGCTGGTGGGGCCGGACCGCTTGCGCTTTGACTTTACCCATATCTCGGCAATGACCGAAGAAGAGCTCTCTGCGGTGGAAAACCATGTAAACCGCGCAATTATGTCGGACCGCCCCATAATGGTGCGCGAATCAGGCTATGATGACGCCATAAAAGCCGGGGCCACGGCCCTGTTTGGCGAGAAGTACGGAGACGTTGTGCGCAGCGTGTGCATTGAAGATGAATCCACCGAGCTTTGCGGCGGAACGCACCTTAACCGCACGGGCCAGGCCGGCTTCTTCGCCATTATATCTGAAAGCGGCGTCGCCGCCGGAACACGCCGCATTGAGGCTGCAACCGGCTGGAACGCCCTTGGCCTGTACCGCAACCAGCGCGGCGAAGCCCGCGCTATTGCCGCCATGCTTAAAGCCAGACCGGGCGAAATGCAGGAAAAAGTGCAGGGGTTGCAAAACGAAATACGCGCATTACGCAAAAATATTGAAAAAGCCGGGGCTCAAGCCAGTTCAAGCCAAGGTAAAAACCTTATGGACGAGGTTAAAGAAATAAACGGAGTAAAAGTATTGGCCGCGCGCAGCAGCGCCGCCAGTATAAAAGCCCTGCGCGATTTGGCCGACGATGTGCGCAGCAAGCTCCCCTCCGGTATCTCATGCCTTACCTCTGAAGATGAGGGTAAAGTAAACATGATTATTACCGTATCTAAAGATCTGCATGCCCGTTTCACAGCCCCGGCCCTTATTAAAGAGGCCGCTGTCGAAATAGGCGGCTCCGGCGGCGGCCGCCCCGATATGGCTCAGGCTGGCGGCGCCAACCCCGCTGGCATAGATGCGGCCTTTGCCAAACTTGCCGCCATGATTAAAGCCGGATAAGCATAACTAATATAATCGTAACCAGCCTCTGGTCTGCCCCCTGTCAAGTAGACAGGGGCAGACCAGAGGCTGATTTTTTGTCTCGCTTCGTATTACTCGCTCAACGGGCTGAAGCCACAAAATAAAATAAGAAACGGCGCGGCAACATCGCGCCGTTTCTTATTTTAACGCAAATATATCAATGTGCTATGTAACAAATATAAAATTTGTTTACACCCATCTATAGTTTTTTTGCAACCGCGCGATAAGTGCTTTGACATGAGCATGTGAGCTTCATGTCCGGAAAATAAAAATTTTGGCTGGACGCTAAAGTTTCTATCAGACCGAACGATAAGTAAGTAAACATGGGCGGAAAACCGCAAGGAAGCGGAAAGCATAGTGCAACGCCCGGAATGCCCAAATATTCATGGAGGAATATCATGGCTTTGACAATTAACAACAACTTGATGGCCAAGAACGCCGCTCGTAACCTTAGTACTTCTTATAACGCCCTTAGCGACTCCGTGCGCAAGCTGTCTTCCGGCCTCCGCGTTAACCGCGCTGCTGACGACGCCGCCGGCCTGGCAATTCGCGAACTTATGCGCGCCGACATCGCCGCCCTTAACCAAGGCGTGCGTAACGCTAACGACGCTATATCCATGATTCAGACTGCTGACGGCGCTCTGCAAATCATAGACGAAAAGCTCATTCGTATGAAGGAACTTGCGGAACAAGCCGCGACCGGTACCTACAACTCTGACCAGCGTCTGATGATCGAATCCGAATATCAGGCCATGGCTTCGGAAATTACCCGTATCGCCAACGCGACTGACTTTAACGGCGTTCACCTGTTGAACGGCAACCTCTCCGGCACTCACAACGGCGAAGGCCTGACCTCAACCGGCGAAGTAAAGGTTCACTTCGGCTCCGGTAACGATTGCAGTGAAGACTACTACTACATCAAGATAGGCATAGCCACGGCGTCCGCTCTGGGTCTCGGCAACCAGGCCGAATCCACCTCCGCCGGCTTTGCGGTCTCCACCCAGTCGCTCGCGCAGCACGCCCTGGACGGCATCAACAACGCCATTATCTCCAAGGACAAGATTCGCGCTCACCTTGGTGCCTTGCAGAACCGTCTGGAAAACACCGTCAGCAACTTGCAGATTCAGGCTGAAAACATCAACGCCGCCGAATCTCAGATATCTGACGTGGACGTTGCGACCGAAATGACCGAATTCGTACGCGCCCAAGTGCTCAGTCAGGCCGGTGTGGCCATGCTCTCGCAGGCCAACTCGCTGCCGCAAATGGCTCTGCAGCTTATCGGCTAACGAAAGCGCTTTGGGTTAGGGGATACTTCTGGCAAATCTGGGCCGGATCGCCGTTTGGCGATCCGGCCTCCCTATTTTTTTCAAACCGCCAATTTACTCCGGGCTTTTTTTACGCAAATATTGCGCAAACCTTGCGTTGCCAGAACCAATCCAGTATATCACAATCACTTTAAGGCCATATTCGAAGTAATGTTTTATATCTCACAACACGTACGGAGTATCAGTTATGCAGCTTAACCGCGTGCTTTGCCTTGCCTCCATCGTTCTTGCGCTTGTCTGCGCCGCGTGCTCAGACGACAATAAAGCCGCACCGGCGCAACAAACCTTAAACCTGGGCGTTATGCCATCAATGGATTATCTGCCCGTGGCCGTGGCGTTGCGCGAAGGCTATTATGAAAAACTGGGGCTGAATATTAACGTAATAAAATTCTATTCGGCCAATGATAGAGATGCCGCCCTGCAAAGCGATAATGTGGACGGAGCGGTTATAGACTATACCGGAGCTGTTTTGCAAAAAAACGGTGGTATGGATATAGCGCTGACCTCACGCTGCGATGCGCCTTTTCATATACTGGCTTCAAAACAGAGCGGAGTATCATCGCTGGCCGGACTTAAAGGCGCCAAAATAGCTGTCTCGCAAAACACGGTTATTGATTACTGTATAGATATGGCTTTAAAATCGGCCGGGCTGACGCCGGCTGACGTAGAAAAGGTGGAAATAAACAAAATACCTGTGCGCTTTGAAATGCTGATGGGCGGCAAAATAGACGCCACCGGCCTGCCGGACCCTCTCGCCATGATTGCCAAAGCCGGAGGCGCGGCGGAGCTTGCCACCAATAGCGACCTGGGGCTTTCCATAACCGGCATAATGTTTACGGGCAAAGCCATGCGTGAGAAAAGCGACCTGATCAAAAAAATGTACCTGGGGTACAACATGGCCGTGGAATATCTTGAAGCCAACGGACCGGAACAGGTAAAAGACATTCTTGTGGAGCAGATGGGCTTTAAGGAAGAACTCGCCGCCCATGCTGCCCTGCCCCGCTATGCCAAAGCGGCCTTGCCGCCGGAGGCGGATGTGCAGTCTGTTATCAACTGGCTGGCCGGGCGCGGTTTGGTTAATGCCAATCTGCAAGCCGTAAGCCTTACCAATGGCGGTTTTTTACCCTAAACCGCGCGGGCAGCATGATCAGCATCAATAACCTTTCCGTCAGCTACGGCCAACTTGCCGTGCTGAAAAACTTTTCCCTTAATCTTGAGCAGGGCGGCATTTACGCGCTTATAGGCCCGTCAGGCTGCGGCAAATCCACCCTGCTCAAAGTGCTTTGCGGTATTTTAGAGCCATCCGCTGGCAGCATTGAATATAACGGGATGCCCATTTCAGAAAAAAACACGCTCAATATTGGCTATGTGCCGCAAAACTATGGCCTGCTGGCCTGGAAAACCGTTGCGCAAAACATATTTCTGCCGCTGAAAATCGGGCCTAAAAAACACATAAATCAAACCGAAAGCGAGAGTATTATTGAAGAGCTTGGGTTGCGCGCCCTAATGCAGCGCTACCCCAACGAGCTTTCCGGCGGGCAAAAGCAGCGGGTGGCCCTGGCCAGAGCCTTTATCAGCAGGCCTGCCCTGCTTTTAATGGACGAGCCATTTTCCGCGCTGGACGCCTTTACCTCGGATACCTCGCAAAGGCTGTTTCTGCAATTGTGGCAAGCACACAGGGTAACTACCCTGTTTATCACGCATAATATGGTGGAGGCAGCCACCATGGGGCAGCAAGTGTTGCTTATGGATACGGCATCGCGTAATATTGCGGCCCGCTTTGAGAACAAAACCTTTGCCATTGGCAATGATGCTGAAACAATGGCCACCGCAGCGCATATTAAAGAAATGTTCCGGGGGATGCTGGCATGAGCAAAACCACTTTTGTTTATTATGCCTGTTTTATTTTGGGCGGTTTTGCGCTGTTCAATATAATCTGGTGGATTACGGCTTATGTGTTGCAGCTTAATGCTCTGCCCATGCCGCAAACAGTATATGGGGCCTGGGAAAAAGCGTTGTCCGGCGGGCTTTGGCCGCATCTGGCGGCCAGCATGGGCCGCGCCGTGGCAAGCCTGGCGCTGGCGTTGAGCATTGCCTTGCTCCTGGGCATACCCATGGGTTGCAACCCCAAGGTTGACCGTCTGTTGGGGCCGTTGTTGTACCTCTCCTACCCCGTGCCCAAACTGGCCTTGCTGCCTGTGGTTATGTTGCTGCTCGGCATTGGCGAGGCCTCCAAAATAACAATTATTGTGCTGATTATAGTGTTTCAACTGGCACTGGCCATACGCGACGCTGTCAGAGCCGTGCCGGATGAAGACTATGCCCTGCTTACGTCGCTTAAGGCGAATTTTTGGGAAAAACTGCGCCATATAATACTGCCCGCCACTTTGCCTGCCGTGTTTTCATCCTTGCGCATTTCCATAGGCATTGTATTTTCCGCCCTGTTTTTCACAGAAACTTTCGGCACGGATAAAGGCCTTGGCTTTTACATTACCGACAACCAGATGCGCCTGGATTACGCGCTTATGTATTTTGGCATTATTGTACTCTCCCTTGGAGCGCTCATTCTGTTTTTACTGGTAGATCTGGCCGACAGAATTCTATGCCGCTGGCGTTAGCGAAAATCCTCCCTGTTACTTAAACCGTATGTTACACGGAAAATAACCTGTCGTATGCCGCGCTCATTCAACTATGAGCGCAGCATACTTCTTGCAAGAGCTGCCTGAGTCAACTATATTAACAAGATTATGAACATGCTTTGGCATGGCTGGTTTGTACCGTATGAAAAACGGAGACGTTTTTGCTGAATATATTGCCTTTTAACACCTTGCATCGGCGTATCATGCTTGAGATGACACGCACTTTTCTTTTGTGCGCGCTGTTTTTGCTTACGTTGTTGCTCTTGGGGCAAGGTGTAAAAATGCGCGAGCTTCTGGTGGGGCTTAACCTGAGTATCGGCGACTTTTTGCTTATACTTTTTTATATGTCGCCAATTTTCATGCTTATGGTTATTCCCCTATCCTGCATGCTGAGTGTGTTTTTGAGTATTTTACGCATGAGCACGGACCGCGAGCTGGTGGCGCTGCGTGCCGGCGGTGTGAGCGTGGTGCAGTTGTTGCCCGCCCCAATGTGGTTTGCCGCAATTTGTTGCGCGGCCACTTTGGGCATATCCATCTTTGGCATTTCTTGGGGTTCGGAGCAATTTCGCGGCACTGTGCTGCAACTGGCACGCGACAAAGCCCAAGTAACGCTGCAGCCTGGCGTATTCAACCAAGATATTGCAGGGCTTACCATGTTTGCCCGTCAGGTCGACCCTCAAACTAAAGAAATGCGCCAGGTGATTGTTGAAGATACCTCGCTGGGCGAAGGCGCCCGCATTACCATTCTGGCCCCCACCGGTATAATTGTTACCGACAATAAAAAAGGCGAGCTCGTTTTCAACCTGCATAACGGGCGCATTTATAAGCTGGATAAAGGCGCTGTAAGCATACTTAATTTTGATGACTACAACATTCGCGTGGACCTGGAAAAATTCTTCAGCAGCGCCCCTCTGGGTGAGATAAAACCCAAGGAAATGGCCTGGGACGAATTGCTCTACCAAAGGGAGCATTACGATATAAACGACAGAGGCAGAACATACCGTAAAATACTTATAGAGATACAAAAACGTGTGTCTTTGCCGGTAGCCAGCCTGGTGTTGGCTCTTTTTGCCATACCTTTGGCCGCCAGTTTTGAGGGGGCCAAACGACAAATGGGTATCATTCTGGTTTTACTGGCCTTTCTTGTTTACTATTCGCTATACTCGCTTGGCATTACACTTAGCGAATCTGACAGGCTGCACCCGGCTATTGCCCTATGGATTTCAAATTTATTTTTTCTGGTTGCGGGTATTGCCGGTTTGATTGTTGCCTCACGCGAGGGCGCGCCGGATATTTCATTATGGTTTGCATACATAAAACGTAAACTAGGGACGACGCGCGGTAAAAAAGCATGAGCATACTCAACCGCTACCTTTTGCGCCGCAACCTGTTTTTATTGCTGGTACTGCTTTCGATGGGGGCCTGCATTTACATTTTAAGCGATCTTTTCCAGCGCTTGGATGTTTTTTTGGATGCAGGCCGTAACGCGGCTTTTATCGCTTTATTCTTTCTGGTAAAATTGCCTGTGATCATATCGCAAATTTTGCCAGCCGTGTTTCTTTTGTCTTTGGTAATCCAATTCAGCCTTATGAATAAAAACCGTGAAAATATCGCATTGCAATCAGGCGGGGTTTCCCCCACAACCATGTTGCGCTTTGCGCTTATTTACGGGCTGGTGTGGGCCTGTTGCCAATTTGCCTTTTCGCAGGTGTTGGGTGTTTCAGGCGAGAAAATGGCCGCGGAGATGTGGAATGAGGATGTCAAAGGCCGTAACGCTGACGAATTTACCATAAAAGGTCTGTTCTTTACCCAAGGCAACTATGTAGTACACGCAGCCAAAGCCTGGCCAGCTCAGGAGCGGGCCGAAAACGTGTATGTATACCGTCTTTCAGCCGACGGGCTTAGCATTGAGGCCACTCATACCGCAAAAAGAGCCGAAAGCAGCGTGGCGGGCTGGACGCTGTTTGAGGTAGAGAGCATATACCCGCCCACCTTCAGTTACAAAACTTACGAGCGTCTTCCTTTGGACATCAGGCAGGATTTGGAGACATTCAGAAGCTTCCAGCCTAAAAGTAAAAACTCTGAAATTGAAATTGGCGAGCTGTACAGTACTATAAACCGCCTGGAGCAGGCGGGCACCAACGTAGAAGCCATGCGTACGGAATTTTACGGGCGCTTTGCCTATGCCGGATCAATAATTGCCATGGGCATTCTCGCCTTGGCAATTTCAATGCGTACGGAAAGCATATATGTTGGCGTGCTGTTCTCGCTGGTATGCACCTTTTTGTTTTATGCCGCCACCAGCTTTTTCGCCGCAATGGGCGAAACTGGGGCGTTACGTCCGCCCGTGGCGGCCTGGGCAAGTAATTTTATCTTCTCAAGCCTGGGCGTTGCATACATTTTATCGCATTACATAAAGACAATAAGACGGAAAATATGAATTTAGCACACCGCAGAAAAAGCAGAACCGCATTGTTCATGTATCTTAGCGCGCTCTGTTACGTGACCCTGTTGCTTATATTAGCCAGACTGGGTTTTTTTATAGGCATAAATGGGCATCTGACGCCGCTGGACGGAACAGACATATTGAAGGCGCTCTATATAGGCTTCAGGTTTGACGCCAGATTAGCGGCCATATTTACACTGCCGTTGGCATTCATTCTGACCATACGCCCGCTTGGCCGTAAGTTACGCGCGCATAAAAACCTGTTTTTCGTTTTTTATGCCGTGCTCTTTTTTATTTTATGGACAGTGTATTGTTTTGATACCGGCTTTTTCGCCTACCTTGGCGAACGGCTAAATGCAACTATTATTGAACTTGCCGCAGATACAGCCGATGGTTTCCGGATGGTTTCAGAAAGCTACCCTCTAACCGCTTTAATAGTTGCTGTCGCTGTTTTCAGCATTTTGTGCGCCCTGCCCATGCGCAGAATTGCCGCAAACGAGGTAAAAAAAACCTTCGGCAGGGCGCCGTCCATACTCGCCTGGCTTTGCGGCTTCGTAATCTTTGCCGTTGCCGCCTATGGGCAAATCAGCAGCAACCTGTTCCCGTTACGGTGGAGCAACGCCTACTTCAGCACCAACACTTATGTGACGGCTCTAGCCCTCAACCCGGTGCAGAATTTATACGACACTTACAGAGCCACCCAAGACGACGGCTTTAATTTGGCCCAAACACGAGCGGTCTATCCGCTTATGGCAGGCTTGCTGCAAGTTGACGCTCCTGATGAGGAGAAGCTAAACTACTTGCGCCACAGCAATGCTGTGCCGCATTCCGGCAACAGGCCGAATATTGTCATTATTATCATGGAATCTTTAAGTTACACCAAAACATCTTTTGCTCCGGGCAACGACAGCCCAACGCCACACCTGAAGGCTTTGGCGGATGAATCGGTGCTTTTTCGCAACTTCTTTTCCAATGCCCGCACCACGGCACGTGGGGTGTTCAGCACCATGACTGGGGTGCCAGACGTTACGGAATCCAGCACAGGCTCGCGTAACCAGCGCGTAATTGACCAGCGGGTAGTGGCAAACGAATTTGACGGATACGACAAATACTACCTGCTTGGCGGTAACACTGCCTGGGCCAATATACGCGGCATAATAGCCAACAATATAAAAGATGTGCATATACTTGAAGAATCGTACTGGAAAGCCCCCAATGTGGACGTTTGGGGCATATCGGACTACGATTTGCTTATGGAGGCACACGAATTATTTACCACCCTGCGTGAGCGCCCGTTTTTGGCGGTAATACAGACGGCAAGCTTTCATAAACCCTATACAATTCCAGACAACACGCCGGGCTTTGCATACAAGCCGTTAAGCGAAGAAACTGCCGACAACTATGGTTTTATTGACGAGCATGAATATAATTCAATGCGTTATATGGATTTCTCCATTGGGGAATTCATAAAAAAGGCCAAGGCTTCCGGCTATTATGACAATACGGTTTTTCTCATATTTGGCGACCATGGGGTAAACGACCCAAGCACCAATGTAACAGCCGCATATAATGCATCTTATTTGCGCGGCTGGCATGTGCCTCTTATAGTTCATGCGCCAGCGCGGCTTGCCTCTGGAGTTAGGGAAGATGCGGCAAGCCAGGTAGACGTGTTTCCCACAGCAGCAGGTATTGCCGGAATTGAGTATAACAACTGGACCATGGGGAGGGATTTGTTTTCAAAAACCCAAAATCAGCAAAGGGGAGCTTTTATAAGCGGCAAAAACGACTCTCCCATACGTTATGTGCTTGACGGCTACTGCTATTATGATAACCGCGCGGGTGTGCAGGCGCTTTATCGCCTTGCAGGCCAAGAGGCGGTGGATCTGAAAACAGATGAGCCTGAAAAGTTCATGCTGATGAAAGATAGGGCAAATGCCATGCAAGCTACGGCCAAGTATATGTTATATAATAACAAAAAATTCTGACATTGCAGTTACCAAAGGCCGACCTCGCGATGCAATTATACGAATCACGCTTTAGCAGAGTTGCTTATATTCTGATTCCAGCAATCATCATATTGGCTTATCTCTGTATGTTTGTTCCGTTTTTGCGCATGTCCAACACCGCTCCTCTTGTGTTGCTGGCAGCAATTGGCGCTATAACATGTTTTTTTCAGAAACAACGCCGCCTTACATATTATGCGATTATTTGCCTGCTGTTTTTTGCCTATCTTTTACTGGCGGATAGGCTTCTGCATACAAACCAAAGCGGCACAGCCATTTATCGCCGCATTATTTGCGCATTTTTTTGCGGAACTGCACTATACTATGCCCTAAGGCAGAAGTGGGCATACTTTCTACATTTTACAGGCAGTTGCCTGCTTATTACCATAGTTATAGCGGCTTGCTGGTATGTATATGACCCGGCGGCAGCGTACGAGCGTCTTTTTTTGGATGGAAGGCTGCGTTTATTTCACGGTCACCCTAACCCGTTCAGTTACTATCTTTCAGTCACCCTGTTAGCCTGTATGCTGTCGCTCATTTGGAAGCCAAAGCCATACAAAATAATTTTTGCGAACGTTGGCGGCAAGTTCACGCCCATGTTTGCCTCACTTTTGGATATATTGTGCTGCAGACCTATAATGCTTGCCGCAACGGCAGCAAGCATTGCCTGCCTGCTGCTCTCGGCATCGCGCACCGGCTTGCTTGCCACAATCGGCGGTTGTTTTGCATTTTTCGCTTACTATTGCTCGGAAAAATTCGGCATAAAAAGGACCATTGCGGCATTGCTTGTTACATTTGCCATCGGCATTGCTGGCGCGGAAATTTATTTCAAGACGGCGCCTGCCGTTGAAAACAGCAAGGCACACCGCATTATGAGCGGAATATTTAACCCTACCGAAGACCCCACATTCAAATCGCGTATGCCTATTTGGGAAAGCGCCCTACATTCGGCCAAACAATCCGTGATATTTGGCAATGGCCCTAAAAGTTTTTTGAAGGAAACACACCTGCGGTATATTGAAGATAATTACGATAACCTTGTGGAAAAGTACGGTAAGTACATTATCGATAACGACACCAAAAACGCGCCCAATGCGCACAATCAGTACCTGCAAATACTTACTGAGGAAGGTCTTGTGGGCTTGCTGTTTTTACTGGCGATACTTGTATATCCAATTTCTGCTGGGTTTGTTTACAATAATATTTTCGGCATGACTGTGCCGCTTATGGTGCATTATATGATTTTTTCCATTACGGAAACGACATTGCAAGGAAATTTCAACGCATCATTTCCAGCAACAATACTGTTTATGTCTGTTGGGTATTTTTCATGTTTACATCGTGTGGATTATAAAAAACCATTATATTAAATAACATGTCAAAAATTAGCTGCACATTATCATTACGCGATGAAAGCGGAAAATATTACATAAATACATATGTAACTCTATTGTCAATTTTTGAAAATACAAGCTCATCAATAAATGTACATATAATACATGATGAAACAATAGCACATGCCAAATACGACCTTGAACAATTATCCGCAAAATATGGGCATAAAATAAACTTTCACCATATTCCCAAAATTGCAACAGAGTTATCTGATAAAATTTCAAATTGGTTTAACATCTCAGCAATATACAGGCTATACGCCCATGAGTTGATTTCAGATAAAAAGACTATATACCTCGACTCAGATATAATTGCTCAAAAAAACATACAAGATGTTGCTGATATTGACTTATCGGATAAACTTGTTGCGGCTGTAAAAGATCATAATGCATATTGGACTAAAACAGGTATTTGTAAAAAGAAATATAGAGAAAAAGTTAACTATCTTGGGCTGACCGCGCAAAACTATTTCAATTCCGGCGTCACTGTATTGAATTTGGAAGAATGCAGAAATTTGAGTAGAACCGGAAATATTTTTATAAAAAAAATCGAAGAATGCCTGCATAACGGCATCCCCCTGCATTACCCGGACCAAGACGTACTAAATGCTGTATGCGCGGCGCGGCCAGGCAGCATATTAATGCTGGACGACTCTTTTAATTATACCCTGTCGCAACGTGGCAGGCTATATGAGGGGCCTGAACAGCTTAAGAATAAGATTGTGCATTATGTTGGAGGAAAACCATGGGATATTCTATTTCCCGCGCAGTTGCTGTTTTGGAAATACTACCTCATGTCCCCTTGGCGGGATGACATTATAGCTCAGATGGACAAGGTATTTCATAACAAACGCATGAACATATTTAAATGCTATGTCATGAATCCCAGACACCGCCGCCATGCGGAAGATTTACTGGAAGGTGGCATAAAAAAAGTTGTCTGGAGCAGCATTAAAAAATTATTTCTCTGAGCTCAACTGACGAAGTTGCTTATAATACTCTATTTTAGCAAGTTTTTTTTGGAATTTATTTATTTTTTCGCCAACAATACCAGACATGCCAGGTATCAATGCCAGTGCCTTGCACAATCCGCATAAAAAAACATACTTCATCTTTTTTACCATGCAAAAGCGCGGCATTCTGTGCGAAGGAACCGGAAATAAGCGTTTTATCAGCAAATCCGGACTTTCCAAATACAAATTGATATGTTTTTTAACGCTATATATCTTAGAGCGTATTACAGCCTCATGCGCCTCTTTGGCTCCTTCGCTGGTTTGCATCGCCACTGCGGAATCTTCATGTCTGCGATAGTAGAACAATATCTCTGGAATTCGATAAATCTTGCGCCCCAATGAAACAATTGAAAGCCAAAAATCAAAATCTTCAGCTATGATAGGCACATCAGGATCAAAGCCTCCGGCAAGCCTCCAGTCTTCTTTTCGAAAAAGGGCCGAGGTGGATAGTATGACATGCTTGTAAAGTATGTTTTCCATACTTGCACAGTCCGCTAACATAAACTCGCCGCTTTTCGCTCCGAAAAATTCCCCCCTGCACGTCACCAAGCCTATGTCCGCATGTGAATCCAATACTGGGACCGCCTTTTCCAAAAACGTAGGCGCATATTTATCATCAGCATCAAGACACAGGATGTATTTTCCCCTAGCCAGCTCAATTCCGGCGTTGCGTGCCCCTGAGCGCCCTTTGTTATTTTGATGATGCACAATGGTCTTGGGGGCTGAAAACTCATGCAGCAGTTTTTGGTCAGATGGCTGGCTGGAGCCGTCATTTACAACTATTATTTCATAGTTATCAAATGTTTGCCCTAAAATGGAATACACTGAATCATGCAAAAATGTTGCTTGGTTATAGCATGGAATAACTACAGAAACTCTTGGATTGGACACTCTAAGGCTCCGCATATTTATGCCAAAAAAAGTTTAACATGACCACTACATGGTTATATTACCATATAGGTGTTAGCTGTCTATTATTTTTGCACATTACCACCGCTCGTGCAACTATATAGTAAGGGTGTTATTTAAATCAGCGCGGGAGCGCAAAACGAACACTTTAAGTTTGATTTTCCATTTTTATTATGGCAAAAATTCATATACAAAGAATGAATTGAACATTTTCATGATCGCATTCATTACAACCGTACCCCGAGGTTTTTATGAAACAAAGCCGTACTGTCATATTGCAAAGGCGTGAGCGGATATTGCGCTTATTGCTGGAGCGTGGCGAGGTTCAGGTTAGGGACTTATGCACCCAGTTCAGCACATCTGAAATCACCATACGGCGCGATCTGCAAGAGATGGAGCAACGCGGGCTTTTACGGCGTTTTCATGGCGGAGCCAGAGCCAAGCAGCAAACGCAGGAAATGGTATACTTTGAAGACAAACGCACCGCCCGCAAATATGAAAAGGACCTGATAGCCGATGCGCTTGTGGAGATGATTGCCCCTGGCAGCACCCTTTTTCTCAATGCAGGCACGACAACACTGGCCGTAATGTCGCGTATACGCGACTACAACATAAGGGTAATTACCAACAACGCCATGTCCACAAGCGTTCTAGCTGGCGGCACGGCCGAACTTATTTGCACCGGTGGAGAGTACCAGGACAGAACCCGCTCGTTCTGCGGCGATTTTGCCACTTATATTATAAGCAAAGTATATGCCGATGTATGTATTTTGGGTGTAAACGGGGTCAGTATCTCCGGCGGTGTAACAACAACGGTTTATAACGAAACCCAGCTCAATGAAATGATGGCAAAACGCTGCCAGGGCAAAACGATTATTGCGGCGGACGGATCAAAAATAGGCAAAACTTATTGTTTCACCTGCATGCCCCTTACACAGGTTGATGTGCTGGTTACAGATAACTCGGCCGATATGAGCGAAATTGAACAAATAAGAAGTCTTGGGCTTGAGGTTATAATCGTTGGTAAGTAGGAGCTAGCGGGAAAGAACACTTTTACCGGCCTGGCATAACTACAGGCCGTATTTTTTATGCTACAAAGTATATTTGCCAAACACACCTGTTACTAACCGGTTCTGGCGTATAGCAGGAGCGGTATGACACAAAAAATCAGCCGGTTTTTTCGCCAAGTAGCGTAAAAACCGGCTGATTAAGAACACTGGACCATTTTGCAAAACACAACAGCAATGCCATGCTTGCAAGATGCTGAGCTAGTTAAAGCCTTTTTCACCCATAAGGCGTATTAAATCCGCCACGCGGCAAGAATATCCCCACTCGTTATCATACCAAGATACAAGCTTGGCCAGATTGCCGTCTTGCACGCTACAGTATTCCACCTCTAGAATGGAAGAATGCGGGTCGCCCTTAAAGTCAGATGAGACCAGAGGTTTGTCGCTAATTCCCAAAATTCCCTTCATACGGCCATCGGCAGCCTCACGTAAAGCGGCTACCAAAGTTTCCACATCGGTATTTTTCTCCAGTATACAGGTAAAATCCACTATGGACACGGTAGGAGTGGGCACACGCAACGAGTAGCCTTTAAACTTGCCTTTCAGCGCAGGCACCACTTTTGCCACGGCCTCGGCCGCGCCTGTGGATGTAGGTATAATATTGCAGGCGGCAGCTCTAGCCCGGCGCAAATCTTTATGCGGCAAGTCCAGAATGCGCTGGTCGTTGGTGTAAGAGTGCACAGTAGTCATGGCGCCATGTTTTATGCCGAAGCGCTCTTGCACAACAGCGGCTATGGGTGCCAGGCAATTGGTGGTACAGGAGGCGTTAGAAACCACATGGTGTTTGGCCGGGTCATATTCATTATGGTTAACACCCATGACAATTGTAATATCTTCCTCTTTGGCGGGGGCAGTTATAATTACTTTTTTGGCCCCGTTATCAACATGCACCGCAGCCTGTTTTGCGCTACGGAAAATGCCGGTAGACTCAACCACCACATCAACGCCCAGTTTGCCCCAGGGCAATTGCTTAGGATCGCGCTCAGCCAGGCTGTGCACGGTCCAATCGTCAACCAGCACAACATCGCCGGAAATTTTAATGTCCAAATTGGCCCGCCCATAGTTGGTGTCATACTCCAACAAATGAAAATTCGTCTCAGCGTCAAACAAATCGTTAACGCCAACAACTTCCATGGCATCAGGGTAATATTGTTTTATTGCCCGAAAAACCTGGCGGCCTATACGCCCAAAACCATTTATACCTACACGGATTTTTTCCATATTTTTCCTCTTCAACTATAATAATTAAAGCTTTTACCGCAGCCGGAAACGATAAAAAGTTACCTGCGGCTTTATACTGTAAAAACGCGGCCTAACGAGGACGCGTTCTCCATTCTTACCTGAACTAATCTTCAAAAACCTGATAATTGTATTCGGTCAACAGCTCATAGTCCGCCTTTAGGGCCTGGTGCAGACGGGCGTTTTCAATGGCAATGGCCGCAATATGCGTCACAGCCATTACAAATTCGCGGTCATCGGCATTAAAATCATACTTTTCACCGGTGTACACGCGCACAACCCCAATTACCTTGCCTTCAACCTTAAGCGGAGCCACCAGCACGGAGGTAAGCCCCTCCTCTTTAGCCGCCTCGGGGTACTGAAAACGTTTATCATGGCTTACATCTTCAATATATACCGGTTTACCGCTGGAAATAACCTCGGTATCCAACTGGCTTTTTTTAACCTCAACTTTACCCTTGCGCACATACCCCTTGCTCAACCCATGCGCTGCACTGGCAAGCAGCAAGGTTCCTGTTCTATCCAAAAGCCTTATGGAGCAAGCCTTAGCCTCCATGGCGCGTGTTAGCTGCTCGGCAATTTTTTGCAATACACTCTGAGGCTCAAGGCTTGAATTGATAACACTGGAGACCTCATACAACGCCTGAAAATAACCTTTTGTCCTTTCAGCCATAAAAACTCCTTTATGATTGCAAAAATTAATATCCATAACTATTTAAAATCGTTCCAATTACGCCAAACAAATTATTTTAAACAAGCAATAACACATATGTTTTTATTAATCAAAAAATAAAAGAGGTTTGAATGTACAAATATACATATATGCCAACAAACGTATATGATATTAAAAATTCACAGAGAGCAGCCTAAAAATTTGCTGAAGTTCACGCAATGTCCAGTTTAACCGGACACAGGCTTATCTATTTAATAAGACACGTAAATAATACAAATGTATGGCCTGTTCACATATCAATTCATATACTATCGGAGCCTTGCGTCATAAATATACAGCTCGGATTTTCCATATGCAAACCGCAGCCCCGCTCTGCATGCCAAAATGTGGTTCTGGGACGTGCTTTCACTATAGCCAAAAATAACGCGTACCGAAATTTATTAGGCCAAGACAACGGCAAAACTTACATTTGGCAGATACAAAAATGGCCCGGCTATAAGCCGGGCCATTTAAAACATATGCAAAAACCTGCGTTAAGCCATACGCCTGCGTATGGCGGCAATACCCGCAAGTCCGCTGCCAAGCAGCAGCACGGCTGCCGGAATAGGCGTGGCGGTCACCTTGGCGGAAATGCTGGCGTCAAAGTATGTGAGGTCATAATCATCCAAGGCTACAAACTGGATGATGTTCGGACCATTCTGATTCCACACGCCGGCCAAATCGCTTTCAGTCAGGGTAATAGTGTATTCCCAGCCACTTCCAGGAGCATAACCGGCATCCCAGCGAGAGGCCATGTTATGACCGTTGATATAGAAGTTAAAGCCGTTATCCACGTTCACATTAAGAGTAAGCTCATTAACGATGATATTACTGGCCAAATCTATGGTTTTTTGCAAAAAAAGCATATTGCCGGTGGGCCACACAGTAGTAACGGGGGTTGGGTTTACAAAGCGAGAACCATCGATATGGTTGCCGAAGCCAGCAGAGCCGGTGTTCCAGCTCAAATTCGCCCAGTCAATGCTGCTGTGGTCAATCACATAGTTATCGGCGCTGAATGCGCCAGCTTTAAAAGCATACTCCCAGGTATCACCAGCGGAAACCAGTGATTGCGAGGTAGCATTGGCAATGGCAGCAAACATGAACAAGCTGCAGAATACAACCATTAATTGGAATTTCTTCATAAACCCTCCAATGTTAAGCGCACACTGCTAAGCGCACACCATATAGACAAAAACTTGTCCATCTTTTTAAGATCAAGCTCTCTAGCTGCAATATTTAAAGCAATATACATTCCTAAAATACAAAAAGATTTAATATCAAAATGTTATATCAAAATCATACTATATTTCGGATTACCCTTGTCTGTTTTTACCATACGGCCTCACTACTTCATTTTGCGTCATCTATCAGATTGGCATGCCACGCTTGTGCCTTAAAACTCCGGCAACAAGCCATGCAGCAGCTTTGCGTATTTCAAGCGCACCATTGGCCGCGCGGCACGGTTGTTACAACCTATGGTAGCAACTATGTACAAGTCTTAAATGCCAACAAGCTTTGAGGCTCAACTTGAAATCAAAAGGAATTTTGATGACACATGCATAGCTGAAAGCTTAAAAGCCCCATGCAGGTCAGGGGCTTAGATTTGTGGCTTCAGCCCGTTTAGCGGGAATTACGAAGCGAAAATACCCACCCGTAAAACGGGTGGGTATGATTTAAAAAAAGGGTCAGGAATTACCCTGGCCCTTTTGTGTACTGGTAAAAAACCTATATTACGCCATGCGTCTGCGTATGGCGGCTATACCGATAAGGCCGCTGCCAAACAGCAGCGCGGCAGCGGGAATGGGGGTTGCAGTCACATTGGCGGTAACGTTGGCGTCAAAATACGTCAGACTGCCATCATCCAGACCCACAAATTGTATAATATTGGGGCCATTCTGATTCCATACGCCAGCCAGATCACTTTCAGTCAAGGTTATAGTGTATTCCCAACCGCTGCCGGGAACATAACCGGAATCCCATCTGGATGCCATATTCTGGCCGTTGATGTAGAAGTTAAAGCCATTATCCACGTTAACGTTGAGAGTAATCTCATTAACTATAATATTACTGGCCAAATTTACGGTCTTTTGCAACAAAAGCTTGGTTCCGCTTGCCCAATCAGCGTTTACGGCGTTTGGGTTTGGGTAAGACGAACCATCGGGATGATTGCCGAAGGCGAATGTCGCGGCGCTCCAGTTCAAATCATTCCAGTTAATGGCGGCATGGTCAATCACATAGTCACCGGCATTATTGCCGCCAGGCAGAAATGCATACTCCCAGCCATCATTCCAAGAAACCGGATCCGCGTTGGCAATAGCGGCAAACATGAACAAACTGCAGAAAACGGCCAATAACTGAATTTTTCTCATAACCATTCCTTACAATATCAAAAGTACAGTGTGAAAATGATAAATCTGTCCATTTTTTTAAGATTCGACTATATAACTAATTATTTTATGCAATATTTATACCCGAAACAGAAAAATATGCATATATCAACCTTATAGATAGTCGGAAATAAAATAATATCAAATATATGTCCGCTTTTCTCATACATAGCCAGCCCTGCTGGCGTTTACCAAAACCCGCCATCATGTTTTGGCACAGAAAAAAATCATATGGAAAGCAAAAAAAGTAATTCAGACATGAAGCTAAAAATCAGCCGTGGCCGATCTGGCCTAGTATTCAATCCAACATGCATTTTTTATAAAAAAAATATTGACGCCTTGGTCTCTTCCATGTATTTACCCTTTCTCGCGGTTATACCGCGCCGGTGCGTCCCCATCGTCTAGCCGGCCCAGGACAGCGGCCTTTCACGCCGTCAACAGGGGTTCAAATCCCCTTGGGGACGCCAAAAATTTTAATAAAAGCAAAACTCCAAGGTGCAACAACCTTGGAGTTTTGCTTTTTCTGCCTAAATTACGCTCCCTGCTTTCGGACGAATCTGGCGCTATGTAAAAGTCATTCAATTTTTTATTGGCGCTAGGTTGTGTCGACATTCAGAGTGATTTTGTTATCTGGCAAGAAAGCAAGGCTTTGAACCGAAAGAGTATACTCTTACGGTATTCGACTGAGGGGCAAAGCCTTGCTGACGCAGCCAGAAGGCAAAATCGCCTGAATGTCGACACAGCCTAACGTGTTATGCCTGCCTAATCATGCTTTTATTATAATATGTTACATGGCTATTCGCGGCGTCTCAGCTTCCACGGCGTTATCCAGAACAAAAAAGGGTCTGTCGCCAAAATTGAATATCTTGCCTATGAGCAGGCTGGGGAAGGATTCGCGCTTTATCTTGTAGTTGCGCACGGAGCCGTTGTAATAGCGGCGCGACATCTGCAAGGCGTCTTCCACTTCCGCCAGGCCGCGCTGCAGGGCCAGAAAATTGCTTTCGGCCTTCAATTTTGGGTAGGCCTCCGCCACAACCAATACCCGCCCCAACGCCTGCGACAACGCCTCATCGGCCTTTGCCAAATTACTGCTTGCGGCGTTTGCGCCGAGTTCGCGCAGCACATCGGCGCGCAGCCTGGTTACCTCCTCTAGCACGCCTGCCTCATAGGCAGTGTAGCCCTTTACAGTCTCAACAAGGTTGGGAATAAGATCGTTACGGCGTTTAAGCTGAATGCTTATGCCGCTCCAAGCCTCATCTGCAAGGCGCAGCAGACCGACGAAGGAATTATAGGTAAATATGGACCATAAAATTATACAGGCGCAGGCCAAGAGTGAAGCATAAAAAAGCATGTGCGGGTTCTCTTTTGCTTTAGATAGTGCAGGTTACCCTTACAAACACCATAAGGCAACAGGCAAAACGTAATGCGGCCTGCGCCCTTCGCCATGCAGCCTGAACAGCCAAAATATATTGCCGCCCGCCTTGCCTAGCGCCGTTCTTTTAACTATTATACAGCACAATAATTAACAAGGTGGACCAGATGTTGACAATTTTTAAAAATTGCAAACCCTTTAAAATATATTTTTGCCTGCTGCTCTCGCTACTGTTTGTGCTTACTGCCTGCGACAGCGCTGATTCGGCCGAAAAAACCGATGCCCTGCAAATGGTAAAGAGCAGCATACCGCCCAGCAAGGCCGATGGCCTGCATGGCAAACTCAAAGTAGCGCCTTTGTATGACGGCGAGGTGGTTGGCGACGACTCCGGCGCGCTGTGGTGGGTAAGCCGCCAGTTGCCCTTTGCCGTAAACGCCAAGGCGGCAGAGCTCTCGCCGCTTATAGACCCTGCGCCTGCGTCAATTAATGACGATCTGGCAAGGGCCGCCTTTGCCGGCAAGCTGCCAGCCATGCCGCAACACCTTGAAATACCCTACGCCTACGCCAGCGGCCTGATGAAAGCCGTATACGAGCAATACCAGTTGGCGCCTGAACACCCCAGCGCCTTAAGCTGGACCATTGCCGACAGCGACGGCCCCAAAGGCATGTTGGAAATGGAAGAGTTCGGCGGACTTATTACAAAAATTACAGTGCATGCCACCATGTCGCGCAATGCCAAACTTTCCGATGCTGAACTGGAGCGCTATAACAGAACCCCCATTCAGGTGCTTTTTTCCGGCCTTGATGTTTCCCTTAAAAGCAACGAAGAGGTTAAAGAGCTAATGGACAGATGCTATGTGCCGCTGTTGAGCGCCGGTGACGGGGCATCAAAATCCACCGTCAAGCACGGCAAGCGTTTTACCTTCACGCGCCAACCAAGCCAAGAGACTGACAAGCTGACCTTTCGCCTTGTAATTGAGCCGCGTGTGAAATAGGTACGATAAAAAACGCGCGTCCAAAACTGTCTGGCGGCAATAAACTTAACGCGTTGGCGTCTTATGACGCATAAAGTTTACAGCCCCTGAGGAATGGCGAACTCCTCAGGGGCTGGCGTTTGTATATAAAGCTGGACTGCAACCTACCCGCCACTGACGGAACAATGTTGCAATAGTTACAAATACTTGCGAATATGCGGCAAGGTTAAAACGCTTATCTGAATAAAGTTTACCATCATGTAATTATTAACTTTATTTTTGAATTTTCATGTAACCCATTTTGCTGTATATCATTCTGCATATCAACAAAAACAAGGGTTCACGGTGTTACCCGTAAACCCTTGAAAATTCTGGTGGGCCATGGAAGAATCGAACTTCCAACCTTCTGATTAAGAGTCAGCTGCTCTACCAATTGAGCTAATAGCCCGCGTTGCGAGGTATGCTAGTAATTCCGCCAGGCAAGTAAGTCAAGAAAAAAATACAGGCATTTTCATGTATATTGAAAAAAAATCCATAATTACCGTACATTATATAAAGGCATCCATTTTAGCGCTTTTTATATGCCTACTTTGCGCCGCCGTGTTCAGCTCCTCACCCGGCTACAGCGCCATTGCCGAAGCGGCCGCAGTGGAAGATTTGTTCAGCCGTCAGCCGGGGGCTTACCAAGGGCACAACCAGGGCGATGCCGCCATCACGCCCTTGCCCAAAGCGGAAAGGCCCACTCAGGTGGATGCGCTGGCTATGGAGTGGCAGTTAAGAATAGTGTCGCCCAACGCCCCGCTGCCGCATGATGACAGAATTTCCGGCGAAAACGCCTTGCAAGCGGCCCAAGATTATCCTGTCTGGCTTTCCGAAGCCCCGCTCTGGCTGTTTATTACCCTGAAACCAGGCGTTGAGGGCAGCTATTTTTATGCCCCGTTCGCCATGCGGCAAAGCAACGCCGATATCGCCAGAACCAATGCGGCCGTATTGCCTACCAGCATGGAGCTACTGGGCGCGGATGGCGCAACGTTGCCCGGCGCGCATTTTTACTACCCACCAGGCGCGATTAAAAAGGATCCGTTTTCCAGCCTTGAACTGCCGGTGTACCAGCATGAAATTACCATACTGGCCTCTTACCCTCCCCAATACGTTGGGCAGGATATCAAACTAAAACTAAGTGCCCTGATCTGCACGGAAAACTCCTGTACGCCCTTTCGCAAAACTTATGCGATTTCCACATCCGCATCCGGCATACAGACAGATCAAACCGACACGCAGCTTGCCCTGCTACTAAGCTCTTACCGCAGTTCCCCTTTCAGCGACAGCGGTGAAAATGCAATAGCGCCTGCCTCCGGTTCCATTGCCGGACAAACATCAGCCACTATGGCGGAACCTGACCGTGCTCAACCCGCGCCGGAAAGCGAGTTTTCAGATTACCTGTCTCAGTTGCAACCACATTTTTACCAAAAATCGCTGGAAGTTGAAAATATCGGACGAGCCGTGCTCTTAGGGTTGCTGGCCGGCCTTATTCTCAACTTCATGCCCTGCGTACTGCCGGTAATAACCCTTAAAATAGGCACCCTGCTCGGCCTTGGAGGCTGGAGCCGCCTGAGTGGCGATAACGAAGCGGCGGCACGCGGGCGCAGGCGTTTTCGCCTGTATGCCTTTTGTTTCAGCCTGGGTATTTTTGCATGGTTCGGGCTGCTATTTGGCGTTATAGGCTTGGCCGGAATGATGTGGGGGCAATTTTTTCAAAGCCAGAGCCTAGTCCTGGGCCTTACGCTGTTGTTATTCATTATGTCGCTGGGCTTGCTTGGGCTTTTGCGCCTGCCGGTTCTGCATGCCGAGATAAGTACCGGCAAATCTTTGCCTTGGCAGGCCTTTTTCGGCGGCCTGCTGGCCACGCTGCTGGCAACGCCTTGCAGCGGGCCGCTGTTGGGAGGCGTATTGGGCTGGGCGGTAAACCAATCTGCGGCCTACCTTGGCCTTACCTTGGCCAGCGTGGCCTTGGGCATGGCTTCTCCTTTTCTGCTTATGGTTGTTAATCCCAATATTGCCAAGCGCCTGCCCCAACCCGGCCCTTGGGCCAAAAACCTTGAAATAATAATGGGGTTTGTGCTCATCGGCACGGCCCTTTATCTTCTAAGTTTGCTGCCGCAGAACAAGCAAATTGCAACTCTGGCCGCCTGCCTTGCCCTGGCCTTTTGCGCATGGGTGTGGAAGCAGGCAAAAACATCACGCCGCGCGGCTCTTGCGCGCATAATTCTGGCCGTGCTGGCGCTATGCGCTATCTATATGCCTTTTATACACAACCCGGCGGATACGGGCTGGAAAAAATTCGATCCGGCGCATTTCAGCCGCCAACTGGGGCAGCGTAATCTGCTGCTGGATTTTACGGCGGACTGGTGCATAAACTGCCGGGCCATGGAAATGACCACCCTTACTGAGCAGCGCCTGGCCGCATGGGCCAAGAGCTATGACCTAGTATATATAAAAGTGGATCTGACAACCCCCGAGCCGGACGGCGAGGCCTTGTTACAGGCCATGGGCAGCGCCAGCATGCCTCTTATAGCCATCATACCCGCAACCGAACCGTCCAGGCCAACAGTGCTAAGAGATATAGTCACTCCGTCGCAACTGGACGCGGCCCTCCGGCAGGCTCTATCCAAATAGAGTAAGCACGCGCCCGCCAGGAGCTGTCTCTAAAAAGCGTCTTTTGCCACCTGGACTGCGTCAAGCGCCGATTTTTGTGCAGGGCTGTACCATCAGAGTACTATCCCTGGACAAAAATCGACGCCTTGCCGGGGAGCAAAATCCGTCTTTTTAGAAACAGCCCCTGGAGCATTTTAACTTTGGAAAAACCAAAATGCTCTGGGGCGCTTTTGTAACCGCGATTATATGCGGCCAATAATTGAGCGGCATACAAAAAAACAGGCTCCGGATTTTATGAAAATCCGGAGCCTGTTTGCCACGAAACAAAGCCGCAAGTGGGCTGGCCGCGCCTGTCGTGGGTTAACCCGAAAAATCGTTCAATGGGTAGGGGTACCCGTATTTCTCGCGTAGCGCCCTGTACACAGGGTCAGGCACCAGGCCGCGCACCTCGCCGCCAAGGGCCGCCGCGCTTTTTACTATTGTAGAGCTGGTGAAGAGCCATTGGTAGTCGGTCATCAAAAACACAGTTTGGATATGGCGCTTGAGCTTACGGTTCATGAGGGCCATCTGGAACTCGTACTCAAAGTCGGATACAGCCCTTAACCCGCGCAAAATCACCTTGCAGCCCATACGCTCCACATAATCCACCAGCAGGCCGGAAAAAGGCTCTACCCTCACTTTTGGCTGATCCGAAAATACGTCTTGGGCCATACGCACCCGCTCTTCAATGGTAAAAAGCGGATTTTTGGGCGTATCGTTGGCAACGGCAACGATTACGTTGCCGAAAATCTCGCATCCACGGCGTATAAGGCTCACATGCCCATTGGTCAAAGGGTCGAAGGTGCCGGGGTAGACGGCGCTCCGCTCGTTGCTTTCGTGCTCCATAATACAAGCCTCGTCTGTCCGTACCGGCGGTCCGCAACCACTTCCAGTCCGGGGTGTTCTTTGGCGGGGTCAAATTTCAGCCCGCCTTCAATTTCGGCGTTTAAAATGCCGTTTTCCGCCAGCCAGCCGTTGCGCATAATGTTTTTTATGGCTGGAGACATAAGATTTTTTCCATAAGGCGGGTCAATAAATATTACGTTATACGGGGCAAAAGGCCGGTGCCCCAGCACTTTACCCACTTCGTCCGGCAACACCTGAAAACGGCGCTCGTCCACCTCAAGCTTATGGGCATTTTCCCGTATAAGCGCGGCTGCTTTTGGCAACGACTCCACAAAGGCAGCCTCAAGCGCCCCACGGCTGAGCGCCTCAAAGCCCAAGCTGCCACTGCCCGCGAACAAATCCAGCACTCTGGCTTCGCTCCAGATTACGCCACGCGACTCCAGCATGGAAAAAAGCGCTCCGCGCACCTTTGACATGGCCGGGCGATACCCCGGCCCGACAGTAGTTTTTAGCTGTCTGCCTTTATATTCACCTGAAATTATACGCAAAATACTACACTCTTGATGATGTTTCTTTTATATTGATAAAAATATACAGCGGCACTGCAATAATAGCCAAAACAAACCACTCCGCCGGACACGATAGCTCCGAGCATGCTCATACAATAAAAACTGCCACCTGGACAATGCATGGAGCTAAAAAACCGCCACATTTTAAGCAGGGTATTTAAAAAATCTATTACCCGTTACATTACGGCGCAAGCATGGCAATAGGCAAACGCCACCTGAAAAAACCTATGTTCTTGCCAGCAGATTAAGCATGTTATTGTTAATTTCCAGCATAAGATCGCGCAGTTCAACCTGTTCTTCCCACGGCAAAGCATGAATCTCCTGCATGCGCTGGCGAATGGAGGCAAGCTTGCTTTCGCCGTCGGTAAGCAGAATATCCCAATTAACACGCGGCTTGGCACGCTGCATATCTGTTTGCACCATGGGTTTCTTGCCCGCGGCCAAAGTCATTTCTTCCAAATACGTGGGTATTTGCACCGGCAGGGAAAATTCCTTTTCAATCAGTCCGGCCAGCGTTTTTTGCGCCTTCTCTTCGCCATGCACAAGAAAAACCTGCAAGCTGGGGTGCGCGAAGGCTCTGATCCAGTCCAGAATCTGGCTTTGTCCGGCATGAGCCGAAAACCCGCCTATGGTATAAATTTTGGCATTTATGGCAATATCTTCGCCCAGTATGCGAATGCTTTTTTCTCCATCCACAATTTTACGGCCTGGCGTGCCCACGCCCTGATACCCCACAAATACCACAGAAGACTTCGGGTTCCACAAGTTATGCCGCAGGTGGTGCAATATGCGCCCGGCGTTGCACATGCCGCTGGCCGATATGACTATGCACGGCCCGGCATAGGCGTTTATGCTTTGCGATTCCGCCTTGCTGAGCGTATAGCGCAGGTTGGAAAGCTCGAAGGGGTTGTCGCCGCTGGCAATAAGGCCTTTAAAATCGTTATCGAAATATTGCGGAAACTGCCGGAATACGTCGGTGGCGCGTATGGCCAGGGGGCTGTCCACAAAAACCGGCATATCGGACGGTAATTTGCCCTGTTTCTGCAAATTGTACAGCACATAAATGATTTCTTGCGTACGCTCCACCGCGAAGGCCGGAATAACCACCCTGCCGCCGGACCTGTAGCTGTGATCTATGGCCTGGTAAAACTCTTCCAGGCTGGTGTCGAAATCCTTATGGTTGCGGTCGCCGTAGGTGGACTCCACAAACAGGTAATCCGGCTTGTTTTGCGGTATCTCCGGGTTGTTCATCAACAGGGCGTTTTCGCGGCCCAAATCGCCAGAAAAAACAAAGCGGGTAACTTCATCGTCAGGCCCGGAGATTTCCAGCTCAAGAAAGGCCGACCCCAGAATATGCCCAGCATCGCGGTAACAGGCCTTTATGCCCTTGGCCGGCGAGAAGGTTTGCTCATATGTCACCGAGCGGAACAACTCGGAGGTTTTAATGGCGTCTTCTTGGGTATACAAGGCCTGAAACAGGTTTTTGTTTCCTTTGCGGCGGCGCTTCTGGTTTTCCCACTCCGCTTCCATCTCCTGAATATGCGCGCTATCCAACAACATTATGTCCAACAGCTTGTGCGTCGGCTCGGTGCAATATATGGGGCCTTTAAAACCGTTGGCAACCATGCTGGGCAAAAGGCCGCTATGGTCTATGTGCGCGTGGGTAAGCAAAAAGAAATCTATATGCGCTATGTCATAAAGGTCCAACTCTCTGTTGCGCTTCTCAATCTCCTTATTACCCTGATGCATGCCGCAATCTATGGCAAAACGCACTCCGCCGGTCTCTATCATGTAGCATGAGCCGGTAACGGTTTGCGCGGCTCCCAAAAATTCAACTTTCATCATTCACCTTGCAGTTGCTTATATGCGTTGTTAAATACCGCCGGGCAGCGGCTGTAATAGCTAATGCAAATCGGTAAAAACAGCTAACGGATTAAGGATATTATCTAATACCAAGCGAAAAGTATATACCGCAAAAAGACTTGCCGGCGCAAATCCAATACCGGCCGTAACGGCGCAAGGCCTCAATAGCCCAACCGGCACGCCAGACAGCAGGGCGGCTTTTTGCCTTGCCCCTGCGCCCAAAGTGTCTTAAATTAACCCTCGCTTACCGCCCATGCATGTGGTAATTGTATTTAACACCTCAAAATTACTTCCTTTTAAGGAGATATCCCGTGGTTAGTAGACGTGGAAACCTGTACGAAGTTGCATCCGATCATGACTCATGGCGCATGTTCAGAATAATATCAGAAACCGTTGATGGCTTTGAAAAACTTGGCGACGCCGGAAAGTGCGTTTCCATTTTCGGCTCCGCCAGAGCGACGGAAACCGACCCGATGTATGTAACCACTCAAACCATTGCCAGAAAATTGGGTGAGGCCGGTTACGGAGTAATTACCGGCGGCGGGCCAGGCTTTATGGAGGCCGGAAACCGCGGCGCGGTTGAAGGCGGCGGCGAGTCCATAGGCTTGCACATTCACCTGCCCAACGAGCAGGCGCCCAACCCATATATCAAAACCCGCTGCGATTTCCGTTATTTTTTCATTCGCAAACTCATGTTTGTAAAATACGCCGTAGCCTATGTGGTTATGCCAGGCGGCATGGGCACGGTGGACGAGCTGAGCGAAGCTTTTGTGCTGGCTCAAACCCACCGCATCAAGCCTTTTCCGATCATACTCTATGACAGCACTTTCTGGAGAGGCATGCTGGACTGGCTGAAAAACACCATGATCAAACGCGGCTACCTAAGCGAAGACGAGCTGGATCTGTTTACAGTGCTGGATTCGCCCGACGATGTTGTAAGCTACATAAAAAAACATATTATTCTTTAGCTTGTCATGTACGCAACCCGCATTATTCCATCGGCTCCTCCAGGCTGGACCGCCTGGGAGGAGCTGATGCACGAGGCTATGCTTGAGGCGGCCAAAGCCGCTACAGTGGGCGAAGTGCCAGTAGGCGCCGTGGTGGTTGATAAAAACGGCGTAATAACCGGCCGCGGGTACAACAGTTGCATACGTCTTAACGACCCCACCGCCCATGCCGAAATAATTGCCCTGCGCGAGGCCGGAAAACGCCAGAACAACTACCGCCTTGGCGGCTCTGTGCTTATAGTAACCTTGGAGCCGTGCCTTATGTGCGCGGGCGCGCTGGTGCACGCCAGGCTGGCCGGCGTGGTTTACGGAGCCAGCGATGTTAAAGCGGGCGCGGTAACAAGCTGCCTGGACGGCCTTGACCAATACTTCCATAACCATTCCGTCTGGCACTGCGGCGGCATTTTGCAAAATGAATGCTCACAGTTGCTGACAGATTTCTTTCGTAACAACGCCTGATGCCGGAACTCTTGCAAACAGTCTGCTGTAATGCCGCCACACTTCATGTGAAAAAAAATATTTACGCACATTTCGGCAACTCTAAGCCGTAATATAGCAGTTTATTTTTATACCCCCCACCTTTCCTTTAGTGCAGGCCAGCACTATTCCAGCCCAGGGCATCTTTTATTGGCGTCCAGTTTAGGCTGTGGATGTTTGCGGTGCGCCAGCTTGTAAGCGGACTGTTAGCGACCAGCCGAAATCAATTAACAACCAGTAATTATTATTATTTTTATATTTGTGAAAAATATACTTTATACTATTGAGGTATCTATTTGCCTTTTATGTTGTTTTATTATTTTTTTTGTTATAACGCTGCTTATAATAAAAAATAGACTATATTTTTCGATTGAATTAGGGAGTACGAGCGAATGGCATTTGAGGAAAACGAAGACGCACATACGGCCACTGAGGCGGCGCATGAAGCTCCGCCGGCCTGTTCCATAAAACACGACAGTTATTTTGACGGTAAACATATAAGCGACAAACATAGAAAGCTGTTCGGCGTGATAATGCTGGCCTACTTTTTCGAGCAGATGGATAACATGAACTTCGGCTACGTGGCGCAGGCCATGTTCGATTCGTGGAATCTCACGACAGTACAGTCCAACAATGCCATGGGGCTGATCCTGAGTTTCTATTTCGTGGGCATGACGTTGGGTGGTTTTTTGGGCGGCATGCTGTCAGATCTTATAGGGCGCAGAAAAACTTTTCTGGGTGCGATTTTGCTGTTTTCATCATGCAGCATTATAACCGGCCTGCCGCTGGATAACCTTTATGTCTTTATAATAGCGCGGGCCCTTACCGGATTTGGCGTGTTCTGCATGATGGTATGCTCGCAGGTATATATAGCGGAAATGACCCCAGCCGATTCACGCGGAAAATGGCAAGGCATAATAGGTACCGTGGGTTTTTGCGCCATACCGGTGGTGGGCTTAATCTGCACAATAGTCATACCGCTGTCTCCTTCCGCCTGGCGGTTAATTTTCTTTTTTGGCGGAACAGGCTTCATAGCCTATCTGCTTGGCGTAAAGTACCTCATGGAATCGCCCCGCTGGCTGGTAAGCCAAGGCCGCGTGCAAGAGGCCGAGAGGGTTGTTACATACTTTACCGGCGAATCATGCAGCCTGCAGGCCGTGGCGGCTAAAAACTGCGATCAAAAGCCAAACGTTAAAGAAAACCTGCTTGGCATAGTCTCGAATAAATATATAGGCAGAACTTTGTTACTGCTGCTGGTGTTCGTATGCCTGGCCCCTTCAAACTTCATATTCTCCACGTGGTTGCCCAAGCTGTTGCAAACCATATATGTGGTGGATCCGGAAAATGGCGAATTTTTGCGCGCCTTCAGCCAGCGCGAGGCTTTAGCCATGATGACGGCCGTTACCTGCGGAAACCCGCTGGGCTGTTTTATTTCTTCACGCATAGCAGATTTTGGCGGCCGTAAAATACCTCTGGCCCTGTGCATGGGCATAGCGGCGGCAGCCTGCATGGCCTTTGCCTTTGCGCCTGTAAACGGCATATTGCTGGTTATGCTTGGCCTCATTATCTGCGCCATGGGCATGGCGGCCACCATGATTATGATGACCTACACGGCGGAGCATTTTCCCACCCGCATGCGCAACACCGCCACCGGCACTCTTAACGGCTCAGGCCGCTTGGCCGTATCCGGCATGCAAATGGTTATACCGGTATTGCTCCTCGCCTTTGGGGCCAACGCAAGCCAGCATAACCCTGATGTGAGAATTGTACTTACAGTTTGCGGCATACTTATGGTAATTCCCATACCATTCATACTTAAGTGCGGGCAAAGAACCGGCGGTAAGCCGCTGGAAGAAATATCCTGATAATACCAAAAACAGGCCGCTAAAAACAGCGCCTGAAGATATAAAGGCCGGTCATTAATTTCTATAATAGCGACAGCCCTAAAATATGCAGTATATGTAATCATTGCCAAACAAGCCGGGCTTGTTTGCGATAAAAATGTACCTGGGCGGCAAAACAAGCCCATATGCCAAGCAGGCGGAGACTAAAATGCTAACAAAATCAACATGTGATTCTATCGTGCGCGTACTATTGGCAGTGTGTTTGCTTATGCTTTGCGCTTGCCAGGAGCCGGAAAAAAATGCGGCGGCCGAGCTGCCGCCGCCAGCGGTGCGCTATATTGTGCTGGACAGTAAGGATGTAAAGCTTGTGCGCGAGCTACCGGGGCGGGTATCGGCCTTTACAGTGTCGGAAGTGCGCCCGCAAGTCAGCGGTATAATAAAAGAACGGCTTTTTGAAGAAGGTTCTAATGTATCGGCCGGACAAATTTTATACAGCATATCGCCGGAACTCTATCTGGCGGCTTATAACAACGCTGGCGCGCAGCTTAAGCAAATGGAGGCCAACGCGGTTTCGGCCCGGCTGTTGGCCGACAGGTACAAAAAACTGGTTGGCACCAACGCGGTCAGCAAACAGGAATATGACGATGCTGTGGCCTCGCACCTGCAAACCATGGCTGCCGTTGACGCCGCCAAGCAAGCTCTGGAAACCGCCCGTATAAACTTGGGTTATACCAACGTAACATCACCCATAAGCGGCAGAATAAGCCGCTCCACCGTAACCCCCGGCGCGCTTGTAACGCAAAATCAGCCCGCGGCCCTTACCACAGTGCAACAACTCAGCCCTGTTTACGTTGATATGACCGTGCCGGTGACGGATATGCTAAAAATGCGACGTGCCGCGACCAAAACTCAAAACGCAAGTGTTGACGGCTCATCACAGTCCACAAACGTGGTACTTATACTTGATGACGGTTCTCCATATACCCCACTGGAGACGCCCATGAATGAAGACGAACCCAACTGGATTAAGGGAGAGCTGCTGTTCTCTGACGTGGTTGTGGACCAAAGCACCAGCACGGTTAACCTGCGCGCCAAATTTGACAACCAGGAGGAAGTGCTTTTGCCTGGCATGTATGTTCGCGCCATTGTCGCCAGCCCGGCTGCCGACAATGCCGTATTGGTCCCGCAAAAAGCCGTGTCGCGAGATGCCAAAGGCGCCGCCCTGGCCTATGTGCTTACCAAAGACGCCTCGGCCTCCGGCCCCGATAACAAGCGGGAGTTAAAACAAAATGAGTATTATATCCAAAAGCGCACTGTAACTATTGACTCCTCATATAAAAACCAATGGACCATAACAGGTGGGCTGAAACCCGGCGAATTGCTGTTGGTTGACGGCGTGCAAAAAGTGCGGCCAGGGCAAATTGTGACTGGTTCGCCAGCCAATTCCGGCGATGCCGCCCCAGTTCAAACTCCGGCGCAGGCTGGCGCGAGGTAGACATGGCCAGTTTTTTCATTAACCGCCCTATTTTCGCGTGGGTAATAGCTATTATCATAATGCTGGCCGGGGCTATTTCCGTTACCATTCTGCCAGTGGCGCAATATCCGGACGTGGCGCCGCCGCAAGTAAGCATTTCGGCCGTTTACCCCGGAGCTTCCGCCAAAACGGTTGAAGAAACAGTTACACAAGTTATTGAGCAGAAGATGAAAGGGCTGGACAACCTGCTGTATATTTCATCCAGCAGCGATTCGTCAGGTACCGCGACTATAAATTTTACCTTTGAAAACGGCACCGACGTTGATATCGCACAGGTACAGGTACAGAACAAACTTCAGCTTGCCACAGCTCAATTGCCTGAAGTAGTGCAAAAACAAGGCCTTACAGTTACAAAGACTACTTCATCTTATTTTTTGGTGCTGGCTGTAATTTCAGAAAATGGCAGCATGACCGATGTGGACATTGCCGACTATATCGGCTCCTACATAGCCGACCCTCTTGGTCTGGTGCAAGGTGTTGGCGACATCAACCAATTTGGCGGTTTGTACGCCATGCGCATATGGTGTGACCCCACAAAATTCGAGCAGTACGGCCTTAACCCCTCTGATGTAATTTCAGCAGTGCAGGAACAGAACACCCAGGTGGCGGGTGGGCAGCTAGGCAGCGCGCCATCGTTGCCAGGGCAGGAAATAAACATCACTGTCAGCGCATCCGAGCGGCTGCAGAAGGTTGAAGAATTTGAAAACATCCTGCTGCGTATAAACCCCGACGGCTCAACGGTACGCCTTAAAGACGTGGCCCGCATAGAGTTGAACAGCGAAAACTTTATTGCGGTTATCAAATACGATGGCAAACCGGCCAGCGGTTTGGGCATATCACTGGCCTCAGGGTCCAATGCTCTCGAAACGGGCAACAGGGTAAAAGAGACTGTAGAAAGCCTTTCCGCATTCTTTCCAGACGGTCTTAAGGTGGAATACGCTTACGACACCACCCCCTTTGTCAAACTTTCCATTTTATCCGTGGTCAGAACCTTATTTGAAGCCATCGTTCTGGTATTTTTCATAATGTACCTGTTTCTGCAAAATTTCAGAGCCACGCTTATTCCCACCATCGCCGTGCCGGTGGTGCTGCTGGGGGCTTTTGGCGTGCTTGCGGCTTTGGGCTACACTATCAACTCCCTTACCATGTTTGCCATGGTGCTGGCCATCGGCCTTTTGGTTGACGATGCCATAGTTGTGGTTGAAAACGTTGAGCGCATCATGCGCGATGAGGGGCTACCGCCCAAAGAGGCGGCGCAAAAATCCATGGGCCAAATTACCGGCGCGCTTGTGGGCGTGGCTATGGTTATAAGCGCGGTGTTTGTGCCCATGGCTTTCACCGGCGGTTCCACAGGCATAATTTACCGGCAGTTTTCGGTTACTATCGTATCCGCCATGCTGCTTTCGCTTATAATCGCCATTGTGCTCACCCCGGCTCTATGCGCCACCATACTGCCGCAGCAGACCCACGAGGCCCAAAGGGGTGTTTTCGGTCGCTTTAACCGCTGGTTTCAAAGTCTTACCAATAAATATCACAGTGTTGTAAAGCATATACTGAACAGGCAAAAACGTGTTCTTGCCGCTTTTGCCATACTCACCTGCTGCGCAGGCTTCGGCTTTGCCGTTCTGCCCACTGGTTTTCTGCCTGACGAAGATCAAGGTATGCTGTTAGCATCCATATTATTGCCGCCCGGCGCCACATTTGAGCGCTCGGAAGAAGTTATGACCAAGTTATCCGATTACCTGCTCACGCAGGAAAAGGAATCGGTTTTATCAGTTATGACCGCAGCCGGTATAACTTTCTCCGGCAACGGGCAAAACACCGGGCTTGCCTTCATACACCTCCGCGACTGGGACGAGCGTAAAGATGACCACATGAAGGCGCAACAGGTGGCCAGACGCGCCAATATGTATCTTGCCGCAAACATACCGGAGGCGCAGGTTTTTGTATTCGCCCCGCCTCCCATTACGGACCTGGGCACAGCCACGGGATTTGACTTCGAGCTTATAGACCGCGCAGGCCTGGGACATGAGGCCCTAACTCAAGCGCGTGACAAGCTGCTGATGCTGGCTAACCAAAATCCGGTCCTGCGCAATGTGCGCCCAAACGGGCTGAATGATGTGGAACAATACCAACTGGATGTGGATGTAGCCAAGGCGGGTGCTTTCGGGCTGCGCAAAGGCGATATAAACAACGTCATATCTTCTTATTGGGGAAGCGTATATATTAATGACTTCATGGACAGAGGACGCAGCAAAAAAGTTTATTTGCAGGCCGACACCCAGTTCCGCATGCAGGCCTCGGACTTCAACCTGTACCATATACGTAACGCAAATGGCGAAATGGTGCCATTTTCAGCCTTTATGACAGTAAGATCCACTTACGGCTCACCACGTCTGGAACGTTACAACACGCTGCCCTCAATTGAAATACTTGGCGAATCAGCCCCTGGAAAAAGCTCGGGCGATGCCATGTTGGCCATGAAAAACCTTATGAGCGAACTGCCCGAAGGTTTGGGTTACTCCTGGACAGGCATGTCCTATCAGGAAGAACAGGCCGGTTCTGGAGCGCTACTGCTCTACACTCTTTCTCTTGTAGTAGTATTCTTGTGCCTGGCGGCCTTATATGAGAGCTGGTCCGTACCCCTGGCCGTATTGCTGGTGGTGCCCACCGGCCTCATGGGCGCGGTGCTGGGCGTGACTTTGCGCGGTATGGAAAACGACGTATATTTTCAAATCGGCTTACTCACCATAATCGGGCTCTCCGCCAAAAACTCCATACTTATTGTGGAGTTCGCCAAAAGCTTGCACGAACAGGGCATGGATCTGCTGAAGGCCACAGCGGAGGCTGCCCAAATACGCTTGCGCCCAATTATCATGACCTCCATGGCCTTCATTTTAGGCGTAATGCCACTGGCTTTGAGCAACGACGCAGGTTCCGGCGGGCAAAACGCCATAGGTACCACCGTGGCCGCAGGCATGCTCACAGCCACAAGCTTTGGCCTGTTTATGACGCCAATATTCTTTGTGCTGATAACAAACCTGTTCTCGCGCAAAAAGCAAAACAAATCCCAAATGCCGAAACACCCCAAGGCTGCGGAAGGAGAAAAGCAACATGCGTAGAAATGCTGCAATAACAGAGCATTTTTCAGCACCTCCGGTATATCTGAAAAAAAGCACAGGTCTGTTTATTCTGCTCGCCACACTTTTATGTGCCTTCGGCTGCACGCTGGCTCCAACGTATTCAAGGCCTGACCTGCCGGTGCCTGACGCATACGAGGCCGAAGTGCGCCTAAGCCAGGATATGGCGGCAATACCCGCTTCATGGAAAGATTTTTTCCAGGATCCGGTAATGCAGCAGCTTATAGAAACAGCCCTAAGCAATAACAGAGACCTGCGCAAAGCCACATTGGCCATAGAACGCACCAGAGCGCAGTACCAAATTCAGCGTTCTTCACTACTACCTGAAATAGGCGCTGGCGGAGGTTACTCCGCCCAGCGGCTTCCCGCCGATTTTTCCACCACCGGGCGCGATATGGTAGCGCGCCAATACACGGCGGCTTTGGGCCTGACCACCTTTGAGCTGGATTTATTCGGCAGAATACGCAGCCTTACCGAACAGGCCTATCAAACCTACTTTGCCACGGAAGAAGAGGCAAACATGGTGCGACTTACGCTTATAACCGAAACCGCATCAGCGTATTTACAACTGGTAGCGGACCGCGAGCAATACGATTTGACCAAGGCTACTCTGGAAAACCGCCAAAAAAGTTACGAGCTTAACAAGCGTAAATTTGAGGCCGGAGTTTCATCGGATTTGGAACTAAGCCAAGCCCAGAGCATTATGGATGAAGCCGCAGTGGATCTTGCCAAATCCGCCACCGTGCTGCGGCAGGGCGAAAACGCCCTGGCCCTGTTGCTGGGCGCGCCCATTCCGGCGGATCTGCCGCAAGCGCGCAGGCTGGCCGATGTAATGCCCTTGAAAGATTTGCCGGAAGGCCTGCCCTCGGACCTGCTGGAGTACAGGCCAGATATAAGGGCGGCCGAACACAGGCTAATGGGGGCCAATGCCAGCATAGGCGCGGCCAGAGCCAACTTTTTCCCGCGTATCAGCCTTACCGGCAGCTATGGCAAAATGAGTGTAGAACTGAACGATTTGTTTGATGGGGCGGCAAAAACATGGAGCTTTGCGCCGCAAATTTACCTGCCTATTTTCACGGGCGGATCGAACGTTGCACAATTGGAAGTATCACAGGCAACACGGGACATGGCTGTGGCGGAATACGAGAAGTCAATTCAGGAGGCTTTTCGGGATGTTTCCGACGCTCTGGCCCAGCGCGATAATATAAGCACGCTGTTGGCCGCGCAGGAATCTCTGGCTCTGGCAGCCGGGCGCACATATATGCACGCCGACGATCGCTATAATGTAGGCGTGGCGGCCTACATAAACGTACTGGACGCGCAACGCTCCATGTTCTCGGCCCAGAGCGGGCTGATCTCCGGCAAGCTATTGCGCGAGACCAACACAATTGCTCTGTACAAATCACTAGGTGGCAGTTGGCCGCGAGACGACGCAAAGTAGCTTGCCATACAATTGCCAAGCCAGCGATAAAACAATGGGTTGGCGTAAACACTTGCGTGTGATTACTAAAAAATAGCGCAGTCTCCGGCGCAAAAGCTCCGTGCGGCATTCGCCTGTGGTTGCACGGGCAGTGCTCTTTGATGCCGTTTTTTCAGTGTGTGTGCATAGCCTGAGGCATGAAAAAGCTCATCCGGCATTATCAATATGTTTTCATTTTTTTTTGAAAATTTTAAAAAATGATAAACTCCGCCCAAGCGTTAAATCAGAATACTTTTATCGTACAGGTATTCTAATACGTTCATAAAAAAAAAGTTATGTCCTTGTAAAAATCTCACGCTCACGTATAGTCCTTATGATTGCTGTAATTATAATGACGGCAATGTTACAAATTCCCGATTTGTTTTTGAGCAATAAAAAAAGGACTGTTTTATGAAAATATCATTCATAAAACGGTACTTATACAGGGCGGATATTCCGCACTATATAGAACAGGACGTTCCTGAAAGTGGAACCAGCTATGCCCGCTGTTGCGGCACGGCATTTGGCGCGTATTTTACGCGGCCAGACCTGTAAAATTGCCTGAACAAAAACGGGATTTATTTTTTGGGGCATATCGCCCCAAGTAAAACCAGCGCAAATTATGAAGTAATACTTTTGCGCGGGGCCTTAGCGGAAAAAATGGCATAATGCATATCACTAACGGAGTTTATCAATGAATATTTTGGACATGTTCAGCCTGAAAGGGAAAAACGCCTTGGTAACAGGCGCAGCCAGAGGCCTTGGTCTTGCCATGGCCCATGGTTTGGCCCAAGCCGGAGCCGACATTGTAATAGCCGATATTAATGAAGAAAGCGCGGCCCAGGCGGCGGAAGAAGTGGCAAAAGCGACAGGCCGCAAAACCCTTGGCCTGGCCATGGACGTAACCGACGCCGCCGCCGTGCGCGGCGCCGCGGCCGCCCTTAACAAAAACTTCGGCCCCATTGACATTCTCATTAACAACGCCGGTATCGTTTACAGCAAACAGGGCGAGTTGGGCCCCGGCTCCATCCCATCCGACAAGGTGGATACCGATAACTGGGACAGGGTTGTAAAAACCGACCTCAATGCTGTGTTCTACTGCAGTCAGGCCTTTGGCCTGCATATGCTGGAGCGCGGCAAGGGCAGCATTATTTCCATGTCTTCCATGTCCGCTCAGGTAGGCAATTATGGTCGCAGCAATAACGCTTACTGCGCCGCCAAAGCCGGGGTGGATATGATGACAAGGCAATTGGCTGCGGAATGGGGCCCGCGCGGCGTGCGCCTTAACGCCATCGCCCCCGGCTATATGAACACAATTATGGGCCGCCGCAGCCTGGAAGACCCAAAAATTAAAGATTTTATCAAAAATATGACCCCGCTGGGACGTCCCGGCGAGCCGGAGGAATTATGCGGGCTGGCGGTATTTTTAGCCAGCGACGCCTCCGCCTATATTACTGGACAAAGCATAATAATTGATGGGGGTTATACCCTCTGGTAGCAATAAACAACCATTGTTTGCCGGCTGGCGCGACAATGCGCATAGCTACAATATAAGTGTTACCGGAAAACTTTTTTTTGGCCCGTTCAGCGGCCAACTAACCATGACGGAGGAACCCTATGCTCAGGAAAAAATCCTTGTTCGCTCTTGCCTGCGTTCTGTGTCTGAGCCTGGCGACAGCAGCGGCCGCATCCGCCGCCGCTTTCGATTGGCAAAAGCACAAAGGTAAAACCATTACCTTTATCACTTCAAACCACCCTTGGTCCAATGCAGTTCTGAAGTATCAGGACGAATTCACAACTCTTACCGGCATCAAGCTTAAAGTCGATACCTTTCAGGAGCAGCAGGCACGCCAGCGCATGCTCACCATTTTGCAGTCCAAAAGCTCTGACATGGATGTTTTCATGTCTCTGAAATCCCGTGACGGCTGGATGTATGACAAGGCCGGCTGGTATGCCGATCTTTACCCCCTAACCAAAAGCGCCATGCCCGCCGAATACAAGTTTGACGACTTCGGCAAAGGCCCCCTGAGCGGTGAGATAATAAACAACAAGCTTACCGGTATTCCGCTTAACGTGGAGGGCCCGGTGCTTTACTACCGCAAAGACGTGCTGAAAGACGCCGGTGTGCAGCCCCCGCAGACCTTGGAAGACCTCGAAGTGGTGTGCAAGGCCATAAAGGCCAAGCGTCCGGACATAATCCCCTGGGCCACCCGCGGCCTTAAACCCGCCCTGCCCTTCACCTTCAGCGTGTTCCTGCATAACATGGGCGGCGAATACGTGGTTGGCGGCAAGTCAAACCTGGCCCACCCGACCACAAAAAAGGCTATGGCTTACTATGCCAACCTCCTGCGCGACTACGGCCCCCCCGGCTCGGTTAACAACACCTTTTACCAGACCTCGGCCCTCTACCGCGACGGCCGTGTTGCCATGGACTTTGAAGCCACCAACGAATTCAACAGTATTATGGAAGGTGGGGCCCGCCTTAACGATACCGGCATAATGCTGCTGCCCCCGGCCAAAAACGGCCAGAACAAGCCCACCGTAATAGGCTGGGGCGTTTCCGTATCCAACTTCTCCAAGCAGAAAGAGGCAGCCTGGTACTTCATTATGTGGGCCACCAGCCCAGAAATGCAGGAACGCCTGATTGCGGACGGCATTATGCCCCCGCGCATCTCCGCCCTCAAATCCAAAACCTTTAACGAATGGACCTCCGTACATCCAATCCGCCAGGAATGGGCCAATGCCGTCATCAAAATATCTGAGCTCGGCACCAGCAACGTGTTTGGACCAGACGTAATCAATCAGGCAGAAGGCCGCGATATCGTGGGCAACGCCGTTAACGAAATAATGCTTGGCACACGTACTGTTGACGACGCGGCTGCAAACGCCAACCGTCTGCTTGACGCCATGCTTAAAAAAGAAAAGAAGTAGTTTAATGCAGCCCCCCCGCCAGTGGGCGGGGGGGCTGCCCTCCTTGACACGCGTTTTACAGCAGGAGGAAGAATGAGCGCAGTCAGCAATCGCGACAAACTTGTATTTGCGGCGCCTGCCGCCATCTTTACCGCACTGGTACTGGCTTTTCCGTTTATTTACACCATATTTCTGAGCTCTCAGGAATTCGACTTTACCGGCAGCGGCTCCTTTGCCGGTTTGGCTAACTTTCAGCGCCTGGTGGAAGACGCCGAATTTTGGAACGCCGTTAAGGTAAGTTTCATAATTTACTTCGCCTGCCTGTTTTTGCAGTTAATCTGCGGCACCTACATGGGCATGTTGCTCTTCCACTCCCAGTTTATGGGCGGGGTTTTACGCTCCATACTTATCTCGCCCTTTGTATTGCCACCGGTTGTTGTGGGCATGATGTTTCTGGTTATTTTCGACCCTTCCCTGGGGGCCGCCAACTATATACTGGAGCTTTTGGGCCTGCCTCCATCTTTATGGCTGGCCTCGCCCTCCATGGTTATTCCAACAATTGTAATGCTGGATACCTGGCAGTGGACTCCATTTGTGGCCCTTATAGTGCTTGGCGGCATGCAGTCTTTGCCGCAAAGCGTGTATGAGGCAGCCGCCATTGACGGAGCCAGCCGCTCCAAAATTTTCTTCCGCATCACCTTGCCCATGCTAGGGCCAACCATAATGACCGCCGCCATATTGCGCAGTGTTGATCTGCTGCGCTTTTTCGACATAATCTACATTACCACGCAGGGCGGACCCGGCAACGCTTCAAATGCCATGAACATCTATGCCTTCCGCATAGGTTTTGAATATTTCGATCTTGGGTATGCCGCCGCCCTCATGCTCACGCTTACGGCCGTGGTTTTGGGCGCTGTATTCATACTCAACAAAATACGGAGTAAAGTAGCATGGTAGATAAACACTCAAAACTGCTCCGCTTTCTGATAATAGCCCAGGTTCTTATTATTGTGTTTTTCATGCTGCTGCCTGTATTTTGGATGATAATCTGCTCGTTCAAACAGCCGCATGACGTAACATCTTACCCACCCACGCTCTTTTTTGAGCCTACGCTGGACAACTACAGAACCCTGTTCGATAAAACCCCCTTTTTCAAATATACCATGAACAGCCTGATAGTTACCGTTGGCTCAACATTTGTGGGAGTGCTTCTTGGCATACCGGCATCCTTCGGTATTTCGTGGTCGCGCATAACCTGGCCGGCCACCCTTACGCTTATAGCCCGCATGGCCCCCGGCGCTCTCTTTCTAATCCCGTGGTACATGATGTTCCGTTACTTCAATATGATAGGCTCATACTGGTCGCTTATACTCACCCACGCGGCCATTACCCTGCCCATAGTGATATGGGTGACGCTGTCGTTTTTTGACGGCATACCGCGCTCGGTGCTGGAAAGCGCGCAAATAGACGGGTGCGGCAATTTTGCCATACTGCGCCGCATCGGCATACCCCTGGCCCTGCCGGGTATAGTGGTGGCCGTGATACTGTCCTTTGTGTTTTCCTGGAACTACTTTTTGTTCGCCATAGTGCTTTCGGACAGCGAGACCAAAACCCTTATTGCTGCATCCTTCAACTTTATAGGCGAAGGCTCAACTAACTGGGGCGCGCTTATGGCCTCGGCCGTAATAATTGCAACCCCGCCGCTGGTGCTTGCGCTTTCCGTGCAAAAACGCCTGGTGGGTGGTCTTACCGTGGGCGCTGTCAAGGGGTAGCGGAGGCCGCGCCCACCCAAACAAATTCATTAAAATGAAATAAAAGCAGGAGATGCTCCAATGAAATATATAAAATTTGAAGGTGATAAAAAAATAAGCATTGGCGAAGCGCCAATGCCCAAACCGGCGGCAGGCGAAGTACTGGTAAAGATCAGCCGTTGCGCCCTTTGCGCCAGCGATTTCAAGCTTTACAACAAAGGCCAGAATTTTATAGGCGGCCATGAGGCCACCGGCGTGGTAAAACAGCCCGGCCACCCGCTGAATGAGAAACGTGTTATCATATTTATGCCCGTATATTGCGGCGATTGCCCCGAATGCAAAAGCGGCCAATACCAGCTTTGCCTTAACGCCAGCCTGATCGGCTGGAACCGTGACGGAGCCTACACCGAATACGCCGCCATACCGGAAAAAAACCTGGTGCCCACGCCTGATGACATTCCGGACGAGCTCGCCCCGCTGCTGCTGGATGCCATATCCACCCCAGCCCATGGTGTTGAACTGGCCGAACGTGTGACAAACAAACGTGATAACGCGCTGATTTTGGGCGCGGGCATGATTGGCCTTGGAGCGCTTATTGTATGCAAAGACCTTGGTTATAAAAACATTTTTATATCTGAACCACGCGAGCACCGGCAGGAAAGGGCCAAAGCCCTTGGCGCCAGCATACGCCCAAACGGCGACAGAAGCCGCAACTTCGATGTTGTGCTTGAATGCAGCGGCAACCTTAAAGCCCGGCAGGAGGCCATTGAAATAGTGGCCCCCAATGGCGCTGTGGTGCTTTTGGGCGAGAACGACACCCCGTGGTGCATGGAAGAAAATAAAATAGTGCGCCGCAAAGATTTTTTCATGATTCGTTCCTTCTACTTCAACAAGTCCGACATTCTTAAAAATACCGATATTGTGCGACGCAACATGGACGCCTACAAAAGCTTTGTGGATGCGCAATTCTCTTTTGACACATTTGCCGAGAATTTTGAAAAGTTCGCAGCCGGTGAACTGACCAAACCGCTCTTCAAACCGGAGGACTAAAGCATGGCAGGAATTTCCATCAGGAATCTTGTAAAAAAGTACACTCCCACCAGCGCTCCTGTGCTGGATAATATCAATCTGGAAATTGCCGATGGCGAATTTGTAGTGCTGGTTGGTCCTTCCGGCTGCGGCAAAACCACCCTCCTGCGCATTATAGCCGGGTTGGAAGGCATTACGGGCGGCGAGGTTTTTATAGGCGACACCAAAGTAAACGACCTAGGCCCGGCCGACCGCGATATCGCCTTTGTGTTTCAGGACTATGCGCTGTACCCGCATTTTACCGTGCGTGAGAATATGTCTTTCGGGCTGGAAATTCGCAAAACGCCAAAAGACGAGATTGAAAGGCGTGTGCAGGCCGCTGCCAAATTCCTGCAAATAGAACACCTGCTGGATAGAAAGCCAAAGGCTCTTTCCGGCGGGCAGCGCCAGCGCGTGGCCATGGGCCGCGCCATTGTGCGCCAGCCGAAAGTGTTTCTGTTTGACGAGCCGCTCTCCAACCTCGACGCCAAGCTGCGCGTGGAAGTGCGCACGGAAATACGCAAGCTGTTTCAGAAATACAAAACCACCATGGTCTATGTGACGCACGATCAGGTGGAGGCAATGACCATGGCCGATCGTATTGTACTGCTGAAAGACAGCATCATCCAACAGGTGGGCAGCCCTTACGATATGTATACGAATCCGGAAAACCTGTTTGTCGCCGGGTTCATAGGATCCCCTGCCATGAACTTTTTTGACGCCAAACTCACCGGCGACGGTATGATGGACATAAACAATACCGGTTTGAAGGCGCATGTTCCGCCACACTTGCAGCAAGCCTTGCAAAGCCACGGCAAAACGGAGTTTGTTTTCGGCATTAGGCCGGAAGACTTTCAGCACGACCCCGACGGCGACGTAAAGTTTACCGTGGAAGTTGTGGAGCCATTGGGGTCAGATACCCTGCTCTTCTGCCCCTTTGGCGGAAAAGATTATGTCGTGCGCGTAAGCCCGGACCTGCAAGCCAAAGTGGGCCAGAAGCTGAGCTTTACCTACGATCCTGGCAAAGCCCGCGCTTTTTGCAAAGAAACCGGCAAAGCCATACGCTAAATAATTGTTACGCCAAAAGCGGCTTTACCCTCACCTGGTAAAGCCGCTTTTTTATATAGCCGCATGTCTTGCCGGCGCGGTGCTGTACAGCGCCCGGTCGCGCATCAACCGCTCCAAAAGCGCTAACGTCGCCTTGCCGCTGTGTTTTTTATGCGCTATGCATATTATGGCCGTATACTTTCAATGACATTTAAACCTAAACCACTATAGACCAATACCATGCCCAACAAAAAAGTACTCTGTATCGGCAACGCCGTACTGGATCAAATATTCTCCGTAAACAGCATACCGCACACTGCGGGCAAACACTTTGCCACGGCCTTTCTTGAGGCTGGCGGCGGACCTGCCGCCACAGGCGCTGTAGCCGCAGCCCGCCTTGGCGGGCAGGTTACACTATGGAGCCGCATAGGCGATGACTCCGCCGGAAACACCATTGCCTCCGAACTGGAAAAATACGGCGTAAGCCTGCGCGGCCTCAAGCGTCTTACCGGCGTTGTTTCTTCCATTGCCGCCGTTTTCGTTAACCCAGAAGGCGAAAGGATGATTGTAAACTACATTGACCCAAGGCTGCCCCAAAACGTGCCGGACTGGCTGCCTCTGGACGAAGTGAAAAACTTCGACTGCGTGTTGGCCGACGTGCGCTGGCCCGCCGCAGCGGCGGCAGTGCTTGAAGCGGCAAAAGCTGGTGGCGTGCCAACGGTGCTTGATGCGGACTTAAGCCCCAATACCGAAGCTCTCAATACCTTGGCTCCACTGGCCGCGCATGTCATCTTTTCCGAGGGTGGCCTCAAACAGTATACCGGAGAAGCCTCCCCCAAAGCCGGTCTGCAAAAAGCAGCGGAACAATGTAGCGGTACGCCCTACGTAACTATGGGCGAAAAAGGCTGCCTGTGGCTGGAAAAAGAAACAGGCGAGCACTTTTTTCCCTCCTTCAAAGTCAACGTGGTAGATACCACCGGCGCGGGAGATGTTTTTCACGGGGCTTTTGCCCTGGCTTTGGCCGAAGGTTTGCCACGCACGCAGGTAGTGCGCTTTGCCGCCGCAGCGGCGGCGTTAAAATGCACACGCCCCGGCGGGCGGGCCGGCATACCGGACCGTGCCGTACTTGAAAATTTTTTACAGAACAATCAATGAGATAAGCAGGACATTTTCAAAATATAGCTATCCTGATTGCGTATAAAGACACAGTGGGCTAAAACAGATTAATGAAAATATGCTTTGGGCTTGTGCATACATAGCCTCTGCTGGCGCGTGGGGCATTAGCCAAATGTGCCGCCGCAGTTTGAATAAAACAGGCGGCATAAGTCTCGGCTATGCAAACAAGACAGATGTGCAAACTGGCAAAGGGGCAGCATGCGTTTGAAAAGAAAAATATACGTTACGCAAACGTTTCTGCCGCCACGTGCCGAGTTGGATAGGTATATAGATATTATTTATGATAACCACCAACTTACCAACAAAGGCCCGCTCCATGAGGAGCTTGAGCAAAAGCTCCGTTCCTTCCTTAATGTAAAGCACCTGCACTGCGTGGGCAACGCCACTCTGGCCTTACAGTTGGCTATGCGCGCGCTTCAAATAACTGAAGGAGATGTTATAACCACTCCTTTCTCATATGCCGCAACCGTCACATCCATAATTTGGGAACGCTGCACTCCTGTATTCGCCGACATAAGGGCAGATACCCTTACCTTGGATCCGGCCAAGGTGGAACAGGCCATTACAGCGCGTACCCGCGCCATCATGCCGGTGCATGTGTTCGGCTATGCCTGCGCCGTGGACGACCTGCAAAAAATTGCGGATACTCACGGCCTTAAAATAATCTATGACGCCGCACATGTATTTGGCGCCAAATACAAAGGAAAATCCCTGCTGGATTATGGCGATGTGAGCGTATGCTCCATGCACGCCACCAAACATTTTCATACGGCCGAAGGGGGATTTTGCGTATCCCGCGAGGAGGATGTAAGCAGCCGCATTGAACTGTTACGCCGTTTCGGCCACAATAATAATGATCACTATATGGCAGGTATAAATGCGAAGCTATCTGAACCGCATGCCGCCATCGGCCTGGCCAATTTTAAGCATTTGCCGGAAATTTTTGAAGCCAGAAAACAGATAACCGCGCGTTATAACGCGCGCCTTTCAAACAAGCTGCAACGTCATAACCAGCAAGAGGGGCTGGAGCCCAACTACGCCTATTATCCGGTGCAGTTCGCAAGCGAAGCGCAACTCTTGCATGTATTCAACGTCCTTGAACAGCTTGGGGTTTACCCCAAGCGGTACTTTTATCCGGCCCTGAACACCCTGCCTTACCTGGAGCATAAGGCCGACTGCCCCGTGGCGGAGGACATTGCTTCGCGCTCGGCTTGCCTGCCGCTATTTTACGGCTTGGAAGATTACGAAATAGACCTTATCTGTGACACCATAAACAGCAGTATTTAAGTAAATCCTTAAACGTCTTACGCCAGCATCTTACAAATCTTCTTCCGCCAGTTCCAACAGATACCGCCCGTAGGCGTTTTTGTTCAGGGCTTCACCCAATTTGCGCAGTTGGGCAGTATCAATAAAGCCTTTTCTCCATGCGATTTCTTCCGGGCATGATACTTTAAGCCCTTGGCGATGCTCCACAGCCTGCACGAACAAAGATGCCGAAAGCAGCGAATCATGCGTTCCGGTATCCAGCCAGGCAATACCGCGCCCGAATTTTTCCACCTGCAACAAGCCGCGCTTCAGGTAAATATTATTCACATCAGTTATTTCCAACTCGCCACGCGCGGAGGGTTTTATAGAGGCGGCAACATCGGCGACATCCGCGTCATAGAAATACAGGCCGGTCACCGCGTAATTTGATTTTGGTTTGGCGGGCTTTTCTTCTATGCTCAACACTTTGCCCTGCTTGTCAAACTCCACCACACCGTAACGATTGGGGTCGCTCACATGGTAGCCGAATACGGTGGCTCCGCGCGCCTGATTTTTCGCACGCGACAAGATCTGATCCATGTTGTTGCCAAAAAATATGTTGTCGCCCAACACCAGGCACACTGGCTGCCCAGCTAAAAACTCACGGGCCAAAATAAAAGCCTGCGCAATACCATCCGGCCTGGGCTGCTCAATATAGGTAAAAGAGCACCCCCACTGGCTGCCGTCGCGCAGCAGACGTTTGAACAAAGGCAAATCATCAGGCGTGGATATAACGGCAATTTCGCGTATTCCGGCCAACAGCAGGGTCGAGATTGGGTAATAAACCATGGGCTTGTCATATATAGCCATAAGCTGTTTGCTTACGCTCAAGGTAAGGGGGTGGAGCCGCGTGCCGGAACCGCCTGCCAGAACTATTCCTTTCCAGTTATTCGCCTGCATTGCCATACCTTTGTAATTGGTTAAATATTAATGCGATTATGTCTTTTTGCCAGGCAAGCGTCAAGCGCGCATGGCGCGGCACGGGCGGTGTTGGACTTTGGCGCTGTATTGCACTATAAACGGGCAGATACTTTTATACATAAGGGTTGTTATGCGCGCGCAAAAAAAATATCTGGTAACCGGCGGCGCCGGCTTCATCGGCTCGTGTTTTGTATTGGAATCCGTAAAAAACGGCATAAAAGTACTTAATCTGGATAAACTCACCTATTCCGGCAACCCGCAAAACCTGCAAAGCGTGGCGCAAAACCCGTTGTACAGCTTTGCGCAAGGCGATATTGGCGACATAGCTCTGGTAGCGCGGCTGCTGGATGAATTGCAGCCCAACGCTGTAGTAAATTTTGCCGCCGAAAGCCATGTGGACCGTTCCATCCTCGAGCCGGATTCTTTTGTGCGCACAAATGTGCTTGGCACCTGCAACCTTTTGCAGGCCAGCCTGGACTGGTGGAAAAAACTACCCGCCGCTCAGGCTGCCGTTTTTCGCTTTCTGCATGTATCCACGGATGAGGTATTTGGAGCGTTGCAGCCTGGAGAACCTGCTTTTACAGAGCAAACGCCCTATGCGCCCAACAGCCCTTATTCGGCCAGCAAGGCCTCCAGCGACCATTTTTGCAGGGCCTGGCACGAAACTTACGGCCTGCCGATTATCATAACCAACTGCTCCAACAACTACGGGCCGCGCCAGTTCCCCGAAAAACTCATCCCCCTCATATTTTCGCAGGCTCTGTCCGGCAAGCCGCTGCCCGTTTATGGCAAAGGCGAAAATATACGCGACTGGCTGCATGTGGAAGACCACTGCTCCGCCATAGAACTGGTGCTGAGCAAGGGGCAAAACGGCCAAACCTATAACATAGGCGGCAATGCCGAGCGCCGCAACATAGACGTGGTGCGCACAATTTGCGCCATTCTGGATGAAGCGCGGCCGGACCCGTCAGGTCCATATTCAAGACTGATCAGCTTTGTAACGGATCGGGCCGGGCATGACTTCCGCTACGCCATAAACTCCAGCAAACTGGAGTGCGAACTCGGGTGGAAGCGCCGCTACGGATTTGAGCAAGGCCTTAAAGAAACCATCGGCTGGTATCTTGAAAATGGCGACTGGCTTAAAGCCGTGCAAAGCGGAGCTTACCGCGACTGGCTGAGCCTGAATTACAAAAAAAGATAATAAAGATATAACTAGAAGTCATTTCATAAATAGGATTTTTATTATCTGTCAAGGAAGGCGAACTGATTCGCCACTTCCTGTGGCTCACCCCTTCGGGGCGCCTTCGGCGTCCAATTTCGCAATCCTGCGAAATTGTCTGGGCGGAGCGAAGTGTATATAGACATACATGAGCTTCGCACAGGGTGAGCCTGACGCGGACAGAGCAGGCGCGGCCTGTGCGAGATAAAAAACATTTATGAAATGACTTCTAATGAAGCCAGGTTAGCCATATATGTGGCGCTGCCCCACGCCCCGCAAAGGTGTGGCTTGTATCACAAAAGCACAGCGGTTTTTGGCCGAAAAGTTATTTGGCAGGCAGGGCTGTAGTGGTGCGGCTTCAAGCCCCATTGCCCCCTTAGCTTTTGTGAAAATAGCGTTGAAAAATAGCCTGATGTTACCTGCCCTTCACTCTCAATAAAAAATACACATCCGTTTTGGCATGGTTTCTGCTTATAGATTTGCAGAGGAATTTTTTTCCTTTTGCCGTTCTCAAGGAGAAACCGCCATGATGAGTTCATTATTTATTGCCTCAACCGGCTTGCAGTCGCAAAGCCGCGGCATGCAGGTAATAGGCAACAATATATCCAACGTTAATACGGTGGGCTTCAAACAGTCCATGGCTTATTATCAGGATCTGTTCGCGACAACTCAAACCACACCTTCAAACAACATTACCAACATATCGCAGTTGGGCATGGGCTCGGCCTTTGCAGATACGCGTACCCTGTTTACCATGGGCGGGCTTCAATCCAGCAACACGGTTACGGATATGGCCATTAACGGTAACGGCTATTTCGGGGTCATGAAAGACGGTGAAATGCTTTACACCAAAGCCGGCAACATGCGCTTTGACAAAAACGGCTTTCTGCTTGACCCAACCGGAGCCAACCTTGTTGGATATAAAATAACCAACGGCGTAACCGCAAACGCGTTCAGCCCCATTCAGGTTGATATGAGCGGCAGTTCGCCATACGCCACCAACCCTCCGCGCGCCACCACGGCGGCATCGGTATACAGCAACCTTGGCGGCATGGCGGATAACAGCACAAACGCCATCAACGAGGTTTTCGCCATGACCGTAAAGTGGGACGGCACCAAAAGCAACCCGCTTACCAACCTAAACTACGGTTATTCCGACCCGCTAACGGTATTTGACGCCAACGGCAACGAGCAGCAACTGAATATCAGCTACGACTATGTAGGCACGCAGAACGGCATGAAGCTTTACGAGTTTGCCGTGGGCATGAACCCGGCGCTGGATGGCTCCGCAAACGCGGGTACTGCCGGCGCAGGCCTTTTGATGACAGGCACCCTTACCTTCAACTCCAACGGACAGATTATAGGCATGACTGCCTATACGCCAACCGGCGGCGACCCCACGAATTTAAGCGCATGGACGCCGGCAGCGTTGCAGAACGGCAGCCCCGTCATACCGGTAAATTTTGCCGGAAGCGGCCAACAGAATATTGCGCTGGATTTCGGCCTAAAGCTGAACTCCGGTTATGACCCCAACCTTACCTCGCCCACTGTGGGGGCATCCAACCCCGACCTCTTTTACGCGGCCACAAGCGACACAACAAGGGTAAACGGGGCAAGCACCTCTTACGGCACCAATCAGGCCAACCGCTACCAAACCCAAAACGGCTACGCCGAAGGGCAGTTGCGCGACCTAAAAATAGATGAGGATGGTTTTATAACGGCCCGCTACTCCAACGGGCAGACGGAAGATTTGTACCGCATAACCCTATTCCGCTTCAAAAGCCAGGACGGCCTGCGGCATGAGGGCGGCAACCATTACTCGGCCACCGCCGAATCCGGCGCGGCCGACGCCGGATATGCCAACGTTGAGAACTACGGCAGCATATTGAGCAACCATTTGGAGGCCTCCAACGTTGACATATCGCGCGAGTTCACAAACATGATTATCACCCAGCGCGGCTTTCAGGCCAACAGTAAAATAATAACCACCTCCGACACAATGCTGCAAAAAGCGCTGGAGCTTAAGCGATAAGCCCATTAAGATATTTTGGAGAAAGTACCGTCGCCAAGGCGGTACTTTTTTTGCCTGCTTCCGTAAAAACATCCTATTCGCTTGACCTGAGCCCTGGGCCTGTATACTGTTCCAACAGTGTCGAACACTTACATGATGCAGCAATTACCGGCAGCACCGGAAAAAATATTTACGGATTTTGTGATGCAATCTGCTGATGCGGCCGCCCGCATCTCAAAGCGCTCTTTTCTGCGCGGCATGCGGCTGGCTATACCTATTGTGCTTGGTTATATTCCCGTTGGGTTTACCTTTGGCGTTCTGGCGGAAAAAGCCGGGCTCAGTCCCTTTGAGGCCGGACTCATGAGTCTTATGGTTTTTGCAGGCTCCGGCCAGCTTATCGCCGTAAATCTTATGCTTGTTTCTCTTTCGCCCGCCTCCATAATTCTCACCACCTTCGTAGTCAACGCCCGGCACCTTTTAATGTCCGCCGCCATGCTGCCTTTTCTTGGCAAGTGGAGCAAAAAACGGCAAATGCTATATAGCGCGGAAATGACCGATGAAACCTTTGCGCTTAACATGGGCCGCTTTGCCGAAAAAGGCGTGGAGCCAGGCGAAGTTTTCGGCATAAACCTTACCTCCCATTGCGCCTGGGTGCTGGGCGGGGTTTTGGGCGCGATATTCGGCGCGCTCATAGCCGATTTAAAGCCGTACGGGCTTGATTACGCTCTGGCGGGCATGTTCATAGCCCTGCTGGTGCCGCACTTTAAAATTCCGCGCAATCTGGCGGCAGCCGTTACCGGCGCGGTATTGTCGGTTGTTCTCCACCTGGGTGGGGTGGAGCAATGGAACGTGCTTATAGCCACGGTTACCTCGGCCACCTTCTGCATGTTTCTACCCCTGCCGGAAGCAGAGGCGAAAAGAACGGAAACCAAGGGTTAACCATGGGCATAACCACCGCCAACATACTGCTTATTATCGGCATGGCTCTGGTAACTTACATACCGCGCGCCCTGCCCCTTATGCTGCTTTCACAGCGCCGCCTTAACCCGGTTATAGAGCGCTGGCTCAAGCTTATTCCTCCGGCTGTTCTGGCGGCGCTTTTGGCGCCGGAGCTTTTGCTGCGTACGCAGTCCGGCGTGCCAAGCCTGTTTATATCGCCGCATAACGTTATGCTTATGGCCGCCTTGCCCTGTTTTTTAGTGGCCTGGTTTACCCGCAGTTTTATGGGCACCGTGCTTACAGGCATGGCCTGCGTGGCCTTACTGCGTTATTTTTTCAATTTCTTGTAATTGTCTTAAAAAGATTTTAAAATTTAAGCGTCGGAGGATCCATGTTAAACTTCACAAAACTTCTTGCGATTCTGGCCCTTGCCTGCATGGCGTTTTGCCCTGCCCATATGGCCGAGGCCGCGTCCGCCAATATAAACAAGCAGGAATTGCGCGAGGCCGTGCGTGAAATTATTGCGGAAAACCCAGAGCTTATTTTGGACGTGTTGCGCGACAACAGCGAATTTGTGCTGGATGTAGCCCAGCAGGGCTCAGACATGCGTCGCCTGAAAATTTTGCGCGCGCAATGGGAGCAGGACATAACCCACCCCAAAAGCGTAAAGCTGGATAACCGCCCCAATATGGGCCCGGCCAAGGCCCCTGTTACAATTACCGCCTTTACCGATTTTACCTGCCTTTACTGCCAGCAGGCCGAAAAAACCCTGAACAATATTTTTAACAGCTACAACGGCAAAGTGCGCATAGTTTACAAAAGCATGCCCATGAAGACCCACCCCGGCTCAATGGAAGCCGCTGAGTTCATGCTTGCGGCCTGGCAGCAGGATCAAAACAAGGCTTGGAAACTGTTTGACGCCTTTTTTGCCAACCGCGAAAAAATACTCTCCAGCGAAGGGCAAACATTTATGCGTTCCGCCGTATTGGATAGCGGCCTGAACATAAAAAAACTGGTGGATGACGCCAAAAGCGCGAAAATACAAAAGCTGCTGGCGGAAGATGATGACGACGCCAAACAGCTTAATATTACCGGCACGCCATGTTTTTTGGTAAACAACATAGTAATTCGCGGCGCGTTGCAAGAAAACCTCTTCCGGCAAGCCGTGGATATGGCCTTGGCTGAAGCCGCAAAAAAGTAACACTGTAGTAAAGCCGCACCGGATACTGCTGATATATGACGAATAAAAGGCCATACCCGGCGCATAATGAAAATACTGCGCCAAGCCCAGCCAAATCCGGCGGGCTTCTCTACTCCGTTATCTGCGGGGCTTTGTGCTGCCTTATATTATGCAGCTTGGCCTATTGCCTGTATCTTTCGGTTCCGGCTGAAGCCGTGCAAAAACTGCAACCCCAGATTGCGCTGAAAACACAGCCAGAAACCAAGGCACAGTTTACTCCAAACCCGCAAATAGCGGCACAATGGCACCCCTTGTTGGAACGCCTGAAAAACGACGATATGTACGGTGTTGATGTTGACCACTGGTTCGCCAGCTTTACCGATGAATTTTCCAGCAAACCCATGGGGGCCAAGGTTACCACGCTGTTTAAAAAGCGTTTTATACCGCCGCATTTTGCCTATTTTCGCAAGCCGCTTACTCCGCCGGAGTTTTACCCAGGGGTGATTACAACCGACAATGTGGTAAAATGCCTGGCTTTTTTGCAAACAAACGCAGAGATCTTTCAAAAGGCCGAGGCCAAATATATTGTGCCTAAAGAAGTACTGGTGTCTTTATTAATGGTGGAAACCCGTCTGGGAACCTTCACCGGCAGTGAAAAGGCCTTTTGGAGCCTGGCCTGCATGGCGGCCTCGGATACCCCCGCCAGCGTGCAAACTTATCTGGAGCGGCTGCCCTACACCGAGGCGCACGGCAAATGGCTGCAAGACGTGCTTACGGCCCGCTCGCAATGGGCTTATACAGAACTTAAGGCGCTAATTATGTATTGCCGCCTGCACGAGCACAATCCGCTTGAAATAACTGGTTCCATATACGGGGCCATAGGCCTGTGCCAGTTTATGCCCAGCAATATTCCATTTTACGCGGTAGACGGTAACGGCGACGGCAAAATAGATCTGTTTACGCTGGAAGACGCAGTGCCCAGCGCCGCCAATTTTCTGAAAACTCACGGCTGGAAGCAGGACAGCACAAAAGAGCGCAAAGCAAGGCTGCTGCGTTATTATAATAACAGCACCGCATACGCCAACACCATACTGGCTCTGGCCGACGCGGTTAACGCGCTGGCCGTGGCCGAAGCGCAAAAAAACGACAGCAACGCAACCGCGCAAACCGGAAAAGAAGGATAAGGGCTTGGCACAACTATTAACCGCTCCAAGCGCGCAGCTTGCGCAAGCGCTGGCGGCAGCGCACAAATCCATCGCAACGGCCTTTCCGCTAAAAGGCGCGCATCGCAACGAGCTGCCCTACGCCGTGCGCGATCTTTCCCGCCTGCTTACGCAAGAGCGCGGCCAAAGCCAAGGCTACTGGGCGCACCCGCGCTTTGTGGGGGCTTACCTCTACTATTTTTTACCATGGAACCTGCAGCGCCTGGCCTGGCTGCTGCCGGGGTTGCCCATTGAATTGCAGGAAGGCGACCAGATAATGGATTTAGGCAGCGGGCCGCTTACCCTGCCCATGGGCATATGGTTGTGCAGGCCTGACCTGCGCGCTCTCAAGCTGCAATTGATTTGTGCCGACACCGCCCCACGCCCCATGGAACTTGGCCGGGCCATACTTGACGGACTTGCCGCCGCGCAAGCCCAGACCCCCTGGCAAACCAGCCTGCTGCGCGGCCCGCTGGATGTGGCCCTGCGCAAGGCAAAAGGCAAGATGCGCCTGATTATGGCCGGAAACGTGCTTAACGAATTGCAGGCGCCACGCCGCTCCACCCTTGATGATAAACTGGAAGACGTGCTGTTATCCATGGGCCGCCTCTTGTCCCCAGGTGGGCAGATATTGCTGATGGAGCCCGGCACCAGGCTTGGAGGAAAGTTGGTGGGCCTGATGCGCCAGAAGGCGCTGGAACATGGTTTTACCGTTGAATCACCCTGCCCGCATTCGGCCCCCTGCCCCTTTGTAGCGCAAAGCAAAACTGAAGAAGAGCCAGACGAGCAAAAACCGGCGCCGCGCATGGCCGCCAAAGGCCAGCGCCAAGAACGCGCGCATAGCGGCTGGTGCCATTTCAACATTCCATCCGGTGAAGGCACGCCAGAACTTGCCGCCCTTACACGCGAAGCCAAGCTGGAAAAAGAACGCCTGAGCCTTGCCTGCCTTTTGCTGCGCAAGGAGGGGCAAGCTCCAAAAGCTGACTGCTATAAAGAAAAAACGCCTCAGCACTTGCCGGTACGTGTAATTTCCGACCTTATACGCCTGCCGGACCAACCTGCGGCGCGTTATGCCTGTTCCGCGCAGGGTCTTGTTTTGCTGCAACATGCGGCAAAGCTTGGCTCCGGCGAGCTGGTTGAGGCCTGGCTGCCAGCTGATGCAAAAAAAGACCACAAAAGCGGGGCCTTGCTGGCGCAAATAAAAAGATAGATTGTAGCACGCCGATCTGCAATGCGTATCTAGTTTTACTAAAGCGCAACAGTTTATGACTGAACCGCTAAATAAGGGCAATACAGTGGAGATACTCTCTTAACCCACTTGCCCAGCAATCTGGACAAAATGCAATCTGTCATCCGCCCTGGTTATGCATATACGGCCTTAACCATACCCTGCGGCATTTGATTAATTATTTTGCCTGGTTATTTATTATTTTCCCTGCGCCACTTCCAAGGGGCCGTGGGATTTTTTTGTGCCCATAAGCCTATGCGTTCGTTTTTGGCCTGCTGCTCCACGGCAATCCAATCCCGGCAGTAGCTTTCCTTACAAAAATCACGATACACCCAGCCATGGCCGTTACGAATCACTTCCTCATTCAGAATGCGCCCGTCCGGCAGGTATACTACCGCCACCAACCTCCCATAGCGGTCGGTATCCATAACATCTATTTCAACTTCCTTAAGAAATACTAAATCCGAAACAAAGTCTTTGGCCTGCCCGCCCCAAGCCTGCTGCGATTCCGGCGCGTCCACGCCATAAAGGCGCACCTTTTTTACCTCGCGCTCTTGGGTGACAAAAGTAATGGTGTCGCCGTCAGCCACTTTAAGCACGCGCCCCGGCGACAGGTTCCAGGCGGCAAGGGCTGTAACCAGCGCAAATACCAAGGCCAACACTTTTTTTAGCGTAACCGGCCCCTTGGTAAGTTTTATCGCTTCTCTGGCAACCTTTCTGCCTGCTTTTCCGTTTATGACCATACCGGCCCGCTTGAGGCCGGAACTGCCTTTGCCGGAATTTTCCCCGCTGTTTTTAGCCAATGGTGTATCCTCGCGCTTTTATTGTGGCTTCGGCTTAAATAATTGCCGGATATTTGGCAAGCGGCATTGTAATACCCTGCGGGTATGTGTACCGGCAGGGTATTACAAATAGGGCCCAAGAATATATTACCGCCCCGGAATAATCGGCTCGGAGCCTGAGGCGCGGGCCTCTATTCTGTGGTTTATCACAAAGCTGCCGCCGGAGGATATTTCCTTTTCCCAAAAGTAATAATCGTGTTTTTCCTGTGCCTTGGGGGTGGAATCCACCTTCAGCTTTATGGAGGCGTCGCGTATTTTGGGCATGGGGTCTTCCACACGTACTTTTACGTTGCGGTTGCGCATGTTTTTGGCGGTAATTTCCCAATGCCAGTTATAGGTATTGGTTTTAAGTATGAAACGCTCTTCGCCCTTCATGCTTACAAGATCGCGCATTTCAACGCTTACCATGTCGTCTTTGCCGAAGTAGAGATAAAGCTCGTTGGTGTTGGCGGAAAAACCAGTGGAATGGCCAGCCAGGCGGTTATCTACAATAAATATGGCTTCGCCGCGCGGCAGTTCAACCGGCGCGTCAAGCTCCACCAAAGCGGTAAGGTAGGCGTATTCTTCAACGCTTGGCCGCAGGGTATAGAAGAAATCGCCCTTCCAGTTCTTTTGCTCCAACTCTATGCAGGCCGGATTAACGGAGGAAAGGTTCACCTTGCCTATACTCCACTCCCTATGCGTGGCAAGCTCCATGGAAACAGGGCGCACGGCAGTATTTTGCGCAACTTCTTCCATTACCATCTCACTGTCCATCATAGGCTCGGCAGCGGCCATTTCATACATTTTCGAGCTTCTCGGGGCAGGTGGAGCCTCACGGTAAAGATGCCACGCATGCAGGTTATTTGGGGTTGTTTTGAAGTCCATGGCTTTGGTACTCAGGCTTAGCTGCACATTATTCCAATCCTGCCCGGAGTTCTGGCGTATGTTGGCCTGCTGTTTAAAGCGCACAAGCCCGCGCGCGGGGTCGGCCTCAAAGGAATAAGACGGCCACCAGGCGCAATTGAAGCTGATATATGAGTATTCGGCCTCAACCTCCACCGGATTCACGCCTTGGGGCGTGGTTCCCGCAAGGGTCACGGTAACTTCGGCCAATTGCACGCGCTCGCCGCCAAGTGCGTTAAGCTCGTTTTGCAGGTAAGCCACAAGCTGATCAACCTTTTGCTTCTTTGCGGGCAGTTGCGCAAGTTGGCCGTAAATTTCGGGCAACTTTGCCGAAAGCGCGGCGTCAACCTTTTCCAAATCCGCGGCTTGGGGCATGTTGCTCAAATTGCTCTGCTGCGCCGCCTGGTTCTGCCACATGGCAATTCTTGCGTTAAGCGATTTTTCCAGCCCGTCCAGTCGCGATCTTTCCAGTCTGGCCTCACGCAGTTTATTTACAAGCTGACCGCGCGCGGAGGCGGCCGGGTCGTCTTCCGGCAGCATAAGCTTGCGGCCTATGGAATTAAGCGTAAAGCCGGATACGCTCACCGTAAACCCAGCCTGCACGGATACGGAGGCGGGCAGGTAAATGTTAAAAGAATGCAGATTTGGCCCTACCTGCTGCAAGCGCACCTTTTCTTTAACCTTAAGCTCGCCCATATTGGGGGCAATTTGCACCGCGTAAGGCGCTTTAACCGTTGCCGCGTGGCCATTAGCTGGAATCATTACACACACCGCCATAAATAGAGTTAGTATTAGCCTAGGCATATTTAATCACCATATTTGAACGCGTTGCGCCAATTACAGGTTAAAATCAGTCGTTATCTTCCGCAAGCCTGCCGTATATTCGGCATAAGTCATAAAAACAGGAAAAAACACTTGGCACGGGCGCGGCGCATGGGCTGGCGGCTGACACCCAACCGGACTGGTCCGCAAGACGCCATTCCCAGTTGCCCTTTGCTACAGATGGCGTATTCATGCGGCCTGTTTCGCCAAGGCCAAGCACGTCTTGCATGGGAATAACCGCCAGATTGGCCTGACTGCCCAAAGCCAGACGCAACATCGCATCCAGGGCCTCATCCGGGCCAAGGTTCCGCCCTACATAATTACAAAGGTTTTTCTTTTCTTCGTGCTGTGCGCAACAATACCAATGCAAAGTAGTAGTGTTGTCGTGCGTGCCGGTGTACACCACGCTGTTGCGCGGGTGGCGAAAAGGGGCATCAGGATTACGGGCCGGAGTGTGCCCGCCAAAGCCGAATTGCAACACCTTCATGCCGGGCAGGCTGAATTCCGCCATTAGCGCGCGCACGTCATCGGTAATCACGCCAAGGTCTTCGGCAATTATGGGGAGTTCCCGCCCAAAATGCGCCTGCACGGCGCTAAAAAACTCCCGCCCCGGCGCTGGAACCCATTGGCCTTTAACGGCGGTTTCTTCTTCCGCCGGTATTTCCCAATAGCCGCAAAAACCGCGAAAATGATCCAGCCGCACAATATCGGCAATAAGCAAATTATGCTCCAGCCGTTTTATCCACCAGGCAAAACCGTCCTTGCGCATTACATCCCAGCGGTATACGGGGTTGCCCCAACGTTGTCCGGTTGCGCTGAAATAATCCGGCGGAACTCCGGCCACGGTTACGGGTAGGCCCTTGTCGTCAAGCCGGAAAAGCTCCGGCGCGGACCATACGTCGGCACTGTCGTGGGTGACGTAAATGGGCATATCGCCCACAAGCGAGATGCCCAGTTTTTTACAAAAAGTGTGCAGGCGTTGCCATTGGCTGAAAAAAAGATACTGCACAAACTTGTGCTTAAGTATGTTGCGCCGGTATTGCTCAGCCCATCTGCCCAAAGCTTGCGGTTTGCGCCATTTAAGCTCATCAGGCCAATCAACCCAACTTTTTCCGCCATGTTGCTCTTTTATGGATAAAAACATGGCATAGCCGTCAAGCCAGTAAGCATGGGCGGCGCAAAACTCTTCAAAATTCTTGTCGTGGCACAGGCTGGGAAAGCCCCGCTCGAACGCCGCATTCAATATGGCGGAGCGCTGTTTGTAAACAGACGGGTAATCGACCATGCATGGTTTAAGACCGCCGCAATACAGGCAGTGGGCGTTTTCAACATCCGCAGGCGATATGTAGCCGCTTTCGCACAAAAATTCCGGGCTGATGAACAACGGGTTGCCCGCAAAGGCCGAAGGGCTGGAGTAAGGCGAGTTGCCGATAAACTCTGAAATTGGGGTAAGGGGCAAAAACTGCCAGCAGCTTATGCCAGACGCGGCCAAAGTTGCCGCAAAGTCGTGCGCGGCCGGACCCAAATCTCCAATACCGTAAGCCGATGGCAATGATGAAATGTGCAATAAAATGCCGCAACTTCTGCGCTGCATATGGTTACCCCCAAACAAGCCCGGCAAAAAAACGCAAACCGCGCATGACGCATTGCGCCAGGACTATGTTGAAAATGCGCGTCGCTCAAAACTTGCCTTAATGCGGCGGCTTTTGCAACTGCTTATTGTGTAGCCGCCCGGCAGTCGCGGCCTGGCTCCATACCGTTTCAGACCACATCAACCAAGCCGATATATATTTGTATAAACCGCATCGCGGTCTGAACCACCCTGAGCGCCAGGCAACAAAAACTCCAATTATGATATGGCTTGCAATACGTTGAATATTGCCAAGGCGGCAGCATTAATGTAATGCTGCAATTCGGAGGCATATATGCAAACATCAGCCAGCAAGCCAGATAGCGGCGCGCATGCCGCGCAACCACTGCCGGAAGACAAATGTGTGAGCATTATAGGCATGGCGGCGGCGGGAAAAAGTAAAATGGGGGCCGAGCTGGCCCGGCTTATGGACTGGGCGCATGTTGATTCGGACCATCTTATTGAATCGGCCTACGGCGCGCCTTTGCAGCATATTACCGATGCCATGAGCAAAGAAGAATTTTTGGATTTGGAAGCCAAGGTTATTCAAAACATTCGCCTGGCGCATTGTGTAATCTCCACCGGGGGCAGCGTTGTTTACCGCGAGCAGGCCATGCTGCGGCTTAAAGAGCTGGGGCCGGTGCTTTATATTGACGTGCCTCTTCCCATAATCTTGGAGCGCATTGCCCGCAAGCCGGACAGAGGCTTGGCCATAGCGCCGGGGCAAACCATTGAAGACCTGTTTAACGAGCGTAAGCTGCTGTACGAGAAATATGCCGATTTAAGAATAGCCGGAGGCAACAACCCAGTTACGGACTATGCCCTTGAGGCCCTTGAGGCGGTGCGCGGCTTTTTCAGGCAGACATGATGCGGCTTTTTCCGTGGTGGTTCAAACTGCCGCAAGGCATACGCGGCGGCATGCTGATTTTTCTGGGGGCCGTAAGCATCAGCTTCGGGCCCATCATAATAACAATGGTTGATGCAGGGGCCACCGCCTCGGCTTTTTACCGCATGTTTTTCGGCGGTATTGTTCTGTTGTTGGCGGCACTGCTAAAACGCTGCCCCCTGCGCCCAAGCCTGCCCGCTTTTATTGCCATAATTCTGGCCGGCGCGGCCTTTTGCGGCGATCTGTTTTTCTGGCATCGCTCAATCTTGCTGGTTGGGCCGGGTTTATCCACCATTCTCGCCAATTTTCAGGTTTTTGTGCTGGCCATAGCCGGTATTCTGTTTTTTGGCGAAAAAGCGTCCATCCGCGTGTTCGGCGCCATAGTGCTGGCTCTGATAGGTTTGGTGATGCTGCTGGAAGTGGACCTGCGCAGCCTACCGCCGGGCCTGTTCATGGGCATTGTCTACGGCCTTGTTACCTCACTTTTTCTCTCCTGCTACGTGCTTTTGCTCCGGCACAGCCGCCGCGTGGCCGTGCCTTTGCCATTGCTCGCCAACATGGCCTGGGTGTCTTTTGCCTGCGCTGTTTTTCTCGCTACTCTGCTGTTGCTGGAAGGCGGCAGTTTTGCCCTTGCGAGCGCCTCGGATGCAGGTTTTTTAATTTTATACGGCATCGGCTGCCAGGCAATAGGCTGGCTTATGGTTTCCGCCGGACTACCCTACCTACCGCCTGGCAAAGGAGGGTTACTGTTTATGGCTGAGCCGTTATTCGCCTTTGTATGGGATGTGCTGTTGCTGGGCAGGCCAACAGGAATTGCAGGCTATGGCGGCGCACTGCTTACCATTTTTGCAATTTACCTCTGCTTTTCCGGCGGCAGGCCAAAAGGCAAGCAGGGCATTGCGTAAAACAACATTTTGGTTATAAGCAATAGAAATGGTGCAAACTATAATTTTTTGCGCTATATGAAGGTAACACTTTAATAAGAGGTTAACATGCTTGGCGACTATTCCATATATAGCGTAATATTGTTCTGCGCCATGGTAGTGGTATGTTTGGTTGTGGACCTGAAGGCCCACAAGGCGGATGAGGTTATATCCGCAAAAAGCGCCGGGTTGTGGACTTTGTTCTGGGTTATGCTGGCCCTGGCCTTTAGCGGTTATGTATGGGCCTCGCACGGCGCTACGGACTTTTCTCTGTTCATTTCAGGTTATCTGTTGGAAAAATCGTTATCCGTGGACAACCTGTTTGTGATGATGGCCATATTCACGGCCTTCAGCGTGCCGGACAAATACCAGCACCGTGTTTTATACTATGGCATTCTGGGCGCGCTTATACTGCGCCTGATCTTTGTGGCCCTTGGCACTGCCCTGTTGCAATCTTTCGCCTGGATGGCCCTGCTCTTCAGCGTATTCATACTGTGGTCGGCCTGGAAAATGTGGTCTTCAATGCACAGCGGGCATGAGCAGCTTGACGACTATGCCAACCACTGGTCGGTACGCATGACCAGAAAGGTGTTTCCTGTTTACCCACGCCTTTCCGGCCATTGCTTTTTTGTTAAGGATAACGCCCGTTGGGCGGTTACTCCGCTTTTTCTCTGCCTCGTAACCATAGAATTTGCTGACGTCATGTTTGCCTTTGACAGCGTGCCCGCCATAATAGCCATAACCCAAAAGCCATTTCTGGTTTACACCAGCAATATATTCGCCATTCTTGGTTTGCGCTCCATGTTCTTTTTTCTGGCGGCGGCCAAGCGCTACTTGGTGCATCTGGAAAAAGCAGTTATCATAATACTGGTATACATAGGCGTAAAAATGGCCGTGCAGTATTTCGGATTCCATATACACCACCTGATCAGCCTGGCAGTGGTATTGGGCCTGCTTTGCCTCGGCGTGCTGGCGTCTTTTGCCTTCCCTATAAAAAACGGCAATGGCGGAGGTCACCCCAAAGATTAGTGTATCGCCAACTTAACAGTAGGCAAAAGGGCAGCGGCATAGTAAGGCAGATTTACCAAATTCAGGCCGTTCAGCCCCAAAAGCTGGGCCCATATTACCAAAGCTCGAAGTGCATGGCCAAATAGTTAAATGGAGGCAGGCCTCGATCTTTGCCCACTTTATCGCAACCTTGATAAGAAACAGTCTGCAATAAGCAAAAATGCGCGTGCCAATTAAAGCCACGCGCATTTTTATTTTAATATGCCGTGAGTTTCGGGCAGCCAAGTTTAGCGGCAACGAAGTTATGAAAAGCAATGGTGTTACTGTAGCGCTCCTCATATAAAAAGCGGTTCAGACTAGGTCTGAACCGCCTCATATAATGCAATTATGTCTGTTTTAACGCGATGTGTAAATGTTGAGGCGGGTCATGGCACGTTGAAGGGCCAAATGCGCGCGCTCATCATTAAGGTTTTCGGCGCGCTTTTGCAGGCGCTCTTCCGCTCTTTTCTTGGCTTCCTGAGCTCTGGCCGCATCAATATTCTCGGCCAGCTCGGCGGATTCGGCAAGCACGGTAACCTTGTTATCGGAAACCTCGGCAAAGCCGCCGCCAACAAAGGCATTATGCCGTTTACCATTTGCGGTGTATGACAATTTGCCTATGGTCAAAGCCACCAGCAACGGAATATGGCCCGGCAACACGCCGAACTCGCCTTCCACCCCAGGAGCGCTCACATAGTCCACCTGTTCGCTCATAACAATCTTGTCAGGGGTGACAATGTCAAGCTGGAGGGATTTTTCCATAACCGCTCCTATTGCTCGGAAGCTTTACGGGCGTTGTACTTTTCCAGCGCCATTTCAATGCCGCCCACCATGTAGAAGTCGGTTTCCGCAAGGTGGTCGAACTCTCCGCTCAAAATGCCGCGGAAAGCCTTAACAGTATCTTCCAGCTTCACATACTGGCCCGGAGTGCCGGTAAACACTTCCGCCACGTGGAAAGGCTGCGACAGGAAACGTTGAATACGGCGGGCGCGGGCAACGGTAAGCTTATCTTCGTCAGACAGTTCGTCCATACCCAAAATGGCTATAATATCCTGCAGGTCGTTATACTTTTGCAGCACCTGCTGCACTTCGCGCGCTACGGAGTAGTGCTCGTCGCCCACAACCAGCGGGTCGAGTATGCGCGAGGTGGAGTCCAGCGGGTCCACGGCGGGGTAGATGCCAAGTTCCGCGATCTGACGGGAAAGAACCAGCGTTCCGTCAAGGTGCGAGAAGGTGGTAGCCGGGGCCGGGTCGGTCAAGTCGTCAGCAGGCACGTAAACGGCCTGCACCGAGGTGATGGAACCGGACTGGGTGGAGGTAATACGCTCCTGCAAGCCGCCAAGGTCGGTGCCCAGAGTGGGCTGGTAACCCACCGCCGAAGGCATGCGGCCCAAAAGCGCGGAAACTTCGGAACCGGCCTGGGTAAAGCGGAATATATTGTCTACAAAGAGAAGCACGTCCTGGTGCTCTTCGTCACGGAAGTATTCCGCGCAAGTAAGAGCGGTGAGGGCCACGCGCGAACGGGCTCCTGGGGGTTCGTTCATCTGGCCGTACACAAGCGCGGTTTTTTCCAGCACGCCAGCTTCGGACATTTCGTTGTAAAGGTCGCGGCCTTCACGAGTACGCTCGCCAACACCGGCAAACACGGAAATACCACCGTGCTGCTTGGCGATGTTGTTGATCATTTCCATGAGAATAACGGTTTTGCCCACACCGGCGCCACCAAAGAGGCCCATTTTGCCGCCTTTGGGGAAGGGAACCAGAAGGTCCACAACCTTTATGCCGGTTTCGAGCATTTCAACTTCGGTGTTCTGCTCGGTAAAGGCCGGGGCTGGGCGGTGAATGGGCAAATACTTTTTGGTATTAATCGGGCCCATTTCATCCACGGGCTTGCCCACAACGTTAATGATACGGCCAAGCGCGCCCTTGCCTACCGGAGCCATTATGGGGTGGCCGGTATCAACAGCTTCCATGCCGCGCACCAGACCTTCGGAGGCGTCCATGGCTATGGTGCGCACAACGTTGTCGCCAAGGTGCTGGGCAACTTCGCAAATAAGCTCCGGAGCATCGCTGTTGTTAGGGTTTTTCAGCTCCAGGGCGTTCAGGATATTCGGCAGAATGCCAGCGGGGAACTCAATGTCCACCACGGCGCCGATAACCTGAACAACTCTTCCTACATTTTGACTCATATCCTGTACACTCCCTTCTAGCCGTTGAGCGCGTTGGCGCCGGAGACTATGTCAATCAGGTCGGTTGTAATGGCCGATTGTCTGGTTTTGTTGTAAAGCATGCTGAGAGAGGCAACAATATCGTCACAGTTACGGGTGGCGTTATCCATTGCCGCCATGCGAGCCGCATGCTCACTGGCCGAAGTATCCAGAAGGCCTCTGTACACCTGCACATTTATGTAGCGAGGCAGAATTTCGGCCAAAAGAGATATCACATCGGGCTCGTAAACATACTCCGCGCTATTCTGCCCGGCCGCGCTTTCTTCAACTTCCGGCGCTTTCATAGGCAGAATGGCCTGGGTTACAGGCACTTGCTTTGCAAGGCTCACAAACTCGGCATAAACCATATAAACCTGGTCCAAAGCGCCGCTGAGGTAGTCGGATATTATATCCTCACCCAGCTTGGCTGCCACCTGAAAGCTAAGCGGCTCCAAGGTGCTTTGGGCGCGCGAAGGTTGCTCGAAGCCAAGTTTTCTTATGGTGTCGCGCCCTTTACGGCCAACGTTGTAAAACTTGACGGCAATACCTTCCGCCTGCTTTTGCCTGGCCAGCTTTAAAGCGGCGCTAATAAGCCCAGCGTTGAATGCGCCGGCCAAGCCGCGATCAGAAGTAGCCAGAATAATGCCACAGGTTTTGGGCTCGGCACGCTCCTCCAGCAGCGGGTGGGCGCTGGCGTCGGCCTTGCCGGCAAGATCCTTGAGCATTTGCTGGAACTTGTCGGCGTAGGGGCGGAACTTCTCAATACGGGATTGAGCGCCGCGCAGCTTAGCCGAAGAAACCATGTTCATGGCTCGGGTAATCTGCTTGGTCTTGTTGACCCCTACAATTTTCATTTTTACTGCTTTTAACGAAGCCATGTATTACCTCCGCCGGGGCTAAGCCTTAAAGCTCTTTTTAAATTCCCCTAGGGCGGCAGACAGTCTGTCTTCAAGTCCTTTGTCCAATGCCTTCTTTTCGGCAATATCGTTAAGAATATCGGGCTTGCTCATGCGCAGGAATTCCAGATACTCAATTTCAAAGCGGCTGATGGCTTCGAGCGGGACATCATCCATAAAGCCTTTGTTGGCGGCATAAATTGAGGCAACCTGCTCATATGCCGTCATGGGCTTGTATTGGGGCTGCTTCAAAAGCTCAACCAAGCGCGCGCCGCGGTTAAGTTTGGCCTGAGTGGCTTTATCCAGGTCGGATCCGAACTGGGCAAAAGCGGCCAACTCGCGGTACTGCGCAAGGTCAAGGCGCAAAGTGCCGGCAACCTGCTTCATGGCCTTAATCTGGGCGGCACCGCCCACGCGGGACACCGAAAGGCCAACGTTTACAGCGGGACGTATGCCGGAGTTGAACAGGTTTGGCTCAAGGTACACCTGACCATCGGTAATGGATATAACGTTGGTCGGGATGTAGGCGGAAACGTCGCCTGCCTGCGTTTCAATAATGGGCAGAGCCGTAAGGGAACCAGCGCCACGATCGTCGGAGAGCTTGGCCGCGCGTTCCAGCAAACGGGAGTGCAGGTAAAAAACGTCGCCGGGGAAAGCTTCACGTCCTGGAGGACGGCGGAGCAGCAGGGACATCTGCCTGTAAGCCACGGCCTGTTTGGAAAGGTCGTCGTAAACGATAAGGGCGTGCTTGCCGTTATCGCGGTAGTATTCGGCCATGGTGCAACCGGAGTAGGCGGCTATGTACTGCAAAGGCGCCGGATCGGAAGCGGTGGCCGATATAATGGTGGTGTATTCAAGGGCGCCGTATTTGCGCAAGGTTTCCGCAACCAGGGCAACGTTGGCTTTTTTCTGGCCGATAGCCACATAAAAGCAGTGAATATCGGTATCTTTCTGGGCCAGAATGGCGTCGATGCACACGGCGGTTTTTCCGGTCTGACGGTCGCCAATTATAAGCTCGCGCTGGCCACGGCCAATAGGCGTCATGGCGTCAATGGCCTTTATGCCGGTGGGCATGGGCTCATGCACGGGCTTTCTGGCGATAATGCCGGGCGCTTTAATTTCCACCGGGCGGGTTTGTTTGGATTCAACCGGACCCAGACCGTCAATGGGGTTGCCGAGGGGGTCAAGCACACGACCCATAATGGCGTCACCAACGGGCACGGAGAAAATCTTGCCGGTACGTTTAACTATGTCGCCTTCCTTGATGCCGGTATCTGGGCCGAGCAAGGCCACGCCGACGTTGTCTTCTTCAAGGTTGAGCGTCATGCCCATAATACCGCCGGGAAATTCGAGAAGCTCCATGGACATGGCGTTTTTCACGCCGTAAACGCGGGCGATGCCGTCACCGACATATAGCACAGTGCCGGTTTCGCTCATCTCCACGCGTTGATCGAAGTTTTCGATCTGCGATTCGATAATCTTGCTGATTTCTTCCACTTTAATCTGCATGGCCCTACTCACCCCTCTTGATCTGTTCTTTCAGGATGGAAAGCTGCGCGCGCAGGCTGGCATCCAACACCTGGTCGCCTACCTTTAACAGGACCCCGCCCAAAAGCGACGGATCCACCGAGTAGCTGAGAGCCAGGTCGTGCTTTACCTGCTTTTCCAACTGCTCATGCACAGTCTTTCGTTTTGTTTCACTAAGTTCCACGGCGGTAACTAGCTCTCCGCGGATTATTCCTTTTTCAGCATCCAACAATTCGCCGAAGATGCCCGCAATGGCAGGCAGGTAAGCAAGGCGGCCTTTTTCGGCCAACAGGCGGCAAAAGCTCTGCGTGCTTTTATTTGCCTTAAGCTCCATCAAAAATGCCGTGGTTACCTTTTCTTTATCTTCGGCTGTAAAAAGCGGATTTTTATACAACTGCGAGAGTTCTTTTGATGCCGTAATAGCTTCGCGCAGTACGGCAAGGTCCTCTTTCAGCTTTTCCAGTTCCGGCAGGCCCTTCTTTTTGCCTACGGCAAAAAAGGCGCGGGCATACCTGCGTGCTACAATTTCGCTGCTCAATTCAGCACCACCTTGGTTAAGCTTTTGTTGATGAGTTTGTCATGCTCTTTGGCGTCAAGACGCTCGCGCAGCAGTTTTTCCGTTGCCGCGACAATTTCTTCCGCCATTTCGGCGCGCATATCTTCCATAATCTTGTCCACTTCGTTCTGAGCGGTGACTTTGGCTTGCGCTATAAGCTGCCGGGCGGTTTTTTCCGCTTTGACTATAATTTCGGACTTGAGGGCCTCGCCCTGCGCCTTGTAACTGGCAAGTATGGCCTGGCGTTCTTTATCCAGGTTGATAATTTGCGCTTCAACCTCTTTAAGGTGCTTGGCAGCCTGATCTTTGGCGCGCTCAAGCTCGGAAAGCTCAGTGGATATTTTCTGGCTGCGGCCGGTAAGAGCGGCTTTAATTTTTCCGCCGGCGGCATACCATATAACAGCTATGAACATGGCAAAGTTGAATGTTCTGAAGCCAAAGTCCACCCATTCGTTATGCGAGCCGCGCCCCATTATAAAAGCCGCAACGCACATAACAAAAACGACTGCAACTACAACTTTGACCTTACTTTTAGATGCGCCCACTTCTCAACCTCCCAACAATAAAGTACAAGCTATTCCAAAACCTTGGCGAGAACATTGCCGGCAAACCGGTTTACCTTGCCGCGCAACTCTCTGATTGCATCTTCAGACTCTTGAGCCACTTCCTTACGGGATTTTTGCAGAAAGCTCTGAGCCTCGTTTTGGGCTTCTTCCAAAATGGCCTGCTCGGTTTGAACGCCCTGCTGCCTGACGGCATCGCGCTGCTCCGCAGCCAAAGCGCGGGCGGCATCAAGCTCCGCCTCATACCTTTTAAGGCGCGAGGCGGCGTCTTCATTAAATTTTCCGGCATCGGCAATCATGCCGTCCACCAAGTCGCGGCGTTGCTTGAGGATGCCCCTGATGGGACGGATGAGAACAAAATTCAGGACTATCAGAGCAATAATGAAATTAACTATCTGAATGACAAGGGTAATATCCAGATTAATACTTACCATACTGCTTCCTGAAAAAGTTAGGGGTTATATGACTTATAAATTTTGCTTTGCCTTAAACCATTCAGCCAGAATTGTCAAAAGGCAAAATAACTAAAAAGCAAGAATATTTGCGCTATTCCGGCAAATCCTCTAACTGCGCGCCTTGTGCTTTTTGGCGCTTGCCGCACTCGGCCAGCGGCTCTTTGGTCATTTGCACCGTGCCTTGCAGGGTGGCTCCTTCCTCCATAACCAATACCGGGGTAACAATGTTGCCGGTAAGAAAAGCGGTTTTGTGCATGGTAGTTTGCTTGCTCACTACAATATCACCGTCTATTTTTCCGCTAAGTATGAGCTGAGCCACATTTATATTGCCGGACACGCGCGCGTCTTTACCCAAAATAAGTGTGCCTTCGGAGCTGATCTCGCCGGTAAACTCGCCGTCTATGCGCACGGAACCAGCGAAAGAAAGCTTTCCGTTATAGGAAGTGTCCGTACCCAGAAAGGCGTTGAATTTTGATTCGTCTTTGCTCATGAAAAACTCCGTCACCGTATTTTATATGCTTGCTGTAGTAAAACTAAACCGACCTGAACACATAGCGGCGCATGGAAATATTAAGCACCAGCCCCACCAGGCAAAAATTGACTATAGTGGCGCTGCCCCCGTAACTTATGAATGGTAAGGGTATACCAACAACGGGCAACATGCCAAGCACCATTCCTATATTTATTAAAATTTGCCAGAAAAAATAGAAGAAAATTCCGGCTGTGAGTATGCCGCCAAACTTGTCTTTGGCATCGCGCGCAGTGGCGTAGATGCTGAGCAAAAACATGCAGAATATGGCTACAAGCCCTATATTGCCGACAAAGCCCCATTCTTCTCCAAACACCGCGACTGCAAAGTCGGTATGCTTGGCGGGCAGAAAGCGCAGCTTGCTCTGGGTGCCTTCAAGGTACCCCTTGCCCCATACCTGGCCTGAGCCGATGGCTATTTCCGACTGGCGGTTCTGGTAAACGGCGTTGTCGCCCGCCTGTTCCGGATTTATAAAACCGATAATACGCTGCCGTTGATAATCCAAAAGGTTGGGAATTACAAGCTTTGCCATAACAACCGGGCTTAAAATCAAAATAACTATGCCCACCTTGATTATCTGCGCCTTTACGCCGCGAAACAAAACCATGCCGCCGGCGATTAAAAGGATAATCATGGCCGTGCCAAGGTCCGGCTGCTTAAGCACCAGCATGGTCGGCACCATTATCACGCCCAGAACTATGAACAGTTCTTTCCAGCCAAGCGGATCTTTGCCCCTGGCCAGCATTTTGGCGGCAAGCAGCATAACGCTTATTTTCACAGCCTCGCTGGGTTGAAAACGAATCGGCCCCAGTTCAAGCCAGCGTTTGGCCCCTCCGCCGTGGCTGCCCATAAGAAGCACCAGCAGCAATACGCATATGGATAAAAACAGCAGAATTTCAGCCATGGAAGAAAGCCGGTGATAATCAAACAACATGCAGGCCAACATGCAGCCAAAGCCTGCGGCCACCCATAAAAACTGCTTTTGAAAATACGGGGCCACGCTTATGCCGTCTTCAATGCGCACGGCGCTGGCCGAATAAAGATTGGCCATGCCTGTTACCACCAGAACCAGCGTAAAGAACACCAGCACCCAGTTGGCTTTTAAAAAAATGCGTTTTTCCATGCCCTGCGTCATAATAGCGAACTCTTAGCGTATGCTCTGCCTGGACGTTTTTTTCAAAAATCTTTCCCATTGTTCCGAGGCGCGTATAATCTCGTCTATCTCGGCGTCGTCCTCAGCGTTTTGCTGCACAACGTAGCCTGAAGCGGCCACGTTGCGTCTGGGGGAATCGGCATGGCTTTTGTCATTGAACAAATGCTCATACACAAGCCGGGCCACGGGACCGGCGGAAGAGCTGCCGCCGCCGCCATGCTCCACCATTACAATTACCACGTACTTTTTATCGCCCTTTATGCCCCAGGTGGCTATCCAGGCATGGTCGCGGTGCTGGTAGAGCATTTCTTCGGTTTTGAGGCGGGTGTCGCCAACGGCCACAACCTGCGCGGTGCCTGTTTTGCCTCCCATTATGGCGTCACTGCGCAAAACGCGCCGGGCGGTGCCGTGCTGGTCTTCAACCGTGCTGCGCATGGCGTTTACAACAAACTCCCTGTCCTTGGCGGTGGAGGGAGTGCGGCCTACTATTACCGGTTCCGCCCCGTCGAGCAGCAGCGGCTTCATCAGCTTGCCGCCGTTAAGCAGCGAGCTTACATAAACGGCCATTTGCACGGGCGTGACCAAGGTATACCCCTGGCCTATGGAAGCGTTAATTGTTTCACCACGCTGCCACGGCTCGCCGCGCATGGCCATTTTCCATTCGCGGCCCGGAACAACACCAGTTTTTTCGTAAGGCAAATCAATGCCTGTAAGGTGCCCGAAACCGGAGGCGCGCGCAAACTCGGTAATTTTGTCTATGCCTACGCGGTCGGCCATTTGGTAATAGTATACGTCGCAAGATTCAACAAGGGACTTGAGCATGTCAACCTTGCCGTGGCCCCCGCCGCGCCAGCAACGGAAAGTGCGGTTGCCCAGCTTGAACTCGCCGGTGCAGGTAACGGTTTCGTCCGGGCTGATGCCCTCGCGCAAAAGCATGGGGGCCATCATGAGCTTCCAGATAGACCCCGGAGGGTAAACGCTTTGGATAACGCGGTTCTGCAGAGGATGGCGCTCGTCATTGACAAGTTTGGCCCACACTTCCGGCTTTAACCGTCCAAAAATATTGCTGTCGTAAGAAGGCGCAGTCACCAGGGCGCGTAATTTTCCGGTATCAGGCTCCATTACCACTATGCAGCCTGAATGTTCGCCCAAGGCGGCAGTAGCGGCTTTTTGCAAGTCCACATCCAACGAAAGGTGAATATCCTCTCCTCCCTTTGGATCGCTTTCATTTATCTGAACCAGAGGGCGCCCCAACGCATCCACCTCCAGCGAGGTTTTGCCCTTGGTGCCGCGCAGGCGTTCTTCCAACACCTTTTCCAGGCCTTGCCGCCCTATTATATCGCCACGCACCAGCGCCTTGTTTTTTTTCAGCTCGTCAGGCGAGGCCAAAGCCACATAGCCCAGCACATGCGCGAACATTTCGCCGTGCGTGTAAAAACGGCGCTGTTGCGAAATAACGGTAATGCCCGGCCAGTTGATAAGCTGGCTTTCAATACGGGCAATCTGCTCAAACTTTACGTCGTGTGTAAGAATAACAGGTGTGAAGCTGGGCACGCGGTCCGCAATGCTGGCCTGATACAGACGTTGCAGTTTGCCCAGCGGCTCGCCGGTCCACTGGCTTATTTTGGATAAAGTCGAAGGAATATCCGGGCAGTCTTCACGCACCAGAGCCACGGCGTATGAGGGCAGGTTTTCCGCCAAAATTACGCCTTTGTCATCCAGCACCAAACCTCTGTTGGCGTACACAAGCTGCTCGCGCCAACGGTTGGCGTGGGCTCTTTGCGCGTTTTGCTCGCCTGACAAAATCTGCAAATACCAAAAGCGCAGCACCAGCAGGCAGAACAACAGCAGCACCAGCACCTGCAGCATAAGCAGCCCATATTTGGGCGGCTGGTATCCTTCTTCTATGCTAATACGCATCGCTTACCAACATGCGGCGGGTTTTGTCCGCCACAAACCATATTACCGGCGTGCACACAATTTGCAGAACATAAGTGCCCAGCATAAACTGCGAATCAAAGGGCAACGGCTGCAAAAGCCCCATGGCCGCAGAAATTAACGCCCGGCTTACCCCCATGGATATGGACAGGATGAGTATGAACATGAGGTTGCCGGACATAAAAAACCAGCCGCCGATATAATAGGCGGCTATAACTGTGCTGTACCAGATAATTGAAGCCCCGAAGGGCAAAGTGCCGGTGCCTTCTTGTATTACCACGCAAATAAGCAGAAAGACGACTGTTTGCTGTTTGTTGCCGGCATTAAGGCAAACAATCAGAGCAGGCACCAGGGCATCAAGCCCCGGAAACCATTTTTGCAGCCAGATTCCGGCTATTATATAGACAGCCCACCACAGAATATTGGCCGAGGTCATGGCTATGCTCCGTGTTCAGGGCGCACGGCGCCGCCTAAAGGCAAAGAGACAATTATGAAATGCCTTCTAGCCATTTGCCATCTCTCTGGCCGCCTCGTCAGGCAGGGCGTCAAGCTCCGGCACGTCCGGCAATATGTCTATATCCTTGAAGGGCTCGTACAACAACTCGTCCGGCCTGCCGCCTTTGGGCGGAACAAGCACTATAACTTCTTCAAGCCTGGATAAATTCGCCACAGGAGAGGAGGTGATACGCGGAAAAAGCGTATCTTTATCATAAACAACAGTTTCCACCCTTGCGGCGGGCATGCCTTTGGGCATTATGCCGTCAATGCCGGAGCAGACCAACAGCTCGCCGGGCAGCATATTGGTGTTGGGCGATACATATTGGACCATAAGAGCGTTGTTGGCGCCAGCGCCTGCAAGAATACCGCGCACACGGCTTTGCTGCCCCACCACGGCCACTCTGAATGAGGGATCTGTAAGCAGCAGTACGGTGGAACCGTGCGGAGAGGCATGATAAACGCGGCCCACCAGGCCTTGCGCCGTAATAACGGGAGAACCTGGCGTCGCTCCGCCCAAAAAACCCTTGTTGAGCATTACGCTGTTAAGGGCAGCCTGTGGGCCGAATTTGCCCGCTATTACTCTGGCCCCGGTTTTCTCCCATGGCGAAACCGGCGGCAAATCGAAAAACTCGCGCAGGCGCAGCAGCTCCTGCTGGTCTTCGTGCGCTTGCACCAGGCTTTGGCGCGTGGCGCTCAGTTCTTCCACCAGGCGCGCGTTTTCGTCAGCCACATCAACCAGCGCGAAGTAGCTGTCCACAAAATGCGAGCCCCTGTCTTTAAGCCATACGCCGGGGGCGATAACCTGACGGGTAACCTCAAGGCCGCTCATGCTGAACAGACGCGAGAGGTTACCGGTTCTGGCATCCCAGGTGTAAAGGGCAAGAAAGCAACTGAGGGCCAGCCCGAAAAAGGCTATGAGTCTCTTCAGATTAAACACGTTAGTCTATGCAAACTTCTTTAAGAATATGGATGTTATCAAGGGCTTTACCGGTTCCGAGTACAACGGTGGAAAGTGGATCATCCACCACGGTAATGGGCAGCATGGTTTCTTCGCGCAGGAGCTGATCCAACCCTTTAAGCAACGCGCCGCCGCCGGTAAGCACTATGCCGCGGTCGACTATATCGGCGGCCAGTTCCGGCGGGGTCTGCTCCAGAGCTATGCGCACGCCCTGCACTATGCTGTCCACCTGTTCCGCAATGGCTTTGCGCACCTCTTCGGAGGTGATGATAATATTCTGCGGAATGCCCGTAACAAGGTCGCGGCCTTTTACTTCCACTTCCTGCTCCGTAGCCATGGGGTAAGCCGAGGCAATGGACATTTTTATGACCTCGGCGGTGGAGTCGCCTATAAGCAAATTATATTTGCGTTTAATGTGGGTTTTAATGGCTTCGTCCATTTTGTCTCCGCCCACGCGCACGGACTTGGAGTAAACAATGCCGGAAAGAGAGATTATGGCTACCTCGGTGGTGCCGCCGCCTATATCCACCACCATGTTTGAGGTAGGCTCCTGAATGGGCAGGTTGGCCCCTATGGCAGCGGCCATGGGTTCTTCTATAAGATACACCTCGCGGGCTCCGGCGCTGAGGCAGGACTCTTTAACTGCCCTCTTCTCCACCTGCGTTATGCCGGTGGGCACGCACACCATAATGCGCGGGCGTACAAGGCGGCGGTTGTGGTGCACCTTGGAAATGAAAAATCTGAGCATGGCCTCGGCGGTTTCAAAGTCGGCTATAACGCCGTCTTTCATGGGGCGAATGGCTTCAATATTGCCTGGCACTTTACCGAGCATGTCTTTGGCTTCTTGTCCCACGGCCAGAATACTGCTGCCGCCGCGTGAATCCTTTTTTACCGCAACAACGGAAGGCTCGCGCAGCACTATGCCCTGCCCCTTGATATATATGCAGATATTGGCGGTACCCAAATCTATCGCAAGGTCGCTGGAGAACAAACCCAATACAGAATCCATTAATTTTGCCATTTCTCGCTTGCCTCACCACTATTTGTTTTAATCCGCAAAGGCGGAAATTATTTCATATTAATGTGAACGACCACATGCCAAAACGGCATCCATAAAATCGAGCAGGATCACGCAGTAATCAAAATGCAAATTTTATTTTGTTAAGTTGGGAGGATACATGTAAATATGAAAAATATCCACGAAAAAACATGTACTTGTGCATTTTGCCCTGAGTTGTGAAACATGCCGAGCGACACAAACTCCCCGAGTATTCCTCCTATACCGTGCTATTTGTAAGGTTTTCTTCCCATAAGGCCAATTCCGCCCCCAGGTCGGGGCCGGGCAAAACGCGGTAGTTAGGCAACTGCATATGGCACTGTTTGCCTTGCCCGTACAAAAACATATTAAATTCAACCGTGCCTTTGTGGCGTTGCAAAATATCCTGCAAGCCACTCACGTGCTCGGGTGTAATCAAATCCAGGCTGCACTCCATTTCCCACGGCGAGTTGTTGCCGCGCACCGCGTCAATAAGCGGCCTGACGGATTCGCCAATCAACTTTATTTCTTTTAAAGGGGCGTCTTCATCTTCATAGCCCTGCCCGCTGCCGCCGGAATCGGCGTCTCTGTCGCGCGATATGGTGGCGGTAAGCTCAACAGGCACATCAGGCGCGAGCAAGTGCCGCGCCTGCTCGTAGCTTTTTGAAAAAAACAGGCATTCTCCGCTGGCCGTAAGGTCGTTTATCTGGCAAACAGCCATTTTGCTGCCCTTTTTGGTGAGCTTGTCCGTAATATTGCTCATGAGTATGGCAACCTTTACGGTCATGCCGGGCGCGAGGTCGCGCACATCTTCCAGCGCGGCCAGGCCCATGCGCTGTATGTCTCTTCTGTAGGGCTGCAAGGGGTGGCTGGAGAGGAAAAAGCCCAAGGCATCCTTTTCAAAGCCCAGTTTAATGTCATCGGGCCATTCGCCCATTTTCTGCTCGGGGCAATCAAGGCCTATGCCGCCAATTTTGGGCTCGCTCTTGCCTTCAAGCATAAGGCTGAGCATGGACATCTGGTTTGAGTTGGCGTCTTTCTGTTTTTTCTGTGCCCTGCCCACCACCACATCCAGGCTGGTCATAAGGGCTTGGCGCGAGCATTTTAAAAAGTCGAAGGCCCCGCTTTTAATCAGGTTTTCAAGCACCCTTTTGGTTACCTTGCGCAAGTTTACACGGCAGCACAGGTCATACAGCGAGACATAGGGGCCGTCTTTTTCACGCGCCTCTATAATTTCGCGTATGGCCTCTCCGCCCACGTTCTTGATGCCGCCCAGCCCGAAGAGAATACGACCGTCTTGCACGGAAAAAGTGCTGCGGCTTTCCTGCACGGATGGAGCCTCGACCTTTATGCCCATATCTTTGCAGGCGGCCACGTATTTGAGCACCTTATCCTGATCGCCCATTTCCGATGTAAGCAGAGCGGCCATAAATTCGGGCTTATAGTGGGTTTTAAGGTAGGCCGTGTGGTATGAGACCACCGCATAGGCGGCTGAGTGCGACTTGTTGAAGCCGTATTCCGCAAATTTTTCCATCAGGTCGAAAATGTCTGAAGCCACTTCCTGCTTCACATTGTTCTCGGCAGCGCCCTTTAAGAACTTTTCACGCTCGGCGGCCATGGCCTCGGGCTTTTTCTTGCCCATGGCCCGGCGCAGCATATCGGCCCCGCCAAGGGTGTAGTTGGCGATAATCTGCCCGATCTGCATGACCTGCTCCTGGTAGACTATAACCCCGTAGGTGTCTTTAAGGCAGTTTTCAAGGCTCGGGTGCGGGTATTCGACTTGTACGACGCCGTGTTTGCGGTCGATAAACTCGTCCACCATGTTCGCGCCAAGGGGGCCGGGGCGGTAAAGGGCCAGCATGGCGATGATATCTTCAAACACGTTGGGCTTGAGCTTGCGCAGATATTTGCGCATGCCGCTGCTTTCCACCTGAAATACGCCGTCGGTGTCGCCGCTGGAGTAAAGCCTGTAGGTTGCGGGGTCGTCAAAGGGCAAGGTATCCAGATCCGGCGCTTCCCTGCCCTGGGCGGTAATAAGATCCAGCGTATCCTGAATAAGGGTCATGGTGCGCAGGCCCAGAAAGTCGAACTTTACCAAACCCACTTCTTCCACGATATTTTTATCGTACTGCGTTACAATTTCGTTTTTCTTGCCGCGATACAGCGGCAGATACTCCACCATGGGCTTGTCGGATATAACCACGCCGGCGGCATGCGTGGAGGCGTGGCGGGCCAGTCCCTCAAGGCGCAAGGCTATGTCTATTAGCTTGGTTACCTGCGGGTCGGTATCGTACAGAACTTTCAGCTCCGGCTCCTGTTCAAGGGCCTTGGTGAGCGTCATTTTCAGATCTTCAGGAATCAGCTTGGCTATGCGGTTGGTATCCACATAGTTAATACCCAAGGCGCGGCCAACGTCTTTAACCGCCGCCTTGGCCTTCATGGTGCCGAAGGTTGTGATTTGCGATACGGAATCCTCGCCATAGCGCTCGCTTACATATTGCAGCACGTCAAGGCGCTTGCGCTCGCAAAAATCCACGTCGATATCGGGCAGGCTCACGCGCTCGGGGTTCAAAAAGCGCTCGAACAGCAGGTTGTAGGGGATAGGATCAAGGTTAGTGATGCGCAAGGCCCACGAGACTATGGAACCAGCCGCGCTGCCGCGCCCCGGACCCACCGGCACGTTGTTGTTTTTGGCCCAGTTTATAAAGTCCTGCACAATCAGGAAGTAGCCTTGGTAGCCCATGTTGCCTATGACATCCAGCTCCATTTCAAGGCGCTGGCGGTACAGGTCTCTGTCAACATCGTAGGTTATTTTGGCAAGGCGCTCTTCCAGACCCTCACGGGAGAGCCTGCGGAACTCGTCATCCAGCGAAACGCCCTCGGGCAAATCATAGCGCGGAAAATAAGCCTTGTTGAACTCAAAGTTATAATCCTCGCACATATCCACAATGCGTCCGGCATTTTCCAGAGCTTCCGGCGCCCAGGCAAAGTCCTTTTCCATCTCCTCCACGGATTTATAGTACAACTCATGCGTATCCATACGCATGCGGTTGGTCTCGTTAACCGTGGCCTGAGTCTGTATGCACAAAAGCACGTCGTGCGCCTCGACGTCGTCTTTGCGCAGGTAGTGGCAGTCGTTGGTGGCAACCAAAGGCAGGTCTAGCTCCTTGGAAAGCTCCAGCAGGCCCTTATTGACGGATGCTTGCTCAATAAGCCCGTTTTCCTGCACTTCCAGAAAAAAGCGGCCGGGGAAAATGGCGCTGTATTCTTCGCACAACCGTTTCGCGGCTTCTTTGCCCTTACGCTGCAACGCGCGGGGAATCTCGCCGCTCAAACAGGCGGACAGCGCGATAACACCATCGGAATAACGGCGTAAAATATCTTTATCCACACGAGGCTTGTAGTGAAAACCAAACAAAGCCCCATGCGTGACAATTTTTACCAGGTTGTGGTAGCCAACAAGGTTTTGGGCCAGCAACACCAGGTGATAACGCTCTTTGCCGCGTTCCGGGCTTCTGTCGGTGTGATCGGGGCACACATACACTTCGCAGCCTATTATGGCTTTAAGGCCGCTCTTCTTGGCCTCTTTATAAAAAGGAATAGCGCCGTGCAGGTTGCCGTGGTCCGTAATGGCAACGGCCGACATGCCGAAATCTTTGGCCTGAACGCACAAATCCTTTATACGTATGGCTCCGTCAAGCAGACTGTATTCGGTATGACAATGCAAGTGCGCGAAATTTTGCATATTATTTAAAGTCTTCTGAAAGTTTAGAAAAAATATAAAGAAAGTTTGAACTAACTAGTAACAGCTTTTTTCAAAAGCCACAATGCTACAGGCATAATGTTTTATGGACAAGGTTGCAAGACTTTACATGTGCTGGTAGTGATTTCGCAGATTTTTTAAGTAACGTTTTTTTCAGGCGCTTTTTTCATGCCACGCCCCTGTATGAAATTTTGTTTTATTTGCAAAAACCATTCAAATTTGTAACGAATACCACTTATGACGCTCAACACACCAAATATGCTCAGAACTTGCAGGCATACAGCGCGTTTTTGCTTTTGCGCGCTGGCGCTTCACCCCGCCTTTACCGCTGCGGCCTTTGCGGCATCCGCCAATTTGCGGGCATCGGCGGATATGCCCGAACATGCCGGAGCCATGGATGTTTTTTTGTCCGGAATGGCTGGCAAAACCATATTTGTGTCGGTTTTATTTTTGGGGGTAATGCTGTTTTTGCGCCTTCTTTACGGGCCGAAAGGCTGGCTGCGCGAAAAGCGTTGGGATGAAATGAATGTGGAGTTCAAAGCTGCGGAAGAGAAAAGCGCGGCTATCAAAACCGCAAAAAGAATACACAAAAAACGCCGCGTGGTGCTGGCTCCGCTGCTTGCCGCCGAGGGTGAACAACTAAGCGCCTATGCCGAAAGCTTTTTTAACGGCAGCCCGCAAAATGACAAACCCATGGGCCTTAAGCTGGAGCACAGCGCCAATGTGCTGAAAAACGCCTGGATTATAGCCGCGCGGGAAGAGGTTTTTTATGGCCCGGCAGGCCAACGCGGCAATAAGCCTGAACTAGACCGTGCCCTGCTGTTGGCCGCGCTTTACCATGATGTGGGCCGTTTTGAGCAGGTAAAAAGATTCGGCACCTTTAAGGATGCCGACTCCCTAAACCACGGGCTGCTTGGCGCAAGCATACTCTCCGACCCGCGTTTCATGAGCGCGGAGACCGCCGAAATGCGTAAACTAGTGCGGGGGGCAGTGCTTATGCACAACCGGCTGGCGCTGCCAGCCATAATGCCGCGCCCGCTGGAACTGGTGCTGAAAGGCGTGCGCGATGCAGACAAGCTGGACATAATTAATATAATGCGGGAAGAAATATCACCCGGAAAAATTCCTGATAAAACCGTTACTCTCGGCCTTGAGGATGCCCCAGGCCAATATAGCGACCACGCCTTTGAAGCGGTGCTTTCAGGAGTTCCGGTGGAGTACGCGAAAATGCGCTACGTAAACGATTTTCGCCTGTTATTATGCAGTTGGGTGGCAAGTCTTGAATTTGCGGCAAGCAAACAGATACTGGCCCGGCGCGGGTATATGGAAGAAATAATGAGCGGACTTCCGCAAAACGGCGATATGGAGAAAGTGCGTAACCAAGTGCGTGAGTTGCTGGGGCAATAAGAATTAGGGCAGCGCCACACAAGAACATATGGGAAAAATTGGAAGCTGCTTCACCCTGTAAGGTCTTTAACAATAAAGCCGCGTTGTTAAACGCGGCTTTATTGTTAAAGACATGTCGATTCCGGCTACCCTAGCCAGGCGCGCAACTTTTTAAGCTGGGCGTCAACAGAGGCCGGGCCAGTGCCGCCGTGGCTCTGGCGGCGGCCTACTGCCGCTTCCGCCGTAAGCACGGCATACACGTCGCTGTCTATTTTATTGCAGATAGACTGAAAATCCATCAAAGAAAGCTCGTCCAGCACCATTTTTTTACCTTCGGCCATAGCCACGGCCCGGCCGGTAATATGGTGCGCCTCGCGAAAAGGCACGCCCTTGCCCACCAAATAGTCGGCAAGCTCGGTGGCGTTAACATAGCCACGGCTTAGGGCCTTGCGCATGTTGCCCGCGTCAAACCTCAGCTCGGCCAGCATGCCCGCCATTATCTCCAGCGACATGCCAAGGGTGTCATCCACCATGAAAAACTGTTCCTTATCTTCCTGCAAGTCACGGTTATAGGTCATGGGCAGGCCCTTTATAACCGTAAGCAGGGCCATAAGCGCGCCATATACGCGCCCTGTTTTGCCGCGCACCAGTTCGGCCACGTCGGGGTTTTTCTTTTGCGGCATAATGCTGGAACCTGTGGAATAGCCGTCGGGCAAAGCCACAAAGCCGAAAGTGGAGTTGGCCCAGAGAATTATATCCTCACACAGGCGTGAGAGATGCGCCATGCACAAACTGGCGCAGAACAATGATTCCACCGCGAAATCGCGGTCGGAAACCGCATCCATGCTGTTATCAAACACATTGTCAAAGCCGACTTCATCAGCCACGGCGGCGGGGTCCAGCGGATAGGTGGTGCCCGCAAGGGCGGCCGCGCCAAGGGGAGACACCCTTATGCGTTTAAGGGCATCGGTTACGCGCTCATAGTCTCTTTTAAGCATCCAGGCGTAGGCCAGCAGATGCTGGGCCAGACTGACTGGCTGGGCGGCCTGCAAATGCGTATAGCCGGGCAGGAGTACGGTTCTGTGAAGTTCGGAATGCTTTACCAGCACGCTCACAAGGGCTTTTATGCGCTCCTTCCAGCCTTCAAGGGCATCGGCCGTATAAAGCCGGAAGGAAAGAGCCACCTGGTCGTTGCGACTGCGCCCGGTATGTAGCTTTTTACCCACATCGCCAATAAGCTCTGTAAGACGGCTTTCAATATTCATGTGCACGTCTTCGAGAGACGTGCGCCATTCAAACCCGCCAGCATCAATCTCGGCCCGCACTTTCTGCAGGCCATTCACTATGGCGTCGGCCTCGCTCCCCTGCAGCACTCCCTGGGCCGCCAACATATGCGCGTGGGCAATTGAGCCTGCGATATCGTGCCTGTAAAGCTTGCTGTCATAAGAAACAGATTCGGTAAATATTTCGGTAAGAGGAACCGTAGCGGCGCTAAAGCGCCCGCCCCACATCTTCTTTTCTGCCATGGTCGCGCCTTGTGTGTGAAATTATTTAATCAAATCTTTCCTGTAGCCCTGAATGCGCAAACCATTAAGGCGTATAAACCCGGCAGCATCGGCCTGGTTGTACACATGATCTTCTTCAAAGGTCGCAAGATCCTGACGGAACAACGAATACGGCGATTTGCGGCCCACAGGCAGCACGTTGCCCTTGTAAAGTTTAAGGCGCACAACGCCGCTTACCCTTTCTTGGGTTTTATCCACCAGCGCCTGAATGGCCTCGCGTTCCGGCGCGTACCAAAAACCGTTGTAAATGGAGGCGCTGTATTGCGGTATGAGGCTGTCGCGCAGGCGCATAACTTCACGGTCCATGGTTATGCCTTCCAGGTCGCGGTGCGCCGCGAACAGTATGGCGCCGCCGGGGGTTTCGTACACGCCTCGCGCCTTCATGCCCACAAAGCGGTTTTCCACAATATCTATGCGGCCAATGCCATGTTTGCCGCCGATTTTGTTCAGTTCCTTAATCATGCCCGCAGGAGTGAGCTTTTTGCCGTTAAGGGCCACCGCGTTGCCGGCTTCAAATTCAATTTCAATATATTCCGGCGTGTCTGGGGCTTTTTCCGGCGGAACCGTCATCACATAGCTGCCCGGCCCGGCTTCGTTCCAGGTATTTTCAAGCTCGCTACCCTCAAAACTCAGGTGCAGCATGTTTCTATCCATACTATAATGCTTGGAGCCGGACGAAAGCGGAATGCCGTGTTTCTCGGCAAAAGCGGTAAGATCTGAACGGGACTTCAAATCCCAAAAACGCCAGGGGGCTATTACCCGCAAATCCGGCGCCAGAGAATTTACCGAAAGCTCGAAACGCACCTGGTCGTTTCCCTTGCCGGTTGCGCCGTGCGCAACGGCATCGGCCTTGTTTTCGCGGGCTATTTCCACAAGGCGCTTGGCTATAAGCGGCCGGGCTATGGAGGTGCCCAGCAGATAGCGGTTTTCGTAAATGGCCCCGGCCCTGAACATGGGGTAAATGAAGTCGCTGGCGAATTCTTCCTGCATATCTTCAACATAGGCTTTTACCGCGCCGGTGTTCAGCGCTTTTTTATCCACCCCGTCCAGGTCTTCTTCCTGCCCAAGGTCGCAGGTAAGGGTTATTACCTGGCACTTGTAGGTCTCCTGCAGCCATTTAAGGATGACGGACGTATCCATGCCGCCGGAATAAGCCAGAACCACTTTTTTAATGTCTTTGCTCATTTTATTGTTTACCCGTGTATTTTTTTATGCCTTTGCGCCAGGCGTTAATGCCAAGGCCAAGGCGGTATATGCGTAGTTAAAATTTAAAATTGCCCTACTGTGCCAAGCGTTTTCAAACACCGCTTGTTGCGCGGCGGCGCGTGAGAAAATTTTAAGCCTGATCTTCGGTAAACGCCCATTCCAGAATAGCCTTTTGCATGTGCAAACGGTTTTCGGCCTGGTCGAAAATTATGGAATTTTCGCTTTCCAGCACTTCTTCCGTCACTTCCTCGCCCCTATGCGCGGGCAGGCAGTGCATAAACTTCGCGCCAGGCGCGGCCAGAGCCATAAGCTCTTTGGTCACGCAAAAATTCCTGAAGGCCTTTTCGCGCTCTTTCTGTTCCTGCTCCTGCCCCATGGAGGCCCATACGTCGGTGTTCACATAATGAGCGCCGTCAACGGCCATGCGCGGGTCGTGCGTCATAAAAATCTTGGCCCCGGCCTGCATGCAGAAAGAAGCCAAATCCCTATCCGGCTCATAGCCTTCAGGAAAAGCCATAAACAATTCAAACGGAAAGAATATGGCCGCTTCCATCCAGGAGTTGGCAACGTTGTTTCCGTCGCCTATCCAGGCCACGCGAACTTTGGAAAGATCCGGCGTGCGCTCGTATATGGTAAGCAAGTCGCTCATAATCTGGCAGGGGTGGCCTTCGTCCGTAAGGGCGTTTATAACAGGTATGCTGCCATAGTCCATAAGCTCTTGCAGCCTCTCCTGCCCGAAAGTGCGCACAACCATGCCGTCGCAATAGCGTGAAATTACCCTTGCGGTGTCGCGCAGCGGTTCGGAGCGGCCCAACTGGCTTTCGGCCGGAGTCATGAATATAACTTGCCCGCCAAGCTGCTTGACGGCCACATCAAAGGAAAGCCTGGTGCGGGTGGAGGATTTTTCAAAAATCATGACCACATTCTTGTTTTCAAGAATATTGCCGTGGTATTTTGTGTCTTTCATCTCCTTGGCGCGGGCCAGCACGGCCCTTGCCCCGTCAAAACCAAGATCACGAATGCGGATAAAGTGTTTGCTCATGTCTACGTCCTTGCAAGTGATATACTCCGGCAGCCGGGCCGGAATGTCGCTGGTCAAATCAAATAATGCGAACCAAAAGAGATTATTAGAACTAAAGCGGCACTTTTGTAAAGCCTGAGTTGGCCTGATGCGGTAATAAAAGCAGCTTTCATGCTCCTCCATTCGGGCCGGTTTACATAAAACAAACCGTTCATATGGCAAAAACAGCCAACTCCGCCAGCTTTGGGCAGTACAACCCAAACGGGCGCTCCGCCGCAATTGCCCTTCGCCACATTACGGTATAAACTCCGGCACATGAAAATATCTTATTCCATACGCTCATACCGCGCCCAAACCGGAAATGCGGACGAAAAAGCCTTTCAGGCCCAGCTTGAAGAAAGCGACCTGTGGATTGTATGCCTGAAAAACACCCCGGCGGATTTGCCGGAACAAGTATTGCGTTATCTGGGCGATTTGAGGGCCTCTCTTAAAGGCTGGATGAACATTGACCCGCAGTTCGGCCCCAGCCTTACGCCGCTGCCGCAACGCCCGGAAGCGCCGGAAATTGCGCAACGCATGCTGCGGGCAGGGGCCGCCATGCGGGTAGGCCCCATGGCGGCCGTGGCCGGGGCAGTGGCTCAGGCGGTATGCGAGCGTTTTGCGCAATATTCGTCTGAATTTGTGGTGGAAAACGGCGGAGATATTTTTATGCGCTCCACTCGCGAGCGGCGCGTGGCCCTGCTGCCGGACCCCTCCAGCGGCAGCGCCATAGGCCTGAAGTTCAGGGCGGATATGTTCCCGCTGGCCGTATGCTCGTCTTCTTCCACCATAGGGCACTCCCTAAGCTTCGGCAAAGGCGAGCTGGTTACGGTGGTGGGCAAAGACGCTGCCCTGGCCGATGCCGCGGCCACCCGCTACTGCAATTTGCTGCAAGGCCCGAAAGATATTGAAAAAATACTTGAAATGGCCCGTAAAAATCCCATGGTCACAGGCGTATTCGCCCAATGCGGCGAGCAAATGGGGTTATGGGGAGATATGGAACTGGTTGCCTTATAGGCGCGTTGCCCCTATGTTTTATTACCTTGTACCTGTGCCGGAAACACTTTTTCTTCCGATTACATGCCGCAAGAGTATGCTCCCTTCATAAAACGTCTCTCTTCCTTGCCACAAGGCAAAAATACTCGTAGTGTCAACAGGCCCTAACGGTAAAAAGGTGCTTGACCTGCGCGCCCCCTTTACTTAGTTTATTGCACGAGAAAACACCATGAGCCATGCATCGCTTACCGCACGTTACCGCCCGCAAACCTTTGCCGATGTTGCCGGGCAAAGTACCCTCAAGGCTATTCTTTCCCGCGCCGCCAGCGAGGATAGGGTAGCCCCGGCCTATCTTTTCAGCGGCACGCGCGGGGTGGGCAAAACCACCATCGCCCGCATTTTTGCCAAGGCCCTTAACTGCCGGCAGGCCCCTTCATCCGAACCCTGCAATAACTGCGACAACTGCCGGGCCATTACCATGGGCAGCTCGGTTGATGTGGTGGAAATTGACGGCGCATCCAACCGCGGCATTGACGACGTGCGCCGCCTGAAGGAATCGGTGGGTTATGCCCCCATGGACGGGCGCTACAAGATTTTTATAATAGATGAAGCCCACATGCTCTCGCGCGAGGCCTTTAACGCCCTGCTGAAAACGCTGGAAGAGCCCCCGGCCAGAGTTACCTTTATAATGGCCACCACCGAGCCGCACAAATTTCCGGTTACCATAATCAGCCGCTGCCAGCACTATGTGTTCAAGCGCCTGAGCGACGCCGAACTGGAAGCCCACCTTAAAAAGGTGCTTAACCTTGAAGGCAAGCAGTATGAAGATGCCGCCCTGCGTCTTTTGGTGCGCCGCGCGGCTGGCAGCGTGCGCGACTCCATGTCGCTTTTGGGCCAGGTGCTGGCCCTGGGCGGCGAAAGCCTTAGCGAGGCCGACACCCGCATGGTATTGGGCCTGGCCGGGCAGGAATTGTTTTTTAACCTGTTGCACGCCATTAAAAACTCCAACTGCGCCAACTTGAGCCTGCTTGTGCGTGAAATGCTTGACCAGGGGCTGGATTTAGGCTTCTTTTTGCGGGAATTAAGCACCATGTGGCGTAATCTGTTTATGTTGCGCCAAGCAGGAGACGCCGCCAAGCAGGTGGTAGACCTGCCCGAGGCCGAAGTAGCCCGCTGGCAGGACGAAGCCGCCGGTTTTGAGCTTGGGCACATTCACGCTTGCTGGCAAATGAGCCTTGAGGGCCAGCGCCGCGTGCTCACCAGCCTTGAGCCGGCCCTTGCCCTTGAGCTGCTGCTGCTTAACCTCGCCCTGTTGCCGCGCCTCTTGAGCATGGAGCAGGTATCGCTGCTCAGCCGCAAATATGGCGGGCCGCAAGCTGCCGGGGCTGAAAAAAAAAGCCCTCTGATCAATGAGGAACAGCCGGATCCGTCTGAGGCAGTCTCCGCCACGGCTTACAAGCCAGCCGCAACGCCCGCAAAAGCCGAAGATGTTTTTGTTTCACCCGTAGATGCGGTTGCAGCCCCAAGCGCCCCCGCCGCCCATCAAAGTATAAATACAGCAAGCCTTACAGCGCCACAAGCAACTTGCGCTCCATCATCCGATAAAGCCACCCAGCCGGAGCCGGCTGCGGATATGGCGCAAGTCCGAGTAAAGCCCACAACCGTAAATGCGACCATGCCGCAGCCCACGCCGGATGAAAAACTTCCGCCGCGCAAGGGCGACGCGTCCGCGCCCCAATATGCCCCGCCCCCAGGTGATGATGCCGAATGCTACCCCGAGGTGAATAACCCCTATCTGTTGGAAGAATCTTCACCAGCGCAGGCGCGCGGCAACAGAGGCGATTGGGCTGGATTTCTGGCCTTTTGCGCCCTTGACGAATCCATTCAGGCCGAATTTCTGCCAAGTCTGAAACGGGTGGAGGCGGAATGGATTGAAAACGAGCTTACGCTCAAGCCCCCACACAAATTTATAGCCGAAAGGCTCTCCGGAGGCCCAGGCCTGGCCGCTCTGGAAAAACTGCTGCGCGATTTTTGCGGCGGCAATACGCACATAACGGTAATAATGCCGCCTGAAAGACATGTTGACCGCGAAAAACTGCGCGCCGAGCTGGAAGGCCTGCCAGTAGTGCGGGCCCTGTGCGACAAACTTGGTGCGGAAATTGTTGACTATGGCCCATGGGGCCGCTAAGAACCCTCAAAAATACAAAGAGGTCTGATATGAAAGGCATGAATGATTTACTGCGCCAGGCGCAGGTTATGCAGAATAAAATGCTGAAATTGCAGGAAGAGGTTGGCGCGCGCACGGTGGAGGCCTCCAGCGGCGGCGGCATGGTGCGCGTGGTCTGCAACGGCAAACAGGTAATACAATCTGTAAGCATTGCCAAAGAAGCAGTTAACCCTGAAGATGTCGAAATGCTGCAAGATTTGGTGCTTACGGCTGTAAACGAAGCCTTGCGCCAGGCCAACGACATGATGGAAGCGGAAATGGGCGCCATAACCGGCGGCATGAAGATGCCCGGCATGTTTTAGAGTAATTGGTCAAGCCATACTTACAAGCGCCGGGCGCTGCCCAGGCCAGCAAGTGCGGCTCGTGCCGCAAAAGCGCGACAGCTTTTGGCGGACAGTTATATAAATAGCAGGACTGTAAGGGTGCTATTTTGAACCCGCTTAACCCAGCAATTTTTTTTACAGAGAAATGGCGCAGCCAACGGCATGTGGGTATCCGCAAGCCGTCGTGGCGCCTAACATAATATACAGCCCTTACCTCACATATGCATAAAATACCTGAACCATTGCAAGCCGTTGTGGACCAACTGGCAAAACTGCCCGGCTTTGGGCCAAAATCCGCCCTGCGCGCGGCCATGACCTTGCTAAAGTGGCCTGAGGGCGAAACCAGACGTATGGGCGAAGCCATATACGAGCTGCGCTCAAAGCTATCGTTATGCAGCCGTTGCGGAGCGCTGACGGATCAAGAACCATGCGCAGTCTGCCGCGACGTGACGCGCGAGGCAACGGCGCTATGCGTGGTTGCGGAGTGGGACAGCATGCTCACGCTGGAGCGCGGGGCCTTTTACCGCGGTTACTACCTTATTTTGGGCGGGCTCATAGCCCCGCTGGACAACATGAATCCGGAACAACTGGACTTGGACAAGTTAGACCAACGCCTACGCGAGGGCATTGTCACCGAAGTCATATTGGGGCTTGGGGCTACCATAGAAGCGGAGAACACCGCGTCTTTCATAAAAGAACGCCTTGGCCGCAAATTTCCGCATATACGGGTAACGCGCCTGGCCCAAGGTATTCCCCTTGGCTCTGAAGTAAAATTTATGGATAGCGAAACCCTGCGCCAATCAATGAAATATAGACAAGATTTATAGAGGATTACCATGGGAAAAGCACAGCAACCCAAAAAAGAGGCGGCCCAAGCGCCGGAGCCGGCTTCGTTCAATTTACCGCTTACTGGCGTTGAAACGCATGCGCACCTGAATGGAAAATATTTTGCGGAAGACCGTGAGGCCGCCCTTGCCAGGGCCAAGGCAGCCGGAATAGCCCGCATAGGCCAGGTGTTTATGTGCAGCGATTTCTGGCGGGCGGGCAGGGCTTTGTTTGATGCACACCCCGAGGTGTTTTTTCTGCTGGGTGTACACCCCAACGAGTCTCAGCGCCTTACCGATGACGAGCTGAAAAACATAAAAGCCGCCGTGCTTGAAGACAGGCGCATAAAAGCCCTTGGCGAGATGGGGCTGGATTACCACTGGAAAGAAGCCCCGCCCGAGATGCAGCAGGAGGCGTTCAAAAAACAGATTCGTCTGGCCAAAGACCTGAGCATGCCCATAGCCATACACTGCCGCGACGCGGTGGAAGATACCCTGCGCATATTGCGCGAAGAAGAATGTAAAAACTACCCCGTGCTCTGGCACTGCTTTGGCGGTAATACCGATCTGGCCCTGAGGGTGCTGGATAATGGCTGGCACATATCCATACCAGGCACCGTAACCTACCCGGCCAACAACGACCTGCGCGAAGCCATAAAACATATACCCGCCGACAGGCTGGTTATGGAAACGGACTGCCCTTTTCTGCCGCCTGTTCCGCACCGTGGGGCGCGTAACGAGCCTGCTTACCTTGTGTTCACCATACAGGCCATGGCCGAGGCCAGAGGCGTCAGCCCGGCGGAGTTGTGGACCAGTTGCGGGCAAACTGCCATAAAGTTTTTTAACCTGGATCCACTTGATTAGCATGCACGGGCGGGACAACATACTCCCGCCCCTCTTTTTTGCCGCAATGATTTTTTAACACACTGGCCGTCTTTGCATATTTATAATTTTTGCCATATGGTGGGCTAACTTAAAAAGCCATTCGGAGACAGCCAATGAAGCAGCTTTTCTCTATAGTTTTCTTTGCAGTTTTATGTCTTAGCCCTTCCATGCTGTCGGCTGCCCCCGAGAAAACCGCGCCTCATTCACATCTGCCTGGGTTTACCCTGCACAAGCTGGGTAACGGCCACGGCCCTACCCTGCTCGTAATAGGCGGCATACAAGGCGACGAGCCCGGCGCTTTTTCCGCCGCTTCACTACTGGTAACTCATTACAATATCAAATCCGGCAACGTATGGGTGGTGCCAAACCTTAACTTCCCCAGCATCATCAAAAGCTCGCGCGGGGTATACGGCGATATGAACCGCAAATTCGCGGGCCTGTCGCCAAAAGATCCGGAATATGACACGGTACGCAACATACAAAAGATAATACTCGATCCGCAAGTTGACATGGTGCTTAACATGCACGACGGCAGCGGGTATTACCGCCCCAAATGGGAAAACAGCCTTAAAAACCCAAACCGCTGGGGGCAATGCATAGTAATAGACCAGGAAAAAGTTGACGAAGAGGTGGCCCAGAACCCGCGTTTTCAAAACCTGCAAGCCATTGCTGACAAAGTTAAAGACGATGTTAACGTAAAATTGTTGCGCTACTTGCATTCATACCGCATAAAAAATACCACTACTAAAAACTTTGACCGCGAAATGGAAAAAACCCTCAGCTACTTTGCGGTATGCGCCGGCAAAGCGGCCTTTGGGCTGGAGGCCAGCAAAGAGCTGCCGGCCGAAAGCAGGGTATATTATCATACCTGCCTGCTTGAGGGTTTTATGCGCGAAATGGGCATAGATTTTGAGCGCAAATTTCACCTCTCACCTTCCGGCGTGGCCACGGCCCTTAACGAAAATATATCCATACGTCTGTTCAACAAGCGCACGGTATTCAGCCTGAACAACGCGCGTACAACCACCGGCGGGTATATTCCGGTACAAAAAAACGCTTCTTTGGCCCCAGAGCCAAGTAACCCCCTGCTTGCCGTATTGCCAAGCGAGCAGCAATGGAGCGTGGTTTACGGCAACAGAACCCTTACAAAATTTACCCCGGAATATCTGGAGTTTGACGATTCGCTGAATAAAATTCAAATAATGGTGGACGGCCGCGAAATTACCGCTTGCATAGGCGACATGGTACAGGTACGCGAAAGCTTTGTTGTGCGCGGCAAAGACGACTACCGCGTTAACGCCATTGGCGCCGTGCAGGAAATTGAGGGAACAGAGGCCGATGTGGAACTGCTGCACGGCCATTTTGCCAAACAGTTTTCTCTGGATCAAAGCGGAAACGTGTATCGCGTGGAGTTTTATAAAGATACAGCTTTTTGCGGCATGATCTTGGTCAACTTCGGACCAGATCAAAACCCTGCCATGCCTAAAACCCCCTTGACGGCAGGCACCGCCAAACCCAATGGCAATTTGGGACGCTAAAACAACAAAACAATAACCTGCACGTTATCTTATAATATTTGCACCATGGCCATGCCGCCAGGGCATGGTCATTTTCCATGGCTTTAGCTAGTTGGGCTAGTAATCAGAAGCAAAACCATAACCAGCCGTAAAACGGGCTATTATGGTTCATAATGCAATACTTTGATGTGACAGAAAATATTAATACCCAAACAAATCCGGGTATTACGAAACGTTGGTGGTCAATATGACCAAATAACCTTAACTTTATGATATAACCACCGATATGCTCATTCACATTCGCTTTGACTACAGGTATATTGAGCATGTGGTTAAGCTGTTTTCAGGTTTCAGAATAGTAAAGTAAAAATCCACTTTTAGTTAGCATGTCTGCGCTCTGGCGCAGGCTTTGAATTTTTAGGCATACGTTGTCAACGGATATCTCTTACGCGATCTCACTATTGAACCATGCTAATCATATGCTGTTAGCAGGAGGAGAAACATGACCACAAGATTAAAAATTATTAGCGGTTTCATATTTATGGTACTGCTGACAGTCGGCGTGGCAACGCTTGGCTATCTGGACCTGCAGAGCGCAACCTCAAACTTTGAAGAATACCGCCGCATGGCCAGATTTAACGTTGCCTTGAGCGATATGGAAGCGCGGCTTTATCGTACGCTAGCCGTGAACTACCGTTTTATGATGAGCACCGACGAAAAAGCCTCTGAAGAAGCTATCGGTTGGGCCAATGAATTCATCAAAATTGCCAACACCACTAAAAATGAGGTCTCGGAGCCAGCGGAAGAAAAAAGACTGGACGACCTTATTGCCAGCATGCAGCAATTTATAAAAATACAAAATTTGTTGCGCGACAATATTCTGGCGATACACAGGCAGTATGCCGACGTGGTTACGCCTAGCGCTAACACGCTTTTTAAAATGTTTGAGGTGATGATCAACAGAAGCATAGAGTTCAACAACATGCGCTCGTTACATGCCGCATCCATAGCCAACAGCGAGTGCGGGGTGTTTTTATCGGACATTGGCCGTTTTTCCGAGTCATACTCTGATGCTGACGCAAAAGTAGCCGCTACGCGTCTGGCTCTGCTTGACAAGGGCCTGCAAGACGTTGGCGCGATGCTTTTAACCGAACTCGGGCGCAAAGACTTCGCGGAAATAAGCAAACACTTTGATAATCTTAGCAAATCCTTTAACGCCATGGCCAAAATGGCCAAAGACATAAACGAGCAAAATGCTTCGCTCTTCGCCATACAGCGCGGTATAATGGATGAAATTGGCAAGTTTAACACCAGCATAGACCAGCAGATGCGCGCAGTGGGCACTGCCACGCTTGGCTCAAACCAAGCGGCGCAGCGCGGCATGATCATTGCTGGCGTTGCTGGCGTGCTTGTGGGCGTTGCCTTTGCGCTGTTCATTATTATAGGGCTTATCCGCACGCTTACTCGCGTGTCCGGCTTTGCCGTGGCCATTGCCGAGGGCAACTTTGAGTATGACCCGCACATAAAAGAAAAAGGCGAAATCGGCGCCATGGTTACATCGCTTCAACGTATTCCCGCTTTGCTCAAGAGCATAGTGGAGCAATCTGAAGAAATGGCCAACAAGGTCTCCAGCGGCCACTTCCGCAGTCTTTTTGACACAAACAAATTTGAAGGCGAATTCAGACATCTGGTAAAAGCCGTTAACGCCATAAACGAAGCTTTTGGGCGTATTCTTGACACACTGCCCATGCCTCTTATGTCAGGCGACCTTAAACGTAATATAACATACCTTAACACCGCTGCCCAAGGCATTGCCGGAGGCAATATCATAGGCAAACATTGTGGCGACCTGCTAGGCGCCGCGGCTTGTAAAAATGCGGAAAAATGCATTGGCAACAAAGCCATTGGCAGCAAGGCTAACAGCCATGACGAACTGATTGTGGAGAGCCCGGAAGGTAACGTGTATCTGGACGCAATCTGCACCCCGCTGTACGACATAAAAAACAATGTTGTCGGATTTATGGAAATTACCAACAACATCACGGAAATAAGGCGGGCCCAAAACCTCATGATCAACGTGGCCGCGCAGGCCTCGGAAATATCCGACCGCGTTGCGGCGGCATCTGAAGAGCTGGCCGCCCAAGTCGAGCAGGTGTCGCGCGGGTCCGAAATGCAACGCGAGCGCGTGGAGGCAACGGCCAGCGCCATGACCGAAATGAACTCCACCGTTCTCGAAGTTGCGCGCAACGCCGGCCAAGCTGCAGAGCAGAGCGACGGCACCCGCCAAAACGCCGAATCCGGCGCTGAACTGGTGAACAAGGTGGTATCGGCCATCAACTCCGTGAATACCATTGCCAAAAAACTGCAGGATAACATGCAGGAGCTGGGCAAGCAGGCCGAAAACATAGGCGGGGTAATGAACGTCATTTCTGATATAGCCGACCAAACCAACCTGCTGGCCCTTAACGCCGCAATCGAAGCCGCCCGCGCGGGAGAGGCCGGGCGCGGTTTTGCCGTGGTGGCGGACGAAGTGCGCAAACTGGCCGAAAAAACCATGACCGCAACTCAGGAGGTAGGCGCCAGCATAACCGCCATACAACACTCCGCCCAGACCAACATTTCGGAAATGGGCACGGCTGTTGAAAGCGTTACCGACGCCACCGACCTTGCCAACTCCTCAGGCCAGGCCCTTAATGACATAGTCAATCTGGCTTCGGCCACTTCCGCCGTGGTGTCTTCAATAGCCACCGCCGCTGAGGAGCAAAGCGCCACCAGTGAGGAAATCACCCGCGCCATTGACGATATCAACCAGATTGTGGCTGAAACAGCCGAAGGCATGGTGCAGTCGTCAACAGCGGTGCAGGACCTTTCCAAAATGGCTCAGGAACTGTACAATGTGCTTGGGCAGCTTAAAAAGAAATAAGCTTTAAAGCTGAAAAAAACATAAAGGCCCGTTGCGCATACGCAACGGGCCTTTTATTTGTGGTTTCAGCCTGTTGAGCAAACGATACGAAGCTAAATAAAATAGATGGTTACGATTTAAGTCTTTAAGCAGGCTTGCAAGCATCAGGCACGATACTAAAGCGCGGTAAAGCAGGTCTGTATTGTTTGCAGCAGGCCAACCGCATCGCGCGGCAAGAGCGCATAAATAAAATTTATGCCGCTTTGGCCGTGGCTTTGGCCGCCTGCACGCATAAAAATTTGCCTTTCACAGGCATCTGCCAACATTCGTTAAAACCGGCAGCCTCAAGCATGCCAAAAAGCTCTTCGGCGCTGTACAGCCTTGTAGGCACTTTTTCAAAAATTTTTGGCAGGTTAATAGTTGCGCCACCCTTTCTGTATGCCTCCAGCGCTATGATAAATTTGCCACCAGGCTGAAGCAGGCTGAGTATATGTGCGAAATTTCGTTCGGGGTTGGGCCAGAAATACAGCGATTCAAAAGTGGTTATCGTATCAAACATGGGTTCGGCAAACTTCATATCGTCAACGCTGCAGCAATCAATGCGCACACGCCCGGCCTTTATGGCCGCCTTGTTGACGGAACGGGCCTTGCGTACCGACTGCGGCGAGTAATCGATGCCATAAACGGATGCGGCTTTTTCCGCCATGCGGGCTATGGCACCGCCTCCGCCACAGCCTATGTCCAAAACCGTATCAGTTACCTTAAGGTCCAGGCCGCGCACAACTTCCGCCGTCATGGGGCCGTGCCCGGCATTCATCATGCCAGCCAGAAGCCAGCCCATAACCCCCTGCGGGTTGCGAAAGTTACTCATAAACTTTTCTAGCATGCCGTTATCCTTATACTTTGTGTGCGCAATTCATGATTTATAGCTAAAATACTTGTATTGATTTTGATTGTCAATCGCAATTATATGTTAAGTATAAAGGCCGCCGGTTAATCCGGCGGCCTTTAAAGTATCTACAGCGTTGGAAGGGCCTAGTACATGCCGCCCATTCCACCCATACCGCCCATGCCGCCGCCCATGGGCATGGCATCTTTCTTGGCTTCGGGCTTTTCGCAAATGGCGCATTCGGTGGTAAGCAGAAGCGAAGCTACGGAAGCGGCGTTCTGCAAGGCAATGCGGGTAACCTTTTTCGGGTCGATAACACCGGCTTTCACCAGGTCTTCATATTCGCCGGTTGCGGCGTTAAAGCCGAAGCCGTCTTTGCCTTCCTTAACCTTTTCCACAACAACGGAGCCTTCGAAACCGGCGTTTTTGGCAATCTGGCGCAACGGTTCTTCAATGGCGCGGCGCACAACGTGCACGCCGGCGGCTTCGTCGTCGTCAGCCATTTTAATGCCGTCCAGGCCTTTGGCAACGCGCACCAAAGCGGTGCCGCCGCCGGCCACAATGCCTTCTTCAACAGCGGCGCGGGTGGCGTTAAGGGCGTCTTCCACGCGGTCTTTGCGTTCTTTCATTTCCACTTCGGTGGCCGCGCCAACATGTATAACAGCAACGCCGCCAACGATTTTGGCAAGGCGTTCCTGCAGTTTTTCACGGTCGTAATCAGAGGTGGTTTCTTCGATCTGGGCGCGAATCTGCTTTACGCGGGCCTTGATGTCGTCGGATTTTCCGGCGCCGTCCACAATGGTGGTGTTTTCTTTGTCAACGATAATGCGCTTGGCGGTGCCAAGGTCGTTAACAGTAATATTCTCAAGCTTGATGCCCATATCTTCGGAAACAACGGTGCCTCCGGTAAGAATGGCTATATCCTTGAGCATTTCCTTGCGGCGGTCGCCAAAGCCTGGGGCTTTTACGGCAACAACGTTAAGAGCGCCGCGCAGCTTGTTCACAACCAGAGTGGCCAGGGCTTCGCCGTCAACATCTTCAGCTATGATGAGCAGCGGGCGGCTCATTTTGGCTACCTGTTCCAGAACGGGCAGCATTTCTTTCATGCTGGATATTTTCTTTTCGTTGATCAGAATGAGGGGCTCGTCTATTTCGCAAATCATTTTTTCGGCATTGGTCACGAAATAGGGGGAGAGATAGCCGCGGTCGAACATCATGCCTTCCACAACTTCCAGAGTGGTTTCAAGGCCCTTGGCTTCTTCAACGGTAATTACGCCTTCTTTGCCCACCTTGCTCATGGCCTCGGCGATAATGTTGCCGATGGTGGTGTCGGAGTTGGCGGAAATGGTGCCTACCTGGGCAATTTCCTTCTGGTCGCGGGTGGGTTTGGCCAGGTTGCCAAGTTCGCTGACCAAGGTTTCCACTGCTTTGTCTATGCCGCGTTTAATGGCCATGGGGTTGCGCCCGGCGGCCACCAGTTTTACGCCTTCATGGTAAATGGCCTGGGCCAGCACGGTGGCGGTGGTGGTGCCATCGCCAGCTATGTCGCTGGTTTTGGCGGCGACTTCGCGCACCATTTGGGCGCCCATGTTCTCAAACTTGTCGGTGAGCTCTATTTCTTTGGCTACGGTCACGCCGTCTTTGGTGATAATGGGAGCGCCAAAGGATTTTTCAATGGCCACGTTACGGCCTTTTGGGCCCAAAGTAACTTTTACGGCGTCGGCGAGTTGGTCAATCCCGCGGGAAAGACGCTCACGGGCCTGGGAATCATAAAGAATTTCTTTAGCTGACATGGTTGTTCCTCCTAAAAGAACAAAGCAGATTATTTAAAATTTTTGGTGAGCAACTATGAGTATTGGCAACTACTTAATAATGCCGAGGATATCGTCTTCGCGCATTACCAGATGGTCCACGCCGTCCAGCTTTATTTCGGTGCCGGCGTATTTGTTGAACAATACGAAATCACCTGCTTTTACAGTCATGGCAATAGCCTTGCCGTCGTCAGCAACCTTGCCCTTGCCAACGGAAACAACTTCGCCCTTGGAAGGCTTTTCTTTGGCCGTATCGGGTATGTAAAGGCCGCCGGCGGTCTTTTCTTCGCTTTCTAGGCGCTTCACCAAAACACGATCGTTAAGTGGCGTAAAGTTCATACTCTCATTCCTCCAGAGATATTATTAATAAAAAATTTTCGTTTACAACGCCGCCAAGGCTGGGTTAGGCGGCGCTTTCACACAAAAGCTCCTGAACACATCATAAAGTATTACATTTTTATCAGAAGCCGGTGTGCTTTTGCTTTTCGCTTGTGGGTACATAATTACTATTTCTTATTTGAAAAGACTTTTTCTCAAAAAAATATGAATAAATATCATAACTATTTAAAATTGAACAAAAATATATAATAAGACACCTATTTCACTACTGCTCCTTGCCCCTCGGTTAAGAGTTGGGTAAATGTAACTAAACAACTTTTAATTGCCCCCCGGAGATAAACTGATGCCGCCCTGCGAAAATAACGCCGAGGAAAGGTTTTTGGCTTGGCTGGATAGTGCCGTTTCCACTATTGCAAAGTTTGAGGCACAAGCCCGCGCAGTGCTGAAAAACGGCGGGGGCAGCGCCGAATATGCAGATATCATGCTTGAGAAGGCGGAGTTTATTGCCGAGCTGCATGATGACGCCCGGCCATACCTGCGCGAGCTGCGCGCCGAGGCGCGCGCCCATGCCGATGCGCGCCTGCGGGCCTTTTCCGATAGCGCGGAGCGGGCCTTGAACATAAACTCGCCGTTTTACATGTCTGCCCTGCTTTTTCCTGAAAACCACAAACCTGGCGACCCCAACAATCTGGAACTGTTGTCTAATGAAATGCGCGCAAAGCTGCTGTAAAATGCAAGTCATGGCCCATTGACGCGCGGCATGGCCGCATTATCCTGATTCAGGCGCGTGATGGCGCTGCAATATGAAAATAATGCGCCTGACAGCAGTTCCTTCTTGTTTTTTGGTACATTTACGTGCAACATGATTGCATGTTTTTCACTGCCGCGCTTGCGGCATAAAGCGGTTAAACAGGCATAAACATGAGTTACGCGCTTTTGCTTGATATAGGCAATACCAACATAAAACTTGGCATAGCGGATCGCTCGGGCATACGCGAATCGTTCAGCCTGCCCAGCAGCCGCAGTTACACGAGTGACTCCCTCGGTCTCTCGCTGGCGCAGCTTTTAAGTTACGCCGGTTGCCCCGTAAAAGACGTTGAGGCCGTGCTTGCGTCATCCGTTGTGCCCAGCCTTGATCCTCTCCTGCGGCAGGCCTGCAAAAAGTACATCAAGCAAAATCTTGTTCTGGTGCCGCAAGACCTGCCCATTCCGCTGGAAAACCATTACGCCGAGCCCCGGCAGGTAGGGGCCGACCGGCTGGTAGGCGCCTATGCCGCCCGCATGCTTTTTCCGGAGCCTGCCTCCATAATCTGCATAGATTACGGCACTGCCACCACTTTTGACTGCGTGCAGGGCAACGCCTATTTGGGCGGGCTTATCTGCCCCGGCGTGCTCTCCTCCGCCTCCGCTCTAGCCGCGCGCACGGCCAAGCTGCCGGTGGTAAGCCTTGAGACGGAGGATAGCGAGCCCACGCCCGGAAAATCCACCAGCACCAGCATAAACCACGGTTTTATTTTCGGCTTTGCCTCCATGACCGAGGGCCTGTGCGCGCGTTTATCCAAAAATCTGGCCGCGCCCTGTTTTGTGCTGGCTACCGGCGGTTTTGCGCCCAGCCTGGCCAAAGTGACCAATTGCTTTGACGCCCTAAAGCCCGATTTGCTGCTTGAAGGGCTGAGAATACTGTATATAAACAAATAACTTTGCCTACAGGAGTAAAAATATGAGTACGATAGTTTCGGTTTGGGGCCGTGAAATTCTTGATTCGCGCGGCAACCCCACGGTTGAGGTGGAAGTTTCGCTTGAATCAGGCCATGTGGGCCGCGCGGCCGTGCCCTCCGGCGCGTCCACCGGCACCCGCGAGGCGCTGGAACTGCGCGACGGCGATAAAGGCCGTTACGGCGGCAAGGGCGTTGAAAAGGCCGTGGACCACGTTAACGGTGAAATAGCCGAAAATATTGTGGGCCAAGACGCCCTGCGCCAGGTGCAGGTAGATAATACCCTGCTGGACCTGGACGGTACCGACAATAAATCGCGCCTTGGCGCCAACGCCATGCTGGGCGTTTCCATGGCTACGGCCCGCGCCGCCTCCAGTTACCTTGGCCTGCCTTTGTATCAATACCTTGGTGGCGTAAACGCAAAAATTCTGCCCGCGCCCATGATGAACATCATTAACGGCGGGGCCCATGCACCCAACAACCTGGATATACAGGAATTCATGATCATGCCCATAGGCGCGCTCAGCTTTCGCGACGCCCTGCGCATGGGCGCGGAAGTATTCCATACCCTGCGCTCTCTGCTGGCGGCGGACGGACACGTTACCAGCGTGGGCGACGAAGGCGGCTTTGCTCCCAACCTCAAAAGCCATGACGAAGCCTTCAAATACATGATCAAAGCTATTGAGGAATCCGGATACAACCCCGGCTCCGAAATCGCTCTGGCCATAGACGCGGCCGCCTCCGAATTTTACAAGGACGGCAAGTACTTTCTGGCCGGTGAGAACAAGACCATGACCTCGAATGAAATGGCCGAATGGTACGGCGAGTTTACTCAAAAGTACCCGCTCATCTCCATCGAAGACGGGCTGGCCGAAGGCGACTGGGACGGCTGGCGCAACCTTACCGTCAGCATGGGCGACCGCATCCAGTTGGTGGGCGACGACGTGTTTGTAACCAACCCCGATATTCTGGCCGAAGGCATCGAGCAGAACATCGCCAACTCCATTCTGATAAAACTCAACCAGATCGGCACCCTTACCGAAACTCTGGATACCATTGAAATGGCCAAGCAGGCCGGTTACACCACCGTTGTCTCACACCGCTCCGGCGAAACCGAAGACAGCTTCATTTCCGACTTGGCCGTGGGCGTTAACGCGGGGCAGATTAAAACCGGTTCTCTCAGCCGGAGCGATCGCCTTGCCAAATACAACCAGCTTCTGCGTATTGAAGAAGACCTTGAAGACGCGGGCCTCTACTACGGCCCGGTTATAGCCGAGCACTTCGGCCTTGGCATGATTGAAGAAGAATAAAAAGGCATATCTGCTTACTGACAGGGGGAGGGATTTTTTCCCTCCCCTTTTTTATTGGGGATAAATGCATAAGCCTCCGCCCCGAATGCTGCAAATCCGATGCGCTGTGGACGATAACAATGCACATGGCTGTTGTTAAAACCACCTGAATAAGCTATGCAATAACATCAGCAACGCACGGCTGTTGAACCGGCTGCAAGCCGGCCTCTTCAGCCGCCTGTGCGCATACCGCAATTGCGGCTTACAGCGTTTAATCACTGCGGCATGGCCTCCGCTGGTGTTTATGGAGTATTATTTTGTTTAAGAAACGCCTTTTTATATCTATTTTTTTGCTCCTGCTCACGGCCTGTGCTGATGCCACTCAGCCCGCGCCGGATTATGCAACCGTGCGCCCTCTTGAGTTTGGCGGCCAGCTTATGCTGCCAGGCGGCGAAATGCTGAATGGGCGCGATTTCATATATTTCTTTCAAAAGGCCGATTATATTCTGTTGGGCGAAAGCCACACCAACATGACAGACCACATGAGCCAGGCCGCCATATTGGAAAAACTGGCCAAACAACGCCTGCGCCCCGTGCTGGCGCTGGAAATGCTGGACGTGGAGGCCCAGCCGGTGCTGGACCGTTTTAACGCGGGCGGCATGAGCCTGGATGAGCTGGAGCAGGCGCTGGAATGGCAAAAAAACGTGGGTTACGCCTTCGATTTATACCGCCCGGTGCTGGAAACAGCCGTGCGGTGCAAAATACCCCTGTATGCCCTTAACATACCCCGCCGCGTAGTGCGCGACGCCCGCCTTAAAGGCCTTGAAGGCGTGGCGGAGGCCGACCGCAAGTATATTCCGGCCGCTTATATGCCTGCAAGCGAGGCGCAACAGATTAAGCTGCGCCAGTTTTTCCGCCAGCATATGGCCCAGGCGGGGCAAATGCCTGTAGCGCCCGCCGCGCAACCGGCCGATCATAAACAAATTGAATCAAATGCGTCTGCCACTGAAAGAGTTGAGTCAAAAGCTGCTGAATCCAAAATAGTTCCGGCGAAGTCAGTCCCGGCCAAAGCAGTTCCACCGGCCGCCAAGAATGGAACAGCCAGGCAGGTTGCCACCGCCCGTAAAAGGCTGCCCCCCGAGCAGACTTCGCCTGCCCCCAAAAACGGAGCGCCCCAAGCCGCAAGCAGTAACAACGATGTGCGGCATCTGGAGCAGCAGCAGATAATCAACGGCTTCGTACGCGCCCAAAGCCTGTGGGATAGCGCCATGGCCACCCGCGCCATGGAACTGCATAAGGCCTTGCAGCGCCCCGTTGTGATTATAGCGGGCACAGGGCATGTTGAATACGGCTGGGGCATTGCCCTGCGCCTGCGCGCGCAGGAGCCGGAAGCGCGTGTTATATGCGTTATGCCGTGGCGCGCGCCCATGGAAACGGTTTTTGCGGCTAACGAGACCTCGCCCCTGCTGGCCCCTGAGCAGCATACCGATGCCATACCCACGCCGGACCTTGGCGATGCCTATTACTATTCCAGCGCCGCGCCCATAGGCAAAAGCGGCTTGGGCATGGTAACCTGGGCCGCCCCGTCGGATAAAGGCGCGGCAGTAGCCGTGCTGGCGGTGGATGCTGATAGCGCGGCCCAAAAGGCGGGAATTTTGCCAGGCGATATAATCTTGAAGATCGGCGGGCGCACAGTAGCCGATAATGCCGAGTTCTATTACCTGCTGGCCCAGCTTGAAGCCTACCAAAGCCAGGTCAAAATGCTGCTCTTGCGCGGGCAGGAGCAAAAAGAAATTATTTTACAGCACAATTAAAAAAGTGCTTGCCTTTATCAGGCTTGTTCGGTAAACACATTCTTCGCTGCCGGGGTAGCTCAGTTGGTAGAGCAGTGGACTGAAAATCCACGTGTGGGCAGTTCAATCCTGTCCCCCGGCACCATCAAATTTTCCAGATACTTCCGAAAAAGGCCGAATTTACTAGTAAAATAGTAGTTCGGCCTTTATCATTGTTCCAGTAAGTACCAACAAAATGCCGTGACATCCACCCGTTTTGTTGGTATTTCTGTTGGTAGATTCTCTCGTTTTCACCTGTTTTTCAGTCTGACGGAGAAAATACCAACATGCCCCTCTCAGATACCAGCATTCGCAACGCTAAAGCCACTGACAAAGTACAAAAACTTTCTGATGGTGAGGGGCTTTATCTGCACATATCCCCTACCGGCGGAAAACTCTGGCACATGGCCTACCGCTTTGACGGCAAGCAAAAAACACTCAGCTTTGGCAAATATCCGGCAGTATCGTTACAGGAAGCCCGCAAAAGACGCGCAGAGGCCAAAGAACAGCTTGCTGCCGGTCTTGACCCTGGCAAATTGAAGCAAGAGGCTAAAACTGCCGCCAAAACCGCCAAAAAGGAAGCTGAAAATACCTTTGAAGCCATTGCTCGTGAATGGTACGCCTCCTACTCCCCTTCCCTAACCGAAAAACATGCGCTCAAACTGTTGCGCTATCTAGAAAACAACTATTTTCCAGCCATTGGCAGCATTGCAGTTACCGAGCTTGAGCCGATGCACATTTTGGATGTAATTCGCCCGGTTGAAGCAAAGGGAAATACCAACACGGCACATCGTCTTGCCAACCTCGCTTCACAGGTATTGGCTTATGCGCAAATTACAGGGCGAACCAAATACAATGTCGCATTCGGCCTGACTAAAGCCTTACGTCCAGATCGCCCGCAAAGCTACGCTACCATCACAGACCCCAAAGCTATCGGGCAACTTCTCCGTGAGATTGACGAATATCCGGGGCATCCATCCATAACGTTTTACTTAAAAATGTTGCCCTATGTCTTTACTCGTCCAAGTGAACTTCGCCTTGCCCAATGGTCTGAATTTGATTTTGACAATGGCATATGGACAATACCGGCCTCACGTATGAAAATGCGCCGTGAGCACATGGTGCCGTTATCACGACAGGTTATTGCCCTTCTAAACGAACTGAAACAATTTTCAGGTGACGGCAAATACCTTTTCCCAGGCGTACGCGCTAAAAATGCGGTATTGAGCGATGTCGGCCCTCTGGTAGCCTTACGCCGCTTGGGCTATACCAAAGAGGAAATGTGCCTGCATGGCTTTAGAGCTATGGCAAGCACCCGGCTCAACGAAATGGGCTATCGTGCCGATGTCATTGAGGCGCAGCTTGCCCATAAAGAGCCTGACGGCGTTAGGCTGGCTTATAACCGCGCCGAATATACTGAGGAACGCCGTAAGCTTATGCAAGAGTGGGCTGATTATTTGGATTCGTTGAAAAAGGTACAATAAATTATGAATGACAAGCAAGCATTGGTAGATTTATTTAACAAAACTGAATACATGAAGTATGATGAAGCTTTAGCACTGCTTAGAGTTTGTTTTCCCGAAGATATAAAGCTCATTGAACAAATGCTCACAGATGACCTGCGCGAATTCAAGTTAAAGGTCTATTTCTGGAAAATGTATGGTGATAGCGGCACAATTGATTTGTTAATTCCCGAATGTGCAACACTTAGTTCGCTGAATCATTTTGTATCAGCATACGAATACATTGCATACTTTTGGCAATTTGGTGACTTATCAACAAAAGAGCTAAAAGAGTGGTTACAGAAAAAGGGCTTTTCAAGTGCTTCACTTGAAATAAAAGCGCTCAATACACCAGCTTATATGGATACTGATCATGAGCTATTCTCCCATAAGCTTGCAGCAGCAGTTAAAGCTTGGGAGTATTTTAATGCCAATGGTCTTATTCATCCCAAGAAATCTCCAAAACAAAATATTATAGAATGGTTGACCAACAATGCCTTCACCCTAGGCTTGATCCACAACAAACAAGTTAGCGGTGATGCAATAGAAGATATTGCCAAGGTTGTTAATTGGCAAACCAAGGGTGGAGCACCAAAATCATAATTTTTTAGGGCATATATTTTTTATATTTTTCTTAATATACTAGCACAATACCTTAACCTACCCCCCCTATTATAACCATAACCCACCTTATGGTTATCTAAACCTACCTAGCTATAATAATTAGATTAAATTGCGATATCTCCTTCATTAGTTCTGCGCAGAACCTAAAAAATAACTTTTAGGAGAACTTTTGAATGAATACTTTTAGAATTATGAAACGGCCAGAAGTTGAAAACGTCACCGGCCTTAGCAGATCATCTATCTACGCCAAAATGGAAAATGGCACGTTCCCACAGGCTGTCAAACTTAGTACTCGCTCTGTAGGCTGGCTGGAACATGAAATTCAGGCATGGTTGGAAAACAGGGTTGTAGCTAGCAGAAAAGGAGGCATGTAATGAAAGACCTCCAAAATAAATCTGTTACCGCTACAAGGTCGAATTTCGAGCTTGCAGAGGGTGAAAAGACCCGGTTGCTTAAAGAGTATGCAACCTATCCCGTATCATCAGGCAAAACGCAATATATGCGTTACCTCAACGGAGAAAAGTTAAGCTACATGCAGATGGTAGTCGCCAAGTGTGCTGAATGCAATTGCGGCTATGAAGATGGCAGGCGTGATTGTGGTGTGCCGACATGCCCACTCTACCAAGCCATGCCATACAAAGGAAAGCTTACTTGTGAAATTCAGGGTGGAGGTGAGAGCCATGAGTAATAACATCACGCCTCCTACTTCCGAAAAAGAACCTTTGATTACCGGCAAGTTTTTACCGGAAGAATGGCTTACAGAAGCACCACCAGAACATGAGTTTTGTGTAAATCCACTACTCCCCATTGGTGCGGTTACACTTATCAATGCACATGGTGGAACGGGTAAATCCATTTTTGCCTTGAAAATGGCTGTGCATATAACTCTAGGTTTGCCCATAGTTAGTGCTGAAACTAACGGCGGCAAGGTGGCCTATATGTCTCTTGAAGACCCGGAAAATGTTGTACGTGGCAGAATATTCAATATTGTAAGAATGTTATCACCTGATGTGCATGAACGAATTGGCGAGCTTACAAGCAAGCTAATGATAATCGATAGGTACGGCTTACAGACCCATATGGCAATAAATGGAGTTGGAAATATTGTTACGGCTCCAATAGCTCATGCTCTGTCCGGCCTGTTAAAAGACGAGGGAATAAAATGCATTTTTGTTGATACCTTTATTCGTACCAACACTCTTAACGAGAATGACAATGCTCAGATGGGTGCATTGCTAGTTGCTTTTGAGCAAATAGCCAAAGAGGTTGGGTGTGCTGTTGTCCTTATTCACCATTTGCCCAAGGGTAGTGAGAACAAGGCTTATGCAGCAAGAGGAGCATCAGCCATAACAGATAATGCCCGATCTGCTATCTTGCTGGAAATAGTTAGCGAAAAAGGCGCTGATAAGTTTTCTGAAACGCATATTAAGGCTGCAGCTTTGGCTAAAAAGTTAATTAAGGTCACCCACACAAAGCATAACTACTCTGCCGAACACCCGGAGCAATACTTGGTAATGGAGAATGGTGGAATACTTGTAGAAGCCTTTGCCACTGCTGAATGCAGATCTGCTCATGAGCAACGGTATCAGGAGATTTACGCATGGTATGAAAGTGAGTGGGACTGTAAGCCGTTAACGAAAACAAACATTGAACAAAATATAACCCGCATACGACCAGCGAATGCTAATTATGGCAAAGAAAAGTATAAAGAAGCGTTGAATTGGGCTGTTAGTGAAGGGTACGCAAAGCAAGTTCCCGCCCCTGTAGGTGGGAGTAGGAACTCACAGGCAACTTATTATACTCTATCCAGTATGGAAAAGGAATAACCCTCTAACCCGCCAGTAACCCTCTTTTAAAAAACTCGGTTAGGCGGAAAAACAAGGATTAGGTGGGGTGGCTAAACCACCCACCACCTGATTCCTTATAGCTGGTGGATGGTTAAAAGATTGCCGATGAGCATCTCAGAGCAGAAGTGTATCTGTACAAGCTAAGCGTTACCGATACGGTATTGTATGGAACAAGTTAAGGCGGTGACCGAGAATGGGCCAATTAAAAGCTCGTCGGAGGTCACCGCCGATTAGTTGGCACAACTCTTTCTTAGTTAACTGGTAAGTTGGCTTTCACCCTTTAAGGGGCGTTTAAGGGGTTAAGAATGATATCAAAACGTTAGTATTTAAGTTTTAAAGGTTAAAAAGATAGCTTGGTGGAGCTAGCCGGGGGGAGTGTTCCATAGTGTAAACTCTGCAAGTGAATCTGAGGCGACAAAATATTTAAATTATTACTAATTCATTTGAACAAAAGATAACTGCAAGATCAAGTCGAGACTATTTCAACCAACCTATCTCCAATTTATCCTCTTTTGGCTTGTTCAAAATATTTAATTAATCCAGAAAAATTGCTATCTATAAGCTCTTCTGGCGATATCTCTGTCAACTCGGATAATTTTTCAACAATTTCTTGAGACTTGTTTTGCTTTGAGTATATATCTTTTATTATCATAGAATAGTTTGGCAATCCTTCAAATCCAGTTTCTACAAGTTTTTCTGGATGTATTCCTGTCAATTCAGATAGCTTATTTATAAGCTTAAATCCATCCGCATACAGGTTTTGGAGTAGTACAAAATATCTAAGCACCTTAGTGCATTGCTCATTACTCAATTCTTTTTCTTTCTTGTTAAGAGCATTTTTTGCAGATTTATTTCCACTCTGGGCTATGTTGTAATTTGCTGAAGCAATTTTCTCTTTAAATAAACGTTGTTGCTCATCTGCATTATTCACACCTAGATATGTTGATCCATCAATATGCCTAGCAAAATATATAAAATAATTTATACCATTTACATTCATTAAGAACTGTATGGAATCATTCACGTCCCTATTTACAGGAGAACTAGTGTCTGCACCAGATTCAAGTGCAAATTTCCTGGCTGCCTCATAATAAATGTTACGTAAAATAGTATAACTATTGCCTGAATTAATTAGTTTTACAATCTCAGCGTTCAAATTACGCCTTCTTCTATTTTTTCCGGTTAGAATAAACCACAAAACAATGACAACTATAATGCCAATTACGATACCCATAGCGAAATCACTCCACAAAGAAGGTTGGTAGCTAGAAATGCGGTTTTGCCCCTTCAACACCTGCAAATAGCCGGTTCTGTTGGGGTACTGACTGCCAGCGTAGAGTTAGTTGTTATATTGTGAAAAGTGCTGTTGCCAGCTAGAAATTGTAACCGATTTGCCCTACCAGGGCGAACCCACCTAGGTTGCTTTTATCATCACCGCCGCCTGTTTCCTGGGGTATATAGGAATATTTGGCTGCAACACCCAAATCTATTTGTTTGTATATAGGACACCTTATACCGGCTTCAACCATTAGCGCAGGCGCTCTGCCGCTATCTGAACTAGTGGTAGTGCCTATCCATCTGGTCATCTCGACATCAACATTTGTAAAAGCGATACCCAATTTTCCTGCCCCGTATACAGTAAGCGAGTTGGCAAACTTGCGTTCTACACTGGCAGACGCGCCGAGCGTAACTACCGTTACATCAATGTCTACCTCAGAACTACCAAACTTTTCTGTTTCGGTGCTGAATGAGGAGACTTCTAAAAAGCCTCCCAGCCCGAACATTTTGGTAAGCAAACCGCGATATTCTATACCCATAATTGGGCCATTTTTAAAGTCGGCCGAAAAACTATCCTCTTCATACGAGCCAGTAGGTACAAGTAAGCCAAAAGACGCACCCACACGGTGACGGCTTTGTATATTATCGGCAGCAAAGGCAAATGTAGATACAAAAAGCATGAAGGCGGCAACCAGGCTTAAAGATACAACCTTTTTCAACATAACACTCCTCCTTATTTAATCAGCTTGTTCACAAATATTTGTTACAGGTATTATTGTATGTTCCTCGTACGAAAATATGGCCGATGTGCCCAAATCTATAAGCACACCAATCACCGTACCCCCAGGGAAAAACACCAAATTCCACAACATAGCCGGGTTAAGATTTGAATTGATCATGTATTCATTATCAGCCAATTCCACAACTTCCTTTGAACTGACGTTCTCATCGCTTTGTTTTAGCTCTATATTATTGCCAGTATTATTGTTGATATCATCACTCACGTTTTGAGCGTCAACTTTAAGCTCTTTACGCACAACTTTATAGCATTCATCAAGCAATGTTACTTTAACACCACCGCTTGTACGTCTCAATTTTACGTCTTCATCTGGAAGCTCAATATGCTTTACAATCTTACTAGTTTGTAGAGTAGCTTTAATTGGAGTTTTAGCATCGGTAGATACAGATATAATGTCACTTCTCCCACTAATTATAGTGGCGCAACCACTTGCCAATGAGCAGGCCAGCAGAAGCATTAGCAGGCAGGCTATTGAGGCTATGCGGCAAGTCCGCGCATTGCGCCAAAGCGATAAAACGAAAAGACGCGGTGAATGAAGGAGGTGCATCCGCAAAAACGTGGTACTCAAGTTAAATTTTAGCACTACATACACTCCTTAAATATAATTTGAATTTATATAATACACTAAAAACATTAGTTAGTTACGGAGTAATTGCACAGTTTCAGCTTGTCGCTTGTGATTTTGTCAGCCTTTTTGTCCACTACCTTCTGGGCGGAGTCATCAAAAATTAATTCAACTCTCATACTATTTCGTACTTTTACTAGGCTATAGCCAAGTGCAAGTCAACAAAATTCTAGGCTACATCCAAGCATAAAAGGATGCTAATGTATGCCTATAATTAGTAATCTCGGCAAAATTATGGAAGAAAAGAAGATGACTTATGAGGAATTACAATTCCTCTCTAAAGTCGCGCCTGATACCGTTGCCAGAGCGAGGGATGAAAGAATAGCTACATGCAAGCTCTTAACCCTTAAAAAATTGGCTGAAGCGCTTGATGTGGATGTTTGTATGCTATTCAAGCATGTAAAAAACAAGTGAGTTTTTGCAGTGGCCTTTTTGTGGAGCATGGCGTTTCCCCTTTTTTTAATAGGCTTTGGCTGCAATATGCCTTGCCATAAAAGCTGAATAGCACCATGCGATAGCTTTGAGGTCGCCTGAAAAGCGACAATTGGTTTTTACCTAAAAAAATTATCAATTCAAAGTCTCCTGCCTATAGGCAAAAAGAACCCTGTTAATCTCATATATGTCGTACTTACTTTGTGTGATGAAATACTCGATAATTACATCAGACATTATGCTGCGCGAGAGGGCAAAGCCTGCTACTTTGAGAAGAGCAGTGGTTTCGTCAAGGGAAAGCTCTAAGGCCAAAGCAAGGGCTATAACTGTTCTTTTGCTGGGTATGTATTCAGGTTGGCTGCGAATTTTGGAAAACAGCCTGCGGTCAATATTTGCACGTTTGTAAACCTCAACGTAGTCTTTGCCTTTAGTGTCAATAAGCTTCATAAGCTTGGTTGAAAATGAGCTTTCAATAAAATCTTCGATAACTTTTTTCTGCCTTGCCTCCTCACGAACAGGATCTACCTCGTCATCAAAGGGGTCTGTACCGAATGTGTAGCGCGGCTTAAGGGACAGGTCAGGTTTAACATATCGTGCACGAGCATGAAGTTCCTCAGCCTGCTCTGCATAAAACCGGGCATCAAAGGCCTTCATCCTGCCCCAAAAGCCTTTATATTTGGGGTTGCACTTAAACTCATAATGGCTTTCAATAAAACTATCGATTTCTGCCACCAACTCTTTGGGGAGCGATTTGGCAACATCACGCGATGTCATTAGCACTTTCATAGTATATGCCTGCTTGAGGGTCAGTTTTTTTCACTTTCGTAACCAAATAAATCTATTCTAATCCCTATTGTAGAATGCCTGAAATTGGCAAGCATGGGGCATAGTGGCGATTCAAAGTGTTTTTAGTTCAAACATATTAATCTGTTAAGTATAAAACCCAAATAACCACCGACATTTTTTGAAAAAAACTTGACCGTTTTCGGGCTTCAAGATATACGTCTCTCTCGAAAGCGGAAACGACCTGTTTTGCTAGGCCACCGCTGAAGAATGTTGGTATTTTTGTTGGTAATTTAATTTTTACTGAATATTAATATCAGCAAATGCAGGGGTTTAAATACACAGTTATAATGTGTCCCCCGCACCATTTTTTTGCGGCACACAGCATTCAGGCAGCAAATGCCAATGCGGCAAGGCCGCAACCCGCCCAGGTGGTGGAATTGGTAGACACGCTAGCTTGAGGGGCTAGTGTTGGCAACGACGTGGGGGTTCGAGTCCCCCCCTGGGCACCACAAATATTTAAGGCTTCTTGAAAATTTTCAAGAAGCCTTTTGTTTTAGGTCATTTGCAGGCCTTTTCATTTACACGCGCAATTTTCTATATACAAATCAATTAGTTCATTCCAACAAGCGTGGACTTAATTTGTTCAATCCAAACACAAATATGAGTTGGGATGGAACAAATTAACCTTTTACTGTTACCCATTAAAAATTGAACCCCACCTGCCCAACCAGGGCCAGTCCGCCCAAGTTACTTCTGTCGTCTCCATCGTTAGTTTGCTGATTTATATAGGAATATTTGGCCGCAAGCCCGATATCCAGCTTTTTATATATAGGGTACCGTGCACCTACTTCAATTATTGCCGCAAACGCGCTGCCGCTATCTGAAACCTCAGCCGACCCATACCGGGTGGAAGCCTCGACATCGATATTTGTAAAGGCAACGCCTATTTTTCCTGCCCCGTATACCGTAAGCAAATTATCGAATTTATGTTCTATACTGGCAGATACGCCAAGAGTAACTACACTAGGGATGAGGCACAGGACGTGCCGAATCAAATGAAAAGACTTTGTGACGCAGGCAGAGTAGGCGCGGCCCGTGCGAGGCAAAAAGACCATCGCGACCACACTATCTAATATTCCAAACACGTTTTTGCCAGATAAATCTGATTTGCCGATTTCGTACAACTCATAAATATTTCGGTATTCATTATCATGCTATTATTGCATGTATATGGCTAAATTATTTGCATACTAAAAAATATTTATGCAAAAAATCTTTTTTTGGCTTTTCACTAAACTTTTTTTCTGTTAAATCAAAATAAAGAAGTGAGGAGCCGCATGAAAAGCAACCTTCCGCCCCTCTTGCCGGATATGGGCAGCAACCCCATTAAAGAATCTTTGCCCGATATAACCCGCTACCACGACCAGCCCTTTTGCCTTGAAACACCCTTCAGCGGTGAGGATAAACGTTTTTTAAACGGCATAGCCGCCCTGCTCCCAGGCCTGTCCGCCCTATTGGGCCGCCACTGCGAGATTGTGCTTAACTCTCTTGAAGACCCGGCTCATTCTGTTATCGCCTCGCACAACGCCACCATTTCGCATCGCGAGCCAGGCACGCCGGTAAGCGAGCACGGGCTGGATGTGATTAAGGAAATTATATCTTCAAAAAACGGCTTTTTGTGCCATTACCCGCGCGGCCTTAAAGGCGAGCGGGTAAAATCGGCCATTATTCCCATAGTTAACGCGCAAGGCCGTTGTTTGGGGGCTCTTACCCTTGGCCTTAATCTGGATATGCCCCTGGCGGATTTCATGCAGGAGTTTTACCCGCAAGTCGCGCCTGAGGGCGGCGGGGCAACGGTGTTTGGCAGCAGCCCGGCCAATGTTGTCGGCGAGCTCATCACACAGTTTGAAAATGAGGCCAACTTCGAAAAGGGCCTAAAACAAAGAGATCGGGTAAAGTTTATAGTAACCAGACTGGAGCAGCACGGCATATTCCAACTGCGCGAGGCGGTTACTGAGGCCAGCAAACGCCTTGGGGTTAACCACGGCACCATTTACATGCATTTGCGCGCCTTGCGCGGCAAAGAGAAAAGCAGCCCCAAAGCTTGACCGGACAAGGCACGGCTGACGTTAACCGCTCAAACAAACCGCAACTCCCACTAACAGCCATGAAAAACGACACAAAAAAAAACACGGCGCAGGGGCTTAAAGATGTGGTCTCGCTAATTTCCAGCGGGCAGGTGGAACTTTTGCCAGTTTTTGATCTGTTCCCATTGGGTGTAACCATTGTGGACGCAAACGGCTACATTGTATACTGCAACAGCGCCCAGGCCAAAATTGACGGGGTAAGGCACGCTGACGCGGTAGGAAAATATCTGGGTGACGTCTATACGGCTGGAAAACCGCTGGAAACCTCAGTAATTCTATCGTGCCTGCAAACAGGCAAACCCATAATAAACCGCACCAGTTTGCACCGCACACGCTTCGGCAAACTGGTTAACGCCCAGCATCATGCCTTTCCGCTATATACCGAAGGAAAAATAGCCGGCGTAATACTTTTTCTGGAGCCTTTCAGCAACCGGCAGGTGGATTGCCTGCAATCTCAAATACAAGCCCAGCCGCAAGACCGCGTAAGCTTTGACAGTATTGTGGGCGGCAACGCCATGTTCCGGAGGGCCGTAAATATAGCCAGAACAGCCGCCGCAGGCCCTTCGCCCATTCTTATCTGCGGCTCCACCGGCACAGGCAAGGAGCTGTTCGCGCGCGGCATACACGAGGCCTCGCCATGGTCCTCAGGCCCATACATGACAGTTAACTGCGCCGCCATTCCGGCCACCCTGCTGGAAGGCATACTCTTCGGCACTTCCAAGGGCGCCTTTACCGGCGCTCTGGACAAAAAAGGCCTGTTTGAAGAGGCCAACAACGGCGTACTCTATCTGGACGAGCTCGATTCCATGCCCCTTGAGTTGCAAGCCAAACTTTTGCGCACCTTGCAGGAGCGCAAAGTGCGGCGGGTAGGCAGCACGCAGGAGCGCCCATTTAACGTAAAACTGGTGTGTTCCATAAGTGACAAACCAGATGTAATATTAGAGCAAAAACGCCTGCGGCCGGACGTATTCTACCGTGTGGCCGTGGCTCAGGTAGAGCTGCCCTGCCTGCGCGAGCGCCTGGACGATTTGGAAGACCTCTGCCGGTTTTTTCTGTTGCGGCACAACAACCTGCTGCAACGAGAAGTGATGGGCATAAGCCAGCAGACCATGGAACTTTTTCGCCAATATGGTTGGCCCGGCAACGTGCGGGAGTTGGAACACATTATTGAGGGCGCTCTCAACCTGGCCAGCGGTTACGATATGCTTGAGCCGGATTTGCTGCCCGATTATTTCTTTCGCGAGCTTGGGCAACACCACAGCGAAAATACAGGCCAACCGCAAAAAGCCACCTGGAGTGAAATTCAAGATACAGAAAAGCAGGCCTTGGAAACCGCCCTGCAAAAAAGCGGCGGCAACCTCTCCCGCGCCGCCGGCCTCTTGGGTATATCCCGGCAACTGGTGGCCTACCATATGCGTAAATGCGGCCTTAAACGCGAAGATTATTTCTTCCAATAAAAATTTCGCCATACCCTCCACCATAAGCCTCCGAACACACATGCGTTCGGAGGCTTATGGGCAGTGATAAAGCCACAATGGGTTAAGCAAATGAGAGGACGAGCAGCCCTCCTCTGTTGCCGCGGCGGATTCCGCATCCCCTCCTCCTCCGCACGCAGTTGCGAAACTATCCCTCTTACTTTATGTTGACTTGTCTAAATTTGAGCCAATCAAATTTTATAAATTTGATTGCTGAGTATCCATCTGATTTATTTATTATAATAAAATAAATTTTAGTTAATAAAAATTAAACTCAAATTTATTTTAATTTTTAAACAAAATTTATTTACACTAAAAAATATTTGATCTAAATAGAAACAAGGATGAGCACATGCTTGAGCAAAAAAATGGAAAACCGGTAAGTCTTCCGCATTATTCCGTCCCGCTGGCTTTAAGGCAAAAGGTGGACCTTTCAAACCCTGCCGAGTTGGCTAAGTACCCGCCACAAGTGGGGCGACCGTTTACAGAAGAAGACGCCTTGCAAATAGAAACCGTAAAGGCCCTTATACCGGGGCTTTCCGCCCTGCTGGGCAAGCATTGCGAGCTGGTGCTCAATTCCATGGAAAATCCGGACAAATCAGTGGTCTTTTCCGTAAACGCCTCCATCTCGCAACGGTTTGAAGGAACTTTCATCTCCAAAAGAGGGTTGGAGAATATTCAAAAAATTCTGGCTACGGGCAACGAGTTTCATTTGTATTTTCCCCTCGGCCCAAACGGCGAGCAAATGAAGGCGGTACTCATACCCATACGCAATAAAACCGGGCGCTGCCTTGGGGTATTATCCATAGGAAGCAGCCTTGAGATTACACTGGCGGAATTTTTGCGCGAGAACACCCCTGTTCCGGCTAACAACCACGACGATGCGCAAATATTTAAAGAATGCGAAGACGTTTTCGGCGGTGGGCAGGATGTAGCCATAGAACGCGCGGTATCGTCAGCATGGCAGGCCGCCATGCTGGAACAGGGGCTAAGGCAGCGCGACCGCGTAAAATTTGTGGTGCGCACGCTTTATGACAAAGGAATTTTCAATTTACGCGATGCCGTGAGTGCGGTGAGCCAAGGGCTGGGCGTTAGCCAGGCCACAGTTTACCTGCACCTGCGTGAAATAAAGAAAGACACAAGCACTTAGGCCAGCCGGTGCAGTAAACACGCCGGCTTCATAATCAACCTTTTCACACGAGGTCATTATGCTTTTCGGCGTACCAACCGGCGTTATACGCTATGACAAGGAGTCCTGTTACGACGGCTACACCACCATAGCCCAAACTTTTAACTACAACACCTTCCTGATCAATATGGAAGGACGCATTGCGCATACTTGGAAATCCAAGTACCTGCCAGGCCTTACGGCCATGCTGCAGCCTGACGGCACACTGGTGCGCGGCGGCCGTGTAAAAGACCCGGTCATACGCTTCGGCGGCATCGGCGGGGCCATTCAGCGGCTGGACTGGAACAGTAACGTGCTTTTCGAGTTCGTGCTTAACGACGAGAAAGAAGGCGTGCTCAGCCACAACCAGTGCGTTCTGCCCAACGGCAACATAATGGCCGTGGCCGAGCAGCTCAAAGCCCCGGAAGAAGCCTACGCAAAAGGCCGCAAACGCGGCACCCTCAAGCCCCTTATGGTGGACGGAAAACTGCATGAGGGCATCTCTAACCGCCGCGTCATCGAAATAGATGCCAACGGAAAAATTGTTTACGAGTGGAGCATTTGGGACCATATCGGCGCCGGGCCGGATCAGTGGGACATAAACTGGCACCTGCCCGCCGCCGCCTATGAAATTGCGGCCAACTGCAACTGGCTTACCGTGAACGGCATTGAGTACAACCAAAAAACCAACGAATTCATGTTCACCTCGCGGAACATGGGCGAAATTTACATCGTAAACAAAGAGACCGGCAAGCTGGTATGGCGCTGGGGCAACCCCTCCACCCACGGCCTGGGCCGCGCGCCCTCCTACTGCGACGACGGCGACCAAAAGCTTTGGGGCCCGCACAACGCCACCTGGCTTGATAACGGCGATATTCTGGTCTTTGATAACGGCTACGGCCGCCCGCAGGGCCAGAGATCACGCGTGTTGCAAATAAACAGGGCCAGCGGCGAAATTGTCTGGATGTTTGAAGGACGCCGCCCGCTCAACTTCCACTCGCCCTTCCAAAGCGGCGCACAACGCTTGCCCAACGGCAACACACTTATCTGCGCCACCGCCTGCGGCCAGATTTTTGAAGTAACCGGCGGCGATGACCCCAGAGTGGTATGGGAATTCCTCAGCCCCTGGATTAAAGACGGAGAGACCACTCCCTTCCTCGACGATACCCATGCCCTTACCAAAGCCGGACGCAGCAGCAGCTACCCCGAAAACTACATGCAAAACTTTATTCACCGCGCCTACCGCTACGGCAAGGATTTTCCTGCCTTCAAAGGCAAAGACCTGTCCAAAACCGAGGCCATACACCCCGGCATACAACGCTATTGGGAAATGGAGCCATGGAAGAGCGGCCAGGCCGAAGCAAAAAAACGCGGCCAGGGCGTTATGGAATCCTTTGCCGGAGTGACCGTGAAAAAGGAGAAAGACTAACGCATCGCCAAAAGGCTTTTCTTTTTCCACGGCGACACCACGCAGTGGAAAATGTTCACCGCAAAATATAACCAAACGCATGTTTGTCCGGTGAATTTGCAGGAGCAGCAACTCCCGCGCCATGAAAAAGCCACGAAACGAAGGCCATACACGACGTAAGATGCCCTCTGTTCGCCACCTAGCCGGACGCACATTCTTCACTTCACTGCATAAGTGAGAGGAGTTTCATATGACCAAGGCATTGCGTAAACAAATAATAAGCTTTTTACTGGGCCCTCTGGCCTGTATAATAGTATCCCAGCTTCCCGCCCCGCAAGGCATGCAACAGGCCGGAATGCTCAACCTGGGAGCATGCCTGTGGCTGATTATATGGTGGATGACGGAAGTATTCCCTATGCCCATAACAGCCGTACTTTCCGTGCCCATTTTCGCCTTTTTGGGCTTGCTGGCCCCGGTAAAGGCTTTTGCCTTTTTCGGCTCGCCAGCGGTTATGCTTATATTCGGCGCGACAATTCTTGTAGGGCTTTTGAAAGAAAGCAACTTCATGACCCGTTACGCCTATTGGATTTTAAGCAGGCCATTTGTAAAGGGCAGCTCTTTGCGCCTAATTTTCGTATTCACCATCAGCATTGGCATACTCTCCGCCATTGCCCCCAATATACCGCTGGCCATACTTTTTGTGTACATAACCGTTACCTTGGGGCGTACCTGCAATATGCCAGCAAGCAACCCCCTTATGCGCGGCATGTGCGTGCTTTCCGGCGCTGCTCCGGCCGTGGGCGGCATTGGCACACCGCTTGGCGGAGCCCCCAACCTGGTTATTATAGCCATGATCGCCAAAGTGCTGAACCATGAAGTAAGTTTTTGGGAATGGAGCGCCATGGGCATGCCTCTGGCCCTGGTCTCGCTGGTGGTGGTCAGCCTCTTGGCCTACGTTTATTTTATGCGCGGCTCTGAAAGCAAGGTAATGCTTTCCACTGATTTTATGGAAGACAAACTCAAAGAGCTTGGTCCGGTAACGCGCTATGAGCACATAGCCATGGGCACAATAGCCGTGGCGCTGGTTTTATGGTGCTTCGGCCCGCAAATAGCCGAAGCTTTAGGCTGGAAGGCCGGAATAAAAATGCTCAACGTGACCTTTGTGGCTATTCTTATGGGCGCGCTTACCTTTATAATTCCGCTCAAAAAAAATGCGGAAAACGGCGCCATTGAGTTTGCCATGAGCTGGAAGCAGGCCGTGCGCAACATAAGTTGGGATATTCTGGTAATTACGCTGGGCATTCTGGCTTTTGGCGAAGTGCTTTTAAACGGCGGCGTGGACAAATGGCTGGCAGCGCTCATTCAAGGCATGCTGGGCGACGTAAGCGGCACGCTGGTGCTTTTCTTCATCATAGTTTTCACCGGGCTTTGCTCGCAAATAGTTACAAATATTGCGCTGGTCTCGCTGGTAATACCCCTTACCGCCAGTCTGGCGGCAAGCTACGGGCTTAACCCCCTGGCCGCCTGCGTGGCCGTTGGCATGGCTTCCAACGTGGCCGTAATGTTCCCCTTCTCGTCGGTAACCGCCGCCTCGGCCATGATGGGCGGAGCGGAATACATGCGGCCAAAGGATTTTGCCGGGTTCGGGCTAATCGTCACACTGGTGATTTCCTGCGTGGTCTTTGCGCTAAGTTGTCTCTTGGGCAACTCTATCTTCCCTGTGCCTGTATAAAAATCACACCTCCTGCACCTGGGCCGGATAATCCGGCCGTCCTCTGATAAGCCCCGGCAAGCAGGCCCGCCGGGGCTTTTTTAATGGATGAAGCCGGATTTATAGTATGTGGCGATGCCCAACACACTATAAAGGCCATGAGCGCCTTGGGCTTTAAACTATATATTCGGCCTAGCCGCCACTAGAGCCTCATTCGCTAAGCCGGAAATGGATTCTTGCTTGCTCCACTTCACGGCTAAAACTTCGGCTAATTGTAAAAAATGCTCACTTTACAGCATGTACTGAATTCACATTGGCAACTCTCGTGTCACCCAAGTTGCGGGGTCAAGGGGGTTCGAAATAGCACTCCAACAGTATTGCCTGCTATATAGTTATTCAGCCAAAAACTGTTGTGCTTTCGCGATACGAGCTACACTCGTGCCGGTCTGGGCGGACAATTTTGCAGGAAAGCAAAATTGGACACCGGAGCGGAACGACGGTGCCCCGCAGGGGTGAGGCGCAGGAAGCGCCGAATCAACCCAGCGCTAGCAAATCTGGCTTAATCCTCATGTACTTGCATGGCATCCAAAAACGGCGGGAGTTGCCTCCCGCCGCCAAAACCCGCCTTATTAACGCAGGGTTATTTAAAGGAACCTATCTTATTCTTCGTCCGATTCGGTATACAGCCTGGCCTGCGCGCGACGCTTTTTGGACATTTCGTAGCCGGTTTTCCACGGTTCCATTTCCCAATAGCGCTGTATGCCTTTGTGTATGGGCTGCGGGGTAAGCTTTTTACCGGCCACGCCCGCATAGTCGTAGGGGTAGCGGCGGGCGCGGTGAATAAAGTTTTGCATATGGTTTTCCGGGTACATATGCGTGCGGTGCGGGGTGATGAGCGCGTGCGAATCGTCCAGAAAAGGTTCAGGCCCCTCAAGCATCCACGGGCTCAGGAATTCCCAGATCACTTGCGGGTGCTTGCCGCCGGTTACTTCAAACAACTGGCCGCTGGCCGTGGAGCAAATAAAGGTGTTGCCGTTGGGCAGGCGCTGGGCTCCGCTCTGGTAAGGCGAGTGAAAGTTTAATGGGCGCTGTGCCTCGTACTTCCACACTATCTCGCCGGTGCGGCGGTCTATTTCCAGCACGCGCGATCTCTGGCCTTGCGGGCGGCCCCAGCCATTGTCGTGCACCAAAATGTTGCCGTTTTCCAAGAAGCTGGCGTTGTGCGGGCCCCAAAGTTTTTGGTCGCCGTCGTCACAAAAGCTGGGCGCGCGGCCGCGGCCATGGGTGGAAGGGTTGCCCCAGCGCCAGATCATACTGCCGCTTTTGCGGTCTATAATGTAAATCTCGCCCATGCAGCGGGAGGTAACCATAAACTCGTCATACTTGGCGTTGTATTCTATACCGTTAAAAATAAGCCAGTTGCTGTAGGCGGAATAACCGCCCGCAGGCTCGGGCAGGTGCCAGTTAAGGTCCCACTGGTCCGGCCCTTTGCCAAGATGGTCCCAAACGTGCCACTCGTAAACAATGTTGCCTTGCTGATCTATTTCTATCACATATACGTCGGCCACGCCGGTATGCACGCCGCCTTCAAAGCGCTCGGCCTTTATCCATTGCGGGTCGCGGCCTTTGGCTATGCATTCTTCCGGCGGCATAAGGCGCTCGGCCACGGCCAAAATATTGCCGTTTGGCATGATGTTGAAGTTATGGCTAAGGGTACCGCGCTCTTCGTCATTAAGCACGAATTCCCAAATCACGTTGCTATCCCAGTCCAGCTTTTGAATGGCGCCGGAAATGCCTCCAAAACGCACTACGGGGTTCTCCACGCGGCCGCCGCGCACCAGGGTGCCGTCCGGCTGCAAATAGGCGGTAAGACCTGGAAAGTATTTTGACTTCCAAGTATGCACCACCTCGCCTTCCATATTTATGAGGTAGGTGTTTTTATCGAAGAACGGCGGAACAAGAGTGTAACCGTTGTAGCATTTTTCCTTGTCGTAACGCAGTACGCCAGTGGGGGCGCCAAATACTCCAGCCATTTCGCAACTCCTTATTTCGGGTTAAAAGAATGTCGAGGGCAGCCAAAGGGCAATGCCCGGAAATATTACAAGCAACAGAATGCAAACGCACATGATCAGGCAGAAGGGTAAAATCTCTTTGAATATGGCACTCATGCTTACATCTTTGACCATACCGCAAATGCCGAACACGTTCATGCCTATGGGCGGGGTGATCAGTCCCATTTCCATAAGCACAACCACGACCACTCCAAACCAGATAGGGTCGAACCCAAGCCCCAGCACCGTGGGGTAAATGGCCGGAAGGGTCAGCAGCATCATGGGTATTACGTTCATAATAGCTCCCATGATTATGTAAAAAACTATGATTACAGCCAGTATCACATACTTGTTGGCGTTCATGCCGGTTATGGCGTCGGCCATAATAAAGGGCAGGCGCGTTCCCGCCAGAAAATAACCCAGCAACGTAACGCCAAGCAGTATGAAAATAAGTTTGGCGGTCATAAGGGTGGTGCTGGCAATGGCCTCCACCAGGTCGCGCCAGGTCATGCTGCGCTTGGCCATGGCTATGAGCAGAGCGCCTACGGCGCCTATGGCCCCGCCCTCGTTGGGGCTGAAGCTGCCGCTGAGAATACCGCCAAGTATAAGCACTATAAGTATAAGCATGCTCACTGTTCCGCGCAAAGAGCGTAACTTCTCGCCCCATGGCACGGAGTTTCCCGCCGGAACTTTTGCCGGATTGCGCCATGCCGTGAATAGCACAACTCCTATAAACAGACCGGCCAGCAATATGCCAGGGAGAATACCCGCCATAAACAGCTTGCCTATGGAAACCTCGGTAATGATGGCGTAAAAGATAAAACCGGTGCTGGGGGGTATAAGTATGCCCAAAGTTCCGCCCGCCCCTATGGTGGCGCAGGCAAAAGGCACGTCGTACTTCTTCTCGCGCATTTCAGGCAGGGCTGTGGAGGTCATGGTAAGGGCTGTGGCCAAACTTTCGCCGCAAACGGCGGCAAAACCGGCACAACCCGCAACGGCGGCCACGGCCAGCCCGCCCGGCAGGCGTCCGGTCCAGGCCGAGGCAGTGCGAAACAAGTCTTTACTAATGCCTGAGCGGTAGGCCAACTCGCCCATGAGCATGAACAGCGGAATAACCGTATAAGTAAAGTTGCTGGCTGTAGCGTATGTGCCTATGCCCAAAAGGCTAAGGGCCGCAGCCGGTTTGGGCTGTATAACCAGCAGCCCGCTTATGCCTATGAAGGCCATGCAGTAGCCTATGGGCATGCCCGCGAACAACAGAACCATCAGGTACCCTGCGGCCAGACCGCCCAAAAGCAGTTTATCAGCAGCCAGAGCCGAGCCTTTAATCAGCCATGGCGCCGTAAAAGAAAGCGTAACAAGGGCCAGCACCAGCAAAATACCGGCGAAAGACTGCTGCCTAATGCAGGTGGACAGGCTCCGCATGGCGTTTTTAATTAAAATCAGCACCAGCAACAGGCAGCACAGCGCAGCGAAAAAGTAAAAAGGCCAGAACGGGATGATAAAAACATACGAATACTCATTGGTATCCATTACATGCAGGCCCTGCTTGAAAACATAAACCGCAATAAGGGCGTAAACATAACCGCCAACTAGCATATGGTGCAGTTGCAAGAGGTTTTGCGTACGCTTGGACAGCATATTAACAAACAAATCCACCCTTATATGATCGCGCTGTTTTTGTATAAAGGCCATTGACGCAAAGCAGCCCACCGCGAATACAAATTCTTCCAGCTCAATTACCCCCTCCAGAGCCGTATCAAAAAACATGCGCAACACCACGTCTATTGTCATTGGTATTGCCAAAAAACCAAAGCAAGCTATGGCTAGCTTAAACAAATAGTCCGCCGCCTTGTCGGTAAGGGACGATGCCAGTTCCAGCGCATTGTTCTTGTTGTGCATATAATACCTGCAGGTTAGCGGTTGTTTTGGTTGTGTCGGCATTCAGAGTTATTTTGCTCTCTGGCAAGGAAGCAAGG
>JAVBON010000044.1:0-10867 GCA_031550525.1 Desulfovibrionaceae bacterium
GGGGAGTCCAGAGGGGTGTGCGCGCACACACCCCTCTGGCGGGGTGAATTTTTTTGTGGAGCGAATGCTCCACAAAAAAAGGGGGGCGAGCAGCCCCCTCTCTTATATTGTGCGGCGGACGCCGCTTCCATATTTATCTTACTCTCGCCCCAAAGGGGCATAAAGTAAAAGCTGGCTACCGCCCGCTTTTACTGCGGCTGCGCCGCCCTAATAAGTCTTACGTTTCGAAAACCCTATTCCCATAACGTTAAATGTATTCTCAATAATTACAAAAGCATCTTCGTCCAACTCAAACACCAGTTCTTCCAGCCTTTTTATCTGATAGTTCTGCAATACGGTCATAACCATGAAGCCGTTTTTATCGGTGTAGGCGCCGCGCGTGGGTATGAAGGTGGCGCCGCGATGCAGGCGGCTCATAATGGCGTCGGCTATTTCCTTATGCCTGTCGGAAATAATCATGGCGATTTTGCGGTGGTTGAAGAGCGACGAGCAATATTCCATAATGGTGGACATTATGAAAATATAAATGAGGGAATACATAACCTTGTTGACGTCCAGAAAGAACAGGCTGAAGGCGAACAGGACGGAGTTGTATATGAAAAACACCTGCCCCATTCGGGCGTTGTATTTCTGGTGTAGAATAATGGCCACTATGGTCACGCCGCCATCGCTCCCCAAAGATCGCACTATAAGGCCAAGGCCCGCGCCGCAAATGCCGGCGGCAGCCACAGCGGCCAGCAGCGGGTCGTCAAAATAGTACTTGAAGGTGATAAGCTCGCTTATGACGGTGGTGGCGATAAAGCCGTACAAGCTATAAAGAATGAAGCGGCGGCTCAAAAACTTCCAGCCCAGAATAAAGAGCGGGATGTTCAGAATAAAATACCAGATAGGCGCGGAAAGGTAGCCGCTTACATAGTAAATGAGCATGCCGGTACCGAAAAGGCCGCCGGACACAAACTCCATTGGCATGGCTATGCTTACCGCGCCGATGGAAAACAGGATGACGCCGGAGGTAATCAAAAACAGGTTCCAGGCCACGGAACCGGCAAATCTGTTTAATAAAGGCTTGGTCATATATCTGCTCCATTACTGGATGTTGAGTTTCGGCAAGCTCCATATGCTCAATTCAAGTGCAAAACAAGTAATAAAATACACCAGAAAATTCAGGTTATTACTAGAGCATTTTAACTTTGAAAAAGTTGAAATGCTTGTGCCGCCCCCGAAGGGGGGACGCCCGCAAGCGAGCAGCGCGGCCGCCCATACCGCATGGACATTGGGTTGGGCCATCCGCCCAAATGCAGGGTGGCGGTTGTTTACACCACATTAGTAGTGGAAAATACGCACTTAATGTTAAACTTTAACTTTACCCAGGGGCTGTCCGCATCCGTCAGCAGCAGTTGCATATTGCTTTTGAGTATCAGGTAATCTTCTTCATCCGCGCCCGCCCACACATGGCGGGCCAATTGGAAGCCCACCGAGAGCTCTTGCCATGACTTGTAGGAGTTTTGCGCCTTTAAAGCGCATTGGCCGAGCAACTGCAAGGCCTCGGCCCGCGTCAGCAGCGTAGCGTCAAAGGCCAGCCGGGTTATTATGATCAGCCGGGCCAAATCCCAAATGAGCATGGAAGGCGTCTGGCTTTTTTCAATCAGGCCGTCACGTGTAAACCATTGCAGGGCCTGGCGCATGTTCTCAGCCTCGCGCCCGCGCGCGCGGCCCGCCGCCATAGCCGCATATTCCGTGCTATATTCGCCGCTTTTAAGGCTGGCGGCAATACTGCGCAACTGCGTTTTGCTCTCCACACCCCAGTCCTCGGCCAGTTCGGCCAAGGCCGCCTGGCGGCCAAGCCCGGTGGGCAGATCGTTCATGTAATAGCCGTTCAGGTAGGACAAATCCGCTCCGCAAGCCACGGCCCACTGGTAGGATTTGGTTATGGAGGGGGCCGAAACGCTCAGCAGGCCCTCGGCATCGTCAAACAGGGTATTGTAGATGCTTGCCGGTTCGTCGGGCTCGTCTTGATCTCCTTGCGCTTCCGGAGTTTGGACCAGGCCGCGCCCAGGCCTGAAGGCGTCTGTTACCGCCTCAAGCCGGCTTTCGTCTATGCCGGAAGGGGCCAGGCGCGCCCGCATTTCGTCCAGTTGATCGCTCATGGGTTTCTCGTAACGGATAGTTTTTATGCCGCAAAAGTAACATAATCAGCAACGCATTAAAACCGCAAGATGTTGCCGGTTTGATGATAAACTTGCTTTACCAAGCTTGCGGGGTAAAGGGGTTTCAAAATTAGCACCCCTACAGTCCTGCCAACTGTGTGAATATCCAGCCAAAAACTGTTGCACTTTGGCGTTACAAGCCACACTTGCGGGGTCAGGTGTGGCTCGTTTTGACAAAGCACAACAATTTAGCACCGATAAGCATAAGGCAAGCAGTACTTGTTGGCGATGCTCTTTCGCGCCCCGTATATCATAAATCCGGCTTCATCCATTAAATATTCGCCGCGCCGCCTCTTGCCTGCGCGGCGTTATCTCTTTATACTCCCCGCATGCCAGAAAACACCAGCACAACCGGCGGCAAACGCGCTGCCTTCAGCCCTGCGGCTTCCGCCATGCCGCCAGCGCGGCTTGCGCCGCATTCCGCCGCATTTTTGAACCCGGCTCCCAAAGCCGTGCTGCTGGCGTTGGCCTTGCTGATGATGAGCTCGTACACCCATTTTATGTACGGCTTTTTGCAGCAGCCGGTTTATAACCCCACCCCGGCGGCGGACAGCCGTAACGCCCAAAGCGGAACGCGCCCAGAGGCGCGCTCCAGCCAGCAGCAAGGCGCGTCTTCCGCAGGTTCCGCCGATACACGCGTCGCCAGCGGGCAGCAGGGAGCCGGAGAGGGTTCCAAAACCGAACCCGCGCCAACCGTTGTGGACCAAAAGGCCGAAGAGCATCGCCAGCGCCTGCTCCGTTTCAATAAAAATCCGGGCCTGTTCAATGGTCAGAACATCAACCTGGAAGATTTGAGCGGGCTTTCCATAGCGGGCAGCACTGTTACTAAAGCCGCTTTTCAGAGTACTAACCTGCAAAAGGCCGGTATACACAAAATTACCTTCCGTAACTGCCGCTTTAGCGACATTGATTTTTCCAAGGCTGATCTGCGCGAGGTGGTGTTTGAGGAGTGCAGCTTTGAGGATGTGCGGTTTGATGAGGCCATCCTTTTTAACGTGGCTTTCATAGACTGCTCCATGACCAGCCACCGCCGCGAGCAGGGCTTCAGCCGCTGCCGTTTCGCCCTGGCCCGCCTGTATAACGTAAGCTTTGAAGGTCTGACGCAGGAAGATTTGCAGTTTTTTCAGGTAAGCGGCGGCATTGCGTTTAAAAACACCGATATGAGCGGCATGCGCCTTGAGTCCGACGGCAACAACAAGTTTTTTTCCGACCGCAACGCCAGTAACGATTTAAGGGTGTCTCTGGAAGACTGCCGGGGCGGCGACTTCCGGCTGGAGACGCGCAACCTCGATTCCAGTCTTAAAATCCTGCGTTCTGAACTGTCACAGGGCAACATGCGCGGCTTTAAACGCGCTCAGGTCGATAATTGCACCCTTGCGCAAGGCAGCGCCATAGAAGGCCGCGAATGGCTTGTGGTTAAAAACTCCACCGTCTGCGCCGACCTTGGCACGCAAGGCGAAATGTTCCTGCTGGACAACAGCTACGCCCGCGAGCGCGCCTCGTCATCCGTCAACGCTTTTCTTAAAGAGCCGGATTCGCTCTACCGCACCACCAAGCTTCGCCCCGCTATGGGCGCATTATGCGTGATAAAGGGCGGAAAGGACGGCGCCTGGCTCACCAGCTTTGGAGGCAGGCTTTACATATCCGACCTGAAAATAGAAATGGGCTTTTTCGACCTGGACAACTCCGGCAAGGAAAGCGAGCTTAACCTCAAAAACGTCGAATTAAAAAGAGGGCACCTCTACAACAGCGACCTCGAAAAGGCCTACTGGGAAAACGTAATACTCGGCTCCACCCTCACCGCGCGCGGCGCGCACCAGCAAAAACTGCGCGAAATACAGGCCGTAAACGTGCAAACCAACCCCGGCAGCCCCTTTGTGGAGCCGGAAGTCTACACCCTCCGCGATTCCATACAAAGGCCTTGGCCCACTTACAAGATTCCGGAATTGAAATAGTTTTTTTATATAATATTTTTAGAGTGTTTTTTGCCTCCGGCGGGCGGGCTCCGCCCTGCACCCGCTGGGGTCTTAGACCCCAGACCCCATTGAGGGTACGCCGGTGGGCTGTGCTTGCTGTGTTTACGCGTGCCTGTCTGTCTCTTCCGCTGGTAACTGCCGGACCTTTTCGCTGCTTAGCGTGGCGGGGAGGTTCGGTTTTTTTTATTGGGGCTGGCTGAAAGCTGGCTTGGAGGCGATGCTGTTACGGGGTAAAGCCGCTCTGGCCGGATATAAGCGCCAAAATAACCGTAAAGTGTGCCCCTGCCGTTTGCCCGCGCGGTGTAAAACACACCATAAATTTCGATTGCTCAAGCGTTATAATGGGGTCTGGGGTCTGAGACCCCAGCGGGTGCAGGGCGGAGCCCGCCCGCCGGAGGCAAACCCCACTCAAAAAATATATTAAAAAAGGATGAGGAGGGTCCGGGAGGAGAAGGGCGTCGGCCCTTTTCCTCCCGGCCGCCGGAGGCATTCTCTTCTATTACCCGTCTATTTCACGCAATTCTTGCAGGCGGTTTTCAGCTTCTTCCCAGCGGGTGAGCAGGGCGGTCTGCTCGGTATCCAGTTGTTGCAGGCGGGCGGCGGAGCGGCTGAAGGCGTCGGGGTCGGCGCTGAAGAAGGCGGGGTCGGCCATGCGGGCTTCCAGCGTGGCTTGCTCGTCTTCCAGTTGTTGTAGCTTTTGGGGGAGTTGTTGCAGTTCTTGGTCAAGCTGTTCCAACTCGCGCTGCTCGTTAAAGGTGCGTTTGCGGGCCTTGGCGGCGGCCGGGCGGTTGGGGGTTGCGTCTTTGGCCGGCTGGGGCGCGGTCTGCGCGGGGGTGCGGCGCTGGCGCAGCCAGTCGGTATAGGAGCCTATGTATTCGTAAAGCTGGTTGTCTTCAAAGGCCAAGGTGCTGGTAACAAGGTTATCCAGAAAACTGCGGTCGTGGCTTACCAGCAGCACGGTGCCGGAGTAGTCGGCCAAAAGCTCTTCCAAGAGCTCAAGGGTTTCCATATCCAAATCGTTGGTGGGCTCGTCCAGTACCAGCAGGTTGGAGGGTCTGGTAAAGAGTTTTGCCAGCAAGAGGCGGTTGCGCTCGCCGCCGGAAAGGGCCTTTACGGGCAGGCGCAGGCGGTCGGAGGTAAAGAGAAAATCCTGCAGGTAGCCGGCCACATGGCGGGTGTTGCCGCCAATGGTTACAACGTCGTTGCCGTCGGCCACGTTGTGCATGACGGTGGCCTCTGGGTCCAGCGTGTCGCGCAGTTGGTCGAAGTAGGCTATTTGCAGGTTTGTGCCTTGGCGCACCGTGCCGCCGGTGGGCGCAAGCTCGCCCAGCAGAATACGCAGCAGGGTGGTTTTGCCGCTGCCGTTGGGGCCGATAAGGCCCACACGGTCGCCGCGCTGAATTATGGTGGAAAAGTTGCTGAACAGCGGGGCCTGGCCTGGGTAGGCAAAGGATATGCCTTGCGCCTCCATAACCAGCTTGCCGCTTTTTTCGGCCTCTTGGGCCAACATGCGCACGTTGCCCTGTTTTTCGCGTCTGGCCGCGCGTTCGCGCCGCATGGCCACAAGCTCACGCACGCGGCCCATGTTGCGGGTGCGCCGGGCCTTGATGCCTTGGCGAATCCAGATCTCTTCCTGCGCGAGTTTTTTGTCGAACAAGGCGAACTCGCGCTCTTCAATTTGCAGGCGCTGCTCGCGTTTTTCAGGGTACTCGGCGTAGCTGCCGGGGTAGTTATGGAGCCTGCCCCTGTCCACCTCCACCACGCGTGTGGCCAGATGCGCGGAAAAAGCGCGGTCGTGGCTTACAAAAACCAGGGTGCGGGCCTTGCGCAGCAGGTAATCTTCCAGCCAGGTTATTGTGGCTATATCCAAGTGGTTGGTGGGCTCGTCGAGAATAAGATCATTGGAGCAGATCAAAGCGCGGGCCAAGGCCACACGCCGCTTGCTGCCGCCGGAAAGTGTGGAAAAGTCCGCTTCCGGGTCCAGTTCCAGATGCTTTATTACGGAAATTATCTCGCCGTAGCGTTCCCAATCGGCTTCGCTTTTCGCTAACTTATCGGTTGCTTTGGTGATATCAATGCTGCCGGGTGTCTGGCCCGTGGGCGGTTGCGGGGCTGGCGCTCCGCTTGGGGCAAGGGCGTTGGCCACAACCGAGAATACCGTGCCGGACCAGCTTTGGGGCACATCTTGCGGCATTTGCCCAATGGGCACGGCGGCGCGGATGATGATGCCGGAATCCGGCTCCATTTGCCCGCCCAAGAGCGCCAGCAGGCTGGATTTACCAGCGCCGTTGCGGCCGGTAAGGCACACCCTCTCGCCGGTTTCCACCGCCAGAGAGGCGTCTTGCAAAAGTGGCTTGCCGCCCAGGTTCAGGGTAACTTCCTGCAAGTTGAATAGAATCATATCGTTATCGTCTGTTACGGTTCGTGTCGGGCTGCTTGGCGCGTTTACCGCCGTCGCAGCCAAGAGAGCAAGTATACTATTTTGCCCCTGCCCGCCAGAGCGAGTTTGTGGAAGACGGGGAATACTTTTTGAGTGCAGATTGTAATAGCAAAGTTAACAGGCTTGACTTGCCTGAAATGAAAAGTCCCGCGACAGTGTTTTTTGCCTCCGGCGGCTGGCGTGGCGCGTATCGCCAAGGTGTAACGGTTTCACAGCTACAAACGTAAGGAAGGCGGTACTTGTGGCGATGCTCTTTCAGGCCCCAGATCCCATTGGGTTACGCCGGAGGCGTTCTTTATTATTTACCCGCTTCTCAGGGTCATCAGCGTTATTTCAGACGGCACGCCCAAACGCACGGGGAAGCCGCCCCAAAGCCCAGCGCCGGGGCTTACGTACAGTTGCATGCCACCAAGCTTGTACCAGCCGCGCACAAAGCCGTTGTTGCGTTTGGCTACAAAGTAGTCAAACAGTAGTATCTGCCCGCCGTGAGTATGGCCGGATAGTTGCAGCGCCAGCCCTGCTTTGGCGTTTTGCGGGGCTTGGCCAGGGCGGTGCTCAAGCAATATGCGCGGGAGGTTTGCGGGGGCGCCTTTAAGGGCCCCGCGCACGGCGCTTGCCGGGGCGCGGTCATCCAACCCGGCCAGCACCAGCCCCGGCTGCTTTGGCGGCACCAGCACATGGCTGTTGTGCAGCACGGTTATGCCAAGCTCCTTGAAGCGTTTCATCCAATCCGCGTAGCCGGAATAATATTCGTGGTTGCCGTCGCAGGCGTATACGCCATATTTTGCCCGCAAACCGGCCAGCGGCGCCACGTCTTTAGCCCGCTTTGCCGTGCTGCCGTCTATCAAATCGCCGCTAAAGGCTACAAGGTCCGGCTCCAGCGCATTGGCCTTATCCACCACCTCGCGCACGCGCCAGCCAGGCAGCAGGGCGCTGGCATGCAAATCCGTTATGTGCAGCAGTTTGAAGCCATCCAACTCCTTTGGCAAACCTTCAAGCGATACTTCAACTTTTACCACGTCAGGCACGCGTATGGCGCTCCACACCCCATAGCCGCCCAGCCCCAAGGCCAGCGTCAACATAATCAGCGCCGAGCGCTGCCGCGACCAGCCAAAGCGCACCCGCTTGCCAAACAGCCTTGGCACAAGCAGCGGCACTAGCGCGGCATCACGCGCAATGGTTATAAAAGCCAGCAAAAGCATGGATATAAACAGCCAGTTCCATACCGCCAGCACCGCAAAAGGCAGCTCCGGCGAAGCCAGCGAGCCGAAGTAATTGCGCACCAGGTAATAGTATTGCGAAATTGGCAAAAGCAGCAGCACAGCCGCAACTTTGGCCGCCCAATGCACGCGCAGCGGCCAGATAAACCGCGCCGAAAGGTAAATGAAAGCTAGTAAGAAATAACGTGCGAACATAATATATTCTTTTTTAAGAGTTTATTTTTTTAGGGTTGTTTTTGCCTCCGCAGGGCGGAGCCCGCCCGCCGGAGGCATTCTCTTCCCCCCCCGCTACTCCGCCGGTAACGTAATTACAGCCTCCAGTCCAGGGGTGGCGGGGGTTAAGGTTATGCTGCCGTTGTGCAGGTTGAGCACTTCGGCCACAAAGGGGAGGCCCAGGCCGCTGCTTTTTTTGCCGGTGTCAGGGCGGCTTAGGGAGAAGAACTTATCGAACACTTTATCTTTGGCGAAGTCGGGTATGCCCGGGCCTTGGTCTCTAACGGTAATTAAGGCTTTATTCTGCTTGCGCAAGGCGGTTATGGCCATGGTGGAGCCGGAGGGCGCGAAATCTATGGAGTTGGCGAGCAGGTTGGCTATGGCCTGGCGCAGGAGCAGCTCATCGCCTTGCAAATGGAGTTTTTTTTGTATGTCCAGCTCAAGATGCAGGTTTTTGGCGGCGATCTGCGGGTTGAAGCTGTCGGCGAGGCCTGTAAAAAACTGCCCGGCATCAAAGGTGGTTTTGTATATGGAGCGCACGTTTTCAAGGCGGGAGAGCTGGAGCATGCGCTCTACCAGGCTGCGCATGCGTTCCGCTTCCGCATCGATGTTGTCTAGGAATTTGAGGCCTTGGGGGTCGGTAACCTGTTCGCGCAGGATCTCGCCCGCGCCTTTTATGCCGGTGAGGGGGCTTTTAAGCTCGTGGGTGAGGGCGCGCACGTAGTCTTCAATGTAGTTTTTGCCTTCGAGGCGGGTTTGCATTTCTTCAAGGGCTTGGCCTAGGCGGCGCAGTTCCGGCGAGCCCAGGCGCGGCAGGGGGTGTTTTTCGCCTTGGCGTATTCCGGCGGCATAGGCGCAGAGACGCTGGAGCGGGCGGGTTATCCAGATGGAGAGCACTATGGAGAGCATAACGGCTGTCAGGCCCACCAAGGCTAGACTGAGCACGAAGCGGCGCTGGGCTATGCTTATGAGAAAGGCAATGCTGTTGCTGGGTTTGCCTATGGAGACCACTCCGGCGATTTCGGCATTTTTGATAATGGGCGCGGCCACAAACAATACGCTGGAGGAGGGGTCGTTTTGGTCGGCGCGGGTGGAACGCGCCCCGTATTCGCCGCGCAGGGTAAGCAGCACGTCGCGCCACTGCGAGTAATCCGCGCCCGGCTTGTCGCGGCCGGTGGAATCGTACACCAGCTTACCCTTGTTGTCCGTAACGTAAATACGCAGCGAGACCTTGCGCTTGGTCAGGCCGTATATGCGGGCGGTGAAGCGGCGTTGTTCCACCTCTGCCATGCTGGCGCTGATGGTGTCGGTACGCAGGCCGTTTTCGGTAATCTGCTCGGATAAAAAGGCGGCGATTACTTCCGCCGTATCCACCATGGATTCTTCCACTGCTTCAAGGTAGCGCGGGCGCACGTCGCTGATGATGAGGCGTATGACCAGCGAGAAGGAGGCGAGCACCAGGAGGGCGTAGATAATTATGATGCGCAGGCGCAGGCTCATATATCTTCCCGCAGGGCGTAGCCGGTGCCGCGATGGGTGAGGATGGGGTCGGCTGCCGTGTCGGCCTCGCGAAACTTGGCGCGCAGCGATTTTATGTGTGCATCCACTGTACGGTCAAGGCTGGGGCTGTCGTCTCCCCATACTTTTCGCATAATGGCCTCGCGCGAGTATACCTTGCCGGGCTGCTCGGCCAAGAGGGCCAGCAGGCGGAACTCATAGCGGGTGAGGTCTAGCTTTTTTCCGTCATAGAGGGCCAGAAGTTTTTCCGGGTCTATACGCAGGCGCCCCATGGCGGTTTGGGGGGCGGCGTCAGGCGCGCCCCGGCCGCCGCCTTGGCCACACGGGGCTATATTGGACGGGCTGGCCTGATGTATGCCCGGCTGGTGCATATTCGCCTGGCCCATACCGCCCTGAAGCATACCGGCCTGCCCCATGCCAGCCTTAAATGTTGCGGTGTGGCCCATACCGGCTTGGGCTATGGCGTCAGGATTGGCGGAGGCCTGAGGCGTGCCGGGCTGAGCCGTTCCGTTTTGCCCGCAACCCCGCCGCAGCACGGTTTTTATGCGGGCGGCAAGCTCGCGCGGGGAAAAGGGCTTGGTTATGTAGTCGTCGGCGCCTATTTCCAGCCCGACTATTTTGTCTATCTCATCATCCCGCGCGGTGAGAAAGATGACGGGCACGCCGGAAAAGGCGCGTATGCTTTTGCACAGCTCAAAGCCGTTAACGTCGGGCAGGCCAACGTCCAGCACCACCAGAGCAAAGCTGTCGGCTTTAAGGGCTTCCAGCCCCTGCAGCCCGCGCTCGCGCCATACGGCGGCATAGCCTTCGCGCTCCACGCTGTGGGTTACGGTATCGGCAATGGATTTTTCGTCTTCGATTATGAGGATTTTCTTCATGTTTTTCCGTTGCCCGGCGGGGTTTGCAGGCGCTGTTCAAGGGGATGGTTTCAGCCGGTATCAAGCAGCTTGCGGGTTATCCCCGCTGTTGTCAATTTTGTCTGTCACAAGCACTATTATTGTTTAATGGCTTGGGGTCAATTTTTCATTAAAAACAGTGCAAGTCAAAAGCGAATAAAGATGGGGCCAAAACTGCCAAACTTTCCAAGAATAAAGACACGCCATTCATACAAAAGTTGCGGGGTCAAGGGGGTTCAAAATTAGCACTTCAACAGTTCTGCCGGCTATCTGACTTTCAAGCCAAACACTGTTGTGCTTATGCGCTACGTGCTACACCCTTGCGGGGTCCGGGGCAGAGCCCCGGACCACGCAAAACTGGCGTAATCCTCTATTGCCTGTTATCATATACCAAAAC
>JAVBON010000006.1:0-128133 GCA_031550525.1 Desulfovibrionaceae bacterium
CAGCACCTTTCCCGCAACCTCCCCGACAACCCGCTCGTTATCAAAGGCATAGGCCAGTTCCCCAAGGGCTTTACGCATTTCGTGCTGCCCGTAGCCGCGTAACGCCATCACCAAATCAATGGCGCCTTTTCCTCGTTGTGAATCCACCTTCCAACGGGATTCACCGATTGAAACTTCACGCTTGTCCGGCAGAATATAATATTTCTGACCTTCTTTTTGATATGGCCCTTTGGCGTTGAACATCCGCGACAGCACAGAACCAAGTTCCAGGCCGCGCAAAACCCCCATTTGCTTTTGTAGCTCGGTCTTTTCCTGAGACAGCTTGGAATTGGCCTGTTTTAGCCGCGAAATCTCCCTCTCAAGCATGACATTCTTATTGTGGACGGCGGCAACCAACTCCCCAGCCGCTTCTTGCTGGGCTTTGGCTCCACTCGTGGCAGCTTGCCGTTCGTAATCCTTCAAGCTGTCATCCGACATGCGGGACATTTTACCGGGCATCTGCGGCGGCGTGTATTTTTGAGCGAATGGCACTTCCGGCACTACCTGCCCTTGTATGAGAGCATAAAACTGGCTGACCTTCTGGTGTGTTGCCCGTGAGTTTTCGATTCCACGAGATATACCGAGAGAAGAAACAGCTTCGCCGTACTCCGTTTGGAGCCGGGAAAGAGTATGCCGTGTACCGCCGAACAGGGCGCGACAGTTGAGTTTTCCCTTATCGTCCAGAGGGACAAGAAGCGCATGGATATGCGGCGTTGCCTCATCAACATGCATAATGGCGGAAACAACGCGGTTCCCATACTTTTCATTGAGCCACCCCATGTGGCCTGCTGCCAGTTTTGTAAACGGGTATTATCGTATGTTCCGGCCCGCTCCGGCTGGTTGGGACGAAAATAGGCCGGGCTGGCAGAGAGCAGCACTTCCACACCGAGGACAGCGTTTGTCCGTATCCGCTGTGTCCCGATGGCCTTTCTGACGGCTTCAACGTTGTCCATACCCGGTGTGCCTACAAGGTGTTTGTTGCCCGCGCTTTTCGCTTCGTCCGCGTTCGGGGTTTCCCGCTCCCGTTGGTTGTGCTTCCCCGCGCCGGCAACAGCTCCCCACGTTTTTAATTTTTGAAGACGCAGCACGGTGAACGCTTGGCGCATTGCTCACTCCAGTGACAAACGGGAACTTGTTCAATCAGCGTTGCCCCACACAGGCAATATCCTCCGACTCTGTTCTGAAAAGTAATGAACTGGCATAAATCGCCACGGCGCACATATGGGAAAAACGCATTCATCGCGTGCGGACTCATCACTCCCGGCTCTGCTGCATATTGAAGTGCAAGGTAGTACCGTGCGCCTGTTTTCTCTTCTCGGAAGAACACGGCTTCGGTTGCCTGAATCCATGCAATAAAATCAATGCGGGCAAAGACCTCGCCAATTGGCGGGTATTGCGAATAATCCCGAGGCTCAAAGCCCATTTCACGGGCTTCATCCAAATGAATAATCTGCATGTAAACCTCCCTTGGCAGAGGGCTGCCATTAGTTTTAGGGAGTTACATTACCAAATTGTGTTCCACATTTCTTTACGCTATACTACGTCATGTCTATATTTCTATCTTGGGGGATTCTTTTTCTTTTGGCGTGAACAAAAGGGGCCGTGTTGATTCAAGCCGTATTCTTTGACGCCTTCGGAACGCTTTGCGAAATCCGCGAAAAGCGAAATCCTTACAAGCCGATTATCAAGGCTTGGCCTTCCGGTGTGGCGAACGCCTATCAAGTCCTGATGACGCGGGATAGCTCCCCTGTGGCCCTGGCCCGTGAAGCCGGGTGCGCCCCGGAAGCCATTCTAAAAGTCGAGGAAGGCATTGCGGCGGAAGTCGCCTCCATGTGCCTTTACTCGAAAGTTCCCGCCGTTTTGGACGCCATTAGAAAGCGCGGCTTGAAATGGGCCATCGTTTCCAATCTGGCGACACCATACGCTGAACCGCTCTTGAATCTGCTTCCCTTCGCCCCGGATGCCTGCGTATGGTCATTCGCTGTCGGCTATCGAAAGCCGGAAGACGGCATTTATCGCCATGCCTACAGGGCGCTGGGCGTTGAGCCTTCATCCGTACTAATGGTCGGCGACTCTTTGGAGAACGACTACAACACGCCGCGCCAACTCGGTATGCAGGCGCGGTATCTTAAACGCTCCGGCAAGGATGAAAACACGCCGGAGTGCGTGACGGATTTGTCTGAAATCTTGGCGTAAGCCAAGCGAACGGAATATTTTCAGGATGAAAATGTGGAGTGAGTCCACATTTGTAACGCGTTGATTGAATTCAGCACGAAAAGTATCGTGCAGTGACCTACCGTGATTCACCCCCCCCCTTAGGAAGTACTATGCACAAGTATATATCCGCAAATTTAGTTTTATCAATTGAAAATGATTGTAATAATGTAGATACAATGAATGAATTATTAACATTAGTAAACGACTTGAATAGTGCATATGATGAAGGCAAATATGATGATTTCCATATTTCCATAAGAAAAATAACAGAATATACATGCGGAATATTTAATGTTAATCATTTAGCAAATATAATTGAAAGTGGTTTTTGGGATAAATCTCTACATACAGATCAAGACCATTATAAAACACAATTAAATGCTCTTGAACAAAAAATACAAAAATATATTGATGAATTTCAAACTATTGAAGAAGAAGAACAAAAAAATGAATTACGACTAATTGAATCACAACGACTATTTGGCAATAATATATTACATGAGACACCTAATAGACATAAGATAATACTAGACATTAACTCTTTGCCCCCAACCAATCAAATACATTTGCTTGTTACGCTGTGCCAGAGGGGAATACTCAATAAGGCAAAGTTTGCGAAAGAAGAGAAGCAGTACCCAAAATGGGAGCGCGGAATTGAATATTTCGAGAAATCATTTTTACTCAGTAGGAATATGGAGACTGTTTGTTTTGATTTTTTTGAAAACCTGACAAAAGTAAAAAGCAAAATAGATGACTCATATAACAATGAATCTATTAAAATTGCAATGCTCGTAGTATTAAGTCAGTATGATGAACTGAGAAAATACATAGATAAATTACTAAAAAATGAAAATAAGGATAAAAATTTGAATCGATGGTCACAATTGATGACCATTAGGGCGTTAACGCTTCACCGCTTAAATAATAAAGATGAAGCAATATCGCATTTAAAAAAAGTATTCGACTCAACGCTACAACACCTTCCCCACATAGCAAAAAATGCTTCTCGGCTACTGTGTAATATTTTCTATTCAAACAATGATAGCGCCAATCTAGAAATTTGGAAAAGCAAGCTCTCAGGCATCATTGCTGCCGACAGTCCGATAGATATACAACATGGAATGCCGAATCTTTTTGAAGTGATTTATGGGCAAGCAGCCAATAGGCATTCTGGGAGAATATCTTCGGGTGGCCCCAACATGCCAATCATTTCTGCTGGAATTGTATGGGCAACCGAGAACATTATCAATGCTTGTAGCTTTGGATTTATCCATCTAGTTCCTCGCCTTATCGAACAACTGATTAAGTCCGTTATCGTTCAGACCCAAATAAGCTTGGTCAATAAATATCATGGCCTTTTGTCTACTCCAGAATTGCTCAAAATTGCTTTTCGACATTCTTCGATTGATAATGAGACATTAAAAATATTCATCCATTCTTATTCATCTTTCTTTGACAAGAAATCTATGTTCAGTATTGCATTTGAATCTCTTCATGGCATTCCTCACGCAGCCATCATAAAACTTCTTACTGAAACATGTAGCACTGCCGACATTAAACAACAAGAAAAATTGAAAGACATAACTTGGAGTCTATATACAACAAATATATCACCTGAAAGATATGCAATGATTAGCTACCGAGCATCGTTATTTGAATTGTGGTTAAAACTTGTTCTTTTGACAGAACAAGAACATATAGCGAAGAATAAGCAACTTGCGTCAGCAATCCCCGATGCGCTCAAAAGAACACATTACAGAGAATTTTTGGGTGAGTTAGCAAATATTTTTGAGGCTATATGCAAAGAGAATGACGATGAACAGAGTGTGGCTTTCTCAGAAATGCTTCTTCGCATTTTCAACTCCAATATTTATGATGATGATAAAGAATATTTTGCTCATTATTATTTAAAATTTGGTGGCTCAATTGAAAAAATTGCTGATAAATTTGATCTGTTTACTTTATGGCAAATTGCTCCAGATGCAGTTGCGATGACTGAATTTTTGCATGAGAAGCCTTCAATACTTGACTCATTTACAAGAGAAGTGACTAGAGTTGTAGAGTCGGCTGGATATGCTTCAAATGACTCAATGGTAAACAGTTTTCACCGGATTTCATACCGCATATTGAAATATTGTGAATCTGATGATGTTTTTAATAAAGTTGCGATCAAGCAAGTAGTTCGACTAATTGAAGCTTCGCCTACAGAGCATTCTATCTTCATTGGGCCAAATATTGATAGCCTTTATCATAAACTATGCTTACTACTTGACTCTGATATTAGCGTTGAACAAAGAGAAGCCATATCTATGGCTGTAAAAATTATTATTAATAAATCAACTGACAGTATAATTCATCATTATGAGTCTAATATATTAGCACCAAGTGTATATAATTTCTATAGAGCTATCCTATCTTCAATGACAGACGATACAAAAATAAGACTACAAGAAGTATATAAAATTGTTTTTGATTTAAAATTATCATCAACATTCTCATATGTGCCTTCTGCATTCTATTTTTTGTTTAAAAACTGCGATGAGGACTCACAATTATTCATCATTTATTATATGCTTGATACTCTATCAGTATTTTCTGCTGACATAATAAGTTTAAAAAAACTTGCTGCAATATATAAGCATATATATGAAACACACCCGGTTGCTAGAGATATTTTTGCAAATTATGCCACTGTATTATCTCCAGCACTTATTGAAATCATTGATAAAGACTTTTCCAAAGAAAAAAGCGATTGCAGTATTGATGCCTCAATTTAACGTTTATGCCTTTCCTCAAAATGTTGGACGGTCATTTAGGAACAGTACAAGCGTCCAAACCAGGACGCCCGTTCTATTCCCATTTTCTCGATAATACGCGGGGGCAAAATTGGGGGCAAAACAACGCATTATTTAAAATAAAACAAATTATTATGCTGTATTATTGGTGTAATCCCATTCCCGCCGCCTCCACCAACAACTTTTCCCAGCAAGTCCCACAGGGTTTCAAAAACCTTGTGGGACTTGGCTTTTTTGGGGTGTTTGATGTGCCTTCAAGTTCCATTCCGACCTTGACATACTACTCATATTGAGGGCATTTTTTTGGGGGGGATTACCGAAGGCCAGTCACGCCAGCGGAACAAGGAACTGTACCTATCATAAACTGCAAGTGCTGGCGGGCTTCATACCTCTGGCGACACGGTGGTGAGCGCATGTTGCGGGATTACACGATTCAGCCTTTGGAGGCGGGCAGGCTTGCCGAGGCGCTGGCTTTGGTCAAAGCCGTTTTTATGGAGTTTGAAGCCCCTGAGTTTTCAGAAGAAGGTATTGAAGAATTTTTAAAGTGTATTGATATCGCGCTTGTGCAAGGGCAAATAGATTCTTCCGAGCTTGCTGTGTGGACATGCCAGTGCCAGCATAACCAAAAAATAGTAGGTGTCATCAGTATTGCGGCCAGAGGGCACATTCGTCTTCTTTTTGTTGCGGCAGATCACCATCATCGAGGAATTGCCCGCGCACTATTGCAAGAAGCGTTGAAGAACTTTCAGAAAAAAGACTTCTCACAAATAACCGTTAACTCATCTCCGTATGCTGTCTCAATTTATCAACGTCTAGGTTTTAGCATCATTCGGAAAGAACAGTGCGTCAACGGCATCAGGTTTACCCCCATGGCCCTTTGTCTCCTATAAGGAAAAACTTTTAGCATTGAAACGGGGAGCCGTTTCTGCGTGTAAAACGAAAAACTTGCTGCAAGATGTCCGCCAAAAAACTCTTTAGCTATTAAACAAAGGAATCGGCATGTCACCCTCCGACAATGCAACAAATAACGAAAATATAAAAGAAACGGTCCGTGCCGGTTATGCGGCCATTGCCACGGGGCAAGGCTCGTCCTGTTGCGCCACGCGCAGCAACCATGCGGACCCGACCCGCCTGGCCACAAGCCTTGGTTACAGCCACAAAAACCTTGTGGAACTACCGGATGGCGCGAACATGGGTCTTTCCTGCGGCAACCCGGTGGCCGCAGCCGCGCTAAAGGAGGGCCAAAACGTGCTCGACCTGGGCAGCGGAGCAGGTTTTGACGCCTTTCAGGCAGGCGTTAAGGTTAAAGCAGCCGGGCAGGTTATTGGGGTGGACATGACGCCGGAAATGATTGACAAAGCCCGCCGTAACACGGCGCAGTATCGCCAGCGTACCGGCCTGGACAATGTGGAGTTCCGTCTGGGCGAAATTGAGCGTTTGCCCGTGCCGGACGCCAGCATTGACGTGGTGCTTTCCAATTGCGTAATCAACCTTTCGCCAGATAAACCGCAGGTGTGGAGCGAAATTTTTCGCGTGCTCAGGCCCGGCGGCAGAATATGCGTTTCTGACTTGGCGCTGCTAAAGCCATTGCCGGGCAATGTGCGCAAAATGGCCGCAGTGTTGGTGGGATGCGTGGCCGGGGCCGTGCTGGCGGAAGAAACCGAAGCCATGCTGAAAAAAACAGGCTTTAAAAACATAACCCTTACGCCCAATCCAGGCTACGTGCGTAATATGCAGGATTGGAACGACCCCTTGTACCGGCAAATAGCCGAATCCTTGCCCGAAGGTGGAGAAATGGCGGATTACGTGGTGAGTTTGGGTGTTACGGCCGTAAAATAGAACAATACGGCCACTAACTTTTTAAACATTACCTGCCTTCAGCAGCAATCCGGCCCGTGAATGACTGTTGATAAACGCCCTGACGGGTTTGCCATATAACATACAACGGAAAATAACTCCTGGTTGCGGCCATGGGCACAAGTTCTTGTATGCTCCGCATGCGGGTAAAACAGGCAGCGATAAAGAGATCATGAGTAAATAAATTCAATAAATATAACATATGACCAGAAATAGATGGACATTTTTAAAACATCTGCTTCAATACAACTAATATGCTACATACAAAATGCGGCATATTTGTTTTGATACAACCAGAAGACAAGTGAAAACAACAGGAGATGTCATGAAGTTAAAGCTGCGGGCCAAAATTGTTTTGCCTACTTTATGCATATTCATTCTCACCACCTCATTTTCCGTATGGTACATACAAAGCCAAAACGCGGCAGCCATAAAATCCGCCACCGAGGAAGCCATCGCCAACGGCCTTGATACCGTCGTGGTGGGGCAAGACAGCATGGTATCAGCCATATTTCAGGATCTGGAAGGCATGAGCGGCATTCCGCCCATACTGGCCCTGCTCTCGCCTAACCTGACGGCGGAACAGCATAAGGCCATTGACGATGAAATAACGTTCTCCTTCAACAACAGGCCATTCTTCAAAAACAAAACCTATTCCTACCTGAATATACTGGATCCTGACGGAAAGGTGTTGGTAAGCGTAGGCAAGGGCAACCTGGGCAGCAACATAAGCTCGCCCGATGTGCTGCAAGCGGCCGCTAACGGCACACGTACCGTGGGCTACCCGTTAATGTTCGATGCCAACGGCAAACATCTGCCCCAGTTAATGGAAAGCAAAGAGAAAAAGACTCTGATTATGCCTTTTGCCGTGCCGGTAAAGGCAAAAGGCCGCACCATAGGCATAGTTCAAGCCGGTGTCTACTACGACGTAATTGTTAAAGAATACATAGCCCCCCTGCGCATAGGCAAGGAAGGCCACGCCTTCACGGCAATAGGCAAAGGCGAGATACTCTACCATCCGGCCTTTACGCAGGTAATGGCGCCGGTTATGCCAAACGCTCTCACGCCAAAGATGATTCAACAGAAAAACGGCCGTCTGGAATATACCTGGGGTGGTTACGACTGGCTGGCCATATACAAAACCAGCCCCCTCACCAATTGGACCACCATAGTCAAAATACGGCAGGACGAAGTTTTTGCGCCTATTACCCAAATAGCCATAAAGGCAGTAGTTATAAACCTCGCCCAACTGGCCGTAACCGCCCTGTGCCTGCTGCTCATCATAAGCCGTGTTGTTGGCTCGCTTCGTAAAACAGTAAATTACGCGGAGCTTGTGGCAAAAGGCAACCTGGATCAACCTCTGGATATGCAATCCAATGACGAAGTCGGCGCATTGGCCAACGCTCTGCGCGGCATGGTGGGCAACCTGCGCTCCATGATAGCCACCAGCGAGGCAAAGGCCGAAGAAGCCAAAGCGCAAACCACGCGCGCGGAAACCGCCGTGCGCGAGGCGGAGGAAAGCCGCAAACGCGCCGAACAGGCCAGAGTTGAGGGCATACATCAGGCGGCAGCACAACTGCAAGGCTTGGTGGAAGCTTTGGATAAACACAGTAAAGCCCTGCGCGAGCGCGTTACTCAAGCCGCTGCCGGGGCCGACCACCAGCGCGCCAAGGCCGAGGCCAGCGCGCAGGCTTTGTCCGACATGAACGAAACCGTGCATAATGTTGGCGGCAGCGCCGCCAAAGCCTCGCAAAGCGCCGAAGAAGCCGAAGCTCAGGCCGAAGGCGGAGCCAAGGCCGTAGCCGATGTGGCCGCCTCCATTCAAAACGTAAACCAGCAGGCTGGCAAGCTTAAAGAAAGCCTTAACAGCCTCGGCGTAAGGGCCGAAGGCATCGGCAAGGTGCTGGACGTAATTACCGATATAGCGGACCAAACCAACCTGCTGGCTCTTAACGCGGCCATAGAGGCGGCCAGAGCGGGCGAGGCCGGGCGCGGTTTTGCCGTTGTGGCGGACGAAGTGCGCAAACTGGCCGAAAAAACCATGACAGCCACGCGCGAAGTTGGCGAATCCGTAAAGGCCATTCAAGACGGCACACGCGGGAACATAATGATAATGGATGAGACCTCGCGCACGGTAGAGCAAACCACCGCTCTGGCCGTAAGCGCCGGAACATCGCTGCGTGATATAGTAACCTCTGTAAAAACCAACGCCGCGCATGTGGGACATATTGCCGCAGCCAGCGAAGATCAGGACCATACCAGCAAAGACATCACCAAAAGCATTAAAGAGATTACTGATATTTCACTGACCACGGCGGAGCTTATGGACCAGGCCAGAACCGGGCTGGAAGAAGTTACCAAAACCACCGCCGCGCTGCAGAATTTGTTGCAAAAACTGAAAGAAAACTAATGCGCATGGCTGGCGTAAACAAGCCGCGCATTAAAGCATTATGAGCAGCCCGTCTTTTGCCTGCACGGCATGGCAAAAGACGGGCCTGGTTTACTAACGGCAAAACCGTCTGGCCCGGTGCTTACAGCGACGCCGAAATCAGTTTCGCCAGCGGCCCCGTAAGGATTAACAATCATCATTAATTAAAAACTCATTGTTTGTTCTTTGACCAAATGGAAAAAGCTGGCTAAAAAAATACCGCCAGCAATTCATGCCTTGCGCGGCAAAATGCCTTAGCGCCTCTTATCTGACGGGTAAAAAACGATGTACACTAGCGATATTCAAGTTTGCGTGAGCCATACGGACAACCAGGGCAAGTTGAAACTGGTTTCTGCCCTTGATATGATGCAGGATTGCACCCATAACTGGCTGCGCTCCGAGCCGGGTTTTGTTGGCTACATGCGCGCGAACGGGCTGGCCATGCTGGTTGTGTCGCGTCAGGTTGATGTGGTGCGCTTGCCTGAATACGGCGAAAAGCTGGAGGTACGCACAAGCGTTTATGACCGCCGTAAATTTTTCGGCTACAGAAACACCTGCATTTACGACGAGCAAAACAAGCCCTGCCTGCTAAGCTGGTGCATAGGCGTGTTTGTCGTGGTACAATCCGGCAGGCCCGCGCGGGTGCCGCAAGAGGTTACCGACGCGCTGACCATGGATGCCCCTGCTGATATGGAATATGCCGACAAAACAATAACCCTGCCGGAAAACGGCCTGCAAAGCCTTGCCCCCATACCGGTCAGAAAATTTGACATAGATCTCAACCAGCATATGAACAACGCTCGCTACGTGCAGGCTTCGGCCGAATATTTGCCGCATCCATACCCGGTATCAAGGGTGCGCATGGAATTCAGGGCAGCGGCCAAGCTTGGCGATACCCTCTACCCTTCAATAGCCGAACAAAACGGCGCGCACATTGTGATGCTGGCGGATCAGAACGGAAAACCCTACACAATAACGGAATTTACAGGCGTGGCGCGCTGAGCAGGCTGACGGAATTTACAGGCGTGGCCTGGCGAGCAGGCTGGATGAACCTGACAGGTGACGAACCATCATGTATTCGGCGACCTGCACGCCGCCATTCAAACCGCCGGGGCAAACCTTACCCAAAGACATTAAAATTTATTTGCGCTTCAGGCGTTGCTTGAAGCCGCGCATAAACTTTTGAATCCTGCCCTTCAGCACGATATAGGCAAAAGCCATGCGCTCCAGCGGGCCTTGCAACGGCAAATCCATGCCATACCACTTTTTCACGGTTAAAGCGTCTTTGGCCTTGCCGGTACAGGCAAAACCCACCCAAGACAAGTCTATAAGCTTCATGCCGGCGTCTGTGATTATAAAATTGGAAGGGTTGCAGTCGCCCAGCGCCATACCATAGCGGTGCAACTCGCCTAGCGCCGTCAACATGGCTTTATGGTGCAGCGGAAAATTTTCGTCTCCGATACTTCCCAGATTTGTACCCGCAATATATTCCATAACAACAAAGCTTTCTTTGCGTATAAAACCTCCGCGCTTTTCGGCCGTAAGGTAAATATCGGGCACTACCTTGCAACCGCGCTCAATGGCCCTGCGTATCTGCTTCATCTGGTTGGAATAAAAAGGGCCGCGCAATACCCGCCAAAGCTTGTTTTCAAAATGCCTGGGCACTTCCCAATCGTGTTTCACCACAAAGGAGCGGCCTTCGTATTTCACCAGCGCAACCCTGTGCTCTTTATTCAAAAGCGAAAAATCATGCGCGGGCAGATCGCCGCGCTCAAAGTCGCGCCAGATCTTTTCATAATCATAGCCGTCATTTTTGAGGAATATGTCATAACCGTCCTTCTGCTTTAAAATCATTTCACCGGAAGGTTTTACGGTCTTTATTGCGGCTTTGGTCATTTGAAACCTTTAAAAAACGGAATAATCTGTTATACTGTGTGCAATATCGGCAAAAGGCCGTGGGTATTCGGCAAACCGGATAATATAATTGTCATAAAACCACAGCAAAGTAAAATGGCATAATTCAAAAATGCGTCATGCGCGGGCTATGCCTAACGGCAGGCACACACCCGTAAAGGCAGTGCACTGTAACACATGGAAAAAATGACATAACCCGCGTTGCTGAAAAGCTTGTTTTATTAGTTACACGCTGGCAACACCGGCAATCTTGAGCGTCAGGGCAGGTTTAACAGATATGCCGGGCAGCTTTGGCTGATTGAGGGATCTATAAGCAACAATTCTATTAACAACAGGAGGTTTTAATGCAAACCCCAAAGTATAAGTTTGAAGAATGCGTGCGTTGCGAATGGGGCTGGTTCGCTTTACGCGGCGGCATCTCTATTCTGTTCGGTTTTATGGCTATAGTATGGCCCATGGCCACGCTTTGGGCTTTGGCCATATTATGGGGCGCCTTTGTGCTTACGGATGGAATCTTCGCTTTTGTGGTAAGCTGGCGCATGCATAGAAAAGGCGTGCGTTGGTGGCCATATATCCTTTTTGGCGTAACAGGCGTGGTGGCGGGCATTGTAACCTTCGCCTGGCCCGGCATAACCGCCATAGTGCTTTTATACATAATCGCCATTTGGGCCTTGATTGGCGGCATAAACCAGATAGTTGCCGCAGTGCGCCTGCGCCATGTGATAGATAGCGAATGGCTGCTTGGCCTTGCCGGCGTTATCAGCCTGCTGTTCGGCCTGCTTATACTGCTGCGGCCCATACCCGAAGGCATTATAGCCATAGGCTGGCTGGTAGGCTTTTACGCTCTCACAATTGGCATGATGCAGATTATTGTAGCCTTCAAAATAAAGAATAAAGCCAAATAATCCCAAGTCAGCCATAACGCATAAAGCGCTAATTGGACATTGGCAAACACAAACGCGGTGTTAAAATACGCCGCGTTTGTGTTTGCAGGCATGCTTCAAATAAAGTTAAAGTATTAGTTTAATGCGCTGTTAACATTTTATATTTGCTGATAATTCACCATAACCTCGCGCGAGCTTTGGGGGCCATGGCCTGCACAAGGCACCCGCCCTACCTGCAAAATAACCAGCTTTAAAGTCACTTTACCATGTATGCTAATCGTTCGGCGCATTGCGGATGTTGTTTGTTTCGCTGCTTATTCTCATTCAAAGGGTCCAAGCCGTAATTGTTTAAGCCGTAAAAATGCCGCATTTCCTGCGGCAGTAGCCCATATCAGGTTTTATCTCATTGCCCATATGGCTGCGTTGTTGTATTTATACGCACCACTGTACAGGAGCCTGAAATGCAACACCCGGAAATAATGGAACATATAAAAAGCTGTGACCAAATGGCCATATACCTTGGCATAGAGCCTCTGGAATGCAGCGATGGTTACGGCAAAGCCTCCATGCCGCTGGATAAGCGCCACCTTAACGGCACGGGCATTGCGCACGGCGGGGCCATATTTTCTCTGGCCGACGTGGCCCTTGCACTGGCAGCCCTTAGCCATGGCAATATGGCTGTGACGCTCAACCTTAACATCTCGTATATCAACCCTGGCAAACAGGGGCCGTTGCTGGCCGAAGCCAAAGAGATAAGCGCCTCCAGCCGTATTTCGCATTACGAAATAATTATTCGCGACGCGGCCGGACAAATAGCGGCCCATTGTAGCGGCATGGCCTACCACAAAAAGGAGCGTTTTTCTCCGCAATGTTACGCCTTGCTTTAACATAAACAGCTGGCGGGCTAAAACATCTTGGCGCAAGCGCGTGGTAAATAACGGCAGGCCGACCGCATATTGACTTTTCAGCATTAGTAATTAAGGGTTACGCAATATTTATAAGGAGTTTTACATGGCATACGACATCAGGCTGGTAAAAATAATTACCGGCGAAATGATTATAGGCAAATACGATGCAACCAAAAACGCGCTTACGGATATTGCCGTGCTGCAAACCATACCCACCCAGCAGGGTGTGCAGATGATGCTGCTCCCATACGGCTACCCCTTTGATCAGGACTTTAACGGCGAGATAGCTTACAGCCATGTGCTCTACACTTACAAAAAATATCCTGAAGACCTGAACACCAAATACATGGAAGCGGTGTCCAACCTTACCCTCAGCAGCGGAGGCCTTGGCGGGCTGGATCTTAAAAACCCGGCAGGCGGCGCGGGTAAGGATTTTGCCGGGATCATACGCGGTAAATAGAACTTTTTGTGACTTCGGCCAAAAGGGGCGGGCCTGTTGCAGGCCTCGCCTCCTTTTGCTGTTACATCCATATTTAGCCGATAACGGACGTACATTTGCGACATCTTTTAAGTATTTTACCAAAACCCAGCCGTTATGTGGGCATTGAAGAAGGCGCCGCGCACAAAAACAAAAAAGACGTGCGCCTGCATGTGGCCCTGGCTTTTCCAGACATGTACGAAGTGGGCATGTCCTACCTGGGGCAAAAAATTCTATACGGCCTTGTTAACGAGGTTCCGCATTGGTGGGCGGAGCGCGTATTCACGCCCTGCGCCGAGGCAGGGGCCATTCTTAAAGCGCACAACGCGCCGCTTTGCAGCCTGGAGTCGGATACGCCGCTGGCGGAATTTGATCTTGTGGGCTTCAGCCTTACGCATGAGCTATGCTACACCAATATCCTTTATATGCTGGATCTGGCGGGAATACCCTTTTATGCCGCCGAGCGGCTGGATGGCGGCTGGCCCCTGGTTATAGCGGGCGGCGGCTGCACCTTGGCGGCGGAGCCGGTTGCCCCGTTTTTCGATGCCATGCTGCTGGGCGACGGCGAGGCGGTTTTGCCGGAACTGCTAAAACTTTTGGAACAATCCAAGGCCGAAGGCTGGAGTAAAAGTCATTTTCTGGAGCAGGCCGCTAAAATTCCCAGCGTGTACGTGCCAATGTTTTTTGCGGCGCCGGACGGCAAAACAGCGCAGCCCCTTAAAAGCGATTACACGCATGTAACCCGTGCCGCCGTAAGCGGCCTTGAGCAAAGCCGTTACCCCGTGCGCCAGGTTATTCCTTTTGGGGCCGTGCATAACCGCCTTACCCTGGAGATTGCGCGCGGCTGTACGCGCGGCTGCCGCTTTTGCCAGGCCGGAATGATCTACCGCCCGGCACGCGAGCGCAAGGTTGATGCGCTGGAAACCCTTTTGGGGCAATGCCTGTCCGGTACTGGTTACGACGACGTATCCTACCTTTCCCTCAGCACCGGCGACTTTTCGGCCCTTAAAACTTTTTTCAACGCAACTATAGATCGCTGCGCCGCAGAGCAAATTTCCGTATCGCTCCCCTCTTTGCGCGTGGGCTCCATTGACGACTCCATTATGGAGCGCATGGCTGGCATACGCCGCACCGGCGCCACCCTTGCGCCGGAAGCGGGCAGCCAGCGCCTGCGCGACGTTATAAACAAAGGCGTTACCGAAGAAGACGTCATTCTGCACGCCCGCAAGCTTTTTGAGCACGGCTGGCAGCAGATAAAACTCTACTTCATGATCGGCCTGCCCACCGAGACCGACGAAGACCTGCTCGCCATAATCGACCTGTGCCGCAAGGTGCGCGATTCCGCAGGGCCAGGCATAAAACGCCTGCAGGTCACGGCCTCGGTATCGCCCTTTGTGCCCAAACCGCACACGCCGTTCCAGTGGGAGCCGCAAATTTCGCTGGACGAAATACGCCGCCGCGTCGGCCTGCTTTTAACCGCCGCCAAGCAGGAAAAACGCGTTAAACTGCGCTGGCACGAGCCGGATATGAGCTTTTTGGAAGGCATATTCTCGCGCGGCGACAGGCGCTTGAGCCAGGTGGTGGAAAAAGCCTACGCCAAAGGAGCCATTTTCAGCTCATGGATAGAGCATTTTCAACTGGCCCCATGGCTTGAGGCCATGCAGGAAGCCATGCTCGACCCGCTGGAATACGCCGGAGCGCGTGATACCGAAGCGCCGTTGCCATGGGACCACCTGCACAGCGGTATAAATCGCTCTTTTCTGCTGCGCGAGCGCGAGCGGGCTTTTAACGGCAAAGTTACGGACGACTGCCGCTACGCCGCCTGCCGCCAGTGCGGGGCCTGCGATACTGCCGCAGGGCCATCCAACCTGCCCAAACGTTTTGCCGGCGAAAGCTTTGGCAACATCCTCAACTTTAGCCAGCGCGATCAGGAATCGCACGGCGTAAAGCTGGATCAATACGGCCGCGTGATTACCAGAGATATGCCTGAAAGCGGCAAGCAGTCTCTGCCGCCCGCCATAGCGGGCAGCCTTACGCAAAAGGTGGCCCATTACCGCGTCTGGTACGCAAAAACCGGCGCGGCCACCAGCCTTAGCCAGTTGGAATTGCAAGCCATATTCGAGCGGGCCATGCGCCGGGGCAAGCTGCCGCTGGCCTTCAGCCAAGGCTTCAAGCCGGCCCCGCTGGTGTCTTTTGCCCGAGCCCTGCCCGTTGGCGTTGCCAGCCACGCTGAATGGCTAAGCCTGTACCTGCGCGAAAACGTGCCGGCCAATCAGGTGCTTGGCGTATTTACACAACTCCCCTTGGGGCTTGAAATAACCCACGTGCAAAAACTGCCTGCCGGGCAAAGACCGGATGAAGCCGCGCTTGAGCATTACCGCCTGCAATGGAGCGGCCCTGAAGAAGGTCTGGCTTACTTCGAGCGCGCCTGCGCCGCTTTTGGCCGCGCCCCGAATATAAGCTGGGTGAAAAAAGGCAAAAAGCATGATAAGGAGCTGGAGTTGGGCAGTATGCTGCGTAACCTGCGCCAAATAGCACCCGGCGTATATGAGCTTGATTTCGACTGGTCCGGCGGCTACGCCTCGCCTCTGGCTATTACGCGAGCGGCGCTGGGCCTGGCTTTGGAAGAAAACGACGAGTTTTTTTCCGCGCATGAGATTCTGCTGACCAAGCTGGGGCAGAAATAACGGAGTTTTTATGAAAAAGTTACTAATATTATTGGGAATTATCCTTATGACAGCAAATAACGCCTTTGGCGCGGCCGCCATGCCACCGCAACCGGACATGTACAGACTGGCCAACGGCCTGACCGTGATGATTCAGGAAGACGACAGGTTCCCCCTTGTCTCCATGCGCCTTTATGTGCATGCGGGTTCGGCCTACGAAACGCCCAAAGAAGCCGGCCTCAGCCACCTGCTGGAGCACATGGTTTTTCAGGGCACGGATAAACGCTCCACCGGCGACATAGCCAAGGACATAGAGGCTTTGGGCGGCTACCTCAATGCCGCCACCAGCTTTGACTATACGGTCTATATTACCGACTTGCCGTCGGAGCACTGGCGTACCGGACTTGACGTGCTCAAGGATATGGCCTTTCATGCCAAAATCGGCGAGAAAGAGCTGGAATCAGAAAAAAAGGTGGTTATAGCCGAGCTTAAACGCGGCGAAGACAACCCGCGCAGCCTTGTTTTTCAGCAGCTGCAAGCCTCGGCACTGGCTAAAACCCCATACGAGCGCCCCATTATAGGTTATGAAAATGTACTTAACAGCATAACCAGGCAGGATATTCTGGATTACATAGGCAGGCTGTACCAGCCGCAATCCATGCTGCTGCTGGTGGCTGGCAAGGTGGATCAAAAAAAACTGCGGCTGGAAATTGAAAAGGAGTTCGGCTCCATACCCAACAAAGCCGGTTATGTAATGCCTGAAAGCATAGCCCCGCAAACGCTGGGAGGCTCAGGCCCGCTTGTTACGGTGCAAAAAGGCCAGTGGAACAAAATTTATCTGGGTCTGGCTTTTCCAACCATAGGCCAACGCGACGCCAGATCCGTGCATCTGGATGTGCTGGCCAACCTGCTGGGCGGCGGAAAAACCTCGTACCTGTACCGCAAGTATAAATACGAAAAACAGTTGGTGGATAGCATCTCCCTGAGCAACTACTCCTTTGAGCGCCTCGGCATGCTGTACTTTACGGCGGTGCTGGACGAAGACAAGTTCGAGCCGTTCTGGCGGGAATTTTCCAAAGAACTGCCTGCGCTGGGCAAGGTTGCCTTCACGCAGGAAGAGCTTGATCGGGTAAAACTCAACTCCGAAGATGAGTTGTTCCGGGCCAAGGAGACCTTATCCGGCCTTACCAACAAGCTGGGTTACTTCACATTTTTCGATCAGGGCGAGCAAGGCGAGGAAAATTACCTGTACACCCTGCGCCAAACCAGCCTGGCTGACCTTGCAGGCCAGCTTGACGAGTTCATGCGGCCGGAAAAACTCTCCGTAACCGCCCTGCTGCCGGAAAAAGCCTCTAAAAACATAACCGAAGCCGCCATAAAAAAACCGCTGGCCGCCGCCTGGCCCAAAAACGCTGCCCTTGCCGCGCAGGCTGAGCAGGAACAACCCGGCAAAAAAACGGAAACCATTAATCTGGGCAAAGGGCGCACGCTTATTCTAATACCGGACAATACCCTGCCCTATGTTTCCGGCAGTCTGCTGCTAAGTGGCGGCGACGCCCTGCTGGATAAAGATGTGGAGGGCCTTGCCGCCCTTACGGCCGCCACCCTTACAAAGGGCGCAGGCAAGCTGGGCGCTACGGAAATAGAAGACTATCTGGCCGACCGCGCCGCCAGCCTGGGGGCAGGCAGCGGCAGGCAGAGCTTCAGTTTCAGCTTTACCTGCCCCACCCGCTTTAATGCCGATATTTTCGCCCTGCTGGCCGACACCATGCAAACTCCGGCCTTTAAGACTGAAGAATTCGAGCGAGCGCGGCAAAACCAGATTTCCGCCATACGCTCCACTGAAGATCAGCCGCTTGGCCTGGCCTTCAGGCGTATTTTCCCCTTCCTCTTCCCGCAACACAGTTACGGCTTTATGCAATTGGGCACGGCGGAAGGCGTGGCCGCATTTAAGGTGGAACAAGCCAAGGCTTTTTGGGATATACAAAAGCAACAGGCCTGGGTGCTCTCCATTTGCGGCAGCTTTGACCGCGAGGCCGTAATTGCGGCGGCAAAAAAGCTGCCCGTGCCGTCCTTTGGCACACCCATAAGCATAGCCGCGCCGGAGTGGAGCAAAGAAAAAGAACTTAACCTGCGCCTGCCGGGGCGCAACCAGAGCCATATCTTGCTGGTATTCCCCACCGCCCCTTTGGGCGATAAGGACGAGGCAGGGCTAAACCTGCTGCAATCGGTACTATCCGGCATGAGCGGCCTGCTGTTTACAGAATTGCGCGATAAACAGGGGCTGGGCTACACCGTTACGGCCATGCCGTGGAATGCCCAAAAGGCGGGTATGCTGATATTCTACATAGGTACGGAGCCGGACAAGGTGGAGCAGGCTAAAAAGGGCTTTCTGGATGTAGTGCGAGAAACGCGCAACGCCCCCCTGCCCAACGATTTGCTGGAGCGGGGCAAAAACACCATTCGCGGCGAATACTACCGCGGCATGCAAAGCCTTGGGGCGCGCAGCGGCGAGGCCTCTACCCTGTTCATACTGGGCAGACCTCTGGATGCCACCCAAAAACAGATTGAGGCCACCGCCAAGATAACGCCGGAAGAATTGCAAAAAATCGCACAAAAGTATCTGGATATGAGCAAGGCCTATTGGGTGGAAGTACAGCCATAACCGCGCAAAAAAATGCCGCAAACGCCCGAACCAATGCACTGCGTGCCTTCCGCGTCAGTTCATGCGGATTCGGGCGTTTGCTTTTTGGCGGGCTATGCGGCAACCATAACAGGGCTATACAAGCCCCATCAGGTTTGCAAAATTTCAGCCTGGTGGGGCTTTTTTACTTTGTCTACCTTATGGGGGGGCATATCATAGTGGGCTTTTTTTACTTTACCTACCTGATTGGGGCATATCATTTACGGGGCATTTAACTCTGAAAAAATTGAAACGCTTTACAGTGGCTGCTTGCAAAGCCATGAGTATATACAGTGGCAAGATTGATTGCGCCCCCTTCGCCGCGAAGCAGGCAACCGAACCTGACCGCATCAGGCGGAGAAGCGGAAAATCTGAAATCTTTTCCAGTATGGCGTACTGATTAATTGAAGTAACGTTTAGGCAACCCATGGTTGTAAGTGGCCTAAACACACAATTTTCATCCGCCCCGATATATTATCAAGACCAAAATCGGTATTGCCGTTTTTGGTACTGAGAAACTCTAGACTAAATAGGCCTTGGGCGCGGCGCTGGCGGTTCCGTTTTCAAGATGCCCGGCAGGAGCTCCAGTTGCAATAGAACCGCTCAAGAGTCTCTAGAGGCTCTGGAAAAGTCTTAAAAAGTGATAAAGAAAGTCTAAATGCAAATTGCGGTCTTAATAATAGCCTAGAAAGACTTGAACTTTGGGTGACAATGGAGAAAGTTATATTGAATATTATAATAAAATTAGCATACTATAACCACCGACGAAATAGTTGAGCATACAGCATAACAAAAGTGCCTGCCCGCAGGATGCGGGCAGGCCCTTTTGTTTATAAAACATGTTCTGTATGCAACAGGCCTGAAAAACAGTTTACGCGCTGTCTCTAAAAAGCGTCTTTTGCCCTCGCACTGCGTCAAGCGTCAATTTTTGTCCAGGGCTGTACCATTAGGGTACTCTCCATGTCCCAAAATCGACGCTTTTCTTGCCATGCAACAAAATGCGCCTTTTTAGCGACAGCGCCTAAACGGCGGCTACATAAAATCCGAATCTATGGCCGAGGCCCCGTTGGCCAGCATAAGCTTTACAAAGGCCACGGTTTTTTCTTCAACGGGAATTACGGGGAAGTTGCGCGCGCATACGTCGCACCGCACCACAGTTGGCGCTATTGGGGCCAGCATGGGCACTTCGCGGTTGCAATAGGGGCACAGGTATACGCACACCAGTTCCAGACCGCTTGGTTTAACCGGATTTACAGGCTTTGCGGCTTTGCTCATTTAAGGACCATGCTTTCGCCGGTCATAACAGCGGGTTTGGGCGCGTTCCACAAGGCCAGTATGGTAGGGGCAATATCCGCCAGCTTGCCTTCTGGGCGCATGGCTATATTCAGCTCGTCGTCCAGAATGACGAAGGGCACCATGTTAAGCGTATGCGCCGTCATGGGCGTATGTTGCGGGGTAAGCATTTCTTCCACATTGCCGTGGTCCGCCGTTACCATAAGGCGGCAGCCGTTGCTTTTGGCGAACTTGCAGAGTTTTTCCATACAGCCGTCCACCGTATGCAGGGCCTCTATGGCGGCGGAAATTATGCCGGTATGCCCCACCATATCTGGGTTGGCGAAGTTGCACACCACAAAGTCGTGCCGGTACTTGAGCCATTCTTCCATAAGCGTTTCGGCCACCTGTGGCGCGCTCATGCCGGGCTTGAGGTCATAAGTTGCCACATCGCGCGGCGAGGGTATGAGCTTGCGCTCCTCGCCGGGGAAAGGCTCTTCGCGCCCGCCGTTAAAAAAGTAGGTTACGTGGGCGTATTTTTCAGTTTCGGCAATACGCATTTGCGTAAGGCCCATGGCCGAAACAACCTCGCCCATAACCTGCGGTATGTCTTCATGCGCAAAGGCCACGGGCAGGGGCATGGTCTCGTCATAGGGGGTCATGCTGGCAAAACCGGCCAACTTGGGCCTGCCGCCTCTGTCAAAGTCGGCAAACTCGCCGGCAAAAAAGCAACGGGTTATTTGTCTGGCGCGGTCGGCGCGGAAATTGAAAAAGAAAAGTCCGTCGTTATCCTGAATAAGGCAGGGTTCTTCACCCGGCGCCGCGCATATGCGCGGCTTGATAAATTCATCGGTCTCACCGGCCTTATAGGCTTCTTGCAAGGCCGCAACAGGGTCCGCCACACGCTCGCCCGCGCCTTTGGTCAGGGCGTTCCAGGCAACTTGCGCGCGGTCCCAGCGTTTGTCGCGGTCCATGGCGTAGTAACGGCCTGTAAGGGTAGCCAGCCTGCCATGCTTGAGAGCGGCTGTTTTTTCCAGCAGTTGCCTTACAAACTCAACCCCGCCGGTGGGCGAGGTGTCGCGCCCGTCCATAAAGGCATGCACGCATATTTGCACTCCGGACTGCTTGGCAATTTCAATCAGGGCGAAAAGGTGGTTTATGTGGCTGTGCACGCCGCCGTCTGAAAGCAGGCCCATAACATGCAGCTTGCCGCCTTTGGCCTTGGTGTCGGCAATAAGGGCGCAAATGGTCGGGTTATCTTTAAGTGTGTTCTCTTCAACGGCTATGTCTATGCGGGTCATGTCCTGATAAACCACGCGTCCGGCCCCTATGTTTGTGTGCCCCACCTCGGAGTTGCCCATAAAGCCGGTGGGCAAACCCACGGCCCGGCCGGAGCAATGCAGCCTGCTGAAGTTTTTATGCGCCAGAATCATATCCAGCGTGGGCGTGTGCGCCAAAGAGGCGGCGTTGCCCTCGCCAGCCGGGGCCAGGCCCCATCCGTCCAGAATAACTAAAAAGGTCGGCTTGACTTTTACCATAATCTTACCCTGCGTTTGTACCATCCGTTGCAATGGCGTTTGCCATAACGGCGCTTTGCGGAAAAAGCTCTTCCAGCCGGTAGAGCTTGCGCTCTTCATCCTGAAAAATGTTCACAATCACGTCGTTAAAATCCAAAAGTATCCACAAGCCGTTATTGTATCCTTCCATATGCAAAAATTCATAATTATTCTCTTTGCACATTTCCAGTATAAAATCAGCCAGGCCCTGGGCATGACGCATGGATGTGGCCCCGGCTACAATAAGGCCCTCCGAAAGGGTGTTCTGCCCTGTTAAATCAAGCAGCACTGTGTTTTTTGCTTTTTTAGATTCAAGCCATTGGCCCATATTGGCGAGTTTGGTTTTAGTATCGACAGTGGATTTTTTCAGAATTTTTTGCGGCATAGTGTTGGAAAATAATTTTGTTAAATGGTGTATTGCTTACAGCCGCAATATGCGCGGCTCAAATTTGTATTACTATAGAGCATTTATTTGCATTGGGCAAACCCGGCGCTAGCGGTTTTCGCTAAAAATACAGGTTTTGTTCCCTGTCAAGAAAAGCGCCGATTAAGGCCAAGGGTATATCATGATAATACGGCCCCGGCAAAAATTGGCGGTTGACGCGGTCCAGCGGGCAAAAGACGCTTTTTAGAGAACGCCCCTATTGACCTGCCCCCATACTTTATGCAAAATGCTTTTACCTTCATGCACGATTTTATGGAAGTTCTTTCTTCACGAACTTACATCACCCTTGCCCGAACATGCCAAAACATGCTCTGTGTTTTGTTGCGTTTGCAGGCATCTTTAAATAATCAGGAAAAATCTTATGCTATTTGATGTAGATCAAGAAACCATGCCCCGCGAAGAGCTGGAGGCCTTGCAACTAAGGCGTTTGCAAAACCAGTGCGAGCGCGTGTACGCCAATGTGCCCCACTACCGCAAGGCCTTTGACGAACATGGCATCGCCCCCGGCGATGTGAAAAGCCTTAAGGATCTTGCCCGCCTGCCCTTCACCACCAAGCAGGACATGCGCAACAACTACCCCTATGGCCTTTTTGCCATGCCCATAGATACAATTGTGCGCCTGCACGCCTCAAGCGGCACTACGGGCAAGGCCACGGTGGTCGGCTACACCAAGAGGGATTTGGAAAACTGGTCGCGCCTTATGGCCCGCAGCCTTTCAGCCGCCGGCATAACCCGCAGGGATTTTATCCATAACGCCTATGGTTACGGCCTGTTCACCGGCGGCCTTGGCGCGCATTATGGGGCCGAATATCTGGGGGCCACCGTAATACCTGTTTCCGGCGGCGGCACCAAGCGACAGGCGCAAATTCTGCGTGATTTCGGCGCAACCGCCATTACCTGCACACCCTCCTACGCGTTGCATCTGTACGAGGCGGCTTTGGAACAGGGCATAGACATAGCCAAGCTGCCGCTGGCGCGCGGGGTGTTCGGCGCCGAGCCGTGGACGGACGAAATGCGGGCCGACATAGAGCAAAAGCTGGGCATAATAGCCCTTAACATTTACGGCCTTTCGGAAATAATGGGCCCCGGCATAGCCAGTGAATGCGCCGAGGCCAAAAACGGCATGCACCTGTTTGAAGACCACTTCCTGCCGGAAATAATAGACCCCAACACCGGCGAGCAACTGCCCCCCGGCGCGACGGGCGAGCTGGTGCTTACCACCCTTACCAAAGAGGGCATACCCCTTATACGCTACCGCACCAGAGACATAACCAGCCTTAACTATACACCCTGCAAGTGTGGCCGCACCCATGTGCGCCTTAACCGCATAACCGGACGCAGTGACGATATGCTGATTATACGCGGCGTAAACGTGTTCCCGCAGCACATCGAATCCATTTTGATAGAAGCGGAAGGCACCACCCCGCATTACCAGATTATAGTGGACCGCGTGAATAACCTGGATATGCTTGAGGTAAAAGTAGAGCTGCCGGAAGAAATATTTGTGAGTGACGAAGTGCGGCGCGTGCAGGGCTTTGAGAAGAAAATCCAGAAGACCATCAAAGAATTTCTCGGCGTCACGGCAAAAGTCACACTGGCGGAGCCTCACTCCATAAGGCGCTCGGAAGGCAAGGCGGAAAGGGTGATTGACCTGCGCAACAAGTAAGCCGCGCATTTTTTAACATCACACTGGACGTCAGGCGATGTTTTGTCTAGATTCTATACAGGCATTTCTCACAGCTTACGCACCAGACAAATAAAAGAGGCTTTTATGAAAATTAAGCAGTTGTCCATATTTCTCGAAAACAAATCTGGACGTCTGGCCATGGTTACGGATACCCTTACCAAAGCCGGTATAAACATCCATGCCCTTTCTCTGGCCGACACCTCCGACTTTGGCATTTTGCGCCTCATTGTGAACGACAATGAAAAAGGCAGGCAAATTCTCAAAGACGCTGGCTTTACAGTAAGCATAACCACAGTTATTGCGCTGGAAATGTCGCACAGGCCGGGCGGTCTTAACGACATACTCAAGACGTTTAAAGAAAACGAAATAAATATTGAATACATGTACGCCTTTGTACACCGTGACAGCGTGGCCACGCTTGTTTTCCGCTGCGGTAACGAAGACAGGGCCATTGAAGTGCTGAAAAAAAACAATATTAAATTGCTGACCGAAGCTGAAATTACCAGCTTGTAGTCAATTTGTGTTTTTCGCGAAACGGGGCTTGCCCGCGCAGGGCTGCCCCGTTTTTTTTATTGCCGCTTCAGCCCGTTGAGCAAGTAGTGCGAGGCGAAACAATAAATATTCAATTTGGACCGAAAGATATTTATTTTAACTGCAAACATCCCGCCGCCTGCCGGCTGTAGCTCTGCCCTTGCTGCCAGATGCTCCGTTTTTCACCATACAGGCGGCCTTTACGGGTGCTGGTAATGTAAGCGGTGGAACTGGCAATCACAAATGCGAAAATATGCTTAAAAGAATAGGCCTGACGGACATAACATGCGCCAGGCCTATTTATTTGAATATTGTTGCCCTTAGCTTACATGCTAACCGTGGTGGCAACCGGCATATAGCCAAACTGCCCGAAGGCATGCCGCGTTAAATGCAGGGCCGGAGGCGACTGCCTGCGTTTGAACTCCGCCTTGCGGTACATGTTAAGCACCCTGCGCACGGTTTCCGGCGCGAAACCCAGACTGAGCAAGCCGTTTATGTCGCGGCCTCCGTCTATATAGGCGCTGAGTATCTCATCCAGCACCTCATAGGGCGGCAGCGAATCGCTGTCTTTCTGGCCCGGGCGCAGTTCCGCCGATGGCTCTTTGTCAATAATGGCCTGCGGGATAAGCGCGCGGCCATGCTTTTGGTTTAGCCATTCTGACAGGCGGTACACCTGGTATTTGTATAAATCGCCTATAACGCACAAAGCGCCGCCGGAATCGCCGTACAAGGTGCTATAGCCAACCGCCGCCTCGCTCTTGTTGCCGGTATTAAGCAGCATGCAGCCCAGCTTGTTGGAGAAGGCCATAAGAATATTGCAGCGTATGCGCGATTGGATATTCTCCTCCGTGGTATCCTGCCCCTTGCCTTTAAAGGGCTCGGCCAGCATTTCGGCATAGGCGGACATGGCTTTTTCAATGGGCACAAGCGTGGTTTGTATGCCCAAGTTGGCGGCCAGAGCGCGGCTGTCGTCCACACTGCCCTTGCTGGAATATGGCGAGGGCATAAGCACGCCCAGCACGTTTTCCGGCCCAACGGCCTCGGCGGCAACGGCGGCCACCAGCGCGGAATCTATGCCGCCCGAAAGCCCCAGCACCACCCGGCTAAAGCCGCTTTTGCGCACAAAATCGCGTGCGCCGGTAACCAGCGCCTGCCAGTTTTCCGCCTCCCGCTCTTCCTGACGGGTAGTGGAAAGCTTGATATCTTTTTCCAGCTCCACCACCCGCACGTCTTCTTCAAACAGGGCCGCCTCCATGCACAAAGCGCCAGCGGCGTTAACAAGCATGCTGCCGCCGGGGTAAACGGCGCTATCCATACCGCCCACCTGATTTACTGCTATAACAGGCACTCTGTATTTTGAGGCCATCCATGAAAGCACCTGCCGGTGCAACTTGGGCTGACCCATAAAGTACGGCACTGCCGTAAGGTTTATAATGGCGTCGGCGCCGCCGCCCATAAACTCTTCCACCGGGTCGGCGTCAAAGTCGCGGCGGCCTTTCCAGAAGCCGCGGTCATTCCACACATCTTCGCCCACGGTCACGCAAAAGCGCCAGCCGTTAAATTGCAGCACTCCGCATGCCACGCCGGGCTCGAAATAAACCTGGTCGTCATGCGTGCCGTCCGTAGCCAGCAAAACCTTGCGCGATATAACCATAACGCGGCCGTCGCGCAAAAACACCCCGCAATTGTGCAAGGGCTTACCCTGTGGAACGGGGTTGGAAATGGGCGCTCCAACAAGAAGGGGCGGAAGTTTTTCCTTTACCAAGGTTTCGGCTATTTCTTCCAGCACGGCCAGGCAGTAATCCGCAAAGGCCTTGCGCAAAAGCAGATCCGTGCCGGGGCAGCCGCAAAGGGCCAGCTCGGAGGTAACGCACAATTCCGCTCCTGCTGCATGCGCCTTGCGCACGGCCTCAAGAATGGTTTTTTTATTGTGTGTTACATCATTGCAAATAAGGTTGCACTGCAACAAGCCTATTTTCATAACGCATTATTCCTTTATTCGCATCGCTACAGCGCCGCATCCGGTTAACGGACCCGTGACAATACTATACAATTTTGGCTGTGAGGCATTGCAACAGCTATTCAGCCCACAGAGACACCGCAGCAGCTATTCAACCAACATGAGGCATTGCAAAAGCTATTCAGCCAACATATCGGTTACACTATACAACTGCCCCGGCTTTTTACCCGCCAGCCACTTGGCGGCCCGCAAGGCGCCCTGCGCGAAGTTTTCGCGCGAGTGGGCCTGGTGGGTTACTTCTATGCGTTCGCCGGGCCCCATAAAATACACGGTATGCACGCCCACCACATCGCCGCCGCGCACGGCCTGAAGGCCTATTTCTTTTTGCGGCCGCTCGCCTATAATGCCTTCGCGGTGGTAACAGGCACTTTCTTTCAGGCTCCAGCCTTTACCCTCGGCAATGGCTTCGCCAAGGCGCAGGGCAGTGCCGCTGGGCGAATCTTTTTTCTTCTTATGATGAATTTCGGTAATATCCACATCGTAATCAGCCCCTAACATACGGGTAAGCTCGGGCAAAATTTTAAGGAGCACGTTTACGCCCACGCTCATGTTGGGCGACCATAAAATGGGCGTTTTGGCGGCCAGCGCGACCAGTTCGGCCCGTTGCTCCTCATTAAGCCCTGTGGTGCCTATAACATGCCTTGCCCCAAACTTGGCCGCTACGCGTGCGAAGGAAAGGCTGGCCTCCGGCGCGGTAAAATCTATAATCAGCGCGTCCTTTACCTGATTAAGGGCGTCTTCAAGGTTGGTGAATACTGGCGTGGACACACGCTGCTTCACCTCTTGCGCTTCGGACTGCATAACAACCAAACCCGCCACATTAAAGGCTGAATCCTGCGTAAGAAGACCGTGCAAGGTCTTGCCCATTCTTCCGTTAGCGCCGGTAAGCACGATGTTGATGCTCATTTTTTTCTCACCTTGCGGCCCTATAAGCGGGCCTGTTAGAATTACCAGAGGAAAGTGTGGTCACGATGATGGTTTTTGTTCTCTATCGAGGAAAAATGCATTTTTATTAATGGAGCGCGCTCTTACGGCACTCAACCGGCAATTGCGCGGGAAAGCATAATTGACCGCGAGCGCCCCAAAGGGCGAGGCGCAGACGCGCCTCACCAAATAAAAAGGCTTTTTGGCACAGACAGAGGGCAAAAAGACCATCATGGCGATACTATCTAAAAACTGGTTACCTTTTCGTAACGCCAAATGCAAGTTTACAGCAGCCTATACTGCCCAGCCTCGCGCATAACCGGCTCCGGCGCTGCTTTGCCGTCAGGCGCGGCTACAAGCATGCTGTTGAAGCGCTCTTCGTCCAGCACCGTTATGCCCAGAGCCTGAGCTTTCGCCAGCTTTGAGCCAGCTGAGTCCCCAGCCACCAGATAATCCACGGATTTGGACATGGCGGAAACAACTTTGGCCCCTGCGGCCTCAGCCCTTTTTTGCGCCTCGCCACGGCCTATGCTGAGCGTGCCTGTAAAAAGCACGGTTTTACCTGCCAAAGGCGCAATAGCTCCCTCCGCCTCCGGTTTTTTTTCCGCCGCCTGCGGCCACAGGCCAAGTTCTTTCAATTCCGCCAGCAGGGCTGTGTTGCCCGAATCGGCAAAAAAATCCACTATGGCTTTGGCTACTTCAGGTCCAATATCGGGCACGGTTTGCAGTTCGTCCAGCCCGGCACGGGCAAGCTCGTCAAGGTTTTTATATTTATAGGCCAAGGCGCGGGCCGTTTGCTCACCCACATGCCTTATGCCCAAAGCGCAGATAAAACGCTGCAAGGTCGACCCCGTGCGGGCGCTTTCAAAAGCGGCAACAAAATTATCCGCCAGTTTTTTGCCCATGCGCTCAAGCTTTAGCAGATCCAGTTGCGTAAGGCGGAACAGATCCGCCGGTGTTTTTACCAGCTCTTTATCCACCAGCGTTTCCACCCAGCTACTGCCAACGCCCTGCACATCAAGACCGGCCTTGGATACAAAATGAATCATGGTTTGCTTGCGCACGGCGGGGCACAGGCTGTTAACGCAACGCCAGGCGGCCTCGCCAGGCTCGCGCAGCACAGTGTGCCCGCATTCCGGACATTGCGCGGGAAAATTGAATTCCAGTTCGGAACCGTTGCGCTTTTCCATAAGCGGTTCCACTACTTCAGGGATTACATCACCGGCCCTTTGCACTATAACGGTATCGCCTATAAGCAGGTTTTTTGCGCGTATTTCATCCTCATTATGCAAGGTCGCGCGTGATACAACCACCCCGCCCACACTTACAGGCTCCAGCACGGCCACAGGCGTAAGCACGCCCGTGCGCCCCACCTGAATTTGTATATCCAGCAGCCTGGTGCTGGCCTGCTGGGCCGGAAACTTCAGGGCCATGGCCCAACGCGGCGCGTGCGAGGTAAAGCCCAGCCGCTCCTGCCAATCCAGCCTGTTTATTTTGGCGACTACTCCATCTATATCAAAAATCATCTTGTCGCGGCGCTCGCGTAAATCAAGATAAAAAGCGGCGACTTCGCCTGGCGTGAGGCAAAGTCTGGCTTCGGGCGCAACGGCCAAACCGTATGCAGCCAGAGTTTTTATAATTTCCGCCTGGGTTTCAAAGGCGCGGCTGTCGGCAAAACGCGCCAGACCTATGCCATAAGCCATAAAGCGCAGGGGGCGTGATGCCGTAATGCCTGAATCAAGCTGGCGCACGGAACCGGCAGCGGCATTGCGCGGGTTTGCGAAAAGCTTGAGGCCGTTTTTACGCTGTTTTTCATTCAAAGCCGTAAAATCGGCATGGGTTATAACCACCTCGCCGCGCACTTCAAGCAGCGTTGGCGGGTTATCGCCGCGCAAGCGCAAGGGCACATTCTTTATGGTGCGCACATTTTCCGTTACCACTTCGCCCTTTTCGCCGTCTCCGCGCGTAAGGGCGGTTACGAGCAAGCCTTTTTCGTAAATAAGCTCCATGGCCAGGCCGTCCATTTTAGGCTCGGTCCAAAAGGCCAGTTCTTCAGGCTTGTGCCCCGGCATAAGCTTGGCGGTTTTTTGGGCGTAATCGGCCCATTCGTCGGCATTAAACACGTTGTCCAGGCTATACATGCGCAAAGAGTGCGTCTGGCTGGGCAGGCTTTTAAGCACGGCCCCACCAACTTTTTGCGTGGGGGAATCAGGCGTGATCAGGGCCGGGTATTCTTTTTCCAACGCCACCAGCTTATTGTACATGGCGTCATAATCCGCATCGCTTATTTCCGGATCATCCTGCACATGGTAGCGCCATGAATGGTAGGCCAAAGCCTCGCGCAGCTTTTGGGCCTGCTCAACTATATTTGCATCCACTTAATATCTCCTGACGTGGCGTGTACCGCTTGGCGGCGAATAACCCTTACGATTCTCAAATAAAACATCCGGCATTATCTGCTCAAGGCGTCTTCATCGCCTGCCAGCATGAATTTTTCCCGCATGTATTTTATGCGGTCGCGTATTTCGGCGGCGCGTTCAAATTCCAGTTCTTTGGCGGCCTCACGCATTTCGCGCTCCAACCGTTGTATTTGTTTGGCAAATTCGGCAGGGTTGGCCGGGGCGGCCTCAGGCATAACAGGAGCGCCTTGCTGTTTGCCTTTGCGGCCTTTGCCGGAATCTTGCGTTTGCGAGAAGAGATTATCAAAGGGCGTTTCCACATCTTTGATAATAGTCTTGGGGGTAATGCCGCGCTCTTTGTTAAAGGCAAGCTGCTTTTCGCGGCGGCGTTCGGTTTCGTCCATGGCTGCCCGCATGGAGTTGGTAATTCTGTCCGCGTACATTATTACCTTGCCCTCGCTATTGCGGGCGGCACGGCCAAAGGTTTGGATAAGCGAGCCGCGTGAGCGCAAAAAACCCTCTTTATCGGCATCCAGCATGGCTACAAGTGAGACCTCAGGTATATCCAGACCCTCGCGTAACAGGTTTATGCCCACCAGCACGTCAAACTCTTTACGCCGCAAGGAGCGGATAATAGCCATGCGCTCCAGCGTATCGATATCCGAATGCAGATAGCGGGTATCAACCCCCATATTGTTCAGATACTCCGTAAGATCTTCGGCCATGCGCTTGGTAAGGGTTGTTACCAGCACCCGCTCGTTACGCGCGGCTCTGGCGCGGCATTCGGCCATCAGGTCGTCCATTTGTCCTGTGCTGGGGCGAATTTCTATAACAGGGTCCACCAGGCCGGTGGGGCGTATGACCAGTTCCGTAACCAGCCCTTGGCTGCGTTGCAGTTCCCATGGGCCGGGAGTGGCCGAAACATATACGGTTTGGCCTATGCGGGCCAGAAATTCGTCAAAATTTAGGGGGCGGTTATCCAAGGCCGAAGGCAGCCGGAAGCCGTAATCGGAAAGAGTTTGCTTGCGCGAGCGGTCGCCTTTGTACATGGCCCCGGCTTGGGGGATGCTTATGTGCGATTCGTCCGCGAAAAAAAGGAAGTCGTCGGGAAAATAATCCAGCAGGCAGGATGGCGGCTCGTCTTTAACGCGACCGTCCAAGTGGCGCGAGTAGTTCTCCACGCCGGGGCAGTAACCCATTTCTTCCAGCATTTCCAAATCAAGCTGGGTGCGTTGCTCAAGGCGCTGGGCCTCCACCAGCATGTTTCTGGAGTGGAAGTACTCCAGCCTTTCGCGCAGCTCGTCGCGTATGTCGTGGGCGGCGCGCACCAGGTTGTCGCGGTCTGAAACATAGTGGCTTGCGGGGTAAATTACGGTTTTGCGCAAGCTGTTAAGGGTTTTGCCAGTAAGGGAATCCACCATGGCGAGGTTTTCCAGCTCGTCGCCGAAAAACTCCAGACGCAGGGCTTCTTCGTGCTGGTAAGCCGGTATCACCTCCAGCACGTCGCCGCGTACGCGAAAAGTGCCACGGTGAAAGTCGTAATCGTTGCGTGTATACTGTATATCCACCAGCCGCCGCATGATATCGTCCATGCTGGCCCTCTGCCCCACCTCCACCGGAATCATGAGTTTTTTATAGAACTCCGGCGAGCCAAGGCCGTAAATGCAGGATACCGAGGCGACAATAATAACGTCGCGTCTGGTAAACAGGGCGTGGGTGGCGGCATGGCGCAGTTTTTCGATATTATCGTTAATGGCCGAGTCTTTTTCTATGTATAAGTCAGACGACGGCACATAAGCTTCCGGCTGATAATAGTCGTAATAGCTTACAAAATACTCCACCGCATTTTTGGGAAAAAGCTGGCGGAACTCGTTATAAAGCTGCGCGGCCAGAGTTTTATTGTGCGCCAGCACCAGTGCCGGGCGATTGCAACGGGCGATAACCTGCGCCATGGTATAGGTTTTGCCTGAGCCGGTAACACCCAGCAAAACCTGATCTTTAATGCCGAGGTTTATGTTGTCGGCCACTTGGGCTATGGCCTCGGGCTGATCGCCCTGCGGGCTGTATTCGGATTCGAGATGAAAAATACTTTCTGACATAATATAACCGTATAATTTTACGCTAAAAACAGTTGTAAACACTAATTTTGCCCGAAAAATTCCCTGGCTTGCGCGCTCAAGCCCAGCCCTTTGCCAACAGCCTGCCGCAAATAAGCGGAAAAAACCTCGCCATCAAGCATTTCAGCGCCAAAGCGCAGCATATGCGGCGTTTCTTGCTGGCAATCTATAATTTCAAAATCAAGCTCGCGCAGGTTCTGCGCCAGCCAGACAAAGGCGGCTTTGGAAGCGTCGGGCCGCAGATGGAACATGGATTCGCCAAAAAACGCCCTGCCCATGGCAATGCCGTACAAACCGCCCGCAAGCTCGCCATCCTGCCAAGCCTCAATGGAATGCGCCCAGCCGGCTTTATGCATATTGGCGTAGGCTTCAAGCATTTCGGGCAAAATCCAGGTGCCGTCCTGCCCAGGCCTTGCCGCGCAGGCGCAGTGCCGCATAACCTCTTGGAAAGCGGAGTTTACAGTAAAGCCGAACCGACCGGAAGTCAGCACTTTTTTCAGCGATTTGGGCACATGAAGCTTATGCGGAAAAATGGCGCAACGCGGGTTGGTAAACCACCAGAGTATGGGGCTGCCAGCCGTATACCACGGAAAAATACCCTGCCTGTAGGCCTCTATCAGCCTTGGCACCGACAAGTCGCCGCCAACGGCCAAAAGGCCGTCCGGGGCGGCAAGGCGCACAGGAGGAAATATGGTAAGCTCAGGATGCAGCCAATGGATTCGCATAGAGGAACACGTTGTGGTTGCTTGTAATTAACGAATTTTCGATTCGCGCGGCTCGCGCTTTGCGCAGTATAAAAACAAAAGAGCGGGAAAACAACTGTGTTTGCCCGCTCTTTTTTATATATAAAGCTGATTATAACGCAGGGGCCTTGGCGCGCGATTGTCTTTTCTTGAGTGCTTCGGCCGCCGCCTTTTTGTTGTTGAGCAACGCTGCGGCGGGTTTATAGGCAAAAGTGAGTTTTTCAGCGCCAGCCGCATCCTTTTTCAGATCAATTTTAACTGATCCGCCATGGTTAAGGCGCCCGAAAAGTATTTCTCCGGCCAGTTCATCTTCTATGCTTTCACGTATCAGACGGGCCAGCGGACGCGCCCCAAAATCATGATCATAGCCTTTTTCAGCCAGGTAGGACTTGGCTGCCGGGGCAACTTCAATGCGCACTTTGCGCTCGCTCAAAGCCCCTTCAAGCTCGGTAATGAACTTATTGACAATATGCTTCATTACGTCTTGAGAAAGGTTGCCGAAAGGAATCATGGCGTCCAGCCGGTTGCGGAACTCAGGGCTGAACAGGCGGTTAACGGCCTTTTTGCCTTTTTCCGCCATGCTGGTCTGGGTTTTAGCCAGGCCGAAGCCAATGTCGCGCCCCGCCATTTCAAAAGCTCCGGCATTGGAGGTCATAATAATTATAACGTTGCGGAAGTCGGCCTTGCGCCCGGTGTTGTCCGTAAGCGTGCCGTAATCCATAACCTGCAGGAGCAGGCCGAGCACGTCGGCATGGGCCTTTTCCATTTCATCAAGCAAAAGCACGGCGTGCGGGTTTTTGCGGACCGCCTCTGTTAAAAGGCCGCCCTGCTCAAAACCGACATAGCCGGGGGGAGTGCCTATAAGGCGCGATACCGAGTGTTTTTCCATATACTCCGTCATGTCATAACGCAAAAAACTTACGCCAAGGCTGGCGGCAAGTTGTTTGGCCAGCTCCGTTTTGCCCACGCCCGTGGGGCCGTAAAATAGAAAGGCCCCCTGCGGACGCTGGTCGCGCCTGAAGCCGGCGCGAGCGCGCAATACGGCTTTGGCCAACGAATCAACGGCTGCATCCTGCCCGAACACAGCGTTTTTAAGCTGTTGATCCAGCCCTTTCAGCAGATCTTTGTCGGACGAGGTTACCTTGACGGAAGGAATACGCGCCATGCGGGCCACAATACGCTCTATATCGCTTGAGCTTACCACGTCTTCTCTTGTTTTAACGGCATTTTTACCGCGCTGCAGGCGGTAAAAAGCGCCTGCTTCGTCAATTACGTCAATGGCTTTGTCGGGCAGGAGCCTGTCTTGTATATGCCTGGCGGAAAGGGTGACCGCAGCCTTTAGCGCGGGCAAAGAATAATGCACCCCATGGTGCTTTTCGTACTGAGCGCGCAGGCCTTTGAGAATTTCGACACATTCGTCCTGCGTGGGCTCTTCAATATCAATTTTCTGGAAGCGGCGCGAAAGGGCGCGGTCTTTGTCGAAGAGGTTGCGAAATTCCTCATGGGTGGTGGAACCTATACAGCGCACTTTTCCGGCTGCCAGCATGGGCTTGAGCAGGTTGGAGGCATCCATGGAGCCCCCGTTGGTGGCCCCTGCCCCCACAATTGTATGAATTTCGTCTATAAACAAGATGGCGTCTGGTATTTGCTCCAGTTCGGAAACAACGGCCTTGAGCCTGCCTTCAAAATCGCCACGGTATTTGCTGCCCGCAAGCAATGCGCCTATATCCAGCGCGTAAATGCCGGCGTTAAGAAACTCTTCCGGCACCTCGCCCTTGAAAATGCGCAGGGCCAGCCCCTCGGCAATGGCGGTTTTGCCCACGCCCGGCTCGCCAACGAACAGGGGGTTGTTTTTACGGCGGCGGGCCAGCACCTGTATGGTGCGCTCAAGCTCTTTGCCACGGCCTATGAGCGGATCGATGCGGCCCTTGGCGGCCTGTTCCACCAGATCGACCGTAAATTTACGCAGGGCTTTGCCTTGTTTTTCCGCTCCTTCTTCTTCATGCTCGCTCTGCTCGGCTTCGTATATATATTTTTCGTTGCTTATGTAATCAAGCACGTCCAGCCGGGTTATGCCCTGCTGCGTAAGAAAATAGGCTGCCTCGCAGTTTTCTTCCTCCAGTATGGAGGCAAGCAGATCTCCGGTGTTCATCTTGTCGCGGCCGGAGCTTTCAACATGCCTCAAGGCATGCTGCATTACGCGCTGCACGGCGTCGGTTTGCACCAGCACGTGCTCCACGTCTTCCGGCACGCTTTCCAACTCGGTATTTATGTAGAGCACCAACTGCGACTCCACCTCGCCGGCGCTCCCCCCGCACGCGTCTATAATCTCTCTGGCCGGGCCGAGCTTTATGGCCGCCAGCAGTATATGTTCAAGCGTAAGGTATTCGTGGCGGTTGTGGCGCACTATCTCCACAGCCTTGCCAATGATATGTTCAATTTCCTTATTAAGCATATTTACCTCTGATGCGGCCCGGCAGCCAAAAAATACGCACCCGGCCCTAAACCGTTGTTAAACTGCGCCAACTAAAATTTTAACTGTGAAATTTTAGCGGACCTTCCCTTCGGGACCGCCAGAGCATTTAACTTTTTCAGAGTTAAAATGCTCTAAATCAATTCCATGGTGCAACGTAATGGAAACCCTTCGGATCTGGCCATGCTGTGTACTTGCCGGATCTTGGTCTCGGCAATTTCCACGGAATAAACCCCGCACTCGCCTTGCCCGCGCTCATGCACGGCCAGCATAATGGCGGTGGCCTCCTGCCCGTTTTTTCTGAAAATCTCCATAAGTATGCGCACAACAAACTCCATGGAGGTATAGTCGTCGTTCAGCAAAATAACCCGTGCGCGGCGCGGCTCTTTAACTCTCTCTTGCAAAACCACATCTGTTTTGCCTTCATTATGCGTTTCGTTGCTGCTCATGGCGACTCAATGTCGGTTGCGTGATTGGTTGAATAATGCTTCCATCAGCTCGCTCAGGCTGGATACCCCGCCTTTTTCGCCATCAATACGCGGGTAGAACAAAGGCGTATACCCCAGGCGCATGGCCTGATCACGACGTAACGAATGCGAGGCGACCGGCCGTATTTGCCCGTTAAGATCTACCTCACCCCAAAAAACGCTACGCTCGGGCAAAGGCAAATCGTAAAACGAAGACAAAATGCCCGCGCACAGTGCCAAATCAAGCCCCGGCTCTTGCACGCGAATGCCGCCGCCTATTTTGACGTACAGATCCGTCTGGCCGAAACTGAGTTTGAGGCGTTTTTCCAATACAGCTAAAATAAGATGCAAGCGGTTAACGTCAAGACCAAGAGCGGCCCGGCGCGGAATATTCAAGTAACTGCGTGTGGCAAGGGCCTGCACCTCAACGGCGAAAGTGCGCTGGCCATCTACCGCCATTACCACGGCCGCGCCTGATAAAGAGGCATCGCGCGCGCCCAGAAAAAAAGTGGAAGGGTCTTCAACCAGATCCAGCCCCCGCCCCAGCATTTGAAAAACCAAAAGCTCCTGGTTGGGGCCGAAGCGGTTTTTCAATACACGCATGATACGGAAAATCTGTTCCCGCTCGCCTTCAAGCGATATAACCGTATCCACCATATGCTCAAGCAGCTTGGGCCCGGCCAGGTTGCCCTCTTTTGTAACATGCCCCACCAGCACCAGGGTGACGCTGTTGCGCTTGCAGCACTCCATAAGTTCGGCCGCGACTGCCCGCACCTGGCTTACGTTGCCCGGCAGGCCCTCGGCATTTGAAGAAGCAAGGGTCTGCACCGAGTCCGCAATAAGCAGGCTGGGGGCGGATGGAGATTCGAGGGCAGGCAATAAATCGTCAATCTGGTTGGTGGATATGGCCATCAGGTTTTCGTGCAGCACGCCCAGACGCTCCGCCCTGGCCTTGATTTGCCCAAGCGACTCTTCGCCGGACATGTAAACGACCTTATGCCCGGCCGCCGCCACGGCCCCCGCCAGTTGCAACAGCAAGGTAGATTTGCCTATGCCCGGCTCGCCGCCTATAAGTATTGCCGCGCCCGGCACAAGCCCGTTGCCCAGCACGCGGTCCATGGCCTCCACCCCCGTGCTGAAGGCGTGCGAGATAATATCCGGCGCGTCTTCAAGGCGCAAAAGATTTTGCGGCCCGGCCAGCGCTCCGGGTTTTATCCTGGCGCTTGTCACGGCCTTGCTGCGGCTTACGGCCAAGGTGTTCCACTCGCCGCAAGAAGAGCATTGCCCCTTCCATTGGCTGGATTGCCCCCCGCAAGACGAGCAGACGTATATTTCTCTAATTTTTGCCATACCGATATAGTAACCTTTATAACCCGCACGGGCAAGAATGAACCTTTTTCAAACAATGTTCCATTCGCATAGCGGGTGGTTTTTTGTCTCGCTTCGTATTACTCGCTCGACTGGCTGAAGCCGTAAAAAACGCCCCGCCTGCCGGTAAGGCAGGCGGGGCTTAAATTACGCCTATTGCTGCGCAGGAGGATCGGCCACATCCACAACCATTACGGTATATTCAACCATATCGCTGGGCGGGTACACAAACACCACCATAAAGGGCACCTCTATGCCCGGCATTACGTTAATGTTGTTGGCCAGCATTTCAAAACGGTTGTCCAAGGCTTGCGCTATCTCCTGCTTGCCTTTTACCTGCAACTGAAATTCCGGCACAACTATGCCGCAATATTGCTGTTGCACTGCCAGAACCTTGCCGTTTTTATCCAGCAGGGCCGCTTCCACCTTTATTTTATCTTTGGGTGTGGAAAAATTGTTGCGCACCTTGCCGGTAATAACCACCAACGGGCCAAGATTGACGTTTTGCACATACTTGTGCTGCACATCAATAAGCAACAAATCACGCACCTTATCTATGTTGGAAATACGCTCGGCAACGGGATCCGCAGCGGGCGCCTTAAAAGCGAAATTCTGGACGTATATGATATAACCGCCAACAGCCAGACCGCAAAGGCACAGCAAAACAGCCAAAAGCAGCAAAACCTTTTTCAGCTTGCCGCCGCTTTTGGCCGCGCCGTCTTTAGCCTTGGCTTTTTTATCTTTCTTGCCTTCTTTTACGGTATCGGCGGAATTCGCGCCGACAGGCGCGGCAACTTCATTCAATTCGTTGGGCAAACTGCCAAATCCGGCGTCCTGAGCTGATTCCGGCTCGTCGGAGTCGTCCGGAACGACCGCAGGCAACACGAAGGTATTAGCGCAAACCGAGCAACGGGCCTTGCGGCCCGGCATGTAAAGCTCGTTTGCCAAGTTGAATTGCGTGTCGCAATTAGGACAGGTTATTACCATGCTTAATCCTTAAAGCGGTTTTAAAAAACTCCGGAGAATCCTTGCGGAGGCATCCGGCATTTTCAACATCTGGAAGTCACCCCATAATTGGAGTTTTTGTTCTCTGGCAAAAAAGGTCGGTTTGGCCCGGCGCGCCGTGCATGCAGGCATACATAAACTTCGGGTCAGACCAGTCTGGCGCAGCCAGAGGCAAAAAGCAATTACGAGATGACTTCTAGCACAAGCTTGCGTATTTGGCAAAAAACCTATTTTAAACTCAAAATTCTTATTTCAGGCAGTTCACGGTACTTTTCGGCATAATCAAGGCCGTACCCAACAATAAAGCCCTCTGGTATTCTGAAACCCGCAAAATCAACCTTAACGTCAACCACGCGGCGCTCAAACTTATCCACCAGCGCGCACAGCTTAAGGCTTGCCGCGCCTCTGGCCTCGAGTTGCCTAAAAAGAAACTCCATGCTGCGTCCGGTATCGACAATATCTTCCACCACCAGCACATGGCTATCTTTTAAGGGCAATTCCACGTCTTTTGTAAAGTATATTCTCTCGTCATTGCTGGTTTTGTTGCCATAGCTGGCTATACGCACAAAATCCAGCCGTGGCCGCATGGTAAAATGCTTTACCAAATCGGAAAAAAACATGAATGCGCCTTTGAGCACGCAAATAACCACCAGATCTTTACCGACATACTGGCTGTTTATGTCTTCCGCCAGTTCGAGAACGCGTTTTTCAATTTGCTCCCGCGTCAATACTGCGTCTGAAAGGGTTTCGTTTTCACTCATAAGTCCACCAGCATGGCTATTTCGTCGCAATCGGGAAATTTTGGGCAATTGATGCAATCCGCCCAAACCTTGTTGGGCAGCACGTCTTTTTCAACTTCGTGGTAACCTATTTTGCTAAAAAATCCAGACTGGTAGGTAAGTGTAAACACACGCGGTATACCCAGTGTAACAGCTTCTGACATGCAGGCCTCCACCAGCGCCTGACCAAGGTGGCGGCCGCGCAAATCTTCGCGCACCACCAATGAGCGTATTTCAGCTATATCTTCCCACACAATAGCCAGAGCGCAACAGCCGCTTACCTTGCCCTCCTGATCTTCAAGCACATAAAACTCGCGCACGTGCCTGTACAAATCCACCAGCGGGCGCGGCAGCAAAAGCCCCTGCGAGGCTGAGGCCATAAGCATCTGATGTATATGTTTAACGTCGCCCATATGCGCTTTGCGCAAGGTGATTTCCGACATGTTTTACTCGCTCATAAGTTTTGCGATAATCAGCCTGAACTGCAATTCCGGCACAAGGCCCACGATGCTTTCGACCAACTCGCCTTTTTTGTTGAAAATGAAGGTATGCGGAATAGAACCTATGCGCATGCGCTGCAAAAGTGGCATGGTGCCGCTATATACGGGGAAATTGAGTTTGAAATCCTGCACGAATTTGTTTAAATCGCGCATGCTTTCATCAGTGCTTACGCCCGCAATCATGAGCTTTTCTTCGCTAAAAGAGTTGCGCAGCTTTACGAGCAAGGGCATTTCCTCCTTGCACGGAGGGCACCATGAGGCGAACACACTTATAATTACAACCTTGCCCGCTCCCTCTTTGGTAATCAAATCCATCATGCCATCGGGCGTGAGCAGTTGAATGCCCTTATCCTGCTGCGCGGCGGCAAAGGCCATGCCTGAGGCAAGCAGGCAAAACATGCAGGCGCAGGCCAAAGCCTGAACAAATTTACTTTTAAAAAACAGCATGGCAGTTCCAACCAGTTTATGGTGATTTTCGCAATATTACAGGCGCAACAAGCTTTTGGCAACCCGCACCGCTTCCACTGCATCCGCCGCCACCCCGTGCGCGCCTATGCTTTGCGCGAAACCTGGCGTTACCACGGCGCCGCCCACCATAACCTTTATATCGCCCAGCCCGCGCTTTTGCAGCAGGTTAAGGGTGTCGCCCATGCGCACCATGGTTGTGGTCATGAGGGCGGAAAGGCCTATTAGCGCCGCTCCCTGCTCCACGGCGGCATTAACTATGTCTTCAGCTTTCACGTCCTTGCCCAGATCTATTACTTCAAAACCGTGGTTGCCGAGCATAAGGTTGACAATGTTTTTGCCTATATCGTGTATATCGCCTTCCACCGTTGCCATTACCACCTTGTGGCGCTCTTGGGCGTGCCCGTCCTGCTCCAGCAACGGGCGCAAGCGGGCAAAGGCTGCCTGCATGGTCTCAGCGGAGCGTAAAAGCTGCGGCAAAAAATATTCCTTGCGCTCGTAACGCGCCCCTACCTCGGTAATGCCTGGTATCAACTGGCCGTTCACCATATCAAAGGGGGCTACCCCCTGGGCCAGAGCCTTTTCCACCAGCGGGAGCACTTCTTCGCGCAGCCCTGCAATAACAGCCTGCTGCAAGGTCATCTCGCCAGAGGTTTTAACGGGCGCTCCGCCAGCGCCGCCCTGGGCCTGGCCTTGCCCGCCCGCGCTCCAGCCGGAATAGCGCGATATGAAAAACGACGCGTCCTTATCTTTGCCCAGCAGCAGGTTGGCCGTGGCCGCCGCCTCGCTTATATAACGGCTGCCGGGGTTGGCAATGCTGGCCGAAAGCCCCACGGCGGCGCCCATGCTGAGAAAATGCGCGTTAACAAGCTCGCGGGCAGGAAGCCCGAAGGATATGTTGGATAACCCTGAAACAGTGGGCAACTTCAAGGTTTCGGTGCAGTAACGTATAAACTTGATGCATTCAACCGCTGCTTCAGATTTTGCGGATACCGACAGAACTAAAGCATCCACCATGGCCAAACGGCGCGGAATACGCAGTTTATCCATTTCTTCAAGTAAAGCTTCAACTATTGCAATGCGCTCTTCCGCCGTTACCGGCAGCTTTTTTCCTTTAAGGGGCAGCAAGATAAAAGGCGCGCCAAAATCGCGGCATACAGGCCCAAGCTGTTCCATGCGGCCCGGCTCGCCGCTTATGGAGTTTACCAAAGCCGAAGCCGGGTAAAACTCCAAAGCTGCCGCAATGGCGCCCGCATTGGAAGAATCCAGCGAGAGCGGTATCTGGCAGCGGGAAACAAGGCTGGATACAAGGGCGGGCAAAACCGCTGTCTCATCCACCATGGGCGCGCCCACGTTCACATCCAGCACCTGCGCGCCGGCTTCAATTTGTTCATCGGCAAAATGCAGGGCCTGGGCCAGGCTTCCGGCAGCCAGCTCGGCTGAAAGCTGCTTTTTACCGGTGGGGTTGATGCGCTCGCCTATAATGCAAAAGGGTTGGCCCGCGCCTATGCGCACCAGCCCGGAACGGGTGGTGAGAGAAATAAACCCGCTCGTATCGGCAGTGGGCGTTGTTCTTACCTCCAGGCGCGAAACCGCCTGGCGCAAAGCCGCTATATGCTCCGGCGTTGTGCCGCAGCAACCGCCCAAAAGCCGCGCGCCCATGGCGGCGAAACAGCTTGTAATTTCAGCAAATGGCGTTGGGCCAAGACGGAACACAGTTTTTCCGTCAACAAGCTCCGGCAGCCCAGCGTTGGGCTGCACCAGCACAGGCGCAGGAGAAGAGGCCAAAAGGCGCTCCGCCGCTTCACGTATTTGCTCCGGCCCGGCGCTGCAGTTGGTGGCGATTATGTCTACGCCAAGGTTGGCAAGGGTGGCGGCGCACACCTCCGGGCCGGATCCTGTAAGGGTTGCCCCGGCCTCAAAGGTCATGGATACGGATATGGGCAGGCCGCACACGCGGCGAGCCGCAATAACAGCGGCTCTGGCTTCGGCCAGGTCAATCTGGGTCTCAATTTGCAACAAATCGACGCCGCCGGCCACCAGCCCTTTTATTTGCGCGGCAAAGGCGTCCACAAGCTCATTAAAGGACAGTTCGCCCAAGGGGCGCAAAAATTTTCCGGTGGGGCCTATGCTGCCCGCCACAAATATCTTTCTGCCGCTTTTAGCGCCTTCGGCATCAGCGGCATTTTTGGCCAGAGTTGCCATTTTACGGTTAAAATCGGCTGTATCCAGCCCGGCAGGCAGCTTAAAAGGGTTGCCCCCAAAGGTATTGGTGGTAAGTACATCCGCCCCGGACGCGGCATAGTCGGCATGCACGCCCTGCAATATATCCGGCCTTTCCAGGCAGAATACCTCAGGGCTTACGCCGGAAGTAAGCCCGCGCGCCTGCAGCATGGTGCCTATGCCGCCGTCAAAAAAAAGAACCCTGCTGCCGTGCAATGCTTCCAAAAATGCGCTTTTAGCGGAACTAGCCACATTTACCTCTCATTTTAACAGCGTGAACTATGCGCGGCCAAAGCATACTGCATGGCCTGAATATCATAATCAACTGAAATGCAATTACTTTTGTTAATACGGCCCGTTTTGCGGGCCGTTACGCGCGAAAAGATTTAACAATATACTTGCAACAAAAGCACGCAAGTTCATATAGTATGAACTTGCTGTTAATACTTAAAAACCTTGAAAAGAACAAACAAAAAGTATACTTCTAACACTATTGCCGCCGGAAACAGTTGTTTGCACATTTGCCCGGAGGCGTAAAAGCAGTATTATTTATGAAAACAACAGAAATTACGGCATCTAAAACACTAAAGCGAGCTGTTTCTTCAAATAAAAGCAAAAGCGCACCTGATAAAAAAGGTAAAGATGAAAAAAAAACTTTACCCGATTCTGCTCTTGAGGCCGAACTGCTGGACGCGCCTGACGCCGATGCCGACGACGGGGCCGAAGAGGCCCTGACCGAAGATTTTTCCAACGAGGCCATGTCTGACCTGGCCCCCTTGGAAGGCGAGCTTGAGTTTGGCGACGATACAAAGGCCCTGCCTTATGCGGAGCTGGACTCAAGCACTTTGCCGCAAATTGCCGGGAGCAGTTCAGTACGGGTGCGCGACAGCCTGCATTTGTATTTGCAGGAAATAAGCCGCTTTCCAATGCTCCAGCCAGATGAGGAACTTAGCCTGGCCCGCAGGGTGCGCGAAAATGGCGACCCGGATGCGGCCTTCAGGCTGGTTTCTTCGCATTTGCGCCTGGTTGTGCGCATTGCCATGGATTTTCAGCGCCGCTGGATGCAAAACGTGCTGGACCTTATTCAGGAGGGCAACGTAGGCCTTGTGCGCGCCGTAAGCAAATTTGACCCGGAAAAAGGCATAAAATTTTCCTATTACGCCGCCTTTTGGATAAAAGCCTATATCCTTAAATTTATTATGGATAACTGGCGCATGGTCAAAATAGGCACCACCCAGGCCCAACGCAAGCTTTTTTACAACCTGAACAAGGAACGCCAAAGGCTTATATCACAGGGGTTTGATCCTGATGCCGCCACGCTTTCCAAAAACCTGAACGTTACCGAAGATCAGATTGTGGAAATGCAGCAGCGCATGGATGCGACGGATATGTCGCTCAATCTGCCGGTTAATACCGATGAGCCCTCCGGCGCCACGCGCATGGATTACCTGCCGGCGCTGGGCCCCGGCATTGAAGATACCCTTGCCAACGGTGAAATAGCCAAAATGGTGCAAGGCAGGCTTGCCAGCCTTGTGCCTCTTCTTTCGGACAAAGAGCAGTACATACTGCAAAACAGGCTGCTTACAGACGAGCCCATAACCCTGCGCGAAATAGGCGAAAGGTATGATATTACCCGCGAAAGAGTGCGCCAGATTGAGGCAAGGCTCCTGCAAAAAATCAGAGATCACCTGTTCAAGAACATAAAAGACTTCTCCGAAGACTGGATAAACCAGCACTAAGGTTTGCTCAATATGACAATTGCTTATTCCGGAACGAAAGCTCCAGACGGGTTCGGCCTTTCGCAACATAAAGCCGCGCTGTTGCGCCGCGGCATTTTTTGCGCCGGGCTTGCGCTGTTTTTGGCCCTGCCTGGTTGCTCGTTGTTCGGGCCGTCCGACCCCAAAACAGAGCCAGACGCTCTGCACGGCCCTGCCGATACGCAGCTTAGCCCCGAGGCCGCGCTTACTTACAAGCACCTGGTGCTCAACGAATCGCTCAGTAAAGGCGACCAGGAAATGGCGCTGCAAACGGTGCAGGAGCTTTTGGAGCTTGCGCCGTCTCCCGAGCTTTATGGCCAGGCCGTGATGATTTTAGACCAGAACAACATGCCGCAAGAGGCCCTGCACATGGCGCGCAGCGGAGCCATAGCCTACCATGATGACTTTGGCCTGCACATGCTGCTGGCAGAACTGCTGGAGCGGCAAGGCAACATAGACGATGCCCTGGGCGTGCTGGGTAATTTTGCCCTGCGCTATAAAAACGCGCCTGCCGTAAAAGACGATAAAAGCATGGCGGAGCTGACCGCCCTGCGCCAGTTTGCCGTTTTTATGATGCTGGACAACCAGCGTTTTGATGCCGCCTCGTCCTACCTTGCCGCCGTTCCGGCAAACGAGCGCTCCGCCGTGCTCAGGTACTATGAGGTGCTTATACTGCGCCACAACAAGCAAAATCAGGCCGCGCGCAAAAAGCTGTATGACATTGTAAAGGAATACCCCGATTTTACCGACGGCTGGCTTACCCTGGCTCAGGATATGGAAAAGGCGCAGGATTATAAAAACGCCGTGGGGTTTTATAAAAAAGCCCTTGAAAGCGCCCCTGTGCCGGAAATTTTTCTGCGCCTGCTGCAAGCCAGAATAAAGGCTGGCGAAAACCAGACCGCCATGCGGCAGGTTTTGGAAACGCCCATTACCCCAGAGTTGAAACTGCGCTCCGCCCTGCTGTTTATGGACAACAAACAATATGCCAACGCCAAAAAGGTGCTGTTATCCATACAGAACGATCCGGCTGTGGCCGATGACGTAACGCTGTATATGGGTATGATCGCCTATGACACCGGCGAGAACATGCAAGAAGCCCTTGCGGCCATGCAGGATATATCACTGGACGCGCCCAACCGCGCCCGCATGCTTTATTTGAAGACTATCCTGCACCTGCGGCTTAACGATTACACCCAAGCCTATGAATCCGGCAAAACCCTGCGTGACGAGTACCCGGCAAGCAAAGATAACTGGGCGCTGCTGGCCGAATTGTCCATGGCGGCCAAAAAGTATGCCGAGGCAGAGGCCATAAGCCGCGAAGCGCTGGAACAATGGCCGGACGATGTATCCCTTATGTATTCTTTAGCCATGAGCTTGAACTTTCAGAAAAAAACCGACGAATCCATCAGCATGCTAGAGGAAATACTGGTTCTGGACAGTAATAACGTCATGGCCATGAACGCCTTGGGCTATACTCTGGCGGAGAACAGGCGCGAGCTTGGCCGCGCTTTGGCCCTGATTACCGAAGCGTTGGAGCGCCAGCCGGAAAACGTCGGTATTCTTGACTCCCTGGCTTGGGCGCATTATCAGATGGGCAATTACAAAGAGGCTTGGAGCGCCATAAAGAAATGCGCGGCCAAAGGCACCAGCGACGCCATTATTTGGGAACATTACGGCGACATAGCTCTTGCCCTTGGCGACAAAAACGCCGCCGCCATGGGCTACCGGCGCGCTCTGGAGCTTGACCCGGACAATTATCAGGAAATTCGCAAAAAACTCGAAATGCTGAGGTAGCACATGCAAAGCCCATTCATACCACCTTCAACCCCACGGCTAAAATATGCCGCATGGGGCAACTCCGTATCCGTGTTCAGCCGCTGCTGCCTGCTGCTTATAACGTTGCTGGCCCTTGCCGGTTGCCCAGGCCCCGCGCAAACCGATCTGGATCACGACCTGGGCCAGGGCAGTTGGGTGAATCTGGAAAACATCAGCAACAAAGCGCGCCAGGCCAGCGGGCCTTATAACTCCAGCATCAGCTTCCGTCTGACCATGCCGGAGGAAAGCTATATGTTGGGCGCGTACATATGGAGCAACAATACCCTTACCGCCCAGCACCCACTGCGCCTTGATCTGCAAAGCACCGTGGGCAGCACCGTGGCAAAAATGAAAGAAGAGCCGGATTATTTTCTGCTGTTCGATGTAAAGAGCAACTCCGCCATAGTAAGCAGGAGCGCCGAAGAGGCCCTTGCAAGCATACGCATGCCCATGCCGTTTATGCTGGGCGATCTCTCGCTGCTGCTCAACGGGCGCTACCTGGAGTTTTTTACCGAGGGAGAGGCGCAAAAACCACAGCTTTATGCCACTACTCCGGAGAAACAAAGCATCTTTAAAATAGAGAGCGGTAAAAAGGCCGGTTATCTCACCATTAACGCCAAGGGCTACCCTGTTTTGTGGGAATCGGCCTCAAGCGGCTGGAGCATGGAGCTTAATTACCAGGACGTAACAACACTGGTGGCAAATGTTACCCCTCTGCCCGGCCCTAACCGCATAACCATAAAGAACGCGCAAGGTTATTCCGTAGCCATGCAGGTAAAAAGCCTGAAAAAGCTGCCACGCGCCTTTACCGAAAAGCAGCTTGAGCTTCTAATACCCACCGGCGCTAACGTGCGCGAACTTAAAACCGCGCAACCACAAAATTAATAAGGCGGTAAGGCAATGTCCGGCAAAAGCACTACTATTTTTATAGGTTCAGATCATGCTGGCTTCGCGCTTAAAACCGCCATTGTTGCGGATTTGCAAGCCAAAGGCCTGACGGTTGAAGATATGGGCACGCATTCGCTTGAAAGTTGCGACTACCCGGAGGCCGCGCATAAAGTGTGCGAAGCGGTGCTGGCCAACGATGCGCGCGGCATTCTTATTTGCGGCACAGGCATTGGCATGTCCATTGCCGCAAACCGCCATAAAGGCATACGGGCAGCCACATGCACGCACGAATTTCACGTCAGGGCCACCAGGGCGCACAATAACGCCAACGTGCTGTGTTTGGGCGAAAGGGTCACTGCCGCCGGGCTGGCCATGGATCTGGTAAAACTGTTCATGGAAACGCCCTATGAAGGCGGGCGGCATGCCAGACGCGTGGCTTTGATTGAAAAGCCTTTTGAATAGTCACAAACAAAAACTTACGCAAACCCATTCGCCCAGCGCGTAAAATTTCCGTCCAGTTAGTGGAGAATACATGCAATTATACAACACAATGTCCCGCAAAAAAGAAGAGTTCACGCCCGTGCGCGCGGGCAAGGTAAACATGTACGTGTGCGGCATTACCGCCTACGACTACAGCCACATAGGCCATGCCCGTTCCGCCGTCGTGTTTGACGTGCTGGTGCGCTACCTGCGCTATTTGGGGCTGGATGTTACTTTTATACGCAACTTTACGGATGTGGATGACAAGATTATCAACCGCGCCAATCAGGAAGGCGCCTCCTGGACCGACATTGTGGGCAAGTACATAGGCGCATTTCATGAAGATATGGACAAACTTGGCGTGCTGCGCGCCGATTTTGAGCCGAAGGCCACCGACCATATCACGGATATGATTACACTATCCCAGGCTCTTATTGACAAAGGGCACGCTTACTCCACGCCCTCGGGCGACGTATACTTTCGGGTGCGCTCCTTTGAAGGCTACGGAAAACTATCCGGCCGCAGTCTTGACGACATGCAGGCTGGCGCCAGAATAGCCCCCGGTGAGGAAAAAGAAGACCCCATGGACTTTGCCTTATGGAAGGCCGCCAAGCCCGGCGAGCCTTACTGGGACAGCCCCTGGGGCAAAGGGCGGCCGGGCTGGCATATCGAGTGCTCGGCCATGAGCGAGAAATATATAACGCTGCCGTTGGATATACATGGCGGCGGGCTGGACCTTATCTTCCCCCATCACGAGAACGAAATAGCCCAGAGCGAGGCGGCGCTGGGGCACGAATTCAGCCGCTACTGGGTGCATAACGGCTTTGTGCAGGTAAATTCCGAAAAAATGTCCAAATCGCTGGGCAACTTTAAAACCATACGCGATATCCTGGCCTCGTACCTGCCGGAGACGCTGCGCTTTTTCCTGCTCACCAGGCAGTACCGCTCGCCCATAGATTTCAGCTTTGACGCCATGGACGACGCGGAAAAAAACCTGAAGCGCATTTACCAAAGCCTTGAGGCCATGCAAGAGGCCTTGCAAAAGGATAAATGGACGCCAGCCAAGCCGGATGCCGCCATTATGGACGAAATAGACAAAACCGCCCGCCTGTGGGCCGAAAGCATGGAAGACGACCTTAACACCGCCGCCGCCCTTGGGCATATTAACAACCTTGTGCGCCTTGTAAACCGCGTGCTGGAAACAAAAGGCCTTAACAAAAGCGAGGCCGGGCGAGAAGCCCTTGCCAGATGCTCCAGGCTGTTAAAAGAATGGGGCGTGGTGCTGGGCATATTCGGGCAAGAACCGCAAAAGTTTCTCGCCGAACTAAAAAATATGCAGATTAGCAGAAAACAGATTGATACAAGCAAGATAGATTCCCTTATTCAACAGCGGCAAGACGCGCGCGCGGCCAAAGACTTTACCAGATCGGACGCAATCCGTGACGAGCTTGCCGCCCTTGGCGTGGCCCTGCGCGATACCCCGCAAGGCGTTGTTTGGGAGCTGTTGTAAAACGGCGTATGGAACATGCTTAAATGTAAAGGCAAATACGACGCTCCGCTTTTCCATGCGATAAAACGCCGCTGCGCGGCGGTAACGCGCTGTTACACGGCAATAACCAGCTGTTGCATGGCGGCAAAAATCTTTTATGCGCCAAAAATGCGCTGTTGCGCGGCTGCAAAATTATGTTGCGCGGCTGTGCTTGCGCTTGCCATTGTTCTACAGCCTTTTTCCAATCTGCCGCTGGTATCCGCGCCCCAAGCCATGGCCGAATTTACACTGGCTGACGAAATGGAGCTGGGCCGCAGCTTTTACCTTATGATAGTATCTTCCATACCCACGGTAAAAGACCCCGAAGTTGTGGAATATGCCGAAAAAATGGTGGCCCGCCTTACCGAGAACATTCCCCCCCAGCCGTATGAGTTCAAAGTAACCATTATACGCGACAACTCGCTTAACGCCTTTGCCATACCCGGCGGCTACATTTTCATACACACCGGCCTTATAACGGCCATGCAGCACGAGGCGGAAGTTGCCGGCGTGCTGGCGCACGAAATAGCGCACGTAACCCAACGCCATATTGCCAAGCGCGTGGATGCGGCCCAGAAAATAAGCATAATCTCAATGCTCGGCGTGCTGGCCGGGGCTTTTTTGGGCGGCGGCGACGCCACCACCGCCGCGGTTATGGGCAGCGTGGCCGCTGGCCAGGCCGCCATGCTCAATTACAGCAGGGCCGATGAATCCGAGGCGGATCAGGTGGGCATGAGCTATTTTCTGGCCGCCGGTTACCCGCCGCAAAGAATGGTGGACGCCTTTAAAATGATCCAGCGCCCGCAATGGGTAACCGGCTCGGAAATACCCGCCTACCTCTCCACCCACCCGGCCATAACCGAGCGTGTTTCCGACCTTAGCAAACGCCTGAGCAACCTCAGGCTCCCTGCGGGGCAGGTAAAACCTGAGAATGATAACGACTTTTTGCGCGTGCAAACGCTGGTGCGGGCGCGTTACAGCACGCCCGACGCCGCCAAACATTTTTTTGAGGCGCAAAGCAAAGAGCCTCGCAAAGATCTGGCGGCCCTAGGCCTGGGTATTTTATACGAGCGCATGAACCGCATGAATGAGGCCCAGGCGGCCTTTAAACAAGCCATAAAGTACCAGCCGGACGATCAGATTTTTCTGCGCGAGGCTGGGCGCTTTAACTACCTGTACGGCGACAGAAATCTGGCCGTTACATACCTGCAAAAAGCCACGGCGCAAAACCCGCACGACTACATGGCCCTGCTTTACTACGCCCGCCTGCTTTCCGACTCCGACCAGTTGCAGGAGGCTGTTTCATATTACAAACTGGCCCTCCGCCAGCAGCCGGAAGACGCCGAGCTGCACTATTACTATGCCCAGACCCTAGGCAAGGTGAAAAATACCTTTGCGGCCTACCTGCACCTTGCCTTCAGCGCCCTTTACGATAATAACCCCGGCCGCACGCAGCAGGCCTACAACCGGGTAAAGGCCCAGGCCAAAACCCAGGCTGAAAAAGACGAGCTGGCCTTTTTTGAAAAAAAGTACCAAGAGCGCAAGGCCTTCTGGAAATAACCCGGCACTGCGCGGATTTTGCCGCAAGGAGATGACATGCTTGAAATCAGAGGCACTACCATACTGGCCGTGAAAAAAGATGGTAAAGTAGCCATGGCCGGAGACGGACAGGTTACGCAGGGTCAGGCTGTGGTTATGAAGCACACGGCCCGCAAAGTGCGCCGCATGTACCATGATAAAATTCTGGCCGGTTTCGCAGGCTCCACCGCCGATGCCTTTACCCTGTTCGAGCGTTTTGAAAAAAAGCTGGAAGAACAGCAAGGCAACCTCTTGCGCTCGGCGGTGGAAATTGCCAAAGACTGGCGCACGGACAGATACCTGCGCAAGCTTGAAGCCATGCTGCTGGTGGCCGACAAAAGCAACATCCTGCTGCTGACCGGCACCGGCGACGTAATAGACCCCGACGACGGCATAGCCGCCATAGGCAGCGGCGGGCCTTACGCCATGGCTGCGGCCAGAGCCCTTATGCGGCACAGCGGGCTGGATGCCGAGCAAATAGCGCGCGAAGCCATGGGCATAGCCGCCGATATTTGCGTTTACACCAACTCCAACCTTACCGTGGAAATATTGGAATAAACCAGCATGAGCGCAACAGCCGGAAAAGCCTCCAAAGCAGTTATTGAAGGCAGCCACTCCATCAAGTCCGGCTGCAAGATAAACCTGTATCTTGAAATAACCGGCGTGTTGCCCAACGGTTATCACAGCCTTAAAACCTATATGGTTCCCGTGCAAAGCCCCTGCGACACGCTTGTTGTAAGCCCCCTGCCGCAAGACGCGGCTAACGGCGGTTGCTCTTGCCGCGTGGCGTGCGCCGTGCCGGGCATTGATCTGCAAAACAACACCCTTACCAAGGCTTACAACCTGTATGCGCAAGCTGTGCCGCAAACCCCCGCGATACAGGTGGAACTGCAAAAAGGCGTGCCGCACGGGGCCGGACTTGGCGGCGGCAGCGCCGACGCGGCCACCTTGCTGCTCTTTTTGAACAGAGCGGTGCAAAACTGCGGTTTTGATGGCCTGGAGCAAACAGATCTGTTGAGCATGGCCGCAAAAATAGGCGCGGATGTTCCTTTTTTTATACTTAACACACCGGCATGGGCTCAGGGCATAGGCGAAAAACTCACGCCAGATTCAGCCCCGCTCAAGGCCTACTCCGGAATGTACCTGGTGCTGGTATGCCCGTATATTATGGTATCGACACCATGGGCTTATGCCGCCTGGGACAAAATGCAAAACAACGGCGCAAAAATATTGACAAGTCAAAGGCATCAAGATACTAACAAGTCCGCTGCTGCCCTGAGCTTGTACAACAGCTTTGAGCTGCCGGTTTTTGCCGAGTTTCCGCAACTGGCGGAAATAAAGAAAAAACTGCTTGATTCAGGGGCTGAATCCGCTCTTATGAGCGGCAGCGGTAGCAGTCTTTTTGGCCTGTTCGCTTCAAAAGAAGCAAGCGCGGCCGCAGAAAGTGCCTTCAGGAATCAGGGTCTGCGCGTTTATAGTCAGGCCTTGCATGCAGGGGTGTCGCCAAGTTGGTAAGGCTACGGATTTTGGTTCCGTCATTCGTGGGTTCGAATCCTCCCACCCCTGCCATTTTTTATTTAAGCACAGGATAAATATGCCCGGCGCACTTAAAATCATCAGCGGTTCTTCAAATCCCGTTCTGGCTGAAGCAATTTGTTCCAAGCTCAATATCAAACCCACTCCTGTGCTGCTCAGTACTTTCAGCGACGGTGAAATACGCGTTGAAATACAAGACAACGTGCGCGGCGACGATATTTATATCATTCAGTCCACATGCAGTCCGGTTAACTACAATATAATGGAAGTAAGCCTGCTGCTGGACGCCCTTAAACGGGCCAGCGCCAAACGCGTAACCGCTGTAGTGCCTTATTACGGCTATGCCCGGCAAGACCGCAAGGTAAGCCCGCGCGCGCCCATAAGCGCCAAACTGGTGGCCGATATTCTGTGCGTGGCCGGTATGAACCGCCTTATGACCATTGACGTGCACGCCGGTCAGATTCAGGGCTTTTTCAATGTGCCGGTGGATAACCTTTTTGCCGTGCCCGTTGCCTTGGAGAAAATACGCGAGATTGGCGACAATATAGTCATAGTCTCGCCCGACGCCGGCGGCGTTGAGCGCGCCAGAGCCTACGCCAAGCGCCTTAACGCCTCCCTTGCCATAATAGACAAGCGCCGCGACAAGCCCAACCAGGCTACAGCCATGCATGTTATAGGCGATGTGGAAGGCAAAATAGCCGTTGTTGTGGACGACATGATCGATACCGCCGGCACCATAGTCGCGGCGGCCGACGTGCTGCTTGAGCATGGCGCCACCGAGGTTTACGCCTGCGCGACCCACCCCGTGCTTTCCGGCCCGGCAGTGGAACGTTTGGAAAAATCACAATTTAAAAAAGTTTTCGTATCCGATACCATCCCACTTGGCGAAAAGGGTAACGGATGCGCCAAAATAGAAGTATTTTCCATAGCTGACCTTTTGGCCAAAGCTATATATAACACCCATATAGAGTCCTCCGTCAGCGTGTTGTTCGTTTAGCATAATTCTTACGCCGGTTTAACCACGTAACAATCCGTTTTTACAGGCCGCAATTTTGCGCGGCATCAAATTACGGCTTGCACGCTGGCAAACAGGCAAGGCATATGCGCGAGCTTCCGCCCGTCAGCAACGGCGCAAGTCATGGCTGGGGATTACAAGGAGAGAGATGATGTCTGATTTTCTTACCCTCAACGCGAAAAAACGCGAGCAAACCGGTAAAGGCGTGGCCCGTCGGCTGCGCGCCAGCGGGCAGGTGCCCGCCGTGTTCTATAACTCCAAGGGCGAAAGCACTCCCTTGCAGGTAAATGAGAAAGACCTGCTCAAGGTATACAGCCAGGTCAAACGCACCAGTGTTTTCAACATTGATGTGGAGGGCCAGGTATCGCCCGCGCTTTTTTGGGACATTGACTACTTTCCGGCCAAAAACCGCATTCAGCATGTGGATATTTTTGGCGTTGACCTGAACAAAGAGATTAAAATTTATGTTCCGCTTATCTTCAACGGCGTTGCCAAAGGCACTAAAGTTGGCGGAAAGCTTGAAATTTACCGCGAAGCCATTACTATTTCCGGCAAGCCGCTTTCGTTGCCGCAGAAAATAGAAATAGACGTGACCGAGCTGGACATAAACGACGCCATACGCGTTGGCGATCTTAAACTTGCCGGCGGCGTAAAGGCCGACTATGATGTAAACTACGTCATCGTAGGCGTGCAAATTGGGCGCGGCGCCGAAGAGGGCGCGGAAGGCGCGGCCTAGGCCTTTTGTTTAAAAAATGTCAAGGCCCATGCGCGGTAAAGCGCATGGGCCTTTTTATGCTGAAAGGAACAGCTCATTATGCAACTTGACGGCATGCTTATAGGTTTGGGCAACCCCGGCAAAGAATATGCCAATACCAGGCATAATTACGGTTTTATGCTGGTAGACGAGTTATTGGCCTATGCCTCGGCCCAAAGCTGGGGAAAGGTTGAAAAACTTTCTTCAGCCAGGCAAAAATTCGAATTGTGGCGGGCGTGGCTTAACCCTGCCCCCGCCCTGCCCTGGCTATTTTTGAAGCCTCTCACCTACATGAACTTGAGCGGAGAGGCCGCCGCGCCCGTTGTGGCATACTATCAGCTACCAATAGAGCAGATCATCGTGGCGCATGATGAAATGGACCTGCCTCTTGGCCGCATGCGTTTCAAGTTTGGCGGAGGCTCCGCCGGGCACAAAGGCATTAAATCGCTGGAACAGCATTTTGGCAGCAACGAATTTTACCGTCTGCGCCTTGGCATAGGCAAGAATAGAAGCGACAATGCCATAAGCCATGTAATAGGGCCGTTTGATAAAAAAGAGGCGCAACTGACGCGCCAGGTGCTGGAGTTTGCCGCAAAGGCCATAATCGAGTTTAAAGGCAACGGCTTTGAGGAGACGCAGCAGCGTATAAACGGCTTCAAACTGCCGGAAGAATCCGCCGAATAAGCCATTACCTGTAAAGCATAATTATTTTATCTTATTGCGCCAAGCTGACAATAATGATAGTCTAATTTACTTGGATGTTTTTTCTTCTGTTAGCTCCATAACATAGTGCAAAGCAATATCCTGATATTATTGCATTTGGCAGCAGACCAAACAACAATCAATAAAAACTGGGCGTTTATTCTTAAGGCGTTCCAGCCAGCATGCAGTCATGCTGGACTTGAGTGTTTTTTTGTTATAAAATTTTTTGAAATAATATTAAGGATTCGCGCAGTGTTTTCCCCGGAACAGCTTGTTGTTTACCCCACTCATGGCGTGGGTATTGTTGATCGTATTGAGTCCCAATTCATTGGCGGCATGACGGTCGACTTTTACATTGTACGCATTCTCGGCAACAACATTACCTTGATGGTGCCGGTTAATAATGCCAAAAATGTAGGCTTGCGCGATCTTTCCACCGCCGTGTACTGCCGTGAAACACTTGAGAGCCTTAAAGACCGCAGCGGTTTTACGGGTTACACCGGCCAAAACTGGAACCGGCGCTACAGAGAATATTCTGAAAGGCTTAAAAGCGGCGCTCTGGCCGACTCTTGCCATGTGCTTAAAGAACTTTTACTGATCAGTGGCGAGAAAGATCTGTCTTTTGGCGAGCGCCGCCTGCTTGAGCAGGCAATGAACCTTGTTACTATGGAAATAGCCTGTGTTATGGGCAACCAGCAAGAACTGGTACAGAACGAAATTGAGGCTATGTTCCAAGATATTTTAACGGCGCGTGAAAAAAACTCATAACAAAATGCTTGCAAAGCTTTTACTCTTGCATTAGCCTCATAAACTGTATTTGAGTCTGTCATTTTCAAAGCGCACAACTCACTTATTCTTTATTCATCAAAAAACATCCGGCAGAAAAAACGCCGCCACGGCGTGTTTTCATCTGGCACAGCCAAAATTGCGCTTATGCAGTTTTTCGGCATTTGATTAACTTTAACCCCCACCTAAAACACATGCGTAAAAAAAGCGCCCCGCAGCCTATTATGGTTGATGAAGAAAGCGGTATGAACCTGTCAGAGCTGAAAACCAAAAGCATGACGGATTTGATGGAACTGGCGGAACAATTTGAAATTGAAAACGCCAGCAGCATGCGCAAACAGGAGCTTATATTCGCTCTGCTCCAAAACTGCGCAACCCAAAATGGAGCCATATACGGCGACGGCGTATTGGAAATTTTACCTGACGGTTTCGGATTTTTACGTTCTCCCTTAAGCAGCTATATGCCGGGACCGGATGATATTTACGTATCTCCCTCGCAAATACGCCGCTTCGGTCTGCGTAAAGGCGACATAGTATCCGGGCAGATACGCCCCCCCAAAGAAGGGGAACGCTACTTCGCCCTGCTCAAAGTAAACGAAATCGGCTTTGAAGCTCCGGAACACGCCAAAAATCTCGTTCTTTTCGACAACCTCACCCCCATATACCCAGACCGCCAGCTTAAAATGGAAAACGGAGAGAAAAACTACTCCGGCCGCGTAATTGACCTTATGGCCCCCATAGGCTGCGGGCAACGCGCGGTTATAGTGGCCCCGCCACGCACCGGCAAAACCATCTTGCTGCAAAATCTGGCCAACTCCATAAACGCCAACAACCCCGATGTATACCTCATTGTGCTTCTTATAGACGAGCGCCCCGAAGAAGTTACGGATATGGAGCGCACCGTGGAGAAAGCTGAAGTAATATCCTCCACCTTTGACGAACCTCCGCAACGTCACGTGCAGGTATGCGAAATGGTGCTGGAAAAAGCCAAACGTCTGGTGGAGCGCAAGCGCGACGTGGTAATTTTGCTCGACTCCATCACCCGCCTTGGCCGCGCCTACAACGCGGTAACACCTTCTTCCGGCCGCGTGCTTTCCGGCGGGCTTGACGCCAACGCCCTGCAGCGCCCCAAGCGCTTCTTTGGCGCGGCGCGTAATATTGAAGAAGGCGGCAGCCTTACCATTATAGCCACCGCCCTTATCGATACCGGCTCGCGCATGGACGAAGTAATTTTCGAAGAATTCAAGGGCACGGGCAACATGGAAATTTATCTGGATCGCCACCTGGCTGAAAAACGCGTCTTCCCCGCCATTGACATAAACCGTACCGGCACGCGCAAAGAAGAGCTGCTGCTGCCGGAAGACACCCTCAACCGCGTATGGATACTGCGCAAAATACTGGCCCCCATGTCTTCAATAGACAGCATGGAATTTTTGCTGGACAAAATGCGCGGCACGCCAAGCAACAATGCCTTTATAAACGCAATGAACAAATAGCCTGCTTTTCAGGAGAATTGAAAAAGGAAAATCACCCGGTTTTCCTTTTTTTATTATGCTCGCGCGCTTGCGTGACTGTGCGGCAACATGCTGTAAAGCCGTTATAAAATACTTATTTGATAACTGGACATAATCGGCCTCCGTGCGCTAGGGTGTGTTCACGCGACGGTCTTTTTATCTTCCGGTCCGCGTCAGAATATTTTTTTATACAGGTCACATACTGTAAGAGGATCTCTGTATAAAAAAATATTCTTCCTTGCCAGAAGCCAAAATCCTCGTTGTGTGAGCACGCCCTAGATTGACACAGTTGAATTTAAAATTACCAAGAAGTTTGGTGGAGGTATATCATGGCTAAAACTGCTGCAAAACCAGAAGCCCCGGTAAAAAACCTGGCCCTTGAGCTGGTGCGCGTAACCGAGGCGGCGGCCTTGGCATCCGCCCGCTGGCTGGGCAAAGGTGATAAAAATGCCGGAGATCAGGCCGCAGTTGACGCAATGCGCCTGAGCTTCAACTCCATGGATGTAAAAGGTACGGTTATTATAGGCGAAGGCGAAAAAGACCTTGCCCCCATGTTGTACAACGGAGAAAAAGTAGGCAGCAGCGAAGGCCCGGCCATGGACGTGGCCGTTGACCCTGTGGAAGGCACTAACCTTTTGGCCTATGGCCGCCCCAACGCCATTTCGGTTGTGGCCATGGCCCCGGCAGGCGCCATGTACAACCCCGGCCCCAGCTTTTACATGCGCAAGCTGGTGGTTGGCCAAGCCGCCAAAAACGCGGTTGACCTTGATGCCCCTGTTGCGACCAACCTGGCTAATATTGCCAAAGCCCTTGGCAAAGATGTGGACGATCTGGTGGTATTTGTGCTCGACAAGCCGCGCCATCAAGATCTTATCCAGCACATCCGCCGTACCGGCGCGCGCATACAACTGCATACCGACGGCGACGTTTCCGGCGCTCTTATGGCTGTTGATCCGCGCTCGGAAGTAGATGTTATGATGGGCACCGGCGGCACGCCCGAAGGCGTGCTTACCGCCTGCGCCATACGCGGCCTTGGCGGCCAGATTTTCGCAAGGCTTGACCCGCAATCGTTTGTGGAAAAAGAAGCCATACAGGAAGCTGGCATAGACATACGCGAGACCCTTACAGTGGAAACGCTGGTAAAAAGCGAAGACGTGTTTTTCTCCGCCACCGGCATTTCCGGCGGCACCTTTTTGCGCGGCGTCGAATACACCGGCGCCGGAGCCATTACCCACTCCATGGTAATACGCGCCAAAACCGGCTCGCTCCGCTACATAGAAGCCCACCATAACTGGGACAGGCTTATGAAAATAAGCGCGGTTAAATACGACTAAGACGCGCAAAGCAACTTTACGCATGTAAAAAGACCCGGCTTAGCCGGGTCTTTTTACATCCAGTAAATTATTGCAGCCAAAGTTTCATTAACGCTTAATCACCATGGCGCTTCTGGCGGCGCGCAGCTTTTGCGTGAGCTTTTCGCGGTTATCTTGGCTGCACAGCTCACATTGCAAGGCCTGATTATAGGCGGTTGCCGCATCAAAATATTTTTTATTCATAATCAGCATGTCGCCCAAGTGCTCGTGCAGGTAGCCGTTGGCCGAATCCAGCGACAAAGCGCGGCGGCAGGCGTCTATGGCTTCGTCAAGGCGGCCGCGCTCGGCGTAAAAATCCGCCAGGTCGTACCAGGCGTCTTTAAAGTCCGGCTCGTAGGCAATGGCTTTGCCGTAGGCATCCACCACCATGTCCTCGTTTATGGTTTGATCCCGCCTTATAAGCACGCTGTAGGAATTGGCCAGATCGTGCCAAATCGGGCCGCTGTCCGGCTCCAAAGCCAACGCCCGCAAGTAGTAGGGCACAGCCTCGCCGTCCTTTTCCGCATCAGCCAGTTGCTGGCCACGCTCATGCCAATAGTCGGCCGTAGTTTCATATGCACCACCCATACCAGCCTCCACCACACAAAAACCGCTAACAATTCCCGCTTGAGATTTTTCAATATCTGGCTGTAATGCCGGAGCCGACCATTTGCTCCGGCCAATTTGCGCCACACTGCCGCTTGGCGGTCGTGCCCGCCGCAACTGCCCCGTACGGCCAGCTTACGCCGGGCAGCCATGCGCGAGTTTATTTCCGGCTAGTCGCCCGGCAGGCATATGCGTTACCCGGCCCATCCACCGATAACTGTTGCACGATAGAAGTATAATGATATTTTTTCAGCCCAAAGGCCATGAAAAAAGGCGGCAAAACCGTAAATGGTTTCGCCGCCTTCAATTAACCTTGCGTAATAATATTAGTTTTCAAAAAAACTGCGCAAAATCTGGCTGCGTACCGGGTGGCGCAACTTACGCAGGGCCTTGGCCTCGATCTGGCGGATGCGCTCGCGGGTAACGCTGAAGGTTTTACCAACTTCTTCAAGGGTATGGTCGCTCTTTTCGCCTATGCCGAAGCGTTTGCGCAACACCTGTTCTTCGCGCGGGGTAAGGTCGGCCAGCACGTTGGCGATTTGCTCGGAAAGTTTGGTGTTAACAACTTCTTCCGCCGGAGCCACGGCCTTCTTGTCTTCAATAAAGTCGCCCAGGCTCGAATCTTCTTCGTCGCCGATGGGGGTCTCCAGCGAAATCGGCTCTTTGGCGATTTTAAGCACCTTTTTGACTTTATCCACAGGGTAATCCATGCGCTCGGCTATTTCTTCCGGGGTCGGGTCGCGGCCCAGCTCCTGCACCAGGTAGCGCGAGGTGCGTATAAGCTTGTTGATGGTCTCAATCATATGCACGGGTATGCGTATGGTGCGGGCCTGATCTGCAATAGCGCGGGTAATGGCCTGGCGAATCCACCAGGTGGCGTAGGTGGAAAACTTGTAGCCGCGCTGGTATTCAAACTTGTCCACCGCTTTCATCAGACCGATATTTCCTTCCTGAATAAGATCAAGGAATTGCAAGCCGCGGTTGGTGTATTTTTTGGCAATGGAAACCACCAGGCGCAGGTTGGAGCGTATAAGCTCCTGCTTGGCGCGGGTGGCGGTAATGTTGCCGCGTTTGATGCGCCAGAGCACTTCTTCAAGGTCGCCCACGTTATGGCAGCATTTTTCCTGCAGGCGGTTAAGTATTTCCACCTTGCCCATAATCATTTCCTTAAAGGGGAAAATCTCTTCCACAGTAAGGCCTATCTGCTTGGCGGCCTGCGCCGGGGTGCAATCGCGCGCGTCCATGCTTTCAAATATAATCATGAGCTCGGCCTGGGTTTTGCCGGTGGAGAGTATGTAAGCCGAAAGATCGCGGTGGCAGTTGTGCATTTGGCGCACGTAATCTTCCACCGTTTCTATAATGCGGTCTATCAGAGTTTTTTCCAGCTTTATGTCGCGCAGGCGCACCACAATTTCGTCTTTATAGCTGACAATTTCCTTTTGCACGGAGGCAACGCGCTTTTCCAGGGTGTTGCATTCGTCCAGGCGGGCGTAAATCTTTTTCTTGCGCTTGTAGGTACCCTTTATTTCATCCATCAGCAGGATGACGCGCTGACGCTGGTTCATTTCGTCTTCGCTGGGGTCGTCTTCCTCAATGGTTTTAACCACATCCTTAAGTTTTATGCGGTTCTGTTTGAGGTCTTCACCCACGTTTATAAGCTCTTCAACAGCAACCGGCACTTCCACCAGGGCGTAGAGCACGTCTTGCTCGCCATTTTCTATGCGCTTGGCTATTTGCACCTCACCGTCGCGGTCCAGCAGCGGCACTGCGCCCATTTCGCGCAGGTACATGCGCACGGGGTCGGTACTGCGGGAGGAATAGTCGGCTATCTCCTCATCTTCAACCAGGCCCAGCGGCCCGTCAACCACGGCGTCTTCTTCCGGCTCCGCCGTGGAGACGTTCATCTTCTTGCCTTCCTTCTCGGAATCGACAATGGCAATATCCAACTGATCAAAAATGCCTATAATCTCCTCAATCTGTTCAGGCGTGCTGGCCTCGGAAGGAAGAGCCTTGTTCACTTCTTCAAAGGTCAGAAAGCCGGTGGATTTACCCTTGGCTATAAGCACCTTGATTTGCTGAATATCTTTTATATTACTCATGCTTGTTCTCCGCTAGCTTTTTTGCAGTGAGTTGAATAGCCCGTAAAAATTCGTCTTCCGCATCGCTCCCCTTCAGGTTGCCCAAAGCCACCATGTGCGAGCTGCGGTTTTTATTGTGCATAATTCTTTCCATACTGGCGCATAGCTGCTCAAATTGCAGCGTCTCCTTGGCCTCGTCCCTCGGGGGCATATCTTCGCCCAGACAGCGCATGCAAAAGCTTTTGTCTTCTCCTTCAAGCTCAAACACCAGCCGCGCTTCAAAATTTTCTTGCGGCAGAGACATAAGCCGCGCCCACAAGGCCGCCGCCCAACTGCTTTGCAAGGCAAAGGCCAGCCCTTTTGCCGCCAGCTGGTTTATGTAGCGCGGGCAACGCACGGCAAACTCCAAAAACAGCCGGTCCTGCGGCGGTATCTGTTCCGGCCTGCCGCCAAAATCATAGCCCTGCGCCTGCACTTGAGCATCGGCGTGTTTTGGCGCCGTAGCGCCAAGCTCCTGCCTTATAATGCGCTCTTCCAGCCCCAGACCGATGGCAAGCTCAGAAATATAGCGCGATAAATGCTCCGGGTGCTCAAGCTTTTGCAAAAACTCCTTAACCCACGCGCTTATCTCGCGCGGGGAAAAAGAGGCGTTAAGGGTGCGCATGCAGTATGCAAGACCATCCGGCGCTTTTTCGCGCAGGTCTTCAAATGCCTTTACTCCCTGTTTCTTCAACAGGCTATCTATATCTTCCGGGTCCGGCAGTATTACCACCCGGCAGTTAAGCCCTTTGCTCAAAATCATTTCCGCGCTGCGCAAAGCGGCCTTGCGGCCCGGCGCGTCGCCGTCAAAAATAAGCTCAAGGTTGGAGGCGAAACCGCCCAGCCTTTTGATTTGCTCCGGCGTAAGGGCTGTGCCAAGCACCCCGCAGGCGTTTTTGTAGCCAAACTGGTGCAGGGTGAGCACATCCATATACCCTTCGGTCAAAATAACGCTCTTTTTGGCGGATATGCTGCCCCGAGCCTGAAAAAGCCCGTAAAGGTTATCCCCTTTTTTATATATGGGCGAATCAGAGCTGTTTATATATTTCGCCGCATCGGCATTATCAATTATACGCCCGCCAAAGGCTATTACCTGGCCGCTCAGGCTTTTTATGGGAAACATCAGCCTGGCCCGAAACCTGTCGTAAATACTGCCTTTGTCGTTTTTAATAAGCAGGCCGGAGTCCACCCCCTGCTCTTTGGTAAAACCGGAACGCATGAATACGTTGGTCAGGGCGTTCCAGTCGTCCAGGCTCCAGCCAAGCTCAAACGACTCGACTATCTTTTCGTCCAGTTCGCGTCCGGCAATATAGTCGCGGCAGTTTTTACCGGCGGCCGAGGCAAGGTTGGAGCGAAAATGCGTACGTGCCAAATCGTGCAGTTTAAGGGCCTGCTTCTTTTTATCCTGACTTTGACCGCCAGACTGCCCAGGCCTGTGCTCGCGCAACGAAACACCCGCCTCTTGGGCAAGCTGCTCCAAAGCCTCTTTAAACTCAATGCCGTTTATACGGGCATAAAAATCAAAAATATCGCCGGAGGCCTGGCAACCGAAGCAATAAAAAAAACCCTGCTCCTCGTTTACGGAAAAAGAGCCTTTAGTTTCCTGATGAAAAGGGCAAGGCGCCATCCAACGGTTGCCGCCCGTATGCCGCAACTGCACATAACGCCCGACAAGATCTTTTATATTAATCCTGTCTTTTATGGCTTGCGTAACCGAGTTAAAATCCGAAGCCCTGCCGCTCATAGTCAATCCGTGCTGAAAATCCGAAAGCTCCGCCGTTTATAACCAACTGGCGGCATAAGTTATTTTAGCGTGAGCAAAGTCACGCCGTCGCCGCCCTGATCTTCATTGGCCAAGGTAAAAGAAGCCACCTGCGGGTGCGTTTTAATATAAGCATGAATTTCGCGGCGTAAAGCGCCAGTGCCGCGGCCATGCAAAATTTCCAGATCCTCGCGCCCGCTTAGTATGGCAGAATCAATAAAGGGCGCCAGCTCGGCCAGGGCCACATCCGCCCTTTTTCCACGCAAATCAAGGCGCAGGGAAAAGCCGGACGATGACGGCATCGATACGCCCCCGCGCGAGGCGGCAACGGGTTTGTCGCCGCCGCCGGTCATGGCCAAATCGGCCAGTTCCGTCCACATGGTCACGCCGGATAAATCCAGCCGCACGCGCTTTTTGCGCGCATCAACCTCCAACACCCGGCCGTTTCTGCCCCAGGGCAGGTACTGCAGCAGCACACCCGGCAAAAGACGCGCCAAATCTGGAGTATCTCCAACCGCCTGCCGCGCGGCGGCATTTTGCTCCAGCGCGTCTTTCTGAATATCGGCGCGTATTTTGGAAAGGCTCTTAAGGGTCTGCTTGTGGGTTGCCCGCGAGGCCTTCCAATCGCGCAGAACGCTTTGCGCCTGCGCCTGAATATCGTCAAACAGCTTCTGCTTTTCTTTGCTGAAACGCTCTTCCAACTGCTTGCGCTTCTGGTTATACGCATCGCGTTCCTGCTTAAGCAGTTCGGCTTCCTTTTCCCTATCCACTGCCAACTGGTTAAGCCTTTCAATTAACTGGCCGGAGTCTTCGCCATCCAGCAGCAGATAATTATGCGCCCTTTTCAGCACCTGCTCGGGCAGGCCGTGCTCGCGGGCCACATCCAGCGCCTGGCTGGCCCCGACCTGATCATAAATAAGCCGGAACAAAGGCTTTTTGGTCTTGGGGTCGAAAAGCACCGAAGCCGCGCGCACGCCTGGTTTGGAAAGAGCATAGGCCTTAAGGGCCGGAAAATGCGTGGCCGCGAAAATATAAGCCTCTTTAGCCATAATCTCGTCAATTACGGCCTGGGCCAGGGCTGCACCTTGCGAGGGGTCGGTGCCCGCGCCGAATTCGTCAAGAATAACCAGAGTGTCCGGGCCTATTTTGGCCCAGGCCCCGGCAAGCTGGGTAATTTGGGCCGTAAAGGTGGAGACGTTGTCTTCAAGGCTTTGGTCATCGCCTATAAAGGGCAAAATTTGCGTCCACAACGGCAGGCTGCTGCCCTGCCCAACCGGCGCAGGGATGCCGCACATGCCCATAAGAGCCATAATGCCCAGAGTTTTGAGGCACACGGTTTTGCCGCCGGCGTTTCCGCCGCTGATAACAAGGGTTTTCTGGCCGTCTTTCAGGGTAATATCTGTCGCCACCGGCATGGGCTGCGCTCTTGCGCCAAGCCTTTCGGCTTTTTGTGGCAACAAGTGGGCGAGCATAAGCAACGGGTGGCGGGCATCCAGCAGGTGTACCGGCAAATTTGCGTCAAAGCGGATCAGGTTGCCGTCATACACCTGGCCAAGTTTGTGCCGGGCTTGCAGCACATCGGCATCCACCAGCAGGCCGTAAGCATTGTCCAGCAAAATTTTTTCGTCGCGCAGAAGTTGGGAAAGGTATAAAAAAACCTTGCGCTCTTCCTCACGCTCCTCCCGCTTTAGCCCCTGCAAGCGGTTGTTAAGCTCCACCAGAAACATCGGCTCGAAATAGCAGGTTTCTCCGGTTTGCGAATAATCGTGAATAATGCCCTGAAATTTGCCCTTGAAATTGCTTTTTAACGGCAGCACGTAACGATCCGAGGCCAGGGTCATGTATTCGTCCTGCACGTAATGCCCAAGGTTATACTGCCGTATAAAATCGCCCACCTTGCGGTTGCACTGCTGATGAATGCGCCTTATCTCGCCCCGCACCAGCACCAGCTCAGGCGAGGCCTCATCACGCAAAAAACCATCGTCGCTAAGGCAACGGAAAAGCGCGCTCAGACTTTTTTGCGGCAAGGGACGCCCTGCGCAAAAGGCCAATAACAACGGCCAGGGCAAATCCGGCTTTTCACCCTGCAAAACGGATTCCACAAGGTTTTTGCACTGGCCCAGCACCTGGCGCAACGTCCAGAGGCCGTCCAGATCCAGCGGCTGTTTGGTGGATTCAAGAAAAGACAGCACCCCTTCAAGGCTTGGAAAATTGACCAGCTTGAAGCCCGTAAACTCAAGCCAGCGGCGGCCTTGCTCGAAAAAAGCGTTTTGGCCGTTTATTTGCTCGACACTGCCTGAAGGGTATAAATCAAGACAGGCCCGGCTTCCGGCTTCGGAAACCGCAAACCCGGCCAAATATGAAAGGAGTTTGGGGAACTCCAAAACCTGTAAAGAACGTGCGTCCATTAGATAACTAAAGCGTTAAAAGCCAAACGCGGCGAGGGCGTGCGGTTTTATGGCCCAAGAGCCTTTGCCGCGCCGCCGGCGTTTATGTGTTAAGGCGGAACAGATCGCCCAGGCAAAAAGCGCATTCACTGCAAATGGCGGGAGTTTAAAAATATAAAACTCCCGCCATTTATGCCATATTTGTCGAAAACCGCTTAAACAAGACTAGTTGGAGTTCAACTTTCTCATTTTTTTCATCAAACGCTTACGCGCCGCAGCTTTTTTCTTTTTACGCATCACGCTTGGTTTTTCGTAATGCTGACGCTTCTTCATTTCAGAAAGGATACCGGCCTTTTCAACTTGTTTTTTGAAACGGCGCAAAGCAATGTCGAAGTTGTACTCATCTTCGTTAAGATATACACCTGGCAAAAAAATCACCCCCTTCCGAACCAGCGGAAGAAACGCTGCAAAATCTCAGTCAGTTGCGTAATGCCCTTGTATTTACGGGCAAAACCCGGATTGAAGCTCTCCCGCGACAAACCGTGACTGGAAATAATTTGGGAGAAAAAAGACTGTTAGTCTTTTTTCTCCCAAAAAGCAAGTATTTAATCTAAAAATAATAAACCAGTTATACGAAAACCATGCCCGGCTGGCCGGATGCGCAATTTTCGCATTACAGCGCCAAACCACTGTAAAAGCGCAAATTAATGATGCGCGCCACCGGCTTCCTCATTTTTGAGGTCTTTCATAGCCTTGCCGATGACCAGCGACGTGCCTATGCCCAAAGTGATGAGCACAAGGTACAATACGCCGAAAAATACAAAATGATCTGGCATCCACCACGGAATATCCCACGGCAGAGCGCTGTGAATGGTTTCGCCATGCTGCATTAACACAATAACACCCCTTAGCGACGTTATTAGTTAACAGCGTCTTTAAGATTCTTGCCAGGACGGAATTTTACGACCTTGGAAGCAGGAATTTTTATAGCGGCGCCGGTACGCGGGTTGCGGCCGGTGCGGGCCTTACGGGATTCAACAGAGAAGGTGCCAAAACCGGTGAGCGTAAGCTTGCCTTCTTTTACCAGAACTTCTTGTACGGCTTCAAGAAAGGCGTTAAGAGCGCGTTCAGCGCCAGCTTTGGTCATGGAAGCCTTGCCAGCAATTTTCGCAACCAAATCAGCTTTGGTCATAAGTAATTCCTCCTAGATGGTTTTACTCTTGGACATTAACTTAATTGGGTGTCTGCATCAGCAGGCTTCCCAGCCGCATTGTACGGCACCTATATGGAGCAGACAACATGATTTTTCGTATAAAGTCAAGTCTTTCACCAATAAGCCCAAGGCATAAGCAGGGTTTTGACTTTTGCAAAATACAAAATAACCTATAAAACCAGACTATTGACCATGGAAGTCAAAATTAAAAAAGTTCTGATAATGATCTGCACAACAGCGGAGGTATGTTCTCAATTCTATCCATGGGCGATACCCCGTGGCGCTCAAGCAAAAGGGCATCGTGGCCGTGAGCGCGTAAAACCGTGCCCATTTGCTTGCGGCGTTGTTGAAACAATATTTTAAGCAAATATGCCAATTTTTCAGGGTGCGCGGGTTTATCTTCCGCCGGAAGAGGCTCAAGGCTTATTACAGCGGACCATACCTTTGGCCTTGGCAAAAAGACCTGCGGAGGCACCAAAAACTCCAGGCGCGGCTTGCAAAAGTTTTGCATCCAGACGGAAAGAGCCCCATAGGCGCTGGTGGAGGGCAAAGCCGCAACCCGCTGGGCAACTTCTTTTTGCACCATAAAAACAGCGCGGGTAAGCCCGCTTGCCTGACTGACAATATCCCACATTAGAGGCGAAGCTATATTGTAAGGCAGGTTGCCTGCAATTTTTACGGGCGTGGAGTAAGAAGGCCAATCCTGCCTAAGGGCGTCGCCGGTAATAACCCGCAGCGGCAAAGCGCAGTCGCGCGCTTTATTGGCGTGCTCCGCTGCCCAGTAGTCATCTTTTTCCACCAAGGTTAGCGAAGCTGGCGCGGCCTCCAGTAAAAAGCCTGTAAGCATGCCGGGGCCGGGGCCTATCTCCAGCACATGATCATGCGGCTGAACGCCCAGTGCGCCTACAATTTTACGGGCGATGTTTTTGTCCTGCAAAAAATTTTGGCCCAGGCTTTTTTTGGCTTTTGGCTGCTGCATATCTTTTACATGGCGTCAAAGCGCTCAAAGCGCATCAACAGGCCCGCCCTGCCCTGCGTGGCGGAGCGCAGCTTGGTGGAAAAACCGAACAGCTCGCGCATGGGCGCAAGGGATTTAATAATTTTCTGCTCGCCTCTTTCGTGCATGTCTTCAATCTTGCCGCCATGGGAGTTAAGCAAGTTTAGCGCCGCGCCCAAAAACCCTTCCGGCACTGATATTTCAACATGCATTACCGGCTCAAGCAGCACGGGCGAGGCCGCCTCAAGGGCGCCCTTTATGGCTGCAACCGCCGCCATGTGGTAGCCAGCGGGAGAAGACGCGCCCTCGCGGCGTTGCAGGCCTGTAATTTCAACCTGCACGTCTTGCACGGGAAAACCCTTTACCACGCCGGAGTGCAGGCTATCTGCAATACCCTGCTCCACTTCGCTCAGCCATTGTTTCGGCCAGCCTTCCGTATCAAAGGCCCAGCGCAAGGCATTGCCCTGCCCGCGCTCGCGCGGCGCCACGCCAAGCGTTACAGCGCCGTAATGCGCCACCTCGCCCAGCTCGCGGTCAAAAACCCCTTCGGCCGAGGCGGCTTTACGGATGCTCTCCTGGCATACAACCTGCGGGTTGCCCACACGCGGGCTGATAGCGTATTCGCGGCGGATGCGATCATGCAGCACCTCAAGGTGCAGCTCGCCCATGCCGGAAACAATGCGCTGGCCCGAAGCTTCGTCCAGTTCCACCTTTAAAGTGGGGTCTTCCAAGGCGTAACGGTTAAGCACCTCGTCCAGCTTTTCGCCTTCGGCACTGTTTTTCGGCTCAAACGCCACAGAAATTACCGGACGGTAGGCCGTTATATTTTCCAGCAACAGGGGGTGCTCTTTGCTGGTTATGGAATCTCCGGTATAAACCGAACGCAGGCCTTGCACGGCCACAATATCTCCCGGTCCGGCTGCGGCAATTGGCTCCCGCGCGTCGGCGTCAAGGCGGAAAATGCGCGTAATGCGCTCGGCCTCGCCCCTGGTGGCGTTATAACAGGCCATGCCTTCGCTGATGCTGCCAGAATACAAACGCAGCAACGAGAGTTTGCGCCCCCCTTCCAAAAAAAGCTTAAATACCAGCGCGGCAAGAGGAGCGCGGGAATCTGCCTTTATTTCAACCTTGCGGTTTTGGCCCTTTATCAGTTCCTCAGCCTCAGAAGGCACGGCTTCCGCAGGGTTGGGCATAAAATCCACCACCCCGTCCAGCAACAATTGCACACCGGTATTGCGCAAGGCCGAGCCGGCGTATACCGGCACAACCCTGCGCCCCAGCACTGCTTTGCGTAGCGCCGCCTTTAAAGCGCCCAGTGTCGGAGCTTTGCCTGAAAGGTACTGCTCCATAATATTGTCGTCTTCGTCCGCTGCGGCTTCCACAAGCTTTTCGCGCCAGGGGGCCGCCAAGGCAGCCTCGTTTTCGCTCAGCGGGGCGCGGGTATACACGCGGCCGTTGGAGGCCTCGTCAAAATCCACGCGCTCCAGAGTAAGCAGGTCTATAACCGCTTCAAAATTTTCTTCTTCGCCTATGGGTATGCTTACGGCCACCGGGTTTGCCCCAAGAATATCGCGTATTTCACCCACAACCCTGCTGAAAGACGCCCCGGCCCTATCCATTTTATTGATAAAAGCCATCTTGGGCACGCCAAAACGCTCAGCCTGCCTCCAAACGGTTTCCGATTGCGGCTCCACCCCTCCCACTGCGCAAAACACGCCCACGGCGCCATCCAGCACGCGCAGGCAACGTTCCACCTCTATGCTGAAATCAACGTGGCCCGGAGTATCAATAATATTTATGCTATGCCCGTTCCAGCCGCAGGTACTGCAGGCCGATGCAATGGTAATGCCGCGCTCCTGCTCCTCCGGCATAAAATCCATGGTAGCCGCGCCTTCGTGCACTTCGCCCATGCGGTGGATTTTGCTGGTGTAAAACAGAATACGCTCGGTAAGCGTGGTTTTGCCCGCGTCAATATGGGCTATTATGCCTATATTTCGCAAAATAGACATATAGTCTTCAAGAGCTTTGGCGGATGCTGCGTCCATTGATTAACTCCGGCGTGTTTTACCGGCAATTGCGTATTGCTGTTTGTTAAATTTTTCCGGGCCAAGCCCCGGCCAAAGCCAAAAACACTCCTGGCCGGGCTGCAAAACCAGCCTGGCCGGCGCTGGTTTGTTTGTGGGTAAAAGACAACAAAGCCCGTTGTTGTCGCTTATAAGAGCATCCGGATAAACGGCATTTAAAAACTCAGCCAGCGGCGCGATGCGCGCGTCCGGGTGCAGCCAGCTCAACAAGGGCAGGTTTGCAAGGCTGTTGTCGCCTGCATCCAGCGCAATGTTAATGGCCACCGGCAGAGCGCAAACCTGATGGCCGCAAAGCGAGGCCTGCTTTAAAAGCTCACCGGCCCCTTCGTCTTGTCCAAGGCAGACGAGGCACCCTTCGCCACCCTGCCCGCAACCGGCCAGGTGTTGCAGCAAAGAGGCGCACTGCTCTTGCGGCAGGCTGTAAACATATTCCTGCCCCAAAAGCTCCAGAGCGGCGGATAGTGATGGATGCAAAGGCGAAGAGCCACCCCGGCGGCAAATGAATATGCGCTCCACCCCGGCGGCCAGAGCGGGAAAAACGGCCGCAATCAACCCCGCTGGCGAGGCGTAGCCCTCGGCAAAAACAAACATGGCCCAATCTTTTGGCCTAACCAAACAGACAGCGGCGGAATCGGACAAATGCCGCATGCGCCCACCGTCATTAGCGCCTTCCCAAAGTTTATACAGCATGGCTATTTGGGTTTTAAGCGCGGCGCGCAACTGCGGCGCGAGCTTGTCGTAGGCTCCGGGGCCGGGGTCTATTTCGTACCGTACGAGCCAGTCTGGAAAATATGCATCCATAAACCGCACCATGTGTTTTAAAGTAAAAAACGTCCCTTGGGACGTTTTTGTAGCTTTGGAATTATCCGCCCAAAACAGGTTTGCCCAGCTTGCGTTTGAGCATATTCAATTTAATCAGGGATCGCAATTCGTCATCGGTCAAACCCTGAATGTACTTGCCGCCGGAGAGCAGGGTCTGAAATTCATCACGCTCAAGTATGTCGTCGTTTTTTGAAAGCCTTGCCAACTCCTGCGAATACGGCTCCAGCAGTTTGAGCATGGAGGCGCGGTCATAAGCGTGGGCCGTGGAGTTTATTGCCTCAAGGTGTTCGGCGCTTACCCCTTTTTTATTGTCCATAACCGTCATCATTCCGGCAAAATTGCGATCCGCGCCGGAGAGAATGTGCGAGCGTTTAACCACATTCATGCCCGACCACCCGGCTTTAAGCCACTTGAACATGGAGTAGCCGGTGGTTTTATCGTCAACGGGGAAAATAAGCGTAATGGCGCTGGAGGCATACATATAGGTGCTCATCCAGCCAAGGCCGGTGGCAGTGCCGCCCTCATCCTTGGTAAATACGAAATCCCAGTTACTGTATGGCGGCACGAAGCCGCCCTTTTTACCGGTTTCCGACTTTCCGTCCTGCCAGGTTATAGACATGATCATGGGCGTATTTTTGTACCGGAACAACAACATCATGTTGTTCTGCTTGTACACATAATAACTGCCGCTGAAATCGTCAGGGGTTATTTCTTCATACTCATTGTTGCGCAACACTCTTGGGGTTTCAGCAAACTCGCCCAGCATAGCCCATAGGGGTTTTTCCAGGTTTAAAACCTCACTATCCGGCAACAGGTAACCTCTTCTGATGGCGGCTGGGTACAAAAGCTCGGATGAAATTTTTGGGTTGTAAAAATAACGCAGGCATGCGTCAAAAGATTTATCTATGGTTTGACGCCAGAAAATACCTACCCCTTCAGAGCGTTTTTCAGGGTGCGGAGAGCGGCTGCTGCCGTCCGCCACCACCATATACTCCAGAATCGGCGCAAGCTCGGTGGCCGATGGAATGGCCTTGCCCTTTTTATTTAGCGAAAGCACCCGGTCGATAACGCTTTCCACCTTTGAATTGATGGAAGCGCCAGGTTTGAACATTGTGAACGTCCCAGACAAAGCGGCATCGGCCGCATAGGCTGAGTAATCGTAAAAAACAAACAAGCACAGCAGAATTGCGGACAATCTGCCGCAAGCGTTATTTATTTTTGGCATCAGTAAAAAACTCGGTAGGGTTTGAAGTAAGCACCTTCACGCATGGCGCGCAGTATTTCACAACCAGCCATATTTTACAATTCAAAATTTTTTGCCGCGCAAATGCAAGCTTGGCGATAAAAGTAAAAACTGGCATTGAACTTGCTTAAAAAAGTCCAAATGCTTGGAGGGAAAAAAATGCAGGCAACAAGGAGCATGGCGTGAACGGAAGCATCAGTAATATATCCGGCTTAAAACGCGCTGACTGGAATATTGAGGAGCAGGCCGAATGCAAAAAGGAAGCTGAAAACAGCTACTCCAAAAACCTGTCCAAGGTTACCGACACCGCCGCGCTTTCCAACCTGCTCCCCAAACTGAAAGGACTGCTGGACGCCATGGATCAACCCGAAGGCAACGTGCTGCAAAGCATAAGCGGCAACATATCTTCGCTGCAAGACGCCTTTATTGACACCATGTACAATACCATAGGGCAGGAAGGGGTGGATTTTTCCCATAAAATGACCCTGCGCCTTGATGCTGAAAATAACCTGGTGCTTGCCGGCGAACACCCTGACAAGGAAAAAGTTGAAGGGCTGCTGGCAGCGCGCCCAGAGCTTTCCACCGCCTTTAAAGAAATAGCCGCGCAATCAGAACTGCTGCGCGACGTAAGCAACATAGGCAAGGTAATAGGCACGCACAGCGGCATAGAGGCGTACCGTAACATGGGCTCCATGCAGAGCAACGCCTCTTACCAGTTCAGCATAAAAGGCGATATGAGCCACTTTTACTTCGGCCGTTGAAGCGGTAAAAAATAAAAAAAGCATCGTTACGATGCTTTTTTTATGCGTTGAAAAACAGGTCTATTATTGATTGGCCGGGGGCGGCGTGGTTTCTTCCACCTCAATAAGACGCGAGGTGTTGCCGTTGGAGCCTTTGGAACTTACAATGTTATACCCCAGCGAGGTGCACAAAAATATAATGGCCACAAAAGCGGTAAGCTTTACCAAAATGCCGCCAGCGCCAGTGCTGCCGAAAAGCGATGAGCTGCCGCCGCCGAAAATAACCCCCATGCCCTCTTTGCCCGATTGCAGCAAAACGAACAGGATTAATAGAACGCAGGCAGTTATATGCAGAGCCAAAACTAAACTATTCACAGCAACACTCCTTAAATTATGCAAGAGCGACACGGCTGAAAGATTCAGCCTGTAAAGAAGCTCCGCCTACCAGCACTCCGTCCACATTGTCAAGCGCAATAATTTCCGCCGCATTGTCAGGCTTAACGCTGCCGCCATATAAGACGCGCATTTTATATGCATTTTCGCCAAAAATTTCCTTCAAAAATTTTCTGACCAAGGCATGCGCCTCCACTATTTCAGCAGGCCCCGCAACCTTGCCGGTGCCTATGGCCCATATCGGCTCATAGGCAACAGAAAGTCTTTCCGGGGCTATGTCACGCGGCACGGCCTCCAGCCCGGCGATAATCTGGCGCTTAAGCACAGTGGCCAAAGCGCCTTTTTCGCGCTCCTCAAGGGTTTCGCCAATGCAAAACACCACGTCCAGCCCGCATTCAATGGCAAAAGCCGTTTTTTTACCCACAAAAGCGTCAGATTCACCCAAAAGACCGCGGCGCTCGGAGTGGCCCGTCAGCACAAAACGGCAGCCTGAATCTTTAAGCATAAACGGCGAAATCTCACCGGTAAAAGCCCCTTCTTTGGCCGGATACATATTCTGGCCGCCCCAAAAAATATTAGCGGCGTCTTTCAACGCAGCCGAAGCCGCCTGCAAGGCCGTAAAGGGCACAAAAAAGGCCACCTCTCTGTCGGCGTGAATATTGCCTGCCAGCTTTTTAAAGGCCTCAAGCATTTCTGCCGCCTCAGAGGCTGTTTTATACATTTTCCAGTTGGCCGCCATAAGCTTTTTCATACAATCCTCCCGATATCCGGCATAAGGCGCATTGCCGCCGCATATTCATTTTACAAAAGTGTATTCATATAACAGGGCGTCTTCGTCAGGGTTGGTGTAGTAGCGTCGGCGCAACCCGCAACGGGTAAATCCCGCGCGCTCGTACAAACTAATGGCAGGGACATTGCCCGCGCGCACTTCAAGCACGGCTCGCTCCAGCCCAAGCCGCGCCCCGGCGGATAAAACCAGCCGCAGCAGTTTCAGGGCCAAACCCAAACGCCGCATTTGCGGGCTTACGGCAATATTGTAAATTTCAAGCTCGCCGGTTTTCTCCAACATTGAAACAGCCATATAGGCCGCCAGCCCGCCGTTGCGCAACACCCCAAAAAGCCTGCAAATGCCGGCTTGCATAAGGGCTGTATATTGCTCTTTACTCCAAGGAGTGGAAAAGGTTAAATACTCCAACTCAAGCACCGCATCAAGATGTACGGCGCTTAAAGCGGTAAAGGTATACTCGCCGTCCTGTTGTGTTATATCATTACTATCCATAAAACACGCCTGAATATAGCAAAACTATGCCACGACAACCACAAAACATGAAAGACGGCCCAAAACACGCCTTTTCTCCGGTGGATGACGAGCTTATTGAAATATTGGATGAAAACGGCCGCAGCTTTATGCTTATGCCGCGCAAGCAGGCCATGCAGCAACAGTTGCCGTACCGTGTGGCGCTGGTAGTGCTGCGCAATCGCGAAAACAAAGTTTACATACACAAACGGGCGGCGCACACAAAAAGCTACAGCGGGCTTTGGAGCGTTTCGGCCAGTGGAGCGGCAAAAGCGGGCGAAGCCATGGAGGATGCCGCCCTGCGCGAACTGCGCGAGGAACTGGGCGTAAATGGCATTCAGCTTTACCAGATGGCCGAAATAGCCGCTTCGGCGCAAACAGACTGGAGCCGCGTATTTTTATTCCTGTCGCAGCCTGCCAACGTTATTGTAAACCCAGCCCCGGAGGAAATAAGCGAAGGCATGTTTGTGGACCCTGACGAGCTTTCCGCCATGATCCGGCAAATGCCGGAACTGCTTACACCCGCGTTAAAGTGGGCCTATAGCGTGTGCGACCTGTTCGCCTGATTGCTCCGCATGACGCAAGGCGCAATTGCCCCGTGTGCCGTGAGCCGCAATTGCCTGATTGCCCAGCATGGCGCTGGTCCCGCCAGCCTGGCGGCCAGCCTTTTTATCTTGCCGGGTAAAAAACGCGCGTTTTGCAAGGCCCGCCCTGCGGCCACCCGCTACGGGAATTGCACCATCGGTATTTTAATCTTTCAACATCTCCACCATGTCGTCATGCAGGCGGCTACTGCCGGCAGCCAGCAAATCAGCCGCGCCCAGGCTATAGGCCGAACCGTCAAAACGCGTGAGCAGGCCTCCGGCTTCTTCCACCAGCAGCCACCCAGCGGCAACATCCCACGGTTTAAGCGAATTTTCGTAAAAAACGTCGTATCTTCCGGCCGCCAGGTAGGCTAAATCCGCCGCCGCCGCGCCGCAACGGCGCACCCCTTGGGCGCGGGCCAGCACGCGGCCAAGGCGCTGGCTTACAATATCGGCCTCTTCCGCTATATTATATGAAAAACCGGTGGCTACCAAAGCTTCATGCACTTGCGAGGCTGTGCTCACCTGTATGCGCTCGCCGTTGCAATAAGCGCCCTGCCCTTTCACGGCCCAGAAGCACTCGCCCAAAAGCGGCATATTGACTATGCCCAGCGCAATTTCGCCCTTAAGCCACAAGGCCACGGATGTAGCCACAAAGGGCAGGCGGTGGGCAAAATTGGTGGTGCCGTCGACGGGGTCTATAATCCAGGTCATTTCTTCCAGAGCCTGCTTGGGGCTGGCTTCCTCCGCCAGAAAACCGCCGTGCGGGCAAAGGGCCCGCAGATGCTCCCTCAAAAAATTCTCCACCGCCAAATCCGTATCCGTAACCAGATCTATGCGCCCTTTAAGGCGCACGTTGCGCGGTTTGCGGTTATGCTCGGCAATAATACCGCCGGATTGCTCAACTATTTTCAGAGCCTGTTCAATTAATGAGGAAGCTGTTGGAAGCATGATACGGACCTAGTTTATATATACTTTGCTATAGAATTTTTTATCATCAAGGGTGCGGCCAGTGCCGCGCACAATAGTGGTAAGAGGCTCGGCATCGATAGATACTTTCAGGCCCGTATCCTCGCGGATAAGTTTGTCCAACCCCTTCAGCAAGGCGCCGCCGCCAGCCAGCAGCATGCCGTTATCCCATATATCGGCGGAAAGCTCTGGGGGCGTTTTTTCAAGGGCGGTGCGCACCGCATGCACTATGGCCCGCACAGGCTCGGCCAAAGCCTCGCGCACGTGCCCGTCGGAAATGCGTATGGTTCGAGGCGTGCCGGTGGCGGCATCTTTGCCGGAAACCTCGGCCACCAGTTGCTCCTCTAAAGGATAGGCGCTGCCTACGGAAATTTTTATGCGTTCCGCCATATTCTCGCCTATGTGCAACTGAAACTCCTCGCGAAAATAACGCTGCACGGCCGTGTTCATGGCGTCTCCGGCCACACGCACGGACTCGGAGTAAGCAATGGATGAAAGGCTTATTACGGCCACCTCGCTGGTGCCGCCGCCTATATCAACCACCATGTTGCCCATGGGCAGATGTATGGGCAGGCCCGCGCCAATGGCTGCGGCCATGGGCTCTTCAATCAGGCGCACGTCTCCGCAACCGGCCTGCTGGGCGGACTCGATGACGGCCCTTTTCTCCACCTGGGTTATGCCAGTGGGCACGCAAATAACAATGTTGGGCTTGGAAAGGCTGAGGCGCCGCACGGTTTTCTGAATAAAATAGGCAATAAGCTTGCTGGTAATGTCAAAGTCGGCAATAACGCCGTCGCGCATGGGGCGCACGGCATTTATGCTGCGCGGCGTGCGGCCCAAAAACTCCTTGGCCTCGCGCCCTACGGCCAGCACCGTGCCTTTATCGGCATCAACGGCCACCACGGAGGGCTCGTTAAGCACAATGCCATCTTTTTTTGTATATAAAAGGGTGTTGGCCGTACCAAGGTCCATTGCCAACTCTTTACTGAAAAAATTAAAAAGCTTGAACATATTTTATCTCTGGAGAATCTGGGTTTTGAGAAGTTGTATGCATTCTTTGAAAGCTGAAAAGAAGTTACCATCAAAGTACATAAAAATTAAAGCAATCTTTTATGTATGCGCAAAACCGGAGCGGCTTTGCCAAAGCCTCGCCGCGCTGCCCGCTTGCGGGGGTTATTTCGGGGCCGCCGGAACATTTTAACTTTTTCACAGTTAAAATGCCCTGCTCTCGCTTAATTGCCGGAAGTTAAATCCGAACCGGAGTTTATGCTTTGGTGCAAATCACGCAGGCGGCATTTAACAAAAAGATTTTCAAGAAACAAGGCCAGATGCTCGGCCGCCATACGCCCAAACTCCTGCACCTCCATGCCTATATCAAGTGGCGTCTCGCTTGCCAGGCACAGCACGCCCCTGACTTTGCGCTGAATCACCAACGGTATGGCCATCAAGCTTTGAAAGGCTGGCGCATTGCCGCCTTTGCCCAAAAGGGGCGCTTCCGGCGCGCCGTCAGGCCCGCCGCTGGAAAGCGGAGTGCCGTTGCGAAATACCCAGCCAACCATACCGCTGCTGAGACTGTAGTTTTCAGCGGCAACCGGGCCGCCTTTTATAAGCAGGGGGTAGTTCTCGCCTTCTATGTTGTAACTTCCGCCGTCTGGGTGCAAGGTGCAAAGGGCGCAATACTCGTACCCGCTGGCCTTTGAGACAATATCGAGAAAGCTGTGCAAAAACTCCGACCATTTGGAGTGCTCGCGGCGCAACACATATATAAGCCGCAGGGCCGCATAGTACCGCAAAGAGGCGCTTTGCGTCTCCTCTTGGTATCTGCTGTCGTAAACATCCGCCAAAAGGCCGGCAAACAGGTGCAGAAGCTTCTGATCCTTTTCCGAAAAGGAATACTGGCGCTTGCTGTCCACGCAGATAACTCCATTGCCGTTGGGCAAGGCGCAACCCATAAAGGCCTTTATGTTTTTATCCTCATTGCCTTTATAGTAGCCCAGAAAATTGCGCCGCTGGTCGAAGTTGGGCACCAGAAGCGGCTCCCTGTTGCGTATAATCCAGCCCACAAGTCCCTGCCCCGGTTCTATCTTTACCGAGCGGTCAACGTGGTCGCCAAGGCTGAACAAGGCTTCCGGCGTATAGGCGGCTTTGCAGTCTCCATGCGCAAGGGGCAAAAACAGCACGGCGGTATACGCCTCAAACACGCTGCACAATATGCCTAAAATACGCTCGTATGGGGAAGAATCCATATATATCCTGAAATTGTTTCATGCTGAGAGTTTGTGCGAATTAATTTAACTGATAAATTTCAGGCTGTCATCTCTTATAGTTATTACTTTAAGTAGCACATTAACTATGGCCTGCGCGTATTTTTTGCGGCATAAAAAACATTATTAAAAATATCATTACTTTTCAGCATATTACCAATTAAGAAATATTGGAGCTTACAAACAAAACAAACTCAATGAACACGCGAACAGTTAAAGTTGATTAAAAATACTTAAAGTAGCTGAAAATTTTGCGCAAAATGCATTTTTCCTGTGGATTATTCAAAAAAGCTATGCTAGAGATTCTCTAAACTCAATCTCAACAAATCAAGGCCAAGCAACTGATGAAATCGTGGAACGAAGCATTCACCAAAGGAAAGGTGTCCTGGCGTGATGAATGGAACCTGCGGGATCATCTGGTTGTGGACGACATAGGCAAACTCAAGCAATACCTCGACCTTGTCCACATTCGCTACGGCCTGTTAAAACCATACTTTGAAAACCCAAAATACCCCCTTGTTGAAAGCCGCGAGCTGCTGCCCTCTTTTGACGCTGACATGTGGGAATATAAAAACCTGCCAGGCTTCAGCCTGGTGGCCTTTGGCCGCCCCATCAACTATTTTTCCGAAGTTTTCCAGTTTGATCTGCTCCCGCCCGTAACTAGCGAAATGTCTGAAAAAGAAGCCACAGCCACCATCTCGCGCAATGTGCAAACACTGCAAAACCGCATCCATAAAAGCGAACATGAAAAATTGCTTACGACTTTCAGTGCCAGAGATTTAACTAATCTGGACAGCTACTCGTCGCTGATGCCGTTTTTGAATTTGATGGACCGCGCGCAAGTTTTTGCCATGAACGGCGATGTGCCGGAAAAAACCAATTTTTGCCTGCACGGGGTTTACGCCTCTTTCCCATCGGATCTGGATACCGAAATAAAGCGTTTTGGCCTGCGCATAGGCAAATTTGCCGTGGGCGACAACGAAATGTACGACCAAAACAGGCTTTTTGTATACCAATACCTCATGGAGCTTTACGGCTTTCCCATCGCTTCGGAAAGGCGCACATCCGCCGCGTTGTTTTCGCGCCGCCTGCATAAAATGGGTGAGAAGTTTCTCATACGCACTCTTGGGCAATCCGACCGCACCATTACAACCATATGGAACGACACTACCGGCCGCCCCTACCCCAAGGTGGAAAAAATCGCTTTGGTGGCCCTGGATAAAGACCAGATGGAAAACATGGATGTGCTTTCCGAAAACGGCTATTTTGTCGACGCCAAAAAGCGTGTGGTAATCTTAAAGGTAAAATACAAGCAGCACGCCTACAACCCAGACAACGTGCGGCAAGACCGCGCCTTATCCGTTGAGACGCAAGACATAATCCACCCCATAAGCGGCGAAGCCCTGCAAAATGTGAACATCATAAAAGACAGCAGCAACATGTTCCTGCGCCTTAACGACATTGTGCGCGGCGAATACACGGGGTACATAGTCTATAAACGTAACGAGCTGATAGAAAACGCTGATACGGAAGAAAAGAAGCTCAAATTTCTGTACGCCTGGCTCTCCAAGCACCAGCACCGCATTATCGGCTACAGTGACGAATTTTTCTCCAACGTTGGCAAGGTGCTGGATACCTACCTGTTCTCGCCGGACAATTACGACACTTTCAGTTCAATGAACGACCTGTATCAGGAAGTATTTACCAAATACAGCTACATACAGCAGGCCCGCAAGATCAAAACCCTTGAAGATCTTGAAGTACGCAATATACGCGGAAAAAACATAAGTTATGGACAAATGCTGGAAGAAGCTGTAGATTTGCTGCAATCGTTAAAATTTGAAATCGTCAACTATTTTGAGCCGTTAGTAGATACTATAATCAAAATAGGCGATAATATGCTTAACGACAGGTACCTGCGGCGTAACTACATTGACAAGAAGACCAACAAGCCTACGCCAAACCAGGCTGCAATACGCCGCAACTATGGCAAGCTGGTTTCCCTTATTGATGAGTTCAAGTCCATAAGACGCGCCCGCGCGGAAATAAGAAAAAATTACGCAAATTTTTTAAACTAGGCGGACAAATATGACTGCGTTATCCACCCCTTTGACGGAATGGCACAAGGAACAAGGCGCCAAAATGGCTCCATTTGCCGGTTGGGACATGCCCATACAATACACCGGCATAATACAGGAACATGAGCAAACCAGAAAGTCCGCTTCCATTTTCGATATATGCCATATGGGCGAGTTTATTGTTAGCGGCAAAGGCGCGGCGGAAGGTTTAAGCCGCGCCCTCAGCACCAATATAGCCACACTGGCGCAGGGGCGCTGCCGTTACGGCTTTTTGCTGAACGAACAGGGCGGCATACTGGACGACCTTATTACCTATTGCCTTGATGACGAAAAATACCTGCTGGTGGTTAACGCCGCCTGCATAGATTTGGATTACGCAACCATAGCCCAGCGCCTGCCAGCGGGCGTGAAGCTGGACAACATCTCCCCCGCCGTGGCCAAAATAGACCTCCAGGGCCCTGCTTCTCTGGAAGCCCTGGCCGAAGTGCTGCCCTCTGATTGGCAGACCATTCCCTACTTCGGCTTCCGCCAAACCACATTTGACGGTCAAAAGGCTCTCGTCAGCCGTACCGGCTATACCGGCGAGCTTGGGTACGAAATATACATACCCTCGGGCAAAGCCGTAAAAATGTGGGAACTGCTCTTGAGCAGCCCCTTGGTCAAGCCGGCTGGGTTGGGCGCCCGCGATACGCTACGCCTTGAGGCAGGCCTGCCCCTTAACGGGCAGGATCTCGACCCAGGCCATACCCCGGCGGAAGTGGGCTATGCCGCAATGCTTACCTCGCAGGCCGATTATGTGGGCAAAAACGCCGCCATGCAAATACGCCAGGTGCTTACCGCCCTTACTGTGCCGGGCAGGCGCAGCCCAAGGCATGGCAACAAGGTATTGCTGCCAGATGGAACCGAAGCCGGAATAGTCACTAGCGGCTCCTTTGCCCCCACCTTGGGTTATGCCGTGGCACTGGCCTATGTGGACAAAGCTTTTGCCGGAAAAGACAAATATATAATTCAGGCCGACCGCACGCAGCTTGAAGGCACGCGTGTTGAGCTGCCCTTCTATAAAGAAGGCACGGCCAGAAAAAAACTCGTCTAAACCACGCTCGCAAGGTACCTTTAATGCATACTTTCTATCTGGAGCCTGCCAAATGGCAGGCTCCCTTTATTATTACGGGGCAGGAAGCAAACCACATGGCAAAAGCCCTGCGCCTTAAAGCGGGCGAGCATGTGCGCCTGCTTGACGGCCAAGGCCTGAGCGGCGAATTTGCCATAACGGCGGTAGGCGGCTCCAGCGTGAAGCTGGAACAAGTTACGCTGGAGCAACACCCAAAACCTGAGGGACGCTGTTTTTTGGCCGCAGCCTACACCAAGGCCGCCCGCCGCAGTTTTATGCTGGAAAAATCCGTGGAGCTTGAATGTGGCGGCATCTGGTTTTGGCAGGCCGAGCACAGCCAGGCCAAAGTTCCGGCTGACGCCAAGACGCACTGGCAAGAGCAACTGGTTGCCGGAGCCAAACAAAGCAACAACCCGTGGATTCCGGAATTGAGAACAATGCCGGACGGCGCGGCGGAAGTGTGCCGCGAGGCACAGCGTTTTAAACGCCGCTTCTTGCTGTGGGAAGATGCCGGAGCGCCGGACATGCTGCAATTTGAAGATATTTACGCGTCCGCAGATACCCTGTTTGCCATGGGACCGGAAGGCGGCTTAAGCGCCAATGAGGTAGCGGCCTTCAAAAATGCCGGTTTTAAACCCGTAAGCCTTGGCAGGCGTATTCTGCGCTGGGAAACAGCGGCGGTGTTCTGCCTTGGGCTGGCCTGGTGGGCGCAAGAGCTCAGGCTTGCCAAGACCGCTGTAAATGGATAGTTTTCAGATTACGGCGCAAATCCTTGCCCCGTAATCGTAACATACCATAAAACCTTAGATCGTTATGAGCATACTGGCCCCACTGCCGGAGAGACTCCGCCCCGATACGCTGGATGATTTTGTCGGGCAGGAGCATATTCGCGGCAAACTGCAAAACCTTTTACGCTCCCAGCGTCTGCCAAGCCTGTTGCTGTTTGGCCCGCCGGGCTGCGGAAAATCCACCCTCGCGCTTTTGCTGGCCAAAGCGCACGGGCAAAAAGTGGTGCGCCTGAGCGCGCCGGAAGCCGGGCTGCAACAACTGCGCCGCAGCATTGCCGGAGTGGATGTTCTGGTGCTTGACGAATTGCACCGTTTTTCCAAGGCGCAACAGGATTTTTTTCTGCCGCTCTTGGAAAGCGGCGAGCTTACCCTCATAGCCACTACTACCGAAAACCCCTCTTATAGCGTTACCAGGCAACTGTTATCGCGCTTACACGTTTTGCGCCTGCGCCCCCTTACGCACGGCGAGCTATTGGGGTTGGCCCGGCGCGGGGCTGAAGCGCAAGCTCTTAATCTGGATCAGGAAAGCCTGGATCTGCTGACCAGCGTGGCCGGGGGCGATGCCCGCACCCTGCTAAACCTGCTTGAATACGTAACGGCCATGCCGGAAGACAAGCGCAGCGCCGGACAAATACGCGAATCCCTGCCGGAACTGGTAATGCGCCATGATAAAGATGGCGACAGCCACTACGAAATAATTTCCGCCCTCATCAAGTCCATTCGCGGCAGCGACCCCGATGCGGCCTTGTATTATCTGGCCTGCCTGCTTGAAGGCGGGGAGGACCCCCGCTTCATCTGTCGCAGGCTGGTTATTTCAGCGGCTGAGGATATAGGCCTGGCCGATCCCCATGCCCTTACCCTGGCGGTATCGTGCCAGCAGGCCGTGGAGTTTATAGGCATGCCCGAGGGGTTTCTCCCCCTGGCCGAAACTTGCATCTATCTGGCCATGGCCAGAAAGAGCAACAGCGCCTATGCCGCGTATATGAACGCGGCCAAGGAAGTAAAAACCAACGGCCCCAGGCCCGTGCCCATGCACCTGCGCAACGCCAATACCAAGTTGCAAAAAGAATGGGGCTACGGCAAGGGCTACCTGTACCCGCACAATTACCCGGAGGGCTGGATAGCGCAAGATTACCTGCCGCAAGACGTGGTGGCCCGCCGCTACTACACGCCGAAAACGCAAGGCGACGAGCCACGGCTGAGCGCCTGGTGGAAAAAAAATTTGCAACAGCTTCTTAATAAATAACCGAGAGTAGGTCATGACTGACAAATTTGCGTTTGAAAATGTGCCCCGCCCTTACGCGCAGGCAAGTTACACCACTCCGCCGGAAATGCGGCGCGGCCTGTCAGCCGCTTTTCCCAACCTTAGCTTCTACTGGCGCATGTTCAATACAGTGCGCCGGGCCGGAAGTCTGGCCAAGGCAGGAAAATACGGCGGAACTGAATGGATACGCAGCAGTTACGAAATTGTGCGTGAAATGGAAATGTGCGGCACTGTATTTGAAATAAGCGGCCTTGAGCACGTTATCAACATGCAAGGGCCGTGCGTATTTATAGCCAACCACATGAGCACGTTGGAAACCTTTGCCCTGCCCTGCCTGATACAAACCCACCGAGACGTTACCTTTGTGGTCAAGCAAAGCCTGGTGGACTACCCCATATTCGGCCCCGTACTGCGCGCGCGTGAGCCAATTGTTGTAACCCGCAAGGATTTGCGGGCGGATTTAGCGGCCATGCTGCAAGGCGGGCCGGAGCGTCTGGCCGCCGGCCGCTCCATTATTGTGTTTCCGCAAGGCAGCCGCAGTATGGCCCTGGACACGCAGCATTTTAACAGCATAGGTGTCAAAATGGCCAAAAAGGCCGGAGTTCCGGTTATTCCGGTGGCTTTGCGTACCGATGCCTGGAGCGGGGGCAAGCTGATTAAAGACTTCGGGCCCATCCGACCCCAAATCGGCGCAAGGTTCAAATTTGGAGCGCCCATTGAAATTACAGGAAACGGCAAGGAAGAACACACCGCCGTGGTAAGTTTTATTCAAAAGCAATTGGCCGAATGGGGCATATCTGGAGTGACAAATGAAAAACCTGAATGATTTTTTACAGAACTGGGGCGAGGATTCTCCTGAAACAAAAGAAATGTTCGAGCACCTGTACGAATTTGCGCAAAGCCTTGGGCTTGAATTGCAATATATAGGACGCCCAGGCGTAAGCCACTCGTTACGCCTGGGCTGGCCAGGCAATGCGGAGCGCCCTTTTTTCGCCATGGTGGATATTATTGACGACGACCCTGAAGAACGCTGGTTATCAATATGCATGTATGCCGATGTGGCCGACGACCCGCAAGAAAAAGGCGACTGGATACCAAAGGGCTTGAACAATCAGGATGCCGTCTGTTTTGATATTGACGAGACGGATGAGGACATTACCGCCTACATGCAGCAGGTTATTGCCAAAGCGGCTGAAAAATCCAAACGGTAACCTCAGTAATAATATTGATAATAAAAGAATAGCTGACGGATTTAGCCGCCAGCTATTCTTTTATTATCAATAAGATACTATAAAATATTGCAACTTTTTCAAAGTAAAAATGCTCTAGGGGCTGTTTCTAAAAAGATGGATTTTGTTCCCTGGCAAGGAAAGCGCCGATTTTTGTCCAGGGATAGTAATCTGACGGTACAGCCCTGGGCTTGACGCAGTCCAGAGGGCAAAAGACGCTTTTTAGAAACAGCACCTAAAGCCACTTTAGCCAATTATGCCAGGTATCTTCACGCTCACGGCGTTTTTGCTCGTTATGGCTGAAAATGTACTTGAAATAGGCAATATGGCGTCTTTTTTCGGCATAGGCGTGCAAATCCTGAATTTCAGGAAAGTTTTGCACTACTATTATATAGCGCCGCCAGGCCGCATGGTAATTTTCGGTGCGAAAGAAAAAATCTCCGCTGTAGACTTCATATTCCGCCAAAATCCGGCGGCATTTGGCAATTTCCGCCGAGGCCTTCATGGCGTACTCGTGCCTGGGGTAGCTGTCGCGCAGGCGCGTGAAAAAGGCTTGCGCCTCAGCCACCCTGGTGGGTGGGCGATCCACTGAATTGTAAGTGTTTATGTTAGCCATGCCTATCTGATACAGCACATAAGGTATGGCCTGGTGCCGCGGATGCATGGCCTCGAATTCTTTATACGCGTCAACCGCCAGCAGCCATTCTTTATCGCGATAATAGCAATCGGCCAGCGAGAGTTCCGCCTCTATGGTATAGGGGCTGAAGGGGTATTCTTCCTTCAAGGTGGTATAAAGCTCGGCCGCCTTCACATAATCTTTTTCGCGCATGGAGTTGTTTGCGTCTTCAAACAAAGCCACGGCGGTAGCGTCAGGGTCCGCGTCCGGCACAAAGTTATTGCTGCTTCCACAAGCGCAAAGCGCCAGACAAAGGAAGGCCGCAAAAACAATTTTTGCGGCAAATTTGTTATATTGCATTGGTTCTTTCCAGGTAAACATAAGCGGCGTTGGCTGCCGTTGCGCCTTCGCCCACGGCTGTGGCAACCTGCCTGCACAATTTTGAGCGTATGTCACCGGCGGCAAAAACACCGTGCAAATTGGTGCGCATTTCCGTATCTGTTATAATGTAGCCTTCTTTATCAACATTCAGAGAAGCGGGCATAAAATCCAGCGCCGGGGTCTGCCCCACAAAAACAAACAACCCGTCAAGAGGCATAAAACGGCTTTCAGGGCTTGCCGTGGAGCTTACTGTAATGGCCTTTAGCTCTGATTGGCCATGCAAACGAGTTACAACGGCGTTAAAATGCAACGTTACATTCGGGGTTTGCGCGATTTTATCCTGATAAATCTTATCTGCGCGGAAGGCCCCCCGGCGGTGGAACAAATGCAGTTCTTTAACCAGAGTTGCCAGATACATGGCTTCTTCCAGCGCCGCGTTTCCGCCGCCCACAACGCCTACGACCTTGTCTTTATAAAAATGACCGTCGCAAAGCGCGCAATATGAAACGCCGTAGCCTGTGAGCTTATCTTCATCCGGCAGGCCCAGTTTTTTTAGAATAAGTCCGGAACATATAATAACGGTTTTAGCCTCCAGCCAGTCTTCGCCAACACGCAAGCGGTTGCGCCCCTGGATGGGCTCAAACAAAGTTACCGTTTCCTGATACTTGTCGACATTACTGTATTTTGCCAGTTGCGCGGCCATGGTATCGGCCAGCTCATAACCCTTGGCGCTGGACACGCCGGGGTAGTTTTCAATTTCGGCGGTTTGCAGCAAAAGTCCGCCAGGGGTCATTTTTTCCACAATGGCAACCGACACTCCAAACCGAGCCAGGTATATAGCGGCCGTAACCCCAGCAGGACCCGCCCCTATCACGATTGCGTCGTATGTTTTCATCCCAAAGCCTTTTCAATCATTTCTTTCAGTTCGCTTTTGGCGACGGCTCCAGTTACCTGTCCGGCCACCTCACCGCCCTTGAACACCATTACCATGGGTATGGAGCGTATGGAAAAACGACCAGGTATACTTGGGCTGTCGTCAACATTGAGTTTGCAGAAAGTCAGCTTGTCGCCAAAATCGGTGGAAAGTTCTTCCAGCACGGGGGCAACCGCGCGGCAGGGGCCGCACCATGGGGCCCAAAAATCAACCAGAACAGGCTTTGTGGCGCCTATAACCGTCTCATCAAAATTTTTCTCGGAAATTTCAGTTAGCATCTATCAACCTCCTGCATAACAGACAAAAACCGTTTATAGGGCACTCTAACTCAAATTTAAACGATAGTCATCAGGTACTTGCTGCCCTCTGGGAATTGCCGCGAAATCCAACTCATGGCTTAAACCTCTTTGCCGCAGCAAATAACCTGTGTACGCAATCATGGCCGCATTATCGGTGCATAAGGCCGGGGCAGGCACAATAAAGGGCAACTCAAACTCCGCGCATAAGACGCGCAACTGGCCACGTACGGTTGAATTTGCCGCAACGCCGCCAGCCAAAATAACAGAATTAATGCCCCCCCTGCCAACATGCCCGATTGCGCGACGCATTTTTTCCGTCAAAGTAACCGCTATGTTATTGGTGTAAGAAGCGCAAAGGGATGCAAGCTCTTTTCCCGCCTCGCCATCCGGCAGCACGGGGGCAAGGCTGGCGGCATTGCCGTCTTGCAAAGTGAAGCGCAAGTCCGTTCTTTTGCCAAGCAAATTTAACGCAGCCGTTTTTAGGCCGCTAAAACTGAAGTCCAGGTTGTCATTATCAAGATAAGGGTATGGAAACAGGTTTGGCACAACCTGACCGGACGCGCCGAAAAAATCTATGTACTTTCCGGCTGGGTATGGCAAGCCGATCATCTTGCCGAATTTATCCAGGGCCTCGCCTGCCGCATCGTCAATGCTGCGCCCAAGCAGCGTGAAGGATAACGGCGACCTAACCAGGTAAATGTGCGTATGCCCGCCGGAAACAAGCAAGGCCAGAGCGGGAAAAGATATTTTCTCTTCCAGCCCGGCTGCCAGAATATGCGCGTGCAAGTGGTTGACGCCAATTAAAGGTTTGCCTGAAGATAAAGCCAAACCCTTGGCAAAAGCCACACCCACCAGAAGGCTCCCCAAAAGGCCAGGCCCGCGCGCCACGGCAATGCAATCCATATCTTGCGGTTCCACCCCGCAACGCCGCATAAGCAAATCATACAACGGGGCAATGGCGCGCCCGTGCTCACGCGAGGCGATCTCTGGCACCACCCCTCCGAACAGCGCGTGTACATCCACCTGGCTGCTTAAGGTCTGGCCTATACATTTACCGTCACGCACCAGCGCAAGAGCGGTTTCATCGCACGAGCTCTCTATTCCCAAACAAAGCACTTTAAACCCGCTTAAGCCAGAAAGCGCATTACATCATCAACATCATTGGCCGAGCCTATAAAAAGCGGCACGCGCTGGTGCAACTGATCAGGCTTTATTTCCAGAATACGCCTGGCCCCGTCCGTGGCCTTTCCACCTGCCTGCTCGGCCAAAAAGGCCAGAGGCGAGGCTTCGCACATAAGCCGCAGTTTGCCTTCGGGCTTGGAGCCCGGCTTATGTGTTACCGGGTACATAAACACACCGCCGTACAGCAGAGTACGGTGAAAATCCGCCACCAGAGAACCCACGTAACGCATGGAATACGGCTTGCCTATGCGGTTGCCGCTGCTTTTAAAGTAATCTATGGCGGCTCTGCTTTTATCATCCCACAGGCTGTAGTTGCCCTCGTTTACGGAGTAAATTTTTCCCTGTTCCGGAATAAGCATGTACGGGTGCGAAAGCAAAAACTCGCCCACGCTCGGGTCAAGCGTAAAGCCATGCACGCCTTGCCCCGTGCTGTAAACCATCATGGTCGACGGGCCATATACAAAGTAACCGGCTGCAACCTGTTTGGTGCCTGCTTGCAGAATATCAGCCAGCGTGGCCTTTTCCGTTGAGGGGCTCAGGCGTTTGTGAATGGAAAAAATGGTGCCAACGTTGACGTTAACGTCAATATTGCTGGAGCCGTCCAACGGGTCGAAAATCAGAATATAATCGCCGTGCGAAAAATGCTGGGCAACAGGTATGAAATCGGCGTGCTCTTCAGAGGCCATAAGGCAAAGCGCCCCGCTGCGCTCCATGCGATGAATGAGGATTTCGTCGGCATATTCGTCAAGTTTTTGCACGTGCTCACCCTGCACGTTTACCTCGCCTGTCTCGCCAAGCACGTCCAGCAGCCCAGCTTTACTCACGCTGCGCGAAATAAGTTTTGCGGAAACAATAAGATCATACAGAAGCTGTGTAAAAACACCGGTGGCTTCCGGCCTTCTCAACTGGTGCAAAAGCAAATGTTCGGTAACGGTTACCTGCGACATGCCGCCTCCCTGATTTATGATGTTGCCGGCGAAACAGGCAAAACCGGCCAGCGCGTTAGTTGCTAGTTAACGTTTTTAACGGCGGTAAATGAGCCTGCCTGCCGTAAAATATCAAGCTGCTCGCGCTTAACAGTAAACTGGCCGCTTGCTGGTAACGCGTAAAAAAGACGCATATTGGCAAAGTACGTGGAAACCCAGTAAAATTCGCCCACGTTGTTTTTAAGCATGCCATCGGTATCTTCCGCTCCCAGCTTGTCCCAATCGTCCCGCATTAGCGGAGTTTGCTGCATATCATATATAGACGGCCATAGTATGGCCTTGGATGAAAGCATTACAAAATTTTCCGGTTTTCCGGCTACGGCAAGAAGCGCGCGCATGTCAAAATGGGCAACTATAAGGGCGCGCAATTCGTCCTGCATGTAAACCGGCTTGGCTATATAAATCTCCGGCCCCATGGGGCTTTCCATGGTATAGGCCCGCAAATCCATGGGCCTTTGCCGGGGCACTTCCTGCATCAGCGGGCCCAAATTGAACTCTTTAAGGGCATATTCAGGCACACGGGCCATAATGCGCCCCTTGCCGTCCGTTACGGCTATGCCGCCCAGCCACGGGAAGTCGGCCAGCATTTTGTTTACCCACTCTTCGTCAGGGCTGCGGTCACTATCGTCCATGGCCCGCGAGAGCTGCTCCAAAAGGTAGTCGACATCGGCAACGGACTGGCTGAGCGTAATCTGGTAAGGCTCGCACAGATCCCTGTTATCAAACCTGAGCTTGGCCGGGGTATTAATATACTTGTAATACGGATCAGTTACGTTGCGCCAAAGGTTTTTGCTTGTTTGTCCGGCGCATCCGGCAATAAAAAAAACAGGCACACAAAGTGCGCAAAGAGTACGGTACAAACGTGACAAAATTATTCCCCCATCTGCCGAAAAGGCAATGGTATTAACTTTTTGCTTCCAGCCGTTCGGCCAGCAATTCCAGCACATCCACAAGGCGGTTGGGGCCTTGCGCGGAAGGCGCTTTTTCCTCAGGCAAAGCTTCGGGGCCGGCTGAGGCAGCCATACCTATGTCGGCGCTCAGACGCGCAATGGCGTCTTCAAGGCTTACTTTTTCATCTTCTGTTTTCGCGGAGCGCAAAAGCTCCTCATAAATATCCAACGCGCCTACATAATCGCCCTGCCCGGCAAGCACTTCGGCCATGGAGCGGGTTTTAAGCGAAAATTGCTCGTCATCATCTTCAGATTCCGCGTCAACCTCATCATTGCTCTCGCCCACGCTCACGGCCGGTGCAGGTTTGTAAGCGGCAGCGGAGGCTCTTGGCGCGGCAGCGCCGTGCAAAACCGGCAAGGCAGGCTCCGCCGGCTTAAGCTTGCCGGAGAGTATGCTGCCAAGACCGTGCTCAATAACGGCGGACCATGAAATAGGCTCGCCTTTAAGGCTGGCGGAAAGGAAATTCAAAGCCAAAGCGGCATCGCGCGATTGCGGATTTTTCGCCATGCGCTCGGTCCATGCGGCCCAAAAGCCGGGGTACCCGCCCAACATAAGAGAAACCGCATCCACTTCCGGCCAGATGTCTTCAATTTTGCTCTGATTGAATAGTATATCTATAAGCAAAAGGCGGGCTTCGATATGTTCAGGGTTACGGCCAAGGCCGTGCCGCAAGGTGGAAAGGGCCGCATCAGGCTGCCCATCTTCAGCCTGCATGCGCGCAAGGGGAAAAAACACTTTCGAGCCCGGCTCAAGGTCCAGCACTTCCTGATACCATTCAATTTTCTGTTTCATTCAGGCCCGCTCCAGTGTTCAATCCATCAGGAAAAATATACCATATTTCGTTATCTTTAACAAAATTGAGGCGTTTTCTAATCATCTGCTCTATATATTTGTCATCAGATTGCAAAAGCTTTATTTCACGGCTAAGAGCGATATTTTTGCTGCCAAGCGCGTCCATGCGCTCGTTTAGCGCCATAAACTCTTGTTGAAGCGCCTTGTACGCCACCAGCCCCTGCTCGCCCCAGATCAAATTCCAGGCGAGGGCGATATTCAGAAAAACCGAACAACACAGTAGCAGACGCCGATAACTCATTTTATTGGAGCCTGCTTTTGCCCGCTGCTTTATGGGGCGCGCTTTGCATTAAAAGCAGCTCCAACTCGTCCAAAAACTTGCTGGTGGCAAACTCCACCCGCCGCACCTCGTATTCGTTAAGCGAAATATCGGCGAGCTTTTCCAAAAAGGATTCCAACGCGCCTATTTCGCCGGTAAAGGCGCTGCCAAATGGCATGGAATCAATATCATCCCGCAGGTCAAGAATTGTCTGCAGGCAATTTTTCAAACGCAAGCGTAAATGCATGTTATTTTCCATAACCATCCCGCCAATAATAACTGACTGACCTTAAATATCAATAAAAGTTATGGGCAGTTTTAAAATTAATCACCGGTCGGCCCTTGCCCATCGGCCGGTTTGGCGTTTCCGGCCTCATCACCGGCGCCGTCACGCCAGAACGCGTAAAAATCGTACATGTATTTGCTGCCGGAAAAAACCGTAAGCACCAGGGCGGAATACAACAAAACCATGCCCGCCGGAACCAGATCAACCCCAAACCAAGGGTAATACAAGGTCAGCGGCACAATGGCCAAGCCTTGCAATACTGTTTTAAGTTTGCCGAAGCGATCCGCCGCTATAATATGCCCTTCGTCGGCGGCAATGGCGCGCAGGCCGGTAACCATAAGCTCGCGCACAACAATAACTATAACCACCCAGGCAGGCACGCGGGCCAAGGCAACCATCATTATCAGCATGGAGCAGTTTAGCACCTTATCGGCCAACGGGTCCAAGAATTTACCAAAACTTGTCACCTGGCCGGAACTGCGGGCCAGCTTGCCATCCACATAGTCGGACGCCGATGCGGCCATATACAGTAAAGTGGCGGCCAGGCAGGTGAACCGGTTTGGAAAGTACAGCAAAACAATAATCACCGGTGTAATGCCGATGCGGCTCAAAGTGAGCCATGTAGGCAAATTAAAGCGTTTCATATTTACCTGCAAAATAAGTAGTTGGTGCTTTAAAACTCAAATAGGATATTACAAAAACGATACAAGAGTGATGCCACACAGGCGATTGGCAGCGTAAATACCGCCATAAACACTTTTTTGTCATTGCAAGCGCCCTGCTGAACCGGCCAAGTTGGCCTGCCGCCCAAACGCCCGATAAAGGTTTTCTAAAAACCTTTTCTGACCATGCCCATTTCTTTAATAAAAATCTAGAAATATTCCAACAACAAAAATTTAAATAACCACCGATATAACCAGTTGCATTTTTTTTAGGGTTTTGATTATAAACAAAGCGAATTAAATGTAGTTAAACATATATTAAATCAATTTATAAATTATATATATATTATTATACCTTTAAAAATATAAATAAAATAAACTGTTGAGTATAAATTTTAATATTTCAAATACACCATAAATCCACTTCAATGGACTTAAGCCATGTCTCAACGAGTTACCATTTCACAGCACATTGTACAGGACCTGCACCAGAAAATTCTCAATAAAAGTTACAAATCAGGACAACGCCTGCCTACAGAGCGTGAACTTGCCGTTTTGTATGGGGTAAGCAGAATACCGGTGCGCGAAGCCCTAAAAACTCTTGCGCAACAAGGGTTGGTGGAAATAAAACACGGTAGCGGAAATTATGTTACTGTGATTGACGAAAGCAAGCTGGCCGAGCAAATCTGCCAATATATTTTTATGTCTGGCGGCAAACCAAATGACATTGTGCATCTTTGGCAAATCATGCAGGCAGAATCCGCGAAGTATGCGGCTGATTTTCGTACTGATAGCGATATTGCGTTGTTCCGCAGACTGCACGAGCTATGCGTCATACCGGCGGAACCCGCGCCCGCAGAAAAATTAGAAATTTTTTTTGAGGCGGACAAACAGTTTCATGTCGCCATTGCCAAGCTTTGCGATAACTCTTTGCTTATACATTTTATAAAAATATTTCACGACATACTGCAATTTAACGATGCCGCCATACGCCAGAACATGCAGGGCATATGCGCCATGTTCGAAAAACATGCGGATCTGCTGCTTGCCATTGAACGGCAGGACAAAGAAGCGGCGGCCAAAGCCGTTAATGACGAATTTGCCATAGGCCGGCATATTTTTACCACAGCCATGCAAGTGCTGCCTTTGCACGAAGTATTCAGCAAATATTTTTTTGGCTTTACCAAGGGGCCGCATTAAATTACCCCCCCGGCTGCGCCTGGGTTGTGCCGACATTCAGAGTGATTTTGTTATCTGGCAAGGAAGCAAGGCTTTGAACCGAAAGAGTATACTCTTACGGTATTCGACTGAGGGGCAAAGCCTTGCTGACGCAGACAGAGGGAAAAAGCGCCTGAATGGCTACACAACCTGGGTCAGGATAACATCCAAACCGCAGCGCTGCCGGGGGTTAATTTTTTATTATCGCGCAAAATTTTTTTGCGCTATTGACGGTTCCAGATTAAGTCTGGACTTTTTTTATTTCTTAAAGGCGTTGCTGAAGCAAGCGTTTTTAACATTTTCGGCCAGCGCGTAAAAGGCCGATTTCGCGGCGTTGCCGCCTTCAATAAGCACCGCTGGCAAGCCTGCGTCCGCCGCTCTTGAAGCCTCGGCATCCAACGGTATGCTGCCAAGAAAAGCCAAGCCGGACTTGCGGGCCAGCTCAAGCCCGCTGTCGGAGTTGCCGTGCATTTCTATTTTGCCGCCGCAATGCGGGCAGGAAAACGCGCTCATGTTCTCCACCATGCCCAAAACTCTGGCGTGCAAAGCCTCCAAAAAGTTAATGGCCTTGCGCACATCGGCCAGAGCCACCTGATGCGGGGTGGTTACCACAAGGCACAGCGCGTCTGGAATCATTTGCAGAATGGTAAGATGCTCGTCGCCTGTTCCGGGGGGCGAGTCTATAACCAGAAAATCCAGTTCGCCCCAGGCGGCCTCGCCAATAAGCTGCTGAATGGCTCCGGCCTTTTTGGGGCCGCGCCAAATAATGGCCTGATCGCGATTCTCCAGCAACGTATCTAAAGAAAGCACCGAGAGATTCTCGGAAAATTTTATCGGGGTAATCAAATCGTTTTCAACACGAGATACCACGCCCTCTTTTATGCCCAAAAGTCTGGGCACGCTTGGTCCGTGAATATCAACATCAAGTATGCCGGTTTTAAACCCCATTTCAGACAGGGCTACAGCCAGGTTTATTGTTACCGAGCTTTTGCCCACCCCGCCTTTGCCGCTCATGACAAATATTTTGTACCGTATTTTACGTAACGCGGCGGAAAGGGAATCGTTTTCCTGATGTTTGGCCTGCGGAAGCTGCTGCGAAGCGCTGAAAGACGCGTTGGCAGCGCCGCTTTTTGATTGTTCTGGCATGGCAATACCTCACTAAAATATATGCAAAAGATTAGTAACCTCAGGCTGCTAAAATAACAAGCCCGCATTGAAAAACAAAATCATAATCATCACAAAACTGGTGGTTTGAGCTTCAGTTCGCAATACTTGCTTAACTGCTAAAACCATAATAAAACCGGGCATTAAGCCCGGCTCGTGTTATCTTAATAATACAACAGGCACAACGCGCTACCAGCCGTGATCGCCCACAAGATCAACAAAGGCTACACGGCCCTTTTTCTCTTGAGTTACCTTGCCGTTTTCTTTGCGCACCACCACCAGCTCCTGTTGCCGCTGGCCAGCTCCTACCGGTATTACCATTATGCCCGGGTCGGCCAGTTGCCCCACAAGAGGCGCGGGCACACTCGGCCCCCCTGCCGTGACTATGATTCTGTCAAAAGGCGCTTCCGCCTCCCACCCCAGAGTTCCATCGGCCAGCTTGAGCTTTATGCGCAAATAGCCAAGTTTTACCAGCCTGCGCGCCGTTGCCATATACAACTCGCGCAGACGCTCGACAGAATATACTTCCAGCCCCATCTCGGCCAGAATGGCGGATTGATACCCGCAGCCGGTGCCTATTTCCAGCACTTTCATACCTGGCGAGGCTTCCAAAAGCTCGGACATAAGCGCGACGATATACGGTTGCGAAATGGTCTGTCCGCTGCCGATCATCAGGGGGTAATCCTCATAGGCCCTGTGCCACAAGGCCTCTTCCACAAAATAATGCCTGGGCGTTTTGCGCATGGCCGAAATAACCTTTGGAGCGCTTATGCCGCGCTGCAAAAGCTGTTCTTTAACCATTCTGTCTCTGCTTATGGCGTATCCGCCCATGTTCGCTCACCTAGGTAAAAATTGTGCCTGGGAGTTTTTTACTTAAACTGTTAGCGGCGTCAAGTCTGATCTGCGCCCAACCTGACGGCGAGTCACATTTTTGAAGACTTTTACAGAACAATGCGTTAAAAAAATTTTGTCTAAATTTTTGTTAGAATTTCACAATATGCATAAACACAAACTCCTTCTTTATGCCGGTTTGCTCCTGATAATGGCAGCAATGCTGCTTACCGCCCTGCAAATATTTTGCGATAAGGAGCCGCCGCGTGTTGTTGTTGCCTTTCCGGAGCGCATAGCCCCAGGGCAGCCTCTTGGCGCTGTTGTAAGCGATGCTGAATCCGGACTTGGAGCTGTCAGCGTCACTGCGGCTCAGGCCGGAGCTTCCCCACAGATTATCGTGCTGGAAAAATATGGCGACGCGAACAGGGAGCAGCTAAGATTTTGCATTGCCGGCAATGGAGCGGACGAAGGGCCTTTAACCATCAATATAAAAGCGGCCGACCGGTCTTTAAACCGGCTTTTTCGCGGCAACTACACCCTGCGCGAAATTGCGATTTATCTGGATAAAACACCGCCGCAACCGGCGTTTGACGTGCAGCCGCTAACTCTGCAAAAGGGAGGCAGCGCTTTGTTGCGCTTCAGGCTTTCTGAAGACGCTACCGTTGCCTCGCTGGCCTCCGGCACTTTGAGTTTTCCGCTGTTCAGCCTGGGCGAACGCGACTATGCAGTGCTGCTTACTCTGCCGCCTGATGCCGATACCGCGTCTTTTAGCCCGGTATTAACCCTGACTGATTCGGTTGGAAACACATCGCGCACTCCGTTGCCACTAAATAAAACTGAATACAGCCCCAAGCATGACGAAATAAAACTGAGCGATGCCTTTATAAAAAGCAAGGCACGCGAGTTTGCCGCGCTGTTACCGGCTGAAAACGACTCGCTTGCCATATACCTGCGCGTGAATAATGAAGAAAGAGCGCGTAACTACAAAAAAATATGGCAGATCTGCCAAAACACCTCACCAAGCCCGCTTTGGGAAGGGGCCTTCATGCCCATGCCCGGCGCGGCAAGACGCTCGGACTTTGCCGACCAGCGCAGTTACCTGTATAATAATACGGTTGTGGATTACCAGGTGCATTTGGGTTTGGACTATGCCTCGGTAGCCAAAGACAAAATACCGGCGGCCAACGCCGGACAGGTTGTATTTACCGGATATATGGGCATACATGGCAACGTGGTTATGATTGACCATGGGCTTGGGCTGCACAGCCTGTACTCGCACCTTAGCGAGATACTGGCGGAACAAGGGCAAAACGTGGCGAAAGGCGAAATAATAGGGCGCACCGGTTCCACTGGCATGGCGGGGGGAGATCACCTGCACTATGAAATGCTGGTTAACGGAATTTCGGTTGATCCCCTGCCCTGGTTTGATGCCGAATGGGTTGAAAACAACATTAATTCCCGGCTGTTTCAATAAGCTTCATGGTTTTGCGCAATTGCGCCTTCCACAGATTTGCCACGGCCTCATTGGCAATCAGCCCCTGTTTGTGCGCCCTGACCGAAAGCCCCGCGTCGTGCATGCGCGACGAGAGGCTTTTATCGTCAGTATTGAAAATATCCGTACCGGCATGGCGGCCATACACGGCAAGCAGGGGGACAAGCCAGACAACCTTGCGCTTGTTGGATTTTATGACCTGCATGGCATTTTTAACGCTCTCGTCATTTTCCAGATTCACCACCATGTAAAGGCTGCCCTTTTCCCCTTGCAGAAACAAGGCCCAATTAAGCGCCGGGTAAAGCACGCTGCCCGGCGTGTTTGAGCCATGCCCTACAAAAATCACGGCATCCCCCGGCTTTACATCGGCTGGCATGGAGTAAATAAGGTAAGAGGCCAGGGTAAAAACATCCTGTTCGCTGCCTGCCAGCGGCAAAGCGGCCTTTATTACGGCCTTTCCGCCATACATGCGGTTTAAATCTTCAACCGTATCGAGCATTTTGCCATACTGCTCACCGGCGCTTACATACAAGGCACAAACCGCTATGCGGGTTATGCCTTCGTCAACCAGCGCCGTAACAGCCCCTTGCAGTGATGAAACGGCAGGTTCGCGCCCTTGGACTGATTTCAAAAGCTGGCCGGAAGTGAAGGCCATTACGATTTTGCTGTCCGGATAATCGGTTTGCAGTGTTTTGGCAAATTTTTCGATGCTTTCAATGGCTTCAGGCTGGCTGCTGCCCACGGCAGCCACCACAATGGCATTTTTATAGGTTTGCGCGGCTTGCGCAAAGCTTGCGGGCAACAAACAAAAAATAAAAAAAGCCGTAAACAAATAGATACTTCTTTTACACATGGTTACAACTCCGTGACGGCAAATGGCATATGAGGCGCCCCCCGGATTGTTAAGAGCTTCAAGGCGTCCTGTCAATAACGCCAGGCTGAAAAATGGGGTGGACTAGCGCGCGCTTTATGATTAAACTCTTTTAGTCGCAATCAAGTAAAATACGTAACTTAATAAAATATATGTGCCAAATACCAGTGCAGGCGCTTAACTGCCGTCTGCGCGGTTTTGGCGCACCCAAATTTGTGGTGATGAATGACTACCGACAACAAATTCAATAGCGCGCGCATAAGGGCCGGAATTGATATCGGCTCAACTACCATCAAGCTTGTTTTTCTCGATAATGACAACAACCTGCTCTTTCAGGACTACCGTTGGCATTTTTCAGACGTAAGGCAAACCTTGCTGACCTTGCTTGAGGAAGTGCTGGCAAAGGAAGGCGATATCGAAATATTGCCCATGATGAGTGGTTCCGGCGGTCTCGCCATATCCAAGCTGCTGAACATTCCCTTTGAGCAGGAAGTTATATCCGGAACCAAAGCCATAGAAACCTTCGCCCCGCAGACCGATGTGGCAATAGAGCTTGGCGGCGAAGACGCCAAAATAACCTATTTTGACAAGCACGGTGTGGACCAGCGCATGAACAACAGTTGCGCTGGCGGTACCGGAGCTTTTATAGACCAGATGGCCACCCTTCTGGAGACTGACGCGGGCGGGCTTAACAAACTGGCCGAGAATCACAAGACAATTTACCCCATAGCCTCGCGTTGCGGCGTTTTCGCAAAAACAGATGTTCAGCCGCTTATTAACGAGGGCGCATCGCGTGAGGACATTGCCGCTTCCATCTTGCAGGCCATTGTAAGCCAAACCATCAGCGGCCTGGCTTGCGGCAAGCCAATACGCGGAAAAGTGGCATTTCTTGGCGGCCCTCTCAACTTTCTTTCCATGCTGCGCGAGCTGTTCACCAAAACCCTAAAACTTAAAGAAGACGAAGTAATCTTCCCCGATAACGCCAAGCTTTTTGTAGCCATGGGCGCTGCCATGCTGGTAAAGCCGGGGCATGCCCGATTGCGCGTTTCGGAAATAGTCAAACGTATTGTTGATAGCCCGGCCAACACCCTTTCAGAGGTGAGCCTCTTGCCGCCGCTTTTCGCCAGCACGGAAGATCTGGCGGAGTTTCGCGCCCGCCACGCCAAATCCACAGTGGATAGGGCCGACCTTTCCAAATACTCAGGTTACGTGTTTATTGGCATAGACTCCGGCTCCACCACCACCAAGGCCGCCGCGGTTGGTGAAAAAGGCGAGCTTTTGTACAGCTTTTACAGCGGAAACAAGGGCAACCCCGTAAACATTGTGCTGGAACTGGTTAAAGATATTTACAGCCAGCTTCCGCCCACGGCCAAGATAGGGGGCGTAACCGCCACCGGCTACGGCGAGCACCTGATCAAAGCTGCCTTCAAGGCCGATTACGGCGAGGTGGAAACTGTAGCCCACTACAAAGCCTCCGAGAACATGCTGCCCGGCGTGGAATTTATTCTGGACATAGGCGGGCAAGACATGAAGTGCCTTAACATACGTAAAGGCGCCATTCACAGCATCTCGCTAAACGAGGCCTGCTCCGCCGGTTGCGGCTCTTTTATCGAGACCTTTGCCAAGTCGCTGCAACTGGATGTGGCGGAATTCGCCCAAATGGCCCTTACCGCCACCCAGCCCGTGGACCTTGGCACCCGCTGCACCGTGTTTATGAACTCCATGGTAAAGCAGGCCCAAAAAGAAGGGGCCACGGTAGCCGACATTTCCGCCGGTCTTTCTTACGCCGTTATACGTAACGCCCTTTACAAGGTTATACGCCTGCGCCGCATAGACGACCTGCCGGAAAAAATTATCGTGCAGGGCGGCACATTTTACAACGAAGCCGTGCTGCGCTCCTTTGAAAAACTCACCGGCCGCGAAGTGGTGCGCATGGACATAGCAGGGCTTATGGGAGCTTACGGCGCTGCCCTTATAGCCCACGAGCGTTTTGACGAGAACTACGAATCCAGCTTTATCACACAGGAAGAGCTGACGGCTTTCGGCGTGACCAAAGAGTTGAGCAACTGTAAAATGTGCGGCAACCGCTGCCGTATTATCATAAACACCTTTAACGACGGCCGTAAGTTTATTACCGGCAACCGTTGCGAAAAAGGCGCGCAGGTTGAAACAGCAAAAAAACGTGACCTGCCCAATCTTTATGATTACAAGCTCGAGCGCATGTTCGACTACAAACCGCTGGAGCCGGAATACGCCAGACGCGGCACCGTGGGTATTCCGCGAGTGCTTAACCAATTTGAGAACTACCCTTTCTGGCACACCTTTTTCAGCCAGTTGGGTTTTCAGGTGGTGCTCTCGCCCCGCTCCAGCAACGGCCTGTATAAAATGGGCATAGACACCATACCGTCCGAATCCGCCTGTTACCCAGCCAAGCTGGTACACGGCCATATGGAATACCTTATGGCCCGCAACGTAGACCGTATCTTCTTCCCCTCCGTCACCTACGAGTGGCAGGAATTCTCATATTCCAACAACCACTACAACTGCCCGGTGGTGGCCTGTTACCCCGAGGTGGTTCGCTTTAACATAGACGAAATAAGCAGTGGAAAAATCAAATTCCATAACCCGTTTTTAAACCTTGCCGACATTAAGTCGGTACGCAAGGTGCTGGAGCAGGAATTTAAAGAACTGCGCATAAGCAGACGCGAATTGTCACGCGCGCTGGAAATGGCCTGGGCGGAGCTGGAAAAGGCCCGGGCGGACGTGCGCGCCAAAGGCAAGGAAACCCTTGAATACCTGAAGCGCACCGGCCATAAAGGCGTGGTGCTCTCCGGCCGGCCTTACCATGTAGACCCGGGCATAAACCACGGCATAGACAAAATCATTGTGGAAGAAGGCATGGCCGTGCTGACTGAAGACAGCATTGCCCACCTTGGGGCAGCGCGCATTACAGAGCAATTGCGCGTGGTGGACCAATGGAGCTACCATTCGCGCCTGTACGCCGCTGCCGCGCTGGTTGCCGTAACGCCCTACCTTAACCTGGTGCAGCTTACATCCTTTGGTTGCGGGCTAGATGCCCTTACCGTGGATCAGGTTGATGAGATTTTGCAGGCGGAAAACAAGATCTACACCCTCATAAAAATTGACGAGGGCGATAACCTTGGGGCCGCGCGCATACGCATACGCTCGCTAAAAGCGGCCATTGACGAGCGCGACCGCATGAGCCGCCCGCCGCAGCCCTTGGGCATTGTGCCCACGCCAAAAAAGTCGCCCTTTATGCCGCACATGCGCGATACATATACAATTCTGGCTCCGCAGATGTCGCCCATACATTTCTCGCTGCTCGGGCCTGTTTTCCAGCAAGAAGGCTACAACGTGGTTGTGCTGGACGCGCCAGGCAAGGCGGCTTTGGAGTGCGGCCTGAAATATGTGCACAACGATGCCTGCTACCCCTGCATAATGGTTATAGGCCAGCTTATTGAGGCCGTGCAGAGCGGCAAGTACGACCTGAACAAAACCGCGCTCATTCTCACACAAACCGGCGGGCAGTGCCGCGCCACCAACTATATTGCCCTGCTGCGCAAGGCTCTGTCCGACATAGGCGCGGAACAGGTGCCGGTTATATCCCTTAACGCCTCTGGCCTTGAAGGAGGCAACCCCGGCTTTACCTATAGCTTCCGCCTGCTTAAAAAGGCCATGCAGTCCATTTTGTATGGCGACCTGCTCATGCGTTGCCTGTACCGCATACGCCCCTATGAGGTGGAAAAAGGCACGGCTAACGCCACCTATGAGAAATGGAACAGACTCTGTAAGGAATCGCTGGCCGGAAAAAGCAGCATGGATGAATTCCGCCGCGTAATCTCCGGCATTGTCGACGATTTTGAAAAAATCGCCAGAAGCGGGCCGCGCAAGCCCAGAGTGGGCATTGTGGGCGAAATTCTGGTAAAATTCCACCCCGAAGCCAACAATTACCTGGTGGAAAATATCGAGGCCGAAGGCGGCGAGGCCGTGGTGCCCGACCTGTTGGACTTCTTTTTGTACTGCACCTACGGCACTGTGTACGACCATAAAAACTACGGCCTGGGCCTGAAAGCCACCCTGGGTTTTCATACGGCCACGGTGCTGATGGAATGGATGCGCGACTCCATGCGCAAACGCCTTAAGCAAAGCCCGCTTTTCGGCGCGCCCATTCACATAAGCAAGCTGGCCAAGCTGGCCTCCAGCATGGTTTCGCTGGGCAACCAATCCGGCGAGGGGTGGTTGTTGGCCGGTGAAATGATGGAACTTTTGGAAACCGGCGCCAACAACATAGTATGCGTGCAGCCCTTTGCCTGCCTGCCCAACCACATAACCGGACGCGGCATGCTTAAAGCCCTGAAGGAAAGATACCCCACGGCCAACATTACGGCCATAGACTACGACCCAGGCGTGAGCGAGGTAAACCAGATTAACCGCCTCAAGCTGATGATGAGCGTGGCCAGAACCTACAACGATAAACTGCTGGCGCGGGAGAATGCCGCGCAATAAGCGATTATGCAAACGCCCCGCCTTGGCGGGGCGTTTGCATAGCCAAATATAAAAATATATAAAGTCATAATTTCTGAAGCCAGACCTCATAAAATCTGGCTTCAGAAATTATGACTTTATATATTCCCAATAAACAAGGCCCGCTTCGGAGGACCTTGTTTATTGGGTTGTACTTAATCCATAATGGCCGCGCCCTTGGCTTCGGGCAGATTTTTGAACAGATCAAAAAAACTCCCGCTGCAACACGGGAGCTTTTGTTTATGCCATTGTTCCGCTTTATTTAAAACTCGTATTCAAAGTTTATTACGGCATGCATGCCAGGCTCCGGTATGGGGTTGGAGGCCAGATAAGGGCTGGCAATCTGGTAATATTCGTCAAACAGGTTGCGTACGCTGAGAGCAACTTTGTATTTATATTCCACAGGCCCTTCAAGCCCAACGCTCCAGTTGGCCGTATACCAGCCCTTGGTGCGGTGATGCTCATTGCCGTTAGGCTCCTCGGTATAAGCGCCCTTGCCCGCCTGCACGTTAAGGTCGGTAAACAGCACGGCGCCGTTCAACACATCTTGTTCCCACTTTACGCCAAGGGAGCCCCAGGCCGGGGAGCGGCTGCTGTGATATGTTTTAAAGCCATTGGCGTCTTCTGTCTGGTAACGCAGCAAGTTGCCCGTAAGGTAAGGGGTAAAGCCGGTTTGCCCCACCTGATAATCGGCTTGCAGTTCCAGCCCGTAGCTTACGGCCTTGGTAAGGTTTTCCGGCCTGTACTTTGTGGGGGAGGTGGAAACCGTTTTTCTGGCAATGCCGTTTTTAAACTTGCTGTAATACGCCGCCAAATCCACATTCAAGCCGTAATCGTTGTAACGCACGCCTATTTCGTAGTTATCGGACTTTTCAGGTTTCAGATCGGGGTTAGGCTCTATAACGGCGGAGCCGACATACATATCCGTAAGAGTGGGCAGCTTGTAACCCTGCGAGAATAGCGCCCTGAGGGCTATGCCTTCAAATCCCGTATAAACCAGGCCGACGCTGCCCACCAGCTTGCTGTCGCTGGAATCGTCCTCGTTGGAGGGCGTTTTGGTGTCTTTTGTAAGGGCGCTGTCGTTCCATGTCTGGCGCAGGCCCGCCGTAAGGGTAAGCCCGTCTATAATGGTCCATTCGTCCTGAATAAAGGCGGCCAGCACCCTGTTGTAGCCTTCGGACTGCTGATTTCCGGCGGCGAGATAATCGCGCTTGGTCATGGTTATATTGTCGTAATCCAGACCCACGGAGACAAAATGGTCGTCGAACAGCAGCCAATCCGTCTGCAGCATGCCGCCGAAGGCCTCATGCTCGTAAGTGTGCTTGCCGCTGTAGATGCCGGTCGTATAATTGTAGTAATCGAAACCCTTGTCTAAATCCTGCAGGTAACCCGTGGCGCGGAAGTTTACGAAATTTTTGCTTATATCCTTTAAATGCAGGTTAAGGGTATAAGAATTTCTGTCGTCTTTGGGCACTTCCGATATGGTGGCACGCTTGTTGGGCGGGGCCGGTATGTCAGTGCCGTCGCCATTGGGGTTATCCATAAGCGGGGTGTAATTGTATTTGCCCTCGAACCGCTCGGCAATAAAGGAGACGCTGCCCTTTTCCCACTCATAACCCAACTGGCCACGGTAATCGCGCTGCCGAAAGTTGCTGTTGAAAAGAATGTCGCTTTCATCATCGCCTCTGCGGCCCACCTTTCTGTCATCGGCATTAACGCCATCGGCCAACAGGCGGTAATTGAAGCCTTTGTAGTTACCGAACAGCGAGGCCGAAGGCTCCCAGCTATCCACCGAGCTGTCATAAACCACGCCTACTTTAGCCCCAACGGGCTTGTCGCCGCCCTTTTTGGTAATGATGTTGACAACACCGCCCACGGCATCCGAACCATACAAGACGGAGGCAGGGCCTTTAATTACTTCAATCCGCTCAATATCATGCGTGCTTATGGTAAAGCCCGCGCCTGCGGTGTTGCGTATTTCCGGCTGGCGCACGCCGTTTATGAGAATAAGCGTGGCGCCAGCGGCCTGGCCGCGTATTAGCACGCGGCGGTCTCCGGCAACGTTAACGCCGCCCAACTGCACACCCGGCACGTTGGAGAGCAGATCCGCAATATTGGTATTGGGGTTTCTGGATATATCCTCGCCAGTTACAATAGATACGGCCAACGGCACTTCCTGTATGTCGTGCTCGCTGCGCGTGGCGGTTACTATAACCGGCTGGAGTTTGTGCACGTCGCCGGAACGTTCTTCAGCTTCAGCCGCCATAGCCGGAAACGGCAGCGCCATTGAAAGCAACAGCGCCATACATGCCGCCCTGGAATATTTTTTGAGCATTATACCCTCCATTTGCTCGTGAAAGAAATATGGTTAAGCCAATTGAGATATTGCTTTTTATGAAAATAACATTCATAATCAATTAAAATGTAATTCTAAGAAAACTAAACGCAGCCGCCCTGTCAGGCGGCCTGAAACAAATAGCACCTGCAAATGATGATAATCAATATCAAAATCATGCTAAAAATATGTTAAAAATGTATTAAAAAATTATTAATTCAACTTCTATCTAATATATTGATCTTATAAAATATTTTTATTCACTACCCCATTAACGGATACGCTTATGGAAAATATGGCCGATACGCGCGTGAATGCCGCAAGTGAGGCAATTTTGATTATTGACGACGATACCCGCCTGCGCGCGGCCGTGCGGGATTTTCTTTTACCGTACGGCTACAATGTTTTTCAGCTGGCCAACGGCAGGAATATGCTGCGCGAGGTTGAGCTGCGCAAACCCAGCCTGATCTTGCTGGACGTAATGCTGCCTTGCGAGGATGGCTTTACCCTGCTGCAACGGTTGCGGGCCGTCACGCGCGTTCCTGTATTAATGCTTACGGCAAGAGGTGAAGATGTGGACCGCATTTTGGGGCTGGAAATGGGCGCTGACGATTACCTGGCCAAGCCCTTCAACCCGCGCGAGCTTGCGGCCCGAATAAAGGCCATATTGCGCCGCTCCTGCTCCGAGCGACAACCAGAAGACTTGCTGCAACATGGCGATTTGGCGCTGGATATGCGCAACCTTACGCTCAGCCGCAAGGGCAAAAGCATTACCCTTTCCAACGCCGAGGCCAATATAGCCAGAAGTTTTCTGAAAAACGTAAACAACACGCTTACGCGCGACGAGCTGCTTTCAATTTCTTTCGGGCAGGAGCATTATGTTAACGACCGCCTAGTGGATGTATATATAAGCCATCTGCGCAGGGCTTTACGCGCTTTGGGCGAACCGTCGTCCTCCATTCGCACGGTCTGGGGGGTGGGCTACAAATGGCAGGGCTAGCATTGTGTCATCCATAGCCGCATATTCTCAGGCCGGCTCATATGACGCCCCCAAACGCAATAAACCCGCAAACAAACTTTGGCAGCGGGTTTTTCTGCACATTCTGCTGCTGGTGGTAGTGTCGCAGTTGGCCGTGCTCACGCTGTTTTTGCTCACGCAAGATATGGAATACAGGCAAAAATGGCTTGAAGATTACGTGGGCAGCTTGGGCAAAACCATGTCGGAGCAAGATTTACAGGCGGCGGAAATTTTTTTGCGCCATATAAACCGGCACGACCCGCGCATGTGGCTGGAAAAAAGCGATGGCAGCCTTTTGCTGGGCACGGCGCGCCAAGGCTTTGGCGCGAAGGAGCGGGCCGGACTTGCAAAATTCAAAGAGCAACGCGGCAACGTGACCATTATTGATATAAAACAGGAAGGACGCACTACTTTTTGCTCCATTCCCGTGCGCTTTACGCAAGAAGATGCCCTACTCTGCTATGTCTTCCCAGGCTATGAATACTCCACCCCCATTCAGGACATATTTTACCAGGGGCTGCTGGCCCTGCTTATTGTTGGCGGCATAATGAGCTTTTGGGCGGCTCGCTCCATTGCCCGCCCCCTTAACGCATTTCGCGAAGAGACCCTCGAAATGGCCGGAGGCAGGCTGGACAGACGTGTAAGCGTACGCGGCTATGACGAAATAAACGATCTGGCCGTCGCGGTGAACAGCCTTACGGAAAACCTTGTGCGCCATATTGATGGAGCGCACACCTTATTAGCCAACGTATCGCATGAATTGAGATCCCCAGTAACGCGCATGGAGTTTTACCATGCCATGCTGGATGAAAGCGCAGGCGGGCTGATTAGGCAAAACGCAAGGCTGGCCGCGCTTTGCGGGCAAGCTGAAGAGGAGTGCTTCGCCAAGAGCGGCGCTGAAAAAATAAACCTTAACCTGAAAAATCTGAAAGAAGAAATATCTTACCTTGAGTGGGTAATAGGCTCGAACCTGCTTTTAAGCCGCCTTAGTCTACAATCGGACAGAAGCGACTTTGAAGATGTAAATTTTTCCGACTTGTGCGCCGAAATGCTGCGCCGCTACGCCCCGATTTTCGAGCGCAACGGCTTGCGCCTGATGCAGAGCATTGGGCCTGACCTGCAACTGAGAGGGCAGGAGGAGCTGCTTTGCCATATGCTTTCGAATATTCTGGATAACTGCGTAAAGTATGCGGAGCCAAAGGGAGAGGTAAGCCTGCGCCTGGCAGTTTCGCCAGCCCGAGAAGGTATCGGCAAAGACGCGGAAACCGCCGCAAGCCTTGTAACCTTGACCATTGCAAACCATTGCGCCCAACTTGATCCCAATCATACAAGCAACCTGTTTGAGCCGTTTTACAGAGGCGGGCGGGCCACCGGCGGCGGCGCAGGGCTTGGGCTGGCTCTGGTAAGGCAAATAGCCGTGCTGCACAATGGCACAGTTACGGCTGCATGCGCGCATGGCGAATTTATATTGTCCGTAACTCTGCCGCGCGGCAGTGAGCGCAGCGGCAGCGCCCCAAAAAGGTGAGGCCGCTGGGCGCTCTGAATCGGCCAGGCTTCATCAGCCATGCTTTTATTTACAATACAACGCGAGGGAACCAGTTGGCTCCCTCGCGTTTATTTTATGTAATCGTGTTTTACAGGGCCTTTTTACGCACCTGCTCCAATGCGGCGGCCTGTTCGTCAAAGCTGGCGAAACCGGCTTGGTGCAAGGCGTCTTTTACCGTTGTATCCCAATCCCAAGCCGCGTAAATAACCGGTTTGTGGAAGGTACGGCGGAAGCGTTCCAACTCCTGATGGTAAAACTTGGCTTTGGCGCTCTCAAGGCTTTCGCGCAGGTTTTCCTGCAGGCGTGAGAGCTCGCCTTCGTACCACTCCTGAATATCGGCTGGCTTGTTGTATTTTTTCAGAATATGGCCGTAACCTTCTTTTTCCAGCAGGGCGCACAGGTTTTTATGGTGCTGATCCTTAAGCCATTTGCCAAGCTTGGATGTAGGCACGTTTTCCGTTTCCAAGGCATGGATGTCCAGCTTGGTCTGGTAGTAGGTATCGGGCACAACCGAGGCCGAGGTGATGCCTGCAATGGCCACAAGGCCGCGTATAATCAGGCTGTTGGAAACGCCCTGCCCGCAGAAGCCCACCTTTTTGCCGTATTTTATGCCGGTAAAAATGGTAGACAGAATGGCCCAGACCACGGCCGGGTCTTCTTCATCATAAATATGGCTCAGGCTGGCGTTATCGCGGTCGGTTGCCAGCACCATCTGGGTCATATCGTTGGAGCCGATGGAGAAGCCGTCGAACTCCTTGATGAATTCTTTAGAAAGTATGGCGTTGCTTGGCAACTCCGACATCTGTATGACCTTCAGGCCGTCAACGCCGCTTTTAAGCCTGTGCACCTGCTCCAGATACATGCGCATGCTGCGCGCCTCTTCAAGGGTGCGCACAAAGGGCAGCATGATGTGCAGGTTTTTGCCGCCGTAAACGTCGCGGGCAAGCTTGAACGATTCCAGCTCCCAATCGCTCAGGTTGCGCGAAACGCCGCGCCAGCCAAGCATGGGGTTGTCTTCGGTATTCTCGTACAGAAGGCCGCCCAAGAGGTTGCGGTATTCGTTGGATTTAAAGTCGGTAGTGCGGTAAATGATGTCGCGCCCGTAAAAAGCCATGCAGAACAGGGCCAGCCCCTGGGCAAGGGTTTGAACGTAATGCTCCTTGCCGGTACGGTAGCCGCGCGAGCGGATAAGTTGCTGGATCTTTTGCGGAATGGCGCGAACGGATTCTATCTCCTTGTTCATGCCGTTGCGCAGGGCAACCTCAACGCGCAACGCGGTTATTTCCTGCATGGATTCCTGCACGAAGGAGTTTTTGGAGGCGCGCTCGCACAGCATTTTTATTTCAGAATCTATTTCAGCCCTGCGGCTTACCACTTCGGGGCTGTTGCCCACCAGTATGCCGAGTTCCTCTTCAAAGCCGAAAACAATGCGCACATGCAATGCAAGATCGTCACAGGTGCTCAACACTTCAAGGCGTCTGGCCGCCCGCTCCACATGCTCGTCAAGCTTGTATTCAAGCTCGCGCAGGCTGCGCTGCAGGAACAAGGCCTGCTCCGCGCCATGGGTGTTCTGCATGCTTAGGGTATCAATCTCTTGGCTCAGGCCCGTAAGCTGGCCCACGTATTCGCGCAGTTTGAGCTTGCCGTCTATGAGGCCCGCGTTAAACTGGGCGCGCAGGGTCTTATTAAGCTGCTCCTCAAGCACGCGCAGGTGCGCCTGCACGGCCTGCTCCAGCTCGCCGCTGTCGTACGCGGCCAGAGCCATTGGGTGCACGCCTATGTTGCCCAGCATGAACTCGGCGCGCAAGAGGCCAATTTCAAAATCCTCAAGGTTGCGCAGGCGCGAAAGGAACATGGCCTGGCTTACGTCGGCCAGCACCAGGCCTACTTTGGTTTTAGTGGGCGGCAATTGGCTTAAATCCATCTCTCCGCCAACTTCCACCAGCGGCAGCAGCCCCTGGTAAATGCGGCCGTGGGTGCCGTCAACGGTAATATCCTGCCCGTCAAGGGCGCGCAGGGTTTCAATGCGCTGAATGCCTATTACGGCCGGAATGCCAAGCTCACGCGAGGTAATGGCGGCATGCGAGGTATCGCCGCCCACGTCGGCCATTATGGCCGAGGCCACGCGCATGCCCGGAACCATGTCGGGGTCGGTGCGCTCGGCGGCCAGAATGTCGCCTTTTTCAATTTTGTTCAGCTCCAGGGCGGAACGCAGGAATTTGACCTTGCCCTGCCCAGCCCCGCGTGAAGCGCCGTTGCCTTCAAGCAGAATTTCCGCGCCTTGCAGGGCTTTGGGGTCAACCTCTTTACGGCGCATGAAAATGGTGTCGGGGTGCAGCTCAAACTCTTCGTTCCAGCGGGTTTCAGGCCTGGCTTGCACAAACCAGAGCTCATCATTTTTATCAACGCAGAACTCGGAGTCCATAATCATGCCGCCATAGGCTTTGCTTATGGCGCGCACGCCTCTGGCCACGATTTCGGCCTGGCCCAGGGAGAGAGACCAGCGGTACACCTCTTGCGGCGGAACCTGCACTTTTTTGGTGCCGCCGCCGTGCTCGTAGACTATTTTTATATCTTTGCAGCCCATCTGGCGGATGACAACTTCGTTGCCGTCATCGCGCTGGAACACGTAGTATTTGTCGGGAGTAACCATGCCGCCAACAACCGCTTCGCCCAAGCCGTAGCTGGCGTCTATGGAAACCAGATCCTTGCGGGTGGTGCCACGGCAGCCGGTGGCGGTATCGGCCGAAAAGGCCGTGCCGGAAATAACCGGATTGATCATGCGCATCATGCACACGGAGAGGGATGTATTTTCAATGGCCCATTCCTGCTTGGCCTTTACGGTAATGCTGTCGTCGCCGGTTTCTTCGGCTTTGGCAATGGCATCCAGCACGGCCTCGCGGCGGTAGGTCATGGAACGCAGGTTATAGGCGGAGGCGCAATCCCAATGGTAGGCGGTGGATACCTGATCCGGCCCGTTCATGTTCAGGTAGGTATCTTGCAGCCCAGCAAAGGCCTTTTTACGCGAATCCTCACCAGCGGCGGAGGAGCGCACGGCAACCGGAACCTCATCCTCACCGGCTTCGGCGCAAATTTCGGCATAAGCCTGACGCACGGCTTTATCAACCGCTGCGGGCAGCTCCGCCGAAAGAATGGCTGCTTGCACAAGCACGGAGCGCTTGCGCAACTGGTCTATGCCCTCGGGCGAAGTGGCAAAGCCTTCGACAACGTTGTTAACAAAGGTGCGCAGCTTTGTATTGCTTTTATCTTTTGAGCCAGAGGCGGATTCGTCACGGATAAGCTTGCCTAGGGAACGCACAAGCTTTTGCAAAAATTCGGAATCTCCGCTTATTTCAGGGTCGTTCCAATCTATGCGTTTATATTCGCGGTCAACTACAGTACGCACAACAGAGGCGTTAATGTAACACTCATCTAAAACCTGATGGAAGGCAATAGAGGAAACCGCTCTGAATTGCGGGGCCTGAATGCCCTGTACCTGGCTGATAATCGCCGTATTGTAGTTTTTGCCGCCAACCAGCAATTCAGCTTCTTCACCAATGGCCACAATATCCGCGCCATTTAGAATGAGCTTCTTCGCAATCTCCGCAGACTCGTTTTTACCCTTGGTGTTGCCTGCCTCGGGTTTTTCGAGCTTTGCTTTGGCCATAAAAGTTACTCCTTGAATAAACTGGTGAGGTTTGATTTCAATCAAATACTTATATTTTATGTACGATGCCCAAAGCCTTTCGTCAATAATTAAAATTGCCCGAAAGTATAAGAATTCAAAGGTTTTTAGGGGCATCCGCAAGATAAAAAAGGATCTCTATGAATGACATACATTTTGTATGCTTCTTCATAAAAATCCTTTTCTTTAAGCTAGACGTTAAATCTTGCAATAAGCGGCAATTACCCTACATTTTTTCCACAATACGGGCAAAAAGTATAACTTTCTCCCGCCAACGGCTTGTTGCATTCCGGGTTGGAACAGCACACCGGAACAGGGGACAACTCCACAATAAGCTCGCCCTCGCGCACAGGCACCATCTTTTTGCTGGCTTTAAAGTCGGCCTGCTTGAGCACGCGCTTTACCTGCCCGTCAAATGGAGCCAGCACGGCTTTTTCCTGCTTCATTATGGAGATGTTGAACAGTTCATCTCCCTTCTTAACAACATCGCCGGGCTTTACATATACCACCCACAGGTCGCCGTTGCTGGGCGAAGGCATATGATACTCGTTGTTCGGGTCGGCCATTACCACACCCTTGTCGGACGTGGCCTCGCCCTTGCTTACCTGAACCTCATGGCTTATGAATTCTGAATCCAGCACAAAACGCACTATGGATATGCCGCGGCTGTCCGGTCGCTGAATGCGCAGCAGGCTGAAGTTGTGCGGCTTGCCGGTGCTGTCGTTAAAATGTATGCCGGTGCCGTCGGGCAGGCCTTCAAACCATACGGAGAGCGGCAGGTTGTTGGGGTCGCCAAACTTCTGCTTGAACTCAATGGTCTTAAGCGCGTCGCCGGGGTGGTTAAGGTACATGCCCAGTTCTTCTTCGTTGGGCTCGCGGTGAATAAGCTCTTTAAGGGCCGCGCGTTCCTTTTCTATATCCGTATCCGGCAGATTCGCCAGGGGCAGTTCTTCGGTGCGGCGCTCCAGAGCCTTTTTCCAATCCTGCTGGAAGGCGCTCTGGTATATCCAATCCGGCGGGAAGCCCAAGGGGAGCTTGCCAAACTTGCCGAGCAGCAGGTCGCGGAAGGCGTCGTTACAGTCGCGGTAAATAATCAGGCGCTCTTTTTTAAGCTCTTCCGAAAGCTCGCTTTCATCTTTACCGGCAACACCTTCCAGCACATTCAAGAGGTGCTGCACGGCTTCTTCGCCGCCGCGCTTGTATGCGCTGGTAACGCCCAAAAAGGCGGTGTTCCATGTTATTTGCGAGCCAGGTGTAACATCGTGGTAAAATACTATTTTTCTGGTGCCGGTCAAAAAGCGCAGCATATACGGCAAAAGGCCTATATAACCCTGCTTGAGCGCGCCTTCTTGTGAAGACGAGGTGGCCCCGCCCGGCATGCCGTGATCGCGCACTTCAAAATCCACCCCTTGGAAGTAAGGGGCGGTATAGCGATCGTAATACGGTATGATCTGCTTGAGCACAAAGTTGCAATCGCGGATCATGTTCTTGTTAAGATTGGTCTTCAGGCCCATATCTTCTTCGATGTAGGCGGCGGTGGAAAGCACCTCGCCCTGTCCGTACCAGCGGGTGGCGGCGGCAATGGAGGTATCCACTATCTGCACGCCGGCCTTGGCCGCCGCGCCCACCGCCGGGACAAAATGCCCGTCGGTGTAATGGCGGTGGTAATGCATAACCAGGTTGGGCCACTTTTTCTTGAGGGCCGTGACTAGGGTGGTCATAAAGTGCGCCGGGCAGGTGCCCGCCATGTCTTTAAGACCAAGAATCATATGCTCGCAGGCTTTTTCCGGCGACGCGCCTATTATGCTGCCCACCATGCGCAGCATTTCCTCCGTTACGCCGAGGTAATGCTCTATGGAAAAGGCCTTGCTGTAGGTAAGGGAAATAGCTGGCTCGAACACGCAGCCCTTGTTGTCCATAACCACTTCAGCAAATGGTCGCATGTTCTCCACATGGTTTAAAAAGTCGAAGCAGCGGATTACATGGTAATCTTCGCACACCATTTCGGCCGTGCGACGCATAAGGTTGCGCGGCATTGGCTTGTAGCCCAGCACGTTGGTGGAGCGTATCAGAATTTGCTTGAGGGTTTTGGGGGCGAACTTGTTCCATTCCTTAGCCTCGGTGAACGGATAGGTCATATTGGCCATCATGTTCACGTGAAAATGCGCCCCGCCGCCGTTTTCCAGCGAAAAGAAGTTGCAGTTGTCCAGGTACGGTCCGATAAGGCGGTCCTCGGCCAGGCGAAAACGGTTGCCGCTGTTGGACTGCGTATTGTCGCGGCCGGTTGTGTCGGTAAAGTGGATGTAGCCGGAGTCGCGCACAAAATCCAGCAGGGCCTTGCGGTCCCCCCTGGGGTAAGGCGAAGGAATAGCCTCAACGGCCTTGCTGATATGCGGGAACACAGTGGCGTTGCCCGGCACGCGCGGCGTTTCTTTGGTGCGGTACTCGCCAAGCTGGATAAAAGGGTTGTAGCCGCGCGCGGAAATTTCTGAAATAAGGCGGGCCAAGCGCACCGATTCCTGAGCCAGATCGTGGTAATCCATCAACTCGGGGTGCCGGGCTATGAAAGAAGTGTCGAAATTTCCGGCCAGAAAATTATTATTCTTGAGCACCTGGCGGAAAAACGGAATAGTGGTTTTCAAACCGCCTACAATGTACTCCTTGAGGGCGCGGCGCATAATAGCCACGCATTTTTCCCAGTCGTAACCGTAGGAAATAAGGAGCGAGCCGGCTGAATCGTAGTTGGATGGAAATTCGTACCCAGCGCTCATGTTGGAATCAAGGCGCACGCCTGGCCCGCCGGGCGAAACATAGCGGGTAATGGGGCCGGAGTTTGGCTCGAAGTTCTTTTGCGGGTCTTCGCAGTTTATGCGTACCTGCATGGCGTTATGCACCGGGCGGGTGTTTTCTTCGTTAAAGCGCAAACGCGAGCCAAAGGCAATGGCGATTTGCTCTTCAACCAGGTCTATGCCGTAACGCACCTCGGTAATGCCGTGCTCCACCTGCAGGCGTGTGTTCACTTCAATAAGGTAGGGGGTGCCGTCTTCCTGCACCAAAAATTCCACGGTGCAGAGGGAGTCATAGCCCACCTCGCTTACCAGTTGGCGGGAATAGCCTTTAAGGGTCTCGCGCAGTTTGCTGGTCATGCCCCGCCAAGGCGAGGGCGTAATTTCTATAAGCTTCTGGTTATTGCGCTGCACCGAGCAGTCGCGCTCGTCGAAGGCGAAAACGTTGCCGTATTTATCGGAAATAACCTGAATTTCTATGTGGCGCACGTTGGTAAGAAAACGCTCAACATACACGCTGGGGTTACCGAAAGAGGCCTGGGCCAGAGTGGAGGCTTTAAAAAAGGCCGCTTCCAGCTCGGCATCGTTATGCACGGCAAAAATACCGCGCCCGCCGCCGCCGCCTTCGGCTTTAAGCATGATGGGGTAGCCTATCTCCTTGGCTACTTCCCTTGCTTTGGGCACGTCAACCGCGCCGTCTGAGCCAGGCACAACCGGAATACCCAGCTTGCGGGCCAGCTTGCGCACCTGCACCTTGTTGCCCAAAAGGCGCATGGCCTCGGCCGAAGAGCCTATAAAGACTATGCCCGCCTCCTTGCACATGGCCGGGTAAGTATCGTCTTCCGATGCAAAACCCCAGCCTGGGTGAATAGCGACAACACCGCGCTGTTTAGCCAAAGAGATGACAAGTTCCAGGTCGAGATAAGCGCGGGGGTCCGGCCCAAGCAGCAAGAGCTCTTGCGCGGCAGAGGCCGCAGGCGCGGTTTTATCCACATCAGTGGCCGTCATAATGGCGGTGGCGTCAAGCCGCTCACGCACGGAGCGGCAAATACGGCGGGCCGGAATGCCACGGTTTGTTACCAGAATGGGTTTGCCTTTCAACTCGGCCAAAACGTCTTCAAAACTTTTACTTGTCATAATACTCTTACTCTTTTCGCGCGTTCACGCGCATTTAAATTGCGCCGGCAATGCCGCCGGACACAAATTCCTGCTCGGCAAGCACTCCGCCGTACTGGCGCACCAGCAGCACAAGGCCGCCCTGCGGCGATAAGCCCGACACAACACCGGTTACAGGCGTTGTTGCGGCATCATCGCTAACCTGAACTTCCATGCCGCGCCATAGCAGATGTTGCTCCGCCCGGCGCAGTAAATGTGTATGGGGGGTCAAAGACGCGCCACCATATAACATAATTATATATCTTACAAGCGCAAGCCATAGGGGCACGGGGGCAAGAAAATCAAAATTTTCCGGCAAGCGGGCGGCAGGCAGAACAGCCCCCTCCCGCAGTGCGTTTTTATCCGGCAAATGTACGCAATTCACGCCCAGCCCGGCTACCAGCGCGCCGCCGCGCTCCTCCAGCAATATGCCGCCAAGCTTGCCGTAGCCATCCGGCGTTTTCAGCACCAGGTCGTTGGGCCACTTCAAAAAAACCTCCAACCCCAGTTGCCGGAAGGCCTCCGTAAACAGCCAGCCCAACAGCACGGTAGCGGCGTTGCCGGCAAACAAAGGCGATTGCGGCAGTTTGAAACTGACATGCAGGTTGCCAATGGGCGAAAACCACGGACGGCGCATTTGCCCGCGCCCGGCGTTCTGGCTTAGAGCCAAAGCGGCGCCCCAGTCGGCAAGACGTTTTTGCCCCAACAGATGCCAAGCCAGCTCAAAAGTGGACGCGCACCTGCCGCATATGAATAAATCAGCCGGGGCCGCGCCCTTTAAAAGCATACCGCCCATACCGTCAAGACGCGGCAACTCCGTGAGGCCTCCGCCCGGCTCCACAGCCTCCATGGGCAGCATATCCATTACGGCAGCCTGCTCATCATGGCTGAATTCGCCTGCCAGATGCGCAAGGCCGTAATGCAGTATATAAATATCTCCCAAATCAGGCGGCATTGGTTTAATCCTTAAAACATGGCGTGTTAAATGGTTTGCAGCGGTGAAAAATTTTGCTATGGTGCGCGCCATGAAGTATTACTTGGCCGGAGGCGCAGTGCGCAGCTTACTGTTGGGGGAAAAGCCCCACGACTTTGACTATGCCTTTTCCGGCTCCGCAGAAGATTTCTTAGCTCTAAATCCATCGGCCCGCAAGCTGGGAGACGGCCCCGCATACCAATTGGGGCATTGCGAATATACCGCCGTGGGAGAAGGCCTGCGGCAAAATATTTTAAACCGCGATTTTACCATTAACGCCTTTTTGCTGGAAGAAAACGGTGTGCTGCATATGCACCCGGACGCCCTGAAAAACCTGCGCGAAAATATTCTGGCCCCCTGCACCGCGCAAAGCCTTGCCGACGACCCTTTGCGTATTTTTCGCGCCGCGCGTTTTTGCGCTGTTTACCCGCAGTTCCGGCCCAGCCTTGACTGCCTGAAACTTATGGCCGATACGGCCAAAAACGAAAATTTCGGTATAATAGCCCCGGAAAGGGTTGGGCAGGAATGCGTTAAAGCCCTTAATGCCCCACAACCAGGCAACTTTTTACGGGTTTTGGAACAGGGCTGCGCTCTGAATTATTGGTTTGACGAGCTTTCAGGGGCCGGCCAAATACCTGCAGGGCCGCCGCAATATCACAATTCCGACGTACTTGAGCACATAGCCCGCACAATGGACAAAGTGGTGCACGAACTGCGCGCCTGGCTGCTTACACGGCCGGGCATTATCGGAAAAAGAGCCGATGAGCTTGCGGTGGTTACTGCCTGGATGTCGCTATGTCACGATTTAGGCAAGGTAAGCACCCCCAGCGACATATTGCCGCACCATTACCTGCACGAGGTGCGCGGCATGCAGGCCGCGCTTGATTTGGCCGACCGCCTGCGCCTGCCTGCCAAACTGCGCAATGCAGGGCTGCTTGCGGCCAAGCTGCATATGAAGGCCGGAGTTTACTACCGCCTGCGCCCTTCCACCAGGGTGGATCTGCTTATGGAGGCCCACGCCCGCGAGCTGGTTGTTCCGCTATTTTTGCTGGCTCAGGCCGATTCAGGCACAGCAGGGCTTGTTGAGCTGGCGGAGCGCGAGCTTGAGCAAATTTTGTCGGTGCGTCTGCCCGTCAAATGGGAGAACCGCGGCAAAGAATCCGGCAGGCATCTGCGCGAAATGCGTTGCAACGCCATTTCACGCGTGGCTGGTTGATCCGCGCCTTTCTTAAGACCGCCATAATTCACGAAATACTTTATATTTTGCTATTGCCTGCGCAGGGCTTTTTGAGTAGGTTTTCCTTCAAACTGGAGAGCAACCATGAATATAAGCTATAATCTCTTGCCCAAAAACAAACGCAAAGCTCCACCCGAAAAAGTGGAAGGCTTTGGCGGCATACGCACCAACCATATGTTTGTGGCCGATTATTATGACGGCGCATGGCACGACCCGCGCATAGTGCCTTACGGCCCCTTTGAGCTGATGCCCGGCGCGGCCTGCCTGCACTACGGCCAGACCCTCTTTGAAGGCGGCAAGGCCTTTTGCCAGCCAGACGGCGAGGTATATGCCTGGCGCTTTGATGAAAACGCCAAACGCCTTAACCACTCCGCCTCCATCTTGATGATGGCCCAAATGCCGGAAGACTTGCAAATGGAAGGCATGCTGCGCCTTTTGGATGTGGAGCGCGACTGGTGCCCATCTGAGCCGGAATCTTCAATGTATATACGCCCCTTCATGTTCGCCACTGAAGATATGCTGGGCGTGCGCGCGAGCAAAAAGTACACATACTGCATCATGCTCTCGCCTTCGGGCCCCTACTACAAGGGCGGCTTCAACAACGCCATTACCCTGCTGATTACCGATAAATACCACCGCGCGGTTTCCGGCGGCACCGGCACGGCCAAGGCAGGCGGCAACTATGCCGCATCGCTCCGCCCCGCGCAGTTTGCCTATGACTCCGGCGCAACACAGGTGCTTTACCTTGACGCCTCCAACAAATATTTGGAGGAAGTGGGCACCATGAACCACTACCACGTAATGGCCGACGGCACCTTTGTAATACCGGCTTTCAACGACAGCGTGCTGCGCTCCATCACCTCCATTTCAGTGTTGGAATTGGCTAAAATGGGCAAAATCAAAGCCCGTTCGGAACAGATTGAAATTGACGCCTTCATTGAAGGCGTTAAATCCGGTAAAATTATTGAGGCAGGCGGGTTCGGTACAGCTGCCGTGGTAAGCCCCGTGGGCAAATACCTGTTTGAACACGGCTCCTCCCTTACAGTTGGCGACGGCAAAGTGGGAAAATACAGCCGCCAGTTGTACGATTTGTATTCCGGCATGCAAACCGGCAAGGTCAGCGCGCCGGAAGGCTGGCTTACCAAGGTGCCGCATTACGGCAAATAGACTTGGCCTGTATAAGCAAATATAAAAAGCGGGGAAAACCCCGCTTTTTATATTTGATCGTCAGTATTGTCACATCCGCCGCAACACTCAGCCATACTCGGGCGAGGCTTTATTAAACCGCCCTTCCGGCAAGCCTGCGGCAGGCATTCTTGCAACTTCAATCTGAAATCAAGGTAAACATGCTTTTTTGCACGGCCAAAATCCTGCATCATTGCACTGGCGTTTCTTCACCCGAACCAGGCACATTCGCCTCAGCCGGAGGCGTATCGCCAGTCTCAATATTTTCAGGCGCACCGCCCATACCTCCGCCGGAAATGTCTTGTTGCGGGTCCGTAGCGCCATCAGTAACGGCGCCATCATGCCCCGACTCAGTTTGCGCAGGGTTATCTCCGCCAGTATCAGGCGCGGCATTCATATCTTGCTCAACAGGCGGCGCATCGGGCCTGCCGGAATTTTCAGGCGCTGCAACCTCAGGCTCCGGCGCCTGCCCCGGCAGCGGCGGCTCCTGCTCATCCACAGCCGTATTGCGCAAAAGCAACACATATTCGCCGGAGAACAGCCAAAAACGCATAATTTCGCGCAGGTCCGGGTTCAGGGTCCATCTTTCCCAGCGTTTGGCGCTCATGGCTATTACAACCTTTGGGTTAAAGGCTATAAGGCGGTCCAACTCGGCCCAATCGTCTGTCTCGTGAATCACTTCTCCGGAATAATAGGAGAAAACCCCGTTATATACGCCAAAAGACACAGGATAATACCCCAAACCGGCGTAGCGGCGTATCTCCACCGAGGCGTCTTTTGAACTGAGCACCTTGTCCAGCGAGGGCATGGTCATTGTGGACATTGGGTAAGAGAACAGGGTAACGGCCAGCAGCATAATCAGCAGCGTGCTTTCGGGGCGTCTGGCCTTTACGATGCCTATAAGCAGGCAGATGGCGCCAAGCAGTATTACAGCCAATAAAAAGATGCCGTGGAGCTTTATCTCCCACTCCGGCAGTTGGAAAGATTCCAGCCAGGAGAGCACTGAGGGCACATTGCCGCTATAGTAGACAGGCAGCAACACAAAGCACAGGGCAAGCAGAAAGAGCAAAACAGCCGTAAAACGCTGCAAGAGCATGCCGCGCACTGGCGAAAGCCCCAGCACCGCCCGCCCGCTTATGACGGCCAGCGGGCCGAGCAACGGCACCAGATACAACGGCTGCTTGTTATGTATAAGCGAAAGCAGGGCAAGGCCACTCAAAAAGGTAATCCAGACAAAGGCGAGACCCTGCTTTTCGCCATGTCTGGCGCTGCGCAGGCCGGATATGACGCCAGAGCCCAGCAGTTTGTGCCAGGGCGCGAGCAGCGGCAGAAAAGTCCAGGGCAGCCAAAGGGCAGGCAAAACGGCAAAATAGTACCACCACGGCTCATTGCGCGGAGCGTCCCCAAAGGCTTTGTTCCACACCTGCTCTTTAAGCATGCGCATTACTATTTCGTGATCTCCGGCCGCCCATATATTGCCAAGCCAAAGCAGCACAGGGAGCAACGCGAAGACCACGCCCAGCAAAAAATCCGCCTTCAAAAGCCGCTGCGGTCTGCCCTGCCATATACTGAAAACAATGGCGCTGGTTAACGGCAGGGCCAGCCCCAAAGCGCCTTTGGTCATAAGCGCCACGGCGGCGCAGGCAAAAGCCAGCGCCATATATAAAGGCGCGTAATTGCGCAGTAGGGCTTTATACAAAAAGACATGGGCGAAAATTATGAACGCGCCAAAAAACAGATCCAGATTGGAATAGTTGAACAAAAACATCAGCGAAAGACTGCCCAAAAGCACGCACCCGGCGGCAAAGCAGCCTCTGCGGTCCAAATTGGCAACAAGACGCGCCAAAAGGAGCGAGGCCCATAAAAACAGCAGGCCCGAAACCGCCGTGCCCGCAAACAGCAGGCGGGCGCAATAATCCTGCCCCAGGTTAAGATTAGCCAAGGAGAGCAACTTATGCAACCCGGCAAGAAACCAAAAATAGAATGGCGGGGCCTCCTGGTACAGCTCGCCGTTCAGGTAGAGGCGCAGCCAATCGCCGTTAAAAAGGTTGAGCAGAACGTCGGCCTGGCGCAGTTCGTCAGAAAACCACAACAGACGCCCGTGTTGCAGGCCGGGCAGGGTTTGCAGCAGAAAAACCGCCGTGAGCACAAGCAGACAGCCCCAGCTCAGGGTATTATACACGCGTGATAATACCGTGGCGTCTGCAGTTACCGGAGAGGCCAGCCTTGGGAGGGCGTTTTTGGCGGATTCGCCCTTCACAGCATCTTTGTCTTTACTGTTTTTGCCTTTGCCAAACAGGCCCTTTTTCGGCGTGGCGGCGGGCAACGCCTCCGCGACATCAGCGTCAGCGGAGTTTACGGCATTTTGGGGTGAGGATTCCGCAGAGACCTCGGGGGCGTCTTCCTGAGCGCCCTGCCCCACGCCCATGGCTTGGCTGTTATCATCAATTTTGGCTGTATCGTCCCCATTCACAGCGGCTGGAGCAGTTTGCCCCTCCGGCGCGGCAAATAAATCCGGCAGGGTTTTCTTGGCGGTTTTAGGCTCCAAACCGGCATTGCCGGCAGTTGCCTCCGGCGGCATAGCCATAGCCAAATCCGAGTCAAGCTCAGCACCTGCCGCTCCGTAAGTGTCCGGCGCATCGCTATCATCCTGCCCGCTTGCCTGACTATGCAGCAAGGTTGTCTCCCCGTCATGAGCGGAGGCAGGCAGGGCGCTGCCGGCCTCATCCAGGGGGGAGTTTCCGGCAACTTCAGACAAATGGTCGCCCGTGGCCAGGCTCTTTTCAAAAGCGTCATCCAACGCCTTAAAACCGGGATGGGATGAAAAATCTTCAGGCGCGCCGGTTGTTGGCTCCGGTTTTTTATCCATATCGTCGTTGTCGGCCATAACGGCTCCTTTTATTTATTGTAAAACCGCGCGAACACAAAACGCTGCAGCAGCGTTGTTCCGGCATAGGCCAAAAGCAGACCGGCCAGAATATCGCTTACATGGTGCATGCTCAGGTAAATGCGGCTGAAAGCGATAAGCGACACCAGAACGCCCCAGGCCAGGTACAGCAGCGCGCTTTTCCAATAGCGCGCCTGCGTGAGGCCAAGTATGGCCGACTCCATGGTATGCCCGGAGGGCATTGAATAATAATCCTCAATCATGGCAAATGGCTGCCATGGCCCGCCCACAAGAGGACGCGGCCTGCCCAGGCTTATTTTGAGGGCATGCAGCAGTAACACTGACATAATTACCTGTATGAGAAAAACACTAACAATATAAATGACGGGTTTCCAGCTTTTATCGCGCCAGGCGGTAAATGCCATATACACGAACAGCGCGTAAAAAATATAACGGGCATACTGCGTAAACCAGGTTATATACAAGGTAAGCTCTGGGTGTTCGTTGCGCAGCGAGGTAAAAAATGTTTTCGGCTCCTCCCCCCAGATAAGCGTTACGGCCAAAAGCATTACAAGCGTCGGGGACAGCAGCAAAATATCTTTTTTATAGTTTAGCATTATACATTCGCTTCCATTATATGTATAATTAAAATATTTGAATTGGTTATAGCCAGAAAAACCTGTTAATAACAGCAGACTGTAATTGCCAATTAATAATATCTGGGATAGTGGGTGTACCTTGCCGAGACAGGCTTCACGCCGTGCGAATTGCAGTGTGCCCGGCTGTGAAAATTATACTGCTTGTTGAAATATTTCAACAAAGACATCAGGTGTTTTTATGTTTGGCTTTGATTATTTACGCCGCCACTGGAGCACGCCGCAAGGCTACCGCGACGTGTTGCGCGTTGGCCTGCCCCTGCTGGCCAGCATGGTTTCCACAACGGCCATGCAGTTTACCGACCGTCTGTTTTTGAGTCACTATTCGCTGGATGCCATTGCGGCCTCCGGCATTGCCGGTATTGCCTCCCTTACCCTGCAAATGACCTTTCAGGGCATTTGCAGCTATGCCGCAGTGCTGGCCGCGCAATATGTAGGCGCCAGAAAATGCGAAAACGTTGGCCCGGCCATGTGGCAGGGCATCTGGTGCGCTCTTGCCTGCTCCGTTATGCTTATCGCCGCCTGTTTTATGGCCGGACCTTTTTTTAACATCTCCAACCACGAGCCCGGCATAAAAGCGCTGGAAACGCAATATTTCATAGTGCTTACGGCAGGCTCAAGCTTTGCGCTCATAGGCGCTGCGGTATCCGCTTTCTTTTTCGGGCAGGGGCGCACCAAGCCGATAATGGTGGCCAACATAGCCGCTGCCGTTGTAAACATACCTTTGGACTATATTCTTATCTTCGGGTTATGGGGAGCGCCGGAAATGGGCATAGTAGGCGCGGGCGTGGCTACTGTGGTAGGCTGGGTTGTAGCGCTGATTATATTGGCCGTGTTGGTCTTTCGCAAAAAGAATGACGAATCCTACCGCGTAATAAGCGGCTGGAGGCCCAACTGGGGCATATTCAAACGTCTGGTGCGCTTCGGCACCCCCAGCGGGGCGCAGTTTTGCGTGGAATTTATAGCCCAGACCTGGTTTTTGTTCGAGTTGGGCAACTTGGGGCGCGTGCCGCAAGCCGCCAGCAACATAGTGTTTGCCATAAACGGGCTTACCTTTATGCCCATGCTGGGGTTGAGCATGGCAGCCGCAACCCTTGTGGGCCAGGCCATGGGCCGCAAAAAACCATTGGAGGCGGAGCGCGCCTCTTACCACACCCTGCATCTGGCCTTTATTTATATGGCGACGGTCGCAGTAATGATCGTGCTTTTCGCGGGCAACCTGATGGATATATTCAAGGGCTCGGGCATGGCCGGGCAGGAAGACTTCGCCCTGGTGCGCTCCACAGGAGTGGTGCTTTTATATTATGTGGCGCTGTATTCGCTGGTGGACTCGGCCAACCTGGTGTTTATAGGCGCGCTTAAAGGCGCGGGCGACACCATGATGATGATGAAGATCATCATTGTCTGCGTTATTTTCACCCTCATGCTGCCAATGGCCGCAATGCGCGTAACCGGACTTGTGACCCTGCACAGCATGTGGATTATCTTTACCTGTTATATATTCGTGCTGGCCCTGTGCATAACCATACGCTTCAGACGCCGCAAGTGGCACAAGATAAACGTCATAGGCACTCCCCCTGCGCAGGGCGTTTAATGCCTAACCGCAAGCCTGCCGCATGGCAATTGCCCATATAAGCAAATCCCGCCTTAAAGGCGGGATTTGCTTATATGGCGTCTGCAGCCTGTTGGGAAAGCGAGCATAACCACCCGTTTTACAGATGGTTATGCTTTCGCTTCGTATTACTCGCTCAACCGGCTGAGGCCACAAAATATGAGGCCCAGCCAAACAGTATGCAAAACTGGCGGTTAACGCTTATTCCGGCCTAAGCAGCTTGAACGCGTGGCGGAACAAAAAACACAGCGGCCGGGTACGGGTAATTATTACCTCAAAACTCCGCAAGGCAGCATGCCCCACACCTCCCAGCGCGGCTCGGCGCTGGCCGTGAAACCTTGAAAATTTATACTATAATGGTGCAGATACATGTGCCGGGCCGTGGCGCATACGTTTTGGGCCGAATAAAGCGCGTCTCCCACAATGGGCCAGCCAGCGTAGGCCAGGTGCGCCCTTATTTGATGCCGCGCCCCCCGTTTTATGCGTATATCCAGCAAGCTGACGGCAGCGCCAAAATAGTCATGCACAGGGCCATGCCCGAAAAAAGCCAGCAAAGTGGCGGAGGTGTGGCGGCAGGCATCGGGGTCAACCTGCGGCAGTACCCGTGTTTTTTTGCGTTTTGCCGTATCCAGGGCCGCATCCATAAGCAGCGTCCCGGGGCTTTTGCCGTGAACAAAGGCATAATAGCGTTTATCAACCATGCCCTCTTTTTCGGCGGCTCTAAAGGACTGCCGGGCAGCCTCGGAAAAAGCGCCCAACAGCAAGCCGGAGGTTTCTGTATCCAGCCTGTTACATAACAAGGGCGGCGTGGCGCCGGAAACTTCAGGCGGCAATCCGGCCGCAAGCTCGCGCCAGTGTTCCGCCATATAGGCCTGGGCGCTGCCCACGGCTCTGCCCGCTATATGCGCGCTGGGCAGTCCATCAGGCTTGTAAAAGGCGCAAAAATCGGCGGAACAGGCCACAAGTTCCGGCCTTGGCGCGTAATCCTCATCTGCTTGCCGCAAGGTTGAACCGGCTGCGCCCATAAGTGGCGCGATGCTCACATGCTGGCCAGAGCCAAGCAAAAATCCGGGTTTGGCCGTCTTGCCGTCAACCTTTATAACGCACCGCTCCCAAAGCCTGCGGCGCGCCCGCAGGCCCAATGCCGGAAAAACAGCCGCCAAGGCGGAATCAAGGCGCATACCGTTTTGGGAGGCATCCGCAAAAAACTCACGGCGTAAATCCGCCGCATTCTCTTCAGGTTCTTTATCGCGCATGCGGGTTCTATCCATCATAACAGCCTCAAGAGCAAGCTATTTTGAAATGCGCCCAATACTGCATTTTGCCGTACGCTGGCTAAACTTGACCCTGCCAAGCCAATACCTCCACGCAAAATGCAGTTCCGGCCTTTACCCGCCTGTAGCCTGTGGGCATAAAACCTCTGACCGTGCCGAACAAAAGCAACAGGAGAAGAAAAGGACAAATATGCAATGACTTCTAATAACTTTACATACCGCGCATTGCCGGGTAATAACGAGCAAAAGCCACTCAGAGGGTTGCAGTTATGAGTATATACGACAAAAGTTACGGCGCGGTTATTTTAGCTGCGGGCAAAGGTACCCGCATGCATTCGCCATTACCTAAAGTATTGCATGAGCTATTGGGGCAACCCATGCTGCAAATGGTGCTTGATGCCCTCTCGCCGCTGTTTGCAGGGCGCATTTGGAGCATTGTCGGGCATCAGGCCGAACTGGTGCAAAAACGCATGTCCGACAACCAGACGGTTTTTGTGCTGCAAAAAGAACAGCTAGGCACCGGGCACGCCCTGATGCAGGCCTGGCCGGAGTTGGAAAAGTCCGGCATTGAATATGCGCTGGTGGCCAATGGCGATGTGCCGCTTGTTTCCACAGCAGAACTGCAAACATTTGTTCAACAAAGCCTTGAAGAAAACTCTGACCTGTCTTTTCTTTCCATTACCCTGCCCGACCCCGGCGCTTTCGGGCGGGTACTGCGCAAAGACGGCAAGGTATGCGCCATAATCGAAGCCAAAGACTATAACGCCGCCATACACGGCCCCGAGCCAAAAGAAATAAACGCCGGAATTTACTTTTTGCGCGTAAAAGCCATAGCTCCCCTATTCGCCGGAATCACCAACAACAATAAAAGCCGCGAGTATTACATAACTGACCTCATCGCCTTGGCAAATGCCGCCGGTCTGGCCGTAACCGGCGTGAATATGGGCAATAACCCAGCCCTGCTGGGCGTAAACAGCACTCTTGAGCTGGCGCAGGCTGAAGAAGAGTTACGCGGCCGCATAGTTACAGGCTGGCAACAAAAAGGCGTAATAATACGCAACCCCGGCATGGTGCGCATAGGCGCGCATGTAACGCTGGCTCCTGGCTGTGAAATATTCGGCCCCTGTGAAATTTACGGCAGCAGCAGCCTGAGCGGCGGGTGCAGGGTGGAATCGCACTGCTGGATTAAAGATTCCGCCATAGCTGAAAACTGCGAGATACGCTCGTTCTGCCATATTGAAGGAGCCAGCGTCGGGGCCCGCTGCAAGGTAGGACCCTACGCCCGCCTGCGCCCTCTGGCCGTGCTGGAAGAAGAAGCCCACATAGGCAACTTTGTGGAAATGAAAAAGGCCACTCTGGGCAAAGGCTCCAAAGCCAACCACCTTACCTACCTTGGCGATGCGGAAATAGGCGCGGGCAGCAATATCGGCGCTGGCACCATAACCTGCAACTACGACGGTGTGAACAAGCACAAAACAGTAATAGGTTCCGGCGCTTTCATAGGCTCCAACACAGCCCTGGTGGCGCCTATAACCATAGGCGACAACACCCTGATTGGGGCCGGTTCGGTTATAACCCGCAATGTGCCCAACGACGCGCTGGCCGTGGCGCGGGGCAAGCAGACAAATATTCCCAGGCGTAAAAAGTCAGGAACCGGAGAATAGCGGGTTGCCACAAAGGGTATTTCACCATCGTCCATACCTGTTAGCGGCGCATTTTGCATATTTGTAATAACGTGTTCCGAAAATATCCTGGCTGTATTCAGTTTTTAAAGTACGGCCGCTATTTTTCCTTTATTGACTAAATCAGTACAAGTATTAAACTCTGAGTATAAATGCTCTTGATTTAGTCTAGTATTAGAGGTAATATAACCTTATGGAAATACTTGATGCACTTGAGCAAAAAGTAGCCACGCTGCTTAAAGAGCTTGCGTCCGTAAAGGCGCGCAATGCTGAGCTTGAAAGTAAAATCTCCGGCGGATTTAACGCCGGGCAGGGTAATGACAACGCGGCCCGGCGTATTGCCGAGCTGGAACAGGCCCTTGAGCGGGAAACAAAGCTTAGGGAAGCTGTTTTAAAACGTGTTGATGCCTTGGTGCAAAACCTTGAAGAACACACCAGCGCGGGTTAAGCATGCAAAATCATACTTTGGATGTGCTTGGGCTGGAGCTTTCTTTCAAGGCGGACGCCGATCCGGTCAGGCTTGAGCAGGCGCGGCAAATGCTGGAAAACAGGTTTTCCATTCTCAGGCAACATGGAAGGCACCTTAGCAAAGAGAAACTTTTGACTTTTTTGGCTCTTGCCCTTGCCGATGACCTTATAGAATCTCAAGAAGAAATAAGCGCGGCGGAAAAGAAAGTTCAGAAGATAATGACGGAAATAGATGACAGCATGATCTGAAGCATGCTATGTTTGCTTAACCCCTGGAGTGTTTGTGATTGCGGCTCACCGCGGCCTCACAAGCATTACAATTGGAGATGACGCTGATTGCCGGTGTGTACGCCTCGCGACAGGTGAACCTTAAGGCAATACCGAGTCTCCGCCGTAGGATCTAAGGTCCTGCGGAGAGCTAATACACACGGCACTCCGGGGCAAACGCATAATCTAAGAGTCACCAGATTTATCTGGATCTTCGCGCCTTCCACAGGCCGCTGACGCGGCTGGAAGGCTTTTTTATTGCCACCCGGCCAGGTTGATTATTTTGGCGACAATCCCGCTCTTGAGCAAAGAGCAATATATATTTCGCCACGCGCAAGCCATTTTCAAACAGCGCGAGCGCGCGGCAAAAGCAGGAACCGTCTGCCATAAGCTGATTACGCGGCATAAACTGAAGCCGCCGGTTCAGCCAGGTTCCTTTAATAATACCCGTTATCGGCATTTTTAAATGGTGTGCCGAGACGCAGGTGCAATTACTTTTAGCACCGGCCAGCATGACGGCCGGTTTTTGCCCGGTTACGGGCTTATAGTGGGGAGCCTCATGGAATATTATATGGTTTACCCGGTGCCCGCCATGCTAAGCGGCATACTGGCCCTGATACTGGGCTTGGCCGCAGGCGTTTTTCTACACCGCCACCTCGGCTCCAAGCAGTTGCAAAACGCGCGCGAGCTTTCGCAGCGCATTCTTGATGAGGCCCGCAAAGAAGCGGCCGCGCAAAAGAAAGAAATAATACTGCAAGGCCGCGACGAAGTGTTGGAATACCAGCACAAAGTGGAGCAAGAGCTTAAAGAGCAGGAGCGCGAGCTGAAAGGCAAAGACAAAAAGCTTCAGGATTACAGTGAAAAAATTGAGGAACGCGCCCAAAAAACCACGGACAAAGAACATGAAGTTCTCGCCATGGAAAAAGAACTGACCCGGCGCGAGCGCAAACTGGAAGAAAAAGAAGAACAAATCAAAACCAAACAGCAGGAACAGGAATACAAGCTGCAAGAAATATCTGGCCTTACCTCCGAAGAAGCCCGCAGCATGCTGATGACTGAAATTGAAGACAGAACGCGCCATGAAGCGGCCAAGATGATGCGCGTGATCGAGACCGAAGCCAAAGAAAGCGCCGACCGCAAGGCCAAGGAAATAATCGCCAACGCCGTACAGCGCTATGCCGGCGATTATGTGGGCGAGCAAACCGTTACAGCCGTGTCGCTACCCAGCGAGGAAATGAAGGGCCGCATCATAGGCCGCGAAGGCCGCAACATTCGCGCCCTTGAAGCGGCTACCGGCGTGGATCTCATCATCGACGACACGCCGGAAACCGTCATCCTCTCCGCCTACAGCCCCTTGCGCCGCCAAATAGCCAAAATGTCGCTGGAGCGCCTTATTCAGGACGGGCGCATCCACCCTGCCCGCATTGAAGACATTGTCAAAAAAGTTGAGCAGGAACTGGAAGTGCAAATTAAAGAAGTTGGCGAGCAAGCCACCTTTGACGCCGGTGTGCATGGCATACACCCAGACATAGTCCGGCTGCTGGGCCAGCTTAAGTACCGCACCAGCTTCTCGCAAAACGTATTGCAGCACTCGCTGGAAGTTTCATCCCTCTGCGGCATGATGGCCGCCGAGCTTGGGCAGGATGTAAAAAAAGCCAAACGCGCCGGCCTGTTGCACGACCTCGGCAAAGCCGTGGACCACGAGGTGGAAGGCCCTCACGCTGTTATAGGCGCGGACCTGGCCAAAAAATACGGCGAAAGCAAAGAGATTATTCACGCCATTCAGGCCCACCACGAGGATATACCCACAGCCTCCATTCTGGCCGTGCTGGTGCAAGCCGCCGACAGCCTCTCCGGCGCGCGCCCCGGCGCGCGTAAAGAGTTGCTTGAAAACTATGTGAAGCGCCTTGAAGACCTGGAGAACATCGCCGACAGCTTCGACGGCGTCTCCAAGGCCTACGCCATTCAGGCCGGGCGCGAAGTGCGCGTGATGGTAAACTCCGAATCAGTCGACGACGACACCACCTACCTGCTCTGCAAAGACATTGCCGATAAAATAGAGCGTAACCTCACCTACCCCGGCCAAATTCGCGTAACCGTAATACGCGAGCGCCGCGCCGTGGGATTTGCCAAGTAAGATATGATGATGCGGCTGCGCCGCGATTGAAATATGCGAGAGAGGGAGAAGGAACCCTTTGAAAAGGGTTTCCTTCTCCCTCTCTCGCTCTCTCACCCTCATCCTCCTTAACTTTTTTATTAGATTATTTGATGGATAGCTAACTTAAGCGACTATTTCAGTAATATTACACCCATATATCAATCCCCAAAAATTACTTGCCATT
>JAVBON010000007.1:0-16378 GCA_031550525.1 Desulfovibrionaceae bacterium
CTAACACACATAAACACACTCCTCCAAGATATCACAAACCTGTACATAAACACAGGCTACATCACATCACGCGCATTCATCAAAATACCACAAACACACCTTAAAGAAGGAATTCTCCAAATTATTATCGTGGAAGGGCGCTAACTATTTATAAACATTAATTTATACATGGAAGCTTTATTTCTCAATCTTCTAAAGACAGGTTAAAGTAATCCATAAAGTCCTTATTATGTATTTATAGATAATGTTTTCGCTATAGTTCTACAATAAGTAGAACTACTACGTATGAATTAGAAAATAGCTATGGTGCTTGTCAATTTTGGTATAGAACCTAGAAGACTATTTATATATTATTTGTTTTATATTGCTTACTTTATATATGGTAAAATATAATTAAATTTATAAATATATTCAAATATATAAATAAATATATAATTTATAAACATGTTGACAATATTCCATAAAACCACATTATACAGCGGTTATACCAATTTGTGTCACAGCAATACGCTGTGGCCAACTCTAATTCAGTTTAACTTATGGAGAAATTTATGAGCCATAAAATGAGAATGCTTTTGTGTCTGGCCGTCGTACTGTGCACGCTGGCAGCGCCTGGCTGCGCGCCAAAAATTACCACGGACCATCCAGCCCTGGTGACATTTCAGTTTGAGAACAACGGCGATAACGTGCTTACTTTTTGGCGCAGGCTGGACAATGGAGAGAAAAGCTCGGCTTTTCCGGTGCAGGTGGGCAAGTTCGCTTTGATGGGCAACTCCTCCTTTGGAAAGTTTAAGCCGCACCGGCTAAAGCTTGAGCCGGGCCTGTACTATCTCGATTCTTTTCAGGTAAATATGGGCAGCAGGTTTTATGTGAGCGAAGCTGGGCATTTTACAGCGCGCAACGGGTGGGACGACGCGGCTGGAGCCCCCTTGTTTTTATCGTTCACGGCTGTGGAAGGGCAGGAACTGATTTTGCCCAAGGTGGCGATAATAGTTGAAGGAACGCAAAATGAGCCTTCAACCCGCTTTATATTTGAAGACCCCGCTGGCGTTTTTACCGTAGGCAAACGTGTAAACCGTTAAAATAATATTTTGTTTAGGATGGTTAAGTTTATTTATTGTAACTTATGGGAATATTAATTATCTAAACACAAATAATTTAAAGAGGGTAAAAATACACTTTGGCATATTTTTACTGAATAAATATTTTTTGACGTATATTCAAAGATGTAGTTGAGTATATTGTAAGTATTAAAGCGCATAATCCTATTGCCGGGGCAAGGCCAGGCAATGGGATTATGCGCTTTTTAAGCGTATCTGGCGTATATTTGCTGACTTATACGCATATGTGTGTGGTGTGAACCAGAAATCTGTCCGTCATTTTGATGTGTTATATACAAATGCATATTACAAATATATTTTATAATTCAATTGTATATTTTAAATATTCAACTTCGCAATACTATTCTAGCGTATGCCCCATATACTGTCTGGCCATTTAAGGCATCTTTACAAAAAAGCATTATTAAGCCAATACAACACGCCAGTTTACGCTAAAATACGGCAGCAGTCTCCTTGCCCGTAACGCGTTCCCACGCCAATGGCCTTAAAACCAGCCTGGTTTGACAGTCGCTTAAAAATGGGGCAAATAGAGGTATCGTGCAATTCGTTGTATGCCGTCTGTATCTTTGTTATTCCTCTCCATTTAAGATCGGCTGAAATCAGCCGATACTTGCTCAGTATGCCGTGATGCTTTGGCGCTATTCACACCGCCCGCAATTATACGGCATATTTTTACGTTTGCTTCATTGGTTTTTATTGCTGCTGTTGTTTTGAAATAAAACTAAGTTACTGCATTTTGAGGAACTATTATGAAGTGGAACAACATTCCAATTAAAACAAAGCTTGCCATTACTTTTGGCCTGGGCGTGTGCATACTTGTCGCTACATCCGTAACCGGCATAATTCTTATGGAGAAAGTCCAATCAACGGCGGCCTTGTCGTTAAGCAAATCCTTTGACGCAAACGCGTTTTTGGATAAGCAGATAGCCCACATTAACTGGACGGAAAACCTGCAAAATTACATTATCGGGCGTAAAGAACAACCTCTTTCGCTTGAGAGCGACGGGCATAAATGCAGCTTCGGCAAATGGTACTACGGCCCTGAAGTTAACAGCGTCCGCCAGACTATGCCCGAGTTGGCCCCATATCTGGCCGAAATAGAGCAGAGCCACCTGGCCCTGCACCAGACGGCTCCGGCCATAGAAGCTTTGGTGATGCGGGGTGAATTCGCCAAGGCCGAGGCGCTGTTTGATAAAGACAGCCGCGCGCATTCGCGGGTTGTAATCGGCCTGCTGGCCAAAATGGCCGGCATTGCCAACAAGGAGGCGCTGGATGACGAGGCCTCTTTCATAACCGCAGCGCGTACGGCGCAGATTATCTCGTTGGCCGTGTGCGGCGTTTTTGCATTTGTGGCGCTGGGCGGCGGGTATCTGCTGGCCAGCAACCTTTCCGTACCGCTTTTGCGGGTGGCGGATATGGGGCAGCGTGTAACCGGCGGGGATTATGACGCCACCGTAAATATAAAACGTAAGGACGAGATAGGCGTAATTGCCGATAGCATTAACGGTATGGTTACGGCCATAAAGAGCGAGCTGGGCTATTCCCGCGGGGTGCTTAACGGCATAAGCGAGCCTTTGGCCGTTTGCAACCGCGATGGTACGATACGTTTTTTAAACAAGCGTTTTGCATCTGTATGGGGGCGCGACGACAAAGATATTGCAACTTACATAGGCATGTCTTACGCGGATTTTTGCTTTGAAGACCCCAACCACGAAACGGAAATAGGCAGGGTGCTCTCCAGCGGCGAGCCCCGGCTGGATAATCTGGTTACCCGCACCAACCGCAAGGGCAAGCGTTGCCACCTGCTGGTAAACACCACCCCCCTGCGCAATATGGATGGCGACCTTATCGGCGCCATAACACTGCAAAGCGACCTGTCGGAAACCTATGCCCAACAGGAGCGCATTGCCACACTTAACGAGACTATCAACCTGTCCGCGCAAAAGGCTCAGGTAATTTCCAGCCTGCAAGGGCAGGGCTTTGCCGACGTGCAGAAAATATTGGAATCCAGTTCCAATATGGCCGAGAAACAGCGCGAAGCTTCGTCCAGAACCTTGCGCGACGTGCAGGGCATGGCAGCGGGCATGGATAATATAGCGGCCAAGGCCGCGCAGGCCAAAGAAGCCACCGAGGCTACCAGGGTAGAGGCGGGCAACGGCGCGGAGGTTGTGCGCAAAGTTGTGCGGTGCATACAGCAGGTGACGGAACAAACCACCGAATTGGCCGGAGACGTAACCCGCCTGAGCGAGCACGCGCAAGACATTAGTAAAGTAATTACCCTGATTGAAGATATAGCGGACCAGACCAACCTGTTGGCCCTTAACGCCGCCATTGAGGCCGCGCGGGCCGGAGAAGCCGGGCGCGGCTTTGCCGTTGTGGCCGACGAAGTGCGCAAGCTGGCCGAAAAAACCATGACGGCAACGCGCGACGTGATTACGGCGGTAAGCGCCATTCAAAACAGTGTGAGCAAAAGCGAAAAAGCCACGGCGGATGCGGTTTCTCTCACGCATGAATCCGGCTCTTTCGCGCAACAGTCTGGAGAAAGCCTTACGGTTATTCTTAAGATGGCTGAAAACGCCGCTTCGGAAATGCAGGTTATAGCTTCAATTATTCAAGAGCAACTCAGCGTTAGTGAAGCCGTTAGCAAAAGTATGGGCACAATTGGCGAAATGGCCCAAAATACGGCCGAGGGCATGCACCGCTCCATTGATGCGGCGGCTACCCTTGCCCGGCAGTCCGACGAGCTGAAAGCCCTGATTGAAGACATGCGGCAAGAACGCCGTGAATTCCCGCGTTATCTGCTTGAAACTCCGGCAGAAGCGGGCGTAACTATAAACAAAATGGCAGTTAAGGCCAGCCTGCTTGACGTAAGCAGGCGCGGCGGCCGCTTTAGCTTGGGCCTGCATGACACAACGGTCATTTCCATGGGTGGCCCCGTAAGCTTTTCGCATGTGGCAGGGGAGTTTGGCAAAGTGTTTGAAGGCGCCTCCGGCAAGGTGTGCTGGGTTGATGGCAAGCAGTTTGGCGTGGAGCTCGCCTCACCACTAAAAACGCAGGATAGCGAGCTGAAACGCATAGCCGCCAAACGGTAGGCGGCATATTTGGGAATGCGCTCCGGTAATCATCCCATTATCAGCAGCAGTTCAAAGTAGAGCCGATGCCCCCAGCGTGAATGCTTGCTTGGCCTGTGGCGGAACTGATAAAAAACAGGCGCGATAACCTCTTTTTATTTTACAGGAGCCCGCAAGGTTTGTTTACAACAAATCTTGCGGGCTCTCTATTTTAGGGCAACCTTTCATTATCAAAAACGTGGTCAAGGCGGCTCATTACACGCTTAAGGCTGCACGTTAACCCTGAGGCTACGGTATTGGCTGAGTTTGCAATTCTTGCGCCATCAACTGCGCCTTTTATACGCTCGCGCCTTTACCATTTAAAACCGGCGCTCAAAGCCACGCTTCTGCCGGGGGCATCCTGGCAATAGTAGTCGTCAGTAATATTGCGCAGGCTTAACACTACATTATAGTCATGCTCTCCTTTTCCTTCCAGCCCCATGGTAAAATCAAGTTTTTTACCGGAAGGGTAATAGGTGTGCACTCTTATATTGGTTTCCGAGCTGTACGAGTCGGTAAAGGTGAAGGCAAAATCGCTGAACAGCAGTAACGAATCGGTAATATTACGCTCCCATTTTATGCCGCTTTTGGCGTAAAACTCGGGCCGCCCGCTGTCAAAGGTTTTAAACCCGGTTTGATCTTCGCTTTGGTAGCGCGAGGCTGTAAGGTTTACGTACGGCGTGAGGCCGATTGTTTGAAAAGTATAGGATGAAGCCAGTTCCGCCCCCCAGGTTTTTGCTCCGTTGAGGTTGACGAATTTATATGGGTAAGTGCCGCCGGGCGTTTGAATAAAATCGATGGCATTGGTGAATTCGGCATAGTAAATGGCGAGATCCGCCATAAACTGCCCGCCCTGATAGCGCAGGCCTATTTCGTAGTTCTCGCTTTCTTCCGGCTCGATATTCAAGTTGGTGGCGACAATGGAGGAGCCGTAAAGCTCGTTTAGGTTTGGCACCTTAAAACCCTGCACATAGCTTGCGCGCAAGGCCAGATTTTCAAACCCGCTGTATACCAGCCCGGCGCTGAAAACCGGTTTGCTTTCGGTAAAGGTGCCAAGATCATCGGGCTTTACGCTTTCTTTGGTCATTTCCGTTCTTATCCAGTTTTGGCGCACCCCAAGGGTAAGAGCCAGGCTGGGGATTATGGTCCATTGGTCTTGCAGAAAAAGTGCATAGGCAGCCTGGTTGCCTTCTTTGGTTGTTCTGGAAGTAACGCCGGAGAATTTTTCGACTTTTGAGTTGTTTTCATAGGTGGTTTTATCATAATCAAAACCAAACACCACCAGATGTGACTTACCTAGCGACCAGTCGGACTGAATACTGCCGCCGTAGTTCAAACCGTCCACAAAATACTGCGCCAGCTTGTCCTGGTTGAGGGGGGAGGTGGGGGTGACATATTCTTCAATATATTGATCTTGCAGGTAGCCGCGCACGCTGAGCGAATCCAGAAAACGGAAAGGTTTTTTCAGCGTGGCCGAGCCGGAGTAGGTGGTGCGGTATCTGTCGGTATAGTCGGTAAAAAGCCACGGGCCGGGCGGAGTTTCGCCTGGGTAGTCAAAGTAGGATATGGAGAGCTCGGCATTAACTTTTTCCGTGTCGTAGCCTATCTTGCCGCTATAATTTCTGTTTTTAAAGCTGCTGCCGTCCAGCCGCTCGTCGTCGGTAAGCCTTCTGTCGTGTCCGTCCGCGCCGCTGGCAAAGGCGCGGTAATAAAAATTGCTGATGCTGCCCGAAAGCGAGGCGCGTGGCTCAATGCTATCAGTGGAGCTGTCATAGGTAAATCCGGCGCTGAAAGAAACGGGCTTGTCCGCGCCTTTTTTGGTTATGATGTTCACAATGCCGGCAATGGCGTCGGAGCCATACAGCACCGATGCGGGGCCTTTAAGCACCTCAATACGCTCGATATCGTCAGGCGCCACATTCAATTGGCCGGAGTTAAAGCGCGCGCCATCCGGCCACTGCTGTTTAACGCCGTCAATAAACACCACCGATCTGGTGGGGTCAAAGCCGCGTATGCGTATGGCGCGGGAGCCGGGGGCGTATCCGTCTTCCACAATAACGCCTGGGATGGATTCTAGCAGGTTGGCCGCCGATATTTGCGGGTTTCTTTCAATGTCTTCGGCTGTAATAACCGACACGGAGATGGGCACGTCCATAATGTCCTGGCTAACGCGCTGGGCGGTGACCACCACCGGCTCCATTACTGTTTTTATCTCGGTATCGGTTTTTTCTTCAGGTTGCGCCGCGCTTGCATGTTGCGCCACTGCCAAAAGCAATACGAAGACAAGGGCCGATAAATAGGCTGATAGCCGTTTATCAAAAAAATTCAGCATTATAAGAACCTCTGGTGTAAGTTTGGATGAATGATTATTCTGGTATAAAAATATCGATTTTGACATTTAAAATCACTATCAATATGCTATACGAAATAATCAAAAGAATAGTGTTAACAGATTGCCCAAATATATTTTTTTTTATTAACAAACATTAACAAATACGGCTTTAAGGCCTGGGATACGAGTATGAACAAGGCAAGCGTAAAACGCGCGGTCGTTATTATTGACGATGACAAACGGCTGCATGAGAGCATAACCGATTATTTGCGCCCATACGGCTTTACCGTGCATAGTTTTTTTGACGGCGCGTCAGCGCTGGCCTCATTGCCGGGGCTTGGGGCGGATTTGGTTTTGCTTGATATAATGCTGCCTGGAAATAAAGACGGGTTTGAAACCTTGCTGGCGTTGCGCTCTTTTTGCACCATACCTCTCATAATCGTTTCCGCCAGGCAGGATGAGACGGACCGCGTGCTCGGGCTTGAAATGGGAGCGGACGATTACCTTACCAAGCCCTTTGCCCCACGTGAATTGCTGGCGCGCATGAAGGCCCTGTTGCGGCGTATGGAGCAATATGGCGGAGAACAGGAAAACGAAAAAAGCATAATTACCAGCGGCCCTCTTACACTGGATTACAAGCGGCACAAGCTGCACTGGCAGGGCAAAAATATCGCTTTATCCACAATAGAATGCGGTTTGTTGCTTGCCTTCATGCAAAGCAACGGGCGCGTATTGAGCCGCGACGCGCTCATAAACAAGGCTTTTGGAGAAGACCATTACACTTCGGAGCGCGTAATAGATGTATATATAAATAGGCTCCGCAACATTTTTAGGGCCGAAGACCCGCTTTTTTTGCCAATCAATACCGTATGGGGCAGCGGGTATAGATGGGCTTTATATGACTAGAGCGTCTATCACCAAGCCTTTTCTGAAATCGTTTTGGCAGCGTATTTTCAGTGTGATTATAGTGTTTGTGCTTGTGTCGCAATTTGTCTTTTTTGTTGAGCTCTTTTTGGAGAAAACAACGCAGGAAGATAAAAGAAGCATGGTTTTGGAGTACATGTCGCATTTTGTTGACGGGCTTCAGGGCAAGAGCATAAGCGCGCTGGAGGTCTCCTTTCACTATTTCAACGGCGCAGGGCCGCAAATGTGGCTGGAGAACGCCTCCGGAGAGGTGGCCGGCGGCATGCCCGTTTCGGGCTTTCTTTTTGAAGACAGGCCGCGCTTGCCGGTGCTGAAAGCGCCGGAATCCACACGTAACCGCCTGGAACGCTCCAAAATGGCGTATCCGGTGGGTCCTTTTAAAGTGTGGCGGGCTAGGGTGGACTGGGAAACCGGCCCAAACGCGTTTGTCGAGGTCTTGGGTTGCGCCGTGAATTTGGCTGAAGGGCCATACACGTTGTTTTATGCCTTTGAGAACGGCCCAATCCCTTTGGTGAACCGTTATTTCCCGTACGGCCTGATGCTGTTGTGCGTGTTCAGCGTGGCGCTGAGTTATTTGTTGTCGCGCTGGCTGGCCAGCCCCTTGGCATTATTGCGTAAGGAGGTGCTGAGCATTAACGAGGCCACCCTTTTACGGCCCCTTACGGTACAAGGCCCGCAAGAGGTTGCCGATGTGGCCCGCTCGGTAAATCATCTTACCGGCATTCTTGCTAAACATGCCGACGGCATGAAGGAGCTTGTGGCAAATGTTTCGCATGAGCTGCGCTCGCCCATTCTGCTTATGGAGTTTGCCTGCTCGTTTGTCGGCGAGGGCCTTGCGGCAATGGCCGAAAATGTTGATAGCGCCAGGCTGGCCGGTTTTACCGTTTCTCCTGCCCACGCCAACGGCGGGCCGGAGGGGCCGGCTTACAACTTTGAAGAGCAACGCGCCTTGGCCTTTAAATATTTTGGTTTTTTACAAGAAGAACTGAAACATCTTGAAAAGATTGTCGGCAATAATATTTTATCCAGCAAGTTGGGCTTGCAGCACGAGTTGGTGGATAAAGCCCCTTTTGATATGGCCTACTTATGCCGGACGGTTCTTGAGCAGTACGGGCCTTTGGCCCACCGTAAAGAAAAAGACATTACCGCCTCTTTGCCGGATGTTTTGAGGTTTACAGGCGACGCGCTTCTCATGAAACAACTGTTGTTAAACCTGCTGGATAACGCTTTGCAATACAGCAGCGAAAAAGCCCGCGTTCATTTGAGGTTGTATTTGCATGAGCCTGCCTCAGGCGCGGAGCGGCCGGAACTGCGCCTGCTGGTTAAAAACCCCTGCGCCAAGCTTGACGATGAAAAACTCGCCAGAATATTTGAGCCTTTTTATCGCGCCGGTATAAAGAGCGGCGGGGGAACGGGGCTTGGCCTGCATTGCGCCGAAAAGATAGCCAAGCTGCACAGCGGATCAATGCGCGCCGAGCAGGATGATGAAGGGTTGGGCATACTGGTGATTATACCAATTGTAAATGATGTAAGGCAGATATGAGAGATGTTTTCTCGACTTGCCGCCATGCCTTATGCTATAGGTTCTGCTTTCTCAGGTTTATTCTGAGGTTTTGTGGAGCGCCACGCGCAACCGCCAGCGCGCTCCTAACTGTATAATTATTATTTAAGGTGTCATTGTGAGTATCCGTACTAAAGTTTTTATTCTGGTATTGGCAATATCCCTGGCCGCCTTCGTCGGCTTCGGTATTTTTATGTATAACGCTTCCACCATGCAGTCCATGTCGCACAATCTTACAAGGGAACATGCGGCCAGCATGGTTAAAGGCCATTTCGCCAACTTCAACTCTTTTCTTAAATCCATTGAATCCAGCTCCGGCATAAGCCAGGTTTTGGGCGAGAGCTACTATGCCCTGCGCAAAGACCTGCCGCGTGAGGAGTTGCAGGGTAAAATGGCCGCATCCTTTGCCACGGCCTTTTCGCGTGAGGCCAATTTGCTGGGCGGCGGGGCCTTTTACGAGCCCAACGCCTTTTACCCAGATGAATTCGACTTTCACCTCTTTGCCAGCAAAGCCACGCCCGGCGCCGACAGGCCGGAACAGGTAAACGTGGCGTGGGCCTGGGATGTGGCAACCTATGACGAAGGCTGGTACCAGATTGCCCTGCCCAAAGGCTGGAACCGCTCGCGCGAGCGCGACAAACGCTACTACTGGAGCGAGCTGTATGTGGATACTTCCATAAACGTGCTCATGGTTTCGGTGTGCCTGCCCATGTACGATCAGGCCCGGCACATTGTGGGCGTGGGCACGGTGGACGTTTCTCTCTCCACCCTGCAAAAAATGGTCAACGCCTTCCCGCTGCCCACCGCCTCGTCCAAGGTGGCGGCTTTTTCCACGATAAACAAGGCCACCTTCGCCTCCACCGGCAGCAGCAGTTCCGATATAGTGCCATACCCGGCCGGAAGCTGGCTGAACGAGCTGGAAAAGCTCGCGCCCGGCCAGACCATGAGCAACGAAAAGCTGACCTTCGAAGGCAAAAGCTACACCCTGCACGCCGCCGCGCATGAGTCAGGCATAGGCCTCGCCATGCTCATACCCAACGACGAAATGTATCAGGCAGTGGACTCCTTGCAGCGCGGCAACCTTATTACCGCAGTGGCGGTATGTGCCGCCATGCTGCTGATAAGCCTGCTGGTTATTCTGGCCTTCCGCAAATGGCTTATGGCGCCCTTGGCTAACCTTACGGAATTTGCCTCCGAGATTGAGCACGGCAAGCTGGACGTAACCCTGAAAGGCGCTTTTCAGGCTGAGATGGGCGTACTCAGCCGCTCCATTTTGAACATGGTGCAGTTTTTGAAGCGCGAGATGCAAAACGCCGCCGATAAAAGCGATTCCGCCACCCAAATGGCCCAGGTGGCCGAACAGGCCAAGCGCGATGTGGAAGAAACCCTCAAGGCCGAAACCGCCCGGCGCGAGCGCATTATGCAGGCCGCCAGCAAGCTCTCGCAAGTCGTTGGCGAGGTTTCCGCCGCTTGCCGCACCATAAGCGCCGGCACCGAAGAAATACGCAGGGGGAGCGAAGAGCAGCACCACCGCCTGCAAGATATAGTTAATGCCATGGACCAAGTGCGGGCCAGCGTGGATGGAGTGGCAGGCAGCGCTGCCCAGGCTGCGGATTCCGCCAAAAAATCCATGCACGAGGCCAAGAGCGGCGCGGGCATTGTGGCGGAAACCACCGCCTCATTGCAAGGCATACGCAAACAGGCCGGAGATTTGGCCCAGCATATGTCCACACTGGCGGAAAAATCCAATTCCATAGGCTCCATTATGGCCATGATTGATGATATTGCCGACCAAACCAACCTGCTGGCTCTTAACGCCGCCATAGAAGCGGCCCGCGCTGGCGAGGCCGGGCGCGGCTTTGCCGTGGTGGCCGACGAAGTGCGCAAACTGGCGGAAAAAACTATGAACGCCACTGGCGAAGTCTCCACCGCCATAAAATCCATTCAATCCGTCAGTGAGGAAAACAGCCGCAGCATGCAGGCAGCCATGGACAGTATAAGCAAAACCGCCGAAACCGCCGATAGCTCCAACCAGGGCCTTAACACCATCGTGGCCATTGCCGGAGAAACCTCCGAAGAGGTGCAGCGCATTACCGCCGCCGCCGAAGAACAGTCCACCGCCGTGGAACGCATAGGGGCCTCCGTTGATCAGGTCTTCGGCATAGCCAGCCGCACCACCGATCAGGTGGAAAATACCGTTCGGGCGCTGGAAGAACTGATGCGCCAAACCGGGCAGCTTCAAGCCATTATGGCAAGTTTGCAAGAGAACTAGAAAAGGCCGAGTGGCTGAAGTGAGATTTGCAGGGTCTGGGGCAGCGCCCAGATCCTGCAAATCTTCCTTGGTCCGCTGTGTTTTTCCCAGCGCCCTGCGGGCACGGCTTGCAGCCTTGTGTAAAAGCAGATCCTCAGACTGTTTTCAATCGGACGGTCTGGTGCTAAGTTGGCGGCGGAGACATTATGCATATTACCGAGCTTATTCTGCTGCGCGGCGCAAGACTTGACGACGCCAACTGGGCCATGCGCTTTGCTTCGCCGCGCTTGGACAAATGTTTTTGCCTTTTGGGCGGCAACGCGGCCAGTACTGTAATAAGCTTTAACACGCAAAATATTTTGCTGGGCCCCAACCAGATGGCGCTGCTGCCGCCGGGCCGGGTAGCGCTGGAGCGCCTGCAAAGGGAAGAGGGCGTTTTTTTGGGGGCGGTCTTTTTTTACCCCGGCTTTTTCACGGGCGTGGAGAACGTGCTGTCGCTATTGGAAAAGAACAGCGAGTTTCTTATTGTGGAGGATATGTGGCAGGTGTTCTCGCAGTTTGAAGAATACATCAGAAACGGCGGCGTGCTGGAAATGCAGGCGGCCAACCATCTGCTTTGTTCCTTCCTGTATCGGCTGGCCACGCTGGTAAAGGAAGATCAGGCCGGAGGCGGCGCGGACAGGCATGTGGAAACGGCGCTGGAGCTTATGCACATGCACCAGGACGGCTCTTTGACGCTGGAAGATATAGGCGCGGCCCTGCATGTATCACCCGCGCATTTCGGCAGGATTTTCCGCGACAAAATGGGCATGCCGCCCATGAAATATTACAAGCGGCTGATGATGAACAACGCCGCCGCGCTTATTTTGCGCGGGCATAAAATAAAAGACGTGGCCGAAAAAACGGGCTTTTACAACGACGCCCACTTCAGCCAGCAGTTCAAGCAGTTTATGGGCGTTCCGCCAAGGGAATACAAGCTGGAGCATCTGGCGGGGCTTACGGCCAAAAACCTTGAGAACGCCCGTTCGCTCTCCATTATGTCGTCCATGCTGCAAGAGGTTATTGACGCCATGCCCGACCTCATTTTTTTCAAAGACGTCTTTCTGGTAATAAGAATGTGCAACCAGGCCTTTTGCGACCTGGCGGGCAAAAGCCGCGAGCAGATCATAGGCCTGACCGACCTTAACCTGTTCCCGCCGGATATGGCCAAATCCTTTAGAGAACGTGACGAAATCATAATAAAAACCCTTCAGCCGCATTCCAATGCGGAATGGGTAACTTACCCCGATGGCCGCAAGGCGCTGCTGGAGGCCTTTAAAGCCCCCTATTTTGACACTCAGGGCGAGCTTTTGGGTGTGGTTGGGGTAAGCCGCGATATTACCGCGCGCTCCTGATACATCGTTTTTTTATAAGTTTTTTGTTTGTTTTATATATTTCATACTTTCCGCCTTTTGTTAGATTGAGCCATCAGTCAAAGCAGTCTTTATTACTTTGGTTAATAGTACACCTGTTTTCAGGCAACCCAAGCTGTAACGGTCTTGCGCGGTCAGGCGCTAGCTTTTACACATGTCTATGGTTGCGTGTGTTGGCATAAAACAGGCGTGTCTATTTTTTCATAGTATACTGGAGGCTGCTATGCGAAACGCTGTAGTTTATACTTATGTGGGCTTTATTATCTTAAGCCTGCTCACCATGTTCTGGTTTATTCCCGTTTATTGCCCCCCGTCCAGCGGGTTCGGCATGCCGCCGGCAACTCTTCCTTATGCTCTTTGCATAGTCATGCTGGTGTCTTCCGTTAAAGTAATCATCCGCACCATACGCTCCAGACAGGCCGAAATGGACGCGCCCAACCCGCTGCCCCTGAACAAATGGGCGCATGTGCTTGTTTTTGCCATTGTCTGCCTGTGCACCATGCCGTTGCTGCGCCTTATAGGCTTCATACCCGGCGGCATCATCATAATGCTGGCCCTGCAACTTATGTGCGGGCAGCGCAATCCGCTGAAACTGGCGCTGATAAGCGTGTTTACAATTGTTATTCCCTGGGCCTGCATGGTTTACATTCTGGCCGCTCCTTTACCGTAAACCTGTATGCGCCGTTTGTAAGCAGCGCGAATTATTAAGGAGATGACAATGGATGTTGTTCTGGCAGGTTTACAGGACGCCTTTGCGATACAGACCATAATTTACGTGGCCCTTGGCGTGTTTATAGGGCTGGCCGTGGGCGCTATTCCGGGCCTTTCCGGCGGCATGGCCATAGCCTTGTGCGTGCCCCTTACCTATTACATGCCAGCCGTGGCCGCCATAGGCTTCCTGATTGGCATAAACAAGGGCGGTTATTACGGCGGCTCCATTTCCGCCGTGCTTTTAAACACGCCCGGCGCTGCCGAGGCCGCCGCCACCTCCATGGATGGCTACCCCCTGGCCAAGCAGGGCAAGGGCATAAAGGCCATTAAAATGGCCTTGTACGCCTCCACCTTCGGCGATCTTTTCGCCACCTGCCTTTTGCTTATGGTAGCCGGGCCCATAGCCGGGGTAGCCATGCGCATGGGCCCGCCCGAAGTGTGCAGCCTGATCATACTTTCCCTCACCCTAATCTCCGTGCTTGAAGCCGGTGACTTGTGGAAAGGCCTTGCCGCCGCCGCCCTTGGCATGCTCATAAGCACCATAGGCGTGGAGCCGGTAGCGGCCGAGCCCCGTTTTACCTTTGATATTTACCAGCTTGAAAAAGGCGTTACCCTTATCCCCATGACCATAGGCCTTCTGGCCCTATCCGAGCTTCTTGTGCAGGCCGAAGGCATGTATAAGGAAAAATTCGTCAAGGGCGCCAAAGCCACCCTGGTTGTTTCGTCCAACCCGGCGGACAGCAGAGTAACCCTTAAAGAATATGTAAAATGCGGGCGCACCTTGCTGCGCTCTTCCGTGGCCGGCTCCATTGTGGGCGCATTGCCTGGCCTTGGCGCGGCGGTGGCCGCGTTTCTGGCCTACGGCTTGGCCCGTAACGCATCCAAGCACCCTGAGGAATTCGGCAACGGCTCGCTGGAAGGCATTGCCGCCGCCGAAAGCGCAAACAACGCCGTTGTGGGTTCTTCAATGATACCCCTGTTTACCTTGGGTATACCCGGCAACATCTCCTCAGCCATTCTTATAGGCGCGTTCATCCTGCACGGCGTTAACCCCGGCCCGCTCATGTTCGAGCAAAACGCCCAACTGGTTTACGGCGTTTACGGCGCGATGATCCTAAGCTGCCTCGGCCTTCTGGTCATAGGCTACTTCGGCATCAAGTTTTTCGCGCGGCTCCTTTCCGCGCCAAAGGTAATACTCATGCCCATCATCATGTTCATATGCATGCTGGGCGCTTACCTTTCCGAGAACAGCACCTTCTCCGTGGGCGTAATGGTGGTGTTCGGCGTAATCGGCTACGTTATAAAGAAAACCAAGGTTTCCTTCATTTGCCTCATAATCGGCTTTATTCTGGGGCCAATGTTCGAAATGTCTTTGCAGCAGACCATTATAAGTTATTACCACAAGCCTTTCGCGCTTTTTTACCGGCCCATAACCGTGGCCATACTGGCGCTTACTCTCATCATGTGCCTGTACAACGGGTACAGAGCCATGCGCCAGAACCGGCGGGAAAAAGCCCTTGCCAACGGCTAAGGGCATGAAAATAGTGTTTAGGAATCAAGCAAACTCTTCACTCTTCCAAAAGGAGACAGTCGTGAAAAAGTTATTTGCGCTTCTAGTTCTGGCAGTTTTGATTTGCGCGCCCTCCATGGCGCAGGCCGCTTACCCGACCAAACCCATAACCATCATCCTCGCCTCCGGCCCCGGCGGGCTGCTGGATAACAGCACCCGCGTGTTCGCCAACTTCCTCAGCAAAGAGCTGGGCCAGCCCGTTATCGTTTCCAACGTTACCGGCGGGCAGGGCAACGTGGGCATCAACCAGTTTCTCGGCGAAAAGCACGACGGCTACACCCTGCTGGTAGTCAACTCCCCGCAGGTTACCTACAACGCCCTTATGCCCAAAAGCCGCTTCAAGTACGAAGACTTCCGCCCCCTCTGCATAATCGGCGAAAACCGCATGGGCTATGTTACCCAGCCCGACCGCCCCTGGAAGGATATGCGCGACGCCATAGCCTGGGCTAAAAAAGAAAAACAGCCCCTCGTAGTTGGCGTGCTTAGCGAAGAAGACAAAGCCATTGCCCTTTCTCTGGGCGAAGCCCAGGGCGTGAAGATTTCTCCCGTGCCTCAGGCCAGCGGCGGCGCCTGCCTTACCGCAGCTATCGGCGGCCACGTTGATATCGCCATACTCGGCCTCATTCTCGTGGATAACGTCAAAGCCGGAAAAATAAAGCTGCTGGCCAGCCAGAGCACCAAGCGCTTTGCCAAGATACCCGAAGTATCCACCCTTATTGAGCAAGGCTACAACTACTACGCCGACGTATGCTTCCCCGTGCTCGGGCATAAAGACATACCCGAAGACGTGGCCATGACCATTCAAAAGGCCTACGCCAAGTTCGGCAACTCCGCCGAGTACAAGGAGCAGATCTATGACCGCCTGAACCTCGAACTCTCCGACCCCAGCGTCGGCGCGGCCAAGAAGTTCATGGACGCCATCAACGAATCCTCCAAGAGAAACTACAAGCCATAGTTCTCTGTCGTACCCCAGCGCCGGAGCAAGTCCGGCGCTGGTTTTGAGCGGATGCGCCTGCGGCGCGATTGAAATATGCGAGAGAGGGGAGAAGGAACCCTTTGAAAAGGGCTTCCTTCTCCCCTCTCTCGCGCTCTCACCCCTCATCTTCCTAAACTTTTTGATTAATTCTTTATATGGCAGGTAAATTAGTCTTTTGCCGTAATGTTATGTTTATGGTTGGATGATCTGATGACTCTACAAAATTTAAGTCTTAACTTGCTAGTATATTTGTAATTTTTAAAATTATTCGCCGCCTTAAAATTGATAGCTGATACATAACTTACCGGTATAACCTCCCCGCCCGCACAACCCTTAAATATCTATATGCGCGGTCCAGGGCCTGCTGGCCTTGGTGGGAGAGGGGGTCCGGGGGAGAGGGCAAAGCCCTC
>JAVBON010000009.1:0-106024 GCA_031550525.1 Desulfovibrionaceae bacterium
CTTGCCCCGGACCCCCATCACCCACCAGGGGTTTGTGACCCCCTGGACCCGCAAGTGGCTCATTTTGGCGGGTTGTGCTGGGGCGAATGTTTTGCTTATAAGTTATGAATAACTAAGCGATATGATTTAGACGCCTGTGCGGCGGTATGTGCTAATTAGCGCAAATTCCAACAACTAGCGTTTTTAATAATGTTTTTTGACAACATACTTTGCGAATTCCTGTTAAACATAAAATATTCGCACAAGCTAATTTAACCTCAACTCCTACAACAACTAATTGAAAAGTTTAGGAGGATGAGGGGTGAGAGCTCGAGAGAGGGGAGAAGGAAACCCTTTTCAAAGGGTTCCTTCTCCCCTCTCTCGAAATTCTTAAACCGGAGCCTAATTTGAAAAACTCAGCATACCGTTGCGGGTGGGTGGCCATGATGGGTCCGCCAAACGCGGGCAAGTCCACTTTACTGAACAGTTATCTGGGGCAGAAGGTGGCTATTGTAACGCCCAAGCCGCAGACCACGCGCAACCAGATTAACGGGATACTGTCGGATGATGACGCCCAGGTTATTTTCATGGATACGCCTGGCGTGCACCAGTTGCGCGGCAAGATGAACAGGGTGCTCTTGCAGGCCGCCTGGCAGGCCATGGACGATGCCGACGTGCTGCTGCTGGTGCTGGATGGCGATATGTACGCCAGAAAGCCGGATTATCTGGATAATGACATAAAACCGCTGCTGCTGCCCTTGCAGAATGAAAAACGGCCGGTGCTGGTGGCAGTGAATAAAGTGGACGCGCTTGGCGATAAGTCTAAGCTGCTGCCTGTGATGGAAAGCTTGCAGGCTATGCTGCCGCAGGCGGAAATTTTTCCGGTATCCGCTTTAAAGGAAGACGGCCTGCCACAGTTGCTGGCAGCCATAAAGGAAAGGCTGCCCGAAGGCGAGGCGCAATTTCCGGCGGATCAGCTATCCACTTTGCCGCTACGTTTTATGGCTGCGGAGATTATACGCGAAAAGCTGTTTTTGGGGCTCAAGCAGGAACTGCCATATTTTATTGCAGTGGATATAGAGGACTGGCGGGAAGAGCCAGAAAAGGGCATTACCTTTATAAATGCGGTTATCTATGTGGGGCGCGACTCGCACAAGGGCATTGTCATAGGCCAGGGCGGCAAAAACCTTAAACTGGTGGGCCAGAGCGCGCGCAAGGAAATTGCCGAGCTTGTGGAGACCAAGGTGCACCTGGAGCTGTGGGTAAAGGTAAAAGAAAACTGGCCGGAAGATCTTAACTTTTTGCACCAGTTGGGCTTGGGCCAGCAGTTGTAGGCCGGCCAGCGTAAATATAACAGCGCCGCCTCGTTTACGGACAAGGCGGCGCTTCTGTATTTGCGCGGCTATTTTTTTACTTCTCAAATCTTCGTGTTGTGGCCTCTCAAATGGGCGGCAAATCCCATTTTAAACAAGTGTGGGGGGGTAAAGGGGTTCGAAATAGCTTCCATACAATTCTGTTTCCTACCTAGCTCTCAAGTCAGAAATTGTTGTGCTTTTTGAATACGGGCTACACCCTTGCGGGGTCCGGTGTGGCTCGTTTTGACAAAGCACAACAATTTAGCACCGATAAACATAAGGCAAGCAGTACTTGTTGGTGATGCTCTTTCGCGCCCCGGAGCTCGTAAATCCGGCTTAACCCTTAAAACTACACCACTATGTTAACGGCGGCCTGGGCGACGTTTGCGGCTGTTGGGGCGTCAAGGGCGGCATCAACAGCCGCTTTGGCGGCAGCATCCGCAGTATTTGGCGCGCTTTGCTCCGCGGTGGCCTGCGCGGCAGCGGCAGCGCCTTCGCCAGGCACACTGCCGGGTATGGGTTCGCCGTTTTCGTCTTTGGGGGCCATGGCTTCGGCGGTCTTTTTATCCAACTCGTCGCGGTTTTCTTCCATGGCATTATCGCCGGTCTTGTACATTTTGGAACGCTGCAACTGGGCGCGGGTGCCGCCGTCCACTCCGCCGTACTCATCGGCCTGAGCCATAATTTGTCCGCTCATGGCGCGTTTCATCTGTATAAGCTGCTCCAGCGAGGCCACGTTGGCGTCAATGTATTTGGAAACGCGGCTTCCCTCATGCGTAAAATTTGAAGACATGACGTTGCCGGAGGAGACGCCATGCGCATTTGCTGGCGCACTGGCCGAAGTTGCGGCCGTAAACGCATCTGCAACCTTTGGCGCAAGTGGTTCATCGGCCTGCCGTTCGCTTTTTTTGTACTGCATTTCCTCAAGCATCGAGAGATGATCGTCCATTGCGGAGCCTGCAATTCCCTGAATATTCATAAGCGCCTCGCCGGTATTAACGTTACTTCTTACTAGTCCATATCGTCATGTAGGGATAACATCTTAACGCTATTTGAAAAAAGTATGTGATTTAATTTAAAATTACTGAGCAATTGGCTGTAGCCCGCGAATATTCGGCAAAAAGCCTAAACTAAATTTGCTCTGCTACTTTGGCGGCGGCTCTTTTCAGCAGGCTTTGCAGCATTGTTTGCATTACCTGATTATTTGGCATTAAAAACGCGCGGCATTATCTTACAGCGCGTATGACCAAAAATGGCACATAATTTAGCGATTAATTTTTAAATAGTTACCTGATGTATAGTTTTATACAGTAATAATCAGTAATATAAGCATATTATATAGTAATATTTTTTTGAGGCAGCGGGTATTGTGCTGGCAATAAATCTTGTGCTATAAATTTGTGAAAATAATAACATTATTATGAAATTCTCCGTTCTTTTCCGGCAATTGCGCCAACCGAGCTTCTGCCGGTTTCATCTGCTCTTTTTTTTGACATTACTCATTTTTATATTTCACAGGGATAAGGAGGCTCACGCATGTCCCACAACGTTTCCGGAGACAATCTGGTTCAGGAATGCCTTATAGAAGGCGGTGGTTTCAAATGCATTTCCCGCGGCACCTTGCCGCCAGAGTCGGCAGTGGAAGCATTGTTCAACAAGCTCTGCAAATTCATGCTTTATGTGTCGGCGGTGCTCACAGGGCTTTTGGCCATACCCATCTGTATGGACATCATCACTCGCAGCTTTTTCGGCTTTGCCATTGAAGGCGTGATTGAAGTGGAAACCTTCGCTCTGGTGCCCATAGCCTTTTTTGCCACCGGCTTTTTAACCATGAGCCGCCAACATATTCAAATCGATATCTTTTTTGACACGTTCAAGCCGCAAACCAAAGCCAGGGTGGTTTTTCTGGCCAACCTGGTAGGCCTGATCATATCTGTTATTCTGGTTTGGCAAACCTTTGAGGCCTCGTTGGACAACAACGAAATTTCCGGCGTGCTGTATATACCAATAAGTTACGTTATTCTCTTCACCACTTTTGGTTTTACCTGCGCTTCCATAGGCTTTTTCTTTCAGGTTTTGCACTCGGGCAAAGACCTGTTAAAGCATAAAGATCTGCTTGGGGTTCTTCTGCCCATCATAATCGTAATTGCCATAATGGCATTGCCTTGGATTTACAAAGCCTCCGGCGCAAAGCTTTCCGGCATTTTAATAGGGGCCATAGGTTTCATTATTCTGTTCTCCATGCTGCTTATACGCGTGCCCATAGCCTTTGCCATGGGTTTTATAGGCCTTATGGGCCTGTTTTGCCTTAAGCGTACCCCTGAGGCGGCGCTTTCAGCCATTGGCGAAATACCGTATATGCAAACTGCGGATTTTGTGTTTGTAGCCATACCCATGTTCATGCTTATGGGCGAGCTGGCTTTCTATTCCGGCCTCTCCGCCGACCTGTTTGAATGCGCCAACCGCTGGCTGGGCAGGCTCCCAGGCGGGCTTGCCTGCGCAACTGTTGGCGGCTGCGCGGGGTTTGGCGCTGTTTGCGGCGAATCGCTCCCCACTGTTATTACCATGACCTCCGTGGCCCTGCCGCCCATGCGCGAGAGAAAATACGACCCTGCCCTTGCCACCGGCGCTCTGGCGGCAGGCGGCACTTTGGGCATACTTATACCGCCCAGCATCGGGTTTATATTTTACTCCATCATTACGGAAGAATCGGTAGGCAGGCTGTTCATGGCCGGCGTAATGCCGGGCCTGCTGCTCAGCGCTATGTTCATGATAGCTATTGTAATTCAGGTAAAACGCAAGCCTTCGCTCGCCCCTAAGGGCGACAAGTACACCATGCAGGAAAAAATCAGCTCGCTAGTGCTGCTGCTGCCCATGGTGGCCCTGTTCGGTCTGGTGGTTGGCGGTATTCTCGCCGGGGCCTTCACCCCTGGCGAAGGCGGGGCCGTTGGCGCAATGGGCGCTTTCGTCTATGCCCTTATGCGCCGCAGAGTGAATATGGACGTGCTCAAAAACTCCCTGGTAGCAACAGTTACCATGAGCGGTAAAATTTTCGTAATTTTTGCCGGTGTTTATATATTTGGCGCATTCCTTTCCTCTTCTCGCCTGCCCAACCTGCTGGCGGACACCATAGTGGAGATGCAGGTAAACCGCTATGTGGTGCTCATGGTTATCGTATTCCTGTACATAGTGCTGGGTTGCGTAATGAACATACTGCCAATGATGCTGCTTACCCTGCCCTCCATCTTCCCCACAGTGCAGGCCCTTGGCTTTGACGGCATCTGGTTTGGCGTAATCACCGTAATGCTTATGGAAATGGGCATGATTACACCGCCTGTGGGCATGAACGTGTTCACTCTATCCAGCCTTGCGCCGGATATACCCATGGCTACCATATTCAAGGGGGTTATGCCTTTCTTCCTGGCCATGCTTGTAACTATTATGCTTATTATTGCCTTCCCAGGCATTGCCCTGTGGCTGCCAAACCTTTTGTTTAATTAGAACAAAACTGGGCGCGCCGGGTTAAACCCGGCGCGCCATACCCTAAACGAGCTACTGTATGCCTGGCTTTGCAAGGTCGCTTTTGCCTCTGGTAATAATTTGCTGCCTGTATGCCGCACCCGCCTTGGCGGCAACGGAATACAGCGTGCAGTCCACCGGCGCGGCTGGGCACCCCATAAGCAAATTCTGGTGGGAGCCGTGGTGCGGGGAAATTACCCAAAAATCCGGCGGACGCGTTGTTTTCAACTTTTACGGCGCCGGCGCGCTGGTAAAGGCGGAGGCCGTGCCAACGGCCCTGCGCAACGGGGTGGTGGATATTGCGGGCATAATGGCGCAAAACAGCTTTGCGATGTTGCCTTATTCACAGGCCTTGGCTTTGCCATTTTTGGCGCAAGACGCGGCCCAAGCCTGCGTATTGTATTCCAAAATGTACGAAACCCTGCCGGAGATGCGGGCTGAGATAGATAAAAACTATAAATTGCTATGGGTTATGGGGAGCGATCGTTTTGCCTTTATCTCCACCAACGGGCTGATAAAAACCCCCGGCGACCTAAAAGGCAGACGCGTGCTGGTTTGGTCCGCCGGGCAGATTGACGAGGTAAAGGCCTGGGGCGGCATACCGCAGCAAATTTCCATGCACGAAACCTACATGGCCTTGCAGCGCGGGCTTGGCGAGGTGGCTTATGTGGCCGCTCCATCCATAGAGGCTCACAAACTTTCGGAAGTAGCTGGCTACATAACGATAATTCCTTCGCATTCCCTGCCAATGCTCATAGCTATGAATTGGGAGTCGTGGAGGAGCCTGCCGCCTGACGTGCAACGCGTGGTGGAGGAAAGCACCGGACCGGCCTTGAGTAAACGGGTGGGCGAATTTCTGGTAAGCCTGACCGATGCCGATTTGGATAAAATACGCAACAACGGCGGCCAGGTGCATGTTTTAAGCATGGCGGAACAACAAAACTTCAAACAAGCGGCGGCTGAAGCCAACCGCAAGTACTGGCTGGAGGCCTTAAGCCGCAATGGGGTTGAGAACCCTGCGGCATATATAAAAAAAGTTGAGCGGTTGGCGGCTGAAACTTTCGGCGGGGCAACACCATAAAGCAACTTCGGCCGGTTGCGGGTTTATGGCTTAATCGGCCATTATGGAACAATGCGGCAAACCGGAGCTTTTTAGTTATTAAAAGTGCAATGCCGCCACGATTGTTCGCGGCGGATTAATTACTCAAACATCCCTAACAAAGGCATTGAGGTAAAACTATGAAAAAAATTCTGTTGTTGCTCGCGGTCATTTTCTGCCTGGGCGCTGGCCCGGCCTTTGCGGCTGAGGAATTTACCTACCAGTCTTTCTGGGCTGCGGCGCACCCGCTTAACAAAACCATTATTGAGCCTTGGTGCAAAGGCGTGGCCGAGGTAAGCAAAGGCAAAGTGGTGCTGCACTACAATGCCAACAACACCCTGGTAAAAGCCGATGCCGTGCCCGGCGCCATACGCAGCGGCAACCTTGACACCGGCGGCATACAACTGCAAACCGCCGTGGCCATGATGCCTCTTTCCCAGCTTCCGGCCCTGCCCTTCATAGTGCAAGACGCTGAAGAAGCTGGCGCCCTCTTCCGCGCCATGATCAAAACCTTCCCCGAAGTGCGTCAGGAAATTGAAAAGAACTTCAAGCTCGTCGCCGTTGCGGCCAGTGACCGCTATTCCTTCGCCTCCACCAACGGCCTTATAAAAACCCCGGCCGACCTCAAAGGCAAGCGCGTGCTGGTGTGGGCCCCCTACCAGATTGACGAGGTAAAGGCCTGGGGCGGCCTGCCAGTGCAGGTTGCTTCTTCCGAAACCTACATGGGCCTGCAGCGCGGCCTGGGCGAAGTGGCCTATGTGCCCGCCCCGGCGCTGGACTCCAACAAGCTCTCCGAAGTTGCCAAGTACCTCACCCTTATTCCTTCGCGCTCGCTCCCAATGATCATTGTGGTTAATAAAGACGTGTGGAAAATGCTGCCTAAAGAAGTGCAGAAGTATATGGAAGAAGAAGGCGGCGACAAGTTGGGCAAAAGACTCGGCACAGGTTTGGTTGAGCTTACCAAAAGCGACAACGTTAAGCACGTGCAGGTAAACAAATGCGAGCTGTATGAGCTTAACCTGGCGGAACAGAAGGCCTTTAGAGATATGGCCGCCGAAGCAAACGAAAAATACTGGGTGGAAATGCTGCAACGCAACGGCGTGAAAAACCCCAAGGAATGGATAGCCAAAGTTGAAAAACTGGCTGCCGATACCTTCAAGCGCTAATTAAAAGCCATTGCATAATTAGAATTTTTGTCCTCTGGCAAGGAGCGTTGGTTGATTCGCCATGCATTGTGGCTCGCCCCCTAGTGACGCCTTAAGCCCCCAATTTCGCAATCTTGCGAAATTGCCAGAGCGGAGCGCGGTGCAGACATACACAAGCTTAGGGCTGGACCAATCTGACGCAGCCAGCGCGGGCGCGCTCAAGCGGGACAAAAAGACAATTATGAAAAAATAACTTTGAGACAAACATGACTTAACAGGGCGAAAACCATTGGTTTTTGCCCTGTTTTTACTGGAACGCCGGCAAACAATATGTTAAGCATCCGCAGTATGCCGCACACCCAAACACTATTGGCAACGTACGCCGCAGGCGCTGGACGCTTGCCTGAATACGGCGGCGGTTAAGTTTTCAGGCCGCGCTTTGGCGCAACCAGCCGACTATGGCGCTTTATTGTTGTCATAAACATACAGCAGATCGAAGCGTTCCATTATCAAGAGTGCAATGCCGCCACGACCGTTCGCGGCGGAATAATTACTTAAACATCACTAACGAAGCTATTGAGGTATAACTATGAAGAAAGTTCTATTGCTGCTCGCGGTCATTTTCAGCCTGGGCGCAGGTTCGGCCTTTGCGGCTGAAGAATTTACATTTCAATCTTTCTGGGCTGCGGCGCACCCGCTTAACAAAACCATTATTGAGCCTTGGTGCAAGGGTGTGTCTGAAGTTACCAACGGCAAAGTGGTGCTGCATTACAACGCCATGAACACTCTGGTAAAAGCCGATGCCGTGCCCGGCGCCATACGCAGCGGCAACCTTGATGCCGGCGGCATCCAACTGCAAACCGCCGTGGCCATGATGCCTCTCTCCCAGCTTCCGGCCCTGCCCTTTATAGTGCAAGACGCTGAAGAAGCCGGCACCCTCTTCCGCGCCATGATCAAAACCTTTCCCGAAGTACGTCAGGAAATTGAAAAAAACTTCAAGCTCATTGCCGTTGCGGCCAGCGATCGTTATTCCTTCGCCTCCACCAACGGCCTTATAAAAACCCCGGCCGACCTCAAAGGCAAACGCGTGCTGGTGTGGGCCCCCTACCAGATTGACGAGGTAAAGGCCTGGGGCGGTATGCCCGTACAGGTTACCGCCGCTGAAACGTACATGGGCCTGCAGCGCGGCCTGGGCGAAGTGGCCTACGTGCCCGCCCCGGCGTTGGACGCCAACAAACTCTCTGAAGTTGCCAAGTACCTCACCATCATTCCCTCCCGCTCCCTGCCCGTGATCATGGTGGTTAACAAGGACGTGTGGAAAATGCTGCCCAAAGAAGTGCAGAAGTATATGGAAGAAGAAGGCGGCGACAAGCTTGGCGAAAGACTTGGCAAAGGCCTGGTGGACTTGACTGCCGGAGACAACATAAAGCATGTGCAGATAAACAAATGCGAGCTGTACCAACTGAACCTGGCCGAACAAAAGGTCTTTAAAGATATGGCCGCTGAAGCCAACGAAAAATACTGGCTGGAAATGCTGCAACGCAACGGCGTGAAAAACCCCAAGGAATGGATAGCCAAAGTTGAAAAACTGGCTGCCGATACCTTCAAGCGCTAACCGCGCGTAAATAATTACAGGGCGGAAAGCACATGGTTTCCGCCCTGTTTTTTGCCCGCCGTATTACTGTTTCGCATAGCGTTCAAAACTGAAAGCGGCAAAATTTTTCCGAGCGCCTTTATCCTTATTATTAACCAGACGCAAACGCGGCTGTTTTTGCTGGAAGGTCCGCCCGCCATATGCTAGAGCATCTGCATGATGCCGCAAGCTCAACCGCACACCCCGCAACCTACTCCGCAAGCGCTGGCCGACTATCTGGCCGGGGCCGGGTTTAATCTGTCCGGCCGCCCTCTGGAGCAACTGGCCGAATACATATCCTTATTGCAGCAATGGAATAAGGTGATGAACCTGGTGGGGCCGGAGCGCTGGCAGGATATAACCGGCTCGCTGGCTCTGGACAGCTTTTACCTGCGCGATTTTCTGAGCGGCATGGCCTTGCCCGCCTCTCCGATTTGCTGGGATTTCGGCTCCGGAGCAGGCCTGCCGGGCATACCCCTGCGCATTCTGTGGCAGGACGGATGTTACGACCTGGTTGAGGCCAGAGAAAAACGCGCCCTGTTCATGCGTACGGCCTTGGCCCGCATGGGCTTGCCCCGCACGCAGGTAACACAGGGCAGGGTGGAAAATTTTATGGCAAAAGCGCGCCCGGCGGATCTTTTAATCAGCCGGGCATTCATGCCGTGGGATAAATTGCTGGGGCTTATGCAAGGCAAACTCGCGCCAGAGGGGCAAGTGCTGGTTATGGCTCTGGAGCCTCCGCCGCTGCTTCCGTCCTATTTGGCGGCCCACTGGCGGCTGCAAGCGGAATATGCCTACAGTATACCTGCCATGCCTGAGGCGCACGGCCCTCAAAAACGCTTTTTCTGGCTCTTGTGCGCCATTTAAACAGTACCGCCAAAAAAATTTCGCTTCCACCAAGAAAAAATGCAATTTTATGCGGGCGTCCCCTTCCGGGGGCAACACAAGTATTCTAACTTTTTCAAAGTTAAAATACTCTAATGCGATATTACCCCAACGCGCTTAATCCTTTTTGGCCGAAGGCACCCCACCGGCCAAAACACCCAACTGCGAATTGCGAAAAATCATTTCAGAAGCGGCGGCGTCCGCCGCCTCACCCAAATCCATAAGTTTTTCGAGAAATTCCAGCATTTCCATGCGGCGCTCATGTCCGGACCACATAAAGTCTTCGGTCATGTTGCCGGAGGCCATGTATTCTTCCAATTCCAGTATGTACTTCATATTAAGCGCGGCCATGCCCTACCTCCTTAAACTTGCGCCTCAACGCCGCCTTTGCTCGGGCTTTTGTTGGCCCTAATAATGGGCCTGATTTTAGCCATGAACAATACAAGCGACAGTGCCACAAACACTATGCCAACTGTATAGGTGGCGTCCAGGCTTGTAAAATCGGCAATCATGCCGCCGCTCAACACCGCCAGACCTATGCCTATGTCCATTGATAAAGAAAAGGTGGAGTTGGCCGTGCCTATGCGATCTTTACCCGCCAGGCTGATTATCAGCCCCTGGTAGGCTGGCATGCACATGCCGAAGCCCAGCCCAAGCAAAAGGCCGGCGCTGAAAAACTGCGCAACGCCCGTGCCAAGCAGCATATAGGTAAAGGCCGCTATGACAATAGCCTTGCCCACCATAATAACATGGCCGAGGTAGCCCTTATCAAGCAACATGCCGGAAAAAAAGCGCGTGCAGACCATACCGGCGGAGAGAAATATAAAAAATACGCCAGCGCTTTCCTCCATGCCTCTTTCCTTGGCCAGCAGGGCTACATAATTGCTCAGGAGGCCGTAAGAAAATATGGTCAGCAGATAGCAGGCCGCCGGCAACAGCCCTTCTTTCAGCACCAGGTTGCCGGGTGTGAACAGCGGGCCTTTTTTGGGAGGTATCTCGCGCCTGGGCGCTTTTATGGGCAGGGCGAGCAAAAGGCCCAGCAGCGCGAAAGCCGCCGAACCTATAAAAGGAGCGCTGGCCGAAAAATTGTTCATCAGGTGCAGCCCTACCATGGGGGCCAAAGCCATGGAAAGGGATATGATCATGCCGAAAATACCTATGCCCGTGCCCAGCTTGCTCAAAGGCATATTATCCACGGCCACCGTGCTCATGGAAGTGCTGGAAAAACTGAATGACATGCCGTGCACAACACGCACCACTCCAATAAGAAACAGACTGGCTACCCAGATATAGCCCGAACAGGATACCGCGAAAAACAGCACGGTAATCACCAGCACCGGCTTGCGCTGCAACCTGTCCACCACCGGGCCGGAAAAAGGGCGCACCACCAGCGCGCCTATGGTGTACAACGCCACAATCAAGCCGGCCATGGATTTGCTGGCCCCCAAATGATCGATGAGGTACAGGGGCATGACGGGCAAGGTCATGAAAAAAGCGATGCACACGGCCAGGTTACTCAGGCAAATCATCACAAAATTGCGGTTAAGCAGTCTATCTTGCATTATAAACTTCCGATGCGGTAAAAAAAACCGCCCGCGTCATGCCAGGCTGCTGCGCACATGCCATATCGCGGCGTAAATGTCCAACCACAACCGAACCTATGCCATCTGCCGGGGCAGTATCCGCAATCACTTTATTTTACGCGCAAAGGGCACGGAATCTGCCCATAAATACAACTGAATTGCTGTTAGCATGGATAATGCATACTGCGGCAAAATACCGGCGCTAACCAGACGGTATGCGTTTTAACGCTGAGGCTTCCGGCAACTGCAACGTTTAAAACCGCTTTATCAACTGCGGTACTGCTTTTTCCATTCGTCCAAAAACAGCAAGGCGCTTTCAAGATGCGTCAATTTACCGCTACGGGCGCGCAAGGCCGTAATAAGAGTTTCAAAATCAGTGCCGGCCGGAAGCTGCAAGGTTTGCAGCAGGGCGGACAAGCCGTTTTTAAGCTCTTGCGGCAAGTTGCCCAAAACCGCCTCAAGGCTCTCGCCGCTTTTACCGCGCGGCCAGCCCTGCAGGCGGGTGGAGACGAAACCAAGCAGCGTTTTCATGCGGGCGGCATAGGTATGCTCGCGCAGTACCCTTTGCTGGCCCTTAAGCGCCACGGCCTCGCGCTCTTGCGGGTTTTTCAGGTAGTAATCCACCTTGGCCAGCAGTTCTTCCATACTGTCAAAAACAGCCAGCTCGTCTTCCGCAAACAGTTCCGGCATAAGCGTGCGGCGGTCCACCAGTTGAAAGGCCCCGCAAGAGGCTATTTCAAAGGTGCGCGGGTTTACGAAATCGCCATGGGTAACGGCCAGATCGCGCCTGGTGCCCGAGTGCAGGTTCAGGTTGATTTCCGCCGCGTTAAAAATACGTACCGTATCTTCGGTATCTATGCGCTTGCCCTGCATTTGCACAAATTTTTCCAGGGCCGGCTCGCCATCCCACTCCGTGCCCCAAATTTTGAAGTCATACGCCGCAAGCTGGCGGAAAGCCTGCCGCCGGTTGGGGTAACCGGCCCCCATAAATGAAAGCCGCGCCCCGAAGCGTTTTTTATCGGCCGGGGTCAACTCCATTCTCTTATGAATACCAGGCTGCGCGGCCATGGGTAAATACATGGCGTTAGCCACGCCTGCGGCGGCCAGTTGCGAAAGCAGCGGCTCCTTTTGAATAACCGCGAAAATGTCATAGTACGGCGCAAAGGCCCGCCAGTACGTGAAAAGGCGGTAATCCTCCACAAACCACATGGCAGTTGGCACACCGTCGGCTCTCAGACGCTTTAAAACAGGTATGCCAACAGGCGCCTGCGCCATGCTCAGCACCAAATCCGGCTGAAAACGCTCCACCTGGGCCAGCAGCCCGTCGCCCAGCACTCTGGTATACCCGCTCTCCAGATACTCCAGCTTCTCCTGCCGTATACCCAAACCCTGCAAGGCTTTAAAAGCCGGGTAAAACGCCGGGGCGTCAAATACGTCCACCAGGCACCCGCATTCACGCAAAGCCTCAACGCAATAATGCCCCACAGGCAATGATCCGCCGTAAAACGGCAAAACAACAAGCACGCGCGTGAGCATAGGCATAAAAAACTCCCAGATGAGACGGGTAAAAGCAGATTAGGATGAAGCCAGATTTATTCATATCTGGGCTCCGCCCAGGCCCGCAAGGGGCCTGAGGCCCCTTGACCCCGCAATTTGTTAAAAAAAATGGCGCCAAATTTATAACTACTACCCAATAGCTGACTGTGCCCACCAATTTGGCGCCACCCCGCAATATAACTTATGAGGTCAAGGAGCTCAGCTCCTTGCGGGGTGTGGGGCAGCGCCCCACATATGGTCAATCTGGCTTCATCAACTATGCCTTTATCAACATATGATAAATCTGGCTTCATCCTCTAATTTTTTTACTCTTCGCCGCCCTGCGGCAAAATCCAGTCGGTTTCGGCAAACAGGTCCTCGACTATATGCTGCGGAATATTTGCCGGGCGCTCGGCTGGGGCCAGCAGGCCCAGATACTCGGCCAACAGGGCGCGTTTGGCGCGGCGCTCTTCGGCCTGCGCGGGCGGCTCTTCGCCGTCAACGCTCATGTAAGTCACGCCAAGGCTGTCAAAGGCGCTTACAAGGCCCAACAGACCGTTGGGCCAGCCTCCGCTGTTCCTGCCGGAAAGGTGCTGCAAAAAATCAGCGGATTTAAAAGGATCAAGGCAAGCCACATCATAGGGGCAGGCTGCGCTTTCCAGACAGGGCGAGCAGGAGCGGGCGGCCTGCCATACCGTATGCCCCAAGCCGTAGGGGCCGGTTTCCCAAGCCCAGGCCGAAGATAAAAATGTAGCCATAACCGGCACGCCCAAATGCGCGGCCAAGTGCATTATGCCTGTATCTGGCGTGACTACAAGGTCCAGCCCATCCACCACTTCATACAGGTCCGTCAGGCTGGTCTGGCCGGATAAATCGCGCACCTTGTCGCGCGTGGCCGTACGCAAATTTTTTTGCAAAAGCCGCGCGGCCTCCTGCTCGCTTTTGCCGCCCAGCAGCACCAGTTCCGGCCCCTTGCGGGCCTCGAACATGGCCTCCAATATAGGGGCCAGCACCTGCGGAGGCAACGAGCGGCGCGACTCGCGCCCAGCCAAGGCCACTCCTATGCGTTGCCCGCCTGCCGCGCCGGGCGCGTTTTTAGGCCGCGCCACCGGGTTAACCTGTGCGGCATCGATGGGTGTGGGGTGAAAATAAGCCCAAAAATCCATAAGATTAATAGGGGACGAGCGGCGGGCGCGGGTCCAGCGGGCGGCCATTCTGGGCCACAGCGAAGCTATGGCCTGCCCGTTATCAAGCCTGTAGCCCACTACCTTTTCCGGAGGGAACAAACCGGCCAGGGCAAGGCTCATGGCATTACGGTTAAGGTTGTAAATTTTTTCAAAATTTATGATCTCAAGGCGGGCAAAACCGCTGGCGTTGCTGGCAAACACATCTTCTTCGCTCACCCCTCCGGCATGAGCCTTGATAGGGTGCACAACCGCAAAGGGGTAAACCAGCCCGGCCAAAGGGGCCAAAGAAGCATCCACCGCCAAATGCGTTTCGCCAAGGTCGGCCAAGGTGAGCAGCAAACGCTTGGTTTGCAGCAAATCTCCAAAACGGGCCAGTTGCATTACCAGATATTTTTTCATGCCCTACCTCTGAGTGAGATCTACACGGCTACAAGGCAGCGGCCCGTAAGGCCGCAATACCCGCAAACCGCCTGCGGAGAAAACCTGCCCTTGCAAAGGAGCGGCCATGACGCGGCTAAAAAATAACCTGCGTAAACGCGCATGCCCTCATACCGCCAAGGTTAAACCAGCATGGCCAAACTTCCGGCGGCAGGCCTAAAAATCTTCCAAAGCCGGGCTTACCAGCCATGGTCCGACGGCTGAATTTCCAACGCTGGCAAGCGCAGCGCTCTTGCCAGGCGCGGGCAAAAGCGTAACCTTGCGCCCTTCCGCCTTCAGCCGCCCCTCGGCAAACCAGCGCACGGCCTGCGGAAAGATGCGATGCTCCATGGCGTGTATGCGGCTCATCAGCTCGTCCAGCGAATCTGCGGCGCACACGGGCACGGCGGCTTGAATTATCACTGGCCCGGCATCAGGCTCCTCGCTTACGAAATGGACCGTACAGCCGCTTATGCGCACCTGATAATTAAGAGCGTCCGGCCCGCCAGCGGCCCCTGCAAAGCTGGGCAAAACGGCCGGATGTATATTCAAAATTCCTCCGCTGAAAGCCTGAATGAACTCACGGCTCAAAATGCGCATATAACCGGCCAGAACAACCACCTGCGCCCCTGCGGCGCGAATGGCCCCAACCATTTCGGCGTCAAACTCCTCGCGCTTTATGCCGCGATGATCTTTGCACCACACCGGCACGCCATGCCGGCGCGCATGCTCCAAAGCTCCAGCCTGCGGGTTGTTGGAAAGCACCAGAACCGGAGTTACAGGCAAACGCCCCGCCGCCACATGCTCAAGCATAACCTGCAAGTTGGAACCAGCGCCGGAAGCCAGAAAAGCTGCACGCATCATACATCCTTTAGTTGACGAAGCCAGATTTATTAGATCTGGGCGCTGCCCAGACCCGCAAGGGTGTAGCTCGTATCGCAAAAGCACAACAGTTTTTGGCTTGCAAGTTAGGTAGTCAGCAAGACTGTTGGAGTGCTATTTCGAGCCCCCTTGACCCCGCAAGTTATCTTAAATTAGCGAAGTGCAGTTGGTTATACATTTACTATTTATGCAACGTGCTCCGAAGATATACCCATATTTCCGGCAATTAGTCAAAAATGCGCCGGACTGAAATATGAAACTCTATGATTCCCAATCCATATACACATCGTTATAAAAAGGTTTGGAGATAGGGGATGGAGAGCGCGAGAGGAAGGGGAAAGAACCTTTCCTTAAAAGGTTCTTTCCCCTTCCTCTCGCATTCTTTCAATCGCAGCGCAGCCGCATCCTATAAATCTCTTACATCACCTTGCAGCCGTCTTCGGTTACCAGCACAAGGTATTCCCAGCGTATGCCGCCCCACTCGGGGTAGTAGAGGCCGGGCTCGACCGATGTAATCATGCCGGGCTGGAGTATGGCTTCGCTTTTGGGGTTAAGGCTGTATGGCTCGTGTGTTTGCAGGCCTATGCCGTGCCCGAGGCCGTGGTTGAAGTGCTTGGCTACGCCCAGCTTGTCAAAGTAGTTCCAGGCGGCCATGTATACGTCTTTGCAGGCCACGCCGGGGCGAATGGCTTTTATGGCCAGGCGCTGGGCTTCTTTTACCTGATCCATGGCACGCCTGAAGTAATCTGGCTGCTTGTCGCCCACCCAGAAGGTGCGGGTCTGGTCGGAGCAGTAATCGGCAAGGCGACAGCCGCAATCCACCAACACGCAGCAGTTCTCTTTTACGGCAGTGTTGCCGGGTATGGCGTGGGGCAAAGCCGCGTTGGCGTCTATGCCCACAATGGTGTCAAAAGAAAGCTCGCTGGCCCCATGGTTGCGGAAAAACTGCTCCACGTCCCAGGCAATTTGCTTTTCAGTACGGCCAAGGGCCAGCACGCCGGACGCCCATTCCATGAGCTTGTGGTTAAGGTCGGTGGAAGCCTGCATGAGGTCTATTTCGGCCTGATCCTTAATTACGCGCAAAGACTCCACCTGACCGTCGGCGGGCTGCATGGAAAGGCCTTTGGACACTTCCTCATAAAAGGCCAAGCTTATGCATTGAGCCTCAAAGCCGAGGCTGCCCTGCAACTTGTCGTGCAAGAGCGCGTTTATGCTGGCGGCGGCTCCGGCCACCCCGCCGTAAATATGCACGCGGGTTTTATCCCACAGCCGGGCGGCGGCTTCTTCATAGCGCGGGTCGGTGCAAAGCCAGTCGCGACCGTCGGCCATTATTACAAGGCAGCCGCTGCTCTCGTTGGTTTGGTGGTCGCGCAGCTCGAAACCGCTAAGATAATAACGGTTGGCATCCAGCGTAACCAGCATGCCGCCCAGTTTTTGTTCTTTCAGCCTGGCCCGCAGCTTGTCGCGCCGGGCCTGATAAACACTAGCATCCATAAAAAAAGCTCCGCAATTATTCAGCGCAGTCCACGCAACGCAGCACTTCGGGCATGGACATAAGGCGCGGCATGGGTATTTCCTCGCCGCATTCGGCGCAATAGCCGAACTCGGCATCATCAGCCAGCCTTTTAAGGGCATATTCAAGTTTGCTGATGCGCAGCCGGGCGGCGGCAAGAGTGGTGTCGTGCACGCTTTTGCTCACAATGGCATCCATGCGCGAGACTTCGTCCAAGTCTTCCAGCGCCTTGGGGTCGGTTAGCTCCGCCAGGCCCTCGACATCGTGCCTCAGCCTTTCCAGTTCCGACAAAATTTTGGCCTTTATCGCCTGCTTATCCGCTTCAGTCATATACTATACAACCTCTGGGCAATAGTTTAGGCGCAGGTTAAACCCGCGCCTGATATACTTAACTACCCCATATTCCTCCGCACGGCAAGGCCTTATTGCCGGGCCAGCAAAAGCCATGCGGTTTTTTGAGATACAATTTTGCAATGCGGACTTCTTAAAAAATATTATTTAAACATTACACATAGTTAGCTAATATAAGCTTTTGAGGCATTTACTTTTATCATTTTGCCGCGTAAGCCGACTTGACGTAACTTAAGTTAGAACGTATACGCACATGTTCATATTTTGAGTTGAAGGAGAAAATCCATGAAACGCACATATCAGCCCAGCAGAATTAAACGCGCGCGCACGCACGGCTTTAGGGCCCGCATGGCTACCGCCGCCGGCCGCAACGTATTGCGCCGCCGTCGCGCCAAAGGACGCAAAAGATTAACCGTTTAAGTTTTGGCAAGCAGCTCAGGCTGCTGAAAAGACCAGATTTTTTAAGGTGTTATAGTGACGGAAAACGCCACTTTACATCTGGCTTTATTTTTTTTGTATTGCCGACCAGGCTTGAAAGCTGGCGCCTTGGCGTAGCGGTAAGCCGAAAGGTTGGCGGAGCAGTGCAACGCAACCGGGTAAAGCGCCTGCTCAGGGAGTTTTTCCGGCTTAATCAGGAAAAAATTCCGCAAGGCCTCGATATTGTGGCCGTGCCGAAAAAAAGTCTTGATCCGCATACCATTTGTTATGCGGGCCTGGAAAAAGATTTGCTCCCTTTGGTGACGGGATTGTTGAAACATTACGGGCCTACGGACAAGCCCGTGCCGCCGGGCCTTAAAACGCCACGGGCTGGTTAACCCAGTTTTCCTCCCCAATATGGAGTATACTGGTGCTTAGAAGTTATTTCATAACTAGGATTTTTGTTCTCTGGCAAGAAAAATTGGTTCAGGCCGTAGCGCGGTGTATACAGACATGCATAAGCTTCGGGCTGGGCCAATCTGACGCAGCTAGGGCAGGCGCGGCCTGCGCGGGACAAAAAGACAATTATGTAATGCCTCCCAGGCAATATATGCGACTTTTGGCAATTATGCCTATTCGCATATACCAATGGTGCATTTCGCCATTGCTTCCTCAATCCTGCCGGTTTTACCCCTCTTGCTCAGCTTATGCCATAGAAGCCGTTACCCTGCACGGGCTTTTTAAAGGAAGCTGGCTGGCCTTGCGGCGCATTTCGCGTTGCCACCCCTTCAATGACGGAGGGTTTGATCCGGTGCCGCCGCTCAAACGCCACGTAAGTTAATTTTTGCAGCCATGCGGCAGTACATGCCGCATGGCTCAATTTTTGTATGCCTGATGTTTTTTTATTAATGAGGCAAGTACGCCGCAAAACGCGGCAATACAGCCTCCCGCAAGGCGCTTTGCGCCATGCGCCCATACTTCATAGCGGAGACCGCAAATGGATAATAAACGTTTAATAATTGCCATGGCGCTTGCTTTCGGCCTTATGTTCGGCTGGCAGATGCTGTCCAATAAAATGGGCTGGACGCCACAACCGCAACCGGTGGCGGAGCAGCCCGCCCCCGCCCCCGCGCCCGCGCAGGAGCCAGCCGCTCCCCAAGCCTCGCCTGCTCCCGTAACAACAATACCGGCCCTTGCCTCGTCCGGCAAAGACGTTACGGTTGATACTCCGCTGTACACCGCCGTATTCAACAGCCACGGGGGCGTGCTTACCTCTTTCACGCTCAAGCAGTACCAGGGCACCGACCTGGAATCTCTCCTCCCAAGCGGCAAACCTGTGGAAATCGTTAGCGGGCAGGCCGGAAAAAGCGGCAATTTGGGGCTGATCATCAATAACCGCCCCACCTGGATGCAGGGCGAAAACACCGCCCAGTGGGCCGAGCCGGAATCGGAGTACCTTCAGCCCAAAGGCACGGGAAGTAACCTTGTTTTTACCGGTGTCATTGGCGATGTGGTAATAACCCGTACCTTCAGCTTCAACCCCGACACCTATGTATTGAGCGAAAAGCTCGAGCTTACCTCCAACAACCCTCTGCTGGCCGCTGTGAGCAAAAAATTCAGCACCGGCGAAATGTTCGGGCCGGAGGATTATACAAAAGCCACCAGAATCGCCATTTTGCAGAATGGCAGTTTTACTGAGACCGACAGCCAAAAAGACATGCAGGCCGGAATAAACTTCGGCGATCATGTAAGCTGGGCCGGAACCATGGGCAGCTACTTTCTGGCTGCCGTCATGCCAGCGGATCAATCCTCCGGCTTGCGCGGCAAGTACGAAGACGGCCTTTACAACATCTACATTGATAAAAACGATATTCCCCTCAGCAGCGGGCACAGCTACACCAGCGAAACAAGCTATTATTTCGGCCCCAAACGCGCCGCCGACATAGAGGCCGCCCCGGTAGACCTCTCCGGCTCCATGGCCTACGGCTGGTTCGGCTGGATAGCCGCCCCGCTTATGCTCATGCTCAAATGGTTTTACGGTTACGTCGGCAACTGGGGCGTAGCCATCATACTGCTAACCGTTGTGATCAAAATCGTGCTTTGGCCGCTCTCCTACAAGAGCTACAAGTCCATGGAGAATATGAAAAAGCTCCAGCCGCTCATGACCAAAATACGCGAAAAATATAAAGACGATAAACAGCGCCAAAACCAGGAAGTAATGCAACTGTACAAAACGTACAAAATCAACCCCATGGGCGGATGTTTGCCTATTCTGGTGCAAATGCCCGTGTTCTTCGGGCTGTACCGCGCCCTGCTCTCCTCCATCGAACTAAGACAGGCCGGTTTTATAGACCATGTGCCCTTTACCGACATAGTCTGGCTGGCCGACCTTTCCCTTAAAGACCCGCTGTACATCACCCCAATAGTTATGGGCCTTACCATGCTGCTGCAGCAAAAAATGACGCCCACCACCGGCGACCCCACGCAGGCCAAGGTAATGATGCTTATGCCGGTTGTATTCACATTCTTCTTTGTAAGCTTCCCCTCAGGTATGGTCGTATACTGGCTGTTCAACAACATTATCTCCATAGCGCAGCAGCAGGGCCAAATGCGCCTTTCAAGCCGCAAAGCCGCTAAAAATACCCAACGGTAATACTATGCAAGACGAATACAAAGAATTCACCGGAAAAAACCTGGATGAGGCCATGTCCGCAGCCTGCGACTTTTTTGGAGTGGAGCGCGGCAAATTGGAAGTTGAAATTATAAATGACGCCAAAACCGGCATCTTCGGCCTGGTTGGAGCCAAAAAAGCCACAGTGCGCGCCCGCCGCGCCCAGTTGGAAAACCTTGGCCTGAGCATGGGCGACGAAAAGAAAAATGCCCGTCAGGCCCAGCAGCGCAAAGGGCGAGACACCGCCAAGCAGGAAAAACGCCCTGAAAAACAGGCCCGCGAAGCGTTGAACCCAGCAAGTGAAGAGTCCGCCGCTACGGCCCCGGAAAAAGCGGAAAAGACTGAAAAGAAAAACGGGCGCGGCCAGAAACCCCAAAAAGGCAACGGACGCGCGCAGGCGGAGCCAGCTACAGAGGAAACCGAAGAAAACGCGCGCGGGCAACGCAACAGCCGCCAAAACGGCAAAAAGCAAAATACCAGACGCCAACGCGACGCCAAGCCCAAAAACGGCAACCGCCCTGCCCCTGCCGCGCAACCGGCCGACTATGACAACGCCGCCGATCAAAACCTTGACCTGGCCGATAAGCTGCCGGAGATTCCGCTGGAATCCATGGATCAGGAGCTTTTGGGCAACACCGTGCTTGAAGCTGTAAACATGCTCATCCTCCATATAGTGGGCGAGACCGAAAAAGATGTGGAAATAAGCAACAACAAAGTGCGCGTATCCGTGCACAGCGGCGAAGACTCCGGCCTGCTCATCGGGCGCGACGGGCAGACCCTCTCCGCCCTGCAATATCTGGTAAGCTGCATAGCCTCGCGTAAAATGGGCGCGTCAGTGCGCGTGCAAATAGACGCCGGAGACTACCGCGAGCGCCAGATGGAAAAACTGGCCGAACTGGCCCTTGAACTCGCCCAAAAAGTAAAGGAAAACGGACGCCCGCAATCCACCCGCCCCCTCAGCGCCTTTCAGCGCCGCGCCATTCACATGGCCCTGCAAGACGACCCCGACGTGCAAACGCACAGCAAAGGCGAAGGCGGGCTTAAACGCGTTATTATCGTGCCCAAACGCAAATAATTTGATGGATGCGGCCGCGCCGCGATTATAAGAATGCGAGAGAGGGGGAGAAGGAACCCTTTGAAAAGGGCTTCCTTCTCCCCCTCTCTCGCGCTCTCACCCCCTCATCTTCCTAAACTTTTTATAAGTAACATTTTATTGGTCGCTTCATTGCCTAGCTGACAGCCCATAATCAAGTTTGCATTGAAACCGCAACTCTTTTACAAGTCCAACCAATGCAGAGATGTGCGCAAGTGCCCTTGCAGCCTTGCCTAAAAACACATAAAAATGTTTTGCGGCAGTATTGTCTCAACAAATCGTCCGCATATTTGAACTGTGCAGTAAACAACTCCGCACTACCTGTAACAACCAGTCAAAAAGGTTTGGAGAGAGGGGATGGAGAGCGCGAGAGGAAGGGGGAAGCACCTTTCCTTAAAAGGTGCTTCCCCCTTCCTCTCGCATTCTTATAACTGCGGCGAAGCCGCCTTCCGTATAAAAAGGTCCTGGTCTTAGCATGTCACACACATCGAACACAGACACCATAGCTGCCGTTGCCACGGCCAGAGGCGTTGGCGGCATCGGCGTTATACGCATAAGCGGCGGCAAGGCGGCGGATATATTGCGCGCCATGTTCCGGCGCGGCGGCAGGGAGCTGGCGGATTTTGCTCCGCGCCGCATGGAGCATGGCTGGATTTTGGACGCGGGTGGGCAGGATCTGGACGAGGTACTGGCCGTGTACATGCCGGGGCCGCATACCTTTTCCGGCGAAGATGTGGCGGAAATTCACTGTCATGGCGGGCGGGCCGTGCTGGATGCGGCTCTTTTGTCCGTGCTTTCGCGCGGGGCAAGACTGGCCGAAGCAGGGGAATTCACACGCCGGGCCTACTTGAACGGCAGGCTGGACTTGAGCCAGTCCGAGGCTGTGGCGGAAATGATCGCCGCGCCCACGTTGCAGGGGGTTTATTTGGCCCGCAACAAGCTGGCCGGAAAGCTGGGGCAAACCCTTGAGCAACTGCGCCAAAAGCTGGACTGGCTGCGCGCCCGCCTGTATCTGGCCCTGGATTTTCCAGATGATGCCGATGAGGAAGATAGTGGAGCCAATGCCGAATTCAGAGGCATGCTTGACGATATACGGGCAACTTTGAGCGAGCTTGCGGCAAGTTACGACAGGGCCAGACTATGGCGCGAGGGCGCGCTGGTGGTGCTGGCCGGGCAGGTAAACGTGGGTAAATCCAGTCTGCTTAACGCCTTTTTGGGGCGCAGGCGGGCTCTGGTATCCGATACCCCCGGCACTACCCGCGATTTTATTGAAGAGAGCATCAACCTTGCGGGCCTGCCCGTACGGCTGGTGGATACAGCGGGACTGCGCGACGCCACTGACAGCATAGAATCCGAAGGCATTGAAATGGCCAGGGAACTGTTTGAAATGGCCGATCTGATCCTGCTGGTGCTGGATGCTTCAACCGTTGGGGCTGATGTGGGGAGCCCCCTGCCGACCCTTTTGCCGGAAGACGCCGCCCTGCTGAAAAACTATGCGGGCAGTGAACAAAACGGCGTATTCATAGTGCTTAACAAAAGCGACTTATCCCAGCGTAATGCATGGCCGGATGCCATATACGGCTGCCCCTGCCTGGCGGTTTCCGCCAAAACAGGGGATGGGCTGGAGGAGCTTAACCGCCGCCTGCATGCGGCGCTGCTGTCGCGGGCGGGGAATTTGGATTTTGAGCAGTCCGCGCCCCCTACCCTGCGGCAAAAATTGCAACTGGAACAGGTGCTTAAAGAGCTGGACGAGCTTGTTAGCGAATACAGCCACGGCATACCGGCAGAGTTGCTAAGCGCCCGTCTGGACAGCGCCGCCGGTTTTCTGGCCGGGGTAATAGGCGTAAGCAGCACGGAGGAAGTACTGGACCAGGTGTTTTCCAAATTTTGCATTGGCAAGTAACAGCCTGTTCTATTTTGTGTTTTTATTTAAAAAAAGCGCCATGAGAGCTTCAGAACACAACCCCCAGTTTTTTGGTGTGCTTGTCTTAAAGGTTCGGCTATGCGCTGCTATCGGTCTTTGATGGTACGCGGCGGGAAATTGCTCGACAAATTTTTGTTCTATCAAAAAAGCATCACCCTGATTTCATTTTATAGATTAATCTGATGTAGATTTATTTCAAACAATTCAGAAATGTTCACGTATGGCTGTATTGTTTTTGCGTTTATATCTTGCAACTTAAGTGGTATACTTAAAAATTGATTGTGATAGCATTGCGCTTTGCTATTTTCTTTGCCTCAATACCTCAAAATCTCTCCACACCACCTCATTGGTTTAGAACTCTCTTATCCTTCAAAGGTTTTGGCGACATTAACCTTATTTCTTGCTTTGCGTGACCTGAAAGTCTTCAAAGTTTTTTCTAAAACTCCTCCAAAAAGCTCTTTCCAAAAAATCCAATGGGGTTCTCTTAAAAAACCTTACCTCCAGAATTTTTCTTAAATTCTGCCTTAATCCCCTTTGCCATATTCTATTCTTACCAACATTTATTTAAATAACCGTTTAACATAAAAAGGAAAAATCTAATGCTTAAAAATTACACGTGGTATGATTTAGTCACCACCTCCGGCGGGCCGGAAAATTTCCCCATATTCCTCACCGTTAGTCGCGATTATGGCTGCCCGCATGAACGCCATCGCGTGCACGCCAGCCCGCCCCAAACAGGTATGGAAACATCCTGCTGCTATAGCCTCGAAGGCAAGTTGGATATGAAGATTGAAAGGCGAAATGGCTCAACTAACTATCTCCGCTACAATTTTGACGGAAAAGGCCATTTGGACGCCGTAAACCTGAACGATGCCCCGGAAGAGCGCTACTGCTACGAATGGTTCGGCAAGCGTGTGGAATCATGGACCAAAACCCACGGCTACAAGCGATATTACTACAACGACCAAGACCAGTTGGTAGAGGTAAAAGCCAGAGGCGGGAAAAAGTTCAACAAAAGGTTGGCGCAAGGCCCTGTTGCCCGTAATGCCAAAACAAACAGAGTGCTCCTCTCAGGCCTGCCTGATCCCGAACCGCTGCCTGCCCGCGCTGACGAATATTACTCCAGCGATGCCCGTATTACTGAATACGAGTACAGCCTCGACGGTTCTTTGCGCAGTAAGCAGACAGAAACCGGCCTGAGCAGATTTAGCTACGAGCAGGGCCGCTTGAAGTACGCCCATCTGGAAGACGGCAAGCGCCTGAGCTATGAATACGAACCGCAATCAGCCAACCCGCAAGGCCCCGTACGAAAATATATTCACGACATCCTGGTGGCGGAGTACGAATGGTTTGATCTGGTGCATCTGCAGGCTTGTATAGATTACCGGCAGGGCTTGTTTTTTGAATTTGAGTACGACGAAAAGGGTACGTTGAAATACATCACAATTACCACTCTGCCGCCGGATATGTGTTTGCAGGCGTATGCAAAAGAAAGAGTAAGCAGGGAAATGCTTGCTGGTTATTCCACTAGCAATATCAGCGCGGACGAAAACTCGCTCTACAGTGTAAAATGCGCCTGCGGGGTTGACCAGGTGGGGAGCCCTAGGGTTTTAAAGGCCGATGGAACGCTCATAAAAATTATCGATTATGACAGCTTTGGTAATATAAAAGACGAAAGAGGCGTGGGTTTTCATCTGCCTATCGGTTTTGCGGGAGGCCTGCACGACTGTGATACCGGACTTGTGCGATTTGGCTTCCGCGATTATGATCCGGAGGTAGGAAGGTTTACTTCTTTGGACCCGCTGGGTGATACCGGTGGAGACCATGACTTGTATGACTATTGTGTGGATGATCCTGTCAGTATTAAGGATGAGACTGGTTTGTTGGGTCAAAAATCTATGGGAGTGCCTGTTAGTAATACAACTCTTACTGACCAGCTTAAAAACACGTACACTTGGAAAGCGGCACAAGAGAGTAAAGAAAAGTTTGAGAGTTTAAAGCACAGCTTTGCAGGACTGACTGATAATGGCAAACCTATGCCGGATGTGTTTGGAGCATATAGAGGGGCTGAGATTGGCATCTATCAGAACGATCCAATCATTTTCACGCATGAGCCTGGACAGGAGAATGCAGCAGCGGTTAAGATAGCACACTTTTTAATTCCAAATAGCGGCGTCTTTGGTGCGGTAGCCTCCCAATCTTATAATTCGGGTAACACGAAATTGACTGTTTATGGCAACCCATCAACAGGCGTACCTTCTAGTTGGAATGTTGCTTATTGGTCAAAGACCGGAAAGAAACTTAACCCGGAATTGGACACTGAAGAGTACGGCTGGCAAATACTCCAAAACCCATACAGTGCAATGTCTACCAAAGCTTTTAAAGAAGGATTCGCTCTTTTTTTAGGGAATAAAAATCAAAATAAGTGACGTACTTATGAGTGATATTCAATCTTATGCATATGGTATTTTATATAGCGTTACATGGAATGTTATTGGAGTAATAAACATTGTTATTTTTATAACAACATTAAAGCATATAATAAAAGAATTAAAAAAGTCAAATAAATACGTAATATTTTCAACAATAACAATCGGAATATTAGCTGGCACTATAGGATTAATACTATTTGTTATTTGGTCTGATTATATTCCCGATTTTAATCTGCATTGGAAATTGCAATATACTATAAAAATGATTATCATCAGCGCTATGCTACTAGTTTGTATATTGCTACCAGGATATGCAGTGGGATATACTATCAAGAAGTATATTCCACAATATCATATCATGTTTGTGGCATTAATGTTCAACTGCGTTATACAATTCTATCCAGTTGTTTACGGTTGGCTTAAATTTAAAGTATATACATTACCAAGCTAATTTGCTTATAACTTAACTATGATGGGCGTGAAGAATTTGTCCTCCGTGCCCATCATAATTACTCTATTCATCTATAAATTGGTTTTGCTGGCGTCGTACATAAGCACTGTACCGGCCTGGTGCGATTTAGCTTCAGTTATTATGAACCGTTTGAATTTTGGCTTACATAGATGCGATCAGGCCATATTAACAATATGACTTGTACCACTATGAGCATTACGAATGCTAAAACTTCCCAATACCATCTAATTTTATCAGGAAAGGCAAATTGATACATTCCAAAAACAAAAATAAATGCAATAAATGTAATAAGCCGAGGTGATGAAAAATCAATGGCAACTAATCTTCTATAAAATATTTTAAAATAAGGCACATAAAAAGTAGCACAAATAAAAGTAACAGTTATCCAAACTCCAGCGCTAAGATTTCCCATTCCACTTGGGTCTAGGGCGCAAAGGAATAAATTTGCGATAGTATTCATAATGATAGCGCGCACCAAAAATAAAAACACCAAGGCGCGAATAAACTCACGTCTAGATATCAGGCTGTAATCCGGATAGCCATAAAGGATATTCCGGATGAAGCGGTAAGCGCTTGTTATTGGATTTGCCATATGTGTTACGCGCAATCCGGGTTTAGTATAAACATTCGCTGACACATGCAGCTTTTAGTGTTAAAAGCCTGGCCATGCGCCGCCTTATTATATGTAACGCGTTTCTTTATTGATATGCCATGTGTATGTAAAAGACAATACGTTTTGGGTCCGATATCTTTGCCGGAGGGCATTTGCAGTTGCGTGTATCCTCCCAGCATTTTTTAGTGTGTTTTTGACATGGTGATTTTTGTATCGTGAAGGGTAAATAATAAAAGAGAGGCAAGCCCATCTTTTATTATTTACCCAGAAAGCAGGCAGCCCCCCACTAAAAACGGGGGGCTGCCTGCTTTCTAAAGCTCCCAAGGGCGCTTTTTCATCGGGGCTGAAATTATTGCGTGCTACTTGATAAGATAGTCTTCTATAAGCACTTCGCTTACTTTTTCCATTTTGGGAGGTGTGCCTGGCGGGGGTGGAGTGCCGCCCAAGGCCTGTTCCGGCAGAATGTAATAGTTTATTATGTTGAGCACTTCAGACTTTACAACGTCCAACTGCTTTAAATCCGCCAAAAACGTGTAGGGCTTGTTGCGCAGGTAGTAGTACACGGCGTCGCGCAAAGTTGAATTTTTGTTGGCAACCTGCATGGCTATGCGCTGGTTGTCTGTAATCAGCATGAATTTGCAGTATACAAAACGTATTTCGCCTTCAGGGTCTTGCACCTCAACCCAAAATGGAGCCCAAGAAATATTGAACATGGCCACGGGGGCCTTGGGCAGTTCCGGCGGCGTGGAGGGTATAACCACCACTTGCACCTCCGGCTCCGCCGGTTTGTCGCTTTTAAGAAACAGAAAATAAGCCGCCGCCAATGCGCCCAGCAAAAGTAACAAAACCACAGCGCCCAAGAGCAATATGAGTTTCTTTTTGCTCTTTTTGGCCGCGCCTTCGGCAGGCTTTCCGTCTTTACCGGTAGTCGCTGGAGGTTTGCTTTCAGAGGGCTCCGGCTCCGGCGGCGCTTCCGGCTCCAAAAAAGGCGCACCTTCAAGATCAAGCTCTACCTTGCCCATGGCGGCCAGGGTATTACTTGAGTTGGTTTCCGCATTCAGCAAAGGTAGCATAAGTTGTGCGCCTTACAAATTTTACACTGGTCTGTCAGGGGTCGCGCCAAGTTGTAGGGTACGCGGCAAAGCAAAAAATAGCTGCGCATACTGCCCTAAAGGTTTTGCAGCAACGCGCAGCCAAAATATAAGCAATTTGCCCGGCGCGAACCGGCTGAAAAATCCAGCCCGCGCATACGCGCCCCAACCCTTAACCCAAGCAAGAGGCCAAGTTTACGGAAAAATCTTGTCGATTTTCTGCTTGAGGGTTTCAGCGGTAAACGGCTTTACTATATAGTTGGAGACCTTGGCCTGAGCCGCCTCAATAATGTTTTCCTGCTGCGCTTCGGCCGTAACCATCAAAAATGGCATATCCGAAAATTCTTCGCTGGCGCGCACTTTGCGCAGTAAATCAATGCCCGTCATCTGGGGCATGTTCCAGTCGGAAATTACAAATTCAACTTTGTCTTTGTTCAGCACATCCCAAGCTGTAGTGCCGTCGTCGGCTTCCACTATATTGGTAAACCCAAGCTGGCGCAAAATATTTTTAATAATGCGGCGCATAGTGGAAAAATCGTCTACAACCAGAACCCTCATATTGGGATCAAAAGGCATACGAACTCCTTGTTAACTCTATAAATGTGTCCCGTGCTGGCTAGTAAATTCTTTACGCAAACGGCTCAAGGCCTGAGCGTGCAACTGAGAGACGCGTCCCTCGGTAATGCCCATAACCTCGGCAGCTTCGCGCATATTCAATTCATCATTATAGTAGAGGGATAATACCAACTTCTCACGGGGTGTCAATTGTTCAATAAGCGCGGCAACCCGTTCTATCATCTCGCGGGAGGCGGTTTCGTCAAAGGGCGTGCCCGACATTACACCATCGGTATCAGCCATGGCATTTTCAATAATATCAAGCGGAAAACACAACTGGCTGTGCATGGCCTCCATGCCCTCGCGCACCTCTTTGGTGGAAAGGCCGGTCAGGCGGGACAATTCATCTTCGTTGGGGGTTTGTCCGGTATGCTGCTCGGCCTGCATGATGGCGCTATCAAGCTGGCGCACCTTTTGGCGCAGCGAGCGGGGGAACCAGTCCATACGCCGCAGTTCGTCCAGCATGGCCCCTTTTATGCGGTTTTCGGCATAAGTATCAAACTTTACGCCAAGCTGGGGCTTGAACTTGCTGAAAGACTCCACCAGCCCCATGCTGCCGGCGCTTATAAGCTCGTTGATATCCACATTGCGCGGCAAACGGGCCTTAAGGCGCGTAGCCAGATACTTCACCTTGGGCGCATAGTGCCGGGCAATGCTTTCTTGCTCGGACGCCGTAAAGTCAGACCAGCTCACAGTGCCTGCATCCAGCTCTTCCCAAGGCTCAAGAGTGCTGTTGCGCACGCTTTGCGCCGCAACGCTCTTGTAGGCCTGGTCCGCCGTTTTAAGCCTGTCTGTGGCCATTTGCTGCTCCTGCTCGCGCCCTGCTTGAAATTATACCTGTTTTGAGTGGCTGCCCTTAAACAAAAGCTGTTTCCAGAAAAACTTTATGTTGCCGTCAAGGTTGGTGGGAATCTCCCATTTTTTTACCTGTTCCGCAAGCTCGTGCACGGCCTTGCAAGCAGGCGACCCGGCATCTTCCTCGCAAAACGGGCGCTGGTTCATTACGGCTTTGCGCACCGCGGGGTCGCGCGGCACAAAACCGGCCAAATCCAGAGACACGCCCGACAAAAAATGATCCGTGGCATTATAGAGGCGTTTATACACCTCTAAAGCGCTTTTTCTATCCGGGGCCATGTTGACCACAACTTTAAAACGCTGCACCCCGTGCTGCTGGTTCATCACCTTTATCACGGCGTAGGCATCGGTCAGCGAAGTCGGCTCCGGCGTAAGCACCACTATTCTTTCCTGCGCCGCCAGGTTAAAGTACAGCACATTATCGTTTATACCGGCTCCGGTGTCCACTATAAGATAATCAATAGTATTTTCAAGCGCATCCATGGCATCAAGCAATTCCAGCTTCTGGCCGGTGCTCAGTTCAAGCATTTCGCTTACGCCGGATGCCGCCGGAAGTATGCTGAAGCCGAAACGGGTGGGGAGAATTATTTTCTGCAAAGGTATATTGCCGTGGAACAGATGAAAAAGGTTATACTCCGGCGTAAGGCCCAGCATAACGTCAACGTTGGCCAACCCAAGGTCCGCGTCAAGCAGCAGCACTTTTTTGCCGCTGCCGGCCAAAGCATAGGCCAGGTTGGTGGAAATATTGGTTTTTCCCACGCCGCCCTTGCCGGAAGTGACTGAAACAACCAGGGGTAATTGCATTGCTTTCTCCATCTCTATTCGTATGCGGCAGTGTTGTTTGCCGTAGGAAGCTCATGTTTGAACAGCAACCGCCACAATGCGGGCTGTTTTGCCGGAACCAGCGAGTTAAGCAGGCCAGGCCCGAAGGAAAAACACGATATCGGCAGCCCGGAAGCCACGGCCATGTTGAGCATGGGGCCAAACTGCCCGCATTCGTCAAGCTTGCTCCAGATTATGCTGGAGGGCAGGCCGGTTCTATAACGGTTAAGCAGCCGCGCCTGCATTTCAGTTGAGTAGTAAGGCGAAAACACCAGATGGGCGGCCATTCGCACCGAGTCCATCCTGTCTAGGGCAAAAGCGGCCAATACGTCCAAAAGGTGCTGGTCGCGGCCCACGCCTGGCAAATCCACAATAACCCTGTCAAAGCCCTGAGTGGCTATTTCGCCCATAACTCCGGCCATTTCCATGGCGCTGGAGGCTTCACGGTAAACTATATCCGAAAGCCCCGCATAGTGCTTTAGCAAGAGCCTGCCGTTGCCGCGCTCGGCATCGGCGTTTACTATGCAAATGCGCGTTCCGGCGCGGGCCTTTTGCAGGGCCAGGGCCAGCCGCACGGTGGTGGTGGTTTTTCCGGCCCCAAAGGGACCGGCCACCAGATGCACACGTTCCGGCCACTCGTTAAAACCCCAAGGCTTAACCGGCATAAGCTCGGCCAACGGCTCAAGAATGCTGGCCGAGGGTTTGTCAAAAATCCGCCGGTACAGTTCCAGCAAAGCCTGATCGCCCGCGCCTGCCTGATCCAAAAACTCCATGGCCGCGCGCTGGCGGGCCTCCAGCGCGTCCAGGCGCATGGCGGGCTTCATCAGGGCCAGCATCTGGCGCTTTATGCCATGCCATTCCTGCATCCACTGCTGGCCGGAGCTTACGCCCATAAAGGCGCTGCCTGAGCCAAGGCCCGGCGCCGGCATTGGTGAGGGCGCGGCGGAGGGCTCGATTCTGTCCAAGGCGGCTGTCATGCGCACCATTTTCTTGCCGTTTTCCTGAATATTGCGCGAATCAAGAATAACGGCATCGGAGCCAAGCTCGGCCTTAATCTGGGCCATCACTTCCTGCGTGCTGCCGCCTGTAAAAATTTTTACCTGCATCGGTTGTCGTCCGTTTGCCTTTTAGAGCATTTTAACTTTGAAATTTTATATGCATTTTTAAAAAATTAAAATCCGTTACCCTAAAAAGACATAAACGCTAAAGCACTCTTTTATCGTATACCCAAAGCCGAAGCGGCTTTGCTAAAGGCACGCTGCGCTGCTCGCTTGCGGGCGTCCCCTCCTGGGCCGCCAGATTATTTCAACTCTTTCAAAGTTAAAATAATCTGGGCGAGTATTGCTTGCGGCCCGGCTCTACTTCAAATGAACGTTTCCGGCCGAGGCCAGGCGGATGTCCGAGGGTATTTCGGCCTGCGAAAGCACCGGCACGTTGGGCAGAAAACGCGTTACAAGCTGGGCCAGATGCGGTCTGTTCATGGGGCTGGTAAGCACCACGGGCTGGCCGTCGGTATTAATGGCGTTCTCAACGGCCTGGTTTATCTGCTGAATCAGCTTTTGGGCCGTGCCGGGGTTAAGGGCCAGGTATACGCCGCTTTCGGTTTGCCTGAGCGCCTCTTGCAGGGTTTGCTCCACCGACGGGTCCAGCGTGATTATGGGCAAAGCTCCGGCGCTGTCCATATAGGGCTTAACCACTGTGCGGGCCAAGCGCTCGCGCACGTATTCGGTGAGCACTTCGGGGCTTTTAACACCTTGGCCGTAGTCCGACAAGGTCTCCACTATGGTCAGCAAATCGCGTATGGAAACGTTCTCGCGCACCAGATTTTGCAGCACCCTTTGCACCACGCCCAGGCCCAGCACGCCGGGCACAAGATCTTCTACCGCCTTTGGCGCGTGTTTGGCAAGGTTGTCCAGAAGCCCCTGCACCTCTTGCCTGCCCAGAAAATCGGCCAGATGACGGCGGAAAATTTCCGTCAGGTGCGTGGCAATAACCGTTGCGGGGTCAACAACCGTATAACCGGCCAGCATGGCTTCTTCCTTTTGCATTTCCGGTATCCAGAGCGCGGGCAGGTTAAAGGCGGGCTCGCGCGTTTCTATGCCGCGAATGGTATTTTTGGCATTGCCCGGATCCATGGCCAGAAAGTGATCTATAAGTATTTCCGCCGAAGCCACCTCGTTGCCCTTAATCAGCAGGCAATACTGGCCGGGCTTGAGTTGCAGGTTGTCGCGCAGGTGCAGTGAAGGCACAACCACACCCATATCAAGCGCGAACTGGCGGCGGATGGAACGTATGCGCGAGAGCAGGTTGCCGTTTTGCGCCTCATCCACCAGCGGGATAAGACCGTAGCCAACTTCCAGCTCCAGAATATCCAGGGGCAGCAGGGCCTGCACTTCTTCAGGCGTATCCAGACCGGCGGCTCCGCCGGGGTCTCCGGCAACGGCCTTGCCCGCGCCTTGGCCAAGCTGCCCAAGGGACTGAGCGCCCTGCGGGTTGGTGAGGCCGAGCTTCTGCTGCGGTCTGGCTTGGCCTTCAGCCGCCTTGGCCTTGGCATTAATGCGCGAAAGGCCGAACATGATTCCGGAAAAAGTTAAAAATGGTAGCGTGGGCATGCCCGGCACCAAGGCAAATATGGCCAGAACGCCGGAAACAAGCTGCAAGGCGCGGCTGTTGTTAGTGAGCTGCCCCACGAATTCTTCACCCATTTTGGCTTCGGAGGCGGCGCGTGAAACTATGATGCCGGCCGAGGTGGAGCTGATAATTGAAGGAATGGTGGCTACAAGGCCGTCGCCCACAGTAAGCAGGGTATAGGTATCAAGGGCCTCGCTCCAGCTCATGCCATGCTGGAGAGTGCCCAGCAAAAGTCCGCCCACCACGTTTATAAGCGTGATGAACATACCGGCGTTAACGTCACCCTGCACGAATTTGCCCGCGCCGTCCATGGCGCCGTAAAAATCCGCCTCGCGCCGTATGTTGGTGCGGCGCTTGGTGGCTTCCGCCTCGTCAATCAGGCCGGAGTTAAGGTCGGCTTCAATGGCCATTTGTTTGCCGGGCATGGCGTCCAAAGTAAAACGCGCCGCGACTTCGGCTATGCGGGTGGTGCCCGAGGCGATTACCATTTTGTTCAGAATGAACAGAATCAAAAAGATGACCACGCCTATGATATACGAACCGCCTACCACAAACTCGCCAAAAGACTGAATTATGCCGCCGGCGGCGTCGGTGCCGTCGTTGCCGTGCAAAAGGATAAGCCTGGTGGAGGCCACGTTAAGGGCAAGGCGCAGCAGGGTTGTAACCAGCAGCAGGGTGGGGAAAATGGAAAACTCCAGCGGCGAGAGAATAAACATGGAGGTAATAAGAATAAGCAAGGAGAGCGATATGGACAGACTGAGCATCATGTCCAAAAATATGGGAGGAAGCGGCACCAGCATTACAAAAAGTATAATAACCACGCCGCCAGCCAGCATAAAGTCACTTTGCTTGCCAAAGCGCGACATATTGCCGCCTGTTTTTCCTGATGTTGCTGTCATAATTTTGTCGCCCTCCCCAGAGCTTGCATATTCCGCGTCAAAAATTTCTGTTCTGAAAATTTATATTATTGTATGTTAATTCAAATAATTACTTGCATAACTACTCCTGAGCCATACAAAAACAGAATACGCCCGGAGCTTATGCTGCTATTACTTATACAAAAGGCGTGCCAATTACATATCTACATGTAAAAACTTACTTTTTTCATATGATATTTTTAAAAGGGTTCCGGCGCTCTTGCAGCGTAAAAAAAAGGGAAGGCCCGTACAAAAAACCGGACCTTCCGAGGTTATTGAAAATTCTATTATTACTAAAGCTGCGGGGTCAAGGGGTTCAAAATTAGCACCCCAAAAGTCGTGCCCGCTGTATAGCTCCCCAGCCAAAAACTGTTGCGATTTGGCGATACGGGCTACACTTGAGGGCCTAAGCAGCGCCCAGCGCTTATAAATCTGGCTTCATCCCATATGACTTTACAGCGGCGCTACTGAGCCTGCAAACTGGGGTTTTCCTCGCCTATGGCCGCGTAAATGGCGGCCAACGCGCTCAGGTAATCGGCCTGCGCGCCGGTTAGGCTTACCTCGGCGGCGGTGAGCTTGGCCTGGGCGTCCAGCACGTCTATGGAGGTGCCCACCTGCGATTTATAGCGGGCGGCGGCCACGCGGTAGGCCTCTGAAGCCTGATCAACCCCTTTGCGGGCCACCAGAATGCGTTTTTGGGCGTTATCCAGCTCCAGCAAGCGCGATTGCACTTCGTAAATTACATCTTGCAGCAGGTTGGAGGAGTCCGCCCGCAGCCTGCTTATATTGTGCCCGGCGGTCTGCACCTTGAAGTAGTCGCTGCCAGACTCGAACAAGGAAAGGCTGGCCGTGAGCCCGACGGACCATGAAGAATAGTTGGTAGGCCTCTCCGTACTGCCCGATGCGCTCCAGTCGTCGCCGGTGGTGCTCCAACTGGCGTTGGCCGAGAGGCCGGGCAAAAATTTGCTTATGGCCACGGTTTTATCTTTTTCGGCTATAATGACGGATTTTTGGGCCATGAGCACGTCAGGGCGCTGGCGGTTGGCCTTTTCAAGGCACTGCTCAAAAGTGCCAATAAAGGGTATGTGTTGCAAGCTGCCCACATATTGCACGTCGTGCCCTACTGGTATGTTAAGCAGGGTATTCAGGCGCACGCGTTGGGTCTCAACCGTATTGCGGGTTTGCAGCAGCAGGTCCTCGGCTTCGGATACGTTTACCTCGGCCTGCAATACTTCCACCCTCGGGCGCAGCCCCACTTCGTAAAAAGACCTGGTTACCTTAAGCTGTTCCGCCAGGCGGTTGTATGAATCCTGCGCGCTGCGCACGTTTTGCTCCGCTTTAAGGTACAGCAGAAAATTCTGCTGTACCTGCAGCACAAGGTTGATGCGGGCCTGCGTAAGGCGCGCCTGGGCGTTTTCTTTTTGCAACGCTGCTTTCTGGTAAGACGCCAGAGTTGCGAAACCAGAAAAAACGTCCTGCGTCAGGGCTATTTTCCACGTATATATGTCGTCATCAACATGCTCCTGCCTTGTAAAGCCGTAGCTAGTGCCCAGGCTGGGCCCGAAAGCGCTCATGGCCCCCTTGCGGCTGCTTTCGTACGCCTCAAGATCAGCCTGAGCCGACACTATCTTGAAGTTCTCGCTCAAAGCCCGCTCCACGGCCCGCAGCATGTTATAATTATCCGCCGCATGCGCGGGTGCGCTACCGGCAACAAAAATAACAAAAAAAAGCAACGCGGCCATAAGGCCGCCGCACGGCTTTTTAAGGTATTGTGTAAAAAAAACACATATTAAGTGCATGCTGGCTTACCCGATTTATTGCATTAGAAAAAGCAAAAAAGTCTAGAGTTTATATGGAGTATTATGCATTCTTATGCTATCACGTTTTTGCATGTTAAAATAGCGTATATGCAGGCATCGCCAAATTAGGCCTGTGTGCTGGCAAAACGCCGTATCGCACAGGTTTGAAATGGCAGAAATGCATTTAAAAGTAAAGCTGGCCCATTGATAATGTATATTTGCCAGCGTATGCCGGCCCGTTAAAATTATGCGCAAATCAGGCAAAAACAACCTTTCCGGCACGGCCAGGCAGGCGGCCGCGCGGTTTTTATAAGCGACGTTTGGAGCTGCAAAAGTTATGGAAATATTGGCCGTTTTAGGCAAAGCCACTCTGGTGGTTAAAGTTGTGCTTACCATTCTGCTCATTATGTCTTTGAGCAGTTGGTCGCTGATGATTTACAAATTCATAGTGCTGAGAACGTCATACAAAAAAACCTCCAGCGGGCTGGAACGCTTCACCAAGGCCAAAGACCTGCGCGAAGCCGTGCAAACCCTAAGCCACGACCCCTACTCCCCTTTATATCACGTAGCCCAGCAGGGTGTCGCCGAGTTCAGCAGGCTTAAAGAATCCGGCAATAGCGAGGATGTTGTCTCCGACAACGTGCGCCGCTCGTTGCGTCAGGGGGTTAGCGAGGTCATGTCCGGCCTGAGCGGTTCGGTTTCTTTTCTGGCTACCTGCGCCAATACCGCGCCCTTTATAGGATTGTTCGGCACCGTTTGGGGTATAATGAACTCCTTTCACAGCATCGGGTTGGAAGGCAAGGCCTCTCTCGCCACTGTTGCCCCAGGCATTTCCGAGGCGCTTGTGGCCACGGCCATAGGCCTGTTTGTGGCCATACCGGCTACCGTTGGCTACAACACATTTTTAAACAAGCTCGGCGTAATAGAAGGCGAGTTGGTTAACTTCGCGGGCGTGTTCCTCAACCGCGTGCAGCGCGAGATAAACGCCGTTAATAACAAAGGTGAGTAGCCGCACGGCAAGTTGCGGGTAAAAGCATTGAGGATGAAGCCAGGCCCTAAACGGGTTATACTAGCTTAACTGCTTGTCCCCAAGTTTAACGGCACTGTATGGCGGGCGCGGGAAATAAATCCGGCCCTTCGGCGGCGCGTACCGAGAAAAACTGTGATAAAATTATGCTGATTAATGCCAAAAAGAGTTTTGTATCCGAAATCAACGTAACGCCGTTTGTTGACGTTATGCTGGTGCTGCTTATAATTTTTATGGTCACTGCCCCGCTTATGACCGAAGGGCTGGACGTGGCCCTGCCCACCACCGAGGCGGTGGAAACACTGCCGGCGGAAAACGAAAGCCTTGTGCTCAGCATTCTGGCCGACGGATCCATGTTTTTGGGTAAAACCAGAGTTACCCTTGAAAATCTGGATGCGGTACTGGCCCAGACCGTGACCAAGCAGAAAAAACAGCTTTTTCTGCAAGCCGATAAAAACGTGCCCTATGGCGTGGTGGTACAGGTTATGGGGCAAGCCAAGGCCGCTGGCATAGCCAACCTTGGCGTGGTGGCCGAAAGGCCGGAACCACCCGCGCCAACGCCGCCCGCGCGGCCAGCCGGGGCCAGGTAGCCCTTTAGAAAATGCCTGAAGCGTTGAAAGTATGCTCCTTGAGCAAGGTTGAAGTTGAAAAGATTTAAAACAGCCCACCCGCTTGCCGAACGTTGGGGCAGCCTTGCGCTTGCCGTCTGCTTCCACGGGTTTATTCTGCTTGCCGTGCTTTTCGCGCCCAAACCATCCCCCCTTAAATTCGGGCTGGATATGCCCATGATCAACCTGCGCCAGGTTACCATAGGCTCTTCCGGCCAGCGCGACCCTGGCAAAAAGGTGGAAGTTACCGAGGCCCCCAAGCCGGCGCAGCCGGAGCCGAAACAGGAGCCGAAAGCCGAAGACGCAGTGCCTGTGCCGAAAATGGAAGAGCTTAAGCCGGAACCAAAGCCGGAGCCCGTGCCTGAAGTAAAACCGGAGCCCAAGCCAGAACCGGCCCCTGAAGTTAAGCCTGAGGCAAAACCGGAGCCCAAACCCGAACCAAAGCCAGAGCCCAAGCCGCAACCAAAGGTAAGCGACGAAGACTTGCTTAAAGCCGCCTTTGCCGATGCAGAGCGCACGGCCAAGCCCGCGCCAAAGGTTTCCGACGGCCAAAGCATTTTGGACCAGGCCCTTTCGCAGGCGCTGGCGGAATCCAAAAAGCAGGGCGCGGGCGGCATTATAACAGGGGCGGGCGGCGACGGCGTGGGCTATTTGGGCACTTACCGCGATTCTGTTATCTCCCGTGTGCAAGCGCATTTAACCACACGGCCCCGCACGGACCACAACGAATATCAGGTTACGGTGCTTATGGAGATAGCGGACGACGGCACTGTAAGCAAAGTAACCATAACCCGCCCTTCCGGCGACGCCACCTTTGACTCGCATGTGCTGCGCGCCATACGCGAAGCCGGAAAAATGGAACCGCCCAGGCGTGATGACGCGCGGCGGCTGGAAATTGTATTCAACTCCAACATGGCCGGGCGTTAGTGCGTCTTAACGACGCGTTTTTTAACCTAAGGCAGTCCGGATATATGCATCAAGAGGACATTATAGTATGAGCAAAGCCATAACCAACTCCGTCGCAAGCGGCAAACTATCCCTAAGCAGCCTTGCAGGCAGCGCCCTGCTGCAACTCTGCTGCCTGCTTTTAATTTTTAGCGGCACTGCCGTGGCCGCCGCCGACATGCAGGTGCCGGTGTTCAAGCCCGCGCCACAGGCGGCGCTTAACGAGCAGTACCTTGCCCCCGTAAGGCCCGTGGCCTATGTGGTCAATCTGGCCTTTACCGAGCCTCTTGGCGAAAGCCCCAATAAAGCGCCTTTGCAACAGGCCATTTTAAACAACCTCTCCTTTTTGCCCTTTGTAAGCGTGGCCGATGCCAAAGGCATACCCGGCGGAGTAAAACTGCCGGTAGCCAGCGGCCCCACGCTGGACATGGAGCGCTTTCGCCTGGCCCGCGCGGATAACCTTATAACCGCAAACTGGGTTGACCCCTATCGGGTGGAAATGCGCGTCTATGAGGTTGAGAGTAACAGGTTAATATATAGCGGCACCCTCAACGTACGCGACTTCACCAAAATCGAAAATATGGCAGACGAGTTTTGCGCCCAATTTATGGAAGCCCTAACCGGACGCGGCGACTTTTTCCGCGCCACTCTGGCTTTTGTAAAAAGCAGCGGCCCCAATAAAAAGGACATCTGGACGGTAAAGCCCACCGGGCGCGAGCTCCGCCAGGTTACCAACGTGCCGGGCGACGCCCTTTCTCCCGCCTGGTCGCACGATGGGCGCTTTATAATTTTCAGCCATATCGACGAGCAGTCGCACGCCCTCGGCGTGTGGGATTCCTCCAACGGCCGCATGCAGCGCATACGCTTCCCCGGCAACACGGTAATAGGGCCGTGCTTTATGCCGGACAACAAAGTGGCCGTTGGCCTTACCGATGGGCAAAACCCCAGCATATTCCTGCTTAACCACTCCTTCCGCAAGGAAAAAAAGCTTATTTCAAGTTGGGGCATAGACGTATCGCCTTCGGTGGACGCCACCGGCGCCAAAATGGTGTTTACGTCCAGCCGCCTTGGCAACCCGCATATTTTCATGGAAGATCTCAACACCAAGCAGAACGTGCGTATTTCTCAAGACGGCAAGTATAACACCGACCCCAGCATAAGCCCCGACGGCACCCTGGTGGTATTCGCCCGCCAAATGGGCAATGTGCACCGCATTTTCGTGCACGACCTGCGCACCGGACATGAACAGCAAATAACCTTCGGCCCCGGCAGCGACGAGCAGCCGGAATTCGCGCCGGACAGCTACTTTATAGCTTTTACCTCCACCAGGTCTGGCCAGCGCAAGGTATACCTTACCACCAGGCACGGGGCGGAACCTAAAATGGTGCCCACAGGGCGCGGTGACGCGGCTTTTCCCAGTTGGGGTTTTACCAATCAGAAAAAGTAGCTGGTGGAATAAGTCTTACACAATCGCATAGTTGAGCGTACGGGTGTAGAGCGTTTATAAATTTAATGCGTAAAAAAACGCTTTACACTTGACAAACTACGCTATCCCTATAAACTAGGTTAGACAAAATATGTGGTAAATAGCAGGTATACGTAGATGCTCGCGTTCACTTACCACTTTTTTGTTATATTTTGAATGTTTGTTTTGCTTTTAATGATAAGTTGCTTTCCTAGGAGGAATTCTAATGAAATTTAGTCGTTTATTTGTAGCATTGATGTTGTCCATGGCCCTGCTCTTCAGCTTTGGTTGTACTTCCGAACCCGAAGCCGAACCCGAAAGCACCGCCCCGGTAGCCGCCCAGCCCGCTGATAAGCAAGACCTCAGCGCCGTTCTGGAAGATGCCGGCATCACCATTGAAACCAGCCCCATTTACTTCGCGTTTGACCGCTACGACCTCAATGACGAAGGCAAGGCCCTGCTCAAGGTGAAAGCTGAAATACTGAAGCAGTACAAGGCCATTTCCGTTAAAATTGAAGGCCACTGCGACAGCCGCGGCACTGAAGAATATAACCTGGCTCTGGGCGAACGCCGCGCCAAGGCCGCTTACGACTACATGATCATGCTGGGAGTAGATCCGGCCCAGTTGTCCTTCGTAAGCTATGGCAAGCTGTACCCCGCCATGGAAGGCAACAGCGAAGAAGCCTGGAGCAAGAACCGTCGCGACGAGTTCCGCCCCACCATCAACTACTAGTCTTCAGTTAGTATAGAATTATGATAAGCCCGCGCCTGCTGCCCATACTGCTTTTGGCAATATGTCTGGCAACAGGCGCGGGCTGCGCTTATTCAAACACTGATAGCGACGAGCTTGAGCTTAATGACAAGTCGCTTCAGGTAACGCCCAAGGCTTATGGCGACAACCCTGCCTCCGCAACAGGGCGGCACGGCGCGGGTTCTATCAGCTCTATACCACGTAATGCATATGTTTACGGCTATTCAGGCTACGTTTACAACGCTGCGGAATACAGCCTTAACGGCGGCGTAAGCCAAGACGGCTGGACAGCCGAAGAAATCAAAGCAGCCAGCTTTATTTATTCCAGCACCGTATATTTCTCTTTCGACAGTGACGCCCTTACCGCCAGCGCCAAAGAAGTGCTTAAGCAAAAAGCCGCGCGCATGAAGGCATTCCCGCAACTGCACATTATTGTGGCCGGCCACGCCGACGAGCGCGGCACGGAGGAATACAACCTCAATTTGGGCCAACGCCGAGCTCAGGCGGCATTCAATTATCTTACAGGCCTTGGGGTAGATCCAAAGCAGTTAAGCACGGTAAGTTACGGCAAAATGCGCCCGGTAGCCGCTGGTTCTAACGAGAGCGCCTGGAGTTTGAACCGCCGCGCGGAATTTCTGGTATCCAAGCCGGAATAGCAGGCGGCAAAGCCCCATTATTTTAAAGCAGCGGCCCGTTTAGGGCCTTTTTTTGCGTCTTGCTTACGCCTTAGAGCATTTTAACTTTGACTTTTTATATATATTTAAAAACCTAAAATCCGTTACTCTAAAAAAGCATAAAGGCTAGAGCACTCTTTTATCATACACGCAAAGCCGAAACGGCTTTGCTAAAGGCACGTTACGCTGCTCGCTTGCGGGCGTCCCCTTCGGGGGCAACACAAGCATTTTAACTTTTTCAAAGTTAAAATGCAGCCTTGAAAAAATTCCGCTCTTACATAAAACAACCGCCCAAAATGGACGGCGTATTACGGATTTTTCCTTCTTGTTGGTCACGCGGGGCGAAGCGCCTGTATTCTGGGTGAGCGTTACCGCAAAACATTCAAGACCCCGGGCTGATATTGTCCCACCAGATAGTGCAGTCACGATGAGGATTTTTGCCTCGCTCGGACGCGGCACAGGCGACATTGCGCCTCTTTGCGGGGGTCAGGCCTGCTGTTTGAACAACACTTGGGCAAGGCGCTCCATCAGCACAGGCTGCGCGAAGTTAGTCTCGCAAAAACGCCTGCCGTTGCGCCCCAGTTGCCGCAAGTTTTCAGGGTCGGCTGCGGCCGCGAGCACAGCTTGGGCCATGCGGGTACCCACAGCATCCAAGTTCTCCTCCGGTAGCGGCGGGTTGATCAAAAAGCCGTTTAACCCGTCTTTTACCAGTTCCGGCATGCTGTTGCGGTTAAAGGCAAATACTGGCTTCTCCGCCAGCATGGCCTCGGCCAGCACGTAACCGAACCCTTCCCACAGCGAGCTGAGCACAAATACGTCTATGCCGCGCCAAAAGGGCGACATATCGTCAAGAAAACCGGCAAAACACACCTGAGCGCCGCAATCAAGGCCACAACCGTAATCCAGACCCAAACTGGCGGCAAGCTCTTCAAGCTCTCCCAGCAACTCTCCGCTTCCGGCTATGAGCAGGCGGTGTTTTACCCCCAGTTTTTTCAACCCGGCGCTCATGTGCAGCAGATATTTCTGGCCTTTTTGCACGTTCAGGCGTCCGGCATTACCTATCACCAGAGCATTGCCTGCCCCGGCCTGGCCAGTTTGCCCCAGGCCAGCGCCAGCCGCATGGCTTTGCTCAAGTTGCGGCACAGCCCGCAAGGCCTGTTCAGGGCCAGCCCCACCTGCGCCGTAAGCGCGAAGTTTGGCGTCAAAACCGGCTATATCCAGGCTGTTGTAGATAACATGCACCTTTTCCGGCTTAATCAGCCCGGCACTGTTCAGCACACAGCGTCCGGTTTCTTCTGAGTTGACAATCAAACCGTCAAGCGCGCCATAAAAATATTTGTTGCTCAGGCTTGGCTTTACGGGCAAAGCGCTGCCCCGGCGGTAAAAAAGCCGCACCGCGCCGCGCAGTTTACGCGCGGCCCGCACTCCGCCTTTAAGATCGGCGGGCAGCCCCATAATGAGGTGTGTAACCCCCGCATCGCGCAGCCACGAAGCGAATTGCGACGTTTTCAGCGGGTTGAGAAAGTCCAGGTTGCCAAAGCTCCAGTCATGCAGATGCAGGTTACCCGCAAGAGCCGGGTTTGACCCAAGCATTTTTGCCGCCGCCATACCCAAAGCGCCACTCGCCCCGGCGGCAATAAACACTTTGTGCCCTTGCTCCGCAAAGTACCGCGCTGCCTGCAAATGCCAGTTTTCACCACCGCCCCATACCCGATTGCTGTTGCAAAAACAGATGACGGCCCCGGTATGATTCGGGCGCTCAGTGTACGCCGCGCTGGGTCTGGGCGTTGTGCTGTTCTGTTTGGTCATGTTTTTTGATAAGCAAGGGCAGTAAAAAAGTAAAGCCGCATATGCGGCTGGTAAAATACAAACAAAGACACAATGGACTGAGATAGCTTTATAGCAAAGCAAAATCGTAGTCAGTTTGAAAGCGCGTATACGGCTTTAAAGCCCACAAAATGCCTGCTGTTTTACACCATAATACTTTTGCTTTCCACACTGTAAGCCTGTTGGCCTTCTTGCTGCTCCCCGCTATCCGTCAGCGCCACGGGCAGCTCTTCCACCACCAGGTTGGCTGCGCGGGTCTGCTCCACCAGTCCGTCCCCGTCTTTATCACCCAATTTAAGTCCCTTGGCGGCAGCGGCCAAAGCCTGCGCATAAACGGATCTTTTTGGCGGGTGCTTAACTGGCTTGCGCGCGGTCTGTTCCGGCTCACGCCTGCCTATATTTTCCCATGGGTCCAAGGCTCTGGCGACAGCGGCCTCGGCCAGACGCTGGGCAAAGGATGCGGCTGCCTTTTTGACGCTCTCCGGCCCATAAGCGCTTTGCTGCGCGACGCGACGCTGCTCGTCACGCAAAAGCTCGCGGAAATCCTTATCAGCAAACGACTGCCCGGAAGAAGCGGCCTCAAGCCCGGCGGATGACAAAAAAACAGTATCGGAAGCCGCCGCCTTAACCGCGCCAGAATCAAAACGCGAACCGCTTGCCGCCGCAGGCAAAGAGCTTGCGCCGCTGTTGCTTACATTACTGATCATAATTTTCCTCTATCTTGATCAGTAAAGCTTATCGGCAACTTTGCGCAAAGCATAAGCGCCCGCACCCTGTTACAGTATAAATATGGGTAATTCGGCAAAGAAAAAAGCTAGCCTTGCGCATTGCAGGCCTGCCGCAGTAAGAGACCCAGCCATTGAAACGCCTTCAAAGTCTCGAAATACGTTGGAGCTTGGAACAAAAAAACCTAGCCGCGCCTGAAGCGGCCCTTGTCCCATTGTATGCCAATATTGTATTGCAAAAAACCATCTATGGCCCTGGCGCATTCCTTTAAAAACAACTCGTCAAAACCGCTTAAAGACCACGCTTCCAGCGGGTTGACAAGCACATGCCGCAGTACGCTCAGGGTTTGCGGCTGCAACACAAAACGCTGCCCGTAATCCGGAGCGCAATTGCGGCACATAAGGCCGGATTCATTTATAGGCAGTACCGCGAAATCAGTGCCCGCCCAAGGCTTGCCACATACGGAGCAAAAATGCGGGTCAAGGGCGAAACCCTGCCCAAAGGCAAGGCGCGCCCTGAAAAAAATAGGCAGCAGTTGCGATATTTCGTCATCTTCTTCCAGGCGGTTCAAAAGAGCCGTAAAAATGCCGCAGGCATCCGCCGCGCCCTCAGCGTTTATCTGAAAGGATTCCATAAAATGCGAGCAGTTTACCGCTATGCCCATGCGCCTCCAGTCGCGCCGCAGCCTGTCCGGCCCCTTTATAAGCGTACCTTCCTGCAAGGCCAGATATTCGCCCTGCCCGTTGCCTTTAACATGAAAAACAACTTCATTGAAAAGATCTATGCAGCCGCTGAAACGCTTGCGGCTCTTACTTCCCCCAAAGGCAAAGGCGGAAAAAATGCCACGGGTGGGCGAAAGCAGGCGCACCCATTGGTCCGCCTCTTTAAAACTGCCCACCCGCAGCACTATCAATCTTTCCGTAAATTCCAAAACCCCTCCGGAAACAAAAAGGCTTCACGCGCGGCGCAAACCGAAACACTGCCGTGCAAAAGCGGCTAACCACGCCGTAATATGGACGCCCGGCCATTATCCTGTTTTCTGAACCTCCGCCTGATGCCGCGCAGCCAGACAACATACCGCAAAAAACGCAATGCCGCCAAGGCCGCGCAAAACAAAAAAACACACGCGAGAAGCAGCAATACCGGTTTTAACAGCTACGCGCCCTGTGGCGAGTAGCTCTTTAAAAGGGTATGGCTCCTTCCCGCGCAATTTTACCGTGCTTTAAACACGCGTTAGCTCAGGCTATTGCGGCGGAAAATTAAGCACCTTTGATTCGCGAAAACGCCCGCCGGTATCGTAGGCGGCTCCGTTATAGCTCATATCAATGCCGCCTGCGTTGCCCAAAGTAAGTTTGAGCTTGCTTTTAAAATCCAGCACAAAGGTCTGCCCCGGCTCCAGAGTAAAGCTGCGCCTGCCGTAATCGTCAAACTCCGCTCCTATCCAGCATTCATATTTGGCAAAAAGCACAACGCGCATGGAGCCCGCAGGAATTGGCGAATCGGCCCTGGCATTGGATTGCGTAACCAGATTTGGCGGGTAATCCGCAGGCCTGGCCGCTGTGGCGGGCTGAGGCGCGGCGGCCTCGGGGGCTGCGGCTGTGGGGGCTGAAGGGGCTGGCTCCGCCGCGCGACTGGAGGCCGGAACCTCAGGCGTGGCCGACGCAGTCTGCATTGGGGCCGCCTGTGTATGGGCAGTTGAATCGGCCTGGTTGGCGGCTGGGGCCGGAGTGTATGGCTGCGCCCCACGCGCGGGCGGGGCATTGCTTGCGGTTGTGCCGCTCTGGGAGGTGACGGCCGGGCGGTTGACCGCGTCTTTTATGTTGTCACCCCAAAAATGATACACAACCATGCCTATGCCGACGATTACCAACAACAGCAACGGCACCGCCACCAGCAACACTTTGGCGTTGGAGGTCTGGTTTATGGTAATTGACTGCTCACGCGCCGCAGCGCTAAGCTCGGGGTTTATGTTGTCCATGGCGGCAGCCGGGAAAGCCTCGTTAATCAGCGTATCCAGTTCCGCCAGATCCATATTCATTATTTTGGCGTAAGATCTTACAAAACCACGGGCAAAAATAGGCTGGGGGAGCGAATCGTCCAGCGCCTCTTCCAAAGCATATAAAGTTTTGGCGGACACTTTCAGCTTTATGGCCACCTCTTCGCGCTCAAGCCCAAGTTCAAGCCTGCGCCCCTTAAGTCTGGCTCCGAGTTCCATGAGTTTTTCAGTTTGCATAGCCGTCACCATTGTTAAAGATATAAAAAAGCGGCCGCTCTAAACCTTGTATCGCACCGTGCGCCCGCTATCAAATTCTTATATCCACAACCGCTTTATTGCGCAGTTGCGTGGTATATTCCTCATACCGCTCGCGCAGTTTGGGCTCGCGCAGCTCTTCAGCAATCTGGTCCGATACCTCGGCCAAGCTTTTTGATTTACCCTCGCTCAGGGCGTCAACATGCAGCAGCATAGCTCCGGCCTCGCTGCGCAAAACCGGCGAGACGTCGCCGGCTTTCAACCCCTCCAGGGCCTTGCTCCAGGACTGGTTCAAGTCTTTCCAGGCAATATCGCCAAGCTGCCCGCCAATGGCGGCGTTGGGCAGCACTGAGTATTGCTTGGCGGCTTCGGCAAAAGTCAAAGCGCCGTTTATAATGTCATTTCTTACCACTTCGGCGTCAACACCAGGCCCGAAGCCGATCATGGAAAGCTCCACGCTGCTGTGGGTGGAAAATTTATCCATATTATTCTTGTAATACTGCTCAATGTCGTCCGGAGTTACTTCCGCCTTGCGCGAAATCATCAGGCTGACCATGCGCTGGCGCAAAATATTGTTGCGTATGCGGATCTTAAGCTCATCCACCGTGCTGCCTTCGGCGGCCATTTGCCGTTCCAGCTCCTTTTGCGTCAAGCCGTTGCTTTGCAGGATCATGCGCAGCTCGTTGTCCACTTCGCTGTCATTAACGGAGACCATAAAACGCTCCGCCTCCTGGCGGATTAAAATATCAAGCACCATGGAGTCGAGCGTTTCATACATAATGGCGCGGCGCTGCCGCTCCGCGTCCATGTCGCCGCCAGTGGCGCCACGGCGCATTATCTCTTGCATGGCGTGGCGCTGCAAGTCGTACATGGTGATCATCTCGCCGTTAACCACGGCAACCACGCGGTTAAACTGCACGCTTTGCGCCGCCCCAAAAGCAAAGGGCGCGCAAACGGCAAGCCAAAAAACAGCAACGGCAATAACCCTTATAAGCCCAGGGCGGGGCGCATTGGCAAACGGTTTGAACAAGAAGCACTCCGTAAATAAACGCATCGCGCATAAGCTGCGCAACCTGTGAATACTAGGTGTTATTGGGCATTAACGCAAGTTTTCCGGAATAAGATGAGTGGATACCTTTATATCGGACTTGGCAAGTTTGGCTTCAAGCCATTTGCCGAATTCCACCTGGGTTTTTTCTTCCAGCAATATGCCCTCTATCAGCGCGTAAGTTTCGGTTCTGGTCATGGGACGGGCTTTTTCAACACCCAAGAGCACCATGGCAAAAAACTCGCCATTAAGCTCCAATGTTGGAGAATACTGCAAAGGCTTGAGACCCTCAAGTCCTGAGATCTGTTCCGGCGCAAGCCTGTCCGCCTGCATGTGAATTTCGCGGATGGTAAGGTTTGGAAAACGCGCCTGCACCACTGCGGCATCCGGCAATTGCCGGAACTGCTCGCAAGCCACGCTGATCTGCTCTTTAACCAGCCCGCTTATCTGAATGAAATGCACCACCTCCGGCACCTGAAACTGCGCCTGGTGCTTGAGGTAATAGGCCTCTACCTCTTGGGAGGTAAGGGTAATGGATTGCCTTAGCACCCTGCTCCAAAACTTTTTAATGGAGAGGTGCCGCAACAGGCTGTCGCGCCAGATGCTTAAATCGACACTTTCCTCAAGAATCATGCGCTCAAAATCTTCACCCGGAAAATCGGCCCGAATCAGCGCTTCCTCCGCAGCCAGCTCCTCTTCGGTAATGGAAAGGTGCAAGCGCTTGAGGTCTTGCAGCACCAGCTCCTGCACTATAAGCTCAGTGAGCAGCGTGCCGTACTCGGCCCGCAGGGCGGATATGGAACGGTTGGGGCTGTCGCCGCCCAGCACAACGGCGTCGTGCGCGGCCTGCAACTGCTTTAATGTAATGGGCGTGCCGTTTACAAAGGCTATTTCGCCTGGGTTTACGGGTTTTTCACATCCGGTCAGCAACACCAGCGCGAAAAAGCCCCCCAAAAATAGTTTTCTCATCATAAAGACCTTGCAATTATGCCAAGGCAACACCCGGCCGGATAAAACCGCCCCTGAAGCTGCCTCAGTCATGCCATTTATCACCTGAACTTTTAACCCGACCCTTTACATTAAGCAATAACAATCCGGCAAAAAGAAGCGCCGGGCCGGCGGCAAAGCGGCGCAAATTGCCTTTTGACTACAGCCCGTTGTATCTGTACAAAAGACTAAACATGCAGGAGCAGGCCTTGTCGTCACTAAACAAACAAAAACTTATAGTTGCCTCCGGGGCGCTTACCTTGGCCATAAACGCGGCCGAGGGCCGCCTTATGCTGGCCTTGGGGCGCGCGGCCCAGCCCAGTTCCGGCGGCGCTGGCCAAACTGCGGAATTTTTTTTCGCGCAGGATTGGCAGGCCCTTGCCCAAGGCGCCGAATTGCTTGCCCCAATGCTGGATGCGGCCCTGCGCGCGCTGGGGCTTGAGCCAGCGCACATAGGCCGCATTGCCGCCGTAAACGGCCCCGGCAGCTTTACGGGCCTGCGCCTTGCCACTGTAACCGCCGCCGCCCTTGCGCGTAACACCAGGGCCCTGCAAGCCCCGCTTTCCTGTACCTCCCTGCTCGCCTCAGCCGCTCTGCACGGAGTTGAGGCGGCCGGAGCGCCCATGGACGGGCTGGTACAGGTGATAACGCATGCCCGCCGGGGCCTGGTGTATTTGCAAAGCTTCGCGCATACCGGCGCGCCCTTCGGAGCGCCCGTCGTGCCGCATGAGCAATCTCCCCTTATGGTAAAAAGCCTCGCTGAGGCGGCTGCCATACTGCAAGCTTCGCCTCCGGCCCTGCTTATAGGATCCGGCCTGGAGCGCAACCGGGCCTTTTTTGAGGAGGCTCTGGCTGGGCAAAAACGCCTGCGCATGCTGCCGACGGATTTTGCCAGGCTGCAGCCGGACTTTTTGCTGCGCTATGCCCTGGCCTTGCCGGACGAATTTTACAGCAACCGCGATATTGAGCCGCTTTACCTGCGCCCCAGCGACGCTGAGGAGAACCTCCCCCATATAGCCGCCAAACTGGGGCTAGGGGCGGAAGATTCGCGCCGCCGCCTTGAAGCCCTGCTCGCAACCGACCCGGCAGCGCAACAAGAGGCATAGCCGCTTGCATTGCCCGCTAAAACCACAGCTACGAACTATCCTTTAAACGCCCCGCCATGCGCGCGGCGTTTTATTGTAAATTGAATCCCCCCGCTGTTGGTCTGCCCCTGTCTACTTGACAGGGCAGGCCAACAGCGGGGGGGGATTTATTCAGGGCGCGTTAACACGCCACAAGGCTGCAAGGCCTCTAAAGTTTCCCGCCTCCTGCCCGATAAGTCTGGCAGACTGAGGGAGCAACGCTTGGCGCTTTTGGCATCGGGCTTGCATTTTTTCCGGTGGATAGGTCCATTCCGCGTATAAACCGGAAAATTTTTCCCACAGAGGGTAGCATTATGGCAGTATCATATACATCGGGCAGCATAAAAGTTCCTGGTCTGGGCAACGGCACGGATTTCAGCACCATGATCGATCAGCTTGAGCGGATCGAAATGTCGCATGCCCTCCAGCTTAACAGCTGGAAAAAAGACTGGCAGACCCGCCTGGATGCCTTTGATACCGTCAGCAAGGCTCTGGCCGACTATAGCAAGACTTTAAAAAGCATTAACAAGGAAGAAACCTTTCTTGCAAAAACGCTTACCCTTTCCAACGAAAAGGTCTGTACCGTAAAAGCGCTGGGCACCGCTGACAACGCCACCCATTCGCTGGATGTAAAGCAGCTTGCCAGCAACAGCTACGCCAACCTGGTGTTTGACGTGGCCAACAAGACCGACTCCATAAATCCCACCAGTTCCATGATGAACTTCAGCTTCACACTTGACGGCACAGCCTACAATTTTGACGTGCCGCCCAATACCACGCTTGAAGGCCTGAAAAACATGGTCAACCAGAAATATGCCAAAATTTCCGGCCAAAGCTTGGGCATGAAGGCGAGCATAATCGAAGCAGGCGGCAAGCAGATGCTGCAGCTCTACAGCACCGAGACCGGAAGCAACACCCAAATAAGCATAGTAAGCGCCGGTTTTGACCCAAGCGTTACCAGCGGCAGTTGGACTTACCAAAACGGGCAAAACGCCATGGTGCGCGTTAACGGCTTTCCGGCTGACCCTGACTACCGCGAAATAACCAAAAATACAGTCGCGGATATTTCCGGGCTGACAATAAACCTGCAATCAGTCGGCCAAACCACCATTACCGTTGGTTTGGATAAAGCGCACATAAAAGAAAGCATCAATAAATTTGTTGATGCCACCAACGCCGTGCGTACGCTTTTGTACGACTACACCAGGGTGGATAACAACAAGACAACTGTTGCAAGCGATTATGCCGATTCGCAGTTTGATACCCAAAAAGGCGGCGTGCTTACGGGCAACTACGGTATCCAACTGGTAATGAGCAAAATGAAAACCTCCATTTTGTCAAAGCCGATGGGTTTTTCCTACCTGGAGCGCGATGCCAACAACACGCCCATAAGCGGCGACACCTTTGCCGCTCTTTCGCACCTTGGCATAAAAACCGACGACGTGCAGGGCTCGGCCACTTATGGCCTGCTGATTTTTGAAGACAACATCCAGTACGTGCTTGAGGGCAAAACCACCCTGATCACGCTTGATGACGCCATAGATATGGACCCGGAAGGCATTGCGGAGCTTTTTGCCGCCAAAAACAAGCCGGAGGTTGACTCCAACAACTTCGGCTTTGCCAGCATGGTCCAGGGCCAGTGTAAAGGCGGCGAATTTGACGTTAAGTATGAAGTGGCGGCGGATGGTAAAGTTATTGACGGCACCGTTTTTATTAACGGCAAAGCAGCCAAGTACTACCCCGATACCAACCAGATTATGCTTATACGCGGTGAAGGCGCCGATAACGACGCGGACGGCATTTTGCTTGATATTTACAACAACACGCCCACAAACGGCGTGCCGCACACCGGCAAAGTACGCATCAAGCAGGGGCTTTTAAACGAGCTTACCAACATGGTGGATGTGGATTTTCTGGACCCGGACAGCGGCGAAAAAGATAAAGTAAAAGGCACTATTTCCGTATTGCAAAGCCAATACAAAAAAATCATATCCAACATTAATGCTAAAATAGCCAGAGAAGATGAGCGCCTGATCGTATGGCGGCGCAGAATGGAAGACCGTTTCTCAAGGCTGGAAACCACCCTTAAAACTTACGAAGGCCTGCAAGCCATGGTTGAAAGCCAAGTCAACTCGCTCAGCAGCGCCAGTAAAAAATAGCAAGCAAGAATAGTATAGGAGCAAGAATGTACAGAGCAGCGCATGCATACCTGCAAACCAACCTGAACACCAACTCGCCCTGCGAGACGGTTTTGATGCTCTATGACGGAGCAATCAAATTTCTCAACCGGGCTAAAGATCAGATTGACGCCAAGGACTATGCCAAAAAGGGCCTGTCCATATCCAAAGCCATTGACATAATCAATGAGCTCAGTTCTGTGCTGAACAAGGAAAAAGGCGGAGATCTGGCCGATAACCTGCACAAATTGTACTTTTGGTGCAATACGCGGCTGGCCATGGCCAACCTGAAGATGGACAAAGAAATTATTGATACCGTCATCAAAGTGCTGAGCGGCCTGCGTGACGCCTTCGCGCACATCCAAAACGTGCCGGAAGCGCAAGCAGCCGCAGAACAAATTGCCACCAAGCAGGGCTCCGCCGCAGCCCCGCAAGCGCGCGGCATAAACTCCGCCACAGCCGCAACTCCGCCCCCCACGGCCAACATGAACCTGCGCGGCCGCAACCTTTACAATAAAATGGCTCAGGCCTCCAACGGCTAGCCATTAAAGCAAATACAAACATAACGGCAGCCCGGCGTTTAAACGCCGGGCTGCCGTTATGTTTGTATTTTGGAGGATGTTTTTGCCTCCGGCGGGCTGGCTCCGCCCTGCACCCGCTGGTGTAGCACGTGCCGCCAAGGCACAACTGTTTTACATTACCAAATAAAAGAAAGGCAGTACTTATGGCGATGCTCTTTCAGGCCCCAGACCCCTTTAAGGGTCTCGAGCCGGTTGTTCCATATTTGTTATGTATGCCGGTTTTGGGCTCTCGCTGGTAACTGCCGGGCTTTTTTGCCGCAGGGCTGACTGGAATGGCCCGATTAGCCACGGAAATTATGTTAAGCTTGGGTTGTATACTATAACCGCACTTTCCAACACTTACAAAAACACCGCACGGTGTGCCCCTGCCGTTTGTCCGCGCGATGAAAAACGCAGCATAAATTTCGAAAGCTCAAACGTTATAAAGAGGTCTGGGGCCTGAGAGAGCATCGCCATAAGTATTGCCTTTCTTGCACCCGTCGATGTGAGACCATTGCGCCTTGCGATACGTGCCACACCAGCCGCCAGAGGCAAAGACACTCAAAAGGAATTATTCAATGCAAATATAACTTCCGTTGTCGTCTTTGAGGCTGCCGGTGCGGGTGCTTACGCACTCGGCGCCATTGGGCGTTACTATGAAGGTGTTTTCCACGCCCATCATGCCGTAGCCTGGTATGGTAATTTTGGGCTCAAGGGCTATAACCATGTTTTCACGTATGGGGTCGGTAAACTTGTTGGCCAGCACGGGCCATTCGTCAACATGCAGGCCAAGGCCGTGGCCCATAAAAGGCACCTGATTGCCCGCATAGCCCATGTAGCCCTCGGACAGTCCGTATTTTGCCGCTATGCCCAGGCTTAGCTGGTAAAGCTCCTGCGGCACCGCGCCGGGTTTCAAACCCGAGGCGACCTCATACTGAATTTCCAGGCAGCAGTCTTGCACGCGGCGGGCTTCGTCGGGCACGTATTTGGCTTTGCCCGCGAAGTAAAGCACGGTTTTATCACTGTTGTAGCCTTCCAATATAAAGCCAAGGTCGGCGGCTACAAAGCTGCCTTTGGTCCATACCTCCCCGGCATAACCCATGTAGGCGGCGGTGGGGTGCGCGCCTTTAACGCCAAGCGGGCCGTTATAATAGCTGGGGTAGGCAATATTTTCACCCACGCTCACATGCCCCAAAAACACCTCCTGCCCCAGTTCAGACATACGGGCGTGGCCGGTATGCCCGTGCGCGTAAAAAATATCCCAAAACAGGCGCGACATTTCAAAACCGTTCATATTATGCCGCACGCGTTGTGGAAAATCTTCGCACATGGAGAGGTAGTGGCGCTTGCCGGCCAGCCGCACCTTAACCAGCTCCCAGTCGGTTTTAACGCTACGGGCGCGGTCCAGCACCTGATCTGCGGGCATAAACTTATATGCGGCGAAATTTCGGCTAAAATTCTGCCCCAAAGCCCAGCTCAGGCCCTCCTGCTCCACGCCGAAGCATTGGGTTACGGGGCTTCCCGCCTCTTTCATAAGGGCTGGTATCTGACTGTAGCTTTTATAGGTAACAGCCTTGGTGCGCGGGGTTTCAAGGGCGGCCCGCTCAATGCCCTTGCGCACGGCCAGCACCGGCTCACCCTCCAGCGGCAGCCAGAAAATACCTGAAGCAAACGTGCCGGTAAGATAGTATATATTAACGCGCGAAAACAGCATAATGCCGCCAGCATCGGGATGATATTTGCGCAATACGGCCCTGCAGCGCTCGCGCCTGGCCTCCAGTTCCTCTTGGGGAATAACCTCTATGGCTGTAAACATTCCAACACTCCAATACTTCATAATATCTGCAACTTGCGCCATGCCAAACCACGGACGCAAGGGATATGACTACCAAAAATGTCAGGCGCTAGACAAGGCAAAAGTTTGTAATATTTATGACTTTTCAGCGGGTAAAAAATACATGCGGTATGTATGGCCCATAAAAGCTAACCTTACTGAACGGCTAAAAGGAAAAAAGTAAAACCAAACTCCCATTCTCTTGTCCCGCCCCGCAGGGGCATCACCATCCGCTATCATTGCGCTTTTCGGCACGGCGGTATAATAAAAAAATTAACGATGGAGGTTGCATGCTGTTTGCTGACGCGGAAATAAAAAAGATTCTGGCCGAGATAAAAAGTATAGCCATAATCGGCGCGAAAGACAAAGAGGGACAACCCGTGGATAGAGTTGGCCGCTATCTGATAGCGCAAGGCTACAACGTGCTGCCGGTACACCCCAAACGCGCCAGCGTATGGGGTATTGAGGCTTACCCGGCATTGGGGCAATTGCCAGCGGCGCCTGAGGCGGTGGTTTTGTTTAGGGCGGCGGAATATTGCCCGGCGCATGCGCGTGAGGCGCTGGCCCTGGCGCAAAAACCGCGCCTGTTCTGGATGCAGCTTGGCATAACCAGCCCGGAGGCCATGGCCTTGGTGCAAGAATACGGCATAACGGCCGTGCAAAACGCCTGTATAATGGTGGAGCACCGCCGCCTTTTAGGCAAGGAGCAATGCAATGCCGGTTTTTGATTGCAAAATGTGCGGGCACTGCTGCGAGGGCAAGGGAGGCATAATACTGGCCCCGCGCGATTTGACGCGCATAGCCGCCTTTATGGGCTGTAGCGAGGACGAGTTTGCCAGAGATTACGCTGAAAAACGCAATGGCAAACTGGTTATACGCACCGGGCCTGACGGCTACTGCGTCTTTTTCCGCCAAGGCGTTGGCTGCGGCGTGCATGCCGGAAAACCCGACGTATGCCGGGCCTGGCCGTTTTTCAGAGGCAACCTGGTGGATGAGGTCAGCCTGGATTTGGCCCGCGACTACTGCCCCGGCATAGGCCGGGTGGGTTTTGCCGAATTTCGCGAAGAGGGGCTGGCCTACCTGAGGGGCCAGGGGCTGTACGCTGAAGATACTGAAAGCTCGCCCAACGCCCTTAAAGTATAATGCATGGTCAGGCCGCGCAAGAGCCTTAGCCTGTTTGACTTTACGGCATTAAACAGTTGTGCGCGCGGTATAAATGCCTTAAAAAAAATTGAACGAAGGCGCCTCACGTTATTTTTACGACGCCCGAGGTAAAACTGGGGCCCTTGCAGCCGATAAGCAAAGTATAAGCCTTAACCGGCAAAAGCCGGAGCATGAGACAATTGGCCCGCAAGGGGGTGCGTTATGTCAGACATGATCAACTTTAACGCCCAGATAGCTCCCATGGAGCATGTGGAAAAAGTCGTGCGGCATGGGCAGGAGCATTCTCAAGTAACGCAGCAGGCATTGCTGCAAAAAGCCAGCCAGACGCTGAGCAAAGATAACGAGCAGGTGCAGCGGGGCGCTGCCGGAAAACACGGCAAAAAGGTTGAGCGCCACAAGGGCGATGACCATGATGACGCCTCGGCCTATCGTTCCCCTAAAAAGCGCGCCGGAAAAAACCCTCAGGAAGAGCAGCCCGATGGCGAAATTCCGGATTTCTCGCCCGACGTATGGTCGGGTAATATTGTCAATGTAAAGGTGTAAGCGTGTCCTACTACTTGCTGTTCGCGGCCATCACTGTAATAGAGCTTTTGTTGTTCGTGCTCATCTGGAGTTTTTTCCGCCGCCTCAAACAATCGGAACATCTGCTGGCCCAGTTGCAGGACAGCCAGTCGCTCCTGCTTGAGAAACTCGAGCTTAACGCCAACCTTGAAAACGAGCTCATGCACAGCTTCAAGCAACGCCAAAACGAGCTTATGCAATTGGATTTGCAGCTTGAAGACAGAGCAGGCAAGCTACAGTCTCTTTTACAGCAAGCCGAGCAGGTAAGCCGCTCGCCGCAGTTTTTGCGCGAGCTGATCATAAATGGCAGCCGCAAAGGCCAGAGTTTGGGTCAACTGGCTAAAAACACCGGCCTTTCCATGGACGAGGTGGAGCTTATTCTGGCCCAGGCCGGAAAATAGCCCGCCCTTACCTTAAAACGCTTCACCGCTGCTTTATAAGCCATGCCATAACCAAGTTTGCAATTATTCAGTTATATCCGCTTTTATCCACTCGTTTTATATTTTACCCACGCCAACATAAATGACTTGATTTATTTTATTAACTAGTGATAAGAACTATTACTAGTTAATGTCATTATATTCTATCAAAAAAATACGCATACTTTTGACTTTTGTTTGCAGTAAACTGTATATATTAAGCTGGCTGATACAAGCATAGCGCTTTATCAGCGTGCAAGTTAAAACCTTGGGTTACGGGCGCCTGCCGCCGTTTGGCGCGGCCATTTAAACAGGCATTGGAGGTTATATGGAGTTTTTTGACGTTACGCTGCTCTCGAGGCTGCAATTCGCGGTGGCGGTGTTTTTCCACTTTCTGTTCGTGCCGCTCACCTTGGGGCTCTCCGTACTGCTGGCCATTATGGAGACAATCTACTACCGCACCGGCAACGAGCAATACAAACGCATGGCCAAATTCTGGGGCAAGCTTTTTCTCATCAACTTCGCCCTTGGGGTGGTAACCGGCATCACCCTCGAATTCCAGTTCGGCACCAACTGGTCGCGCTACTCCGAGTATGTGGGCGACATTTTCGGCTCGCTGCTGGCTATTGAGGCAACGGCGGCTTTTTTTCTGGAGTCCACCTTCATTGCGGTATGGCACTTCGGCTGGGACAAAGTCTCCAAAAGAACCCACCTTATCGCCATATGGCTGGTGGCTGGCGCGGGCAACCTTTCCGCCTTGTGGATTATACTGGCCAACGGCTGGATGCAAAACCCGGTAGGCTACCATATTGTCAACGGCCGCGCCGAGCTTAAAGACTTTTTCGAGATTCTCTCCAACCCCTACGCCTGGGGGCAATTCTTCCATACAGTGCTCAGCGCGTGGCTTTTGGGCGGCTTTTTTGTGCTTGGCGTATCGGCCTGGCACCTGCTGCGCAAAAACGAGACGGATTTCTTTAACCGCAGCGCGCGTCTGGCCGCTATATTTACCTTTGTTCTGGCTATTCTGGTAGCCGTGCAGGGGCACAACCAGGGCACCCTGGTAGCCAAATACCAGCCGGAAAAACTGGCGGCCATGGAATCGCACTGGGAGACGGAAGCCAGCGCCCCCATTTACCTGATCACCTGGCCGGATGAAGCCAACAAGCGCAATTATGTCGACTTGATTCCCGTGCCGGGGCTCTTGAGTTTTATGGCCTACGCCGATTTCAACTCCGAGGTGAAAGGCCTTAACGCCTTCCCGCAAGACGAGCACCCGCCCGTGCTTTTAACTTTTCTTGCCTTCCGGCTGATGGTGGGCCTGGGCAGCCTTTTCCTGCTGCTGGGGCTGCTGGCCTTTGTGTATCGCAAAGATTTGGGCGAGCATAAGCTGGTATCGCGCCTTCTGGTGCTTAACATACCTCTGCCTTACCTGGCGCTGGCGGCAGGCTGGGCCGTGGCGGAAATAGGACGCCAGCCATGGATTGTATACAGGCTTATGCGTACTGCCGATGCCGCCTCGCCAGTGCCCGGCACATCGGTTGCGCTATCCCTGCTGGCCTTTGTGCTTGTTTATAGCCTGCTTGGCGCAATAGCCTTTTACCTCTTGCGCAAATACGCCATAAAAGGCCCGCAGCCGCTGCCCGCCCTGCCAAAAACCGAAGGAGGCAACTAACCATGCCTGAAGTAACCATGCTTGAAACAATCTGGTTTGTGCTCTGGGCTTTGTTGTGGGCCGTATACTTTATTTTGGACGGCTTTGACCTGGGCATGGGCACCCTTATGCCCTTTATAGCCAAAAACGAAAAAGAGCGCCGTGTAATCTACAACGCGGCCGGGCCATTTTGGGACGGTAACGAAGTGTGGCTTATAACCGCCGGCGGCGTCACCTTCGCGGCTTTTCCCAAGGCTTATGCCGTTATGTTCAGCGCCTTGTACGCCCCGCTTCTCATCTTGCTCTTTGCCCTGATCTTCCGCGCTGTTTCTTTTGAATACCGCAACAAGGTAGACTCCGAGCGCTGGCGCAAATTCTGGGATATTTGCCAGTTCTGCGGCAGCTTTGTTCCGGCCCTGCTTCTGGGTGTGGCCTTCGCCAACCTCTTCCGGGGCATACCCATTGACGGAGATGGCATATACCACGGCAACATCCTTAAGCTGCTCAACCCTTACGGGCTTTTGGGCGGGGTGTTGTTTGTGCTCATGTTCATGTACCACGGCGCTTTGTGGCTCAGCTTCAAGTCCGTGGGCGAACTGCGCCAGCGAGCCGTGGATTGGGCGGGAACAATCTGGGTTTATCTGGTGGCCGCCGCTCTGCTCTTTTTGGCCGCCAGCGCGGTATGGACTGACCTGTACGCCAATATAGGCAAACTCCCTGTACTGGCCGTATTCCCCATACTGGCCGTGACCTTTTTAATCAGCTCGCGTGTGGTCGACTCCAGCCTCATCTCTTGGGCTTTTAGCGCCGGGTTCATACTCTGCGCCACTTTCTTCGGGGTGCTGGGCATGTTCCCCGCCCTTATACCCTCCAATCTGGATCCGGCCTTCAGCGTAACCCTTATGAACGCAGCCTCCAGCAACCTTACCCTGAGTATAATGCTGGGCGTGGCCCTCTCGCTGGTGCCGGTGGTAATTGCCTACCAGGCCTGGGTATATGTGGTGTTCTCGCACAAAATCACGGATGAAGAACTGGATAGCGAGCACACCTACTAGTTTGCCATAAATAACAACACCAAGAGGCCCGCCTTTTTTCTAAAGGCGGGCCTCTTCACATATAAAAACAAATGCATACCTGAAAGGTCTGCCTAGTTTCCTGACGGACGCGCTTCGCGCATACTTACTTTCTCTTCATCTGCAACATACTCTGCCGGGGCGTGAAAATGCCCCTTTTCCTCGCCCGCACGTCCTCCACCAGATAAAAGGCATCCGGGTCAAACCCGACAATCAACTTTTCCACCTTTTTCGCGTCCTTGCGGCTGACCGCACTTTCAACCACATCTATTGCCGATACCGACCCCGTGCCATGCACCAAAGTTGAGCCTAAACCGGCCTTGTTCAACAAGCCCACAAGCTCAAGGCCGTTTTTAAGAGTGAACACGCGGTAGCTGATGTAGCCGAAGCCTATTTTCTGCTCCAGCCACAGCCCTATATAGGTGCCGGTGGCATAGCCCCCGGCATAGGAAAGGTAACTGAGCAGATCATTGGCGCGGGAAAGCACCTGGGCGATGATTACCACCCAGATGAATACCTCGACAAAGCCTATTACCGGCGCGATGTTCCGCTCGCCCTTGGATACGAAAATAATACGCAACGTGCCCAGCGACACGTCACAAATGCGCCCGCAAAAAATGGCAATGGGCAAAGCCCAAGGGTAAACATCCAAAAAATCGAACATGCAGCATCCGCCTTTTATGATGCGGCGCGTAAAAGCGCGCCGCTACCGCATTTTTACGCGCGCAAAAAAAAACATGCCGCTGCCGCGTGAGTTTGCAAGCAACTGCGGCTTAAAATCTCCCGCGCCGCGCGTCGCCATCGCCCTGCGCGCCCAGCAGCCAGACAATGGCCCGGCGCAAGGCCTCGTTAAAGAAAAACCAATCGTGCTGCCCCTCCCATTCCTCATAGCTGAAGTCATAGGCAAGGCCCGCAAGGGTATCGCGAAAACGGCAGTTGTAGGCGTAAAGGTAGTCTTGCAGCCCGCAAGCCATGTACAGGCGCGGGCGTGGGCCCGATTCCGCCACTCGCGCGGCCAGCGCGGCAATTTCATATTCCGGCCCGCTAACCAGCCCCTCACCGAAAATAGCCTTGAAGTCAATCATTAACTGCTCGCCGAAGGCTGTTTTAAATTTGGCCGCGCCCTCAGGCGCGCGCAAAAGATCCAGATGCTCCTGAAAAAACAGGCAGGCCGAAGAAAAAGCCGCGCAAGCGCCGTACTGTTCCGGCCTGGAAAAAGCGCAACGCAACGCCCCGTACCCGCCCATGGAGCCGCCCATAATGGCCGTATCCTCACGCCTGTCGGAAATATTGAACAAGCCTTTGCAAATACGGGGCAGTTCTTCGGTTATGTAGCGAAAATAGCGCGGGCCGTACTTCATGTCGGCATAAAAACTGCGCCCGGCCTCGGGCATTACAAACAAGGCCCTGTACTTGCGGGCGTAAACAGGCAGCAGGCTGTTGTCCGCCCAGTTATCGCTGTTGCCGTGCAGGCCGTGCAACAGGTAAATTACCGGATAAGGCTCGCCCGGCAAAAGCTCGCTGGGGCCAATTACCGTCAGGCTCGTATCCATGCCCAGACTTTTTGAGTAAACCGTTCCGCGAAAAATCATAAGGCCTCCAAAACGCCGGCGGCATCCGCCCGCCCCGGCCCCGCATGGTTGTTTTTGTATTTATAGCTCATGTTATACCGTGCGCCGCAATTATATCAATGACAATTTACCGCCGTAACGGACAGCTTTTGCCTGGCGCCGCCAAAGCGGATTCTCCGCGCCGTTGCGGGCAGCCGCCTCAGGTATGCCGAAAATCGTCTTATGAACAGGCGTTTTTATTCACTGGCGTCGCATTGGAAAACGCCAGGCAAAACTTGCCTGCCCGCATTATTACATGTACAAAACAGACAAGTTAGCGCACAGCGCACGGGCAACCGCGCAAGCCGCGAACCGGCGGGTAAATTTATGAAAAAAGCCATTATCTATTCCAGCCTTACGGGCAACACAAAAATGATCGCCCAAGCCATACACGCGGCCCTGCCGCCAGATACTGAAATATATGCATTGGAAAACGCGCCGGACCCGGCAGCATACGACTTTTTGGCCTTGGGTTATTGGGTGGAAAAGGGCATGGCCAACCAAAAAATGCTCAAATACATTGAGGGCGTAAAAGGCAAAAAAATAGCTCTGTTCGCCACCCTTGCGGCCTGGCCAGATTCCGACCACGCCAAAAACGCCATCTCCCGCACAGCGTCCCTGATGCCTGATTGCGAGCTTGTGGGGCATTTTGTCTGCCAAGGCAAGCTCAACCCGGCCCTGCGCTCCGCCATGTCCAAACACCCCGACAAACACCACCCGATGACGCCGGAACGCCAAAAACGCTTGGCCGAAGCCGAAAAACACCCCAATGAGCAAGATTGCGCCACCGCGCGGGAAGTATTTGGAGAAATCGCCAGAAACCTGAGCTAAACACGTTCAACCGGACCAATCATCGCCAGCAGCGCGCCCTAGGTGCTGGCCCTAAAATGCTCTTTTATTGTATACGCAAAGCCGAAGCGGCTTTGCTAAAGGCACGCCGCGCTGCTTGCTTGCGGGCGTCCACTTCAGGGGCGACACAAGCATTTCAGCTTTTTCAAAGTTAAAAGGCTCTAACTACATATTTTGCAGCGGCTGCGCCGCATCAATACTTGCTTCTATATCCGGCCTCCTTATCCAGCCACTTGGCATACAAATCGCGCACGCTTAAACCGGGCGGGGCCTCGCCCTCTTCAACCTTATCCCAAAAGTTCCGTAAACCTGAGGCCTTTTCATGCAGGGCGTCAAAATTTATACCGTTTTGCGCGGCCTGCAACATGCTCTGGGCATCGTTTGCGTTTACCGCCCGCGCTCCCTTTGCGGCCAGCAAAGCTATCGCTCCAGCCGTATCAATCTCCGGCCGCAGCTTGAATGAAAGCCCCAACGCGTCCGCCGCGCCCTGCAAATTGCCTTTTTCCGCGCGTAGCGCGGCCAATTGGGCATAGCCGTCAAACCATAGCGGCTCTTTGAGCAAAAAATTCTCCAGGGCGGCTTCGTCGCGCGGGTCCGGCACATGCCTGCGCAACAAACCCAACCTGCGCTCCGGCAGGGCCAAAAACGGGCGGGCGAACAGCGAAAGCTCCAGCGTGTAACCCTGCTCCCGCGCGGCAAGATGCATATCGGGCACTATATGGGGCAGGGCCTTTTGCTTGAGCATGGCTCCGTTGTGCTCTTCATGCGCGTGCCTGCCCTGCGTTTGCCCGCACAGGTGGTAAACAACCGCCTCCGGCACGTGGGCGGAGGCAAAGCCCAGCCTGCCCAGCCTGATGCCCAGTTCAATATCTTCACCGCCGTTTATAAAGTCTTCGTCAAACAGGCCTATGTCCATGAACAACTTGCGCGGCGTAAGCAGGGCGGCGGCGGTAACGGCCTGATAACGGCGAGAGCGGGCCACTGCAGGGTGAGAGGCCGGAAAGGCCTCAAAAATATGCACGGGGTAAAACTGCGGCTCAAAACAAATTCCCACATGCTGCACCCTATCGGCAAAGCCTGAAAACTCTGGGTACAACAGGGTCGGGCCGCAGGCCCCCAGTTTGCCCTGCCCGGTAAAGGCCTTAAGCAGCGGGGCCAGCCAGCCGGGCGTAACACGGGTATCATTGTTCAAAAAAAACAGATATTCGCTGCAAGCCGCCCTGGCGCCAAGGTTGCAGGCCGGGGCGAAGTTGCGGTTTACGGGCTGGCGCAAATAACTGAAACGGCCCGGAAAAAGCGCCTCGCCCAGCGTTGCGCACTCTTGCGGGGTGGCGTCGGTGGAGGCGTTATCCACCACCAGCACTTCAATGGCCCCGGCGGGCAAGCCGGAAGCGACGCCGGCCAGCGCCAGCAGGCAGCTTTGCGTCAGCGCCCAGCAATTGAGCACAGGTATGATTACGGAAACCTTAACATCCATGCCTTACGGGTCCTTACTCAGGGTCTGAATTTACATTTGCCGCGCCTGTAGCGGTTTGTATATGGGGCGCGGTGGATGCGCCGCCCACAGGCACATACCCCACCTGCTCCACAAGGTATTGCCCCTGTTTCGACGTCATAAATTCCAGCATCTTCCGCACGTTGGGCTTGTCGTTACCCTTGCGCGTTATGGCGTAAAAATAAGACGAGAGAGGGTAGCCGCCGTTGGCTATGTTCTCTTTAACCGGCGCAATGCCGCCAATCTCAAGCAGTTTTATTTGCCTGTCGGCGGCCATTTGCGTGGAGAAAAAGCGGAAGGAAAAACCTATGGCCCCGGCATAATTCTTATAATTGGCAACATGGCGGATAATTCCGCCCATGCCGCCGGGCCGCTCGTTGGTGGGCGGATCAATAATCCGCTCGCCTTGCATAAGGCGCTCCAGGGCGCTCTGGCTGCCGCTGTTTTTGTTGCGCTGAAAAGGCTTGATGCCGCCCTTGCCGCCCAACTGCGCCCAGCTTGTAATCTTGCCGGAATAAATGCCCCTGATTTGCTCAATGGTAAGGCTGTTAACAGGGTTATCGGCATTTACAAAAAACACAAAGGCCTCGCGGCCAATGGGGGTGTAAACCAGTTCCACGCCTTTTTGGGCGGCAAACGCTTTTTGCTCGTCAGAAACATCGGCCATAAAATAAATATCCACCCGCCCGTCCAGCAGCCCTCTAAAGCCGGCTATGGTGTTGGTAAAATGCACTTCATGCGCGGTTGCGCCTTCCGCAACAGTTTTGCCGTCATAATACGCGTCGTTGGTAACGTAATCGCGCGAAAAACGCGAGCCAAGCGCATAGGATTTTTCAGGGTAAACCGCCGTGGCAAAGGCGGAATAGACGGGGTAAAGGGCCAGAGCGCCATCGAGCACGGGCAAATCTCCGTCCAGCCTGAGTGACGACGGCTCGGGCAGGCGCGGCAGCGAAGGTGAAAATGGCTGATACGCAACTATATTTACGCCATCGTAAAGCACCGGCACCTTGCCGTCAAAATGCAGATAGGTGGAACGGCTTACAACGGGCACAACCACGCAAAGAAACAGTATGATATAAAAGCGCTTTGCGTAACGCCTGCTTGCGGGCGCGAAAATAAAGACCAAAATTGAAACCGCGCCAACCGGATAGGCCAACCAGCACAGCACATTGTAAAATGTACTGCCCGAGAAGGCCGCGACAAGCATCAGGTAAAAGCCCAACACAAGCAATATGCCGGTCAAAACCACAAACAGCATCAGGCGCGCCAGCTTTACGGCCATTGCGTAATTTTTCATTCCCTCTCCGGTGCGCTAAAAACAACACATAATTTTATCAAATGCGCGGCACTAAACCGGACGCTTTAAACGACAAAAAAAACAACTTCCGGTACAAACCGCGCGCCGCCTGATTAAAAAACCGGCAAAAACGCGCTTTCCGGCCCAAAGCATACAGGATATCAATTATTGCCTCAACTCAATAGCAGGGAATTAAACTGGATATTTGGAGATGTGTAAGATAAGAGCTCCAGATATTATCATACGGTCGCGGATTCTTGAAAAAAATCGCTTTAGCATACCACACCTAATATTTGAAAAGGACATCGCAATGGTTAAAAATTTATTAAAACAAGCAAAATACCGCAAAAAACCATGTTTTATTTTAATCATTGCATTCATGTCTATCAGCATAAGCTTTATTGCGATAAACAACAGCGCATTAGCCATTGATAAAGAAAATGCAGGCAAAATCAAATCTCTGGAATATAAAATAGAAGCAAAGCCGGAAGACCCGAGCAATTACGGATACCTTTACAATATATACGACAAACTCAAACTATATGATGAAGCTATAAAAACAACAGATAGAGGCATTAAAGCCATAAACAAGCATAAAGAAAATTTGTCAAAGGGCTCTTACACCACAAGAAATTCTTCAAGAGACATGCTTATATACGACTACAACTTTTACCTGGCCGATCTGTATTTTAGAAAAGGCACGGCCTACATGAAAAAAGGCGACTATACCAAAGCCATAGAGCTTATGAAATATGCCATAGAAGATAGCGGGGACACATCGGAATTCTCAGGTAACGAATACAGGTATATCACCCTGGGTGACGCCTACGCCGCGAAAGGTGATAAGGCAAAAGCCATTGAGGCTTACAACAAGAGCATTTCCATATTACTTGAAAGCATCGCGGCCAGCCCCAGCAAAATTTCTGAAAAGCAGCACAACATTGCCGAAATATATGCAAATAAACTCCACGACAAGCATAATGCCGTCTATTACTACCTGAGTTCGACCTTCAAGCCAGACAACTCCGGCTATAAAAACCCAAACCGCTATCTCGCCAGCCTGTTTTACGATATTGGCATGGATCTTAACGCCATACATTACTACAACAAATTCATGCCAGAACCCCTGTATGGCGCGGGCAAGCCCTACCAAAGACTGGGCCTGCAAACAGAAGAGCTTTACATAAGCTGTATGTTGGAGCGCCAATCGTCATACAAAACAGCAAAAGGGCAAGAGCAGATAAAACAATGCGATGATTTCGCGCAAAACGTCCGGCCATTGTGCGAATCTTCTAAAGCCACGCCGGAGCAGACGCTGCAATGCGACAAGCAAGACGGCAACTTTGGCGGCGTTATCGCATACTATAAAAACGCGCTCGCCCAAACCCCGCAGGCTGCGGATAACTACATAAAAATTGCGCTATATTCCTATATGCAAAACGGCAACGACTACAGCGACTCCATTCTTACCCTTGAAGAGGCCGATAAAAAAATTCCCGCCAATGCCGAAATGCAGTATTACATAGGCTATATATATTACAATGGTTTCAATTGCGCCAAGGCTGCGGAGTATTTCAAAAAAGCCCTTGTCTTGGCCCCCGGCGATCAAAAATATGCCGAAGCCTTGCAGCAGGCTGAAAAAGGCGCTTCATCGCTGTTAAGCAAGTGGGACGGCCCGCGCTTTAAATAGCAAAACAAAGCCTCTTCAACTGCAATCTCCGCATGTGAAGGAAGATTAGTTCTTTCGGCCTGCTTGGCTATGCGCTGGTTAACAACCTGCACAGGTGGAGTGGCGTTTGCCCCGCGTTTTTGCGCGCCAGAAAAGCCGCGCCTTGGCATATAACTTCAGAACCGTATAGAATTAGGCCGCTCCGGCGGCTTGGTGAGTTATGCTGATAATATTGGGATTTCTTTCAATTATTGTAGGGCTGCTCATAGGCGCCTCAGGTGTGGGAGGGGTGCTGCTGATACCGCTATTGGCCCACTTTGGCGGGCTGGGCATTCATCAGAGCATGGGCACGGCCCTGTTCAGCTTCTTTTTCACCGGCATAATCGCCACGGCCATTTACCGGCGTTACGGCAGCATAGACTGGAAAATAACCATTCCGGTATGCGGCGGCAGCATTTTAACCAGCTACGCCGGGGCTTATGTAAACGCCTATACCGAGGCCATGCTGCTGTATGTTATTCTTGGCCTGATCATAATAATTTCCAGTTTATTCGCCCTGCGCCCGCCGCAAAAAATTAACGTGGCCGAAAAGCTCAACCCGCGAGGGCGCTTTTACACCCTGCTGGCCGTTGGCCTGATAGTAGGCTTTTTGTGCGGCCTTACGGGCATAGGCGGAGGGCTGGTCTCCATACCCGTTATGCTTGTTCTTGGTTTCAGCCCTTTGGCCAGCATCGCCACCGGGCAGGTTTTGCAAAGCATAGTGGCTATTTTCGGCTCCATAAGCAATATATCCAACGGTTTTGTTGAGTTCGGCATCGTCTGGTGGGTAACCTTGCTGGAGCTGGCAGGGGTGGCGCTGGGCGTGCGCATTGCGCACAAGGCTCCGGTGGCTGCATTGAAGCGTAACGTTTCAATTTTATGCTTAGCTATTGGTATTTACATGATAGTAAAAGCGCTGGCGTAGGTTGTGCCGACATTCAGAGTGATTTTGCTCTCTGGCAGGGAAGCAAGGCTTTGAGCCGAAAGAGTATACTCTTACGGTATTCGACTGAGGGCAAAGCCTTGCTGACACAGGCAGAGGGAAAAAGCGCCGGAATGACTACACTATCTAGCGATTTTGCGTTTTTGGTAAAGCCCTGTTGCCGCCCAATATGAACTGCCCTTGCTTGCGCCATGACAGCCTTGCCAGAATCAATTCGCCAACTATGCGTCAATATGGCAGGACGGTTTAAGGGCATGCAAAGACAACGCTCTTTTTGTGCCTGCCCCGCGCCACCCACGCGCCTACGCGTTGACGATCATAACCCGTAAACCCAAGCGCCGGATTTTTTCAATTTCGCCCATGTTGGCCGATGAATCCGTAACCAGAAGGTCAAACTGGTTAAGGGGCAGGCAGGTAAAGCAGGCGGTTTTTCCTATTTTTGAGCCGTCGGCCGCAATAATTTTAAGCCCCTTGCAGCGCCGCACCATCATTTCATTTATCTGGGTCTCGTTATACACGTCGGTGGAAACGCCGCCGGAAATGCTCACGCCGTTAACGCCAAGCACGCATATGTCGGCATGCACCTTGCTGATTATAAAGGTGGCGAATTCGCCGCCAAACGACCTGGTTTTTTTGTGGTATTGCCCACCGGTGCAAATAAGCTCGTTGCTTTCGCCCAGCTCGGCATTTGGCGCCATGGTATTGTTGGTTATTATGCGTATGTTGGCGTCGCGCACGCGCGACATCACGCCCAGCGTGGTGGTGCCGGCGTTGCAAAACATGGTGCTGCCCGGCTCTATCATATCCGCTATGGCCTGGGCGATAAGGTTTTTCTCATGCAGCATTATGCTGCCTTTTTTTTCAAAATACATAGCCTCACGCGGCTGCGGGCGCATTTCCACCCCGCCGTAAGACCTTAGCAGAAGACCGCGTTGTTCCAGATTTGCCAAATCTCTCCTTATGGTCATTTCCGAAGTGCCGAACTGGGCGCTCAATTCCTTTATATTGGCCTCGCCCCTGCTCGTAAGGTGGCGCAGTATGCTGTCGCGCCTTTGCGATATGACAGTGCGGCTCTGTTTCATCGTGCCTCCGGCATCCTTAGGTATGCACCCGTTTCAGGCCCGCTCGCATAACAGGCCGGGGTGTTTTGTTTATTTCTCTTAAATTTTACATAAAAAACCACATAAAACAACTTTTTTGTTAATTTTAACATAAAAATTGTTATTTGTTATATCCATTCCCAGGCTTTTTAATAGCGGAATAAGCACTTTTTTCTGAAAATTAAATTCAACAAAAATAAATAATTATTTAAAATTTATCCTCATAGCGCATTCAGGATCGAACAAAAAAACAACCATTTCAATTTTATTTGAACTTGTTACTTTTATGTGAATCTAATAAAAAAATGTAAACGGCATCTCAAAAGTACTGCCGCGCATCTTACCGCCTTGCGGCGGCATTGCGCGCATAAAAGGCGGCTTGTTGTCATGACGAATATTCTTACCATTGATGTCGGCTCATCCAGCATGCGCGGGTGCCTGTTCGACCCCTCCGGCTCAATACTGCTGAGCGCCTCCCGGCAATACTCCATGCAGTCTGACGATTTCGTGCAGGTTGAGATGGAGGCGGATATTTTCGCCTCTTCCCTCCACGCTATTCTCACCGGCATAAGCCGCGGCGCGGCCGAGCGCGGTTACAGCGTGGACGCTGTGGCCCTAACCTCGCAACGCTCGTCAATTTTGCCGCTTGATGCCAAGGGCAACCCCCTTCACCCCATCATCATGTGGCACGACAAGCGCTCCGCCCCCATTTGCGACGAGCTTTCCACCTACCACAAAGACATATACGGCATCTGCGGCATGAGGCCGACGCCGGTTTTTTCCGCGCCCAAAATGGCCTGGCTGCGCCGTAACCGACCGGAAATTTACAAGGCCGCGCACAAGCTGGTAGGCATTCACGATTACCTGCTTTTCCTGCTTACAGGAAAAATGGTTACCGATACCTCCCTCGCCAGCCGCACCAATCTTTTTAACATCCAGAAGCTTGCCTGGTCCGACGATCTCTTGCGCATCTTCGGCCTGGACAAGGAAAAACTTTGCGAGGCTCTGCCCGTGGGCGGCATATGCGGCACGGCCTCCACCACTTTTGCCGCTGAATGCGGCCTGAAAAACGGCATACCCGTAATCAGCGCGGGGGGCGACCAGCAATGCGCCGCCCTTGGCCTGGGGGTGCTTGAGCATGGCGCGGTGGGCATAAACTCCGGCTCCGGCTCGTACGTCATAGCCTCCTCGGACCGGCCCTGCCTCGACCCGCAAATGCGGGTGCTGTGCAACGTTTCAGCCGTGCCCGGCAAATGGATAGTCGAAGGCTCGGTGCTTTCTTCCGGCCTTGTGTACAAGTGGTTCAAAGACGAATTCTGCCCCAACCTCGAGGCCTTTGCCGATGTGAACGAGTGCTGCTCCTTCTCGCCCCCCGGCGCAAGGGGGCTTATCATGATCCCCTCGCTTTCCGGCAAGGGCGCGCCCTACTGGGATCCGCAAGCCAGAGGCAGCTTTCACAACATAAGCCTAGGCACCACCCACGCCGATTTCGCGCGATCGGTGCTGGAAGGGATAGTGGCAAGCCTGGCCGATTGCCTGGAGGTAGTGCGCGAAGTGGCAGGCCTTGATAAATTCTCATCAGTCACCTGCGCGGGCGGGCTTACGGCCAACGAGCTTTACAACCATATTCAGTGCGACACCTACCAGACCCCCCTGCGCGCCCTTTCCAGCGCGGAAAGCACCACGCGCGGGGCCTGGATATCTGCCTCGGTCACGCTGGGGCTGCACGCGGGTTACGCCGAGGCCCTCGCCTTAAGCATAAGCCGCGAGCAAACGCGCCTTTACGAGCCGGACCCTGCCGCCGGGGTGGTGTATGGCCGCGTGCGCGAGGCCAGGCGCTATATATATGAGACATTAAGCATGCGCCGGGTGCAGGCGCTTTTGAGCGGCGAAGAGCCTAAATAACAAAATTTGTCAGGTGATTTCAGGAGATTTAAGGTGCAATACCTTTTGGGTTTATATGAAAAAGCCATGCCCGCGGCCCTTTTGTGGGATGATAAACTCGCCTCGGCGCGCGAGGGCGGCTTCGACTACCTTGAAATAAGCGTGGACGAAAGCGACGAGAAACTCGCCCGCCTTGATCAGCGCGAAACGTGGCTTGCAATACGCAAAGCCGCCGAAGTGGCCGCCTGCCCCGTAAAAAGCATGTGCCTTTCGGCCCACCGCAAATACCCCTTGGGCAGCGCGGACAAAGCCACCAGCGCCCAATCTCTCTCCATAATGGGCAAGGCCATCGAAATGGCCTCGTTTTTGGGCATACGCGTCATTCAACTGGCCGGATACGATGTGTACTACAGCCAATCCACACCGCAAACGCGCGCCATTTTTAGCGATAATCTGGCCGTTGCCACTGAAATGGCGGCCAGCCAAGGCGTGATGCTGGGTTTTGAAACCATGGAAACCGCTTTTATGGATACCATAGCTAAAGCCATGCATTACGTGCGCGAAATAAATTCGCCCTACCTGCAAATTTACCCCGACCTCGGCAACCTTACCAACGCCGCAAAGCTGTACGAGCATGACCTGCACGCCGATATAGAACTGGGCCGGGGGCACATAGCGGCCGCGCACCTTAAAGAGACAAAGCCCGGCCATTACCGCGAAGTCCCTTTCGGCACGGGCCATGTCGATTTTACGTCGGCGGCCGAAGCCTTTCTGCGCCAGGGCGTACGCATGTTTGTGGGCGAGTTCTGGCACGTGGGCTCTTTGGACTGGAAAAAGGATTTGAAATACGCCTCAACCTTTTTGCGCGGCCACATTGACGCGGCCGTCAAAAAAATAGCCTAGGGCGCTGGCTAACCAAGGGTATACGGCTGAATGCGGGCAAACCAGCCGCAAACGCCCCGCACGAATTTGCTAGAGATATAAATTTGCATTCACAGGAGATGCCTTCATGTCAAAAATAGATGAAACCACCAGAGAGTCATGGATTTTGAATACCTTCCCCGAATGGGGCACTTGGCTCAACGAAGAAATAGAACAGGAAAAAGTGGCAAAGGGCACCTTTGCCATGTGGTGGCTGGGCTGCACCGGCATTTGGGTAAAAAGCGAGGGCAACGCCAACATCTGCATCGATTTTTGGTGCGGCAGCGGCAAGCGCACCAAGGCCAAGCCCTTTATCGACCCGCAGCACCAAATGGCCCGCATGGCCGGCAACAAAACCTTGCAGCCCAACCTGCGCACCTCAATATTCCCGCTCGACCCCTTTGGCATAAAGAGCATCGACGCGGTTATATCCACCCATTACCACAGCGACCACATAGATGTGAACGTGGCCGCCGCCGTGCTTAAAAATTGCGCTGGCGACGTGCCCTTTATCGGCCCCAAATACTGCGTGGAACTGTGGAAAAAATGGGGGGTTCCGGCGGAGCGCTGCATTACCGTAAAGCCCGGCGACTCAATTAAAATAAAAGATATGGAGATAGTGGCCCTCGAATCTTTCGACCGCACCGCCCTTATCACCAGCCCGCCCGATGGCGACATTCGCGGCATACTGCCGGACGATATGGACGAAAAAGCCGTGAACTATCTTGTAAAGACGCCCGGCGGCAACATCTACCACAGCGGCGACTCGCACTACTCCAATTATTACGCCAAGCACGGCAACGATTATAAAATTGACGTGGCCCTGGGCTCCTACGGCGAAAACCCGCGCGGCATTACCGACAAAATGACCTCCGTGGACATACTGCGTATGGCCGAAGCCCTGCGCGTAAAGGTAATTATGCCCTTCCACCACGACATCTGGGCCAACTTTCAGGCCGACCCGGCGGAAATACTTGTGCTTTACCAAATGAAAAAAAACCGCCTGCAGTATCAGTTCAAGCCGTTCATCTGGCAGGTTGGCGGCAAGTTCGTATACCCCAACGATAAAGACAAAATAGAGTACCACTACCCGCGCGGCTTTGACGACTGCTTCAGCGTGGATATCAACCTGCCGTTCAAATCGTTTTTGTAAGGCAAAATACAATTAGGAATGTATCAACCATATTCGAGGCTCTGCCTCGAGCTCCGCAAGGTGTAGCTCGTATTGCAAAAACACAACAGTTTTTGGCTGAAGACTTATATAGCAGGCAAAACTACTGGGGTGCTAATTTCGAACCCCTTGACCCGCATAAGTTGTTAGCTGGGCGTGCCCTAAATATAAATGTAACGCCGTACAAGGCAGTTTTAACGGTATACGTTTAACAGCAAGCGCAAGCATATATAAACTATAATGGGTTTCCAAAGGGGATTAAATAGCACTCCAACAGTCGTGCCGGTGCCCTGACTTTTGAGACAAACGCTGTTTTGCTTTAGCGATACGAGCTACACCTTTGGCCGCCGGAGGCACAATTTTGCAGGACGGCAAAATTGGACGCCAGAGCGAAGCAACGGCGCCCCGAAGGGGTGAGCCGCAGGACGCGGCGAATCACAAATTCGCTCAGATGGATTCTAGTAAAGTTAACCCGAGTATTTTCAGGTGCTCTGATGAAATTTGAAAAGAAAAAACTTTTGGATATGAACCGCTGCTATTCGGTAGCAGCCATAAACACTTGGGGTGAAGACAAAATTTTCTTCGCCACAGAGGGTGAAGGCAAGTGTGTGGCCTTTTCCGGCCCGGATTTCGCACGTGAGGAAACGGTGTGGGAAGGCCCCGGCGGCTGCATGGGCATGGTGCCAGTGCCAGGCCGCAAGGGCGATTTTCTGGCCGTGCAAAAGTTCCTGCGCATGTTCCAGTGGGAGGAAGCCTGCCTTGTGTGGGTGGAAGCTCTGGAGCACGGCGGTTGGAAGGCGCACGAGCTGTTTACCCTGCCCTACCTGCACCGCTTCGATATTCTCACCGCGCAAGACGGCCGCAGCTACCTTATATGCTGTACCATAGCCCAAGCCAAAGAAACCAAGGAAGACTGGTCCAAACCCGGCTCCATTTTCGTTGCACCCATGCCCACAAGCTGGACGGAAAAAATTGAATTGCGCCCCCTGCGTAACGATCTGTTCCAAAACCATGGTTATTGCCGGGGAAAACTGGACGGCAGCGAATGCGGGCTTGTAGGCGCGCGTGAGGGAGTGTTCGCGGTTATTCCACCGCAAAACAGCGGGCAGGACTGGGAAGTAAGGCAACTGCTCAATGCCCCGGCCGGAGACGTGGCCGTTACGGACCTTGACGGTGACGGCAAGTTGGAAATGGCGGTAATAGACGGTTTTCACGGCAACGGTTTTTCCGTGTACCGCCAAAACGGCGGGGCCTGGAACAAAATTTATGAAGACCCTGACCATTCCGCTTTCTACCACGTGGCCTGGGGCGGCAAGCTTGGCGGTGTACCAGCCTTTATCGCCGGGTGCAGGCGCGGCTCGCAAGAGCTTTTCGCCCTTACCTGCGAAAACGGGGCTTTCACGCGCAGGGTCATAGAGGCAGGCACAGGCCCCAGCAACGCAACGGCGGCCGATATAGGCGGCCAAACCTGGGTGATTTCCGCCAATCGTGAAATTGCGGAAGGCGCGGTGTATCTGGTGGGGGTAAAATAATGAAAGAGCTTAAAAGACAAGCCTTTGAAGCCAACATGCTTTTACCGCGCTACGGCCTGGTTACCCTTACCTGGGGCAACGTTTCCGTATGTGACCGCGCAAAGGGGCTTATAGCCATAAAACCCTCGGGCGTAAGTTATGAAAGCATGACGCCGGAATCAATGGTGGTGCTGGATCTGCAAGGAAACAAGGTGGAAGGTGCATTCCGCCCGTCTTCCGATACGGCCACCCACCTTGAGCTTTACAGGGCATTTCCGGCGTTGGGCGGGGTGGCGCACACGCATTCGCGCTGGGCCACCGTATGGAGCCAGATGGAACGCTCCATTCCGGCGCTGGGCACAACCCACGCCGACCACTTCGCTGGCCCCGTGCCCTGCACGCGTATGCTCACCCCGCAAGAAGTGGGCGGAGAATACGAAAAAGCCACGGGCGCGGTCATAGTGGAGACCTTTGCCAACATCAACCCTTTGCACGTGCCAGCGGTGCTGGTGGCCGGGCACGGCCCCTTCACCTGGGGGGCGGACGCTAAAAGCGCCGTTGAAAACGCCCTTGTGCTGGAAGAAGTAGCCATGATGGCCTGGCACACCCTTTCTTTAAGGCCGCAAAGCGCCTTGCCTGATTACGTTATGAGCAAGCATTACTCCCGAAAGCATGGAGCCGGAGCCTATTACGGACAAAAATGAATAAACGCGCCGCTGCCGGGCCGCCTACCACGAGGAATCTGTATGAGGATGCAGCTATGAGAAGAGACCTTACAGGACATTGGAAAACGTTGTTTATAGTGCTGGCCGTATGTGCCTCGCTTTATCACATAACCGCTCTCGGGCTGGTTGCCACCGGAGTTTGGGAACTGCGCATCATCCACCTCATGGTGGGGCTTACGCTTGTGCCCATGCTCTACCCGGCCTGTAAAAACTCGCCGATGGGCAGACCTAGCATTTGCGACCTGGGTCTCATACTTTTAGGCATCGCCGTTTCCATTTACCCTCTGGTTTTCGGAGACGAACTCGCCATGCGCCAAGGCGTGTTTCCCACCACCGAAGACGTTGTGGTGGCCACAATACTGGTGCTGCTGATTCTGGAATATACCAGAAGGGCCATCGGCTGGCCGCTTATTATCGTGGCGGTATGCTTTATAATTTACGCCATGTTCGCAGCCGACTTCCCCGGCATACTCCGGGCCAAAACTTATGCCTGGCCGCGTCTGGCCAGCGAGCTCCTTTCAATGGAGGGCGTTTACGGCTCGGCCATAGGCGCTTCTTCCACCTTCGTCTACCTTTTCGTGTTGTTCGGGGCCGTGCTTAGCGCATCCAAAGTTGGCGAATTTTTTATCGATATTTCTTATTCCGTTGCTGGACGCAGCCAGGGCGGCCCCGCCAAAGTGGCCATATTCGCCAGCGGCCTTTTCGGCACCATCGCGGGCAGCGGCCCGGCCAACGTGGTAACCACCGGCTCTTTCACCATTCCGCTTATGAAGCGCACCGGCCTTAAGCCGGAATTTGCCGGGGCGGTTGAGGCGGCGGCCTCGGCCGGCGGCGGCATAATGCCGCCCATTATGGGCGCAGCGGCCTTTTTGCTGGCCGAGCTTATCAACGTGCCCTACGGCAAAGTGGCGGTTTCCGCCGCCCTGCCTGCGCTGCTTTTCTATCTGGCTCTATTTTTGATGATCCATAACGAAGCAGGCAAGATGGGCCTTAAAGGCCTACCCGCCTCGGAGCTGCCCAAATCCAAAGAAGTTATGAAGCGCTGGGGTCACCTTTCCATCCCCATTCTGCTGCTCATCTACATGCTGGCTTTTCAGGGCGTAAGTCCCATTCGCGCCGCCCTCGTCTCCATAGTGGCCTGTGTGGTCATTTCATGGATAAAGCCGGAATCGCGCATGGGCATTAGACGCATTATCGAGGCTCTGGCCGAAGGCGCCAAGGGCTCGCTTACGGTAATATTGGCCTGCGCAGCCGCCGGTATAGTAATGACGGTAATAAACCTTACCGGCGTGGGCATGAAGCTGGCCACCGGCATTATGTCCTTTTCCGGCGGCAACCTCTTCCCCGCACTTGTTATCACCATGCTGGTCACCCTGGTGCTTTCAATGGGTTTGCCCACCGTGGGCGCGTACATCATTTCCGGCGTAACCTTGGGGCCAGCGCTAATAAACATGGGTATTTCACCCCTGCAGGCGCACCTGTTCATCTTCTATTTCGCCAGCATGTCGGGCGTTACCCCGCCGGTGGCCCTTAACGCCTTCCCGGCGGCAGGCATTGCCGGAGCCGATCCGTTCCGCGTGGGGCTTATTGCCTGGCGGCTTTCCATTACCGCCTTCATCGTGCCTTACATGTTCGTTTACGCGCCGTCGCTCCTGCTTATAGGCGACATACCCACAGTGCTGCTTACTTGCGTAACCGCCTGCACCGGCGTGTGGGCACTTGCAGCCAGCATGGCAGGCTGGACCTTTATACGCGTAAACATGCTTGAACGCGCCATTTACTTCTGCGGCGCCTTTGCGCTTATTTTCCCCGGCATCAAAACCGACCTTCTGGGCGTGGGCCTTTTGGCCCTCGCTCTGGGCATGCAGATTATACGCAAGCGCCGTACGGCAGCCGTTGCCTGACAGCAAGAAAACGCCTCGCATGAGGAATAATATCAACACCGCTAACAGGAGAAGAAACATGAGAAAACTCGCCGGATTACTAAGCATCGTCGCGGCTTTGATGCTGCTGGCGGCCCCCGTGGCCCAAGCCGCCGCAAAGTACAAATCGCCCAAACCAATTCTTTCCATAGGCAGCCACGGCTCAGGCAGCATGTACGTGGTGTTTCTCGCGGCCTGGTCGAAAGTGCTGACCGACAATTTTGACGGCGTCAGCGTTAACGTAGAGGCAGGCAGCCCCACCAAGAACATTGTGTTCGTAACCAACAAGGAAACCGACTTCGGCATGACCAGCGACCTGCACTCCGCCTTGGGCATGAAGGGCGAAGACTGGTCCAACGGCACCAAATATACCGACATTCGCAGCCTCATACCCTGTTACGCCACCAACCTGGTGGCCTGGAGCCTTGAAAAAAACAAGGTTAAAAAGTTCCCGCAGGATCTGCACGGCGCTATCATAGCCCCCGGCCCCAAGGGCGCGGGCACGGACATATTCCTGACCTACCTGCTCAAAGCCTTCCCTGAAATCAAACCGGCCAAGATAGTGTATTCCACCTGGACCGACACTTCATCCCTTCTTGCTGACGGGCTGGCCGATGTGGCCATCAACACTGGCGGACACCCGGCCGGGTTTATACAGGAACTGGAAACCCGCCACCCGCTTAATATAATGACTTTCAATGCCGCCGATCAGGAGCGCTTCATGAAAGTGGCCGGAGACTACTACACCACCGCCACCCTTGATCCGGTGTACAAAAGCATGAACGGCAAGCCCTTCACCAACGATGTGGGCTCCTGCAACTTCATTTTCACGCACAAGGATATGCCTGCGGACTTTGTCTACAATGTGCTCAAGGCCACCTGGGATAACGCGGACCAAATACGCGCCGCCAACCCCGGCCTGTTCGCCTGGATGCAAATGGAACACATCACCAACGTGCCCGTGCCCCTGCACCCCGGCGCCGTTAAGTTTTATCAGGAACATGGCGTGAAGATACCCGCGCGCCTCATGCCCAAATAACAAATAGCGGCGCTATGGGAGCCAAACCCGCATAGCGCCGCTATAAACTGAACAAACCGGGCCGGGGCAGCCTCGCTCTCCGGCCCGAGACCCGGCTTTTTTAATGCCGAGGCAAAAGACAGGAGAGGATGTATGGAAAGCTTGCGTATTCCCACAGGGGTATTGCATTACGACAAAAAAAGGGCCTACGACGGCTACACCCTGTACTCGCCGGTTGGCAATACCGAAACCTTTCTGGTGGATATGGAAGGACAGATAGCGCACTCGTGGAAGCACGAGCTTAAAGCCGGGCGCTATGTGCAACTGCTGGAAAACGGCAACCTCCTGCGCGCCGGCACCAAAATGCCTATGCATACCTTTATGGGCGGCGAAGGCGGCTGCATCCAGGAAATAGACTGGGAAGGCAATGTCGTATGGGAATACGTCAACTACAGCCCTGAAAGCTGCCAGCACCATTCTTTCTGGCGCATGAAAAACGGCAACACGCTGGTGCTTTGCTGGCGCAACCACAGTTATGACGACTGCATCGCCAAAGGCCGCAAGCCAGAGCTTTTGCCCAAAGAGGGCATAGTGGTGCGCGGCATAAAACACACCGGCCTCTGGCTCTCTTACATGGTTGAAGTGAACAAAGCCTGCGAAGTGGTGTGGGAATGGGACTTCTGGGATCATCTAGGCGCGGGCGACTACCACAAGTGGGACTTCAACTACGTGCAAACCCTTGTGGCAACCTGGCCGGATTGGGACCATTGCAACAACATAAGCTATAATGAAGAGACAGACCAAATCGCCACCACCTCCCGCGCCTTGGGCGAATTTTATATAATAGACCGCAAAAGCGGAAAAATCGTATACCGCTGGGGCAACCCCGCCGTATACGGCCAAGGCCGCAGGCCCTCCTTTGCCGACGACGGCGACCAGCAGTTGTTTGGCCCGCACGCGCCGGTGTGGACAGCCCCCAACCGCATACTGCTTTTCGATAACGGCTACCTGCGCCCCATGGGCCTGCGCAGCCGCGCCGTGGAGGTGGACATAACCACCGGCAATATCGTGTGGGAGTGGATGAGCCAGTCGCACAACAGCTTTGCCAGCGGCAGCCAGAGCAATGTGCAGCGCCTGCCCAACGGCAACACCCTGATCGTAAGTTGCGAATCCGGGCATATTTTCGAGGTAACGCCGGGCGCCGCCGAAACCTACGGCACAACTTTCGTTTACGCCCCGCCCAGCTACAAGGTAGACCAGCCCGAAGGGCTTCCGCCTTCGGAAGTGGTGTGGGAATATATAAACCCAATGACCGCCAGCGGCCCCAAACCCATACTCACCAAAGGCACTGAAAGCTGCTACCCCAAAACTACCAACGCCATACACAGGGCCTTCCGTTACGGCAAAGATTACCCCGGCCTGAAGGGCAAAACCCTTAGCCCTCGCCCGTTCATGCCCAAATACCCTTACGGGCCCTGGAAAGAATGGATGGAAATGGAAAAAGAGTAGCCCTAACCAAGTTTCACAACTGGGCGGAAGCCGCAAGCTTCCGCCCAGTTTGGCAAGCAAATATTTTTTAAAATCCATCTGATCGAATTTTTGCCTCCGGCGGCCAAAGGGCCATGGCCCTTTGGAAACCCATTATAGTTTGTATATGTTCGTGCTTGCTGTTAAGCGCATGGCCTTTATTGCGCCGCGTTTATATATGGCACAAGCGGCCACAGCATGCGCTCAATAACAATATACCCTTAATAGGATCTGGGGCCTGAAAAAGCATCGCCACTAGTACTGCCTTTATTACCTTTGTCGATGTGAGACAGTTTTGCCTTAGCGGCACGTGCCACACCAGCCGCCGGAGGCAAATTACATCACTGGAGCGTTACATGCCCGCGAACTTTTCCAACCGCGAAGAATATACCAAGGCCGAAATTCCCATGCTGGGGCGGGCCACCGTGCCTTCGCCCCTTACCGCCACGGGCGGAGAAAGCTGGGTAAACCTGCTTATAGACCATGAGCTGGTGGAGGAATTTACCAGCCCGCGCGGCTTTGCCTTTGAGCCGGCCGGAGCGCGCGAAAAGCTGTTTTTCAGCCCAGGCGCGGTAAAGGCGGGCATAGTTACCTGCGGGGGGCTCTGCCCAGGCATAAACAACGTAATCCGCTCGCTGGCGCATACGCTCTATTACGAATACGGGGCCGCGTCTGTAACCGGCTTTCGCTACGGTCTGCGCGGCCTGGTGGCGGAAAACGGTCTTGCTCCGTTGCGCCTTACCCTTGAGACTGTGCAGGATATTCATAAAAGCGGCGGCACTATTCTGGGCACCTCACGCGGCCCGCAAGACTGGGGCAAAATTGCGGAAAATCTTGAGAATATGGGCCTGAGCATGCTTTTTGTAATAGGCGGCGACGGCACAATGAAAGCGGCAGCCGCCATTAACGCCGCCCTGAGGGAACGCGAGGCGCGCATAGCCATAATAGGCATACCAAAAACCATTGATAACGACATAAACTTCATTCCGCGTTCCTTCGGCTTTTCAACGGCTGTCAGCAAAACTGCGGAGGCTCTGGCTTCCGCCCTTACTGAGGCCAAAAGCGTGGAAGGCGGCATAGGCATAGTAAAAACCATGGGGCGGGAATCGGGTTTTATAACCGCCCATGCCGCCGTTTCGCTTGGCGACGTTGATTTCGCGCTGGTGCCGGAAGTGCCGGTGCAGCTTGATGGCGAACACGGGCTTTTGGCGGCCGTGGCCCGGCGGGTGGCGGCTCAGGGCTATGTCCTTATAGCCGTGGCCGAGGGCGCGGGGCAGGATATTTTGCAAAGCGCGGGCGGGTACGATGCTTCCGGCAACCGGCAGCTTGGCGATATTGTTGGGCTGCTTAAAGAAAAAATCGCGCGGGAAATGGCGGAGCGAAAGCTCCCATGCTATTTCAAACTGGTAGACCCCAGCTACATGGTGCGCTCGGTGCCCGTGGGCAACAGCGACCGCATTTACTGCGAGCTTTTAGGCCAATACGCGGTGCACGCGGCCATGGCCGGAAAAACCGGCATGGTCATAGCCAATATTATGGATAAATATGTGCATCTGCCGCTGGACATGGTAACGAAAAGAAGGCGTAAAATGAGCCCCGGTTCCGGCCTGTGGCGGGCGGTAGCCACCTGCGCCCGGCGCGGCGGAGAATAGACGCGCGGGCGGACAAAACAAAAACCGCAAGGGCAAAAAGACCGTTGTGGTAACATGCCCTAAATTTTTATCGACGTTTCATACTACGTTATAGGGTTTCCAAAGGGGGATTAAATAGCACCCCAACAGTAGCACCAGTTCGCTGACTTTTGAGCCAAACACTGTTTTGCTTGAGCGATACGAGCTACACCTTTGGCCGCCGGAGGCAAAAATTAGACCGGAGGCAAAAATTAGATCTGATGAATTCTGAAAAGGGGTTGTCGCCAAGCTAAAACCGCCAGATTACTTACGTAACCTGGCGGTTTTTGTTTACGGGTGTTTCGCCCGCGTAATTTATCAGTTAACCAGGCCCAACTCTTCTATCAACGCCTTGTAGCGTTTTGAATCTTCTTGAAGAAGCTTTGCCATGGCCTTGGGATCGCTCGGGCTGACACTGGCGCCCAGGTTTGCAAACTGATCCTTCACACTTTGCAATTCCAGCGACTCGCAAAGCACGGCGTTCAGGCGGGCTACCAGTTTATCCGGCACTCCTTTCGGGCCCAGCAGGGCATACCACGCGTCAGATTCAAGGTTGGGGTATCCGGCCTCGGCAAGGGTCGGAACATTGGGCACTAATGGAGAGCGCTCAGAAGCCGTAATGGCCAACCCCAGCAGCGCGCCGCTCTTTATGTGGGGAATCGCGGGCGGCATGCCGGCAAAGAACAACTGCACTTCCTGACCCAACACGGCAGTGGTGGAAGCCGCTCCGCTTTTGTAAGGAATATGGGTCATTTTTATGCCGGCCGCGCGTTCAAACAGCACCGTCGCAAGATGGTTGAGCGAGCCAATGCCCGGTGACGAATAATTCAACCCGTCAGGCTTGCTCTTTGCAAGGGCCACAAGTTCGGCCATTGTCTTGGGCCCGAGCTTGGGGTTGACAATAACGACCATTGGAACAGACGCAATCTGCCCAATGGGGGTAAAGTCGTTTGCAGGATCAAACTGGGGCGTTTTTTTCATCCATGGGACGATGGACATATTAACCGTGGCCATAAACAAAGTGCGGCCATCCGGCTTTGCCTTGGCAACGGCAAGCGCTCCGATATTGCCGCCAGCGCCCGGCCTGTTTTCAACAATAACCGGCACTCCCAGCTTTTCCGACATTGGGGCCGTAAGAACACGGGCAAGCACGTCGGGGGCGGAACCGGGATCGGACGGAACAACAATGGTTATCGGCCCGTCAATATCCTGCGCGTGGCAGATGACAGGCAGCAGCATTAAAATGGAAAAAACAAAAAACAATTTTATCAACGCGCGTTTGATACCCATGGCAAACTCCTTTCTAGAGCATTTTAACTTTAAAAAGTTATACGTATTGCTGAAAGACTAAAATACGCGATCTTAAAAAAAGATATAAAGCCAAAGCACTCTTTCATCGTATGCGCAAAGCCGGAGCGGCCTTGCTAAAGGCGGGCCGCGCCGCCCGTTTGCGGGCGTTCACTTGTGGCCCGCCAGAGCTTTTCAACTTTTTCAAAGTAAAAATGCTCTTATTTCTTAAACTGGGTAAAGGTGTACTTATCAATCACGAAAAATATCGGCCCTTCGGCTTTTTATCTTTGGCAGCGCCGCCAGAATAATAGAAACCAAAGCAACAGCCAGTAATACCGCGCTAACCGGACGTTCAAGAAAAATCCAAGGGTCGCCATGTGACAACAACATGGCCCGCCGTAAATACTCCTCCATCATCGGCCCGACAATTACCCCAAAAAGCATCGGGGCCAGCTCACAACCCAGCTCAACCAGCACATAGCCAAGCAGGCCGAAAAAACTTAGCGTCAAAACATCCGTTGTTTTCAGCCCTACCGAGTAAGCCCCCATGCAGGAAATTGCCACAATTGCCGGGTACAGAATACGGTACGGAACATCCGCAATCTTTGCCCAAAGCCCTACGAGCGGCAAATTTAGAACAACCAGCATCGCGTTGCCTATCCACATTGACGTAACCAAGCCCCAGAACAGGATTTTCTGGTCGGTCATAATGCGCGGGCCCGGCGCTATGCCGTGTATGAGCAATGCGCCCATCATCATCGCCATAACGGCATTTGAGGGGATGCCCAAGGTAAGCATGGGAATAAACGACGTTTGGGCCGCCGCGTTGTTGGCGGCTTCCGGTGAGGCAACGCCTTCCAGCGCCCCCTTGCCGAACTGCGAAGGATCTTTGGATATTTTCTTTTCCACGGCATAGGAGGCAAACGAAGCGAGCACAACCCCGCCTCCGGGCAGTATTCCAAGGCCGGAGCCAAGCGCCGTGCCTCTTAAAGAGGGCCGGAGAATACGCCGCAAATCGGCCAGCGAGAGCATCAACCCGCCAAGTTTACGCGCTGTTGCCACCCTTGCGGAACTCCCCTGGCTGCTGAGGTTTCTGACTATCTCGGCCAGCCCGAACATTCCGATGGCAATGGGCACAAAATTTATCCCGTCATAAAGGTCGGATATACCCAAAGTATACCGCTCCACTCCGCTGGTCACATCAGTACCCACAAGCCCCACCAGCACGCCTATAAGGGTGGTGCCCATGGCTTTTACAACCGAACCGCTGGAAAGCGATACCGAAATAATGAGCCCCAGCACCATCAGCGAAAAATATTCCGCAGCTCCAAAACTCAGGGCAACGGCCGCAAGCGGGGGAGCCAGCGCGGCAATGACAAGTGTGGCGATTGTTCCGGCGATAAAAGAGCTTATTGCCGAAGTAGCCAGGGCCGCTCCGGCGCGCCCTTGGCATGCCAGCTGGTAACCGTCCAGCGCGGTCACGACGGACGAGGTTTCTCCCGGCAGGTTGATCAGTATGGATGTAATTGATCCGCCGTACTGCGCGCCATAAAAAATCCCCGCAAGCATAATCAGCGCCGAAAGCGGATCGAGCGCAAATGTAACCGGCAGCAACAGGGCTATGGTCATTGTCGGCCCGATACCCGGAAGCACGCCGATGATTGTTCCGAGAAGCGCCCCCAGAAAACAGTAACCCAAGTTGGCCAGAGACAGGGCGGAAGAAAAACCTAAAGAGAGGTTGGTGAGCAATTCCATTCAAACCCTCCCTAAACCGGCAGTTTGGCAATAGGGATTGGCACGCCGAAAGCGGCGATAAAAACCAGCCCGCAGAAAAAAACTATAGCGGCTGACAAGCAGACAGACTTCCATAAATGCCATGGGCGAGCGGCAAACGTTGAAAAAAAGATGGCCGTAAACAGGGCTGGAACAAAGCCGAAACCTTCAATAAGCACGGCAAAAATAACCGGAGCGCCCAGAATGATTATCAAAGGCCTCCAGGCAATGGCGGGTAGAGAGATTCCCCCGCGCTTGCGCAAGGAGGTAAGAATTACAATAAGCCCCAGAACGCCAAGCAAGCCGGACACCACATATGGAAAATACGCGGGCCCCATGTTGGTAGCCGTGCCTATTTCCAGTTCCCGTCCAAAAAACACGTAACACAAGGCAATGCCGATAAAAAAAAGCCCGGCCAGCACATCCTTGTTCCAAACGCTTGGTGTTGTCATGTCAGTGCCTGCTATTAATTTTAAAAATCAGTTTTTGCAGCAAGCCATTATAATTGTTTGGCCGCATACATGCGCCCATAGCCCTGTAAAGGCTTGAGCCGTGGTTCATCCGCATTATCGGATCGCATGGAGTATTGCCTGGCCGAACCGGACAATACGTAAGCGAACCCGTCCCGCCAGTTTGCGCGCATACTAGATGAATCGGCATCTATTGCCAAAATTTCAGGCAGATCTCGCAACCTGCCCATGCATGTTGAGCATGAACATTTTTTGTTTTCTTAATGATTTTTTTCTATGAAAATTACGGGGCAATAACAACGGTAAACTTGGGCATAACTAGCAAGAATGTGTGTAAAAAATAATTCCCATTTTTATTTATATAAAATCTCTGTACATGACGCTTGCGGAGATGGAATTTTCTTTAAAAAAAGAAATAACAAAAAAAAAAAATTATGTGAAAAACTCACATAAAATATTATAAATGTGACTTGAAATGACTTCTAGAGCATTTTAACTTTGAAATGTTACCTGTACTTTTTTAAACTCAGGCGCATTACCTTAAAAAGACATAAAGGCTAAAGCACTCTTTTATCGTATACGCAAAGCCGAAGCGGGTTTACTAAAGGCACGCCGCGCTGCTCGCTTGCGGGCGTCCCCTGCGGGGCCGCCAGGGCATTTCAACTTTTTCAAAGTTAAAATGCTCTGGCAAGCTTGAGTAAAAAGCCGGAAGCGCTTGGTGTTTGCTCAGAATGGAATATAACAACGCGCGGCCATGCCTCCAGCCTGACGCCCCTACCCCGCAGCTTAAAAAGGAAAAAGCATGGGAAGCGCAAATACCATGACCAACCCCAGTAGAATTTGCAGCGGCAGGCCTATTTTCATATACTCCGCAAACGTATAGCGGCCTGCGGAAACAACCAGGGCGTTGGAGGGGGTGGAAAAAGAGCTGGCAAAACACATGCTGGCCGATGTAGCCACGGCAAACATAAAAGGCAATGGGCTCGCGCCCAGCGTTATGGCCACCTGTAGAGCCACCGGCGCCACAAGCAGGGTAAGCGGGGTAAAGCTTATGAGAATATTCAATATTGAGGTCAAGGCATAAATAAGGCCCAGAGCCGCGTGCGGCCCGTAATGCGTGCCAACTGCCGTAACGTACCGCGAAAAAACATCCAGCAGGCCGGTATTTTTCATGGCAATGGCCAGGGGCAGCATGCAGGCAATCATTATTATGGTTTCCCAGTTAATGCACGAATAGGCGTCTTCGAGGTTGCGGAAACAACGCCCTAATATGAGAACCACAACGGCCAGCAACACTGTGGTGGCTGTTGGCAAAAGCCCCAGCGCCATAGTTGCTATCATGCCCGCGATAACCGAAGCCACAAATATTCTGGCGCCTTTTTTTCCGCTTTGCTCATAATCCTGCGGTCTGCCCACCACCACCCAGTGCTGCGAGGCTTCGTCCAGGCGGGTTATATTCTCCCAACTGCCTTGCACCAGCAGGGCGTCGCCGGCTTGCAGGGTTTGCCGCGTAAAATTTTCAAGAATATACTGGCTGCCACGCTGAATGCCCAGCAAGGTAACGCCAAACTGCTCGCGCAGGCCGGATTGCGCCACAGTCAGGCCGGCAAGCTGTGATGAAGACATAATAACCAGCTCGCATATGCCGATGGATTCAAAAAGATACAGGTCATCGCTCCCCGCCGCGTTGGCTGCGGGCAGCAACCCCAACTCCGCCGCCATGGCCTCGATGCTTTCGGCATTGCCCACGGCATACAGCAGATCTCCGGCTTTAATAACCGTATGCGGGCCTGGCGATATCTGATCCATTTGCTTGGAGGCAAAAGGAAACTGACCGTTCTTTTTACGCCTTATTTCATGAATAACCACTCCAAAGCGGCTGGTCAGCCCAAGCCCCACCAGGCTCTGCCCCACCATGGGCGACTCTTCCGGCACTGAAAGCCTGCTAAGGTGCTGGGCCAACTGATATTTATCCGCCAACTCCCGCAGAGTAAATTTTTTGGCTCTGGCCGCCCCGCCCCTATCCTTGCGACGCGACAGAAAATAATAAGTCGCGGGGGCCAGCACCAACATGCCGAAAACCATGCAGATAACGCCTATGGGAAAAAACGAAAACAGGGTAAGCGAAGGGAACCCGGCTTTCATATAAACGTCGTTTACCACCATGTTGGGCGGGTTGCCTATAAGGGTAAGCATGCCGCCCATGCTGCTCATAAAGGCCAGCGGCATGAGAAAACGGCTGGGGCTCAAGTTAAGGCTGTTGGCCATGCTCACAACAATCGGCATCATAATGGCCACCGTGCCCGTGTTGCTGACCATGGAGCCAGTAAGGGCCGTAAGCAGCATAAGCAGCATATACAGCAGGTTCTGGTTGGATCCGGCCGCCTTGAGCATACGCCCGCTAATAACGGCCGCGAGGCCGGAGCGCAAAATGGCCCCACCCACCACGAACATGCCCGCAATGGTAATGATGATGCTGTTTGAAAAACCGGATAAAGCCTCTTCAAGCGTCAAAACGCCGCTCAACATCAGAATTATTAACGCGCACATGGCTACAAAATCCGACCTGGCTTTGCCCAGCGCAAAAAATATCACGGTTCCGGCAATGGTGCATATGGTAATGGCAGTGTGCCAGCTCTCCGGAAACATCGTCCACCTCGCGTAAAAGAATGCGTTTGCAATATACAAAAGCAATATGCGTTAACTACCGGTAATGCAAGGGATAAGCCCAACAACGCGCAAACCTTGTTTATATGGCGCTTCAAAAGGGCAGGCAACTACCGCTACACCGTCTCTCACCCTGCCGCCGCTAGCGGCAGGGGAATACATGCGCACGCTTCGCATCAGCCAGAGAGGATAGGGTGTTCTTAAATTCATATACCCTCCCGCCTGTCAGCGTACACGAAATACCAGCGCGTAATATTATTATGCCAGCACGGCAACAGACCGCTATTACGCTACCTCCGGAACAGGCAAATCCGGTTAGGCTGTCACCGCGCTATCGTTTTTTACACGAATATCCGGTATACTGAATGCAAGAGAACTTCAGGAGCGTTTTACAGTACCCATAAATGGAAAAATCGGAATCACCATGCCCGGCAAGCAAAAACAGAAAAGCGCATACAACAGGGGCACACCCGCCGAGCCGCATTATTTTTCCGACCGCCTCAGGCGCAAGCTGGATCAGCTACGGGCTTTTCCAGCCGCCGTTGTGGAAGCGCCGTCAGGCTACGGCAAAACAACCGCCGTGCGGGATTACCTGAAGGCCCATGTCCACCGGAATGCGGGCATTCACTGGTTCTCCGCCGTGGATGAAGCGCCGGGCGCGGGCTTTGGGCGTCTCTGCCGCGAAATCGGAAAAATAGACGCCCGCGCGGAGGAGCGCCTGTTGCAAGCAGGTTTTCCCAACGCCTTTACACTTGGGGAAGCCTGCGACGCCATTCGTTCCATAACCTGCGAGCGCGAAACATGGCTGGTCATCGACAACTTTCAATGCTTATGCCCCGGCCTCTCTCCAGCTTTTTTAAGCGCTCTGCTTGAGCACGGCGGCGAGAAGCTGCATGTCGTCGTTGTTACCCGGCCGTTGGGCCGTGATATGCGCACGGCTGTCGCGGGGCATGCGTTTTTGCATATCACGGCTGCCGACCTGCGCTTGGAGGCCGAAGACATCCGCCGCTATTACGCCATGGCAGGGGCCGCGCTGACAACGCCGGAGGCGGAAACGCTCCTGCGCCATACCGGCGGCTGGATTATCGCTGTTTACTTGCAGCTCTGCGCTTTTCGGGAAACAGGCATTTTCTCCGATACCGCAGTTCAGACGCTTTTGGAGCAACTGCTCTGGAACCGGCTTAGCGGCGAGCAACAAAATTTTATCCTGCGCATTTCTCCTTTTGAAAGCGTCACAACGCGGCAAATGTGCGCTTTGCTGGGCCATGACGAGCTCCCTGAATATGCGCTTGAGGCCCTCTCCAGCCCCCTTATCCGCTATGATTCCGCACTGCGGCGTTACGAGCCGCATGCGGTTTTGCTGGATCTGGCCGCCAGAAAACGCGCGGAACGCGGCGCTGCCTTTGAGCGCGCGTGCCTGCTGGACGCGGGCGATCTCTGCCGTGATGACGGCGCAACATCCGCAGCTTTTGGCTTTTACACGCGCATAAGGGCCTATGAGCGCATGCTTGCTCTGGACTTTTCTCCATTGCTCTTTTCTGAAATAGAGGGGCGTCCCTTTTCCGCCATCGCGCTGGAGATTGCCGAACGCTGCCCTATACAAACCAGGCGCGCGCAGCCCCTGTCCATGTTGCGCCTGGCCTGGGCGCTTAAAGCGGCGGGGTGGGACGCCGTGTTTGAAACAATTTTGGAAGATCTGGACGCGTCGCTGGAAAAAGATGGGTTGTTGCGGGCAGAGTGGTGGCTGCTTTCGGCCTATAGGCATTACCCCAGACCGTCGGAAATGCTGCCAATGGCGCAAGAGGCCGCGCGGTTGTTTGGCGGAGGCCGCTCACGGGTTATTTTACCCCAAGCGCCCTGGGCCTTTGCCAGCTATTTTCAATTGTCCGAGTTTCACTTGCAGGCAGGCTCGGCCGAGCAGGAGGCCGCTGCGCTGGAGGCCTTCATCGCCGTCTATTCTCCGCTTACAAACGGCCACGGCAGCGGGGCGGATGCGCTTTTGCGCGCTGAAATAGCCTATTGCCGGGGCGATATGGCCGACGCGGAGATATTCGCCCACAAGGCGGCTTTTTTGTCCGAAAGCGCCAGCCAGCACATCATCCGCCTGGGCGCTGTAAAAATTCTGGCCGACATCGCCCTGGTCAAGGCCGATTCGGCGGGCTGGCAACAGGCCCTCGCCGCCTTGGAACAGGCCGCCTCAGCCGCCGGGCGCAATGACTTTGCGCTGCAGCCGGTACTGGATGTAATACGCGGAGCCATGCTCACAGAGTTGCAGAAACCGGAGCGTATTGCCCACTGGCTGAAGCAGGGCGATTTCGCCTCCCGCCCGCTGCTGCCGCCAGTGCGCAACAACGCGCTGTACGTGCATGTAATGTACCTGCTGCACAGGGGGGATTTGGCGCGCTTTCTCGGCACGCAGGGGGCCATTCCGGCGGAGGTTGTAAACAAAACCGCTTTTTCAGCCTTTATCTTTATGCTGCTCATGTGCATTGGGCACATGTTCGCGGGCGACCGCGCGCGGGCCGCCGAATTTCTGGAGCAGGCCGCCGCAAAGGCGCTGCCGGACGGCTTTATTCTGCCTCTTGCCTCTTCCTCATGGTTGCTGCAAGGGTTGGTGGAAGATCTGATGGAAAAACAGCACCCCCAGCTTTCAGACGCGTTCCGCGCGTTGAAAACCCGCTTCGGCAGCGGCTGGGAAACCCTGCGTAACACCCTTTCCGAAGACGAGCTGCCCTTGGACCTAACAGGGCGGGAGCGCGAAATTGCCGTTTTGGCGGCCCAAGGTTTGCGTAATAGCGAAATCGCGGCCAGGCTGCATGTAACGGAAAGCACGGTGCGCACCCACCTGCGCGCCATATTCCAAAAGCTGGATATAGACCGCCGCGCCAAGCTGGCCGACAAGCTTAAATAGCATGCCGCAAAGCGGCCGTGCCGCCAACGCGGAGCTGAATAAAAATTCAACGCCTGCGTCAAATATCGTCCATTCGGACGATGCGCGTAATTATACATCGGTATAACATTTTTTTACCTTTCAGTACCAGAGCCTGGGGTACTGGCTGTAACCACGCGTAACGCATCAATAAAGCAATTATAGCTTTAAAGCGGCAAACACCGCCGCATAACGGTCCATTTTGCCGGCTGATCCCGCCAGACGGCTGCTCACCTGATTATGATGAAACGAACATAACCTTAAAAAAACCAAAGGAGCGCGCATGAAAAGGTTAATTACTTTAGTGGTACTGCTGCTTGCACTGGGCTCGGGCGAGGCCTGGGCCGTAAGGGTGGATTTCACCACCGCCCAGCCGGACTGGAGTAACGCTCATATTTTCAGATACTTCACACCAGATGGCGAGTTATCTTTCTGGGACTCCAACGTGGCGGCATGGGAGAGAAGACCCGATGGCCTGTACACCACGCCCACGACAAGCAACCCGTACAGCTCGAGTTTCGGGTTCATAGCCAAAAGTGATGCACGGCCTGTCAACGCTCTAACCGGCTACATGACCGCCCACATGCAGTTGCAATTCTTAATGGTCGACGGGACTTATGTGGACCTGTACGCCAACGACAAGCTGGACGCGAATACCGGCCGCGCCGATCTTTCCCTGTTTGACCTGCCGGAGGGAGACGTGTGGCGCATACATGTGCTCTTTTCGCCAAGGCCATACCCTGGCCTGCGCGAATTTCTTCTCACCTCCATAGATTTTGGAACGCCACCTGCGGTGCCAGTGCCCGGCGCGTTCTGGCTGCTCGGTTCCGGCCTGGTCGGTCTGGCGGCGTTGCGGCGCAAAAAGGCCTGACGAGTTTATGCCGCTCCAATAAAAATGCGGCGGAATCAGGTGCATGTGGAGCAATATTTAGGTATGGCGTGGAAGAAAAAGCGAGCGAGCATGCGCCGCCCGCACGGGTAAGGCGTTGTGTGGCGGTCGCGGCAAGGGCGCTGTTGCGCGGCTGAGCCTGTGTGCATTATTTTTTATGACAATGCGCTGAAGAGCGCATAGCCACTTCTTGTTACCTTGCAAATTCGGGCAAGATGCGCAACCGCTCAAAAATACGCAGTAGTTGCCATACAACAGGCTTGCTGCCGTAACCCTGCCGCCACACATGCCCAGATTCCGCCCCGGCCATAAAAACAAGAAGCTCCAAGTTACCATGAGTAATTTGGAGCTTCTTGTTTTTATGGCCGGGCGGCAAAGTTGCCATGGCGAGCTTGCAAAATCCGTAATGGATAAAAAGGTAAGCCAGGCGGGGCGCGCCATGCCGCATATAGCCAGATGGCGGCAAATATTCATCGCTTCACGGTGGTAAAACCCATGTTTCACTCAATGCCGGCGGGCGGCCTCCTCACGCAATCCATCTGCAACGTCTTTGGCTTTACTCCGAAATATTTTGAAAATGCCGAACTGAAGTGCCCTACGTTGGCGTATCCTACGCCCCAGGCCACCTCGCTTACATTCATTTCCCCCGCGCACAAAAGATGGCGCGCCTTGTCCATTCTGTCTTCATGCAGGCAACGGTAAGCTGTTTTATTGTATACCGCGTGAAAACCGTTTTTGAGCTTGCTGATATTCAGCCCGACCATTGCCGATAACTCCATCAAAGGTGGGGGTGAGGTCATATTTTCAGTCAGTATCGCCCGCGCCTGGCGAATGCGCCGCATATCGCCAGGGGCCAGCGCAACAACGCGCTCACGGCTTTTCACACGCCCGGCATCGCCCAAGATGGACTCAATCAACTCCGCCAGCAATTCCATTGCCTTGCCTTGAAAAAACAGCGCACGGGCTGTTCCGGACTTGGAGCAGGAAAAAAAATGGCCGGCCAAGTCTTTCATCACAGGCGGCAATGGCCCGCTCTTGTTTATACGCAACGCCCTGCCGAGGCTCACTGCCGCGTCAAAGCCCAGCATTTGCTTCAACCGCCAAGCCTCCAGGTTCAAACTGAGCATGCGCGCGTGCCTTTGCCGCCTGAGGGAAAAAGAACCGCTCGCCCCCGGCATATACAAAGCTATGCAGGTTTCAGGGTCGGCATTTGAAAGATATTTCCTTGAATCCACAGCCAAGGCTGATTCCGCCTCTCCGCTGAGTACAAAAGCAAATTCGACGCGCTCATCTCTGGGGTCTATGTTGATGACGACATTTTCATCAGGGAGGAAATCCAAGATATGCAGGTTGATTCCGGGCAATATCTCCATTTCCCGCAGGCCGGCAATTTCTGAATCATGCATATGTGTTCCTGAACAGGCAGCAGGTTTATCCATTTATATATGATAATAAATTTCATTTTCAAGTCAAGCGTAAAATCCTTTACCCACGCCATGTTGCGAAACATACCAGAACATTTTGCGCACTTATCTGAGTAAAAAAAATACCTCATCGGGAAGATTTCTCTAAAGCCTGAGCGTAACAAAGTACCTCACTTGCGGAGAATGAAGAAACCCTTTCCCCAAAATATGTTATCGCACTTTATTTATTACTAGGAATGAGGAATACATGAAAAAAATATTAAAAAATGCGGCATCAATTGGCGTGTTTGTCATAAGCCTCCCAAGCTGGGCTTGGGCGGATGAGCCCCGGCAACTGCTTGTTCTTGACCCCGTCGTGGTGACCGCGCAAAAGATCCAGGCGGACAAGCAGGACGTGCCCTCAAGCATTAGCGTGCTCGACTCCAAAACTCTGGAGGATTTTGATTTAAACCGGCTTGATTCGTTGAGCGGCCTGATTGCCAACATCGGTTTTGCCAAACCTGACAATGTAAGCACCCAGGTGGTGTTTCGAGGCATCGGCGGCATGCCGAATATGAATAAAACCTGGAATATTAACGTGGACGGAGTGGCTGTTCCCTATGTGGCCATAGATACCGAGCTGGATGTTGAGCGCATTGAAATTCTGCGCGGGGGGCAAGGTTCGTTATACGGGCGCAACACCTATGCGGGCGCCATAAACATAATCACCAAAGACCCCGGCGCGGAGCTGAACGGCAAGGTACGCGTGGCCTATGAGCGCTTTAACACCCTGAACGCCAGCGGTGAAGCCGGAGCCCCCATAAACGATATGGCGTCGTATCGCCTGGCCTTCGGGTACTACCGCTCGGACGGCTATATCAAGAATGATTTTCTGGATGAAGAAGATACCAACTCCACGGAGCAGTTTACCTGGCGCGGCAAGCTGGTGTTCACGCCAGAGGTTTTGGGCAAACTGACTTTAAGCCTGTACGCCGACAAATACAACTCCGGTTTCGACGGCTACAGCGCCATCGATGTCCCCCTAAGCTGGGACACCACAAATAACCGGCCTGGGTATAACAACGGCTTTCTGGTTTCGCCGACCATCACCTGGGAAAAAGACTTCGGCTCTTTCGCTCTTACGTCAATCACCAACTACAGCCGCTCGAGCTACAGCTATCTGCACGATTGGGACTGGGGCTCGGCGGATTTGCAGTATTCAACGTATGACGAAGATTTCAACACCGTAAGTCAGGAATTGCGCCTCTCCGGCGGTGATGGAACCAGGCTGCAATGGCTGGCCGGCGTATTCGGCCTGGGGGAAAAAATCGACACCAGCACGGATGTGGTTTTTGGCAACGACGCCGCCATGTGGGGATTTTCCCCTAAAGATCACGCCCGGCAAGACTCAACAATCCACAGCTATATTGCCTCCGCCTTTGCCCAACTGATCTACAGCCCTTTGCCGCAAATCGAACTGACCGGCGCGGCCAGGCTTGATTACGAAAAAAAGACCATGGATTGGAAAAATAAAAGCAATATCGCCTGGTTTGAAACAGACAGCCTCGACCTCTCCGAGGATTGGGTCGCAGTGTCGCCATCCATAAGCATCGCCTGGCTGTTCGCCGATGAGCAGCGGGTTTACGCCTCGGTGGCACGCGGCTTTAAGGCCGGAGACTTCAACAACGTCATGGTAGAAACTGCGGTCGTGAAAAAGGCGGTTGATCCGGAATATACGACCACCTATGAAATCGGCTACAAAGCGCGGTTGTTCGATAAACGTCTGGAGTTGAACTCCGCGCTGTTTTACATAGATTGGGATGATATGCAGGTAGATGTTGAAGACAAGAGCGGCGTATTCAACCCCTACCAAAAAATGAACGCGGGCAAAGCGCACTCCAGCGGCATGGAGGTTGAGGCCCGCGCTCTCCTGCTGCGTGGCTGGGAAGCCTTTGTCAATGTGGGCTACATGTTCGAGTATGAGTTTGACGAATTCAAAAAAGACGCCACCACCGATTATGCCGGCAACTACCTCCCTTACACCAACGCCTATACCATAGGGTTCGGCAGCGTCTACCGCGCGGCCTGCGGGTTTTTTATCGGCGTTGACGGAAGCTTCAACGGGCGCAAGTATATGCTGGAGGACAACAGCTACAAGCAGCCGGGCTATCTGCTGCTCAACGCCAAAGTCGGCTATGAAGCAGAAGATTGGGACATGTCCGTTTACGGCAGGAACCTGCTCGACAAACGTTATGCAACATCAGCTTTCAGCGGCGCAAAACGCGTGGGCGAGCCGCTGGTTGTCGGCATGCAGGCCGCTTACAGGTTCTAGGGCTGTGCCATGCGTATAACCACATCTTCTGACAAAACCGGCAAAGCCCCCCTCTGGCTGGGCATTCTGGGCGCCACACTAATGTACGCCGGAGATATGTTGTTTTATGGAGAGCCGTCTAACACCAATCTGACGCAGGAAGGCCTTGTGGCCGTAATGCGCGGCATGCAACCAGCCCGTCTTATGGCGGGCGGGGCCCTCGGCCCCTTGTCGGGAATTCTCTATGGCATCGGATTTTACGGCGTTGGCAGGCTGGTGCGGGATGAGCACCGGAAGCTGCGCGGCACGATCGTTCTGCTGTTTTGCCTGGCCTTGGCCTATGGCGGGGCCTACCACAGCCACTACCCCAATTTGGCGTTCTCCTCCCTTGCGGCGGGAAGCGAAGTATTTCAGGTGACTTCCGGCTATGTAACGCTACTTACCATGGGGGCTGTCGCGCCCATGGCTCTGGCCAGCGTTCTTTTTCTGTACGCGGTGCTGCTGGGCAAGACAACCTGCCGCAAGGCCGTGGCGCTGCTCTCGCCGCTGCCGCTTATGCTCCTGTACGTCCCGCTGCAAATGCTGCCCCCGCCATTTTTAACGCTGCTCACCGGCGGGTGGAACAACCTGCTTTTCATTATTTTCTTCCTGGCCTGCCTGAAAACCGCTGCGCAGACCACCCCGGCGGGTGATTGCGCAAAGCAAAAGGACGCGAGCCCGGCTTTGACGGATCTGGCTAAAAACGAAACCGCGCTCGTCAGAGAAATACGCTGCCTGCCGCGGGTGGCCGAGCGTCTGGCCGCAATGGGCCTGTTGCGTGGGTGCGCCGTAACCGTACGGCAAAACGGCCGGACTCCGGTCATTGAATGCCGTGGCACCTTCATCGCGGTTTCGCGGCAAATTGCCAGCCTTATTGCAGTTGATAAAAGACCGGAGGCGAAAATATGAAAAGCGTAAGCGAACTCAGCGTGGCCATTGCCGGACAGCCTAACACCGGCAAATCAACCATTTTCGGCGCGTTGACCGGCGCCTATCAGGAAGTGGGCAACTGGCCCGGAAAAACTGTCGAAAAAAAGCAAGGACGGGCGCGGCAAAAACACGGCGGCTATACCGTGGTTGATCTGCCGGGCAGCTATTCGTTGAGCGCCTTGTCAGAAGAAGAAAGAATCGCGGTTGATTTTCTGCGGCGGGAAGCGCCGGATCTGGTCGTGGTCACGGCCAGCGCGCTCAGCCCTGAGCGCACTCTGGCCTATGCCCTTGATATCATCGCCATGGGGCGGCCAGTGCTTGTTGTTCTGAACATGGCCGATATAGCGGAGGCCAACGGCATTCGTCTTGACGTAAAAGGCATTGCCGATGCGCTCGGCGTGCCTGTGCTGCTGCTTTCAGCCATCGCAAAGCACGATGTCGAAGCGTTGCGGTCGGCCATCGCCCAAGCCTTGCGCGGCCCCCGCCGCGCCGCCCCCATGCCGGAGGGTCTGGTTTCTTTTCTGCCCAGCTCGCTGCGCGGGGATTTTGCCGTTGGCCGCGAGCTACTCCAAAGCCATTACGGTATGGAGCATAGCAAGGCCTTTGCGGTGATCTGCCAGGCCTTGAACGGAGATGCCGAGAGCCGGGCGCTGCTCGCGGCGGCGCCAGAGGCTGCCGCAATTACGGGCAGGCTATTTTCCGAACAGGCCGCCGCGCAATTCAGGGAGGCACGCGCCCGCTGGATTGAGCGCATGGTGGGCAGAGACCGGCCAGGGGCTTCGCAGGCAAGCACCCGCACCGTCGCGTGGGACGCATGGCTTTTGCATCCGCTTTGGGGCGTGCTCTGCATGCTCTTCATCCTGTTCTTCGCGCTCATCGTGGGGTTTGGGGTCGGCTTTCCGCTGGCCGCTTCAACCGCCAAGCTGTTCAGCATTCCCGAGGCATATATTCTGGCCTGGGGGCAGAGTGGGCCCTCAATACTCGCCGCCATGGCCATAGGAGCCTGGAGGGGCGTAAGCGCTGTTGTCGCCATGCTGCCGTTTCTCATAGTTTTTTATGCCGTCTTCGCGTTTCTTGAAGATGTAGGGTACATGGCCCGCGCCGCCTTTATCATGGACAGAGCCATGAGCAAAATAGGCCTTAACGGCAAGGCGTTCATTCCGCTGTTATTCGCGGTTCCCTGCAATGTAGCTGGTGTTGTCGGATGCCGCACAATAGAAAACCCGCGCGACCGCCTGCTGACGATTCTGCTTATTCCCCTAGTGCCATGCACGGCAAAAATAGTGGTTATGGTCTCCATCGCGTCATGGCTGTTCCCCCCGGTGCAGGCGGCTCTGACGGTCGTGGGCCTCTTATGCATGAACGCGCTGGTGCTGGCCTGCGTCAGCCTTTTCGCGGGCAGGCTGATGCCGCGCGGCTCTGAGGGCAGCGACCTGCTAATGGAGTTGCCGCACTTTCACCGGCCAAACTTAACTACAATATCTCGCTACATTTCACGTAACATCTTTATTTTTCTCAAAAAGGCCTCCACCCTGATCATCGCTTTCAGTATTCTGCTCTGGTTTGTGGCTTACTACCCTACTGCGGATATTGAAAGCAGCCTGCTCGGGCAGTTTGGCAAAGCCATTCAGCCCCTGGGCAACTTGATGGGCCTGGACTGGCGTTTGCTAAGCGCGCTGCTGGCCTCGGCGGTCAGCAAAGAAGCCCTGCTCGCCACTCTCGGCATCCTGTACGAAGCCGGGCCTGAGCAGTTGCCCGCCATCTTGCGCGCCAGCGTTTCCCATTCCGGAGCCATAGCGTTCATGTGCGCGCAAAGTCTGTTTCTGCCCTGTGTGATAACCTTGGGCATTTTATACAGCGAATCCCGCTCCCTTAAAGTTATAGCTGTAATCGTCGCCTATACGCTGCTGCTGCCGCTCATTGTGGCGTCATTGGCGTATCAGGCGCTTACACTGTTCTGGTAAGCGCAGGTGGCGGCCTTAGTGTGCAGTGACTTTTCAACTCCGGGTAGTGAAATGCCACATTAAAATGGTAATATATTGAATTATCAAAATGAAATTTTGAACATATTAAAGTCTATCAGGGAATTTATTTTGATAAACAGGTATACTTTGCACATACTATAATTATGTGAGTTAGTCCCGATTTGATCTGGCAGTTCTCTCTCATGGCAAGATGGAGATGCAAGATTAAATCGGGACTAACTCACATAAGCTATGAGCTGGGTTTCACTTCTAATACCCAAACGTTCGCTCAGCTCTTTGTAACTGCCTTTGCCTTCAAGGTACATGCGTACTGCATCTTCCTTAAAGCCGTTGGAATAACTATTATTTTTACGTCGGACCATGAAAAACCCCATCAGGTTACAACATGCGGCTTAACACGCTTTTTTATGTTGTCCGCCTAATGGGGGTCATACCAAGTAGCCCCTTGTCTTTAGGCCACCCATATCACAGCCCCTCCTCTAACAACTTGATAAAAACCGCCAGATATTGAATAATACCCTTCGCCCTTAAAGCTGCCTCCATCTGGAGAGCGGCTTTTCCAATAACAATTTGGGAGCAAACCATGAGCAATATAAATTCGCCTTTAGGCTACAAATATGCCGTTGTCAGCGCCGGGTTCAGAAAACAGCCGCGCAACGATCTGGCCCTTGTCGTAAGCGACAAGCCCGCTCTGGCCGCCGCCATGTTTACCACCAACCTCTTTGCGGCCGCACCCGTGCTTGTCGGGCGCGAAATGATAAGCAAACACGGCTGGTTCCGGGCCGTTATGTTCAACTCCGGCCAAGCCAACGCCAGCACCGGCGAAAAAGGCCTGCAAGACTGCCGCCAAAGCCTTGAGCTGGCCGCCAGGGCCACAGGGCTGCTGCCGGAAGAAATTTTGCCCGGCTCCACCGGCGTTATAGGCGCAGTATACAATATGGGACTGTGGCGCGACGCAGCGCCCAAACTGGCCGCAAACCTTGGCAAAAGCGGGCCGGAAGATTTTGCCAGAGCCATGATGACCACCGACCGCTTCCATAAAATCGCCAGAGCCGAAGTAACGCTCAAAGGCGGCACTGTGCGCCTTTTAGGCATGGCCAAAGGCGCGGGCATGATCTGCCCCAACATGGCCACCATGCTCTCCGTGCTCCTGTGCGACGCCAAGGTGGATTCGCAACTCTGGCGCTCCCTTACGGCCGAAGCCACCCGCCTTCCCTTTAACCGCGTAACCGGTGACGGCGACACCAGCACCAACGACACCATCTACGCCCTTGCCAACGGCGCCAGCGGCGTGCATGTGGGAGAGAACGAAGCCCAAGCCCTTAAGGCCGGTATGGTGGAAGTGCTCGGCAAGCTCGCCTACATGCTGGTGGAGGACGGCGAAGGCGCAACCAAGGTAATGCACATAAAAATAAGCGGCGCGGCCAGCGCGGAAGACGCTGAAAAAGCCGCCCGCGCCATCGGGCACTCTCAACTGGTTAAAACCGCCATGTACGGGCAAGATGCCAACTGGGGCCGCATAACCGCCGCCCTTGGGCGCAGCGGAGCCGTTTTCAGGCCTGAAGAGGTAGTGCTTGCGGTGTGCGGGGTTGAGATCTTCCGCAACAACATGCCCTGCATGTTCGAGGATGACCCGGTGCTCACCGAGGCCCTGAAAGACCGCGATATCAACATAGACCTAAAAATGGGCAACGGGGCTTTCTCTTACGAGTTGCTGGCTTCGGACCTGACGCATAAATATGTGGATATAAACGCGGATTACAGAAGTTAAAGCATCTTGATACGTTAAGGGCGCACGCAGCCCATTTGTGCCCGCGATGTGCCAAGCGCAATGGCAAAATGAAAAAAGCGCAAGGCAACTACCGGCAAATATAAACAAAACCGGCATCACCGGGAGTATTCCAAACAAAACAGCCGCTACAGGCCTTTATGGCCCGTAACGGCTGTTTGCTTGCGGGTAAGGGTAGCCCCGCTTCTACAGGTAATCGCCCCGGTCAAACTTAAAGCGCTCGGTGGTAGTAAGCACATCAAGCTCGTTAACCAGCCCGGCCAAGGCCGGGTTGCCATCAAGGTTAGCGGCGCTCCCCTTGATGGACTGCAATTCATCGCTCATGCCCTCAAGCAAACCATACATTTGCTTCAGGTTGGCCGCGCCAGGCCTTGCCATTGAGCCGGAATACATATCCCACTTATCCAGCAGGCTGTTCATGCGCTCAAATACAAAGTCGCCATCCTGCGCGGCTTCGTTCGTGCCTGCCATTCCGCTAAGCTCCTGCGAGGCGCGAATTTGCATGGCAAGGGCGGCGGAGTTCTGTTCGGCAGTGGCTGCAAACGCGGCCGCGGCTCCATTTTGCGATTGGTTAAGCTGCTGGTTGAGAAGAGCTTCAAAGCCTTCTCCGTCAACCTTGGGCTTCCTGTGGGCTTCACCCTGTTCAAGTAAAGCGTGCAACGGGTCATTTTGTATTTTCATTTCTGCCCCCAGGTTAATTGTTCCATGCAGAAGCGTTAGCAAAAAACTTGCCAAGAAAAATGATTTTTATAATTACTTAATTTACCAATATTTTATATTACATTGGCTGAAAGTTGCCCGGCATTTTTTGCCTTGAAGGAAAAAATTGCAACAACGCGCGACTGATATTTTTTTTCTGATTCTTGCACAAACCTGTCAAAAATTATATAAAGTAAACAGAAGGTGAATATTATATATTCTTACACCACATATAATCCAAGGAGTTAGAGTATGAAGTCAATTAATAAAATTCTGGTCGCTGTGGATCTGTCCCCTCAAAGCACCAACGTGGCCGATTACGCGGTATGCCTCGCCAAATCGCTGGATGCCGAAATTATAGCCGTTTATGTAGCCCCGTCTCTCGGGCATTATGTTGGCTTTCATGTTCCCACCAGTTCCATTGAAAACTTTGTGGGCGAGGTTGTCAACGGCGCGGAAAAATCCATGGAAGAATTCGTAAAGGAAAAATTCCACGGAGTAAAGGCCCAAGGCAAGGTTATAAGCGGCTATGCGGCCGAAGAGATTATCAACCAGGCCAAAGAAAATAGCGTTGACCTTATTGTTATGGGCACCCACGGCCGGGCCGGGCTGGATAGAATTCTGTTCGGCTCCGTGGCGGAAAAGGTTGTAAAAACCTCCAATATTCCCGTGCTTACCGTACGGCCGGATATAAAGGCCGAATGTTAGCTGCTCTTGGGGGCTGTCTCTAAAAAGACGGATTTTGTTCTCTGGCAAAGAAAGTGTCGATTCCAGGACAGGGTGATACTCTAATGGTACAGCCCCGGACAAAAATTGGCGCTTGACGCAGCCAAGGGGGAAAAAAGACGCTTTTTAGCGACAGCCCCCAGCCTTATTTGTAAACAGGCAGGCCCCCGTTACACGAGCGGAGGCCTGCCTGCTTTTGAAATTTACCGGCTATCAGGCTTCTATTTCCTCCACCAACCTGGCTTTGCGCATTATGCCGAATTGCAGATATTCCGGCGCGGCCTTTTGGTCTATTATGCCTGCCGGGCTCTGCCATTTTATGCCGTTTTCAGGCGGGATGAAAAGGCCGCGCTGTTGCATGAACACCAAAGCTCCAGCCGGTTTGGCTGGCAAGGCGGCCCCTCTGGGGTTTACGCCGGAGGGCGGAACAGTATCTTTAAGGTTGGCGTATGAGGCGGTGGTAGCGCCGTTGGGTTGCGCGTCCACCGGTGAGGTTGTGGCGAAGCGTTGCGGATAATGCAGTTTTATGGCGCGTTCCACGGCTTCGCCTGCAAATTCAGGCAGCAGGCCTTTTACGCAGTAGCATTCGGGGTAGGGGCAGCGCCAGTCGCAACGCATGCACGAAAGGGGCAGACAAATTATGGAGTTGAAGGCGGAATAAGGCCAAACCCGCCCTATGTTGCCGCAGCCCAACAGCACGGCATTGGGCCTTTCCAGCGCGCAGGCCATATGCATAAGGCCTGTATCCACCCCCATGGCGAAGAGGCTTTTTTCCAGCAAAGCGGCGGATACGGACAGTTCCGTTTTGCCGCTGGCGTTAAAGGTTTTTATGCCAGCCTCTTTTAGTTTGAAAAGTATGCCCGCGTTGGCCGCATGCTCGGCTTTACCGCCCAGGGCCAGCACGTTCAGCCCCAGCTTGCGGCAAACCGGCGCAAGGGCCTCGGCGAAATGCGGATAGTCTTTTAGGGGCGAGCTGCTCACTCCGGCCAGCGCTATGGTACTGGCAGGCTCCAAACCGGCTTCGGCAAAAATTTGCGCGGCCTCCGCCCGGTCTTGCTCCGTAAGCCACACTCTGGTCTGGGCTGGCTCCAGCCCCAAGGCGCGTAACGCGTCCATCTGCTCGGCCAGAACGTGCCCACTTCCTTTGCGCGTGGGAATAACCGCCCCTATACTGCGTATAAAATCGGCCCGGCAGCGTTCTTCGTCTGCGGAAACATGGCCGGGAGTGTTAACTGGGGCATTTTCAACCCCCTTTACTGGCGCTTCAGCAGGCCTTCCATCATACTTTGCCGCAGGCTCTTTGCCGTGCCCTCTGCCGGAGCTTGCGGCAGACATTTTGGCAGGCGCATTCAAGAGCACCCTGCCCGGCTCACCTGCAAAGGGCGGCCACTGCGGCGCAATGGACATTATGGGCGCTTGCGCGGCCCACAAAAACATAATCAGCCCGCTGCTGGGGCGGGAGACCAGATTAAGGGCCAAATCGGCCTGTACCTCGGCCAGTTGTTGAAAAATAGCATCGAGATACCCAGGTTTGGACGCTTCCTTGGAATCTATGCTGATTACGCGCTCCACAAAGGGGCAGCGGCCGAAAAAACCGGCTGAGACCTTTTGGCAAAACACCGTAACGGCCGCGTTGGGAAAAACCTGCGGCAGACGCGCGAACACGGCGCTTTCCAGCACGGCGTCGCCTATGCCGTCTATGGAATAGAACAGCAAACGCCGAACTCTGGAAAAATCCGGGTCGACCTGTTTTCTGGTGTAAGAAACGTACATGCCGCTTGCCAAGCCGTTTAAGTATTATCCACGCCGTTTAAATTTTAACCAAGCTCCAGAAACCGTCTCATAATTGTCTTTTTGTGCTCTGGCTGCGTCAGATTGGTGCGGGTCGAAGCTTATGTCTGTATACACCGCGCTCCGGCCTGTACCAATCTTTCTTGCCAGAGCACAAAAATCCTAATTATGAGACGGTTTCTGCGCCTTTGGACATGTTCAAGGCCACATTCATCTCGCTTTGCAGTCTGCCGGCCACGGCTTTGCGCACATAATCGTTGGAGGAGCCAAACTGATCCTGCCGCATGCCGTAAATGCGCTTTATCACCTGCTGTTCGGTCTGGATGTTTTCAGGGCTCTGCTTGCCCTCTGGAGCGGCAAGCTGTGAAAGATCCGCCCCTTCCAGAGCGCGGCCGATTATGCGGGCCGCCCCTGCCGGGCCGTGCTGCACTGCGGTGCTGAAAATAACCTCGCGCATAACCGGGCTTATTTTGCCGTCGTCAAGGCCCATGCCGCGTAATTGCCTGGCAGTTGGCGTGTAAAGCTTGTCGTGTATGAACTCGTGCTGAAGCTCTTCAAATTTTTTGGGCTCGCGGCTGGCAATGCCACGCCATACTTCCGGCATTTGCCCATCTTTACCGCCGGTATTGGCCGGTCCGGCCTCTTTAAGCTCCTTGGCCAGCGCCGGGGCCTTTTTTTCGAGAAAACCTATAAACTCGTCCATGGTGCCGGTATTGGAGGCTATCTGATACTTGCCGTAAGAGGTGCCGCCAACTTTATCGTAACCCACGGCGGCAATGCCCTCGCGGCCGGATTCGAACAGGCTGGAAAGCTTTCCTATGCTCTCCGCCACAACGCTTACTGCATCCTTAAGCTTATGCCCGGCCGAGCGCAGGGCCAGCACGGCGGCGTCAGTTCCGGCGGGCCTGGCCGAATTCATCGAATTGAGCATGCGCAAAGGCTGGCTGTTTGTCTGCATGGCCTTTTGAAAGGTATCCATATTTTGCAGGTTGCTTGAGCCACGCGCGCCAATATCAGGCATGCCAAGGCCGCCCATGCCAAAGGCCGGAGTGTTGCCTGGCAAGGCCGCTCCCATTTTTTGCAGCGCCATCATTTCCAGCGGCGTATCCGTAATGCCGGGTATATATGGCTTGGCTGTGTTCGGGTTCATACCAGCGGCCTTAATCAGCTCCGGGCCTGGCGTGTTGCGCGCGCGCTGCGGCGCTGTTTCATCTTTAAGCATTTCAGAAAAATTGCCCAGGCCCAAAGCCGCGTTTTGGGCCATACTTCTGTTATTTGCTCCGTCTCTGGCCCTTTTTACGCCGTGCATCTGGCCTATGGCGTTAATCGGGGCGGTTCTTTCTACCGGCATGGCAAACTCCTTACGTAATTATCCAGCAAGGCAGATGCATAGTACGTGCCATAATTATAACACTTTAAAATTACTTATTTTAATTTTTATTCTTTGTATCAGAATTAAATATTGTCAATTTTTTGAAATAACATATATGCACTTGACCTTGAGTTTTTATGCGATATTTTAGCTGCTGGCAGCAGAGTCAAGTGCCAAAAACCATACCGCGCGCCGCTGCGCCCAGCATTGCAAACCTTTTCGAGCCGAATTGCCAAACAGGAGCCGCTTAATGGCCAAAGATTTAATTATTGTGGAATCACCCGCCAAGGTTAAAACCATTAAAAAGTTTCTTGGCGATAAATATACAGTTCAGGCCAGCGTTGGCCACGTGCGCGATTTGCCCACCAAAACCCTTGGCGTGGATGAAAACAACAACTACGCGCCCGACTACATTATTATAGACGGCAAGCAAAAAGTGGTTAGCGAGCTGCGCAGTGCCGCCGCCAAGGCTGGCACAGTTTACCTTGCCCCCGACCCCGACCGCGAGGGCGAGGCCATTGCCTGGCACGTGGCCGAATTGCTTAAAGACGCCACCAAGGCCGACATAAAACGCATACAGTTTAACGAAATTACCGCCAAAGCCGTGCGCGAGGCCCTTGAGCACCCGCGCGAGCTCAACCACGACCTCTTTGAGGCCCAGCAGGCCCGCCGCGTGCTTGACCGCCTGGTGGGCTACAAAATATCGCCCCTGCTCTGGAAAAACGTAAAGCGCGGCATCTCCGCCGGGCGCGTGCAATCCGTTGCCCTGCGCCTTATAGTGGAGCGCGAGAAAGCCCGCCGCGCCTTTGTGCCGGAAGAATACTGGCCCTTTTACGCCCGCCTTTCCGCCGGAACCCCGCCGGAATTCAGGGCCGAACTGGTAAAAATAAACGGCAAAAAAGCCGTTATCAAAAACGAAAAAGAAGCCCTGGCTCTGGAAAAACGCATCACTGGCCAGCCCTTCAGCGTGGAAAGCCTTGAGGTGAAGAACAAGGAGAAAACTCCGCCTCCGCCTTTCATTACCTCCACCTTGCAGCAAAACGCCAACCAGCGCCTGGGCTATACCGCCAAGCGCACCATGGGCATAGCCCAGCGCCTGTACGAAGGCCTCGATTTGGGCGGCGCCTTGGGCACCACCGCCCTCATAACCTATATGCGTACCGACTCCGTGCGCATTGCCGACGACGCCCGCAACGCCGCCCAAGCCTTTATAATAGCGCAATGGGGCAAGGACTATTACCCCCCCAAACCGCGCTATTTCAAGACCAAAGGCAGCGCCCAAGACGCGCACGAAGCCATTCGCCCCGTTGACGTAAACATCACCCCCGATGCCATAAAAAGCCAGGTTACGCCCGAGCAGTACCAGCTTTACCGCCTGATCTGGGTGCGCTTTCTGGCCTCGCAAATGGCCGCCGCAAAGGTGGAAGACACCACCGTGCAAACCGCCTGCGCCGATACCCTCTGGAAAGCAAAGGGCGAGCGCGTGCTCTTCCCCGGCTTTTTGGCCCTGGGCGCGCAAAAAGACGATAAAATGCCCGACCTCCCAGCCATGGCCCAAGGCCAGCCCCTCACGCTGATCAAGCTGGAAAAAGAGCAGAAATTCACCCAGCCCCCGGCCCGCTATAGCGAAGCAACGCTCGTAAAAGAACTAGAAGAAAAAGGCATAGGCCGCCCATCCACCTACGCCAGCATCATTTCCACCCTGCAAGACCGCGAATACGTCGATCTGGTGGACAAGCACTTCGCCCCCACCGACCTTGGCGGCATTGTAAGCGACCAACTGGCCGCGCACTTCAGCACGCTTATGGATGTGGGCTTTACCGCGCAAATGGAAGATTCCCTCGACCGCGTGGCCGATGGCGAGCAAAACTGGATTAAGCTCCTCAACGACTTTTCCGCCGAGTTCAACCCCGCCCTGCAAAAGGCCTCCAAAGATATGGATTCCGTCAAGGGCGGCATGGAATCCGGCCTTAAATGCCCCGACTGCGGCAAAGACCTGCTCATAAAATTCGGCAAGGCAGGGCAATTTCTTGCCTGCTCCGGCTACCCCGACTGCCGCTTCACCAGCAACTTCAGCCGGGACGAGCAAGGTACAGTGCAAATTGAGCAGCGCCAGGCCCCCGAACTGCAAAGAGTGGGCACCTGCCCACTCTGCGGCAAAGACCTTGTGCTCAAAAAATCCCGCACCGGCTCGCGCTTTATAGCCTGCACCGGCTACCCCGCCTGCACCCACGCCCAGCCATTTTCCACCGGCGTGCCCTGCCCCAGGTGCGCAGACGGGCGCATAGTGGAAAAAAGCAGCAAAAAAGGCAAAATATTCTACGCCTGCGACCAATACCCCAAGTGCGACTACGCCCTCTGGGACTACCCCGTGCAACAGCCCTGCCCCGAATGCGGCTCGCCCATACTCACACGCAAAACCACCCGCGCCGGTACGTCGCTGGTTTGCCCTAATAAGACGTGCAAGTACAAGAAAAGCTTGAAAGAAGAAGAATAGATGATGCGGCTTCGCCGCGATTGAAAGAATACGAGAGGAAGGGGAAAGAACCTTTTGAGGAAAGGTTCTTTCCCCTTCCTCTCGTGCTCTCCATCCCCTATCTCCAAACCTTTTTATAAGGGTAATGTTCTCGGAGGTAAGCTTGCCTTGTGCTTTGCAGACAAATTATTTAGAGTATTTAGCAAATCCTCAACATAAATAAACTTATGAATTATGGTGAATGGTATGCCGAGTTTATCTGAATTAAGCGGTGCTCTTGATTTAGTTATTAGAGCCTCTAAAATGGTCGCAAATTTAAAAAATAAAGAACTCGTAGGCTTGATATCAGAGATACAAAACCGCATTCTCAAATTTCAAATACATGAAGCGGAATTGATACAAGAAAACATGGCTCTAAAGCGGAAATTATCACTTCAAGAAGAATATGTATTCGACAAAAATGAGGGTGCGTATTTTGCTAAAGATGATTTCGAATTAGAGAAGCCAATATGCCCACAATGCTTTGTGCAAAATGGAAGAGTAAGCCCTATGCAAGTCTTTGAAACGGTATATGTATGCAACGCCTGTGGCAAACAAGTACAATCCAAGTCACACTTGGAAGCTGCACATAAAGCTCAGATACAGATGCTTGAGGAAAGTCAAAGGCGCGCCAAGGCAAAAAGGGATAAAATGGCATTAGGTCAATCAAGGCCACGCAGTATTTGGTAAGAATTTTACCTATACCACACCACCTGATAGTAATTCAAAAAATTTAGGAAGATGAGGGTGAGAGCGCGAGAGAGGGGCGGGGAAACTTTTTCAAAAG
>JAVBON010000010.1:0-107742 GCA_031550525.1 Desulfovibrionaceae bacterium
GTGTGAATCTACTACATGCACCCCGGCCAGTCAATAAGTTTTTTCACAAATTATTACCGGCTCAAAAAACATGCGCCGATTCACTCAGCGCGAATCCGCACTTTAGGCAAATTTATAATTATGTCAACTGGGAAAATTTAAAAATGCGTTAATAGTTGCATTTTCCTTCTCTTGGTAGGGAAACTTTGGTGTCATTACTCAATAGTTACCTTCGCGCGGCCACGGCATAGCAACATGCCTGTAATTTGTTATATAATATGCGTGTATAACTGTTTTTGTGGTTGTATGGCATTGTTCTTGCTACAGTAGGGCAATGGAGGGGATTATGCGTCAAATTACAAACAAACTTGCATTCACTTTCGGAAATTCTGTCGAGTTATGTCTGCTTATTCTTGTTGTCTGGTGTTGTTTTCCGGCTGACGCAAACGCCGGTTACCTTGATCCTGGCTCTGGCAGCACGCTGGTGCAGGGGGTGGTGGCAATACTTGCCGTGGTAGGGCGCGTAAGAGCGAAAATACGCGGCTTTTTCAGACCGGCGAACGCCGAAGGCGAATAGACATGGGCAGAGTTGCAGGCTCATTTCGCGATCCTGCCGGTCAAGTCTTTGACGTGGGCGGTAAAATTGTTCGCACTATTAACGCGTCTTACCGCAGGCACTGGGAGACGGCGGAAGCGTCTGGCCTGCTGGAGCACTTGCAGAAACGCGGACTTATCCCTTCATATAATGAAGCGGAGCCGCTGCCCGGAGCTTGGAAAACTCTGGAAGTGCAAAGAATAGACTGGATTTCCTACCCCTATGAATGGTCATTTTTCCAGTTGCGCGCGGCAGCAAGAGTAACCTTGCAGATCCACAAGTCCGCTTTGGAGCGGGGCATGGTTTTGAAGGATGCTTCGGCTTACAATGTCCAGTTTATAGGCTCAAGGCCTGTGTTCATAGATTTGCTATCTTTTGAGGAAAGGGAGGAGGGCGAGCCGTGGCAGGCCTACCGGCAGTTTTGTATGCATTTTCTCGCGCCTCTGGCTCTTTATGCTTATGAGGCAAGGCTGGGAAGATTTTCCAGCCAATGGATAGACGGCATCCCCCTTGATTTGGCCTGGAGTTTGTTGCCCGGCAGGTGTTTTTTTTCGCCGGGTCTGCAAATGCATTTACACCTGCATGCCGGGGCTGAGAAAAAATACAGCGATGCGCGCACTTCAGCGGGCAAGGTACGGAAGGCGCGGGTAAGCCGCCAAGGCATGCTGGATGTGGCCGATTCGCTTTTACGCACAATAGACGCCTTGCCAGCGCCAAAACAGGATGGCGAGTGGACCGGCTATTACGGCGACACCAACTATACCGAGGCGGCCAACACTGCCAAGCTGGCGCTGGTTGAAGATTCGGCCCGCAACGCGGCGGGCGGCATTGCCATTGACTTGGGAGCCAATACAGGACGTTTCAGCGCGCAGCTTGCGCCATACTTCCGGCAGGTGATTGCGGCTGACATAGACGCGCAGGCTGTAGGCCTGCATTACCAGGCCTTGCGCAAACACGGCGATGAGAAAATTTTGCCGCTGGTGCTGGATTTGGCCAACCCCTCCCCGGCCATTGGCTGGGCCTGTGCCGAGCGCGGCTCCTGGCTGCAGCGCGGCCAGGCGGATTATGTATCCGCTTTGGCGCTTGGCCACCACCTTTACTTCACGTGCCGAATCCCTTGGCGGGAGCAAGCCGCATTTTTCGCCGCGCTGCTGCGCCCCGGCGGCATCTTGCTTTTGGAGTTTGTGCCTGCTGAAGACAGCCAGGTGCGGCGCATGCTCGCCGCGCGTGACAATGTTTTTGACGATTATAATCTTGACGGCCTGCGGGAATCTTTTGCGGCGTTTTTTATTGAAATGCAACTACATGTAATTCCGGAATCTTCTCGCGTGCTTTTGATACTCCAGAAAAAATGATTGGCGGAGCCAGTATGTTCGACGTTCTATCCAGCCCCTTTTTAACGGTATGTTTGGCCGCTGTTGTGCCTACCATGTTTTTTTGCATGCTTAATTTGCGCTTTTTCAACTGGAAGCAGGTGGCCGGGGCTATGATTGCAGCCGGAACTGTGGGGATATTTGGCGGATTGATTACGCAGGTTGTTAGCGGGTGGGCTGCGGCCTCCGCTGCGGGAGCGGTTTTTACAATGGTTGGCGCCTCTGTTCACGGCTTTTTTGGCTGTCTGGCGGCTTTACTGTTACTGCTTTTGTTTGCGGAACGTGTGTTGAGCGAGAATCTGCCGCAACGCGGGCGGCGCGCCGGCGTGCTGCTTGCCGCATCCGTGGCGCTGTTATGGGCATCCACCTTTTTCTCGCTATTGGTGATCAACGCAATGTTGTTGCTGCTGGCGGCCTGCGCCTGTGTGGACGGCTTCAAGCAGTCAGGAAAGACCAAAACCATGCTGTTTTCATCGCACAACGAGCGCTTTTTGCGTCCTGCCGAGCGCAGCGAGCATGGCATACGTCTTGAGCGCAAGCCAAATATTTACGTGCTGTTTTTGGAATCATTTCACTCCGAAAGGGCCATGCGCGAGATTTACGGCATTGACGATTCGTGCACTACCAAGGTTTTTGGCGAGCATGGGTTTACCTTGTACGATGATGTGTTTTGCAACGAGCCTTCCACCGTATCTTCCCTGATGAACCTGCTGAACTGCTCCTTGTTGTCTAGCGCGGAAGGGGGCATGTTCGCTTTGGATGTGCTGCGCGACAACGGTTATGCTTGCGAGTTTTTCGACAACAGTTTTTACGCCTTTGGCGGGTTGCCGCAAAAGGGCGAGTATACCACATTTAACATGCCGGGTTATGTTTACCTTCTATATAAACTGGCCGGGCCGTTTTTTGCGCAGTCGCGTTTTATGCGCAAGTTGGTGATGGATATTGATCCGTTTAATACCGATATCGATTTTCCCTACATATATTCCTGCCTGCGCAAACGTATATCTGCGGAGCGTAGCGGCCCAAGGTTTTTTTGCATGCGCTTTGGGGCAACGCACGCCTGTAAATTTTACCCGGGGTGGGATGCGGACGGCAGCGCTTTTGCTGAGGTTTACAGAACTGCCGTAAAAAAAGCGCAGCCGCAAATAGAAAAAACCGTTGCCACCATAAAAAAGGCCGACCCCAATGCCCTGATAATAGCTTTGGGCGATCATGGCGGACTGCGCCATACCTATGCCTGGCACGGCCCCTTGGGGCCGGATAAATCACTGGCTTCGCGCGGTGTGTCCATGGCCGAGCTGGCTAAAGATCATTTTGCCGTGCGCATGGCCATACATTGGCCGGTGGCGCATAAAACAACCGGGGTAATACTCTCGCATGTGAATATTTTTCGCTATGTATTTGAGGCCTTGGGTGGCGGTAACGCACTGCTTGAAGAACTCAGCCAGAATATATCTATTATAGATCGGCAACATGTGCTGGTGAGGGATGCGCAGGTGCTGGAACGCTTTGAGCCTTTCCGCGCCGAAGAGGTGTTTGGCGGCCTGCTGCGCCGTGTGCGCAACGGCAATGCCGCACTGGGCGATTACTTTCAGATTGCCGAAGCCATGCAGGGGCGGGACCAGCGTATAACGGTAGAAGTTTTGCAAGAGGCCGACAAAAAATTTCCAAACAATGCTCATGTTTGCGGCAGCCTTGGCAACGAGCTGGGCATGCTGGGCAATATGGACGGGCTTGACTACCTGGAAAAGGCCGTGCGCTTTTCGCCGGAGCATACGCAGTTTTCTTTGAACTACATAAAGTTTTTATGCCTGTTCGGCAGGCATGCGGATGTTATAAAGCATTTTAACCCCAAGGTGCTGGGCTCATCCGCCGAGGCTTCGCTTTATAAATTCAGATCCCTGCTTGCATTGGGGCGCAAAGAAGAGGCGGAGGATTGGGCGCTGCGCATGATAGGCCGCCACCCCGGAGATTACCGTGGCTCGCTGTTCTTTTTGACCTTTCTGCTGGAAGAAGGACGCTTTGGCGAAGCCTGCGAAATAGCCGACAAGGCCATGGTAAACCTGGCCAGAATTGAAGACGTGTTCAAGAACCGCATACGCATAGCCAAAGGGCTGGCCCTGCTTGGCGCGCGCGATGACAAGGCGGCGGAGACATTTTTTGCATGGATGGCGAAGTTGCCCAATAGCGGAGCTTGGAGCGCGATATTATGGGCGCAGGTTCTGGAAAGGAACGGCAGGGTGGAAGAAGGCCTCAAAGCGTTGCTGGAAAGTGCCGCCGCCAATGTAAATTATGCCTCCCGCCTGGTGGTTGAGGCCGGTAGAATGGCCGTGCGCAACAAAATACAGGACAAACATCTGTTGCCCACAAAATTGGCGGCACTTGAAAACCAACGCCATGCTTCAAATATTGTAAGCGCAAGCGGTATTTTTAATGAGGTTTGGTACGGGCAAAAATGGCAGGATAAAAACGACCAGACCCCGGCTTTGCTGCATTATCTGCATCATGGCGTTATATCAGGCATTAACCCGTTGCCCTGGTTTAACACATGGAGTTATTTGCTGCTTTGCCCCGAGATTTGGCACATAGGGCGGTCGCCCCTGGTGTACTTTTTGGAATGTGAAATTTTGCAGGATTTCTCAATTCACCGGCATCCATGGAGTATTGTTGGCCAGCGCCCCGAGCTTATTAAAGACAGATTCGAGTTGCTGCGGGCGGCCAATGAGGCCTGGGCCGCGTAGGGCGGTTTTTTATATACATTTTTGAAGTTGTTATCAGAGCGGTTTATTAAGACGGCACAACAAAAAAGCCGTTCTCTTCTGGCGGAGTTAAAAAATCTTGTAGCTTAAACAGTCAGCGGCTGTACGCATGTGCCGCTGGCCTGTTTTATTCGCAAAAGTGCCGCCACGAGCACTTATGCTCTTTACCTTTGGTTTCCGCCAGTCTGCCGTGGGCCACGCAAATACCTTCCTGCATGGTGTGAAAAATATTTTCCTGCCCCACTTCCTCCAACACTCCGGAGCGCTGCAGCACCGCCATAACCTTTTCGTTAATGCCGTTGAGAGATATGGTGAGGCCTGCCTTGCGCACCCAGCGCACCAGCGTTTGCAGCGACTCTTCGCCAGAGGCGTCGATGTCGTTAATACCTGTACAGACAAGATGTATGTGCTTCAGTTCAGGTTTTTTTTCCATAAGCTCAACAATGTATTCCTCCAGCATATTGCTGTTTATGAATACCAGAGCCTGCTGAAAACGCAGTACGGATACATATTCGCACAACAGATGATCCTTGATCATTTTTACATCAGCCACCCGGCGGCTTTCCACCCCGTAGCCCAATATGGAAATGGCCGGATGCATGGTACGGTATATGAATACAACCATGGAGAGCGTAACGCCTATGAGCAGGCCTATATCCAGATGCGGGGCGGTAAGCAGGGTGGCTAAAAATGTTACTACGCCTATTATGCCGTCAAACCACTGCACCTTCCATTCCTGTTTGAACACTGAAAATTTGATCTGATGCACCATGGATAAAATAACCACCGCCGCCAGTACCGATACCGGCAAATGATACATGAGCGGAGTTAAAAACAGCAGGGCGCTAAGGGTGGTAAGCCCCGCAAAAACGGCGGACATAGCGCTTTTTGCCCCAGAACGGCAGTTAACGGCCGAAGATGAAAACGAGCCTGCAACCGGGCCGCTTTGGCTTAGGCCGCTGGCTATATTGGCGAGGCCCTGCGCCAGCAGCTCCTGCCGGTTGTCCACACGGTCGCCGGTGGCTCTTGCAGTGGCTTTGGCTACCGAAATGGTGTTGGCCAGCGCTATAAAGGCAATGGCAAAGGCAAAGGGCAGCAGGGTAAGCAAATCGCCATAATTTACATCCGGCAGCAAAAGAGGCGGCAGGCCTGGCGGTATATTGCCCACAACAGCCCCGCCCGTGCTCATTACAATGCTGCCGGGGTCGGGTATTTCACCTGAAAAATGCAGCATCCATTTGGCGGAGGCGTCCAAAGGCGTGCGCTCCACAAAAACCGCCAAGCCGTCTTCGTCCTCACGGGTAAAGATCATCTGGCGCAGGACGGAGCGCTTTACCTTTATTTCAGCCTTCAGGCGGCGGACTATAACATCAAGCTGCTCAATCTGATATTGGAAGGAGAGCTTGACATCAGCGACAAGTGTTTTGTCCTGCAATACGTTAAGCAGGGTTTGACGCTCGCTTTGCAGGCTCTCCAGCATGGAGTTGGCCTTTCGCATGTCTTCCACCATATAGTGCAGAGCCGGACTGCGCACGGCGTCAATGTGCACGGCCGTTTTGTTATCATACCCCGTGGCCCAGGAGATAATGGTTGTAATGATTACGGCTGTGAGTATAACAGGGAGCCTTGGCAAAAATTTGGGCATAAAATAAATAATAAGCCCGGCCAGAACAGCCAGCCCCAGGCTGGGCCAGTGCGTATTGGTACGCGCGGCGGCCAGCACGTTAAGCAGGGTTTGCATTTGCGTGCTGCCTGCCTCGACCGTAACTCCGAATATTTTTCCCAATTGGGATAAAGCAATCAGTATTAAGGCGGCGTTGGTAAAACCGGCAATTACCGGCTGCGACATAAAGTTTACCAAAAAACTCAAGCGCATGACCCGTAAAAGTATTTGGATGACGCCCACCATAAAAGACAAAGTAATGGCATAGGCTATGTAGCCATGGCTGCCCGCCAGCGCCAGCGGCTCGAGGGCCGAAGCCGTCATCATGGCTACAACGGCCACCATGCCCGTGCACATATATTTGCTGGAAGAAAAAAGCGCCGAGATTATTGTGGGGAAAAGCGAGGCGTACAGGCCATAATGAGCGGGCAGCCCTGCAAGCTGGGCGTTGGCCATGGATTGGGGAATAAGCACAAGCCCCACGCCTATACCGGCGATCAGGTCAATTTTAAGGCTACGCAGGCTGTACTGCCTGATCCAGCCCAAAAAAGGCATAAGTCTGGTTAGTTTGGAAACCTGCACTGCAATTTTCTCACGAGCAAATAATTTTCAGGCGGTGTCACGGGTATATGGCTTGTTTTGGAATATACGCCGCACGAGAACCTAGTTTAGCCTATGGATAATTTACCGATAATGCAAGCCTTTTCGGTAAATTATTGGTGTATGGCTTTTTTGCGTAAAGGCATTGACAAAGTATCTTTTACTAGTAATAGTTATTACTAAGAGGGTTAAATATGCAATCCACAAGAATGACCAAGCAGCGAGCCCTTATTCTCGACGAACTGCGAAAAACCGCATCCCACCCCACCGCGGATGAAATCTACGCTGTTGTGCGCGCTAAAATGCCGCATATCAGCCTTGGAACAGTATACAGAAACCTTGAATTGCTAGCCGAAGGCAAAGATGTGCTCAAGCTTGAGTATGCCGGCTTTCAAAAGCGTTTTGACGGCAATACGTACCCGCACGCACATGTGCGTTGCGAGCGTTGCGGCAGGGTGGCCGATGTAATGGGCGAGATTCCGGCGCAAAGCTTGCCTGATAATGTAACAGCGCCTGGTTTTAAAATTAATTCCGCCAGGCTGGAATTTTTCGGGCTGTGCAAGGACTGCGCCGGTCATTGATTTTAACCCGCGCGTAATGCGTTTTTTGTAACATGATAATGGGGGCGATTATGTCAACTCCGACAGGCATGTGGCGTTGTAAAACCGTTAATTGCGGCTATTTGTTCGACCCGGCGCGCGGCGACCGCAAGGGTAAAATACCCAAGGGCACGGCTTTTGAAGACCTGCCCGACGATTGGCGCTGCCCCGTATGCGGGGCCACCAAGGCGGCCTTTGAAGAAGTTAAAATCTAGAAGACTGCTCGTAATTATTGGCAATACAGGTAAAAGTTCCACTATTCCGCAAGTTGCGGAATAGTGGAACTTTTACCGTTAAAATGATTTGGAAAATAATAACTGTTTGCGTTTTCCACTCCCGCGCCCTTGCGGCTTTAAGCGCGCTGGTCTACATTGGCGCGCATGAGCAATAGCAATACAATTAACTACAATTATGTGCATAATCAAACCGAGTCGACCACGGGCTATTTCGCCTGCGAGCCTGCGCCTGCCCCCAGTCTGGCGGATCTTCCGCCCATGCTGGCCGCCAGCCCTTACGACAGCTTTTTGCGGCGCTATATTTTGGGGCGTTTTGCGGTGCTGGATGCGCCAACTATAGCCAAACTGCTTCAGCCCTATCTTGAAGGCGAAAATACGCCAACCCGAGCTCTTTTTGCCGCTTTTGCGCAAGAACTGGCCCTGATTGCCCCGGCATTGAGCGAGCTTGCAAAAGACTACCTCAATAATATTAAGCTGCCGGATGCATCTTTAGGCAGCCCATTGCTTTATCTGCGCCATGCCGCTTTGCCGGATGCTCCGCTGCATGCGGCCTGGGCTGGCGTATTCGCCCAAAACATACACGGCCACCGTAAATTGCCTGAGGCTGGCGAAATTGGGCTGCCGCCGCTTTTTTCCGCTCAGTATTTGCAAGAGCAGGCCTGTGTATCTCTTGCGGCTCTGGCTAAGGCCCCCGCCTTGCCGGAGCAACCCGCCGCCCTGATGCCCGCCGAAGAAGTGGCCGAACTGGCCTTGGATTGTCTGAGGGCCGCCGGGGCAGTAGCCGGGGAGGAGCAGCGCCATGTGGCCTCGCTAAGCCCGATTGCATTGCTTATGCCTTGGCGGCTGAGCATAGCCGTGAAAAACGGAAGCAACAATTATACCCTTAAAGGCACAGCCAATACTTATGGGCGCGGGCTCTCGCTGCCGCAGGCAAGGGCTTCCTGCCGCATGGAAATGGTGGAGCGTTTTTCCGCCTATCTTTCAATAGACGGGGTGGAGGTTACGGGCAGGGCCAAACCAACGCCCTTGCGCCATGCAAGGTTGAGCGAGCTGACGCAAGCGGGGCTGGAAGCGCTTGATCCGAACAGGTGTTATATAGAGGCCCCCTATGCCGACGAGCCTTTGATGTGGATTGAGGGGCATAGGGCGCGCCGTTCTTCCCCATCAGCCAGCGCTGAATACAGCCCGGTATGGGTACCGCTGCAAATGGCATCTCTATTCTGCAACTGCGCTGAGGTCGATTTATGCAGCGCTCCGGGCTCAACCGGCATAGCCACAGGCAGTGTGCCGGAACAGGCCAAACTGGCGGCGCTTTATGAAATAATGGAGCGCGATGCCGAGGCAACCACGCTTTACCGCAAAGAGCGCTGCTTTCAGCTTAATCCGGATTCGGTTGCGGACGCTGTATTGCGCGGCCTGCTGGAGGATTACCGCGCCCAAGGCGTTAACGTGCAGTTTATGGATATGACCGGCGCTTTGGGCTTACCCTGCTATCAGGCTTTTGTTATCGGGCAGAAGGGGAGCGTGCACAGGGGGCATGGGGCGTCTTTGTCGGGGGCGCGCGCCTTGGTTTCCGCTCTTACCGAAACGCCGTACCCATACCCCGGCGGAGGCGCTTCCGGCCCCATGTTGCGCAAGCTGCCCGAGCGTGGCCTTGCGGATTTGCCGGACTACAGCCGGGGCCATGTAAACGCCGATTTGGCCTTGTTGGAGCATTTGCTTTGCGCCAATGGCCGTGACCCTGTTTATGTGGATTTAACGCATGATACGCTTAAGTTTCCGGTAGTACGCGCCATTGTGCCGGGGCTGGAGCCGTCGGCGGATTTTGACGAGTTCACCCGCGTATCCGCCAGACTGTACGCCAATTACCTGCGCGCATAGAGTATTTTAACTTTGAAAAAGTTGAAATATTCTGGATGTTGTTTGGGCAGGAAAAAGCTGTAAGCTTTTTGTATCGTGCCATAGTCGCTGCCATCGCTGTGTTTTTATTGCAGTATTAAACCCCGCCTTGTCGCATGACGGCAAGGCGGGGTTTAATACAACATCCGCGTTATTAAAACTCGGCAGCTTTAAAGGCGGCCAGCATTTTTGCAAAATCTTCGTCGGTATGCGCGAAGGAAACCATGGCCGCCTCAAAGCCGGAAGGAGCCACATAAATGCCTTGGGCGCGCAGCTGTTTGTAAAGACGGGTATACCGCGCCGTGTCAGCTTTTTTGGCCGAGGCGAAGTCAGTTACGGCTTGTTCTGTAAAGAATATGGTGAACATGCTGGCAAGGCGGTTTATGCGCACCGGAATTTTCTTGCCTGCGCATATTTGTTCAATACCCTGGCAGAGTTTTTCCACTTTGGCGGTCAACGCGGCATAGTCGGCCTGCTTGAGCGCCTTTAGGGTGGCAATGCCTGCGGCCATTGCCACGGGGTTGCCCGAAAGAGTTCCGGCCTGGTACACGGGGCCGCAGGGGGCTATTTTTTGCATCAGCTCGCGCCTGCCGCCATACGCCCCCACGGGCATGCCGCCGCCGATTATTTTGCCCAAGGTGGTGAGATCCGGTTTTACGCCATAGTAGCCCTGAGCGCCGTTGTACGCAACGCGAAAGCCTGTGATAACCTCGTCAAACACCAGCAAAGCGCCGTAACGATCGCACAATTGGCGCAGAGCCTGCAAAAAACCTGGCGCCGGCGGCACCAGTCCCATATTTCCAGCAACAGGCTCCACAAACAGGGCCGCAATGTCGTTGCCGTGCTGTTTGAACAGCGCCTCCACGGCAGCGGCATCGTTATAGGGGGCTATCAGGGTGTCGCTTACCACTGCCTCTGGCACGCCTGGCGTGCCGGGTATGGAAAGAGTGGCTACACCGGAACCGGCGCTGGCTAAAAAGGCGTCGCCATGGCCGTGGTAGCCTCCGTCAAATTTTATGAGCTTTTTACGGCCGGTATGGGCGCGGGCCAGGCGCAGGGCGCTCATGGTGGCCTCGGTGCCGGAGCTGACCATGCGCACCATTTCAATGGATGGTATTGCATCGCACACGGCTTCGGCCAGCGCCAGTTCCGCCTCGCAGGGGGCTCCGTAGCTGGCGCCGCGTTCCACCGCCGCTGTAATGGCCCTGGTTACTTCCGGGTGGGCGTGCCCAAGCAGCATCGGCCCCCACGATTGCACAAAATCTATATATTCCTCGCCATCCGCGCTGATTATTTTACTGCCTTTGCCGCTGGCTATGAAAATAGGGGCGCTGTCAACGGAAACACAGGCCCGCACAGGGCTGTTCACGCCGCCGGGTATGAATTTTTGCGCCTGTGCAAAGAGTTTTTGCGATTTGTCTTCTTTCATGTATTTGTACCTCGCGGATGGCTTATATATTTATGTTTCAAAAATTACATTTCCACATCGGGGCAACAACCCGCACGGCATGCACCTGTTTGGTGAAAAACTCGAAACGGTTGCCGCAGGTTGCAGGAATATGCCGCAGGGCCTAAAAATAGGTCATGGATATTTTTTTAAGTTCCTGCAGGCTCTCCAGCACGGCGTATTCGCGCAGGCTGGTATTGCGGATAAGAAATTCAATCACTTTCTTATACTCATTCTCATCCCGGCCGTGAATCATGGTAAAAAATTCATAGGGCCAATCTTGCGCGCTTGAGGGGCGGTAGTAGCAATGCGATATAAGGTCGAGCTCCACGGCTGTTTTGGCGGCCTCATCGGCCTGCGCCTTGTCTTTTACCACCCAGGCCACCATTGCGTTATGGCTGAACCCGGCGCGCTGGTGTTTTATGCTGGCTCCAAAACGCCGTATGGAGCCGTCGCGCTGCATTTCGCGCAGCAGCTCCAGCACTTGCTCCTCGCTTACGCCAACGCTTGCGGCGATATCGGCGTAAGGTGATGCGCTGTCCGGCAGATTTTTTTGCACAATGCCCAGAATCTGTCTTTCAGTTTCGGTAAAATCACTATATTGTCTTGCCATGAAAAGCTCCTGAGGTTATCCGATGGCCCGCATAGTACATGGCGGAGCCTGCCTTTGCAACTAATAGCACCCAATAATTGAGGTAACAGATGCGCGTAGCAGTGCTTGGCGGCGGAAGCTGGGGAACGGCCCTGGCAAACATGTTGGCCGCAAAAGGATTTGAAGTTACTATCTGGTTGAGAGACGCCGAAACGGCGCATAGCATAAATACGCGGCACGAAAACCATCGCTACCTTCCTAATTTGCCGCTTAGCCCTTTGTTAAAAGCCAGTTTGGACCCCAAAGAAGTCTTTGAAGGGGCTGATTTTTGCATTATGTCCATCCCCTGCCAAAGCGCGCGGGCCGCGCTGGCCGCGCTGGCCGCGCATTTCAGGCCTGGCTTGCCGGTGGTTTGCGCCAGCAAGGGCATAGAGCTTTCCACCCTCAAACCCATGTCGCGCCTGGTGGCGGAGGAACTGCCGCAAACGCGCTACGCCATACTTTCAGGCCCCTCTTTCGCGGCCGAGGTGATAAAGGGTCTGCCCAGCGCGGTAGCCTTGGGCTGCGCGGATAAAAATCTGGGGGCGGAACTGCAGGCCGCTTTTTCCGGCAGTTCTTTCAGGGTATACTCAAGCAACGATGTCACCGGCGTGGAACTTGGCGGGGCGCTTAAAAACATTATAGCCATAGCCGCCGGAGTAAGCGACGGCCTGGGCTTTGGTCATAATGCACGCGCTGCGCTTATTACGCGTGGCCTTGCCGAGATAAGCCGCTTGGGTGAAGCCATGGGCGCGCGCCACTCCACTTTTATGGGGCTTTCCGGCATGGGCGACCTTGTGCTAACCTGTACCGGCGATCTTTCGCGCAACAGGCAGGTTGGGTTATCGCTGGCCAAGGGCAAAAATTTGCAGGAAATTGCCAAAGAAATGCACATGGTTGCCGAGGGCGTTAAAACCACCGAGGCCGCCGTGGCCTTGGGCACGCAACTTGGGGTTGATTTACCGGTGGCCTTTACAGTGCAAACCCTGCTGCAAGGCCGCACCAACGCGCTGGATGCCGTAAAACAGCTTATGAGCAGGGATTTGAAAGAAGAATATCCATCAGGCGCTTAAACCTGCGCCATGCTTGCGTTTAAGTGGGATTTTAACTGCGTGTATGCGGAATTTGGGGAGCTGAAAGCTCCCCAAATTGCTATTTTGCCTAAACCATAAATGCGGCGCGAGCCGCGCGGCTAAGATATATTCTTGCCCAGCGCGGTACTGGCGCTTATGACTTTTCCGGCAGTCTGATTTTTGTAGTTTTTAAAGTGCGCTGTTTCCATATGCTCATCCAGAGCCGCCTGCGACTTCCAGTGCTCCACCACGAAAAAGGCATTGGGTTTTTCCGCGCTTATTATCCAGTCGTAGCTTATATTGCCCGCCTCGGCCCGGCTTTTTTCCTGAAGCTCCTTGATGCATGGCATGAGCTGCCCCACCTGATCCGGTTTTAGTTCCAACTGCACAACAACTCTTATTCCGCTCATAAAGGCCTCCAATATCTTGAAGTTGATTTGATACAGCGTATTACAATTATGCATGAAATTAAAGCCGCTTTTTACGGTATTTTCGCTCGTGTAAATGCCCCTTGTGCCGGGGCTGTTACGTTATGCGGCGGAAACCTAACTTTACTTAGTCTGACATTGGCAATACCTGCTTTAACGGCGTAACAGGCAAACTGCCCTCATGCCTGTCTGAAGTATGCGGAGCTTGACTTTACACTATATGGCGGCATAGTTGCTGTTCTGATTATAAATATATGCAAGGCAGAAAGGTGACGCTATGCGCTATTCTATTGATACGGAAGTATTTGCCCGTTACCCCGGATTTATGAGGGCTGTAATAGTGGCCGAAAATATAGACAACAGCGGCGAAGCGCCGGAACTTGCCGCCCTGCTCGCGCAATGCGAGAAAAACGCGCGGGAACAACTGGGGGACGATTTTAAGGAGCATCCGCGCCTGCTGGCCTGGGCCGAGGCTTTTCGCAGTATGGGCATCAACCCCAACAAATTCCCGCCTTCGGTGGTTAATCTGGTTAAAAGAGCGCGGGGCGGCAAGGCTTTGCCTTATGTGAATTCGTTGGTAGCGGCCTTTAACTGCATAAGCCTTGCCCATTTGTGCCCTTGCGGAGGCGACGACCTTGCTGCGGTGCGCGGAGATTTGCTGCTTACTTTTGCCAAAGGCGACGAGCGCTATGTGCCCCTTGGCCAGCCGGATGTTTTGGAGCATCCGGCTCCAGGTGAAATTGTATATATGGATACGGCGGGCAGAGATGTTCTTTGCCGGGCTTGGTGCTGGAAAAACGGCAACAGCAGTAAACTGTTGCCCGGCACAGCCAAGGCGGCCATAAATATAGACATAATGCCGCCCATGAATATGCGCGATGCCGAAGATATAGCTGGAGAGCTGAGCGCCCTGTTGGGCCGTTGCACCGGCGCGGCAACCGTTACTCATTTTTTACATGCCGGAAACGCCTGTTTCGATATCTAGCTAAAGTTGCCGCAAACTGGCCGCGCTTTGCTGTATAATGACAGACGCGGCTAAAGGTGTTTATGGTCGCCACGGCAACCAATGCCCCCAATATGATCGCGTATAAGCTCAAGCGCGTTTTGCTCAAAATCGTCCAAAGCGTACTCTATGCTAAGCCCGGCGGCGTTGTAGCGGGTTATGCCGGCGTTGGCCAATATGCAAAACGGGGCCTCTTCAATGGGGCCGCAGAGTACGCACTCGCAGTTGTGCGGCACCAGTTTGCTGGCCAACTCCGCATCGTCCCCCTCGTTTTTGATGTTTGCCAATATTTTGTTGAATCTGGTTTCAATTATAAGCAAATACGGGCTGCCCGCAAAAAAATCCGGCACAATTCCTTCCGGCAGATCTATATTGGAAGCAATGGCTATTTTCATATCAATACCTCCTCATAACATTCTATTTGATAATATCGGGCTGGGGCTGGCGGTTTTTAAATTCACGCACCAGCACTGAGCACTGCGGCGATTCCATTTGAAATTTCATTAAGATATTCGGCAGGCTGTGAGAGGTTTCGCGTAAAAAAGTTTCAGCAAAGGCATTTTTTTCCTCCAGGGCGAGCTCGCTGTTAATAAGACGCGAAGCGAAATCAAGGCTTTCGCGCTCCTGACTTACAAAGCGGTCGCTGTCGCCAGGGCCGTGGTCTGTAAGCTCTTTGCGGTTGTCGTTCACAACCCCATACATGGCCGAGCAGTGGGCCAATTGCAACCCCGTCTTGTCATCATTAATAACATTGTCCGCCGCATAAGGGTTTTGCAGCGCAAAGGCGCTGGCCTTGTGATAGGCCAGGCTGAAATTGTCCGGATCCTGCATAAGCCTGTTGCGTTCTTGCGCGGCTTTGTCCGAAGGGAGTTTGCGCAACTCGGCGCTCACAAGCGCAAGGGCGCGCGCAAGCTGCGGGTCGTCTTTCAAGGAGCTTAGCAGAGTGGTTGCGCGGGTGTTTTTGTTGTTTTCCTGTTTTTCAGCGGCGGTAAATTCTGTTTTGTTCTTCCAGCCTAGCTCACGCATGCATATATCGTGGCGTTCTTGCGGTTTTTTAGCGGCGGCGAAACTTTCCGCAGCTATTTTGGAGTAGTCGCCAAGGTGAGCGTCCGGCGCGGGGTAGCTGTAGCCGTAATGATCGTAGCCCAAGCTGGCCAGGGTGGATGAGAAGTTGCTGGCATAGCCCCAAGGGGGTAGATTTTCCGGAAACTGTTTTTCAGTAAAATTACCTTCTGCCGCAGCCTGGCAAAAGGCGTTTTCTTTTTCAAAGGCGTAGGCCATATCCTGATTTGCGTAATGCGCATTGGCGTCAGGCAGGGCAGAGCCGCAGCCGGAAACGAGCAGGGTAAGCAGCGCCGCAGTCAGCAAATTTCGCATGTTTTTTCCTTTAATAAATAGTATGATAGTGAGTTGCTGCATATCAGCAAGAAAGCTAAATGCCAAGGGCTGTGATTTTATGGCATATCTTCACGCCAAGGCGCTGCGCCTGATTATTTGCGCAATTTAAAGGTCCGCCGGACATTGCCAGGAGGACCTTTAAATTGCCGTGCAAGTTTTGGTTTACAATATCCATTCCGATTCTTTGCGCCCGGCACAGAGCGGGTCAATATGCTCGCGCAACATCGCGAAAACAGGGTCAGGTATTTTTCTGGCCTTTTGCGGGCATATCAACAGGCAACGCCCGCATCTGATGCAGGCCTCGCCGGTTGCTTTGGGCGTTTGCGCTGAAATGGCCCTGGTGGGGCAGCGGCGCACGCAAACTTGGCAGGCGTTGCATTCGTCAGTGGCATATGGCCGCCAAGCCGCAGCCCCAAGCTCTTTATAAGGGAAGTTACCTTTTACATGCAGTTTCGGCATGTTTGATAATGGCATGTTATTGATTTTATCAAGTATATTCCGGCCAAATTTTATGGCTTCAGCCCGGTCGTCAGTATCCGGCCTTTCTGTTGCGTGGTGTGAAAGCAAGGAGTGGCGGGCTATGGGCGCGGCGGCGGCAACAACGGTGAAGCCCTGTTTTTCAGCAACATCGCGCAGCTCAAGCAGGGCGTCGTCATAGGCGCGGTTGCCGTATGCGGTAACAACCACCGCCAGGCCTTTACCGCTGAACAGCTTGAAGCGCTCGGCCGCCAGAGCGGGAATACGCCCGCCAAATACCGGCCCGCCGAAAATAACCAGTTCGTCCTCGCCAAAGCTCATGGGCTTGTTGGCCCATTCCGGCCCCGTTATGTCGTGTTCGGTCACGGCTATGCCCATGCCTTCGGCGATATAGCGCAGGTATGATGATGTGGTGTAGGTGGCGCTGAAATACACGCAGTGGATTGCTGAAATATGCATTGTTCACCTCTGATGCTTGTACTGATGGATTTTATGCGAATGCCGCCAGCAGCTTTTTTCTCCGGCAAGATATCTAGCTCAGGCCGTAACACAATTTGCGCATGCCTGCGTAAAGCTTGGTCTGACAACACCGCGCGGCCCGTTAGGAGAGAAAAGTAATTATGGTATAATTTTTATTTACTATGCCATACTGCGAATTGTTTTACCAGCAGTCATGCAACAATTGTCTTTTTGTCGTTTGGCGGCGCCTGGCTGCCAAGTTAAAAGGGCATGCATGCTTTTCGCTTTTTTATGTTTTATAGTCCTCCTGTCGTTTCATATAACATTGTCGCGCAGGAGCAGCCGCTTGTAACCGGAGAATGGGCATAAAAAAAGAGGGCTTTCGCCCTCAAAAAAAGGAAATACAAATCCTTCACGCCTTGCTATGGGCGTACAACAATGCCTTGGCGGCGCAGGTATAAACCAGGCTTAGTCGCCGTTCAGCTCAGATCTGAACTTGCGAGAAAGTCTGAATACCACCACTTTACGCGGCGGCAGTACAATGCTTTCTTCCGTTTGAGGGTTTCTGCCTTTGCGGGCTTTTTTGTCATAGGCTTCAAATTTTCCGAAGCCGCTGACCAAAAGGGCGTGATCTTTTTTGATTGCCTGCTTCATGATTTTAAGCAGCGACTCTACAATGCCTTTCATTTCAAGGCGATTGCGATTCACTTTTTCATAAATGGCATCAACGATGTCCGCCTTGGTCAAAGTTTTTTCACTCATGCCTCACCTCACAACTATATAGACTTTTTAAGCAGATCTGCCAAAGAATTCATTGTGTCCGTTGTTGCATAATTACCCGAAATCCACGTAAAAGCAAGCTTATCATTAGCGGTGCGCGGTATTATATGCCAATGCGCATGCATAATCTCTTGGCCTGCCGCTGGAAAATTGTTTTGCAGGCAGTTGAAACCCTCCGCGCCCGTGGCCTTTTGCAGCGCCGCGCCTATTTTTTGCATGGCGCTTACAATGGCCCGGCCAAGCGCCGGATCAAGCTCAAGCAGATGTGCGGCATGCGCCTTGGGTATCAGCAGCGTATGGCCGGGCGCTGCCGGGCGCAGGTCCAAAAACGCAAGTACGTCTTTGTCTTCATACACTTTGGCGCAAGGTATTTCGCCTTTGGCAATTTTACAAAAAATGCAAGTATCTGGCATTTAGTACACCAAGCAGTCGCAAGTTTTTTGGTTGGTTCGACTATATAGGAATATAGCTTATAATTAAACTGTAAAAAAAACAGGAATAGTTGCGTCTACAATTATCCTGCTGTAAAAAAAATTATTAAAATAGTCTACAAATAAACGTTATACAAACGCAAGAGTTTTTTTTATAACGGCAACAATGTCTTAAAGCATTCAGTCGCAACATGCGGAATAGTCTGCTCAAACTACCGCGACTATTACTCAGGCGTTATACGCCGCCGCTTGATTGTCTTTTTTTACTATGATGACTAATGCTATAAGTTGCCGCATAATCAGCATTTTTGTTGTAATATGAGAGGAGCGGAAGGCGCGGGCGCGGCGCATGCCGGCAAACATAAACTCCGGGCTTGCCTTGCGCGAAAATTAATTGGAAACTATGGCTATGAAATTTGCGCACCCAGAGCCTGTTGTGCAGGTTCCGCCTATATATCCCGTGTTTATTCCCTATGCTGGTTGTCCGGTGCGTTGCGTGTTTTGCGCGCAAGACGTGCAAACGGGCGTAAGCCTTAGGCCTGCTGAAGATTTGGCGCAAAGCATTGAAGAGTTTTTCGCCACTTCAGCCGGGGGTCGGATTTTTGATTTAGCTTATTATGGCGGTACTTTTACATCTTTGCCACTGCGTACGCAGGACTTGTTTCTCTCCCTCGGCAACCGGCTGAAACAGGCTGGCCTTGTGCGGCAGGTGCGTTGCTCCACAAGGCCGGACGCCATAACGCCCGTGCTGCTTGAAAAATTGCACGGGGCGGGCCTTGATTTTATTGAGCTTGGCATACAAAGTTTTTGTGACGAGCCTTTGCGCGAAAGCCGCCGCAATTATGGCGGGGCTGTCGCCCGTGCTGCTTGTGAAATGGTTTTGTCATCAAAAATTGGATTGGGCGTGCAGCTTTTGCCCGGCATGCCGGGCATGCGCGAGGAGCATTTCGCGGCCGATGTGGAGGCATGCGCGCGGTTAGGCCCGCAAACCGTGCGCCTTTACCCTTGCATGGTTATTAAAGGCACGCTTCTGGCCGCCAAGTGGAGCGAGGGCAATTACTCTCCATGGAGCCTGGAGGCGGTTTTGCGTCTGTTGCCTGACTCGTTGTTACGGTTTTGGGAAAAAGGCATAAGCGTTATTCGTATGGGGCTTGCGCCTGAGAAAAGTCTGGATGAAAATACTCTGGCCGGGCCGCGCCACCCTGCGTTGGGCCAATGCCTGCGCAGCCGCGCTACTTATTTATATCTGGAAAAACACCTTAAGCCGTCCGCAGGCAGCCTCGCGGACAATGTGTTGTATGCTCCACGGCATATTCAGGGCGAGTTTTTCGGGCACAAGGGCGAACTGAAACAACTTTATGCCGATTGGGGCATAACAACAAAAAACGTACGCTGGTGGCCGGATAATTACTTTGAGCTTCGTTAAAATCTTTTACTCATTTTTGCCTGTGTAAGATAACCGCACGGCTTTAACCGGCACTTTATAACCCGCGTTTTAAAAATCCTGTTGCAAAACAGCGCGAAACAGGCAATTATCTTCAAGTCATATGCCAGCCTTAAGGACGCAAATAATCACCAAGCCCCAATAAAGGTGAAAATAATTCATGCCGAACATTTCCATATTTGAAAATCCTGAAGAGAAGCTTGCCGTATATCTGGCAAAAAAAGGCATGAAGCTGACCAATCAGCGTCGCCTTATTGTCTCCACCTTTTGCGACCATGCCTCGGAGCATCTGAGCGCTGAAGAGCTTTATCAAAAATTGCGCGTTATAGATCCATCCATAGGGCAGGCCACAGTGTACCGTACCCTCAAGCTGATGCTGGACGCCGGCCTGGCCAGAGAATTGCACTTTGGCGACGATGTGGCGCGCTTTGAGCCTTATGCAAGCGATCACCACGACCATCTTATTTGTGAAGAGTGTGGTAAAACCGTGCCGGTTTTTGATGAGAAAATAGAAAGCCTTCAGGCCAATTTGGCCGCGCAGCACGGTTTTAAGCCCACATCCCACCGCATGTATTTGTTCGGAATATGTAAAGAGTGCCTGAGCAAATAACCGGCCTGCAGGTATGATTAACGCCGTACCCATTCTGCAGATTGAAAATGTAAGCCGCTACTTTTCACGGAGTAGCGGCTTTTTAGCTAAGGCAGATTTGTTCAAGGCCGTTAATGGCGTAACCCTTAGCCTGCCCACCGGCAAAACTCTTGGTCTGGTTGGAGAGTCCGGCAGCGGCAAATCTACTCTCGCGCGTATGGCGGCACGGCTGTTGCAGCCGTCTTCGGGCAATATTTTTTTGCATGGTCAGCCGTTGTTTGAGGATGGCGCGGAAGATATAAAAAACGGCAGGGCTGGGCGTAAAAAGTTTTTGGGCAGCCTGCCGCGGCGCTTGCAGATGGTTTTTCAAGACCCGTATTCGTCTTTGAACCCCAGGCTTAAAATAGGCTACAGCATTGCCGAGCCGCTAATCTGCATGGGTATGGCCAAAAGCGAGAGGCAAGAGCGCGTGGCGGCACTTTTGAGCCGGGTCGGCCTTAAGCCGGATGATGCCGCGCTTTACCCGCACGAGTGTTCTGGCGGGCAACGCCAGCGTGTGGCCCTGGCGCGCGCCCTTGCGCCAGAGCCTGAGGTGCTGGTGTGCGATGAGCCCGTCTCCTCGCTTGACGCCTCGGTGCAGGCCCAGGTGCTGAACCTGCTGAAAGACAGTCAGGACGCTCTTGGTTTAAGCTGTCTTTTCATCTCGCACGATTTGACCGTGGTAAGCCATATGAGCGACCATGTGGCGGTTATGTACATGGGGCAGATAGTGGAACTTGCGACTACCGAAGAGCTGTTCGCCAACCCGTTGCACCCCTATACGCGCATGCTGCTTGAGGCTGGCATGTCCGGAGGCGCTAATGGGCATGCTCCGGCGGCGCAAAAGCAGGATGCTTGCGTCACAGGCAAAACAGCTGGCGGTTGCGCCTTTGCCCCGCGTTGCTTACGGGCACGGCCGGATTGCCTTGAGCTTGAGCCGATGCGGCAGGAACTGCCGGGGCATTTTGTGCGTTGCAGTTACGCGGTAAACTGAATTTTAAAAGGAGCATAACCATGTTCAGGGAAATAAAGCCGGAAGAGTTGCAACTTAACCCTTTCACCAAAATTGGCAGCGAGTGGATGCTCATAAGCGCGGGAGACAAAGACAGGTTCAATACAATGACCGCCAGTTGGGGCGCTTTGGGTTATATATGGCAAAGGCCTTGCGTAACGGTATATATTCGCCCGCAACGCTACACCAAAGAATTTGTGGATGCGGCGGAGCTGTTTACAATTTCCTTTTACCCGCCGGAGTATAAAAAAGCGCTGGCCTTATGCGGCGCCAAGTCCGGGCGCGACTGCGACAAAGCTGCGCAGGCTGGGCTTACGCCGTATTTTGTGGATGGCAGCGTGGCCTTTGAGCAAGCCTCAATGATTTTTGTGTGCCGCAAAATGTACCATACCCCTATGCCGGAGGCCGGTTTTGACATAAAGCCGCATGTGGCGGAGTTTTACCCGCAAAAAGATTTTCACGCCATGTACTTGGGCGAGATTATAAAAGTGCTGGTGAAGTAAGTAAGGCTTATTATAAAAAATGTCCCTGCAAACACATGTCTGCAGGGACATTTTTCATATAATACCCTATGCTTTTGCTATTTCTGCTTGCCGAAGCCTGGTATGCACGCCTTGGCCTCTATTTTGTGCAGCAGCCAGGTGGCTATGGTGGTCAGAAACAGGTAGTAAAATCCGGCCATGATAAATATTTCGTTATACCTGTATGTGCGGGCCGCCAGCACCTTGGCCTCTCCGGTAAGCTCCACGCAGGTGGTAACATAGGCCAGAGAAGAGTATTTGATCAGGTAGATAAATTCGTTGCCGCAGCCGGGCAAAGCCCGGCGCATGGCCTGTGGAATAAGTATGTTGACCACAAGCTGAAAATTGCTGAAGCCCAGAGCCTGCGCGGCCTTAAGCTGCCCTTGTTTTATTGAGAGCAGCGCGCCGCGTATATATTCGGAGTGGTAGGCCGCGCTGCACAGTATAAAACCCACCACGGCGGCGGTAAAACCATCCATATACAGGCCAAGCTTGGGCAGGCAGTAATAAAGTATGAAAAGCTGTATAACCAGCGGCACGCCGCGCAGTAGCGCCGTGTATACGTCACCGGCCTTGCGTGCCCAAGGGTGGCCGAATACGCGCAATGCGCCCAGCATTACGCCGCCTATAAAGCCGAAAACGGCGGAGGGCAGGATAAGCTGCACACTCACCCATAAGCCTTTGTTTAAAACAGGCAGTACCCTGTCGGCGTAAAATGTCCAGTCCATGTGTCTTAGGCCCTTACTTTGCCTTATCCTGCCCTTCAAGTTCCATTGCCAGGCGGCTGCAAAAATCCAACGTGCGCGTGCCGCTGCCGGGGGCCAGCAGCGCTTCCGGCGCTCCCTGCTCTATAATGCGGCCTTTTTCCATAAAAAGTATCTCGTGCGCAAGGGCGCGGGCAAAATCCATCTGGTGCGTGGCCATAAGCATGGTCATGCCGCTGCGGGCCAAATCGCGTATAACCGTAAGCACTTCTCCAACCAGTTCAGGGTCCAGCGCCGAGGTGGGCTCGTCCAGCAGAATAACGCTGGGGTCCATGGCCAGGGCGCGGGCAAAGGCCACGCGCTGCTTCTGCCCGCCGGAAAGCTCCGCCGGGTACAACGCCGCCCGGTTGCCCAGGCCAACGCGCTCCAGCTCCGCCATGGCGCGGGCGCGGGCCTCTGATTTGGATTTTCCCAGCACCTTTTGCAGGGCAATGGCTACATTGTCTATGGCCGTGAGGTGGTCGAACAGGTTGAAATCCTGAAAAATCATGCCAACATGGCGACGAAAGAGACGCAGGGCGGTTTTATTGGATTTGTCCAGCCGTTCACCGGCCAGAAAAATATTGCCGCTATCCGGCATAATCAGGCAGTTTATGCATTGCAGCAGGGTGCTTTTGCCCGCGCCGGAGGGGCCTATAAGCACCTTCATCTCGCCTTTGTTCATTGAGAATGAAACGGAGTCGAGAATCTGGCGTCCGCCCAGATTCTTGCTGATGCTTTCAAGGCGCAGTTCCGGCGCTGTGTTGGTTTTGCTCATGCGGGCCTCATGTGTTGTAACCGGGCAGGCGCACTTTTTCTTCAAACAAGCGCAGTAGCTTGAGGCCCAGCACTGTAATTATCAAATATAAAATTCCGGCCAGTATGTAGTAGGTAAAATGCCATGTGGTGCGCGAGGCTACAAAATGCGAGCGGGCCATTATTTCCGGCACGCCAAGCACATACACCAGGGCGCTGTCTTTAAGCAGAATGGAATACTCGTTGGACCAGCCCGGCAGGGCAAGGCGCATGGCCTGCGGCAGTATAATATGCCTTATGCCGCGCGCGTCGCTCATGCCCAGCGCTTGAGCCGCCTTTAGCTGGCCGGAGGGGAGCGACTCTATGGCCCCGCGAAAAATTTGCGACTGGTAGGCCGCGCTGGTCATGCCCAGCACTATGCAACATGAGGCCAGCGCTGGAATATCTATTTCAAGCCAAGGTATCAGATTGTTAAGCGCGGGAAACAGCCCGAAGTAAAAAAGATAAAGCAGCACCAGAATGGGCGTGCCGCGAAAAAACCATACATAAAGGTTAACAGCCCAGCGTACCGGCGGCAGGCCGTACACCTGGCAAAGCGAAAGCGGCACGCCCAGGGCCAGGCCGGATAGCATGGATGACGCCACTATGCCCAACGTATACAGCGCGCCCTGCAAAATATAAGGCAGTTCGCCCGCGACTGTTAAAAGATATTCAAGCATCGGCACCCTGAAGATTAACGGCTGGCGCGGCAACGCACATAAGCCGCAATGAATTTATGAAAGACTTTTAATAGATTGTCAGGAATAAGGCAAATAATCCGGGCGGGTAATTTTACCCGCCCGTAAAGCATTTTTATTGATGAAGCCAGATTTATGAGATCTGGGCTCCGCCCAGACCCGCAATGGGGGTGTGAACCCCCTTGACCCCGCAACAGTGTTAGTTGTTGGCTTTGTGGTTGATTACAGGTTTTACCGGTGACAAACTGGAAGCTTTTATTTACACAATTGCGGGTCAAGGTGTGGCTCGTTTAACCATAGCTCGACAACGTAGCATCACCAAGTTAACGAAAGGCAATACTGCTGGCGATACTATTTACAGCTCCTTGCGGGATCTGGGGCAGCGCCCCAGATCCCGCAAATCTGGCTTCATCCGCTATACTCTTTATTGATAACTGTCGTACTTAGCCTGCAACTGCTGCCAGAAGGGGTCGGCCTTGAGCAGCTTGAAGCCTTTGTTGATCATGTCGCGCAGTTCTTTATCTTCGTTACGTGTAGCCACGCCAAAGTCGTCTGCCTCGGCAAATTCGCCGGTAATGCGCACGGGCTTTTTGCCTTTTTTAATGGCGTCGTTGGCTGGGGCGGAATCCACGGCGGCGGCGTCAAGGCGGCCGTTAACCAGGTCTTCTATGGCCATTGGCGCGGAGTCGTAATAACGCAGGGTGTAGTTCCACTTGTTGGGGGTCTTGTTCTGTTCCAGCCATTCGGCCTCGTTGGTGCCGCGCTGCACGCCTATGTTCTTTTTGCCGGTAAGCACCTGGTCGCGGGTAAGGGCGTTGTTGTTGCGCACCACCAGCACTTTACGCACGCTGAAGTAGGGTTCGGAGAAAGTGACAACAGCCTTGCGCTCGGGGGATATGCTCATGCCGGAACATACCATGTCAATTTTTTTAGCCAGCAGGCTGGCTACGATGGTGTCCCAATCCATGGGCACATGCTTGACTGTAAAGCCCATCTTTTTCGCTATCCAGTCCATGGCTTCAACGTCAAAGCCTTCGGGCTGGCCGGATTTACCCACGTAAGCGTGGGGCGGGTAGTTGGCGTCAATGCCGTTTATGTAGGTTTTTTGCGCGGCCAGGGCCGTTCCGGCAAATGCCAGGCAAAGCGCCATTGCCATAGCGACAACATAGCGTTTGAACATAATGCTTCCTTTAAGATAAAAGTTTGGGTGGGAAAATTCGCTTATATGCGTGCTGATATTAAATAACAGCGCTCGTTAAGTAAACACTAAAATGGGTGTTCCCACCCGGCGCATTAACATGTTGAAGCGTGCCGTGTTTTATGCTTTAGTTCACGGGCTGGAAAACGCATACCTGTGAGGCAATATGCGGATTTTTTACTGTCTGAGCGCCTATATAAGCCACCGCCTGGCAGGGCTTGAGTATATCAATTGCCTGAAACGGCTGGGGCACGAGGTGTATTGCAATTACCCCGATACACCGCAACAGCCGGATATGCCGGAGCAGACCTCGCACAGACGGGGGAGCCTTGATTTTTGCGCCGAGCCTGAACTGATGCAGGCGGCCAGTGCCGCCGACCTGGTAATTTTGCATGAGGACCCCGCCTGGTATTCCGCCTTTTACGAGAACCTGCCGTTTTTACGCCAGAAACGTGTAATAGCCTACCTGCCGTGGGAGAACGAGCGTTTGCCCGAGGCCTTTATTGAGCCTCTTTCTCTGGTAAGCGCCATTTGGACCTGCTCTACATTTTGCCGGTCGGCTTTTCAGGCCAGATTCGCAAACGTTGCGGTGCTGCCGCATGTGGTGCGCAGGCCGCGCCCAAGCAAAGGAGATTTGGCCTGGGCCACGCGTTTTTTGCATGAAAATGGCGCGCAGGGCAGCCGCGTGTTTTTTTCCGTTATTGACGGGCTTAACCCGCGCAAAAACCTTCCGGCGCTGTTGGCTGCTTTTGGCGTGTTGCGCCGCGAGTGTGACGCGGACGTGCGGCTTGTTATAAAACAATACCGCGCGGCCATGCCTATTAACCAGCCCGGCGTGCTCAGTATTTCTGAAATGCTTACGGCTGGGCAGATGGCCGCCTTGCACGCGGTAAGCCATGCCTATGTAAGCCCGCACCGTGCCGAGGGCTGGGGGTTGGGGCTTTCCACCGCCATGAGCTTCGGTAAAGTCGCCATTGCCACCGGTTATTCCGGCAACCTTGAATTCATGAGCCAAAGCAACAGCCTGCTGCTGCCATATCGCATGGAGCCAGTGTCTGCCGAGATGACGGAAAAAATACCGCTCTTTACCAAAGAAATGCTGTGGGCGGAGGTTGATATGGCCGCTCTGGCAAATGCCATGCGTCAGGTGGCCGAAAACAGGGTTGCCGCGTCGGTTGGGCAGGAGGCCGCGCTAATAACGCAACGCTTCGGTCCGGAGCAGATAGCCATGGTTATGGAGAGGCTGCTGGGGCAATAAGTTTGTGGCTTGCCCGCGCTGTAATTGTTCTGATTTGTGTAATTAAAATAACAGGGTATAGTTCATGCATTACTATGGTTTACGGCCTTTATGCAAAACTTTGCACTGGCGCATACCAAAATTTTAAAATTATAAGCGGGCCGCATTATATTTAGCCACAGGCCGTGAGTATGAGGCGGCCTAATGATCTTAAAATTTCGGCAGCCTGTATAGCTCATAATTGCTTATCTTCATCGGCCGCATGCGCCTGCCGAGGCGGACTGATTCTTCTTCCGGCGCGAAGCTGTTGTTTGTGGGCAGGCTGAAGACATGCGCGGTGGGCAGGCCCACGTCTTTACGCCCTATAATCAGGCTTTCCCCATTCCATTGTCTCGCCAGTTCCCATAAGGGCACGCGCAAATGCCCCCTGGCTGGGTCTGTAATAAAGGCCCGGCCTGCCTTGGCCCCTTTCAGCACCACAAAGTGGTTCGATTCTTCCGTTTTCAGCAATATGATTATCGGACCTTTAAGTTTTTCCGCCGCTGTTATAGGCAGCTTCACGCCGTGAGCCACATAGCCCAGGCGCTCGGCAAGCTGCTTCAGGTTAAGCATGGAGAAGCCCTCTTTGGTGGCGGTTGCGTATTCTTTTTCATCCATACGCAGAAGCATCTCGTCCACCAGTTGTGGTTCGCCGTAGTGGTAGTCTTTAAAATATCCGTGCAGCAATGCGACAAGCGAGGCCGGGCCGCAGGAGTAATCCAGCGTTTGCAGGGTAGCGCCCTCAAGGCGCATCTGCTTCATGCTCTTTACACTGATGAGCGGCTTTGCGCTTTCGCCAGCATAGGCGCAAGGCGCGGCGAAAATGGCGGCGGCCGCGAGCAGGCATTGAACGGCGCGGCGCATCAGAATTTCCTCGTCATGGTCACGCCAAAGGCGGATGCTCCGGCGTCGCTGTTCAGGCCGAAAGACACATGGGGGGAGATTACCCATTTGCTGCCCGCGCGGTAGGAGCAGGAAAAGCCCAGATCCATTGGCTCGTAATCCGAACCCTTGGCCTTGGTTCCGTCGGCTGTCATTTCCGAGTAATAGGCTTGTGTTATTCTTGCGCTTAAGGATAAACTCTCGTTAACGGCAAGGCCAACACCCAAGTAGCCCATCGCGATCCAGCCAGGCTTGATGTCATACCCGCTGATCTCGCGCTCGAAAGAATAGCAGTAGCTTACCCCGCCGAAAAACACCGCCGGGTCGATGGTTTTTACCAAAGACAAGCCGGAGGTTATGGAAAAATGCCCGTTGCCGTTATCCATGCCGTTCAGCCAAAATTCCTCGGTATCGCGGTAGGCTCGCTCGCCGGTAGGAATGCTCAAGCCGAGGGAAACGCTCACCGCCGGGGCTGTGTCGCCTTCTTTAAGCAAAAGCTGCTGCACGCCCAAAGAAATATCGGCCAGATCCGTGTCTATCTTTTGCCGCTCGTATTCGTTGCTGGAAACTTCCTTGATTCTTGTGTGGGTGAAGGGAACGGTCAGCCACAGCTCGCCGCCGTTCCACAGGCTGCCACGCCCGGTAAGAGAAAACGCGAACTGCCGCACGGAGTATGACGAATGCTCGAAGTAGCCGATGGTTTGCAGGCGCGAGACGTCGTGTTCGCTTTTGTACGTTATATCCAGTTCCGCCTCGAAGTTGCCTGGGGCCAGAAGCACTGTGGACCCTGTGAGAAAGTTGAGCGGCGGCTCTGTCTCCTCCTGCTGGCCGATGCCGGCAGGCGCGTTTTCCTTGCCATTGGCCTTGTCCTCTTTCTCGTATGCCGGAGTAAGGGCGAGCACCTCTTTAAGATTAACCGGCGCGTTTGCGCGGCCATCAGACAAAATGATTGCCACGCCGGATGCATCCCGCGCCAGCCGCCCTTTAAGTATGCCGCCGTCGCGCAGCTCAATAAAATATTCCCTGTCCGTATCCAGCGCGGCAATTTTTTCAGCAGGTATAAGCACCACGCCCATGTAGGTTGCGTCGAAGGCCAGCAGAGCATCTTCAAAACTCACTGTCCGGCCGGTAAAGATGTTGCCGTCATCCAGCCGCAAGGTATCGGACAGCGCCGCCTGTGGAGCGGCAAGTAACACACATATGAGCACTGTTATTAAGATGTTATTGCGCATGGCGCTCCTGACGTGTTGGTAATTAAATAAAGTATAGAATATATACATATTCGTTAGTGCATTATTTTATGTTTTTTTTCAACAAAAAAGCATCTATATAATTAGTTTAATATGTGATTTTTTAAAATAGATTGACTTATAAAATTGTATAATGGTAGGTCGATCTATGGTTTCTTAATTTTTTACTTCGGAGGATTTATGAAAAAACTCTCAACACTAATCATGGTGGCGGCGTTTATGCTGCTTTGCGCTTCCGGCGTATTCGCGCAGGAAGCCCCAGCCATTCTGGCGGCCCTTGACGCCGATGGGGTGACTGCCCAGACCCTAGATAATGCGGAGCTGGATGCCCTTAAAGGCACGGCTTGGTATACTAATGCGGCCTCGCCGACCTATGTTTCCGGCCTGCGCTACATAAACATGAAATTTAACGGCAGCATGTGGGGTAGCCGGTTCGACTATAAACAGTGGTCAATGGTTATGAAGTGGGATTATAGTGATAGATATGCAGAGATTGCTAAGGATGGTAAAAAACTTCGTTTACACGGTGATATTTATCGCGCAAACGAACAGGGTAACGCCATACTGGAAAAGCATTATGTGGTAATGACTGAAAACCCAGATGGCACGCTTGTTCCCAAGGCTGGAACCAATACTATCTATACAGGCTCTAAAACCTGGAACCGGCCTTTGAGCTATAAGTTTAGATGGATTCAAAGTGGCATTAACGTGCCATACTAACCACCTATTTGTTGTATTAGTATTAAAAAAAGACCAGCCTTTGGCTGGTCTTTTTTTAATACTATATTTGGTATGATATTTGCTTTGGGATATAGTGTAGGCAATATTTTCTTAATAGGAGGAATATATGGAAATCTCTGGAACTAAACCCGCCGATCCGCTTTGGCCAACTGATGTATGCGCGGATATAATAATTGATGACGAGCCGTGGCCTTGGGAGCTTGACTTAAAGGCCAAATACTTCAAAAACGACAAACTGACTATTTCAGAAGAGGCGTATACCAAGCTGTATGAACAGGCAAAACAGGAAGATCTCGATAACTCCACTTTTCCATCCTGGTTTTGTGAAATTTCAATCAAAGCATCAAACGACTATAACTACGATGCGACTTCCGATATCATGAATGCTTTCACTTATGCGGTTCGCCTCAGCTCAGCTCGATTCAAGGAAGAAAATCTAATCCCTGAAGACGAGTATGGCCAGCGTACCATCAAAAGGTACTTAGTAGAAGACGATGAAATTCTGAAAGAACAATTCTACACCGCCATCATGGAGAAAACCACAGCCGGAAAAGCTATTCTTGAACAGCACTTGGCAGGAAAAGAAGCACTGTCAAAAGGGCCGCAGCCGACAGTGAATATTAACGATGCACAAGATTTTGCCTTACGCATGTATCAGCCTATCTAGAGTAAACGTACAAAAGTTTTAAAACGGTATTGAGTATAGTAAATAAGATTACGCAAAGCTCGGCGAGCAGGCCAAGCAAGAGCACCGCCCCCACTCATATTTTCCTTCCACGCTCTGAGTGCTTTCAGCAAAAGTACAACGCAACAACTTCCTCTCGCTGTTTCTTATATTACAAAAACGTATCGCCGGGTTTATTGCGTTCCGCATGTCTACCAGCCTGTTTGAATATACATCGGAAGTAATTTTGTACTCCTCAGGAGAAATGTATGGAAATTTCTAATGCAAAGTCAGCCGATCCGCTTTGGCCAACGAGTAAGTGCATGGGTATAATAATTGATAATGAACCAATGCCTTGGGAACTTGACCTAAAGGCCAAGTATTTTAAAAACGACACCCTGACCATTTCCGAGGAGGCATATGCTAAAATATATGCGCAGGAAAGACAAAAAGATTTAGATAACTCTTCTTTTCCTTCATGGTTTTCCGAGCTATCAATAAAAGCAGACGACAACACAAAATTAGATATCGCTTCAGATTTGATGAATGCTTTCACATATGCGGTGCGCCTCAGCGCGGATAGATTTAAGGAAGAAGATCTCATACCGGAAGACGAGTACGGCCAGCGTATAATCAAAAGATACATGATTGAAGACGATGAAATTCTTAAGGAACAATTCTACACTGCCTTAATGGAGAAAACCACTGCCGGAAAAACCATACTTGAACAACATTTGGCGGAAAAAGAGGTTCTGGCAAAAGGGCCGCAACCGACAGTGAATATTAACGATGCACAAGATTTTTCCTTACGCATGTATCAGCCTATCTAGAGTAAACGTACAAAAGTTTTAAAACGGTATTGAGCATAGTAAATAAGATTACGCAAAGCTCGGCGAGCAGGCCAAGCAAGAGCACCGCCCCCACTCATATTTTCCCTCCACGCTCTGAGTTCTTTCAGCAAAAGTACAAAGCAACAACTACCTCTCGCTGTTTCTGATATTACAAAAACGTATCGCCGGGTTTATTGCGTTCCGCATGTCTACCAGCCTGTTTGAATATACGTCGGAAGTAATTTTGTACTCCTCAGGAGAAATGTATGGAAATTTCTAATGCAAAATCAATGGACACTCTCTGGCCCACAGAAACTGGCATAGAGATAGTTGATGATAGCCCTTGCCCATGTTGGGAAGTTGATTTAATGGCCAAGTATTTTAAAGACGATAAGCTGACTATTTCCGAGGAGGCTTATGCAAAAATACGCGGCGAAGCGCATAAAGACTATTTGGACAATCAAATGTACCCGTCATGGTTTCGAGAACTGTCAATTGATGCGATAAATGAGCAAAATAGCCAAGCAGGTATAGATTTAATGAATGCTTTTACCTTTGCAGTACGTTTAAGTGCAGACAGATTCCGAGATGAAAACCGCATACACGAAAATGAATACGGGCAACGAGAACTTAAGAGCTACATGATCGAAGATGATGAAATTCTGAAAGAACAATTCTACACCGCCATCATGGAAAAAACCACAGCCGGAAAAGCTATTCTTGAACAGCACTTGGCAGGAAAAGAAGCACTGTCAAAAGGGCCGCAGCCGACAGTAGATATCAATAATTCGCAGGATTTTGCCTTACGCATGTATCAGCCTATTTAGCCTTCTTTCATGCAAAAAGTGACTGAGTTTTAAACATGTAATGAGTGTAGGTAATCATTATGGATGATAATCAAGCGGCCAGCTTTTTGCAAAGCTGGCCGCATTTTTTACCAAAATATAATTAGGTCCGGAACAGGCGCGAAGTTACTTTATACCCGTCGGCTTTTCTTTCCAGATGCGATTTACCTCTTTGATCATTACATCCGTCACATCCATTGTGGCAGCCATATAGTAGGCGCGCAGGGTTTCTTTATCCACCAGCAGGGAGTAGCCGCCTTTTTTGCCTATTTCTCCGGCGGCCATGTCTATTATGGCCCTTACTTCGCCATAGGCGCGCTCTTCGGCCTCGTAAACGCTGTTTTGCAGCTCGCCGTTTTTGGCGTCAAAGTCACGCGAGGCGCGCACCAGCTCGGCGCTAAGGGCCGATTTGCTGGCGGGCTTCATGGTGGCGGAGGCGTTTCTGTACTGCGCGTAGCGGTCTTTTATTTCGGCTTCCAGATTTTTAATCTGTTTTTGCCGCGGGGCAAATTCCTGTTCTATTTTGCGCGTTTTTTCTTTATGGGCATCGCATTGGGCTATTACATCCTCAAGGCTGAATACGCCGATTTTCAAATCCGCCGCCTGCGCCCAGACGGACTGCAAGCACAGTAACAAGACGAGCACAATAATCTTTTTCATGCTTCGGTTCCCTCTATTTCAGATTGATAATGCATGGCGGCGTCAACAGCGGAGCATGGCCCGCCATTATAACCCGGCAGCTTCTCTTATGGGCTTTTCGCCCGCAAGGGCACGGGGTTTTTCACGCCAGATGCGGTTGGCTTCTTGCAGCACCGCGGCTGTAATGTCAATGGCTTTGTCAATGTACATTACTCCGGCCGCGCTTGTTTCCATAATAACCATAAAATTTTCACGCTCGCCCAGCGTATCCACCGCCAGGGCCACAACCCGGCCGGCCTCGTCTCTGGCCTGGTTTTCAGCCGCGCTGCGCCTGCGCCTGAAAGCGGTATTTTTGTCGTCAAAAGTGCGTGAGGCGTACATCAGTTCCAGGTTAAGCGCTGAACGTTCTTCAGATGAAAGAGATGCTGCCCTGTTTTTAAAATCGGCATAACGTTTTTGCAGGTCCTGCTCCTGCTTTTTCAAATGCTCATGCTCACGCGAAAAGTTTTTTTTAATACGCGCCATGTTATCTTTGTACGCGTAGCAACTGGTAATAATTTCAGACAGATCAAAGAAACCGACTTTAAAATCCGTTCCATATGCAGGGCAGACGGTACAAATGTATAAAACTGTGAACGCCAACAGTTTTTTCATTTAATATTCCTTAAATCCGGGCAATGCGCATGTGCATGCTTTGCGGGCAACACTTTGTAATGCTTTGGCGTGACCACTCGCCATAGCGGGTTTTGCCAGAATGGCAGGCGCCGGTTTTGGCGCAATACGCTGCCGGGCTATGGCAAAACAAAGCCTTGCCGCGCCGTGACAATCGCGTATGCAATTATTATTACCGTATATATTAAAGGAACGGACTTATCAACTTGCAACTAGAGTGTGCGTCACAGGCCGGGGCAGAACTGAGGGAAAAGGCTTTGCAGCCATAATTTAAGTGTAATTAGGCGGTGGCGCGGCGCATGCAGTATAAAGCCCACAGCCTTGCGCCGCCATGGGAAAAGCAGGTGACAACCAGGCCGTTTTCACGGCTAGGTTGTGTCGACATTCAGGCGCTTTTGCCCTCTGGCTGCGTTAGCAAGGCTTTGCCCCCCAGTCGAATACCGTAAGAGTATACTCTTTCGGCTCAAAGCCTTGCTTCTTTGCCAGAGAACAAAATCACTCTGAATGTAGGCACAACCTGGGTGGGCTAAAAAGACGGATTTTGTTCCCTGGCAAGGAAAGCGCCGGTTTTTGTCCAGGGATAGTACTCTGATGGCACAGCCTTGGGCAAAAATCGGCGCTTGACGCAGTCCAGTGTGCAAAAGACGCTTTTTAGAAACAGCACCTAGTGATGGTGCCCAAGAAAAAGAATGGATACGGCCATTATGGCCATACCGGCTATGAGGCCGTAAATGGAAAGATGGTGTGCCCCGTACTTTTCGGCTGACGGCAGCAATTCGTCAAACGATATGTACACCATGGTTCCGGCAACCAGGCCGAATAAAATGCCAAAAGTGGCCGGACCCATAAAAGGCACGAGTATTGTTATGCCGGCCAGCGCGCCCAAGGGCTCGGCCAAGCCAGAGAGAAAAGAATGGGTAAAGGCGCTTTTGCGGCTGCCCGTGGCAAAATATATAGGCACGGCAATAGCTATGCCTTCCGGTATATTGTGTATGGCTATGGCGGCGGCAATGGCTATGCCCAGGGATGGGTCGTTAAGCGTGGCCGCAAAAGTAGCCATGCCTTCGGGAAAGTTGTGCACCGCTATGGCAAGGGCCGTAAGCAGGCCCGTGCGGTGTAACTGCGCGTGGTCGCGCCCTATGCGGCCGTCCAGCGCAAGGTGCTCCGCCCCTGTAACGGGATGATGCAAAAGCTCGTGCGGGTTCATATCTTCAGGTATTATCTTGTCTATAAAACCTATTACAAGCATGCCGCCAAAAAAAGACGCAAAAAAGAGCGCGTCTCCAATACCGCCGCCAAAGCTTTTGACCAAGGCAAGGTGAGATTCCGGCAATATTTCCATAAAAGAAACATAAATCATCACCCCGGCCGAAAGCCCCAGAGCCACGGCTAAAAAACGCGTGCTGTCCCTTTTTACAACAAGGGCTATAAGCGAGCCTATGCCGGTGGAGAGACCGGCAAACAGAGTAAGCCCAAAGGCAAACAGATATATTGAATAATTTTCCATAAGCTACACATACTCAATGCTTCGTATTTTGCCAATAGCCATATTTTTATAATACGACAAATAATGACGCGGTGCTATTTAACGGCTTCAGTTGGAGTACTGCGGCGATTTGATTTTCTTACTTTTTATGATGCTAAAACAAGCATAACTAAACTATTTGTGTTTTTTGCGGGCAGGGCCTACACAATATAGATAGAACTCTTTTTATGTATTACACGGCAATTACTGCGCATTCGGCGCAGTTTGCGCGACAGGCAACCAACAAGGAGCGCGATATATGATTCAGAAACATATTTATGTAAACGGAGTGGAGCAGAATCTGTTTTGCGAGAGCGACGCTTTTCTCTCCACTGTTTTGCGAAAGCAACTGCGTCTTACGGGCACCAAGGTGGGGTGCGAAGCAGGGCAGTGCGGCGCTTGTTCCGTTATTATGGACGGCAAGGTGGTGCGCTCTTGCATCACCAAAATGAGCCGCGTGCCGGAAGGCGCCAAAATTACAACTATTGAAGGCATAGGCCAGCCCAATAACCTGAGCGTTGTGCAAAAGGCTTGGGTAAAATTCGGCGGCGCCCAGTGCGGGTTCTGCTCGCCGGGCTTCATAGTATCCGCCACTGCCTTGCTTGATGCCAACAACAACCCCACGCGTGAAGAAGTGCGCGAGTGGTTTCAAAAGCACCGCAACGTATGCCGCTGCACCGGCTACAAACCTCTTGTAGACGCCGTAATGGCTGCGGCCGAGGTTGTTCGCGGCGCGGCCAAAATGGAGTCTCTCGAGTTTAAGATGCCTGCCGATGGCCGCATTTGGGGCAGCAAGTACCCGCGCCCCACAGCGGTAAGCAAAGTTACCGGCACTCTTGATTACGGCGCCGACCTCGGCCTGAAAATGCCCGTGGGCACCCTTAGAATAGCGCTGGTGCAGGCTGACGTATCCCACGCCAAAATAAAGAGCATTGATTACGCCGAAGCGGAAAAAATGCCCGGCGTTTTCAAGGTGATCACCCATAAGGACGTGAAAGGCAAAAATCGCATTAGCGGCCTCATTACCTTCCCCACCAACCTTGGCGATGGGTGGGACCGCCCCATACTGTGTGATGAAAAGGTGTTCCAATATGGCGACGCCGTTGCCATGGTTTGTGCCGATAGCTATGACCAGGCCGTTGCCGCCGCCGCAAAGGTGAAGGTGGAGTACGAAGTGCTGCCCGCCTACATGAACCTTATTGAGGCCAAATCGCCGGACGCTATCGAAATTCACCCCGGCACACCCAACCATTACTTTACCCAAAAGCTGGAAAAGGGCGCGGATACCGCCCCCATAATGAAAGATGGCAATATGGTCACGGTGGAAGATTTTACCATCTCCAGCCGCCAGCCGCACCTGCCCATAGAGCCGGATGTTGGCTTCGCTTTTTTTGACGATGATAAAAACCTGCGCGTCTTCTCCAAATCCATAGGCATTCACCTGCACCAGGCCATGATTGCTGCCGGAGTGGGCATAGACCCGGCCAAGCTTTTCCTGGCCTGCAACCCCATGGGCGGCACCTTCGGCTACAAGTTTAGCCCCACCATGGAGGCTCTTGTTGGCGTGGCGGCCATGGCCACTGGGCGGCCCGTGTTCCTGCGTTACAACTACACGCAGCAGCAGCAATACACCGGCAAGCGCTCGCCGTTCTATACCACCATACGCATTGCCGCAGACAAAAAGAGCGGTAAGCTTGCGGCCATGGAAACGGATTTTGACGTGGACCATGGCCCCTACTCCGAATTTGGCGATCTGCTTACCCTGCGCGGCATTCAGTTTATGGGCGCCGGCTACAACATACCCAATATTCGTGGCGAAGGCCGCACCATTTGCACCAACCACGCCTGGGGCTCGGCCTTTCGTGGTTACGGCGGCCCGCAGTCCTGCCTGGCTACCGAACTGGCCATGGAAAAACTGGCGGAAAAACTTGGCGTGGATTCTTTCGAGTTCCGCTACAACAACGTTTACCGCAAAGGCGACCTCAACATAAGCGGGCAGGAGCCGGATTCTTACTCTCTGCCCAAAATGTTTGAAGCCATGCGTCCCAAGTATAAAAAGGCTCTGGAGCAGGCGCGCGCCAAAAGCACGCCCCAGTTAAAAAAGGGCGTGGGCATTGCCGTGGGCGTGTACGGCTGCGGCCTTGACGGCGCGGATAGTTCCGAGGCTTTTATTGAAATCAACCCAGATAACACCATTACAGTGGGCTCCTCGTGGGAAGATCATGGCCAGGGCGCGGACGCCGGAGCCATTGGCGTGGCTCACGAAGCTTTGCGTCCCATGGGCGTTACGCCTGATCGCCTCAAGTTCACCTGGCCCGATATGTTAAAAACGCCAAACTCCGGCCCGGCTGGCGGCTCCCGCTCGCAGGTTATGACCGGCGGGGCCATACGCGTGGCTTGTGAGAACTTCCTTAAAGAAGCGGCCAAGCCCGGCGGCGGTTATATGAGCTATGAAGAAATGAAGGCCGCCGGAAAATCCACCAAGGTTGCCGGCGTGTTCTCCGTGCCGGGCGTGCCCAACGACGAAAAGGGCCTGGGCAAACCCTTCATGGTCTACATGTACGGCTTGTTTATGGCTGAGGTAAGCGTGGATACGGCTACCGGCAAGACCACGGTGGACAAGATGACCCTGCACGCCGACGTGGGCAAGATTAACAACCGTCTGGTTGTGGACGGCCAGAACTATGGCGGCCTGACGCAAGGCTTGGGCCTGGCTCTCACCGAAGACTTTGAAGATGTCAAAAAGCACTCCACCCTTGCGGGCGCTGGCGTTCCTTACATAAAAGACGTGCCGGACGATATCGAGATAGAGTACTTTGAAGAGCACCGCGAATACGGCCCCTTCGGCGCCGCCGGTACCGGCGAGCTGCCCCTGTGCGGCATGCACCCGGCCATACTTAACGGCATACACAACGCCACCGGCGCTTGGGTAGACCGCATACCGGCCCTGCCCGAGCGTGTGCTTGAGGCCATGAAAAAAGTAAAATAACCATATAAACCTTTAATCAGTCTGCCTGCGGCCCGAGCGCGGGCAGACTGATTTTGGAAGAGAAGGCGCAGTGGATTAAGACAGATTTATGAGATTTGGGCCGCGCCCAGATATTATAAATCTGGTTTCATCATTTCAGATTTTTTGACTTATGTTCCGGTTGCGGTCTACACTGTAGGTCAACGCCGGATTGCAGTTTTATGGAGGCTGTTATGGACCAGGCCACATTGCGGAGTTTTGAGGCCAAATGCGTGCAAGAGGAGCCGCCCGCCTGTCAAACAGGGTGCCCGCTGCATGTGGACGCACGCTCCTTTATTGCGCTCATGGCCAAGGGCAAGGCAGCCGAAGCCAGAAAAGTGCTGGATCGTTCCATGCCTTTATCCGGCCTGCTGGGCTGCCTGTGCGAAGGCCCTTGCCGCGTGGTTTGCCGCCGCGCTGAAATTGACGAGGGCATAAATATGCCCATGCTGGAGCGGGCCTGCCTGGCCGCCACAAATTCCACCAAACCTTTCCCACTGCCCGGCACCGGCAAGCGCATAGCTGTTGCTGGCGGCGGGCTCTCCAGTCTTGTGCTGGCTTATGAACTGGCCAAAAAGGGGCACAGCCTGTCGCTTTACCATGCGCCCGGCGCGCTGGGTGGAACATTGCGCCAAAGTGGTGACGAATTGTTGCCGGATACCGCGCTGGAAAACGCGCTCAGTATGCTCGCCGCCATGCGGGTGGAATTTGTGGAATTTACGGCGCAAACGTTTGATGCCGCATGGATTGAAGCAGTACTGCAGGAAAATCTGGCGCTGTACATAGGCTTGGACGACCCAGCCCTGAAAGCGGAAAATTTCGGATTGAATACCGGCAATACGCCAGCGTATGTTAATGTAGCCACCCTTGAAACCGCTAATCCCAAAGTGTTTGCCGGTGGAGCGCACTGTGCCGTGTCTGGCCGCATTGGCGAGGCTTTTGACGGAAAAAAAGCGGCGCTGTCCATTGAGCGCTTCATGCAGGGTGTAGCCCCGTCTTCCATGCGCGATAAGGAAGGACCTTACCCCACACGGCTTTATACAAATATTTCCGGCATTGCGGAGCAAAAGGCCGTGGTTGGCGCAAACCCGGCGGCTCCAACTATGGATGAAGCAATGGCCGAGGCTGGGCGCTGCATACAGTGCCAATGCCTTGAGTGCGTCAAAAATTGCGCTTTTCTGCGCCTTTACAAGAGCTACCCCAAAAAGCTGGCCCGCGAGATGTACAACAACCTGGCTGTTGTACAGGGCATGCGCCAGGCCAATACCATGATCAGCTCCTGCGCCGAATGCGGGCTTTGCGGTAAAATATGCCCGCACGATGCGGATATGGGCGTTTTTTGCGGTATAGCCCGCGAGGAAATGGTGCGCGCAAAGCACATGCCAGCCTCTTTTCATGAGTTTGCGCTGGATGATATGCACTACAGCAATGATGCGGATATATTTTTTATTCGCCATCAGCCGGGCGCTTCCGCCAGCCAGTACGTATTTTTCCCCGGCTGCCAGCTTCCCGCCTCACTCCCGGCGGAAACAGAGGCGCTGTACCAGCATTTGAGCGAGCATTTGACGGGCGGCGTGGGCATGTGGTTTGCCTGTTGCGGCGCTCCGGCAAAATGGGCCGGCCGCGCGCAACTGGCCGATAATACGGCCGCCCGCATGCGCCAAAGCTGGGAGGAGCATGGCAAACCCACAATTATTACGGCCTGTGCCTCTTGCAGTGCTTTTTTTCGCGAAAAACTTGGCGATGTGCCTATGCAATCGTTGTGGGAAGTGCTTAATAATCTTCCTCTGCCGCCAAATGCCAAGGCCGCGCCGCTGGAACTGGCCCTGCACGACCCCTGTGCCTCGCGCGAGAACAATGCCATGCAGTCAGCCATACGCGGCCTGCTCGAAAAATTGGGGCAGCCCACGGAGGAGCTTGCCCTCAGCGGCAGCCTTACCCGCTGTTGCGGCTACGGCGGGCTTTCCGATCAGGTTAACCCGCAGGCAGGCAACGGCCTGGCCTGTGAAAGGGCGGCAGATACGCAAAATATTTTGCTCTGCTACTGCATAATGTGCCGCGACCGCATACGGGCCGTGGGCAAACCCGCGCTGCACGCTCTTAACCTGTTGTTCCCCCAGGTGGGGGCCTTTGTGGCGGCAAGCGCGGAAGAATCCGCCGCCCGCCCCGCGCCTGGCATATCCAACAGGCAGTACACGCGCCTTATCTTCCGCCAGCGCCTTTTGAAAAAGCTTTGGAATGAGCTACCCGTAAGGAATGTGGATATGGATAAAATAAAGATTGTAATAGCTGACGAAGCCGCTCCGTTGCTGGAAAAACGGCGCATTTTGCATACCGATATTCAAAAGGTGTTGCTACATCAGCCCGGCGGGCAGTTTTTCAACGAGGCCACTGGGCGCGCGCTTTCTTGCTTCAAGCCCAAAAACGTCACCTTTTGGGTGGAACACAGCCTTAATGCAGATGGCTCTTATACCATACATAATGCCTATTGCCACCGCATGACCGTGCCAGGCGTGCCCGCCGCGCAACTGGAAAATTGCGATAGCTGCTGCGGCTGCACCAATACTGGCCATAACGCGGAGCAGGACATATGAAAGCCGAAGTGAAGGATATAACGGGCGAAGGTTGGGTATGTGCCAACTGCAAAGAAAAACTGGTAAAACAGCAGGTGCGCATCACCTACCTTAACAGCGCCTTTGAAGTAGACCTGCCCTGTTGCCCCAAGTGCGGTTTTACCTTCATCCCGCCGGAACTTGCCGAAGGTAAAATGCTGGAGGCAGAGAGGATACTTGAAGACAAGTAGGTTCTAAAGAATTGATGCACGTAAATCATAATTGTTGGAGCCATATTTATAAGATCTGGGCTGATTCGGCGCTTCCCGCGCCTACCTCCAATGAGTTTTTTTGCCATAAACCAAGCCTTAGACGTGAGGCCGATACATCAGTTTAGGAATACTTATGCCTCACCCCCAACCCTTATATGAAAGCGGACACCTGCGCCTTGTTACCGGCGCCTCTTTGCGGCCCGGCGGGGTGGCGCTTACTCGCAAGGCGTTGGAAATATGCGCCTTTACTCAAGGCTCGCGCATACTTGATGCCGGCTGCGGGGCCGGAAGCACTCTGGCATTGTTGGGCGAAATGGGTTTTGCCCACTTGGGGGTGGATAAATCCGCAATGCTTCTGCGCGAGGCTGCCGCATACGGCAAGGTGATGCTTGCGGATATTCTTGATTTGCCCCTTAAAGACGGCTGCTTCGTGGGGGTAATGTGCGAATGCGTGTTTTCGCTGCAACTGGATAAACCCGCTGCCTTGCGCGAAATATGTCGTGTGCTCGAAACCGGCGGTAAGTTAATTTTGTCTGACTTGTACCTGCGTAAAGGCGAAGCGGCCCCGGCAGCGGGCGGCCTTGCAGGCTCGTGCCTGGCAGGGGCGCTGCCTCTGGCCGTTCTGCAAAATATGCTTGAGCAATGCGGGTTAAAAGCCATGCATGTTTCGGACGAGTCATACTATTTGCGCGAGCTGGCGGCCCGAATGATTTTAAAGTTCGGATCACCAGCAGCCTTTTGGCGGCAATGGTCCGGTCAGGATGCGGAGCCGGAGACCTGCCTTTGCGGAGAGGCCGCCAAAAATTTGGGTTATTTGCTCGTTGTGGCTGAAAAACTTTAGATAGTGTAGTCACGAGGGTCTTTTTGCCGCTGGTTTTTTATGCGTATACCCACGTTGGCGTGCCAGTTTGGCGGTACTGCATATGCACGCATAAAATTTTGAGGAGGCCGCATGACAGATTCGCAACTACTTGTGCTGGAACTGGGCAGTAAAGGCTATAGCTGCGCGCAAATGCTGCTTGTAGGCGCTTTGCGCTATCTGGGGCGCGAAAACCCAGATTTGATTCGGGCCATGGGCGGGTTGGCCCAGGGCGGCGGATGCGGCGGCGAGCTGTGCGGCGCTCTTTCCGGCGGGCTTTGTCTGCTGGGGCTTTATTTGAGCAAGGGGCGCGACGGCGAGCAGCCTGACGGGCAGGAGCAAGTCATTATGAATTATTTGGTGGAGTGGTTTCGCGATACGCATGGCGTAAAGGGTAATATAACTTGCGACGCCATTTTGGGCGCGGGTAGCGGCGCTCCGGCCTGCCGTGGCATGAATGCCGGTATTTGCGGCGCTCTGGTTGCCTCTACTCTGGATAAAGCGGTTGGTCTGCTGGTGGAAAACGGTTTTGATGTGACTGCCGGGCGGGAAATATAGATATGAGAGTTTTGCGGGAAACAAAAAGCCTGTGTCCGGTTTGCCTGCGTACCTTGCCAGCCGTGCTGAAAGAGCGTGGCGGCGAAGTGCGCATGGAGCGCTCCTGCCCTGAGCACGGGGCTTTTTCCGCCGTCATTTGGAGGGGAGAGCCGGATTTTTCAGCCTGGAAGCGCCCAAAGTCGCCTTCCGGCGCGGGGCACCGCGAGACAAGGCGCGATAAGGGCTGCCCGCACGATTGCGGCCTGTGTGAAGAGCACAGGCAACATACCTGCACGGTGTTGTTTGAAATAACTTATGCCTGTAACCTGCGCTGCCCTGTTTGTTTTGCCTCTGCCGGAGGCTCCGCGGCCTCCTTTACTTCGCTGGCCGAGTTGGAGGAGCAATTGCGCTGGATTGCGGCCCGTACCCCCGATGCCGTGCTGCAAATATCCGGCGGCGAGCCTACTTTGCACCCCGATTTGCCAGCCCTTGTAAAAATTGCGGCTGGTTTGTTCCCCGCAGTGCAGCTTAACACCAACGGAATTTTGCTGGCCCAAAGGCCGGATTTGTGCGGAGAGCTTGCCGAAGCCGGGTTATCTTGGGTGTTTTTGCAATTTGACGGCACTACCGATGATATTTTTGAGACCATGCGCGGGGCAAGGCTACTGAAGGAAAAAATCAGAGCTATTGAAAACTGCCGTGACGCGCGCCTTACGGTTGTGCTGGTGCCTACACTGGCCCGTGGCGTAAACGACGGCAACCTTGGCGAGATGCTTGATTTCGCGCTGGCCTATTCGCCCGCTGTGCGTGGCATTCATATACAACCCATGGCCGATATGGGCCGTAATTTTGTGAACCATCCGGAGCCGCGTGCCGCCACCGCGCGCAGTGCCGATTACGGCATCACACTGCCTGAGGTGTTATACTCCCTTGCCAGGCAAAGCCGTGGGCGCATAAAAATAGAACACGCCATGCCGCCGGGTTGTGAGCATGAGCGTTGTTCATTCCATTGCCGCTACATTTTGGATGAGGCGAAAAATCTTGTGCCGGTGCGCGAGCAGGCCTGCTGCGTGTCAGATGCTATGGGTCAGGGTAGCGGGCGCTCGCAGGTTTCATCCGCGCCTCCGCCCTTGGCCGGCGCAGCAGGGGCGGAAGCCGCTCCTCAGGTGGGAACTGCCCACGGCGATGTAGTTCCGGCAGGTGATGACGGCGGTATGAAAAGGGCCGTATCCAGTATTATCCGCAGTTGGGGCGCGCCAAAACAGAACGCGCCGGGGCAGGAACCGGCGGGGCTGGACGAAGATGACGCCTTTTCGCGTTTCATCCGCAAGGCCAGAGGGCAATCTTTCAGCGTTACCTGCATGGCCTTTCAGGATGCCACAAATGTTGATCTGGAGCGCCTGCAAGGCTGTTGTGTAAACGTTTTCGCTCCGCCCAACCGGCTAATGCCGTTTTGTGCCTACAACCTTACATCCGTTAACGGCACGCCGTTGCATCGTGGAAAAAACGGCACCGGCGGGCAGAGGTAATGAGCTCGCATACCGGCTGGCAGCCCGGCGACGCGCATCTTGACCTGTGGTTGAGAAAGACCGCCATTTTTTCAACTGGTAACGCGTCTGAACGCGCGGCCCTTGCGCAATGGCCCTTGCGCCAGGTTATTCAATACCGCTCCGCCCTTGGGCTGGCCGATACTCTGGAGCATGCGGCCAAGCATAGCCTGCACTATGCGCAAACATTGGGCAAAAAACCAGGCAGCAATATTGTCGCCCCGCATGCGCGCAAGCTCAGAGAAGCCGCCGCCCAAGTGTTAGCTTTTTCTTCTTGCAAGGGCGCTTCCACAGCCAAAACTTCAGCGGCTTCCACTTGCGAGCCTGTTTTGATGTTGAGCGACGCCATACGCAACGCCCTTGACTGCCTGCCCTTCACGCGGGCGGCGGAACTGGCCTCCGCGCCGGAAAGTTTTTTGGCCGTGGGGCATGACGATGTGGCCGCTCTTATGTCCTTTGCCAGCAGCGGCAGCACCGGCCCCGGCAAAAGGGTGTTTTGCACGGAGCAGGATTTGGAAGGAACGGTCGCCTTTTTTGAGCACGGCATGCGTTATTTGCTGCGGCCCGACGGAACGGAAAAGGTAGCCCTGCTTATGTCTACACTTAACGAGGCCAGAGGCGGCAACCTTGGCCTGCTCTTCAGCCGCGCGCTGGAGCGTTTGGGCGTGCCTTGCCTGGTGGCGGGGTTTCCGGTTGATGAAGCCGATATGTTACGGAGTTTGTCCGCTTTCGCGCCAACCTGCATTGTAGGGCTGCCCCGGCATATTCTATCCATGTTCCGCCATTGCGCGGCTGAAAGCGGCGGCGTATGGCCTTCAACCCTGGCTTCCGGTTTGCGCACGGTATTGCTGAGTGGCGATTCCATAAGCCACACCCAGGTGAAAATAATTGAGCAAGAGCTGCAATGCCGCGTATTCCGCCACTACGGCATGGCCGAAACCGGACTGGGCACGGCTGTGGAGTGCGCGGCGCGTGACGGTTGCCACTGGCGCGAGCAGGATTTTTTGTTTGAAATCGTCACTGAAGACGGCAGGGCTTTGCTGCCGGGGCAGGACAGCGAAAAAACAACCCCTTGGGGCGAAATAGCCGTAACCACCCTCACAAGGCAGGGCACGCCTCTGTTACGCTACCTTACCGGCGACATAGGGCGCGCGCATGCTGCCCCTTGCTCCTGCGGTTCCGCCCTATGGCGGTTGGAGGTACGGGAGCGTAAGGCCAACATGCCGCGCTTTGGCAATATAGGGCAGGGCATCTCCGCTGCCGATTTTGACGCCTGCCTGTACCCCTTGCCATGGGTAAAGGATTATGATGTAGCGCTGGGCGTGAGGCCGGGGGCCGATGCCCTTGCTCCGCCGGAGGCCCTTTTATGCGAAGTTTCGCTTAGCCGGCTTGCCCCGGATAATGCGCCGGATTTGCTGCGCGGCGCTCTCAGCGCTCTTGCGCGGCGTTTGAGCTATGCCTCCTGCGCTCTTTATGTGCGGCCCGCGCGAGAGGGGGGCCTGCCGCTATCTGGCGGCAAGCAGGCGGGCAGGTGCAGCCCCAAGAGAATTTTCCGTCACGTCTGCTTGCCTTTCGGGCCGGAGGCTGTCAGATTATAGGCGGCATTACCTTTTCAGAAGGCATTTCATAATTGCTTTTTTGAGTTATGCCAGCGTAATGGCTTAAGTTTACGTATGTTTGCATGCGCTGTGTTCCGGCTTGGGCGGTTTTCACTGCCGTGGCACGGAATATTACGGTTATGAGGCAGTTTACAGCCTATGCCGCCTGAGAAAGGGCATTTTTATCAAGGCATGGGTATATTTAAATTAATCAGCCGAGTTGGCATCAGTTTTCATAACAAGACATGAATTTTAACTCAGATATTTCAGTAATAATACTGGCTGCGGGGTATTCCACCCGCATGAGCGGCGACTTCAAGGCTTTAAAGCAACTGGCCGGGCAGAGCTTTCTGGAGCGTGTGGCCGGGGCCTTCAAGGCAAGCGGTCTTGGCCGCATACTGGTGGTTACCGGCTACAACGCCGAGGCCACGGCGGCGGAAGCCGAGCGCTTGGGGGCATTGCCCGTATTTAACCCCGATTTTTCTTCAGGCATGTTCGGTTCAGTAAAGGCCGGCCTGCAAGGCGTTTTGCGGCTTTACCCGGAGAGCCGCGCCGTGTTGCTTACTCCCGTGGATGCGGCCCTGCTGCTGCCGCGCACCATAAAAGCCATGCTGGATTTGTACGCCATGCAGGCCGGAGAGGGCAGGCCGGAGCGTATAATAATACCTTCCTTTATGGGTTTGCCAGGTCACCCTGTGCTGCTGCCCGCTGAACATTTCAAGCCCATATTGGCTATGCCGGAAGATGCAGGCGCCGTGCGGCCAAAAGGGCTGCGCGGCTACTATCACTCCATAATGCCGGACTTGAGGCTGGTGACGCAAGGCGCGCCGTACGGCACAATGCCTGACGAGTACCTGAATTTTTTGCACCCTGGCGCGGATGAGCCATTGCCAGGCTCTCCAAAGGGCAGGGGGGCGGGGCAAGCCGCGCCTGAGGCGCTGGCCTCTGTTTCCGGCAGTCCTGTTATAACGGCCCCATTGCCCGATGCCGGCATTTTATCCGACCTGGATACGCCGGAGGACGCCAAAACCGCCGAGGCTTTTCTCGTTAAAACGGAAAACCGCTCTTTGCCGTCGCTTGGGGAGGCCTGGCAATTGCTGGAGCTTGCCCGTCTGGCTGAAAACAAGGTGCGCCACAGTATTCTGGTGGCCAGAGGAGCATTGCGTCTGGGCATAAAGTTGATGGAAAACGACATGCTGCAAAACCCGCAGTTGTTGGTAACCGCCGGTTTGCTGCACGACCTTTTGCGCATGGAGGGCGAGCATGCCGTGGCCGCAGCCAGATATATTGAGAGCATGGGCTGGCCTAAAACGGCTTTTGTAGTGGGCTGCCACACGCGGCTTCCCGCCGCCTATTTTGAGCGCATAGGCATAGAGAATCGCGACCGCAAGTTCAAGAGCGTGGAAATACCTGAAGCTGCAAAAAGAGACCCGAAACTTGCCGATGAATTGTTTTACAGCGCCGTTTGCGTATATATGGCCGACAAATATGCCATGAAAGATAAAATAGCCAGTATAGGCGAGCGCTTTAGCGAGATAAGGCAATGGTTTGAGCATAACCAGGGCGCAATTGAAGGCATAGAAGAACGGGAAAAAATAGTGGGGCGTATGGAAAAATGGTTCTCCGGCCTGTGCGGCTGTACTCCGGTAAAGACCATGGCCACGCCTTGCGCCCACCCCTTTGAGGCGTTTTTGGATCAGGTAGAGGCCTTGCACCCCTGATAAAAGCCACGTTGCTCACGCAACTCTTGCGAAACCAGCAAGCATCGGTAATTTTAGAGTCACCCGTAAATGTTCTGCCCCTGTCTACTTGACAGGGGCAGAACATTTACAGGTGGTTATGATTTTTCGAGCTTTACACTCAAGTTAAGGCAATTGTACGCTAAAAATGCCCTGTAGTTTTTTGGTTAAGCCGCACGGACAGTCTAGACTGTGATGTCCAGCTTGGTTACGCCTGCTCCCGGCAGGGGCGCGGCTGGCCGCGCCACCTGTGCCGTAGTGGCGGCCTGCGCGGCGGCATTGGCCTGCTGCCGGGCAATATCTGGTTCCGGGCTTTGAGATGCGCCGTTTTGTTCCGGCAAGACGCTTTCCGGCAGGTCCGCGCCTGGCACGGCTATGGGGTTGCCTGCCGCATCGCTGGGGGCCATGGCCTCCGCAGTTTTTTCTTCCATGTCGTCGCGGCTTTTCTTTAGGTGCTCTTTGGCGCGCTCGCTAACTTCTTCTTCCACCACATCCGCTACTCTGCGTCTGGAGCTTAGGCCCTTGGCGTACATTACCCCAGCGCCTATGGCTCCGCCAGCGCCTGGGCTTCTGGCCGTGCGCGCGGCAATTTCATAGCTCATTTCACTGGTCATTGCGCCTACCAGCGAGCCTAGCTTGTTGGCAAAGCTCTTGTCGGACTGCTTGTCTGACAGTGTCGTTTTTATGTACTTGGATTGCTCGTGATCGTTGCGTACAAAATTGCCCTGCATGGAGTTGCCTGAAGGGGTTCGGGCATATGCGGGGCTATTTTGCGCGGCTTGGGCCGCCACGGCCGCAATTGACTTGCGGGCGTCTTCATTTGTTTGGGCATCTGGCTGCAAGATGGAGCCAGGCGATTGCCCGGCTGCTCCCGTGGCTTTCTGCAGACTGAGCTTGCGCGTTTCTTCAGGCTCGGTGTAGTCAATCTGCTTCAAGTTTTGCAAGTTAAGGGATGTAACGCTCATGAAATGCTCCGATGTTAAAAAAACAGGTCAATCTATTTATCGGGCATGAAGCGGATTTACTTTAGTATTTTTTAGTCTCTGGAAATAAAAAAACGGAATGGCGTATTTTTGCGCCATTCCGGATTATTGCTAGGTGCTGTTTCTAAAAAGCGTCTTTTGCCCCTTGGACTGCGTCAAGCACCGATTTTTGTCCAGGGATGTACCATCAGAGTACTATCCCTGGACAAAAATCGGTGCTTTCCTTGCCAGGGAACAAAATCCGTCTTTTTAGAAACAGCACCTAAACCAGCGTATTATTCAAATTATGACCGTAATAAAAAGTTTTCTGACACAGTCCAGATGGCAAAAGACGTTTTTTAGAAACAGCCCCTAGGGCAGTACCCGTATAAAACGGCTTGGCGACAGCAGAACAAGCTTGTCGGAAGCACTCATAAAGTAGCCATGCGCTTCAATTTTTGCGGGGAACTTTATGTCTTTGATAAAAGGCAACTCATTCTCCGGCAACTGGCAGGATACTGTTTTTTTAGCGCCTTTATCGTCCACTTCAAAATCAAGGGAATAGGACTTGGCGGATGCATCTTGGTTAAAGTTAGCCGTGCCGCTTATAATTATTGGCGCTGACGCATACTTGCCTTTGGTTCCGGCGGGGGTGGCCGCGACTTCGGCCCAGAATTGATCCGCCGTGAAACTTAAAGTTTTGGCCTTGCGTTTTTCAAGCTCGTTATAGGCCTGCTGAAACTCCACAGGCTTGAGCCCTCTGGATTTGTATATATCAATGCCGCGTTTGGCTGCGGCCTGCGCGGCTTCGATATTGTCACGCTTGGTGTTGAGAGTGATCAGCATTTCACAGGCGGCCACCGGGTCATCGTAGGTTGTGTCGGCCAATGCCGCTATTTTATAGGCCTCGTGGTAGTTTTCCATTTTTACCAGGGCCATGTACTTATAGCGGTACACGTTATATTCCGTCTCCTTGCGCAGCTCGGGCGGGGCGTTACGGCTCAGGGCCAAGGCCTCGTCGCACACCGCGTTGAATTCGGCTGCCGGTAGCGTGCCTTGCAAAAAGCCTTGGCATTTTGCTTCAAACTCCATGCCTGTCAGCGCCATGGCGGCAGACGGCAAAGACAAGACAAGGATCAGAAAAAGAAATATCGCAACGTGCTTGCGCATATGAAACGCTCCTGTGTTAGAACAAGCTATACGGCTGGCGCGGTTTTGCGCACCGGCCCGATTATGGAAGAGATGCCTTTCAGTCATATGGCTGTAATGGCTCAAGCACTTTAAATACTGCTAAAATAAAACTACTGCAAGCTGCGTTGCCCATACCGCGCAATGCAAATACCGTGGCCCTGCCTAATGAAGTAAAGCGGAAAACCGCGCTTTCAAAGGGTTTTCCGCTTTGCTCTCTATTTTTGCCCAGGCCGTATGAACGACCGGTAGTTTTAGTTCATGCCGTTACGCAAAACCGGGGTAGTGTAGCGGTCTTTCCATAGGTTGCCGGTTTTTGGCGTGTAATCCACGCTAAAGGGGTTGCGGCCCTGTTGCAGGGCGTTCATGCTGAAGGGCAGTTTGAAGCTTAACTGGGCCAACCATTTTTCACCGTTAAGGCGTTTGTTGCTGAAGTAAGATACACCGAAATTAATGGCGGGCAAGGGGCTCCATTCAAAGCGGGCCTTTACGCCTTTTATCTCGTTAACATGCCTGGCGTCATAATAGTAGCCGCCGCCAAACACTTTCATTTCGCCAAGCTGGTCTATAATGGGCAGGCGGAAGCCGGCTTCCATATCAAAACCCGGCATAAGGGTTTCATGATCCGACTTTGAACCGGAGTAAACTGCGGTTCCGAAAAAGTGGCAATCCTTGGCGTGTTTGCCCAGGTCTTTTTGATCCGTAAGCTTTATGTAGCCGTTAAAGCGCAAGTCAATCCAGTCGGATAACAGCTCCATGCCGCCGCCGGTTTTGGTGAGAAAGTTGTTGTAGGGCGAATATTGCGTGTCCAAATACCAGTTGCCGCCAAAGATTATGCCCTTGCTGAACAGGCCGCCTAAACCGCCCGGCATGCTTTTAAACTGCTCGCCCGGCAGGTACAGGCGGTTGCCAAGCCCTATGCTGGCGCGTTCTTCATGCCTGCTGCCGCCGCTTAGCTGTGTGCTGAAACCTACCACCGGGTTGACAAAAAAAGCCGCATTTTGCGGCGCTTCATACAGCGGCATTATAAAACTGGCATTGGTATGCAAAATTTTGTTGGAAAAATACCCGCTAAAGTTGGCCGTGCCCTCTGAGAAATCGGCGGAAAAAGCCTGTGGCGGGGCAAGCAGGGCCAGGCAAAGCAATAAAACTGACGCTTTAAAGCGTTCAAACATGTTTTTCATAACAGCTCCATAAAGCTCATGGCCGCCTGACGGCCGCATGCGGTTTACTCAAATAGTTTTTCACATGGAAAAATTTATTACAACTTCTAGCAATTTTCTAGACAATTAGCACAGGTACGCCCCTTGTGTCCACATAGATTATTGATTGTTGTTGCGCGGCATAATAACGCATGGTTTTACTTGCGTGAAAAAACCTTTGTACATATACTTTCAAGCTATATACCGCCCCACCAACTGCGAGTTACTATGTCCAAGAAAATCTTTTTTTCCGCATATATATTAATTTGCTTTTTCCTGTGTGCCTGCTCCGATGATGCAAGCAGCCCCCAGCAGCGGCGCGATCACGCCGTGCCGGTAAGGGTGGCTGAGGTGCTGTCGGATGATGTGGATCAAATCCTTAACGTCATAGGCCATGTGGAGGCCTCCGCCACTGTAAAGGTTACGGCGCAGGTTGGTGGACAACTGCTTGAGGCAAAAGTGCGCCCAGGGCACCAGGTAAAGGCCGGAGCCCTGCTTTTTAGAATAGACCCGCGCAGTTTTCAGGCCAGCCTTAATCAGGCCGATGCGGCCCTTGCCAGCAACAGCGCCCAGTTGCGGCGCGCGCGGCAGGATTTGGCGCGTTATAAAAAGTTGGCCTCGCAAGATTTTTTAAGCCAGCAGCAATACGAGCAGAGCCTGACGGAAGTTGAGACCATTGAAGCCAGCATAGAGCAGAATTCCGCCGTGCGGGCCAATGCCCTGCTTAACCTTGAGCATGCCGACATAAAAGCGCCCATAGCCGGGCGGGTTGGCGAGGTGCTGGTAGACCCAGGCAACAATATAAAAGCCAATGACGCCACTTTGCTTGTGATTAACACCATAAGCCCGGCCGATGTAAAGTTTTCTGTGCCGGAGCGTTTTTTGCCCGAGCTTAACCGGCGCTTTCGCGCTGGCAAGGTAGAGGTGCGCGTGCTGCCGGAAGGCGACAGCGGACCACCCGTGGCTGGAGCTCTTACCGTAATAGATAACGAGGTGGACAGAACCACCGGCACCATTTCGATGCGAGCGCGTTTCGCCAATACGGACGAGCGCCTGTGGCCAGGTCAATTCACACGGGTAAGCATAGTTATGGAAGCGGTTAAAAATGCCCTGGTCATTCCAGACACCGCGATAATGGAAGGAACTAACGGGCGTTATGTATACGTGCTGCAGGAGGACGGCACGGTGAAAAACCGTGACGTTGCAGCCGAAGATTTGCCGGACGGCAGGGTGCTGGTCACTTCCGGCCTTGCCCTGGGCGAGCGTGTGGTTGTGGACGGCCAGCTAAACCTCATGCCGGGCGTAAAGGTGGAGGTAATAAAACCTTCCGGCGGGCAGGGGCCTGGCCCGGGGTCTGAACCGGCCGGGGCGCGCGGAGCAGGTACAGGCGCATGAGCATATCGGCGCTTTTCATACGCAGGCCTGTGGCCACCACGCTCTTGATGCTCGGATTTATGGTGGCTGGGCTTATGGCCTACCGCAGGCTGCCCATGGCGGATCTGCCCACCATTGATTACCCCACCATCATGATTAACGCCACACTCTCCGGAGCCAGCGCCGAGACCATGGCGGCCTCCGTAGCAACGCCTTTGGAAAAGCGCCTTTCTACCATTTCAGGCCTTGATTCAATGACCTCCGTTAACAGCATGAGCTCCACGCGCATTACACTGCAATTCAATTTGGAGCGTGACATAGACGCGGCGGCGCAAGACGTGCAACTGGCCCTTTCGTCCGCGCAGCGCTCATTGCCCAAAACCATGACCAGCCCGCCGAGCATGTATAAAGTCAACCCGGCGGCCAGCCCGATATTGTATATTGCCTTGGTTTCCGACACCATGCGCTTGTCTGATGTGAGCGAGTATGCTGAAAACTTTATGGCTCAGCGTATTTCCATGCTGCAAGGGGTGGCGCAGGTAAGCGTGTACGGCGCGCAAAAGTACGCCGTGCGCATTCAGGCGGACCCGGAAACCATGGCCGCCATGGATCTGGGCATTGATGAGGTTGCCCGCGCCATAAGCAACAGCAACACCAACCTGCCGGTCGGCGTTTTGAATGGCCCGCACCGCGAGTACACCTTGCAAAGCTCCGGCAAGCTTATGAACGCGGCTGAATACCGCCCCCTTATAGTGGCCTGGCGCAACGGCGCCCCGGTTAGCCTTGAAGAAGTGGCTAAGGTGATGGACGGTGTGGAGAACGACCGGCGTAAAAGCTGGTATAACGGCAAACCTTCCATGCTTCTTGCCATTCAGCGTCAGCCAGGCACCAATACTGTTGAAGTGGTGGACAGAGTGCGGGCCATTTTGCCGGAGTTGCGCGCCCAACTGCCCGCAGCCATAGAAATGGATACCACGTTCGACCGCTCTGAAAGCATCCGCGAATCTGTGCATGATGTTAAATTTACCATGCTGCTCACCATTTGCCTGGTAATTATGGTAATTTTCATATTTTTGCGTAATGCCAGAGCCACCTTTATTCCAAGCCTGGCCGTGCCGCTTTCTATTATAGGATCGTGCGGCGTAATGTTTTTGTTCAATTTTTCGCTGAACAACATTTCCCTTATGGCGCTTACGCTTTCCGTAGGCTTTGTGGTGGACGACGCCATAGTGATGCTGGAAAATATAGTGCGGCACATCGAGCACGGCAAAACTCCCATGCAGGCGGCGCTGGAAGGCTCGCAAGAAATAGGCTTTACCATTATTTCCATGACCATATCCCTGATTACGGTGTTTATACCAGTGCTGTTGATGGGAGGCATAGTAGGCAGACTTTTTTTCGAGTTTGCCGTTACCATTGCGGCCGCCATTACCATATCCGGCGTGGTGGCTCTTACTCTCACGCCCATGCTGTGCAGCCGTTTTCTGCGGCCTATCGCGCGCGGCCAGATGCAGGGCGGGTTTTACGGGGCGATTGAGCGGGTTTTTAACACGGCCTTACGCGGTTATGGCGCGTCACTTGGGGTGGTAATGCGGCACAAGGGCATGGCCCTAGCCTTTTCTTTCTGCGTAATCGCGCTTACGGTTTATATGTTTGTTATGGCCCCCAAGGGCTTTTTGCCCTTTGAGGATACCGGAACCATAAATATTACCTGTGAGATTTTGCAGGGCAGTTCTTTTGAACAGGCCGTGGAGTATCAGGAAAAAGTCGCGGCAGTGGTGGAGCAGGAAAAAGATTTGACCTACTACAGCGCCACGGTTGGGGCCAGCGGGCCGCAATCTTCCATGAATTTTTTCTCGGTGCAGTTGCGCATAAAAGATAAATCCGAGCGTGACGAGAGCATCCAACAGGTTATACAGCGGTTACGCATGAAGCTGGGTCGCATACCTGGTGTACGCGTTTTTGTCAGCCAGCCAGCCCCCATACGGCTTGGGGCTTCTTCCCGCGCCCTGTATCAGTTTACTTTGCAAAGTCCGGATACCGAGGCCATGTATTTGAGCGTGGCGCCCTTTATGCGTAAAATGGCCCAGTTGCCGGGCTTTATTGATGTTAATTCCGATCTGCAAATGAGCAACCCCGAATTGCGGGTGGATATAGATCGCGCCAAATGCGCGGCCCTGGGCCTTAACACAACCCAGGTTGAAGAGGCGCTTTCGTACGCGTACAGCACGCGCACCGTTACCACCATTTTGGCGCCTACTAACGACTATTCTGTAATTCTGGAGCTTTTGCCGGAGTTCAGGGGCGACATAAATGCCCTTAATTACCTTTATGTGCGCTCAGGCAACGGCAAGCTCATACCCCTGCGCACGGTAGTAACAACCCGCACGACTGTTGGGCCGTTATCCATAAGCCACACTGGGCAGATGAACTCCGTTACCATATCTTTCAACCTTGCGCCGGGCTATTCCGTGGGCCCGGCGGTGGAGGCGGTGGAGGCGCTTGCCTCTACTGAGCTGCCGGATAACATCTCCACCAATTTTCAGGGCACTGCGCAGGTCTTTCAGGATTCGCTGGATAACCTGTGGCTGCTGTTGCTTATGGCCGTGGTTGTCATCTACATAGTGCTGGGCATGTTGTACGAAAGTTTCATACACCCGCTCACCATTCTTTCAGGTTTGCCCTCTGCCGCTGTTGGGGCGTTAGCCACTTTGCTGCTGTTCGGCAAAGACCTGGATATTTATGGCTTTGTGGGCATTATAATGCTTATAGGCATTGTAAAAAAGAACGCCATAATGATGATAGATTTCGCGCTGGAAGGGCAGCGCCTGCAGGGCCTTGGCATGGTTGATTCCATAGTTCAGGGCGCTCTTGTTCGCTTCAGGCCCATTATGATGACCACCCTGGCCGCCATGATGGGCGCTGTGCCCATTGCCGTTGGGTACGGCGCCGGGGCGGAATCGCGGCAGCCGCTTGGGCTGGCTGTGGTGGGCGGGCTTTTGGTCTCGCAATTTCTTACTCTGTATTTAACGCCGGTTTATTTTGTATATCTGGACAGTTTTCAAAAATGGCTTGGGCGCATTGGCAAAAAAAACAGCGCACTTGAACATAATTAGTATATTGCCGTTTTATGCCTGCCTTTGTTCCGCAATGGCTTGACGTATATTTTAAAAGCCGCCGCTCCAGCGGCTTTTAAAATATACGAGAACAGCAATGCAGCCGGTAACAATTTGTAACTAATGTTTGTAGGCCATGTTTTTATAGCGCCGTATTGGGTAGGGTGTGCATATGGCGCGGTGTTTTTTGTGTAATTAAACAACTGGGAATAGTAATGGCCGATATTTTGATTATAGACGATGACGAGGAGCTTTTCAGTCTTTTGGAAGAATACCTTGAGGACGAGGGCTTCTCCTGCGTATGCTGCGCCAAGCCGGAAGACGGCTTGCAAAAAATTGCATCCTATAATTTCGATATACTTATTCTGAATGTAATGCTGCCGGGAATAAACGGGTTTGAAGTGCTGCGCAGGATTCGCGCCGACAAAAACAAGGCCGATCTGCCGGTTTTGATGCTCATGGCCAGAGGGGAAGAAATAGACCGGGTTGTGGGGCTTGAAATGGGCGCGGATGATTATTTGGCAAAACCATTCAGCCCAAGGGAACTTGTGGCCAGGCTCCGGGCTATTTTGCGCCGTGCCGCGCGCCCCAAAGCTGAGGTGCAGGCCGCCGCGGCGCGTCAGATTGAGAATTTGCTCATAAATCCGGCCTCATTATATGTTATGGCGCAGGGGGTTAAAAAGGATTTGAGCGTATCTGAGTTGCGCCTTTTGACGCACCTTGTGCAGAATGCCGGGCAGGTTGTAAGTCGCGACTTTCTTTATACTTACATTTTCGGGCATCCGGCTTACCCCATGGATCGCAGCCTGGATATGCTGGTGAGCAGGCTGCGCAGAAAGCTGGGCGCGCGGCCTGACGGAGGCGAGCGCATAAAAGCCGCGCGTGGAGAAGGATATATGTACTTGCTGGCTGGCGAGATTTAATTATGACACACAGCCGTTTCGATTTTTTGCCGCTTTTCTGGAAGCTGTATATATTTATCGTTGCCATGATGGTTTTTGTGGTGGGGTTGGCCGAGTTTATTTTGGAGCCTTTAGCGGAAAATATGCTTGCGACGCACTTGGGGTTGGAAGAGCCGTGGGGAGAAGTGCTGATTTGGATAATAAGCATTTTTGTACCGGCCTTGGCCTGCGGGTATATATTTTCTAAAATGGTCACTGCAAGGATGGAAAAGTTGACCAGAGTGTCAAAAGCTTTGGCCCACGGAAATTTTAAGGCAAGGTTGCCGGTTATGGGCAATGAGAAAGATGCCTTTGACGTGATGGCGCAAAATTTTAACGAGATGGCCGAGGCCATTGAAGGGCAGTTTCGTAACGAGCGCAGGCTCCTTGCCGATATATCGCACGAGCTGCGCTCGCCCCTGACGCGTATGACCATTGCGGCGGAGTTGCTTCCGCGCAGGCGGGGCCAGGCTGGAGCGGAGAGCATAATGATGCGGCTTAACCGCGAAATAGAGCGCATGAACGAGCTTGTGGCGCTGCTGCTTGCTCAGGGCAGGGATAAACTGCTGTATTATGATACAGCCCACGTAGTGGATTTGCGTGAAGTATTGGGCGGGTTGGTGGAAGATTTTACCTTGCAGGGCGAAATGCAGAATAAGCGCATAGAATTAACCTTGCAAGGCGAACTTACCATTGTGGGCAGCCCGTTGCTTTTACAGCGCGTATTCAGCAATTTGCTTTCAAACGCAATGTTTTATATGCCAACAGGCAGCAAGGTGGAAATAAGCGCTGTCGGCACGGCCGAGGGCGTTACTATAACTGTGCGAGATTATGGGCCTGGTGTGCCCGATGAGCAGTTGCAGGATATTTTCCGGGCCTTTTACCGTGTGGATAACTCGCGTGCAAGAACAAGCGGGGGAGTGGGCCTGGGGCTGGCCCTTGTAAGAGAGGCCGTGATGGCGCATAACGGCTCCGTTGAGGCTGAAAATTCCCGCCCCGGCTTATTGGTACGCGTTTTGCTGCCAGCCGCCACAATTAATAACTGATATTTTTTAGGGAGCAAAAATCCCCTAGTCCAGCTTGAAATCAACCTTGATTTTATACATTTGCGTGGCAGGCAGGTTGAGAATTTTAATGCCGGTGTTTTGCTCTATATCGGCCAATTCTGCCAGGGCTGATTCCCACGAGGGCGCAATCAGGGTAAACCATATGTTGTAGGCGTGGTTGCGCAGGTAGTTGTGTGTTACGCCGGGGCGTTTGTTCACGTTTGCGATAAAGGCTTCCTTTTTATCCTCCGGCACCTTGGCCGCGCACAGGGTGCTGCGAAAGCCCAGCTTGCCGGACTGAAAATTTGCCCCCAGCCTGCGGATTATCTTTTTGGCCCGCAGGGCGCGCACTCTGGCCAAAGTTTCCGATTCCGTAATGCCAAGCTGCGCGCCCAATATGGCGTAAGGGCGGCTTTCCAGCGGAAAGCCCGACTGGATTATGCTGAGCAGTTTTCTATCGGTATCGTCAAGGTTTTCACCGGCTCCCAAGCCGGCGTCAATTTGCCCGCCGTCCAGTTCCGCCTGATTCTGTATGGTATTTATATCGCTCATATAATTCCACCCTATTCGCTAGATATCAAAACCGCTACGCCAACCATATGGTGCGCATCAGTCTTTTTTTGCCTTAACCGGCGTGTAGTTACACAGCGGTTCCTCGGCCATGTGTTTGCCCGTAAGGCTGTAAGCTCTGGCACGGCAGCCGCCGCAAACCTTGTGGTATTCGCACACGCCGCATTTGCCTTCATATTCCTGCTGGTTGCGGAACTGCAAGAATGGTTTGGATTTACGCCATATTTCAGGGAAGGGCGTTTCCAGCACATGGCCGCAGTCCAGCTCAAGGTAGCCGCAGGGCTGCACCTGCCCTGTGTGGCTTATAAAGCAGAAGCCTGTGCCGCCAAGGCACCCTCTGGTCATTGCGTCCATGCCAAAGGTATCCGGCGTTACGGCAACGCCTTCGGCCTTGGCCCGCTGGCGCATTATGCGGTAGTAGTGCGGGGCGCAGGTGGCCTTAAGATGCATGCTGGTGCTTTTGCGGAAGTCGTAAAACCAGTTGAGCACTTCTTCGTATTCCTCAGCGGTTATGACCTGATCCTGAATCTCCGCGCCGCGCCCCATGGGCACCAGCAGGAAGATGTGCCAGGCTTCGGCCCCCAGCTTGTCCGCCAGTTTGAAAATATCCTTGAAGCTGTGCAGGTTGTTTTTGGTTACAGTGGTGTTTAGCTGAAAGCCTATGCCTTGGTCTTTAAGGTACTGTATGCCACGCATGGAGGCTTCAAAAGCGCCCGGCGTGCCGCGAAACTCATCGTGGCTGGCGTCGTCGGCTCCGTCTATGGAAATGGAGCAGCGCTGAATGCCGCTGGCCTTCATTTCCCGCGCTTTTTCAGGCGTAATCAGCGTGCCGTTTGGGGCCATTACGCAACGCAGGCCTTTGGAACCGGCGTAACGCACCAGATCAAACACATCCGGCCGCATCAGGGGCTCGCCGCCGGTGAAAATGATTATGGGGTCGCCGCACTCTTTAAAGGTATCTATAAGGGCCTTGGCCTGGGCATTATCCAACTCGCCGGGGTAGGGCTCTGGGTGCGCTTCGGCCCGGCAGTGCTTGCAGGCCAGGTTACAACGGCGGGTTACCTCCCAGGCTATCAGGCGCAGCTTGGGCGTGCCGTCTGGCAGGGTGCGGGCGGAGTGATCTGTATGCCCCATATGCGGCTTGCCGCCTGGGTGCCCCACGGCTGAAGCGAGATGGGAAGCGCCAGCGCCGCCGGAGTGCCCCATAGCGGCGGAGTGTTGCCCGCCAGCGCCGCTCTGTTTGCCGCCAGCGGCTTCACCAGCCTGCGCTTCAGGCATATGCCCGCCTATATGCAAGTTATCGGAGCTACACATCAGATTAACCCTTTGGCCAGCAGATCTTCGGCGAAATAGCTGATAATAAGGTCCGCCCCGGCGCGTTTTATGCCTATGAGCGATTCAAGAGCCACGGCGGTTTCATCCACCCAGCCGTTGGCGCCGGCGGCCTTGATCATGGAAAATTCGCCGCTTACCTGATAGGCGACTACTGGTTTGTCAAAAGAATCGCGCACTTCGCGGATAATGTCGAGGTATGGCCCGGCTGGTTTTACTATAAGCATGTCGGCGTCTTCCAACACATCGGCGGCGGCTTCGCGCATGGCCTCGCGCCGGTTGGCAGGGTCCATCTGGTAGCTTTTGCGGTCGCCGGATTGCGGGGCCGATTCCGCAGCCTCGCGGAATGGCCCGTAAAAGGCCGAGGCGTATTTTACAGCATAAGACATTACGGGCAGGTTTATAAAGCCGTTGTCGTCCAAAGCTTCGCGAATGGCCAGCACGCGGCCGTCCATCATGTCGGAGGGAGCCACGATGTCCGCCCCTGCTTTGGCGTGTGAAACGGCGGTTTTGGCTAAAAGCTCGAGGGTGGGGTCGTTAAGCACTTCGCCTGTGGGGCTTAAAAGCCCGCAGTGCCCGTGGGATGTATATTCGCACAGGCATACGTCAGTAACCACAATCAGTTTGTTGCCGTGGCGTTTTTTCAGCATTTTGCAGGCTTGCTGCACAATGCCGTTTTCCGCATAGCCGCCGGAGCCGACCGGATCTTTTTTAGCCGGAATGCCGAACAGAATGACGGATTTAAGGCCAGTAGCCACCGCCTCCGCCACTTGTTTGTCCAGTTCGTCCAGCGAAAGCTGGAACACGCCGGGCATGGAGCTTATGGCTTTGCGCACGCCTTTCTGGTCTGTTTCCACCACAAAGTACGGCATAATCAAATCGCTGGGGCGCAGTACTGTTTCACGCACAAGCTCGCGCATTAAGGGGCTGGTGCGCAGGCGTCTGCCTCTGAAAAATTCGCTCATAATATCCTCGAAACGTTAATTTTGTTGTTTGTTTGTGACTAATTGCGGCTGCCGCGCGTGGGTTGACCGGCTAAAAAGCCACAGCCCCGCGCAAATTACGGCCCCGCCCACAAATGTTCCCATGCCCGGCAGCTCGTCCAGCCAAAAATAACACAGCACAAGCGCCAGAAACGGAGTGAGGAACATGTAGTTAACCACGGAACTGGTGCTTCCGGCAATGCTTAAAGCCTTTGTCCAGCACAAAATGCCTATGGCGCTGGGCACAAGGCCCATAAAAACCGCCAGTATCTGGCTATGCGGCGGGGCCGCCGCAAATTGCGCCGCGGCCACGGGCATAAAGGGTAACGAAAGCAGAGCGGCGGCTATGAAGCAGTAGCCGGTGATTTGCACCGGCGTGTAATGCGCGCCGCGCGCCCGGCGCGAAAGATGGCGCTGGATTATGTTACAGAGGCTGATGCATATGGCCGCGCCCAGCGTCCAGAATATTCCAGTGTTTATGGTAAGGCTTTGCCCCCACAGCGATAGAACGGCGGTTCCGGCAAAAGCCAGAGCCAGAGCGCCCCAGGCCGCCAGGGGCAGTTTTTCGGCAAATATAAATGTAGCCAGCAGGGCCGAAACAAGCGGGGTGGTGGCCAGCAAAATGGAGCTGGTGGCCCCGTTTATGGTTTCCAGCCCATGGTTGAATATAGCCATATAAAAGGTAAAGCCCAAAAAGCCCGCCAGCAGAAAAAACGGAAAGTCTTTTATGGCAGGGAGACGCGCGTGTCTAAACAGCAGCAAGGCCGCAAAAAAGGCCGCCGCAACGGTGTTGCGGATAACCCCAAGCTCGGTCGCTCCTATGTAGCCTTCCAGCATAATGGCGCGTGCGCCAGCGTAGGGTATGCTCCATAAAGCAACCGTAGCCAGAGCGTAAAAATGGCTTTTGGGTATTGAGTTCAGCATGATCCGGCTCGAAAACAGATTATTGGAAACCCTACTTTTACAACAGTTGCGGGGTCAAGGGGGCTCAAAATTAGCACCCCTACGGTCCCGCACGCTATATAGCTCTCCAGCCAAAAAGTGTTGCACTTTCGCGGTACGGGCTACACTTGCGGAGTCCGGGGCAGCGCCCCGGATCTCACAAATCTGTCTTAGTCCGCTGTGCCTTACGGCTTCCGAATCTCGTCGTCCGTCAGGTAGCAGGCCGGGTCTTGGGCCCATACGTCGTCATACACGGCCTCGGCTCTGGCGCGGAAGTTGCCGCCGCAGATGTTAAGAAAGCGGCACTGGGCGCAACGGCCTTTCACATGCTTGTGTTTTTCTTTCAGCTTGGCGAGCAAGTCTATTTTGGGGTCCATCCATATTTCAGAGAAGGGGCGTTCCAGCACGTTACCGAAGGTATGGTTGCGCCAGAACTGGTCGGCATGCACCTGACCGTCCCAAGAAATGCAGGAGAAACCGCGGCCGGAACTATTGCCTTCGTTGTACTGCAAAAGCTCGAACACTTCCTCGGCGCGCTTGGGGTCTTCCTTTTGCATGCGCATCCACAGGTAGGGGCCGTCGGCGTGGTTGTCCACGGTGAGCACTTCTTTGGTCAAGCCTTTGTCGAAAAGGGCGCGGGTTTCGTCCATAATCAGGTCAACAACCTGGCGGGTTTCGCGGTGGTCTAGGTCTTCTTTAACCAGTTCGGAACCGCGCCCGGAATACACCAGGTGGTAGAAGCAGATGCGGGGTATGTCCAGCTCTTCAACCAGGCGGAACAGCTTGGGCACTTCACTCACGTTGCGGCGGTTTATGGTAAAGCGCAGGCCTACTTTAAGGCCTTCGGCCTTGCAGTTTTCAATGCCTTCAAGGGCGCGTCTGAAAGAGCCAGGCACGGCGCGGAATTTATCGTGCACTTCTTCGCCGCCGTCCAGCGATATGCCAACGTAGGAGAGATTTACTTCTTTGAGTTCTTTGGCCTTTTGCTTGGTAATAAGGGTGCCGTTGGTGGAGATAACGGCACGCATGCCCTTTTGGGTGGCATGGCGGGCAAGCTCCACCAAATCCTGCCGCACCAGAGGCTCGCCGCCGGAAAACAGCATTACGGGCGCGCCAAAGGCTGCTAAATCGTCAATCATTACCTTGGCCTGTTCGGTGGATATATCGTCCTTTCCGTCAACCTCAACGGCTTTGGCGTAGCAGTGCACGCACTTCAAGTTGCAGCGCTTGGTCATGTTCCAGACCACCACCGGCTTTTTATCCTTGGAAAACTGCAGCAGGTGCGACGGCAACTGGCCGGAATGGCGGTTGTAACGCAAGGCGTCCGAAGGCTCCACCTGGCCGCAGTACAATTTGGAAATGCCAATCATAAACTCTCCTTTGGATCTCTGACGGACGTAACTTTGAATTTGTGGCAGCACGCCCGCGCAAGCAAAAAGGGCGCGCAACAAGGACATTGCGCTGGCCCCGTTAAAGCAGGCGGACTATACACCTGTTGCCGCCGATTATAAACTACTTTTTTTCCCGCGCTTGAAAATGCCCATGGTGTCCGCCCATATGGCCGGAGCCAGCAGGCGGCAAAGCGCGGCGAAACAGGCCAGAAATACCGCCGAGGCCGCACACAGGCTTAAAAAGGCCCCAGATAAAGGGCTGCCCGGCAATAACCCTTGCGTATAATCGCAAACCAGGCGCGCAACAAGGGCGCAAGGGGCGGAAAGCGCCAAAAGGGCGCCTGCCCGCCGTGTCAAATTTTGCAACGCTTCGGCCCCAAAGTTTTTTACCCATCTCCACAGCATCAGCGCCGTATAAAAAGCCATGGCGCTCACACCGGCAACAGCCACGCCCATTGCCCCATACTGTTTGGACAGCCACCAGTAAAGCGGCAATGTGGTCAGGGTGGAGGCCGTGCCTACCAGCACGGGCGTAATAGTATTCTGATGGGCGTAAAAACCGCGCCCCAACACCTGCTGCACGGCCCAGAAGGAGGTGGCGCAAAGCATTACGACCAAAAGCGCGGCAGTAGCCGATGTGGCTTGGGCCGAAAACACGCCCTGCTGGAATATAAGGCGTATTGTGGGCGTGGCAACGGACATCATCCAGAAAGACAAGGGCATGATTACGGCTAGGGATGTAAGCAGGGCCTTGTTTACCGTGCCGTCAAAGCCGCGTTTGTCGCCATCGGCCACCAGCGCGGCCAGAAAGGGGTAGGAGGCCACGCCAGCCGCCTGCGCCACCACGCCCACTGGCACCATCATGATGCGCCTTGCGTAATTAAGGTGGCTTATGGCCCCCTCCGGCCCCAGCGAGCCGAAAATGCGCACAAACTGCTCATCCAGCACCACTATGGATTGCCCCAGCATTAAGGGCAGGGCCAGCAACACAAAGCGTTTGAGGCCGGGGTGCGCCAAGGTGAGTTTTAGATCCAACCCGCCAGCGCGAGCGGCCAGAAAAGGCAAAATGAGGCTCCCCAAGGCCGCGCCGCACAGCACACCCCAAGAAAAACCCTCTATGCCCCTCTCAGGGAACATATGAATAAATAGGATGCCAATCAGAATAATACAGCCGTTGTAAACCAGCGGCGTCAGCGCGGGCACGGTGAACTGGCGGCGCATGATGAGCAGGGCTGTAAAACAGGCCCCCGGCAAAAAACAGGCCTGCGCTGGCAGTATTATGCGCAAAAAGCGCACCAGCCGCTGCATTACCGCCGGGTCCATGTTTGATGCCGCAAAGCCTGGGGCGGCAACATAGGCCACCTGCTCGGCAAAAATCCAGGCCAGAGCGGTTAAAGAGCCTATGGCAATTACCACCCACCAGAAAGCGGAGGAGAAAAAGGCCCAGCCGTCTTCGTCGCTGTTTTTGAAAAATATGGTCAGCAGCGGAATGAGGGTGATGGAAAAATACCCGCCGGCCAGCAGGTAGTTTATAAAATCCGGAATGGCGAAAGAGGCGTTGTAAATGTCTGTTTCCAGCCCCGCCCCGAAGTAATAGGATATTACCTTGTCGCGTATAAGGCCCATAAAACGCGACAGAAATATGCTGCCCGCCATAATCAGCGCGGCTGGCCCAAGGCGCTGGGCTTTGGTTAGAATGCTCATGGCCTGTCCTGTTTGCGCAGCCAGTCGTGCAGGTTTTGGGCTTCGCGCCGCAGGGCGGGGTAGTCCAGGCTGGGGAACTTGCCGTGCGCGTAAAGTATTTTTCCTTCCACCATTGTCATTACAACTTCATGCCCGCTGGCCGCATAGGCCAGATGGGAAACAGGGCTGCTTAAAGGCGCGAGGTTGGGCTGGGTTAGATCAAGCACAGTCAAATCTGCGGGAGAGCCTGCGCTCAGAGACCCCAGTTCCGGCCAGCCAAGAGCTTTGCCGCCGTTAACCGTTGCCATGTCCAGAGCCTGCCAGGCAGGCAGGGTGGTGGGCTCCATGCTGCGCACCTTGTGCAACAGGGCGCAGGCGGACATTTCGGCGAACATGTTCTGGCTGTTGTTGCTGGCCGCTCCGTCTGTGCCAAGGCTTACGTTCAGGCCCTTGGCAAGCATCTGCGGCACCGGCGCTATTCCTGAGGCAAGCTTCATGTTGCTGCGCGGGTTATGCGCCACGCTGCAACCGTGCTCTGCCAACAGGGCGATTTCGTCCTCGTTCAGCTCCACGCCGTGGGCTATGAGCGTGCGCGTGGTAAGCAACCCTGCCCTCCTGCATGCCTCCACGGGTCGGCATCCGTATAGTTTCATGCTTTGCGCCGTTTCCGAAGCGGTTTCCGCCAAGTGCACATGCAGGGGCAGGTCAAGCTCCCGCGCCAGAGACGCGCATTTTTCCAGCAGGTCCAGATTGGTGGTGTATACGGAGTGCGGCGATATAGCATAGCGTATGCGGGCGTTGCCTTTAAGCTCTGCGGCTTGTTCCCTTGCCGCGTCCAGGGCCTTGGCCGGGTCAGCGTAACCTATGGATGGAAAGGCGAAAATGCCCTCGCCCGCCACGGCGCGCATGCCGGCCTTGTCAATGCTGCGGTATATGTGCGGCTCGTTCAGGTACATGTCGCAAACTGTTGTGGTGCCGGTGCGCAGCATTTCGGCGCAGGAGAGCAGAGTGCCCACCTCCAGCATATGAGGGCTGAAGCGGGCTTCACGCGGAAAAATCTCGTTGGTCAGCCATTCCATAAGAGGTATGTCATCGGCTATGCCGCGCAGCAGAGACATGGGCATATGGGTATGCGTGTTGATAAGGCCAGGCATGACCAAGGCAGCGCCCAACGCGAGTTGTTCAGCCCCTTGCCAGGCTGCCCCAACTTCCGCCTTTCCGCCTATGGCCGCTATCTTGCCGTCGCTTACAGCAATGGCCCCATCATATATTACTTCGCGCTCTTGGTTTTGCGTCACTATCACATCGGCGTGAAGAAGCAGATTACATGTTTGCATGGCCCGGCCCTTTTTTCTGTTGCAGTTTTGCCTTCAGGTACAGGGCCAACGCATCGGCCTCGGCATCAGTGTTTGAAGCCGCCAGGCCCAGTTCGGCCAGATCTCGCGCGACTTGCTCCTCCATGCGGGCCGATTCCATAAACATGAGGTATACCAGGCCAAGGGCGGCATCGTTATCTGGCGCGCCGTTGCATAATTCGTCCAACTGGTTTTGCGGTATGGTTTCCAACAGCCTGTCGCTGAACAGGTTTATCCATTTAATATACAATTCGCGCGGCAATTGCGGAACAAGGCGGGAAAGGGCTTCGGCTTCCTTATCTTCAAGCCCCGGCAGGCTCAGGGCCATAAAATCACCCAAGGCCTCGGCCCTGCGGGTGTTATCGGTATCCAGCCGGGCCAGTATTACTTGAGTTACGCGGGTGCGAACTTCTTGTGCGGTCATGTTAAAAGAGCCTCATTATGCGGATGCCTTTAAGTTTTTCAAAGCTTTTTAACTTATTGCCCTGTGTAGCGCAATGATGTTTGCGTGTCCGCCCGGTTTTTGATAACTTGCGGTCGTATAACAAAACTCCAAAGGAGAGGCCATGTTAAAAAGGTCTTGCGCGTTTGCCGCGCTGTGTATTTTAATGTCAACCTTTGCATTTTCGCCCGCGCTTTGGGCTAAGGAGCACACTTTGATCAAGCTTGAAACAAGCCTTGGGGATATCGTTATAGAGCTTAACGAGGAAAAGGCCCCCAAAACCTGCGAGAACTTTCTGGAATATGTGGAAGAAGGTTTTTACGACGGCACTATTTTTCACCGCGTAATAGACAACTTTATGATTCAGGGCGGCGGCTTTACCGTTGCCATGCAGCAAAAGCCCACCCAGTCGCCGGTGGAAAACGAAGCCGATAACGGCCTGAAAAACGACAAATACACCGTGGCCATGGCCCGCACGCAGGACCCTCACTCGGCCACCGGCCAGTTTTTTATAAACGTGAAGAACAACGACTTTTTAAACCATACCGGCCGTAATCTTAACGGATGGGGCTACTGCGTGTTCGGCAAGGTTGTGCAGGGGCAGGACGTTGTTGATAAAATTAAAGCCGTGCCCACCCAGACCAAGGGCTTTCATGAAAACGTGCCCAAAATTCCGGTGGTGATCAACAAGGCCACTGTTGTGGAGTAACACGGCTCTTGCGGCACGGCCTGCCTTATACCTTGGCCTGCCGCGCTCATACCCCGCATTGCGCGCGAGCGGCGCTTGTTTTTTTATGCGCGGCTTGTTGTTGTAAAATAGCCGGTTATGCAATTTACCATTTTAAGCACTGGCGCAGGGCAACCCCCTGCGCCAGTGCTATGCTTGCAAGAATTGCACCCACACCTGCCGCCGTCTTGGCCCGTCGCCTTCAAAAAAGTATATTCCCTGCCACGTGCCAAGTTGAACGACGTATTCTTCCACAATAAGCGTAAGGCTTGGCCCTATCAGAGTGGTTTTTATGTGGGCGTCGCTGTTGCCTTCAACATGCGCAAAGCCAGCTTTGGCCGGAATCATTTTGCGCAAGTAAGACGTCATATCGTCCACCACGGCGGGGTCGGCGTTTTCGTTAACGGTAAGAGCGGCGGTGGTATGCGGGCAAAACAGCACCAGCGCCCCTGAATCCCAGCCGTTTTGATCGACTTTTTCCTGAACCAGGTGCGTTATATCAATAAGTTCCTCACGTTCGGTGGATTCCAGAAATATTTTATCCATACGTTTTCTCCAACGGCGGCTTGAGATCAAACCGTATTAAGCTTAAGGTTGCTCCGGCATTGCCTGCCAGGTAATTAACAGTAGCACGCCGTAAAATGTTTTTCAGCTATAAAATGGAGTTATCATGCCTGTTGTAATGGGAACCGCCGGACACATAGACCATGGCAAAACCTCGCTGGTGCGCGCCCTTACCGGCACCGACTGCGACCGGCTGGAAGAAGAGAAGCGCCGTGGCATAACCATAGAGCTTGGCTTTGCCTATTTGCCGCTGCCGGAGAAGATGGGCGGCGGAAAGCTCTCGATCGTGGACGTGCCGGGGCATGAGCGTTTTGTAAAAAACATGGTTTCCGGCGCGGCGGGCATAGATTTTGTCATGCTGGTGGTGGCGGCGGACGAGGGCGTTATGCCGCAAACCCGCGAGCATCTTGAAATATGTTCCTTGCTGGGTATTCAAAAAGGTCTGGTTGCCCTGACCAAAACAGATATGGTGGATGCCGAATGGCTTGGCCTGGTTACTGAGGATGTGAAAACTTTTCTGCAGGGCAGTTTTTTGGAAGGCGCTCCGGTTTTTCCGGTTTCTTCACATACTGGAGATGGTATGGAGGCGCTAAAGGCGGTTCTTTACGATATGGCGGTGAATTTCAACCCCAAAAGGCGCGGAGATTTGCCGCGCCTGCCGGTGGATAGAATTTTCACCATGCGCGGGCACGGCACCGTGGTCACTGGCACGCTTATTTCCGGCAGCTTCAGACTGGGGGAGGACTTGGTGCTGGAGCCTTCCGGCCTTTCCAGCAAGGTGCGCGGGCTGCAAAGCCACGGCAGCGCGGTGGATATGGCTCCGGCCGGATTCCGCACCGCTGTAAATCTGCCGGGGCTGGAAGTGGAGCAGATTGCCAAGGGCGATGTTCTGACCAGGCCGGGGGCACTTTTCAGGGCCGAAAGCTGGATGGTAAGCCTTAAATGTCTGGCTTCTTCCCCCAACGCCCTTAAGCACCGTACCGAGGTGCATTTTCACCATGGGGCAAGGGAAGTGCAGGCCAGGCTGAATTTTTTGGACAGAGACAAGCTTAACCCCGGCGAAACCGCCCTGTGCCGGGTAAATTTTGATGAGCCAATGGTGGGCGTGTTTGCGGACCGTTGCGTGGTGCGGGCTTTTTCGCCACTGCGTACCGTGGCTGGCGGCGCCGTGATCCGCCCTTTGCCACTGGATTTGCGTAAAAAAGACCCGGCCTACGGGCGCAAGCTGGAAATTTTGTCTGAGCTGGCTTTAAAGCAGTCATCCGCAAGCCTTGTGCCGGAAGAGAGCATTATGCTGCACTTGGAGTTAAGCGGACAGAACGGGGCCAGCTTTAGCGAGCTGTGCGTGCTTACCAATCTGGAAAGCTCCGCCTTGGAAAAGTCTTTACAGCTTCTGGGCAGCAAACAGCTTGCCTTTGTTACAGATAGGGACGAGCGGCGCTACCTTGCCGGAGCGCCGGCGGAAAAACTTTTTGATTCATGTTTGGCCTATTTTGCGGATTTTCATAAGCGCGAGCCTATGAAGCCGGGCCTTAGCCGTTCCGCCGCGCTTTCAGGCTGGGGCAGGCTCCTCAGCCCCAAGCTGGCGCATTTTGTGCTGGAGCGTAACCTCAAGCTGGGCAAAATAATTGCAGACGGTGAAGTGCTGCGCCTGCCGGAGCACAAAGTTTCCATGGCCGGAGGCTCGGCCGGGCTGCGGGATACCCTGCTTAAAGTGTATGCGGGCGCCGGCATGGCCCCGCCCAATATAAAAGAAGCGCTGGAAGCCGCCGCCGCCAATATAAAAGATGCCGCGCCCGTGCTGCGCCTTATGCAGGATAACGGCGAACTGGTAAAACTTAACGAAGATATTTACTATTCCGGCACGGCGTATAACGAGATTCAGCAAAAGGCCGTGGCATGGTTTGCCAGCCACGATAACCTTGGCGTGCCGGAGCTTAAAGAAATAACCGGCCTTTCGCGCAAGTACCTTATCGCCTTGCTGGAGTATTTTGACAAAAGCAAGCTTACGGTGCGTGTTGGCGACAAACGCGTGCTCAGGGTAAAACAGGGGTAGGGCGTGTTAACGCGAGCATGGCCTGGCATGGGGTTTGCATAGCTGCTGTTGGGGTTGCGTTTTTAGCTTGTGCCTGCATTATAAGGCTTTTTATTCCACTGTCATACCATTGGAGTATGCTCCCTGCATAAAAAGCTTTCTTGCTTGGCACAATCCTAAAATCCCCGTATTGTCAGCAGGCTCCGCATAAAGTGCGCAGTCGGCATATTGACGCGCGTGCCTGTAACTTGCCCGATGGGCGTTTTTAGCTTATCTCTCCGGATAATTATGATGCAAAACAGTAAAAAAGCGGTGAACACGGCTCCGGCGCGGCATGATGCAAAAGGCGCTTCCGGTAATAATGACGCGGGCGGGCAAGGCGAAGGCGGTAAATTTGCCTTTGATTTTTTCGGCCTGCTCTGCCTTTGCGCCACCGTGCTGCTGCTAATAAGCCTTGCCAGCTTTGACTTGCGCGACCCAGGCCTTAACCACGTGGTGCGCGGCAGCGCTAAAATATATAACTGGGCCGGAATGGTCGGCGCGTACCTTTCCAGCTTTATGGTCGATTTTTTAGGTTTTGCGGCCTATGTTCCCTTCTTTTTCATGGCTACTTTAAGCGCGCGTCTTTTCCGCAAGGGCCGCGTCTGGCCCTGGTGGCGCTGGGCGGCTTTTATTCTGCTGGGGCTGTGTCTGGCCGCGGCCGGGCAGGCTTGGGGCATAGGCCTTGGCCCTGTGCGTGGAGGCGGACTTATCGGCCACTCTCTTTATGGTTTTTCCGTAAAATATTTCAGTCATATCGGCTCCGGCGTGATCTGGTTTTTTCTGTTTCTGCTCGCCATACAAAGCATCGGAGGCTTTACCTGGCCGCAACTGGCCATGCGTCTTGTGGCGCACGTACGCGCGGCTCTGGCTGAGGCAGGGCGGCTGGACGCGGAAAACGGCAAAGCTTCCGCTAATGTTCCCGCTGCCGCTGGCTCAGACGCAGGAGCGGCGGATTCGTCAGGTTCCACTGTGCCTTTTGCCATGCCCCATACGCAAAATACCCCGCAAAACAGCGGGCCTGTGATTGTTGAGCCCTATAGAGCCGCAACCGCCAATGCCGCAATTTATGGCGGCCAGGCCGCGCAACAAGGCGTAGCCGCCGCGCGGGGCGCAGCTTTGCCCTCTGGCGGCAGGCCGCAGGCCAAGGCGGATACCAGCGGCAGTTCGGAGCGCGCGCCTTTAATAAGCATCAGCGCCAGTTCCGAGCCTCTGCCAGAGGGCGGAAAAGGCGTTATGGCAAAACTGTTTGGTACCGGAAAAAAAACGTCTGGCGCGGCATTGCCGCCGGAAGAAGCGCCGGCGCAAAAAAGCGCGCGTATGGCCGCAAAGCGCTCCCCTGAGTATCAGGATGACACGCCGCCCTGGCTTGAGGCGCTGGAGGCCGACACGCTTAACGCGCCCCAAAAACCGCAGCCGCAGCCGGAGCGCCGCATAACGGCAGCGCCCTCGCCGGCAACTGGCTCCGTTTTACAACAAAAACACGGGGCGGAAAGCTCCCTCGAACCAAAGGCCGTAACACCGGCCGAACCGGCGTTTACGCCAAAAGTTATTATAGACGAGCAGTACCAGGCCGCAGCGCAACAGCCGCCTAAACCGGCGCGTATGAAGGCCAAATTGCCCCCTCTTGATTTGCTGCATCCGGTGGAGGATGGCTCGCAGGCCGTTTCACGCAAAGAGTTGGAGGATAAAGGCCAGTCTTTAATGAGCTGCCTGCACGATTTTTCCATTCAGGCGGAGCTTGTGCGCATAACGCCCGGCCCGGTGGTCACATCTTTTGAAGTTCGTCCGGCGCCTGGCGTTAAAAGCGCGCGCATCGCCGGGCTTAGCGATGATATTGCCATGGGTCTTAAAGCCACGGCCGTGCGCATACAGGCCCCCATACCCGGCACGGATACAGTAGGCATAGAAATACCAAACGCCAGGCGCGAGCTTGTGGGGTTGCGCGAGCTTGTGGCTTCGCCAAGCTTCCAGCAGGCGGAGTCGCTTCTTACACTCGCTCTGGGTAAGGATATAAGCGGGGTGCCCACTACCGCCGACTTGGCAAAAATGCCGCATATGCTGGTGGCAGGCGCCACGGGCACTGGTAAAAGCGTGTTTCTCAACTCCGTGCTCATGTCCTTTTTGTATAAGGCCCGCCCCGAGGAGGTTAACTTTTTGCTGGTGGACCCAAAGCGCATTGAAATGGCTGTGTATGCCGATTTGCCGCACTTGGTGCACCCCATAGTCACCGATATGGCTCTGGCGAAAAATGCGCTGGATTGGGCTGTGGCCGAAATGGAGCGCCGTTATGACGCCATAGCGCGGTTGGGCGTGCGTAACGTTGCCTCGTACAACGAAAAGCTTAAGGAAATGGGTGATAAGCGCCCGCAGAATCTGGCCGATTTGGCGCACATGCCTTACCTGGTGCTTATTATAGACGAGTTGGCCGACCTTATGCTCACTGCCGGAAAAGATGTGGAAACCAGCATAGTGCGCCTTGCGCAGTTGGCCCGCGCTGCGGGCATACACCTTATCATCGCCACGCAGCGGCCCAGTGTGGACGTGGTTACAGGCCTTATCAAAGCTAACTTCCCTTGCCGTATCTCTTTTCAGGTTACTTCCAAGCACGATTCGCGCACTATTCTCGATACCGTTGGGGCGGAGCACCTGCTTGGGCGGGGCGATATGCTGTACAAACCGGCCGGGGGGCGTTTTCAGCGCCTGCACGGGGCATTTGTAAGTGATGAGGATGTCGCCGCCGTGGCCGACTACTGGCGCGCCCAGCAAAAGCCCAACTATCAGGTAGATTTTGCCGAATATGGCTCGGAAACGGCCGAGGCCTCCGCCGCAATGGAGTTTAGCGGCGAAGACCAGCGCTATAATGAGGCCGTGGAATTTGTGCGGCAACAGGGCAAAGCTTCCATCTCCCTCATCCAGCGGCGTTTTCGCATAGGCTTTAACGGCGCGGCGCGTATCATAGAGCAAATGGAGCAGGACGGCATTATAGGCCCGGCCGACGGCAGCAAACCGCGTATTGTCAGGTAGGTGAGGCTTTGCCGTAAGCCTGGGCCGACATGGTGGCCAATCTTTAATAGTTGCTTAATTCTTGCCATTGAAATAAAGATGCAAGTAGTGAATTGTCAAAAGCATATACAGGAGAAAGCACTTTTATGCTCCGTTCAGTTATAGTCAGGCCAGGCCTTTTTTCGCGGATGCTGGCCGTAGGCATAATGCTCGCGCTGCTGCCGGCAGCCGTTATGGCGCAGCCCCTGAACCGCCCGTCCGATGCCAAGGGCTGGTCGGATTTGGTGCACAAGCGTTACCAGAATATAAAAACCATGCACGCCGCGTTTGAGCAAACCATCACGCATAAAGAAAGCGGCATTGAAGAGCATCGTACCGGCGATTTGTATTTCAAAAAACCTTTTCTGGCCCGTTGGGTAAGCAACCAGCCCTACCCGGAGCTATTGGTTGTGGAAGAAAAATTCCTCTGGCAGTTTTTTCCCGAGGAGGAGTTGGCTCTCAAGTTCAAAGTTGAGAATATTGACGACCAGAGCGAATTTTTAAGCGTGCTCACCGGCCGCGCGCCCTTGGCTGACAAGTTCAAAATAGTGCCCAAAGACGAAATCGAGGGCGTGAAGTCGCTGCAACTTTTGCCGTATTCTCCATCGCCAAGTCTGGTGGAAGCCACCATTTGGGTGGATATGGAAAGCGGCATTATCCTGCGCCTGCTTTTTACTGATTTTTACAGCAATTTGAACGACATCTCTTTTGTTAATCAGGAGCTGGACATAAAGTTGGACAACAGCCTGTTCAAATTTAACGTGCCGCCGGGTGTGGTGGTGGAAGATTATACAAAATAGACCAAGTAGTTATACTTACGGTTTCAAAACCCTGCGGCCTGACAACCGTGGGGATTTTTTTTAGGCACGCCCTAATAATTGATTGGAAAGCATGGTATATTAAGCTAAATTACAGGAATGTTCAGGAACCTCGCACCAATTTTGTTTTGCCTGCTCGTAGCGGGCTGCGGCGGCAATAATGCGCCGGGCCTGTTCGATTTTTTGCAGGTTAAAGATTTTGAGGAAAATACCGTGGAGGTAACTCACCCCGGCGGCCCGATACCAGCGCCGGAAATTCCACCGGATTTGGCGCAAGAGGCCGAGATCTTGCAAAAACAGGCGGCTGACGAAAAGGACGGGCAGGGGCTCAAGTATCGTGTGGTTTTGAATTTTACCGATGAAAAGCGGCAAAGCAAGCCATTGTTTTCAACTTCCATAAAGCCTGTGGACGAAGCCGTGGGCAAGGTTATGGAAAAGGCTTCGGATACCATTGCGGTTATAGTGCCGCAAAACGTGAGCGGCTTTTTGGATCAGTCGGTGCCGGGGCGCATGTCCAGAACTTTCATGCAGGCCAGTTTGCTGGAAAAACTCTCCCACAACCCGCCGGGTGACGAAGCCGGGCTAAAGCAACGCATGCGCTCGGATTTGAAAACGGCGCAAGATGTGCTGCATTCTTTCGGTTTTTATGAAGGAAGCGCATCTGGCCAGATTATACAAGCCTCAACGGGCAAGGATGATAATAAAGATACGTTGCTGCACACCGCTGTGGCAGGGCTGGAGGAGTGGACAGCCTCTGTTTCCGGCGCTCAGCTTTATATTGTTGAAATCGATTTTACGCTTGGGCCACGCTATGTTGTGGGCCATAGCCCCATAACGCTGCAAGACGCGGACCCTGACGCCGCGCTGGCGCAACATGACGCAGCCTCAAAAAATCACTTGCCGTCCACCCTGGCCGATGTAGGCCTGCCTGCCGGCGCGCCTGCCGAGGCCGATGCGGTGCTGGCGGCAGTGGGCAAGGTAAGCGCGGCTTTTCAGAATAAAGGCTTTCCCTTCGCCAAGGTAAAAGATTCCAGATATTTCATTGATAAAGGCAGCCGCGCGTTGGAGGCGGAAGTGGAGCTGGAGAGCGGCCCCCCGGCCATTATGGGGGAACTGGAAATTGATGGAGAATCCATTGTAACCGCGCATTACCTGCTCTCCATGCAAACTTGGGAGCAGGGCCGCATTTGGAATCAGGCCAAAATAGACGAATACCGCGAGCTTTTGCGGCAAACAGGCCTGTTTGCCGGTGTGGAGGTATATGCATCGGAAAAGCTTAATGCCTTGGGCCAGCGCAATATAATGGCGCGCCTTACGCCCGCGCCCGCGCGTACCGTGGGTGGCGCCATGCGCTACGATACCGACTTGGGTTTTGGTGTTTTGGGGTACTGGGAGCACCGCAATTTGAGCGGCAGGGGCGACAAGCTGCGCTTTGAGGTGCCCATCTGGCAGAGCTTGCAGGAGGCCGCGGCCAATTACCGCCTGCCCGCATTTTTGCGCGCGGATCAAGACCTGCTGATAAGCGCCGGTTTTTTGCACGAAGACAACGACTCCTATAAAATTCTCACAAGTTCCGGCGCCATCGGCGTTGAGCGCCGCCTTGGCAAGCATTGGACCGGCACGGCCAGGGTAAGGGCCGAAGGCGGAAAGTTGCAGGAATCTGAACAGCCGGAGCGCGGCTATGTGATGCTGGGGCTGCCTCTGTCGCTTACCTTTAACGATACTAACAGGCCGCTGGACGCCAGCAAGGGCATGCGCATAACTTTATCGCCGGGGCCGTATACGGGTTATTACGACGATTATTTCACCGCCATACGCACGCGCCTTGACGCGCATTTTTTCTGGCAGGTTATGCAAAAAGACCGCCTGGTCATGGCTTTCAGGGGCAGTTACGGCACCCTGCTTATGGCCGATGCGCCAGACGTGCCGCCATATATACGCTTTTACAGCGGCGGGGGCGGCTCGGTGCGCGGCTATGATTACCGCTCCATAGGGCCGCTTGATGATGACGGCGACCCCATAGGCGGCGAATCGCTGGTGGAACTGAGCGTTGAAAGCCGCATAAAATTCAATGATGAGTGGGGAATAGTGTTTTTTGTGGATGGCGGCATGGTTTATAACCGCGATTATCCGGATATGGGCCAAAGCCTGCAATGGGGCGGCGGGGCCGGGCTGCGTTACTATACCGTGCTTGGCCCCATACGGTTTGACATAGCAACCCCGCTTAACCCGAGGGATGACGATTCTCCGGTGCAATTGTACCTTAGCATAGGGCAGAGTTTTTAATGGGCAGGACAAGGGCAAAAAAGATAGCGCGCATTGCCGGGCTTGTGTCGGGCGGCCTGCTGCTGTTGTGCCTGCTTGCCCTGGTCGCCCTGCTGCTTTGGCTGCGCACGCCCCACGCCGCGCACATGCTGTATGGCTTGGCCTCGGACAAGTTGCAGGAGAAGGGCGTATACATTGCTGTGGACGATATAGCCGGGCCTCTGCCCTTTGCCTTGCATGTAAAAGGGCTGCGCGTGGCCGACGCGCAAGGCCCATGGCTGGAGACAGCGGCGCTTGATGTTGAAATAAGCCCGTTTGCGCTGCTTCGCGGCTATTTGAATATAGACAGCGTAATTGTAACACGCCCCAGGCTGTTAAGGTCGCCGGAGCTTCCACAACAGCAAAATTCGGCCGCTATGCCGGATCAAGATACTGATGCGGCAGCGCCTGATTTCAGCCTGCCTGTGCAAGTAGTGCTTGATGAGATGCGCGTGGTGCAAGGCACGGTGCGCCCCACCGCAACGGATACGCAGGCCTTGGAACAGGCTGGAGCTTTCGCGTTATTGGACGGCCTGGCGGTAGATGCGCGCCTGTCCGCCTCTATTGAGCAGGGCGTGCTTATACGTAGCGTGCTGCATGCCAATGGCGAGGTCAGCCTTACGCGTGACGGCGCGCTGGATAAAGCGGATCAAACAGATCAACCGGATCGTCATGGGCGAATCAATGCTCTTTGCACATTACGGCTTGAGGATTTGCGGCTGGCTTTGTCCGGCAGCTTCAAAGCCCAAGGCGGTTTGAGGCTGGAGGTAAATGACGGGAGCATTTATGAGCGGCTTGGCCTCAGCACCCAGGTTGAGGGGCATAATCAGCCGCTATGGGGCCGCACCAGCCTTGCGCTGCAAGGTACGTCGCAATTCGACTCCGGCGCGCTGGTGTTTAATGTGCGTGGCAATTTACAGGCCGATAGCAGCCACCCATATTTCAGTGCCACAGGAGTAAAGTCGGACTTCACTCTGCAAGGTATGGCGCAAGAAATGCTGGCGAGTTTCAAGGTGCTGAGGGTTGAGGGCATGGGCTTGCTGCTGGACGGTCAGGGCAGTTGGAACCTGCGCAATTTTGCCGCGCGGCTTGAGGCGGACCTGAATATTCAAAGAGACGGCCCATGGTACCAGGTAGTATCCACCTTGGCCGATACGCAGGCCATACCCACAGCCAATATCAAGGGCAGGCTTGACGCGTCCTTGCGCCCAAATGCGCCTGGGGCGCAATCCGTTGATTTTTCCTCCATGCGGCTGGCTGCATCCATTGACGTTCTGGCGGATGGAATCCGCTGGCCAGCCGGGGTGTTGCATGAGGCGCTGGGCGAATACGCAGCCGTGCAAGGTGATTTTTCCGGCCCGTTGTTTTCTCCGTATCGGGCCGACATAAAGCGGGCCAGTACCGGCAAAAGCCCACAGGGCGATACTGCCGCTCCTTCTACCGCCAAGGCTTCAGGGTGGTATGAGCTTGCCTTGCCGGGCGTATTGCCGCCGCATCCTGATGCTGGGCATGCTTTGGCCGAGCAAAAGGAGCATTTGGCCATGTATGCCTCCGTTGAAGGGAGCATGCCTGATTTTGGAGCGTTTTTGCCTGAAGGGAGCGGAACCGGCGGGCCGGTTGAAGGCCGGGCTACAATGTTCGGTCTGATTAAAGATGTGGGGAGTTTTTTCGACTTTACCGCGCAGGGTAACAATGCCGCTGGAATGCCGTTGGACACGCCGTTGGAGCAAATAACCTCGCTGGCGGCCAAGGCGCAAGCCCGCCTTGCCTTGGGCAACGGGCTGGACTTGCGCGGCACGGCAGAGGCTAAGGGGGCCATGCCAAAAAGTGGCGAAGTCACCGCGCATAGCGGCTGGTTTTTAAACCAGCCGCCGGGCCAGCCTCTGGTAATAGGCCTTGAAAAATTGCAGGCCGATGCCGCCGGAGGAGAGCTTACGGGGTACGCGCGTGCCAGTTTTGTGGAGGCTGGGCCGCAGGCCGCGCCAACCTCGGCCCCTGAGGCTTTTTCCGGCGCATCGTCCTTGCCCGCGTTTGACGGCGAGCTTCTTTTGCATGTTATGGATTGGCGCAACGTCAACGCCCTGTTGCGGCGGCTGAATCTTCCCGTTGTTATTACCAAGGCTGCTGAGGGCGACGTCAGCCTTAGCATAGAATCCGCCAAGGGGAAAGCCACGGAGCGCTTCAGCCAAAATGCCGTGCTTACGTTGGCTTTGCCGGAAGTAAGGGCAAAAATGCCCGAAAGGGCCGCGCCCAAAGGTATACCCACCACAACGGATGAGCCGGAACACGCGCGGGTGGACACAGCCGGCGCTCCGGCCGGGGAGGCTGCCCCCTACAGCGGGTACGCAGGTAATATTCAGGGCCGCATTGATCTTACCGATCTATACGGAGTACCGGTTTTAAACGCTTATATCAAAACGGATGAGGGCATGCTGGGGCCGGTGGAGTGGAAGTCCTTTGCCGTATATCTTGACCTGTCAGGCAAGTCCGGCCGTATAAACCTTGCCATGCGCAGCGATGGCAAGGCCATGGAATACGCGCAAAAAGTGGAAGAGGCCATGCCGGACTTCGCTTCTTTACGCAAAATTTCCACGGGGGGGCGCGTGCGCATACAGCTTTTGGATGCCGGAAAAGAACTGCCCCCGCCGGAAAGCCATATTCAGCCCAACGAGCTATTGGTATTGCAGTCCGGTTTTAACCTTGAGCCGCTCGAAATGGTGCTGCACCGCATGGTGCTGCACGCGCCCTCGCGCTCGGCCGGGTTATTTTCGCGTGGTCCGGCCTACATTTATTGGGGCGATGCCATAAGCGTAAAAAAACTCAGTCTCGGCATGCTCACTGGTGGGCAGGCCGATTGCGAGGCGGATTTCGGCGCGGGTAAAACCCATATGACCCTGAGTTTGCGCGATGTGCCGCTGGAAACTGCCCGCATTTTTACCGATTTTCCACTGCCGGAAGGCAACATAAATGCCGAAGCCAGGTTGTATACAAACCAGGGGCAAGTTGGCGGCGACGCCAGTTTAAAGGCGCTGTTGCAACCGCTGCACGGCCAGTTTGACGAGCGTTACGGCTCCGCGCCCATGTTGCTTACGCTGCAAGGCAGGCTGGAAGAAACCCCCAGCGCGTCTTTTCCGGAAATCCATAAAACAGGCGTACAGCATGGGGTTATACGTTTGCATGGCGCAGGGGGGCTTTCGCCGCAAAATGGCGCAAATACAGGCAAGTCTGATTTAAGTCTCAGCTTCGATTTCCCTTTTGCTCTGGGCGACAGCGGGGTGCCGGGCTTGCATTACACAGCCCCGCTTGGGCTGAGAATGCTCTGGAATGGTAACGTGCGCAACATCTGGTACCTTTTGCCCATTCCGGATCGTGAGTTGCGGGGCCTGGCGCGTTGCGGTTTTGAAGTTGGCGGCAACCTGGCCGGGTTGAAATACTCCGGCGAGGCTTACCTTGCCGGTGGGCGTTATGAAGACAAAGTTGCCGGATTATTGGTTACGGACATTGATGCCGAGCTTAAAACAACAGACGATGGAGCGCTCTTTTTACTCTCCGCCAAAGATGGCGCGCAGGGCCACGCCGCGCTGGAGGCCCGCCTTGCCGATGCCGCGGTTTTGTATACGGGGCTTGGTCAGGCCGGGGGCAGGGGCTGGATGGAGGCGTTTTATAAACCTCAGGTAAGCGCCAGAGGGCAGATAAATCATTTTGCGCCTTTGCGGCGTGACGACATTTACGCGCGGGTCTCCGGCCTGATCGACGCCAAAGGGCCGCTTGCGGAGCCTGAGGTAAAAATTGACCTGACTGTTGAGCGGGGAGATGTAAACATACTCTCTACCCTTGGCGGCAGCGTGTCCACACTGCCGGTGGAAAACAGGGAGCAGGCCGAACCGCGCGCCAGGGCGCGGGGCGGGCCGCAATTGGACATAAAGGTTGATATGCCCAACCGCCTGTTTATACGCGGCATGGGGCTTGATAGCGAGTGGCAGGGCAAACTGGCGGTGCGCGGCCCGCTGGGCTCGCCTTCTTTTGAAGGCAAGGTAAGCCCGGTGCGTGGGTATCTCAACCTGCTTTCCCGCCCCTTTGCCCTCGGGCGCGGTGAGGTGAGCTTTTGGGGCGGTCAGAATTTCGATTCCAATATCGCTTTACAGCTTACTTATTCCAGTACCGATCTCATTGCTTATATAAATGCGTCGGGCAGCGCGCTAAAGCCCAAGCTCGTTCTTTCCAGCGTGCCTCCAATGCCGCAGGATCAAATCTTGTCGCAAGTGCTGTTTGGTAAGGATGTAAGGCAGTTAAGCGGGGTTGAGGCTTTGCAGGTTGCCAACGGGCTGCGTGAACTGGTCAACTTTGGCTCAGGGGCGGGCAGTTTCGATTTACTTACGGGCATGCGCCGTTTTTTGGGGGTGGATACGCTGCGCGTTGGCTCAACGGCCGACGGCATGCAAAACCGCCGCGTATCCGGCAGTCCGGGGGCGGATGCCTTTGGCGTGGGCAGCGCCTCCAATGCCGATGATACCTCGTCACCCACGCTGGAAGCCGGAAAATACATTAACGACGCCATCTACATAGGTGTGGAGCAGGGCGCGGTTGAAGACAGCACCAGAGTGCGGGTGGAGGTGGAATTGCGGCCAAACCTTACCTTGCAGGGCAGTAGTTCGGTTAAGTCCAGCGATGTGGGCATAGGGTGGAAAAAGGACTATTAACCGTTTTTTTGCCGTCTCTCGCGGGCAAAAGCATGATATTATTCAACAATAAAGGGGAATGCTGACGCGTTTAGCGCTCCGCTGCCTTCTTACGGCAGCCGTTATACTGGTTTCTCAGCCTCAATGTGTTGCTCAAGTTACAAAAACATTACTTATATGCCTCGCTTGTTGTTGCAGACTGCCTTTTGTTTAAACTTGCCTTTACTTATGCTGGTTTCGCATATAATTTAACGCTAACTAGACATGTGTGCTCAGTTTGCCGTAAGGGGCACGCGTATTGCGTTGGCATTTTTTTGGCATTGTGCCAATTTTCTCATATCAATTTGAAATGTTGGAGTTATGCGCCATGAAAAACTTAAAAAAACTGGTTGTCGCTTCGCTGCTCATGCTCGGCATTCTCATTTCTGGCGGAACGGCCCTTGCCGCTGCCGGTAAAGTGTTTAACCTGAATATGACCGGCGGGTACATGGATAAACACCCCACCGTGCAAAACGCTTTTTTGCCCTGGGCGGAGCGCATCAGGCAGCGTACCGGCGGCAAGGTGAACATTACCTATTTTAACCCCAATACCTTGGGGCCGGAAATTGAGCACTTCGAGCTTACCCGTAAAGGGCAGATTGATATAGGGCACAACACCTTTGCGCGCAACCCCGGCAGGCACCTTGTGTCCACGGTGGCGGATATTCCCAGCCAGTACACCTTCCCACCCGCCGCCTCAGTAGCCATGTGGCGCATGTACAACGAAATTCCGGAAATGAAAAAGGAATATGAGAGCGTAAAGCTTTTGGCTGTGCATTCCTCCGCTCCCACGCAGTTTAACTGGGTTATTGATGCGGATATAACCAAGGTTGCTGACCTGAAAGGCAAAAAGCTGCTGGTTAACAGCGGCGAATTTGCCAGAATGGTGCGTAATATGGGAGGAAACCCGCTTATAGTGCCGGTAACCGACTACTACCTCTCTCTTTCGCGCAAAATGGCCGACGGCTGCGTGTTGCCCATTGCGCCGTTGCGTTCCTTTAAAATATCAGAAGCTCTTAAAACCATTACGGTTAACAGTGTGAGCATAGGCGGCTGGTGGATTGCCATGAACATGGACGTATGGAACAGCCTCCCCAAGGAATATCAGACCATTATTGAGGAAGAGAGTGGAGAAAAGCTTTCTTATATGGGCGGCCGCAGTATTTGGGACGGTGACCAGGCCGATATTGAAGTGCTGAAGAAAGACGGCGTGCGCCTTAACTACCCCACCCCGGAAGAAAGAATAGGCTGGATTGATCAGGCCATACCCGCCTTTAAGGACGAGTGGTTCAAGAAAATGGAACAGCGCAAACTTCCGGCGCAGCGCATTTTTGACGATGCTAACCGCATAAAGCAGGAATGCGCGAATATAGACCAAATGCCTTATAGCTACAAAAATTAACCTGCCAGATAATCAGTTTTATACATATGCCGCAGGTCCTTAAAAAGGGCTTGCGGCATTATGCAATTTATACCGCTATATGTTGTGTTTTGCTAATTATCTTTACTTTTACATGGTTAAGATATAATCTAAGTTCAACATTTCACTTTGCCGCTGTGTTTGAGACGGCACAAAATTGTTGCAATAATGGCCGCGATGCGCGGCATAATAACCAACTGGAGCACTTTATTATGGTCAATTCCAAACGTCTTTTGGCGATGCTGCTGGTTTTTGCCTTTTGCCTGGGCCTTTGCTGCGTGGCAAACGCTGCAAGCGACAAGGTATACAACCTGAATATGACCGGCGGCTATATGGACAGACACCCCACTGTGCAAAACGCCTTTTTGCCTTGGGCCGCCCGTATTAAGGCGCGCACCGGCGGTAAAGTTAACATCACCTACTTCAACCCCAATACGCTGGGCCCTGAGGGTGAAAACTTCGAGCTTACAAAAAAAGGCCAAATTGATATAGGCCACAACCATTTTGCCCGTAACCCCGGCCGCCTCCTGGTCTCCAGCGTGGGCGACATTCCCACGGAGTTCACCAACCCTCCGGCTTTTTCCGTGGCTTTGTGGCGCATGTTCAACGAAATGCCGGAAATGGCCAAAGAATACGAAGGTATAAAAGTTTTGGCCTTCCATTCTTCCGCTCCCGTGCAGTTTGACTGGGTAATAGATGCAAATATTACCAAAGTTGCCGATGTAAAGGGCAAGAAGCTGCTTGTTTCGTCCGGCGAGCAGGCAAAAATGGTGCGTAACATGGGCGGCAACCCAATGATTATTCCTGTAACGGACTATTACCTCTCGCTTTCGCGAAACATGGCCGATGGCTGCGTGCTGCCCATAGCTCCGTTGCGTTCATTTAAAATATCCGAAGCTCTCAAAAGTATTACTGTGTGCAGCTATGCTGTTTCCGGCTGGTGGATAGGCATGAACCAGGCCTTATGGAACAGTTTGCCCAAAGAATACCAGGACATTATCATGGAAGAAAGCGGTGAAAAGCTTTCTTACATGGGCGGCCGCAGTATTTGGGACGGTGACCAGGCCGATGTTAAACTTTTGCAGGAGCAAGGCATAAAGATGAACTACCCCAGCCCGGAAGAGCGCGCCGAATGGATTAAGTTGGCTACTCCGGCCTTCAAGGACGAATGGTTTAAGAAAATGGCCCAGCGCAAGCTCCCCGCTCAGGAGATTTTCGACAAAGCCTATCAGATACGTAAAGAGTGCTCTACAATAGACCACTTGCCGTATAGCTACACTAACTAGAAGTCATTTCATAAATAGGATTTTTATTCTCTGTCAAGGAAGGCGAGCTGATTCGCCACTTCCTGTGGCTCACCCCTTCGGGGCGCCTTCGGCGTACAATTTCGCAATCCTGCGAAATTGTCTGGGCGGAGCGAAGTGTATCTAGACATACATGAGTTTCGCACAGGGTGAGCCTGACGCGGACAGAGCAGGCGTGGCCTGTGCGAGGTAAAAAGACATTTATGAAATAACTTCTAGTTTGCCGCCGTCTCATGCTTGTGGGATGGCTGCTAACCTGAATTATAACAAAAAAACCGCCGTCAGGCGGTTTTTTTGTTATGGATGGCGTCTTGCCGTAAAGGGCTATTTGGCGTAATTAAGGCGTACATATCATCGGGAGCATAATATTATGGATAACAGCGAGAAAGCGGTTGTAGCCATTGAAGATAATCTGCCTGCAAATCAGGCAGAAAAAGTCGCGCAGATAAGCGCGCGTATAGATTTTTATGATCCGTCGCTTACCGTCGCTTACGGCGCCAAGGCCATGAACGACATAGCTCAGTTTGCCGACGGCCTCTTAAAGCAGGTAAAAGGCAAAGACTCCGGCCCGGTAGGTGAAATACTTGGCACTCTGCTTTCCAGCGTTCAGGCCATTGACGTTAACCAACTGGGCGATGACAAGGGCGGCATTCTGCGCCGTCTGCCCGTGATTGGCTCTGTTTTCAACACTGTTGAAAAACAGATGCGCCAACTGCAAAGTCTGGCGGATCAGGTAGATGCGGTAACGGCAAAGCTTGATGGCGCAATGATAGGCCTTTTGCGCGATATTGAAGTGCTCGAGCAGCTATACGGCCTTAATAAAGATCACTACAGCGAATTAAGCCTCTATATAGCGGCAGGCAAGCAAAAGCTTGAGCTTGCCCGCAATACGGAACTGCCGCGCCTTAAGGAAAAGGCCGAAGCCAGCGGCGACAGCATGGACGCGCAAATGGTGCGCGATTTTGCCGAGCGCCTTAACCGCTTTGAGAAACGCCTGCACGACCTGCAAATATCGCGTACCGTGGCACTGCAAACCGTGCCGCAGATACGTATGATCCAGAATAACGATCAGACCTTGGCCGAGAAAATACAAACCAGCATACTTACCACAATACCCCTGTGGAAAAACCAGATGGTGCTGGCCATGTCTCTGGTGCGCCAGAAAAAAGCCCTGAAAATGCAAAAGGACGTTTCCGACGCCACCAACGCCTTGCTTATGCAAAACGCGCAAATGCTGGAAGATTCCACCATCGGCACAGCCCGCGAGGTCGAGCGCAGCGTGGTTGATTTTGAAACTATCAAGGCCGTGCATGACAAATTGCTGGGCACCATTGAAGAAACCCTGAGAATTGCGGAAGAAGGCCGCGCCAGACGCGCCGGGGTGGAAGAAGAGCTTGGCAGTATGGAAAACTCGCTGCGCCAGAGCCTTATGGAGCTTTCTTCGCAAAAAGGACGTGCCGCCATTAACGCGCAAAGCCAGACCGCGCTTGAAGCCGCACGGGCGCAGGATGCGCCTGTGGCTGATGAAAAGCCGGAAGTATAGGGCGCTAAACGTAATATTATGTACGGATTGATGCAAAACAACAACGGCATTGCGCAGTTTAAAAACAGGGTTGTATCCGCATTCAAGCGCGCGGGTGTGCATATTTTGGCCCTTACCGTCAGTTTTGCCGCCTTAAAGGGCGTGGAGGCCCCGCTATTGTGCTATGCCGGGCTTATTTGCCTGTTTCATCGCGGTTTTGACCTACGGCGTAACGACACTCTTTTTCCCCTTGTTACCTCGTTGGGCCAGTTGGCTTTATGCATGGTTAGCGGCATTGTGCCGCTGCATATGGCGGTTTTTTTGTCAGGCGCGCAAAGCTGGCTGCAACGGGCCGTGACACGCAAGTTTAAATTGGGGCTGGATTGGGCGGTAGCCCCCGTGCTTCTGGCCGGTTTTTTTACAAAATTGCAGGATTTTTCTTATCCCTGGGGCCTTTTGGGCCTTACCTGCCTGTGCGGGCTAGGTTGTGCTTTTATAGCCCAAAGTCTTGACGCCCGCTCGCTTATTCCAACCCTTGCCATGTCGCTTGTGCCCGTTATCGATGCCGCGCTGGTTCTGCCTGCCCTACCCAAGGAATTGGCCGTAGGCCTTGAAAAGATGAAGGCATACTGCCTGGCTTTCTCAGCAGGTTTTCCGCGCGGCGCCACCTCGCAGGCTGTAATACTGCAAATGCGCCTGGGCGCTATGGGTAAAAAACTGGCGCAATTGCCGCAGCTTTCTGAAACTCAACTTGTTCTGCAAGGCAAAACAGGTTTGCAGGATGATATTGATGCCCTTAACGCCCTGTTTGCCAGAGCCGACGCGCTTAGAAACGCGCAGGCGGACAATATGAACGCGCTGACTGATAAACAACGGCAGTTTTCCGTTTTGTACGAATCCGTGGGGCAGTTGGATGCCAAGGCCGCATCCATGCCCAAATATTTGCAGCCGCACCTGGCAAATATAGCCGCTTCCACAAACAATATTTTACAATGTATGTGCACCGATGAGCGCGATGTGCAGCCGGGCACGCGTTTTTTGGAGCGTTACCTGCCAGCAGTGCATAAAATTGTTGATGAGTATGTGCGCCTGGAGAAAGAAGGGGCAGGGCATAAGGAAATTGAGCAGGTGTTAGGTAAAATGGATGAAGTGCTTGAGCGCATGGCGGCCGCTTTTCATCAGGAGCACGGGAGCCTTTTACGTAACGACGCCATTGCCTTGAGCGCCGAGCTGAATGTGCTGGATAAGTTGCTGAAGATGGACGGCAAGTAGGGTGGCCGGCTGTACGGAGCTTCCCGCGTCGCATCTTGATCTCGCGTGTGGTATGTTCGGTCGCGAGCGCCTGTGAGGCTGCCTTGTAATTGTCTTTTTGCTCTTTGCCTGTAATTGAACCGTTTTTTATAAAGCTTGCGCCTGCTTATCGGGCGCTCCCTCCGGCTAAAGGCTCCCGCCAAAAAATGAAAATGCTTATGCAGTGCCTTACGTATGGCGGCATAAAGCGCAGACTTCCCGCCTGGCAAACAGGTCGGGAAGTCTGCGCTTTAACAAAAGTGAGCGGTGCTGCTTATTTGGAGACAGTGTTTACAGATTTGGCCAGACGGGAAATTTTGCGCGCGGCATTTTTCCAGTGCACGGTGCCTTTGGTGGCGGCCTTGTCTATAACTGAAGTAGCATTTTGCAGGGTCTTGGCTGCCAATTCCTGATCGCCGGAAAGCACTGCGGCACGTACGCTTTTAACGGCGTTTTTTATGCGGCTGCGCATGGCGCGGTTGCGGGCGGCCCTGTCCAGGCTCTGTCTATGACGTTTAATTGCGGACTTGTGGTTAGCCACGGTTTCCTCCAAGTGTAACGAAATCAAAAATATTTTTCATAACCCGGCTGATCCGGTTATACAACGACGCGAACAGCGTTTGTTACAGTCTGCCAGCCTTGTTGTCAAGCTGAATTGGATAATTTTTTCCATTTGTGCCGCTATCGGCCGCAATAGAACCTGCCAGCCGCTTTCTGTTCTTATCGCCCGCCACGTTTTGCCTGAATGGCGCGTAAAAGCGCGCTCGGCCACGGCATTGGTTGCTTCGGACAGGCGCGGCAGTAAGCGTAGTAAGGGCAAAGGTAAAGTTCTGCTTCTAAAAAGCGTCTTTTGCCCCCTAGACTGCATCAAACGCCGATTTTTGTCTGGGGACAAAATTCGTCTTTTTAGAAACAGCCCCTAGGATAATTGTTTAAGCAGGGTTTCTTTAACCTGGTTGATATCACCTTCGCCATTAATTTCTATGTATCTGGTTTTCCCTTGTGTTGCCTGGTTTTTAAAGAAATATGCGGCGGCAAGGGTCCCTTCTTTGGGGTCATAATAAATATTATGGCGCTTATCTATGGCCTTTTCATCTTGGTCGTCAGCTCTGGCACTAAGGTTGCCGCCACAAACCCGGCACACTTCGCCTTTTGGCTTTATGGCGTCAATAAAGATGTTGTTCGGGTGGTTGGGGTCGCCGGAGCAAAGGCGGCGGCCCATAATTCTGTCTTTTGCCATGTTTCTGGGCAACAGAATTTCCACAACATAATCCAGCTTCATACCGGCTTTTTGTAGGGCATCCCAAAGTTTTTGCGACTGCGCCGGGTTACGTGGAAAACCATCCAGCAGCCAGCCGCCCGCGCCTTTTTCCTTAAGCGTTTCAAGCACCATTGGTATAGTTATGTCGTCAGGCACAAGATCGCCTTTATCCATATAGGCTTTGGCCTGTTTACCCAGTGCCGTGCCGTTTTTTATGTGCTCGCGAAAAATGGCCCCGGATTCAATGTGGGCGATATTGTACTTCTGTTTTATCAAAGCGCCTTGTGTGCCTTTACCGCTGCCATTGGGGCCAAAAATGATGATATTCAACTGAGTCCTCCTGGTTGCGCTGTTCCGGAAATGCCGGCATTTTATTTTGAAAATTGTTTGGCGTTGCAGCCCGGACGGGCGGCTACCTGCCGTATAAAATCACATAAATAGGGTACTCCAGCCATTATGCCATGTCAATTGCGGGCAACTTCTCGGCCTAAACGTGCCGGGCGGCTTTTGAGGCTCCGGCGCTCTCTTGCAAGTCTGATGCAAAATTGTGCATGGCCGAATGAGGCCTTGCCGGTTGCAGGTTTTAGCAGAGCAGCTTTTGCCGCGTTGATAAAGTGAAAAAAGGAGCAATATGTTGATGTTAGGAATTATATTTGTTATTATAAGCTGTTAGCATATAAACTATATAAGAGCCATGCATTTTCAGGTGTTATATATGAATCTGATATCCGTTGCCATGTTTAGTGATAATCAACGTGTTTGCATAGTAAATAAGCCAAATTTGACATACTCTGAAATATTTTTTTGTGAAAAATAGAACATAAATATTGATCGGTATCTCAAAACTGATACCATAATTCTATTCCGCTATTCATATGAAAACATATGAAAATCTGATGTTTTTTCGGCTTGAACTGTTCAAGCCTAACAATGTTGGAGGACGACTATGATGAAAAAAACTTTAGGTTCATTGTTTGCCGCGCTTGCGGTAATGCTTGCCATGGCTGCCTCGGCTTTTGCCTATGAGGCCTTCAAGGGCCCCTTGGGGGTGCTGCAAAAGGAGAAGGGCGTAACTGAAGGTTATGTGCTGCTTACTCCCTACAACTCCAAAAAGACTTTTCTTATTGACAACGATGGTCATGTAATACGCGAATGGCTGAGCGAGCACATAGGCTTTTATGCCGAGCTGCTGCCCAACGGCAACATGGTGCGGCACGGCCGCATGGAAGGCACAAAACCCTCCAACTTTGGCGGTACCTGTGGTATTTTGGAAGAATATGACTGGTACGGGCGTAAAGTATGGGAGTATAAAATGGCCGTGCCGGACAAAGAAATCTCTCACCATACCTTTGAAGTAATGCCCAACGGCAACTATGTTTTGCTGGGGTGGGAATTTAAGTCCTATGACGAAGCTGTTGCCAAGGGGCTTGATGTTAATGATAAAAACCGTACCCTCACCCCTGAAGGCATAAAGGACCCCACCGGCTATGTAGTACACGGCATTTGGCCGGACTTTTTGCGCGAGATTGATCGCAAAACCGGCGCAACAGTGTGGGAATGGCACGTGTGGGATCACCTTGGCGCTGGGCAGGCCGATAAAATAGACCTTAACAAGCATATTCCGCCATGGTTCTCCAAAACTTATGCCGGGCCGGACTGGACGCATTTTAACGGCGTGGCCTATAACCCCAAAACCGACGAGTTTTGCGTAACCTCGCGCAACCTGGCCGAGGTGTTCATAATAAACAAAAAGACCGGAAAAATTACCTACCGCTGGGGCAACCCGTTCAACTACGGCGCAGGGCGCGCGCCTTCCGCTTATAGTGATGATGCTGACCAGCAGCTTTGGGGCCCGCATGCTCCGGATTGGACGCCGGAAGGCACAATTACCATTCTGGACAACGGCAACAACCGGCCTTCGGGCAACATGACCCGCGCGGTGGAGCTTGACCCCAAAACCAGCAAGATCGTTTGGGAGTGGGGCCCCACTTCAGTTTCGGCCCAGCGCGGCAATTTCTATTCCGCCTTCCAGTGCGGGGCGCAAAAGCTGCCCAATGGCAACTGGATGATTACCACCACCAACGACGGACATGTGGTGGAAGTAACCAAGGATAAGAAGATTGTTTGGGAATTCGTCAACCCTGTGCGTTTTGACAAGGTTTATGCCGTAAGCAGCGGGCATGGCTCCGGCGGCGACAACGTGCATAAGGCCATGCGTTACAGCAAGAACGACCCTCGCTTTAAGGATAAGAACATTATGATTCAGTATCAGTTCCCCAACTGGACGGAGACCTTTAACAAGGGGCCGGTTGCCCCAATGAAGCCGATGCCCGGCGAGGGAAAGGCACAGCCTATTTAAGCGCTGCCCAGCGTATGCGTATGTAACTGTGTGAATCGCATTATAACAAAAGGCCGCCTCCGGTTGTGGGGCGGCCTTTGCAATATCAGGCGGTTAGCCACGAGGGGCAAAAGTCACTCGTACTTTCCTGCTTGGTTAAAGCGCGCCAGTATTGCGCAAATTTGTGAGCTGTTCTTTTGCTCCGGCAGGGTATTTACTTTTTAAAGTCCATCACATCCATTTCAAGGCGGCGCAGGATTTTTTGCAGTGACACGCGCTCAATTCCGCACAGACGCGCGGCTTCTGAAATATTCCCGCCTGTGCGTTTAAGCAGGTTTTGCATGTAGTTTTTGGTAAAAGTGTCCACCAGCATGTTCTTGGCATCTTTATAAGATTGCGCGGCATTTTGGGGTTCGCCATACGCCGCATCTTCGCCAGGCATGGAGGCAAGGCTTACCGTGCCGGAGCCTTTATGCGCGGCAAACACCGCCTGGCGGCGTATAAAGTTTTGCAGCTCGCGCACGTTGCCCGGCCAGTCGTGCTGGGTAAGAGAGGCCAAAGCTTCGGGCGAAAGATATTTTTCCTCAATGCCCAACTCGGCGCAAGACTGCGAGAAGAACAAAGAGGCCAGCAGGGGTATGTCTTCTTTACGCTCCCTTAGCGGGGGGATGTTTATGGTAAGCACATTAAGGCGGTAAAACAGATCTTCGCGGAATTCTCCCCGGCGTATTTTTACTTCCAAATCTTGGTTGGTGGCCGCAACTATACGCGCATTCACGCGTTCCGACTTGTTTGAGCCAACAGCGCGCACTTCGCCGTCTTGCAGGGTGCGCAACAGCTTTGCCTGCACGCCCAAGGGCAAATCGCCGACTTCGTCCAGCATAAGCGTGCCTCCGGCCGCCTGCACGAACATGCCTTTGCGCGAGCCAACGGCCCCTGTGAAAGCCCCTTTAACGTAGCCGAACATCTCGCTTTCGAGCAGTTGTTCCGGTATGGCCGGGCAGTTTACTTTTACAAACGGTTTTGAGCTCCTCTCGCTAAGGGCGTGCACCGCTTCCGCCACCAGCTCCTTGCCTGTGCCGGATTCGCCGCGTATAAGCACTGTGTAAGCGGAAGAGGCCACTGCCGCAATACGTTCGCGTAGTTCGCACATGGCTTTGGAGTCGCCGGCCAAGGTTTTAACCATGCCGGAACTGGCCATAATTTGTTTCAGCCGCTGGTTTTCGTCCAAAAGTCTGCTGTGCTGGCAAGCTTTGGTCAGGGAGCGCAACAGCTCTTCCCGCCGCACGGGTTTGCTCAAAAAATCCCAAGCTCCTTGCTTAAGGGCAGATACGGCGGTTTCAACCGTGCCGTAAGCGGTAAGCACTATTATGGCTGTATTGGGGTTTATGCGGCGCATCTCGGTAATTACTTCAAGCCCGCTCATGCCGGGCATATTCAAATCCAGCAGCATGGCCGCGACATGGTGCCCCGCCGCAAATTCCAAGGCTTCCGCGCCATTGCTCGCCATGGCGACGCCGAAATCCGGAAAAGCCGGCGCTACCATACGGGCCAAGCCTTTGGTAAAGTCGACCTCGTCGTCAACCAGCAGTATGTTTTGTAGTGTGTTCATAAGCATGCTTCAGAGGGGCCGACTGGTATGGTTATATTAAAAACGGTGCCCTTGTTGTATTCGGTCTGGTTAGCGGGGCTGTGCGCCTCAATGGTTCCGCCCATGTCGTTAACCATGCCGAAGGCTATGGTCAGGCCAAGGCCGGTTCCTTCGCCGGGGTTTTTGGTGGTGAAGAACGGATCAAATATTTGAGGCAAAAATTGTTCAGGTATGCCTGGTCCGTTGTCAACAACGGAAATAATCACGGTGTTGGCCGCCGCATCATGTTTTGAGCTCAGGGTTATCACTCCGCCGGTTGCGGGGCGGCACGCCTTTACGGCGTCTTTAGCGTTGAGCAGCAAGTTTATAATTACTTGTTCCAACATGCGTTTATCAACATAAGTGGTTGGAATGCCAGCTTCAAGATTAAGATTTATTTCAAAGGATTTAGTGCGGCCCTGCGATTTAAATATATCATAGGTACTGGTCAAAAGCGCGTTAATATCGCAGGGGCCGGGGCAAGATGCGCGCGTGCTGGAAAAATCCAGCATATCGTTAAGTACCGAGCGAGCCTGCTCCACATGGCGCAGAATCACTTCCAGATCCGCGTGGCGTTGCTCATCAAGGTCCGTGCTGCCCATCAGCTCCGCGTAACAGTGTATGACGCCGAGCGGGTTGTTTATTTCGTGGGCGAGGCCAGCCGCTAACTGCCCCACGGCGGCAAGCTTGTCGCTCTGGCGCATATGCGAGAGAATGCGTTTTTCCTCAGTTGTTTCATGCAGATGCACTACCGAGCGTAAATCGCCTGAGCTTGAAGGCGAGATGGGGTGCACGCTTACAGCGAATGATCTGCCTTCCGGCAGTGTTATTTCGCGGTTTATGTGCTGTTCCTGCTGCGGCTCGAGCTTGTCCAGCCCCAAGTGGCGCAGCAAAGCCGCAACCTCCGTGGAATAGTACACGGCTTCTTGCGGCGCAAGATCGCAGTTTTTTAAAAGAGTGCGGGCCAACCGGCGCGCCGAGCTGTTGCTTAAAATAGGGCGCATGTCGGCCTCAACCAGAATAAGCGGGTCGCTCACGCCTTCCACAATTGAATCCAGCAACGAGTTTTGGCGCAGTATGGCGTCAATGGCGTCAAGGTTGTCCAAGGCTATTCCAAGCTGTCTGCCCAGGGCCAGGGCCAGGGGAAAATCCGCCGGTTTGGGCATGTTGCGCGGGTCTGCCTCCGGCATGCCGTCCTCCTTGCCCGTCGCGCTTTGCGCGGCCCCCCAATACAGGCCAAGCATGCCTCTGGTCTGGCCGGAGGTTTGCACGGGAATAAGCCATACATCGTTATACATTGCGGGCTCGCCCAGCCGTAGCTGCCGCTGAAGTTGACCCGTATATTGCTTTTTTCCGGGGTAGTTCGGGTTTTGGGGCACGGGCCATTCCGTATAGCTTGCTCCGGAAAGTCCGCACATATAGGCGGCGCGGCTTGCCGAAAAGTGCCCTGTAATAAGGCGTAAAGATGTCTGCACCAAAGCGGCCTTTTCTTGCGTGTTATTAAGGTCGCTTAACAAGCGCATGAATAGTTGCACATCCGCGCTTCTTTCATGCACAGCCTGTTCAAGAGCGCTTGTACGCTCCTTGACCATTTTTTCCAGATTTTTAGCATAATCGCTCAGTTTGGCGCGGGCCTCCTTAAGGTGCTCGGCCACCTTGTTTATGGAGTGAATCATGGTTTCTATGTTCACTTCTTTGCGTAATGAGGCCAGAACCTCGTTACTTCCTTCCTGAAAAAAGTTCTGGTGCAATATATGCCCCACGCGGCGCAGGTTGTGCACCACCAGCCGGTTGAAAAAGCCTTGCACCGAAAGCAGCAGCAGCAGCATGCCCGCGCCGAAGCACGCCGAAAATACGGTAACTGATTTGTTAATGCCGCTGGCGGAGGTTTCAAGAGGCACGGATACTATATCAAGTCCGGCCAGTTCGTCTTGCTTGCGCCAAAAGCCGCGCTCACTCCCATACATATCTAAAAGCACGGCCGGGGCGTATATGGGGTCGCCGTGGCAGCGCATGCAACTTTCGTCAAAATAGACGGGGCGGGCTACCACAAGATAGTTTTTGCCGTTAAAGGCGTGCATATCCTCCATGCGCGTGGCCTTGGGCTCGGTCAGGAATTTGTCGAAGAAAAGCGCTTCCATTGCATTTACCTCCGATTCTGGATTGCGCGCGTTACGCGCCACCCGGCGGTAAATGAAGTCTTTGTCCTTCATGTTCAGTTCGCCCAAAATATTTCTGGTAACGTAAGAAGAAGACATAGCTTCAATAATAAACTCGTCCATGCCTATGCGGCCGGATACGGCAGGGCGCAGCACACTGCGCACATAGTATTGAATTGCCTCGGTATGGGCCACCATAAGGTCGGCTTTGGAGTGCGCTTCGGATAAATAAATTTCTTTTATGTGATTGTTGAGCATGGCGAAAAAAAAGCCCGCCGTCACAAGCACAATACAAAGCAGCCCGACCAGGAAGCGTCTTTGAAGAGTGGAGGGTAGAAAACGTGTCACGTATGGATCTCCGTGTTATAAAAATCTAATACACATTCTCCATAAGCGCAATTGTAACCTTGAGTTCGCAAAGTGCTAACTACAGTTAGCACTTTGCGACGTTATTTTTTTATAACAGCGTGAAATTATAATATGTTGCTATCTGGAATGTTTGTTGCTAATCAAATTATACTTAATAGAAGTGTTATTTTTGCGCGTGTTACAGAAGTTGCCCCTAGCCATAAAATGCCTTTTCAGCCAATAGGCGGGTTATGGGTGCGCTGAATGTAGGTTTTTGTGTTTAAGTGTCTGTTTTTTATAATGTTGCAGGAGGAGCAATATGACAAATGAGGCAAGTGTAAAGGATCAAAACGTGGTAACGGACGATGGCCGCAGCAAGATTTCCGATTTATGGAAAAAGGAAGACTACTGGGCTATCTGGCTTGGTTTTATTATTCTTATTATCGGATATTTTTGCTTTGTGGCGGATATTCCCGAGGCCTTCCGCACCACAGTTCAGAAATCCAATGCGACTTTGGCCGCCGAGGCATCCAAATCTCCTTTTAAAACCATCGAATACTATAACGCGCAAAGCGCCAAAGATAAACTTTCCGCGCGCAGCAACGATGCCGGCAAGTTTATATCTAAATATCTGGCACAGCCCGGCGGTTGGAAAACCAACCCGCTGGATGCGTTTTATCGTAGCGATGCCGTAGCAAAAGAAAGTTCGGAAAAAGCCAAGCCCGCCGCTGAAAAAAGCGCCGCGGCAGCGGCGGAAGCCCTGAATATGGCCAAAACCGCCCAAGCCGATGCCGCAGCCGCAGGTTACAAGGATGCCGAGCTTAACGCCAAGGCTGAAAAAGCCATAGACGCTTGGCGTAGCGCCGATAAGAGCAAATCTTCCGCTGCCGGAAAAGCGGCAGTGAAAAGCATAAATATTTTCCCAACACTGGTGGTGGCGCTGTTGTTTTTCACGGCCATTTTCGGCATTGGCACCTTTTTCATGGGCCGCAGCGTATTTGAGTTCACCAAAGGTTTTGCGTTTGTGTTCGGCGTTGCGATCCTTGCCTTCATGTTTGGCTCGCAAGCCGACCTGAAGGGAATAGGCGCTGGCTCTGAGGCTTGCGCCATCGTATTGGGCATGCTTATAGCCAATACGATTGGTACGCCCAAGTTTGTCAAACCGGCCCTGCAAACCGAGTTTTTCATCAAAACCGGTCTGGTGCTGCTGGGCGCGGAAGTGCTGTTCGATAAAATCGTGGCCATAGGCATACCGGGCATTTTCGTGGCCTGGGTGGTTACGCCCACCGTGCTTATCTGTACGTTCATTTTCGGGCAGAAGGTGCTCAAGATCGAATCCAAAACCCTTAACATGGTTATTTCCGCCGACATGAGCGTGTGCGGCACCTCGGCCGCCATTGCCACCGCCGCCGCCTGCCGCGCCAAGAAAGAGGAACTTACCTTGGCCATAGGCATTTCTTTGATCTTTACCGCCATAATGATGATTGTGATGCCTGCTTTCATTAAGTTTGTGGGAATGCCGGAAGTGCTCGGCGGAGCATGGATTGGCGGCACCATTGACGCCACCGGCGCAGTGGCCGCTGCCGGGGCCTTCCTTGGCGAAAAGGCCATGTACGTTGCCGCGACAATCAAGATGATTCAAAACGTGCTTATAGGCGTAACAGCTTTTGGTGTTGCCATATACTGGTGCACCAAGGTTGACTGCGTGCCTGGGCAGAAGGTGCAATCCCGTGAAATTTGGGATCGCTTTCCCAAGTTCGTGCTGGGCTTCCTCACTGCTTCCATAATCGCTTCGCTCATCAGCGGTAGCCTTGGCACAGACCTGTCCAACGCCGTTGTCGGCAACGGTCTGGTAAAGGGCATAGCCTCGCCCGTGCGTGGCTGGTGTTTTGCCTTGGCCTTTACTTCCATAGGCCTGTCCACCAACTTCCGCGAGCTCGGCAAGTACCTTAAGGGCGGTAAGCCGCTTATTCTGTATGTGTGCGGCCAGAGCCTCAACCTCTGCCTCACTTTGTCCATGGCTTACCTCATGTTCTATGTCGTGTTCCCTGAAATCACCGCCAAGATTTAACCTGAAATAGCAGACCCGCACCCGCAAGGGCGCGGGCAGAGTGACCAATGCAAGAACATATAATAACACAGTACGGAAACGATCTAACCAGGCGCTGGCTGAAGTTGGTGTTGGCTTTGTCCGCTTTTTTACTGTTCATTTTTGTTATTATTCCGCTTCCCATAAAGTACATACCGGCGGTTAAGCACTATGTGGAGACGGCCAGAGAAAACAACATCAGCCCGGGCGCGCTGTATTATACTGATGTGCCTGTAAGCGGCGCTGCGGAAAGCAATTCCCGCAATACCGTGCGCTTTTATTACAATATGCAAATGGCGGATAAAAAGGCGGATTAGTCTTGCCACGTCCGCATTGCATACCCGGATGAGTTTGCCTCCATCCTGCACCTGCCGGTTCCCTGTTTTCAGGCTATAGCAGGGAACCGGCGCCTGGGAGGATGGATTTCATATGATTAATGTGTAAGTTTAGAGGAGAGATTATGAAGACAATGAACAGGAGACAAGTGCTCGGCTTGGTAGGCGGGGCGGCAGTACTCGGCCTTGGCGCCGGCTCGCTCGGCCTTAATGCGGCAGAGGCTGCTGCGACAATGCCAGTGGAGGAAAAACCATTTTCGTGGACCCCGCGTGTGCTGGATGTGAACGAAATTATGCCTATAGCGCACGAGCGTTTTTATCACCAAGGTTTCGGCTGCGGTTACGGAGTGTTTTATTCCATAATCGGCACCATGGGTAAAAAGTGGGGCGCTCCCTATAACAGCTTCCCGTATTCCATGCTGGAAATGGGTAAGAGCGGCGTATCCGAATGGGGCACCCTGTGTGGCGCTCTTTTGGGCGCGGTTGCCGCCATGTCGCTTTTTTGGGGCCGCAAAGACCGTGACCCCATGGTAGACGAGCTTTTCCGCTGGTATGAAACCACGGCTTTCCCCATGTATAAACCGGCCAAGGGCCTATCATACGGAATGGATGTGGATTTGCCCACCTCTGTTTCTGATTCTGTTCTATGCCATATTTCCGTCAGCCGCTGGTCCTATACATCCGGCATAGCCGCTCAAAGCAAGGAGCGCAGCGAGCGTTGCTCCCGCATTACAGCCGATACCGCCAAAAAAACCGTTGAAATAATGAATGCCAAGATAAAAGGCACTTTTAAAAATACACTGGCCGCTTCCAACGTACGCAAGGGTTGCACTGCGGCGGATTGCCACGGCGGTGACGCCGATAAGTATGCCTCGCCCATATTGAAAGGAAAAATGGACTGCGCCCCATGCCATACCGGCAGCGAACATGTGCAGAACAAGCTTGTTGATCACCCTTGATCAGCCAGTAGCCTGAGGCCTGTGGCCTTTGCAAACGCAACTGCAAAGGCCACACTTTAATAATTGTGATGTACTTTTCTTTTGAAAAGATGGATAACAGTATTGAAACAGTCTAACCAATGTAAATTGATATTACATTTTTGTTATTCAGGAAATGTCTGTAGATATATGCAGCGTTATTTGTAAATAATGTTAATTGGTTTTATATATATTTTGTAAAATATAACATTGAATTATCCCATTTGCGATATAATTTCGTAAATTTTACATATTTTAATAGATAATATGAATGCTTTGGATGTAAAACTATAATAATTTTCTATTAGTGGTAAGGTGACCATGCATTGATTTTGAGCTTTTGTACATGTTCAATTGTCTGATTTATTTAATAATGCCAACAAATTTATTAAAGATGGAATTACAATGAGCAGCAATTTAACTACTGCAAAACTTTCGCGGCGTACCTTGCTTAAAGCCTGCCTGGCCGGAGCGGCTGGGTCGCATGTGTTGGCGGGCAGTTCCGGCGCGGCCGGGCGTGACAAGCCTCTGCCCGATGCGGAGGAAGTAAAAGGGTACTGCCCATTTTGCCAGGCCAGGTGCACTTATACGGCCCGCATTTACAAAGGCAAGGTGCTTTCCATTACGGGCGATAATGGTAACCGTTGGACGGGCGGGGCCATGTGCCCAAAAGGTCTTTCCATTGCCGAGCTTATTTCAAGCCCGCAACGTCTTACAGAGCCCATGCGCAGGGTTGGCGAAGTTTGGGAGAAAATTTCTTATGAAGAAGCCGTGCGCCTTACCGCCGACAAACTGCTGGCCCTTAAAAAAGAGCATGGAGACAAAATAAGCTCTCGCATCGCTCTTACCTCACCCTTGTGGGATTGCCGAGAGAGCGAGCTGGCCGCCCTTATGACCATGCGCCTTGCCGGAGGCGTGAACATAATGCCCGCCGGGGAGGTGTGCATAAGCACTACCTCCAACGTGCTCAGCATGCTGCTGGGGGCAAACACTTCCACCACCACGGTTGACGAGATTGTAAATGCGGAAATGCTGGTAATCTGGGGCGCCAACCTGGCGGAAACCTACCCCGTATATTCGCGCTGGCTGAGCCGCGCCAAAGATGCCGGTGTAAAAATAGTTTACATAGACCCCCGCAAAACACCCACCGCCGCCTTTGCCGACAAGCATTTAAAAATACGGCCCGGCACTGACGGCGTGTTGGCCTTGGGCGCGTTGCGCCATATCTTGGAGGGCAGGCTGTACGATGCTGAAACGGCGGAAAACACCACCACCGGCCTGGATGCCCTGCGCAAGGGGGCGGAGCCGTGGACACCAGAAAAAACATCAGAGACAACCGGCCTGCCCATGGATGAATTGTCCGGATTTTTTACGGATGTTGCAGCCAGCCGCAAGACGATTATCTGGATGGGAGGAAGCCTCTGCCGCTACACCAACGGCGTGCAGACAATACGGGCCATTATTTCATTGCAGGGGCTTACCGGCAACATTATAGGCGGCGGGCGCGGGCTTTTGACCATGGAAGGCGGCAAGCCCGAAGGCGAGAAAGAATTTATAGATATCATGTGCGGGCCAAGCGATGCCGCTGGTATGAACTTCCGCCGCCTGCTCAATGCGCTTGCAAAAAAGAGTGTGGATCTGGTTTTTCTTAATTCCAGCTATAGGCGTTACCCCGATTGTGACGCGGTGCGCGATGCGCTCAAGGAGTGCCCCTTTGTTGTGTACAGAGGCTTTTTTGCCACAGATGAAATGGAGGTGGCCGATCTTTTCGTGCCAGCCACCTTTTCGTTGGAAAGCGCCGGTTCGCACTATGGGGCGGAAAAGCAAGTGGTATGGCGCGAAAAGGGCTTGCAGGCCCCAGGTTCTTGCGTGCCCGACTGGCAGTTCTACCGTGACGTGGGCAAGCTGATTGCTCCTGATAAATACCCGGATTTTGCAGGCCCGGCGGAACTGTGCGACACATTTAACAAAACTGTAGAATCATGGCGCGGTTTCAGCCTTGAAGCCATGCGCAAATCGCCAGACGGTCAGATTTGGCCTTTGGAACATGCCGGTGCGGCGGAGCGCACAGGCACCATTTTTACCCACGGCAGGCTCGAAACCGAAAGCGGCAAGCTGGATTTCGCTCTGCCTACCTTGGGCAACTATGCCTGGTCTCCACCGCGCAGCAGCCCGCAAGACCCCAAATCGGACAAGAATTTTCCCCTCACCCTTATTCAGGGCAAGGTGGTCACGCAGTGGCAGCAGACCATGACCAACTTTGCGCCCTCTTTGGCTAACATGGCTAAAGGCCGGAGTGTGCAGGTGCATCCAGATACGGCGGCAAAGTTAGGTTTGGCCCATGGCGACAAGGTTAACCTGGAGACTACCCTTGGCGGCATTGAGGCCTGGGTGGATGTGACGGAGGGCATTTTGCCCGGCGTGGTATTTACCGCCTCGCATTTTGTGGAGGGCAGCCCATTTGACGCAACCCGCAGCCGCGCCCTCAACAGCATTTTGCCCAATAACTGGGACCGTGTTTCGGCGCAGTTTAACGGCACCGGCTGCCGCCTGGTCAGGGCCTGATGGTACTGAGCGGGCTGATGGGCCAGACAAGGCCATCCAATAAGGAGAGTTGATATGCCACGTTACGTAATGGCTATAGATGCCGCTAAATGCACATCGTGCATGGCTTGCGTCATGGCCTGCAAACTCAATAACCATGTGCCGCCGGATAAAAACCGCAACTGGGTGCGCGCGCTGCCTTTGGCCGCGCGTAAGAGCGGTTATGCCTTTCAGCCGGGGGCCTGCATGCACTGCGCCGACCCTTTGTGTGTAAAGGCCTGCCCCACAAGGGCCACTTATATAGCAGCCGATCATAGCATACAAATTGACCCCGAAATATGCATAGCCTGCGGCAGTTGCATCGCAGCCTGCCCCTATGGCGCGCGTTATATGAACACAGCAGCGGGCCATGCCGACAAATGCGATTATTGCCGCGACAGTATGCGCCGTTTGGGCAAGGAACCGGCCTGTGTAAGCATATGCCCCACCAGAGCGCGCGTATTTGGCGATGCCAACGACCCAGGCTCTGAAATAAGCCGGGCTTTGGCGGTACGCACGCTAAATTATGTCGAATCGGCCCAAACGCCAACAAAGCCGACACTGGCATACCTTGGCCCGGTGGATGACAAAAACTGGCCGCAACAGGCCGCCATACCTACGCCTATAGCTCTTATAGGCCCCGTAACCACTGCTGCCCGCTGGTTGGGCGGGCTGGCGCTGTTGGGGGTTGTCGGGGTTTTTGTGCGTAATCTTGTAGCGCCGGAGCAGGGGAGTGAGGACAGCCATGAATAAATATTCAGCCGATGGCGCGCAATTACGCAGGCACAGCAAGGGCGCGATTTTCATACACTGGTTCAATGCTGTGTTATGGTTCACGCTGCTGGGCAGCGGGTTGGCCATGCTGGCTGCCGACTTGCAAATTTTGGGCAACTGGTGGCCGGAGTTTTTGGATTACGTCTTCGGGGCGGAAAACGTGCGCCATGCCCATGCCGTTGCCGGACAAATATGGATAGCTGTCTTTCTGATGTACATCGTTATTTACAGCACACGCGACGTTTTTCCGTTTTTGCGCGAGGTTTTTCACATACGCTTGGCAAGTGATGCGCTCTGGTGCGTGCGCAAGGGGCTTATTCTTACGCTTGGCCCCAAGGTTATGCGCCGTTTTGGGCTTAATCCGGAATTGCCGCCGCAAGGTTTTTACAACGCCGGCCAGAAATTTGCAGCCATAGCCGCAGTGTTTTGCGGCCTTGGGCTGGCTTGCACCGGCGTACTGCTTTACCTGAACCTGCGCATCGGCTTTGATCCGTTTTTTATGCAGTGGTGTCTGTTTTTTCATGTGCTTTGCGCCAGTGTAATGATTGTGGTGCTGCCCATACATATTTACATGGCGGCGCTGGCCCCAGGAGAAGGCCCGGCCCTGCGCTCCATGTTTACCGGAAAAGTTCCGGCTTCGTTTGCAAAACACCATAACCCGCTCTGGTACGCCGAGGCCGTCTCCGGTACGGATTCGGCAACTGGCGCTGATGTTAAGTAGTTCAGATAAAATTAAAGGAGACTTGTATGCATATTAAAAACTTGTTTGTCTGCCTGGCGCTTATGGCCACGTTGCTTTTGGCCCTGCCCGGCGTGAGCCTGGCGCAGGAAAAAATGAATATCAACACCGCGACTGAAGAAGAATTGGCTTCTTTGCCCGAGGTGGGGGCGGATTTGGCCGCCGCTATTGTGGAATACCGCGAAATGAACGGAGACTTTACCAGCACGGAGCAGTTGCTGGAAATAAAAGGCATTACGCCTGAGAAACAGCAAAAGCTGCTTAAGGTGCTGGGCATTTTCGGCATAGACGGCACAGAGTGCTCGTGTTGACGAGTATTTTTAAGTTTTACAGTGCTTTACCGGGTGACACCCGTAAAGAATAGTCGTGTAGTGGTGTTGTTTTTGTGATGGTTTTTTAACTCTAAAGCGGAGGTCTATATGACCAGACTGTCCAAATGCATTCTCAGGGTAGCCACACCTGCTCTGATTCTGCTCATGGCGTGCGGGGTCGCGGGAGCGGCCGAGCGCGTAGCCATGATGTCTCCGGCCAAAGATGCGGCCATGGTACCCATTTTGCGCGGCATGGTGAACAACCATAAAACCAAGAACTATCTTGATACGCCGACTACAGTCAACGACGGCATTGTTATTCGCCAAAGCCGCGTTGAAAACGGCAAAATCATCATTCCTCCGGGCGGACTGTATGTAACTTCCCGCTCCAGCAACTGGCAGACTTTCCGCGGTGACGTATTCACGATAGCCGGTAAGGAATATTACGCCGTGGCCGACCGTTACGAGCGTAACATATTGCGTAACCAGACCTTTAAAAAGGGTCAGATTATCCCCATTAACAAAGAAAAAACCCGCGGCTTCCAGCTTACCGTTGTTGGCGGCGACGATACTTACGGCATGCCGGAGCAGAGAAGCGCCACCTTCATGCTGGTAAAAGCCACGGGCAACTATTATGGCTCGTCGTTCCCCGTTTATGCTGGTGATATGATTACCAACATACCCACCACCAACATCACCAAGTACACGCCGGAAAAAGAAGGCACCACCATCCCCGACGCCAAAAACAAGGTATCGGAAGTGATTTATGCCTCCAACTTTTTCTCCGTGGGCCGTACACATGTGATTATCGACTCAGTGGGAGATGATTCCGTAAAGGTATTGGAGCTTGGTACCGACAGTTGCACCGATTTGTGGGTGAGCCCCAAAATGCCGATGGTCGGCGCTTATGCCTCTGGCAGCAAGTTTGAAAAGGGCACCGCTAAAATAGAAGTGTCAAAGGTTACCGCCGATAGCGTTACCGTTAAGCTTACCGACAAAAAGGGCACAGTTGAAAAGGTGCTTGGACCTTACAACGCAGCCACCTCCAAGTGGATACCCATGTCCATGTCTGACCGTGAGCCAATGTGGGTGCTTTCCAAAGACGGCACCGTGGCCGTACACCTGAGCATTTACAAGGATGGCGGGCCTTTTGCCGGCGGTAAGGTCGAACTTGTTACCTACTGCGACATCGTCAACATAAAGAACAGCTCGGTATGGGCGGCGGATAAGCGTTTTCTCGCCACTCCGGAAACCTGAGCCACCTGCACTTATCCGCATGAGGTCATGCTGGAAAATGCCACGGAAATAGTTCTGGACGCCAAGAATAACAAGTACGACGGCCCTGAAAAGCAGTTCACCATCGTTATAGACAAGTTTGACGGCAAAGACGTGCAAGAATGGCATGTCGAAACCCCCAAGGGCAAAACCGGCAACCTGGCCGAGCGCTCCAAGGGCAAGCATATAGACATGGTTGTAGGCGAAGCCTGCCGCTCCACAGCGCACTTCTTCGGCCGCGTTTATAAAGACCTGTACAAGGAACAAAACGTCAAGCTGGGCAACAACTAGTCTTGGATATTAACTGAATAATCAACAAAGGCCCGGATTTTCCGGGCCTTTTAAATTACAGAAAATGTTTAATACTACAGTCAGATATCGCACGTTAAGATTATCTGCTTATAACAACATCTCCCAGGCTGTTGCGCGGCCAGCCGCGCTGCCCACCCTTCAATATAAGCAGGCGCGAATCGTCAATGCCTTTTTCGCGAAAATAGTCCACCGCGTTTCTTGCGCTCATGCCGCTCTCGCAAATAATAATCAGTTTGGAATTTGGCCCGGATTTTTCCAGAGCTTTATCCAGCATGGCTTTTTTTTCAGGTGTGTTGGTGGGGTAGGAGTAAACCGGCAAAGCGCCTTGCAGGTGCTCTTTATCAAAGCTCTCTTTGGCTCTGGTATCCACAATTATTATATCGGATTTTTCACGTATGGCCTTGGCCGTATCTTCAGGCGAAATGTAGCTGTATTCTCCCCCGGCATGGGCAGGAAACAGCGGCAGCAATAAAAGCAGGACGATTGCCAGAAACGTTGTTGTATATTTTCGCATAAAAAATCTCCTTATTCAGTGTCTGCACTTTCAATGGCTATACACAATATCAGGCGGCTGACGCAATATTTTTATCAACTTCTAAAACTGTACGGTATAAGCTTCATGAGATTTAGCGGGCGCCTGCGGTGGCGGCTTGTTGATAAAAGACTGAATGGAGCCGTTAAACAGGGGGAGCGTTGTTTGTGCGGCACTTTTTATATGGGATGTTATTTGATTTGTGCGTTATATAAATAATTTTTTACATTAAATTTTATATTTATATATGTAATATTATAAATATATTCACATTTTTTGTAATTCTAGTTTGCATAATGAAATTATTTCAATATGTTGTATTGTTGAGGCTGTATTGTTCCTCAAATATTAAGTTTAATTTATTGTTATAGTGTTAATTAGTAATCTATATTAATATGTACTCCTATCTAATGATAAGGGGTATATATGCGCGTTTTAACATATGCCGTGGCGATATTTTTTATTCTATCCTGCCCTGCCTTGGCCTGGCGCGGCAATGTAAAAAGTGTGTACGACGGCGATACTTTGCGCGTGCTGCCGGAGGGCGGTGGCGAAGTGGTGAAAATACGCTTGTACGGCATAGATACGCCGGAGTTCGCCGCGCGCGACTGGAAAATCCAGCCATTCGCGCAGGAGGCGACGGAGCTTTTGCGTGTGCTGCTGCCGGAAGGCGTTTTAATAGTGGTTGACGATAGATATGAGGATAAGTACGGCCGTACCGTGGCCAATATAATCACTTTGCCTGATGGAAAAATAGCGCAGGAAGAACTGCTCAAAGCCGGCCTGGCCTGGGTATACCCGCAATATTGCAACGGCTGCCAGCAATGGAAGCGCCTGCAGGAAGACGCCCGCAAAAACAGATTCGGCCTGTGGGAGCAAGATTCACCGATGCCGCCATGGCAATGGCGTAAAAGCGGGTGGCGGGACTAACCCCGTATTTTATATGGCACAACCTCAGGCAAGCCTGTTCGCTCATAAACGCCTTGTGCTAACGTATTCTTCCAAGACTGCTTTTGTTTTATACTGCTGTAGCGCCGCGCTTATCCTGCCAAAACGATTTTCCCTCCTGTATCACCCGCTTTAAGCATAATCTGGCTTATACAGCGGCTCCTCTGTATAACGCAATTACCCAGCCACGGCGATCTTGCCAACAGGCAGCAACGGGCTTACACTTCGGCCAACAAAAAACAGGAGCCTGTCATGCCAGATTATGCGGAGTGGACCCCGCCGCCGGTTTTGCAAGAATTGGATTTGCGCATTGAAAATGCCTTCAGGCGCGCTTCCGGCAGCGCGGGATACGATATTTCTTACGATACCGGCAGAAGCAAAGCCATGAAGGATACGGTGTCGGATATGCTGCAAGCCGGGGCGGAAACTCCAGGCCCCATGTTCTTGCGTGTGGGCAGCGGCATGTTGCAAGGGCGCGGCCTCAACCTGGGGGTCGGCGTTTCGCCAAAAAGCGTTGCCGGAGATATTCTGTACGAGTTTTACAATGAGGGAAACACGGCCTTTCAAGCCGCTAAAGCCGCGTTGCGGGCCGACGCCTTTAAACATATGAGTAACAGCGGTATTACTGAAGCACAGGCGCAAGGCATTTTGCAAGCTGCCGAGGCCGTGTTTGTCATGCCTGCGAAAGATGAGTTCAGCCAGGCGGCAAAGCCGCTGTGCGAGCAAAAACTCAGCCCGGCCACTCTGGCCTTTATGGGCATGATTGCCGGTTTTGCGTTTTGCCTGGCTTTACTGCGCGTGCCGCATATCGCTTTTGCCGGGGCCGTGCTGGGTGGGGGGCTTGGCTATTATTTCGGCCGAAACCGCCAGCGGAGCATGGCGCGCAAGGTAATTACACATCTGCCGCGCATTCTGTATGATCTTTTGCGTACTTCCCTGCAAGGCAGCGCCCACAGATACGCCGATGTTGTAAATAGCGCGCTGCGCAAAATGTAAGTCTATTTTGCAGCGTTATAAGGGGTGCTACGGTTTTTACCGTAGCGCCCCTATATTAATCGCGGGTTTGTTTTGCATCCCGGCGGCAAAGTTTCCGCTGGCTTATGCCATGCCGTTTGTCAAGCTTGCGCAGTTTACTTGACAACCGGCTCAAGGTGAGCCTGGAAGTGGCGCAGAATGGGCGGCTCCCAGGTAATACGGTAGCCGGATTTTATGGTTTTAGCGCGTTCTTTTACGGCAATCAGGGCTTGGGCCATAATATCTATATGGGCCTGGGTGTACACGCGGCGCGGAATAGCCAGACGGGCGAACTCGAATTCAGCCTTCAGTTGCGCGCCGGTATCGGGGTTGTTGCCCAGCATGTACGAACCCATATCGCAGGCGCGTATGCCAGCTTCCTTATACAGTTCCACTACCAGCACCTGACCTGGGAATTCGTTGTAGGGAATGTGCGGAAAAATAGAGGCCGCATCAACAAACACGCCGTGCCCCCCCACGGGGGTTTGGTAAGAAACACCACCGTCGTCAAGCTGGGCGGCCAGATATTCCATTTGGCCTATGCGGTAGGCCAGGTAGCTTTCGTCCGTGCCTTCGTACAGGCCTATGGACAAGGCCTCCAAATCGCGCCCGGCCAACCCGCCGTATGTGTAAAAGCCTTCAAAAGATATACAGTTGGCCTTTATTTTAAGCTCGAGGTCGGAACCGCCTTCCTTCACGCCAATCATACCGCCCATGTTGACTATGGCGTCCTTTTTGGCGGACATGGTGAACATATCGGCATAGCCGAACATCTCGCGGATTATTTCCTTGATGCTTTTGTTTTGGCAGCCCGGCTCGTCGCGCTTTACAAAGTAGGCGTTTTCTGCAAAGCGGGCCGCGTCTATGCACAGCGGTATGCCGTACTTTTTGCAAATTGCCGCAACTTCGCGCATGTTGCCCATGGATACGGGCTGGCCGCCAGCGGCGTTATTGGTAATGGTCATAACCACCAGGCCAACGTTGGCCGCGCCCAACTCCTTAATATTTGCCTCAAGCTTGGGCACGTCCATATTTCCTTTAAAGAGGGAGCGCTTGGCCGGATCTTTGGCTTCCGGCACCACACAGTCTATGGCGCGGGCTCCGGCTATTTCCACATGGGCTCTGGTAGTATCAAAAAACATGTTGGATATGGCAAACTTGCCCTTTTTCAGGAAGATGGGAAAAACCACTTTTTCGGCGGCGCGGCCTTGATGCACCGGCTGAATATAGTTATATCCGAATATATCCTGACCGGCTTTGACGAACTTGAAGTAGCTGGAGGCCCCCGCGTAAGCCTCGTCGCCGCGCATAATGCCGGCCCATTGCTCCTGACTCATGGCGTTGGTGCCGGAGTCCGTCAGCAGGTCGATGTAGCAGTCTTCGCTTTTAAGGTAGAATACGTTGTACTTGGCTTCCCTGATTTTTTGTTCCCGTTCGGCCCGACTAAGCATTTTAAGCGGTTCGACTGATTTTATTCTGAACGGTTCCGGCGTGTACTTGATAGACATGGTCAATACCTCCAAATGGTTATCTTTTTGATACCCCGGTCGTCGCTGGAGGCCGCAAACGCGCAACAGGACAGGCGGACAGTATTGTAACCGCCACATAACGGCGGCTGGTTTAAACACCTGCATGCTGGATAGCAATATGCATGCCATTTATTACATGCATTCCGGCATGCTTTTTGCTCCATAACCAGACGAGCTTGTATTGGCAGAGGGTGACTTATGGTGTTCATAAACTTTCAGGCAACATACATCTATCTGTAAAAAGGATGTTTTTATGAGAAAATCCCTTTCTATTCTGCTATTGCTTTGCGTCATATGCGTTTTTTCGGCTTCCGGCGTCTTGGCGGCAGTATCCGAGCTTTCTTTCACCACCCCGTACATGGATAAGCACCCGGTGGTGGTAAACGGTTTGATGCCGTGGATTGAAGAGATGAGCAAAGCCTCCGGCGGGCAATTGAAAATAACCTTCTTTAACCCCGATACCCTCACCCCAACGGCCCAGATAGCGGCATCGCTCTCTTCCGGAGCAATCGATTTGGGCGCGCACAGCGCGTTGGCCACGGCGGGCACTTTTCCGCGCACAAGCTGCCTTGGCTTGCAGCTTGTACTGCCTGGCGGGGCCAGGGGCGGAGCTTTAGCCACCAAGGTATATAATGAAATGCCCGACGTGCAGGGCGAGTTCAGCCGCTTCAAGCTGCTCACCTTTTGGGCTGGCGGCGCGGAAAATATACACACCACCAAGAAGCCCGTGCGCAAGCTTGAGGACCTTAAAGGTTTGAAGCTGATTGTATGGAGCCCGGCCGGTATGGAAACAGCCAAGGCGCTTGGGGCTATTCCGGTGCAGCAGAGCGCGCCTGATACATACATGGCGCTGCAGCGCGGCATGGCCGATGGCGTTATTTGCCCCGTGGCCCCCATGCGCTCGTTTAAACTGGATGAAGTAATCAAATATTCCACTATTGCAGAGCTTTACGCCGCTCCGTTTTTTATGGGCATAAGCCACGACGCCTGGAAGCGCCTGCCCGCCAATTTGCAGCAGCTTATTGAAAACAGCAAAGGGAGCCTTGGCCAGCAGTGCGGCGCCGCGCTGGATAATGGCGAAGCCGTGGACCTGGAATATATGAAGAAAAACGGGCTTGAAGTTATACGCCTCGATGATGCCGAGCGTGCCCGTTGGTCCGCTTCTTTCAAGAATTTGCATGAAAAATGGATAAGCGATAACGAAAAACGCGGTCTTAAGACGGCCAGGCAGGATTACGACAAGATTATGGGTATTGTGAAAGATTTTAAAGCGCAGAAGTAGTCTGCCTAGGTTGTGCCGGCATTCAGGCGCTTTTTCCCTCTGTCTGCGTCAGCAAGGCTTTGCCCCTCAGTCGAATACCGTAAGAGTATACTCTTTCGGTTCAAAGCCGTGCCTCCTTGCCAGAGAACAAAATTACCTGAATGTCGGCACAACCTAGTCTGGCCCGCAAATTTTTTTGCGTTTTTGCAAAAAAATTTTCTTTTGCGCAAATCGGGTGCGCATGTTTTCATACCTTATGGGCAACGGTGGCGCTGCCTGCCGCTATGCCACGCCAATACTGCATTGCTGGTACGCATATTGCAAAATGTATTGCCGGCCGGATGGTTATAATGCGACTGCAATGCCTGAAAGTCATTTTTTACAATTTGCCGTGCGCTTTCGGGCATAAGGTTTGTGCAAGCCGGGTCGCAGTATATAAACTCAGGCAGGTTCTGGCTGACTGGGCCAAGGGTAAAACAACTACAGGGCGGCTTTTTTGAGGCCTTGAGAATGGAAACGGACTAGGTTGTGCCGACATTCAGGCGCTTTTTCCATCTGGCTGCGTCAGCAAGGCTTTGCCCTCAATCGAATACCGTAAGAGTATACTCTTTCGGTTCAAAGCCTTGCTTCCTTGCCAGAGAGCAAAATAACTCTGAATGCCGACACAACCAAAACACCCGCTCACCTGCAGGTATTATATGCACAACAAG
>JAVBON010000042.1:0-38477 GCA_031550525.1 Desulfovibrionaceae bacterium
CGGCGCTGGACTGAAGCGTACAAACGTGGACCTACTCACACATTTTTGGCTTCAAAGTGTTGCTATTACAGCGACTTAAAAAACTTCCTCGAACCTCTGTGATAAAAGTTTTGGCGTCCCCAAGGGGATTTGAACCCCTGTTGACGGCGTGAAAGGCCGCTGTCCTGGGCCGGCTAGACGATGGGGACGCATGTGTGGCTGGGCTACTAGGACTCGAACCTAGATTAACGGAGTCAGAATCCATCGTCCTGCCAATTGAACGATAGCCCAACAGAAAGCCGCTTATAGCCGCATGGCTGGGAGTTGTCAATAACGGGATTTCTTTTTGAGGTAAAAAGCTTGGCAAAGGCCATTTTGTGGGGGGAGCTACCGCTTCAGAGTTAAAATGTCCTGGCTGAAAAGTTTTGGAGGATAGGGGAGGGAGTGTGAGGGAGGGGAAAGGAAGCCTTTTTCAAAAGGTTCCTTTCCCCTCCCTCACATTTCATATCGCGCCGAAGGCGCATCCGCATTATTCTCAAATATTGCAACTGTTAATAGCGGCATTAAAAAATCGATCCGCTCCATTCAAACGGGCAACAAAACCTATGGGCAGGATACTTTAATAAGCTCCACCCTGCGGTTTTTGGCGCGGCCTTCAGGCGTGTCGTTGCCAGCCAGAGGCTTTGTGGAGCCAAAGCCTTGCGTTTGAAGGCGTTTTTCGGCAACGCCAAGTTTTATAAGGTATTTTTTAATTGCTTCCGCCCGCTGTTTGGACAAGGTCATGTTATAGTCCGCCTCGCCCATATTATCCGTATGTCCTTCCAGGCTCAGGCACAATTTGGCGTCAGAAGCGAGCAGGTCGTATATGCCGCGCATCTGTTTTTTGGATTCAGGCAAAACATCCGCTTTATTATGCTCGAAGTTCATGTAAACAACGGCAAAGCCCCTCTCCGCAATCTGCTTGCGGAACATTTCCGTTAGTGCGCCGTTGTTTTGATAGACAAACCAGCCAATGGCGGCTCCGCCCAACAAAAGCAGCAACAATAAAAGCAAAAGAAGCTTTTTCCTTTTTTTCTTTTTATCAGATTGTGATTTTCCGGATGCGCCCTTGTTTGTCATAACACACTCCTTGTTTGTACTGCATATTACCAAATTACGACTTTGTGGAACCTGTTAATGAGAGCATTATAAGTGTCTATTTCGCAAAAAGCTACTCTTCCCAACCTGCCACGTATTTTATTTGCGTTGCAGGGGATCTGAATTCTTATTGTTACTCGCTTTTCTGTAAATAAGTGGAGCGTTAGCCGAGAACGGGGAAAAGCCCTTTTTGCGAAGGTAGTGTACTTTTACGGTACTCAACCGGAGCAAAAAAGGGCTTTGACGAAGTAATCGGGCATGAAACGCTTAGTTACGGACAAGCTCCTGTTCTTGCCTGGTTATCTTACTTCTTTCGCATAACGGAGTTATAAACAGCGTTAGTAGCGGCGATCATTTTATTAAGGGTGAAGTTTTGTTGGGCGTGTTTACGGGCGGCCAGCTTCATATCGTACAGGGTCTCTGGCGGCATTTGCAGTATTTGGCGCAGGGTGCGGCGTATATGGGCCACATCCTTGTTGTTTACAACCCAGCCGGAGCCTGGGGCTATGTTGTCGGGCAGGCTGGCATAGTTGCTTACCATAACCGGCAGGCTCATGCTCATCATCTCGCGGCAGGCAAAGCTTATGGTCTCCACCCCGTAAGAGAGCACAAAGCCTATGTCGCCTTGCTCCAGATACGGCCTGGTGTCTTCAAAAAATCCGGGGAAGTTTATGTCGCACAAAGTTTTGGCCCGCGCTATCTCGTCTTCCTTCTGAATACGGCCCAGCACGGTTACGCTCAGGCGGGCCTTTTCGGCAGGCTCCAGCCCGCCAATGGCCTCGGCCAGCAGCATCCAGCCCTTGTGCGGAGAGGTGCCCGCGTTGCTTACCAGGCGCAGCTTTGCGCCGGTGGCGGCAGCTACAGGCTCGCGCCGTTGCCAGTAATCGGTATCTATGCCGTTTTCTATAACGGTTATTGGCGTTTTGAAATTGCTGAAGCCGATGCTGGCATAGATGGAGCGGCTGACAAATATTACCGCGTCGTTGCTGTTAAAGCGCCAGCGCGAGAAAATGTTTTTTATGCGGTAGGAGTTATGCTTGGTAAAGACGATTTTGAACTTCTTGCGGCAGAACAGCGAGGCGTAAAAGGCCAGGCGGTTGTCTTGCGAGCCGTTGGTGTGCACTATGTCAATGTCGTTTTCTTCAATAAAACGCCTCAGACGCGCCGCCGTTTTGAAGGTAAGGGGCAATTCCCTGAGCTTGCGGGGGAAGTACATATCCAGCAGGCCCGCAAAACCGGCTTCATCAAGCTTTTTGTAAAGCTTGCTGGAGCCGGGGCAGGCCACGAACAGTTTATGCTCCGTGTTGCGCGCCAAGGTGGCCACATAGGTAGTGTGGCCGCCGCCCCAATCCAGATGAAAGTTGGTATAAAGAATATTCACAAGAGTTCCCGCGCGGTTTCACATGCGGCCCGCGATCTGTCTGGCTTGCTCCCGCATGGATCAAGCTTGGCTGAAAAAAAGGCATCAAACACAGCTTTCTAGTACAAGATAAAAGAAAAAAACAAAACGCCGCATAAAAGAAAATTTCGGCAGCAATGATAATTCTAATTAAAAAAATAAAAATATCAATAAATTAGGCATCATTCTCATGAGCGTTGATTTTTGCGCGGCTTTCCAGCATACTGCGCTAATTCCACTGTTCTTTTTGTGCCGCAAAAAGACGACTCCATCACTTGATCCGGACCTTAAAGTCTTTTCCGCATACAATTTTAAATTGGAGTTTTTCATGAAAAAAATTCTTATCTTAACCGCACTCGCGCTGCTGGTTTTTAGCAGCATCGCCTCGGCCGCCAACGTAAAAATAGGCCTGATGGCGCCCCTTACCGGCTCCTACGCCAGCGAAGGCGAAGACATGCGCCGCATCGTTGAGCTTTTGGCAGCCGAAATCAACAAGGCCGGGGGCGTTAACGGCAGCACCATCGAAATAGCCGTGCAAGACGACGGCAGCGACGCCCGCACTGCCGCCCTGGCCGCCCAGCGCCTCTCCACCCTCGGGGTGTGCGCCGTAATAGGCACCTACGGCTCAGCCGTTACCGAAGCCTCGCAAAACATTTACAATCGCAACGGCATTTTGCAGATAGCCACCGGCTCCACCTCCATCCGCCTTTCGGAAAAAGGCTTCAAGCGCTTCTTCCGCACCTGCCCGCGCGACGACGAGCAGGGCCTTGTGGCCGTTAACACCCTGCACAAAATGGGTTTTAAAAAGATAGCCATTCTGCACGATAACTCCGCCTATGCCGTGGGCCTGGCTGAAGAAGCCCGCGAAGGCCTCAAAAAAGCCGGAAAGACCGAAATCGTTTTTTACAATGCCCTGCAGCCCAACGAGCGAGACTACAGCGCCATTCTCACCCGCCTTAAAGGCTCCAGCCCCGACGCGATATTCTTTACCGGCTACTACCCCGAGGCCGCCATGCTGCTGCGCCAGATGCGCGAAATGAACTGGAAGGTGCCCATGCTGGGCGGCGACGCCACCAACAACACCGACCTCATTAAAATAGGCGGGGCCGAAGCCGTTAACGGCTACTATTTCATATCGCCGCCCATGCCCGGCGACCTCGATTCCAAAATGGGCAAGGACTTTATCGCCGCCTACCAGGCCAAGTATAACGCCATGCCCAGCTCCATCTGGTCCGTATTGGCCGGTGACGCTTTCAAAGTCATAGTCGAAGCCGCCAAAGCCACCGGCCCCGACGCTGACAAAATGGCCGCCTACCTGCACAATAATCTCAAGGATTTTGATGGCCTCAGCGGCAAGATATCCTTCGACGCCAAAGGCGACCGCGTGGGCGACCTCTATCGCCTCTACCAAGTAAACGCCAAAGGCGAGTTTGTATTGCAGCCCAAGTAAGAGATAAATGGATGCGGCTGCGCCGCGTCTGGTAATGCCTCCGGCGGCCGGGGGAGCGGGATTTGCCCTCTCCCCCGGACCCCCTCTCCCACAAGGGTGTGGCTCGTTTTGCCAAGGTACAACAGCTTAACATCACAAAGCGCAAGATATGTACAAGCGGCGGCGATGCTCTTTCGGCCCCCTTGACCCGCGAAGGGGTTTTGTTGAGAGTTTGTACATGGGGCGTAGGTTTTGCCAATAAGTGAACTTGCCATATGTTTGAGACTTATCCTGAAAAGCAGAGCAAGTTGTATTCACCACCTATATTGAAACTTGGCGTATATTTTTTTAGTTTGCTGTATACACACTGATATTTTAACAGGCTCTTTTCACCGCCATCCCAATATACTTAATTGAAAAGGTTTGGAGATAGGGGATGGAGAGCTCGAGAGGAAGGGGAAAGAACCTTTCCTCAAAAGGTTCTTTCCCCTTCCTCTCGAATCTTTATAAATCGCGCGGCAGGCGCATCCTCTAAAAAGGTTTTTTATGACTGAATTTTTTCAGCAACTTAGCAACGGTCTGGCGGTGGGGGGCATATATGCTCTTATAGCGCTGGGTTACACCATGGTTTATGGGGTGCTGAAGCTTATCAACTTTGCGCATGGCGATCTGTTTACCTTTGGCGCTTATCTGGGCATGACCTTTTTGGTGTCTTTCGGGCTGTCGGGGGTGGTGGGCCCTGCGGCGGCGGTGCTTATAATTTTGGTGATGGTTATGGGCCTGGTGGCGGTAAGCGGTTTTGTGCTGGAGCGGGTGGCTTACAGGCCGCTACGCAAGTCAAACAGGCTGGCGGCGGTGGTATCGGCCCTGGGCGCTTCGATATTTTTGCAGAACGCCATTATGCTGTTTTACGGGCCAAACTACCAGGTGTACCCGGACGCGGTGCGCCTGAGCGTGACTTTGAAAGTGTTGGGCGTGGATATACCGCTGATGCGCATTCTGATGTTTTTGGCATCACTCCTGCTGATGATCGGCCTGTATCTGTTCATAAACAAGACCAAAACCGGCACGGCCATACGCGCGGTGGCAACGGACCAGGGCGCGGCCAAGCTTATGGGCATAGATGTAAACCGCATCATCTCGCTGGTATTTATGATCGGCCCCGGCCTTGGTGGAGCGGCGGGCATGCTGCTTGGCCTGTACTACGGGCAAATTCGCTTCGACATGGGCACCATGTACGGGCTGAAGGCTTTTACGGCGGCTATTATAGGCGGCATAGGCAACATACCCGGCGCCATGCTTGGGGGGCTCTTGCTGGGCGTGGCCGAGGCCATGGGCGCGGCCTATGTGGCGCCGGCGTGGAAGGACGCCTTTGCTTTTCTGGTGCTTATAATCATACTTATTTTGCGCCCCACGGGCATATTGGGCGAAAGGGTGGCGGACAAGATATGAGGCTTGCCGGATTCGCCAAGCATCCCTTTTCGGCCGTTGCTGGGCACAGGTTCTCGCGCGGCAGCGTGGCCGCCATGGCCGCCGGCGTGCTGGCATGCATGCTGGTGCTGCCGCATGTGCTGGGCCCGTACTGGACTAACCTGCTGAACGACGTGGGCATTTACGCCATTTTGGGGCTTTCGCTCAACGTCATTCTGGGTCATTGCGGGCTGTTCCATATGGGGCACGCGGCTTTTTACGCGGTGGGGGCCTATACCTCGGCCATTCTGGCTACCAAATGCGGTGTGCCCATAATTTGGACCATGCCCTTGGCGGGGCTGCTGGCCGGTCTGTTCGCGCTGGTGGTGGCGCGGCCTATCATTCATTTGCGCGGCGACTATTTGCTGGTGGTGACCATAGGCATAGTGGAGATTGTGCGCATTGCGCTGGTGAACAATATTTTCGGCCTTACGGGCGGTTCCAACGGTCTTTTGATTTTGGAGCCCATAAGTATTTTCGGTTTTGAGGTCTTCAAGCCGGTGCATTTTTACTACCTGATCTGGAGTTTCGCCATTATTACGGTAGTGCTGTTTTACCTGCTGCAAAATTCGCGTTTCGGGCGGGCCCTCAATTACATAAAGCAGGACGATCTGGCGGCGGAAGGGAGCGGGGTGAACACGTCGCACTACAAGCTTTCGGCTTTTGTGCTGGGCGCGGTGTGGGCGGGCATGATCGGCACCGTGTTCGCGGCCAAGATAGAGACGGTCTCGCCGCAGTCTTTTTCTTACAGCGAATCGGTGCTGTTGTTCGCCATAGTCATACTGGGCGGCGCAGGCAGCATACCCGGCGTGCTTTTGGGCGCGTTTCTGATTACCGGCCTGCCGGAAATATTCCGTGGCCTGCAAAGCTACCGTTTGCTGCTGTTTGGCGCGGCCATGGTGGTTATGATGATTTTTCGCCCGCAGGGGCTTATTCCGCCGCGCCGCCGTTTTTACGACGTGCGCGAGTTTATGGGGCGTTTTCCCTGCGGCATAGCCTCGCGCCGGGGCAAGGGCACGGAGCAGGCTAAAGGTCTGGCGGGTATGGATAATGGTGTGGTCGGGCAGGCCAAATGTCAGGCGGAGCAGAACTGATGGCCATACTGCAACTTAAGGATCTGACCAAGCGTTTCGGCGGGCTTATAGCCGTGGACGATGTGAGCTTTGAAGTGCCCGAGGGGGGCATCATAGGCCTTATAGGCCCCAACGGCGCGGGCAAGACCACGGTGTTCAACCTGATAACCGGCAACTACAAGCCCGATGAAGGGCAGGTGCTGTTTGAGGGTAACAACATTACGGGGCTCTTGCCGCACAAAATAGTGCAGCTTGGCATTGCCCGCACTTTTCAGAACATCCGTTTGTTTCCGGACATGAGCGCCTTGGAAAACGTGCTGGCTGGCTGCCACTGCCGCATGAAATCCGGCATAATATCTTCCATGTTTCGCCTTGCCGCCCAGCGGCGGGAGGAGCGCCAAGCCATTGAGCGGGCCATGCGCGAGCTGGCCTTTGTGGGGCTGGAGGCGCAATATGATAATCTGGCCCGCAACCTTTCATACGGCAACCAGAGGCTGCTGGAAATAGCCCGCGCTTTGGCATCCGGCCCGCGCCTGCTTATTCTGGACGAGCCAGCCGGCGGCATGAATGATCAGGAAACACAGGATCTTATAGGACTTATTCAAACCATAAGCGGTTTGGGTATAAGCGTGCTGCTCATCGAGCACGACATGAGCCTGGTGATGAAAATTTGCCACAACCTGATAGTGCTGGAATACGGGGCGGTAATAGCCAACGGCCCGCCTGCAGAGATAAAGAAAAACCGCAGAGTTATCGAAGCTTATCTGGGCTCCGAAGACGGGCTGTAGGATGTGTTTTTGGCCCAAAGGCCGTGCTTTTCGGCTGGAATGCGAAAAATCGAATATAAGACCGGCGTAAAATTATGTACCTTGAATTGCGTGATTTGCATGTAAGCTATGGGAGCGTTGCAGCCCTGCACGGCGTGAACGTGCGTGTGGATGAAGGCGAGATTGTGACCATACTTGGGGCCAACGGCGCTGGTAAAACCACTACGCTCATGAGCGTAAGCGGGCTGGTCAAGCCCACGTCAGGCGGCATTTATTTTAGAGACAAGGCCCTGCATACAATACACAGCCATGAGGTGGTGCGGCTTGGCATAAGCCAGTCGCCGGAAGGCCGACGCGTGTTTAGCACGCTGACGGTATTGGAAAATTTGAAATTGGGCGCTTTCACCCTTAAGGACAAACAGGTGGTGCAGCGCAATTTACAGTGGATTTTCGAGCTGTTCCCGCGCCTTGACGAGCGCAAGGAGCAACTTGCGGGCACGCTTTCCGGCGGCGAGCAGCAAATGCTGGCCATAGGCCGCGCCCTGATGGCCAGCCCGGAAGTGCTGCTGCTGGACGAGCCTTCGCTGGGTTTGGCCCCGATCTTGGTAAAATCCATATTCGAAACCATACGCGCCATTAACAAGACGGGCGTAACAATTGTGCTGGTGGAGCAGAACGCCCGCGCCGCCCTGAAGCTGGCCACGCGCGGCTATGTGCTCGAAGTGGGCCGGGTGGTTATGGAAGATGCGGCGCAAAACCTGCTCTCCAACCCCGAAGTGCAAAACGCCTATTTGGGCGGGGCTGCCTAGGTTGTGCCAACATTATATGAAATTTTTTTGTAAGGGGCTGGAGCCCCTTTTTTATTGCGGCTTTAGCTCGTTAAGCGAGTAATACGAAGCGAAACAAAAACCACCCGCTATTGGTCTGCCCCCTGTCCACCTGACAGGGGGCAGACCAATAGCGGGTGGTTATGATTTGCGGCTTTAGCCGGTGGAGCGCATATTACGAAGTGAAGCCATAAGCGCTCTAAAAGTCGTGTTATGGTTGGCGAAAAAACCGCCCGGATGTACGGCGGAAGGCATTGCATCAACTTGGGGCCGGTAGCCTTGCCTAACAAGTTATGCCTTTGCCAACAGTTTTGGCCAGGTTTGATCAGGGTTTGCGTTTTACCAGCACCACGCAGGCCTTTCTTTTGATCATGGCGACTGGAATTTCTTCCGTGTAAGGCTTTTGCACGCCTTCATCGTTTGGCGGCAGCCAACCTTGCACCAGTATGGATTTGCCATGTTTTTTGAGAAACATTTTTAGCGAAGCCGTGCCATCGGCACGCTCAATGTAAATAACATCATTGGGAAAAATTTCGGTCGCCGGGTCGCAAAACACTACATACCCGTGGCGTATGCCCTCGGGTTGCATGCTTGTGCCTATGGCGACTACGGCAAAGGTTTCGGACGCGGCGTTGTTTTCTACCGGCATAGACATACTTATGGCCAGCGGGCCAGGGTTGTACCAGCCGGTAATGCCACAGGTTGCAAGACCTATAACCGGTACGTTGCGGGTTTCACGAAAAACCGGCGGATTTTGCCAGACCTGCGCATTGCTTTTGGCGGCATGGTCTGGCGATGCGGCATCAGGATCAAGCAACATTGGTCCGATTCCGTGAATGAGCCATGTTACGCTAACGCCAAACGCGTTTGATATTTTTACAAACCAGTTTGCGGGCACTTTACCGCGCATTTTGGCTGTGGAGATGCCGCCCTGCTTAATGCCCAGCACGCGGCCAAGCTCTGTATCCGTTTTTGTATTTGAGGCTTCTTTTATGCGGGCAAATTGCTCAACAAACGTTTTGCGCGGTTCATCGGTCATAGTGTTTTCACAGCCATCCATCAGCCATATTAAATTACTATAGAGCAACCATACGCAAAGAAAGTGTTTAGCCCTTTTTGCGTTGACATTAACTCAAAATAATTTAAAATAACTTCAAGATCAGTTAGAAGTTTTTATCAGCAAATTAACTCTAGCTGTCTTAAGCGTTGCGGTCAATGACGCGCGAGCCGTTTTTTTACCTTTGTGGCAATATGTTATGGTTCAACGTCATGTTACTGGTAATCCGCCCGCAACATGGCCGGGAACTTTTATTTTCTTTTTATTGCGGTAAAGGTAGGCTCGCGTGTCATTGGCTGATTTGTTTTTTGCAGTGTCATGATAGCGAGTGTTAGCTGTTTTACGCCTGATTTGTAAGGATTTGCCATGTGTGACGCCTTCAGGCGGGTTATGCGCGCGTGTGGGTGCGGCACGCAAAAAGAGTTGGCCTCGTTTTGGGGCATAACGCAATATCAGTTGAATAAAATTAAAAAGCGGCGCGAGATGCCGGCGCATTGGCTGCAAACGTTAAAGGAAACAAAAGACGTTAATCCAGAATGGGTGCTTACCGGAGTTTGGCCCGCCTACTTATCTTTGCAAAAAAATGTTGATCCTCCGCGCTATGCCGCAGATTGTCCGGTACAGGCGTTTCTGATCAGGGCCTTGAGCGTTTTGGAGTCTTGCCCGCATAGAGGCGGCTGCTGCCGCACGGGGTTGATAAAAGATATTGAATAGGCGTATGCGGACATACCAGGCCTATATTTTTGCGTTGCGGCAAAAGCCTCCTGCCAAGCGCGTGTGCACGATGTAATGGCGGATTTGGCCGGTAGATAAAACAGTATTTGCGGGCCAAGGCTATTGCGCCAAAAAAGGACAACAAAAAACGCCGAGCGTTTTTTGTTGTCCTTGCCTGTTTATGTGCTTAGAGCCTTTTAATCAATAAAAGGCATTATTCTTCATAGCTTTGATCAAATACACGCAGGTAAAGGTCACCTTTAAGGTTACCCACATGCTTACCCAGGCCCTTTAGGCGTATGGGCCGGCCGATTTGAAACTCCGGCGGCAGGGTAAACTCAATGGTGCGGCTTTTATCGGCCAGGCCGTGGCGCACCTGCAAGCGTATACGCGCACCGGGGTAAAGCGATTCTCCAGGTAAAAACATTACCTGCTCTTCGTCTATTTGCTTGCGCAGCCAGCTTTTTACCCCTCCCGCCAGATCCTTCATTTTGTTACCGGCGCTTATGAGCATGGGGGTGGTTTCCGGCTTTGCCCTTTTGGGCCTGGGCTGCTTTTTATGCGGGTATGCCCTGCCCTTGGCCGGTTTGGGCGGCTGTGGCGCAGTACCGGCCTTGCCGGTGTGCAGGTGGCTGAAAATATCTTCAAAAACACGGCGCGCGAAAGGATCATTCATGAGATCCTGCACTATTTCCTCGCGGCTGGGCGATCTGGCGCTGTATTTTGTGGAGCCTGCGCCGGGCTCCTGATTTGCTTCCTTACTTTGGCTGCTTTGCGCGCCTTGGGTTTTCGCATCGAAACCGGCTTTGGCCTTTTGATAAGCGCGGCTGGCTTTGGCTTGGGTTTTTTCGTCCGGCTCGGGCTCATGCCCGGCAGTGCCGGAGTGGTTGGCGCTTCTGGCTTGAGCGCCGAAAGAGGTGTTGGCATACTCCTGCATAAGCATTACGTATGCCTCGTTAAGCTCCTGAAATTGCCTGGAGGCGTCGTGCAGGCTGGGGTTAAGATCCGGGTGCAGCTCAAAGGCCAGCTTGCGGTAGGCTTGTTTAATGGCATTTGGCCCGGCCGAGGCGTCCAGCCGTAAAATTTTGAAGCATTCCTGGCGCGTAAGCATCAGCGGTGTACCTGCATAAAACCTGTCGTTATTCTAAATGGGAGCGGTTTTCGGTCTGTTTTTGCCGGTTTTTCAAATTATGCTTGGTTAAAACGGTTACAACGCGCCTACTTTTGCTTTGCAAATACGCGCCGTAATATGCGCCAAGCGGCAAGGCCTTGCGGCGCAACGCGCAACAAATATACAACGCGGCGTAATGGACGCGCCGCGCTTTTTTTGTCGGCCTCAGCTATGATTATATACAGGAATAAGGCTAGCTTTTACCAAGCAGCTCAAGCGCCTCGCCAAAGTCAAAACGGATCAGGCGGTCGTTTAACTGCTCCAAAGTATCCTGCGCAAGTACTCCTGCCAGAAGCTGACGATTGTTCTCAAAAAACTTTGTGGCATCAGCATCATCGTCACGCAAAAAATCCACCAGCCTGGCCAGGGCTTGTTCGGCTTCCGCCGTTTTTTCCGCTGAAAAAGCCGGCGCATTTGCGCTTTGAGGCACGGTTTTTTCCTGCCCCAACTCCAAGGCATCGGCCAGCATATTCTGCACTTGAGCCAGCATGGCAAAGCAATGCTCGGCCAGTTCCGGCTGCCGCAAAACGCCTGCCCTGTGGGCAAGTTCCAGCGATTTTGCGGACTCGGCCAGTTGATCAGCGCCAATGGAGGCTGCAAGCCCTTTAAGGGTATGCGCTATGCGGGTGGCTTCGTCAAGCTCGCCGTTTTCAACAACTTTTCGGTAGGAGGAGCCCATATCTTTATAGAACTCCACAAATTGCACTAAAAGTTTTCGGTAAAGTCTGGCGTTTCCGCCAAGGCGTTTGAGCGCGTCCGGATTTAAATCTGGCAGAGGCGGCAGCGCGTCGGCCTGTGCCGGAGGTATTTGCGGCATTGGTTTTGCCTCCGTGGTTGGTCCGTTTATTTCCGCTTTTACAAGGCTATCGCCCGTACCTGCCATAATAACGGTAATTTCCTGCACAGGGCAAGACGCAGACGCGTTATTATCAGCAAGGTTAGCGGGTGTAGCGTCTGGCGGCGGCTGATGCCCGCCTGGCGTGGACCATTGCCGTAAGGTTTCGTAAAAAACCGTCACATCAATAGGCTTGATGATGCGGCCGTTCATGCCCGCGCGCAGGCATTTTTGCAACTCCTCATCCATGGCGTGCGCCGTCATGGCTATAATGGGCAGAGAGGCAAAGCGCTTTTCGGCGCGTATGCGGCGGGCTACCTCATATCCATCGATGCCCGGCATTTGCAAATCCAACAGCACAAGATCGATGCTGCCGTCTTCGGCATCATTCAACAGGGCCAGCGCCTCCATGCCGTTGTAGGCCACGCTTGCCTCTATGCCTGCATCCGCCAGCAATTCCAGAGCTACCTGCTGGTTAATCGGGTTGTCTTCAACCAGCATCATCCGTAAGCCTTGCAGGGCGTTGCGCGTGTCATCGCTGACAACCGCATTTTTGTGCGCGCTGCTTTTGACGCGCTCAAGCGTATTGGTGCGGAATATTTTATCAAGGTCGCGCACCAGACGGGCATGGGTAATTGGTTTGTGCACCAGCCCCAAAGCGCCTGCCTGCACGCATTTTTCTTCCATTTCCGGCCCGAAGGGGCTGTTGGTGGTAACAATTATAGGCGGCACCTGCTCAAGGCCAAGCTCCGTTATAATCTGCCGCGTCAGCGCCGGGGCGTCCATGAGCATTTCTATGAGCACCAGACGGTATTGGGCCCCATGGTCGTGGCGCATAAGCATCTCGCGGCCCTCTTCCGCCGTGCGGGCCCTATCCACACGCAAGCGCAAATCAATGAGTTGGGCCTCCAATATTTGCCCGGCCTCCTTGCTGTTGTCGATAAGCAACACAGGAAAGCCAGCGAAATTCAAGGCCAGCCGTTTGGCCTCCTGGTCGTCTTCTTCCGGCAGGCCAAGCCAGGCCACCGCTTCCACTGTACTGCCCTGGCCGGGTATGCTGCTTATATGTATACTGCCGTCCATCAATTCAAGTATCCGCTTGGTTATGGCCAAGCCCAGCCCTGTGCCGCCAAAGCGGCGTGTGGTTGAGGCGTCGGCTTGGGTAAAGGCTTTGAACAGTTTGGCAATCTGTTCCTCACTCATGCCTATTCCGGTATCTTTAACCGCCATTGAAAGCTTGATTTTGCCATCGGTTTTTGCCAGCACAGAGCAGTTTATTTGCACACTGCCTTCTTCCGTGAATTTAACCGCGTTGTTGATAAGGTTTATAAGCACCTGGCCCAAACGCAGAGGATCGCCAACAAGGGTGGACGGCACATCGGGAGAAACGCCGAACACGAGCTCAAGCCTTTTTTCCGCTGCTTTCTGCTGGCTTAGGGTTGCTGCGTTTTCCATTACCTCGTCAATGAAAAACGGCACGTTTTCCAGATTGAATTGGCCTGCTTCTATTTTTGAAAAATCAAGAATATCGTTGATAATGCCCAGCAACGAATTTGCTGCCGTATATATTTTATCCATGTAAGAGTGTTGCTTGGGCGTAAGATCCGTTTTTAAAATGAGATAGGTCATGCCGATTATGGAATTCATCGGGGTACGGATGCCGTGGCTCATATTGGTAAGAAATTCGCTTTTTGCCCTGTTGGCTGCAAAAGCATCGTTACGCGCCTTGGTTAGTTCTTGCGTGCGTTTTTCCAGCGAGGCGGCCATTGCGTCAAAGGCTTTGGACAAACGCGCAAAATCGTTGGTCAGCCCGGTGGTTGTGGTGTTGCGCACGCCGGTTTGCCCGGCGGTAAGCATTTTTGCAACGCTAAGCAGCGAATTGACCGGCGAGAGAAAGCTGGTATAGCCCATAAGCCATATGATAATTAACGCCGCCGCTATGGCGGCCGTAAGCAGAATGCTGTTGCGCAGCAAAATGAAGTTGGCCTGCGCGTAGGCCTGGGTGGCAGGCTCGCTCAGGCGCAGGGTCATGGCCGGGGCTTCGTTGCCGGGCAGAAAAATGTGCCTGTAGCCATTAAGAAAATGCACGCCTGCTTCGTCATGGCTAAGGAAAAAGCCCGAGGCGTCCATTTTTGCGCTCAATTCGCCCCGGTGGCTGTGGCTGGCGTCTATTTCGGCTCCATCGCGGTATTCGCTGCCGTGGGAAAGGTAAATGAAGTTGCCGCTTCTATCCAGTGCCTCCAGGGTTGCCGCCGGCTCCATATCCAGCCCTTGGGTGAGCTCTTCAAAAAATACGGCCTTAACGCCTATGTAAATTATGGCTATAATGTTGCCGTTACCGTCCAGCACCGGCTTGGCCAAAGGCAGCACGCGGCTGTAGGTGAAAGGATCCGGCGTCATATCGCCGCTTACAAAATCGCGGGATTGAAAGGCGTTACGATATACCTGCCCGCCGCTTACGTTGATGCCGGGCCGGTAATTTATGGCAGAGGCAAAGGCCGCCCCATAACGATCTGTAATAAAGATATTTTCGTACAAAGGCCCGCGCGCCAGCATCTCGGAGAGCATCTGATTGGTTTTTGCGGTGTCTTGGCCTATTACCTCGCCCAGCTCGCCTATGGTTTGCATAAGCATATAAGCATTGTCAAACACCACGGTCTGGCGCATGTAAAGCAGCTTTAGCGTTACGTCAAAGCGTTGCTCGATATTGCGCAGGGCGTCTTCCCGCGTGCCTATGCCGGAAAAGATCAGCAGCATGGTTGCCGGTACCAGCGATAACAGCAGCACAAGGTACATGGTTGCGCGCAGGCTTCTAAAATGTGCCATGCTGATCTCCCGCGCTTGTTTTTTGACGCAAATAGCGCACAAAATCCGTCAAGTTGTCAAATTGACGGGCATTGAGCATCGTTTGAATTTTGGCCGTGCGGCCCTCGCCTATATGCTGGCGCAGGCGACCGCGCCACTCCACAAAACGGGCCGCGGCGTCAGTTCGCTTTTCTTCCAGCATTTTTTCAAATTGGGCCAGAAAATCGGGCACGGCGCCGGACACGTCGGGAATTATAGGCATCCAACGCTGCAACGCGCTGAAAAAAACGCTTACTTCAATGGGCTTGGGCACATGATCGTCCATGCCCGAGTTGCGGCAGGCCTCCACCTCATCGCTGTTACGGTGTGCCGTCATAGCTATTATTGGCGTATACACGGCATTAAGATGCGTATCTTTGCGTATGCGCCAGGTGGCCTCAAAGCCGTCCATTTCCGGCATTTGCAGGTCCATCAGTATAATGTCGAACTCCAGGCCGCCCTGTGAGGCCGCTATAAGTTTAAGCGCCTCATACCCGTTGGAAGCCACGCTGGGAAAAAGCCCCGCATCATCCATAAGCTCCAGGGCCAGTTGCTGGTTTATGAGATTGTCTTCAACCAGCAACACCCGCATGCCTGCCAGGCTGACGGTATAAGGCGTAATCTGCTCCGGCTGCATGGCAAGGCTGCTTTCGGCTCCGCAAAGGTTCATGAGGGTATCAAGCAGTACCGAGCCATGCATGGGCTTGTGCAAAAAGGCGTCCGCCCCTGCCTCTTCGGCCAGCCGGCGCATTTCGTCGCGGCCAAAGGCAGAGGTGACAACTATTTTGGGCATTTTGCGCAGCGACATGGAATTGCGTATGTGCTGAATTATTTCGTGCAGTTCCATATCGGCATTGTGCCAGTCGAAAACGAAAAAGTCATAGCCGATGCCCTCGGCGTCAGCCGCCAGAAGCTCGCCCAAGGCATCCTGCATTTTTGGAATAGCCTTGGTTTGCACCGAAAAGTTGTTGAGCATGCCCGCGTGCATGGCCAAAGTTGCCTGAGCCGTATCTGAAATAAGCACGCGCTTGTCGGCCAACAGGCTGGTGTTGCGCAACTGGCTGGCTTCGTCATACCCGAAATGGGCCAGACAGGTGAATACCGTGCCCCTGCCCAGTTCGCTGGTTACATGCATGCTGCCGTCCATCATGGTGAACAGGCGGTGGGCTATGGGCAGCCCCAGCCCCTGGCCCAAGCCCTGATCGCCCCAATTACGAAAGCCCATATCGGTTGAATCCAGAGCGGTATTCAGCACGTTCAAATAATCGGGGCGCATGCCCACGCCGGTATCGGCCACCACAATGCGCAACGTGCAATCGCCGCGCACTATGCCAACCAGCGAGCAGTTTACACGCACCGTGCCCTGGCGGGTATGGCGCATGGCGTTGTCCACAAGCTGGCTTACAGCCTGCTCCAGGCGCATTGGGTCGCCCATAAGGTACATGGGCACATCCGCCGCCACGTCAACATGAAGCTTTATTTCCTGCTCTTCCATCTGGCGGCGGTAGTTGGCTGAAATGGATGTAAACAGATCGCGCACGGCAAAGCGCACGGTTTCCATCTCCATTTTTCCGGCTTCCATTTTGGAAAAATCCAGTATGTCGTTAATAATATGCAAAAGGCTTTTGCCAGCGATTTGTACCTTGCTTAAATACCCAAGCTGCACTTGGTTAAGCTCGCTTTTTTGGGCCAGATAGGCCATGCCCAAAATTGCATTCATCGGGGTGCGTATCTCGTGGCTCATATTGGCCAAAAATTCTGTTTTGGCCTTGCTTGCTGCCTCGGCCCCCAGCCGGGCCGCCTGCAGGTCGTCTTCCCTTTTTTCAAGATTTTGGGCCATATCATACAACACCGAAGCATAGTCGGAAAAAGCCCCGCCCATGCCCACCAGCTCGTTTCTTGCCTCAAAGTGCCCCTCGCCCAGCTTGGATGAAATGTTTAAAAGCCTGTTCAAGGGGCGTCTGAAGGCAACGATGCAGGCCGTAACCGTGACCGTAAGCGTGGCCAGGCAGGCCAGGGCCACCCATAAAATACTGTTCAGCATGGCCCGGTAGGCGGGGGCAAAGGTTTCATCATAATCTGAAATCATTACAGTGGTGAGGTAAGGTTGGGTAAAGGAGCTGTAGCTTTGCTTTACAAAACAGGCAAAATATTTGTTGCCGTCCTGCGAGAATATGCTGAGCGAGCCGGAAGCGTCTTTAGGCAGATGCTGCGGAAAATTATGACCGGCAAAGTCAACGGCATGGCGCAAGGTGGGGTTTTTATCAACATACAGCAATTGCTGGTGCTGGTCGTACAGCGCGGTATCGCATTTAAAAGGCAACTGCATGTCGCGGATAAGCCTGGCGTAATAGCCCAACTCCACCGCCGCAGTAATGAAGCGCTCTATGCCGCCGGCCTCGTTGCGCAAGGGCAAAATGAACAGCAGCTCGCTTTCATTTTTGTCGCTGGTAATGATCACATCGCCGCTGATGATGGTTTCAAGCGCTATGCCCGTTGCCCTTTGCTTTAGGGGGAGCATGTCTTTTCCGCCGTGCCGCGCCCAAACCATAATGTGGCCGGAGGCATCATACAAGGCTATGTTGTTTATGGCCGCATGCACGGTGATAAGCCGGAAAAAAAGCTCTTCACACTCTTTAAAGTCTTGCTCCGTCACTTGCCGGGTTTTGGAAATGCCTTGCAACATGGTGACGATGCTTGCTTCAACGTTGTGTTGCTGAATGGCTATGCCGAGCGCTGTCTCTTTGGAGGACTCGAAAAGAAAATTTGTTTGCTGCCGGTATTTGTCCAGTTCGTTATAAACAAGCGCCAAGATTAGCGGGGTAACCGCCAAACCCACGCAAAACGCCGCCAGACGGAAGTAAGATCCGAAAAGCAATTGTTTCAGGCGTTGTTTCATAAATAACGTACCATTAGCCAGTTTGTTCCGGCAGCTACTTTTTGCCCAAAACATGCACCCATGTTTTAAAAACATTCCCCGCCAACTCTTCCGGTATGGGCATGCCAAAAGCACACCGGCTATATAACTCTTCGGGCAAATAAACCAGAGGGTCTCGGACCATGGCCTGCCGTTTGATCAGGGGCAGAGCCGCAGGCATGGATACCGCAAGGCCGGTGGCGTCCGAAAGGCGGGCCGCAGTTTCTGGCCGCAGCAGAAAGCTGATAAATTTGTACGCCGCTTCAACATTGCCCGCGCTGGAGGAAAGGATCAAACCATCCATCCACATGGTGGAGCCTTCTTCCGGCCACTTGAACACCAGTTCCGGCTCGTTGCAGCAGGTATCCGCCTTGTTGCGGCCAACGGCCACGGCGGCAACGCCCTGGCCCAGCAGTTCCGTCATGCCAACCGATGCGAATACCTCAGCAGCCGCTGTTAACCGCACAAAGGCGGGGGTGGATTCGTCAATATGTTGTTTGGTGAGGCTGTTGGCGGAAAAACCATTCATAAGCAAAGCGATGCGCATGTTTCTGGACATGTTGCGCGGCAAGGCTATGCGCCCCTCCAGCTCCGGCCGCAACAGGTCTTTGTATGAAGTTATGCTGTCGGCATCAACTTGCCTTGGGTTTATGAGCAAGCCCTCCACCCCCCAATACAGCGGCAACATAAACGTGAAATTAGGGTCAATGCCGTTGCCGCGCAAATGCGGCATAAAGGCAGGCAAAGCAGGCAGGGCGGAATAATCTATTTTGGCGGCTTTACCTTTGCGTGTAAGGCTGGGCAGACCTTCAAGAGGCACCAGCGCGACATCGCAACGAAAGTCAGTATTATCCATGTTATAAAGCATGGAAGATTGGCTGGCAAAAAACGAATACTCCAGCCGGATGCCGGTTTCGTTGTAAAATTCAGTCTCTACCCAGTGCGGCAGCACATTGGGCCAGGTGTATACATGCAGGGTGCCGTTTATTTTTTGGGCATACGCCGGCAGAGCGCCCGTGCCTGACAGCAGCAGGGCCAGCAAGATGAAAGAAGCGGCCCAGCCCAGCCCTAAGCCGAATGCACAGGGAATTTCTATAAGCTTTTTAACAAGGTAGGGCATAACTATTCCAAAAACGCCGCCATATTTGCGGCAAGGGGTGCTGTTGCTGTGTTTGCCTGGCGGCGGCATATTACTATAATTCCTTAGTTATGATATACATAAAGATGAACGATAGCAATAAAATGCCTTTACTCCAGCAACATAAACCAATTCATGCCCGAATTTTTTTTATGTTCGCGCCGGTTCCCCGTCAAAATCTTATGCCTGACCATACATGCCGCATTTAAGCCTAACCTGGCCCGGCTGCCCGAGAACAAAAAACGGCTGAAAAATGGCTTATCCTTCGCAACTTTTTGGCGCCCAAGCCAGAGGCTTGTTGCCTGAAGCGTTGATTTGCCGGTTAAAACAATATCCAGTTACTTAAAGTAAACATTGCCGGGTGTATATAGATCTGCATAGTAACCAACGTGCGCCAGCGTGGAATAATTGTTTTAAATATGCTTAATATGCCGGTTACTGGTAATAATGATTATAAATTCCATATAATTGATTAATTTAAGTGAGGATGATTTATTGTTGTCTAAAGTTGACACAAATGACTTTAAAGTGATAAAAACCACTACCAGTAAATAAAATGCAAAAAACCACCTTTACGCTCTCAGAGGCGGCGGATTTGCTCCGTTGTCATAAAGAGACCCTGCGCAGGGCCATATTGGACGGTACCCTGCAGGCGGCGCGGCTGGGGCGTGGTTATCGCATTTCACGTATTGATTTGCAGAGATTTTGGACAGAAAGAGGCGGCGGCGAGTTGTTTGACCGTTTCGAGCCCGCGACGGATGCGGAAGAAGCCTCTAAAAAGGCGGATAGTACTGCCCGCAAAAAGGGCAAGAAGGACGCCGGACCGCATCAATTAACTTTACCCCTAAGCTAGGGACGCTCGTTTTCAGGGAGGCAGTATGTCTGTTAACACTGCTGGCGGAATGGAAGAATTTACTGTTTCCGGTTATAATAATGGTTTGTTGACCTTCAAGGGACGTCTGTTTTCGGAAGGCTCGTTTTTTGACGCTGAAAACGGAGCGCTTACACGGCTGCGCCTTTTCGCCATGGAGGGGAACAAGCTGGTTTATTATGTAGTCTCCAGCGAAGAGGGCGAGAAGGACCGCAGAGTATACGTTTTAACCGTGGAAGGTGAGACCTGCCATATAGATAATGGCAGGCAGAGCATAAGCCTGCCCATGGAACTGCTTTTTTCAGCGGTATTCGGGCTGTGCGGCATGGATGCCTCGCAGGAGGCCGAACTCCGCTCTACCTTGCAGGAAAGCCTGCGGGCAGTTGGAGCTTAGATAGCGCCGCCGCCAGGGTTTTTTTGCCCGCATTGAAAGGTTTTTTTGGCAGACGCCAAAAATTATTCTAGTGGCGGTACTGCGCAAGTGTATTAAAAAAGTTTGATATTTTTTTATTTTGGCAGTCCGCCCTATATTGCGCGGACTGCTTCATTTTTGGGCTGGTTTGCCTGCCAAAAAAAAGCGGAGTAACGTTTTTTATTGTATAATGAGTTCACAAAAACGTTTATTTTGGCTATGTTTGACATATAAAAAACCGTTTAAACCATAAAACCGGAGTATATATGTCATATACGAAAAAGCCTCTCAAATCTCGCCCTGTGAGCAAGGTGCGCTTCAAGGTAGACCCTGAAAGCGCCGCCGGGAGTGATGCCGTATACCTTGTAGGCAGCTTCAATAATTGGGATGAAAAAACCATGCCTATGAAGAAGAACAAGGACGGTTCCTTTGTGCTGGAAATAGATTTGGACAACGGCGCCAGGCATCTTTTCCGCTATTTGCGCTCCGACGGCGTGTGGCTTAACGATGCGCAGGCCGATGCCTATGAGTTTTGCAGTTTTTCCGGCGTTGATAACAGTGTGATACAACTGTAGGGCCGGTTTTATGCTCCGGCGTGTCGGAAATTTGCACTGCCGGCAATTCCTGCAATTCCTGTAGGCGCGTTATTATTGTAACTTTAAGCGGGATGATGCGCATGCTACCAGATGAGCAAAAAAAATCCGGCGGTTCAGGTTCTGTTGCTGGCGCGGGGCCTGAGCCGCTGCAAGCGTCGGATGTGCGCTACGACGAGTGGTATAAAACCACTGACGGTCATTTTGCGCTATTGGCGCAAGAGGCAATGGTGCGCAAAATGACTTCCGGCTGGCCCCGGCGCGGGCGCAGCCTGTTAGAATTTTTTTGCGGTTCCGGGCATTTTCTGGAGTCTTTCTGGCAGTCCGGCTTTGATGTTACGGGTCAGGAGCGTAGCGATTACCTGTTGGCTCAGGCCCGTAAGCGTCTGGGCAATGTAGCGGAGTTCACGCAGGGGAGCCCCGAGCGGCTGCCCTTTGACGATAAAGCCTTTGACTATGTGGTTTGCCTTGGCGGGCTGGAGTTTTCACAGGACCCCAGCGCGGTGTTGTCGGAAATGTTTCGGCTGGCCTCTTTGGGGGTGCTGCTGGCATTTCCGAATTCTTGGTCGCTGCACGGGCTGGGCTGGCGTTTTTCTTCACGCAAGGGCAAACAAGCTCAGGACAATGATTTTTACAAACTAATATCGCCATTGCAGGTGCAAGGCTGGCTGCGTAAAAGCGGCAAAGGCGGCAAGGCAAGTTGGCTTTCCAACATGCTGGGGCCGCGCTGGAGCTGGAAAATGCATAATTGGCAGGGCCGCCTGAATTTGGTCTCGCTCCCGCTGCCTCTGGGCGCTTTTAGCCTGGTGCGGGTGGATTTGGCCCCAGCTTTGGCCGGCAACCAATTACTGATAAGCAACAGAAGGCCGCTGGCCGCCGGAGCCGCCAGCGGAGGCCTGGGCAGGGTGGAAGCCCCGGCGAAGCGTGGGTAGCCTTGATTTTGGAATGAATATGCCAGAGGGGTGCGCGCGCACCCCTCTTTTATTCCTGAAAACGGTCCGGCTTGCCGGGCCGTTTTCATTGTCGCCCCTAAGTGGCTCCGTACTCTCTTATTGGCGCGTCCACGCCGTTTCCATAACTCCGTAAGGCAGTTTTAATAACCGGTTTTTCTTCCCCAATAGCGCAAGGCTTGATAGAGGCTTTGCGCTTCTATGGGTTTGGTAAGGTGGTCGTTCATGCCGCTGCTCAGGCTTATTTCGCGGTCGCCCACCATGGCGTGGGCCGTCATGGCTATTATGGGCAGGGATTTATACTTGGGGTTGGCCCGTATGCGGGCGGCGGCGGTAAGCCCGTCCATTTCCGGCATTTGAATATCCATAAGCACCAAATCGTAGTCGGCTTTTTTAAGGGCTTCCAATGCGGCCAAGCCCGTATCGGCCGTATCTACTTTTACTCCGCGGCTTTCCAGCATTTCTACCGCTATCATCTGGTTTATATCGTTGTCTTCGGCCAGCAGCACGCGCAGGCCTTTCAGCTCCGCTTCTTTATCATTGTTGTCGGTGGATCGGGACAAACGGCAGGCGGCAGAAAATTCAATATCTTTGTAATCCTGCTCCTCACTTGCGGGCAGTTGCGCCAGAATCGCGGTAAAATAAAATACGCTGCCCCGGCCCGGCTCGCTTTCACACCAGATGTCGCCGCCCATAAAACCGGCCAGGCTTCGGCTTATGGCCAAGCCAAGGCCGGTGCCGCCATATTTGCGGGTGGTGGAGGTATCGGCTTGGGTAAATGGTTTGAACAGCCCGTCAATTTCTTTGGAGGTCATGCCTATGCCGCTATCGCTTACTTCAAAAAGCAAGGGCAGTTTGTCGGCGTTTGCGGGCGCTTGTGGCTCGAGTAGCGAGACGCGTACCTTTACATGACCTTTTTGGGTAAACTTCACGGCGTTATGCGATAGGTTGAGCAAAATCTGCTCTAGCCGCACGGGGTCGCCCAGCAGTTTATCCGGCACGTCTTCCGCCACGGCTATGCTGAAATCAAGCGTTTTTGTCTCGGCCTGCTGGGACAATATGGCACGCAGGTTGTCCATGACGCAGCGCAGGGAAAATGCCGTGCTCTCTATTTCCATACGTCCGGCCTCAATTTTGGAAAAATCGAGAATATCGTTGATAATGCACAGCAAAAGCCTTGTGGAGTAGCCTGCCCTCTCAACATATTCGCGTTGTTTTTCAGTGAGGGATGTTTGGGCCAAAAGTTGCGTCATACCGAGAATTGCATTCATCGGCGTGCGTATTTCGTGGCTCATGTTAGCCAGAAAAGCACTTTTAGCCTGGGCGTTTTTTTCAGCCACATCGCGGGCCAGGCGCAATTCGCTTTCGGTTTTGCGCATTTCTTCCAACATGGCTTTTTGCTCGCGCAGGTCACGGGTGTAGCCGACCACTATATGCTGATCGTCATGCTTTACACGTACCATAGTTATTTCCACCGGTATCGGCTCGCCGCTTATGGTCTGGTGTTGCCAGTCCATGCGGGTGCAGCCTGTTTCAAAGGCTTCTTTTATCTTTTCGCGAATCAATTCGTATGAAAGACGCCCGTTGGGCTGAAATTTCGGCGAGAGTTCATAAAAGCCATCCAGATACTCCTGCTTGCTGGAAAGGCCGAACAGGCGTAGCGCTTCAAGGTTGCAGTCTATATTGTTGCAGTCGGAATCAAAAAAGTTGCAGCACAGGGGCATGGCATCCAGCATTATCTGCGTGCGCTCTTCCGCCTCCGTTATTTTCAGCCCGGCCAGCATGGCTGACAGGCAGGAGCTTACGATTTGCACGATTTCGGCGTCGGCCCAATTAAGGCGGGGCGGCTCGTTATGCAAACGCCCTGTTACAAAAATGGCTTTTACCTCGCCGCACAACACCACCGGCGCGGCAATAAGATTGGGCAGCTCCAGCGTTTGGCGCAATGTGGCCAAGCGGCTTGGGGGGTCGCTTTCTGTAACCAGCACAGGGTGCTTGGGGTCTAAAAGCTCCGGGCTGGCATTGGGCAAGCGTATGGTTGGGCGTATGCGATCCGCGTCCGGGTAGCCCTGCATTACCCCGGCATAGAAAAAACCGGCCTTGTCTTGCCACAGTATGACCGTACGCTGCATGCCCAGCATGGTGTTTACGCGGCTAGCCACAGCCGCGAGGGCCTTTTTGTAGTCTCTTTCGCAGCCGAGAATGGCGGTAAGCTCCACTATAAGTGAAAAGCAGCGCCGTTTTTGCTCCATTTCTTGTTGCACGGCCATTAACTGCGCGTTCAAATTACGGGTTTTGGCGGTGTTGCGCTCCACATGCAGGCGCAGGGCAGCCAGATCTTGCCGCAACTCTTCCAGATTGTTCATACTGTTTAGGTTTGTCATTGTTATTTTAGGTAGGCTAAAAGATAAAAAAACGCCGGACCAGTACAACCCGCGCATGCCACGGGGGTGATATTTGCGCCTGTTTTTCCGTGCGCGTGAAAAAACGCCCGGCTGCGTTATTGCGCGGAAAAGGCACATTACCTGTCACTCCCTGCAAAGCCGGAGGGGCGCCGGACCGGAACCAATCTTTTTTGCCGTACTGATAGCTTTAGACAAGTATGGGAAGCCATACTATTTAACAGGTATTTAAAGTTTTGAACAGCCGAATTTTGGATGAATCATCAACTTTTTGTATTTTATACGCGCACAGGGCAGGCAGGGTCGTTGCGCAAGGCCTGTTTCGCTTGACATACAACCGGTTTTGCGGGCAACATATTTACATAGCTGTTATTCCCCATACCCAAGGCCAGCGCGGCCAAATCCGTTGAGGAGCAGGAATGAGCCAGACCTTGCACGACAAATCTCAGCGGGTCACATTATTTACCATTCTGCTGCTTTCTTTTTTCGGCTCGTTTGGAAACCCCATTATTATTCCGTTATTTCCTAAAATTATGGAGCATTTCCAGATTACGCCGGTAGAGACCACACTGCTTATATCAATGTACGCTTTGCCGGGCGCGTTGATCATTCCCGTGCTGGGCTTTATGGAAGACAAAATGGGCCGCAAACCCATAATGCTGGCCTCACTGGTCGTTTGCATCGTGGCCTGCATAGGCATGGGCATGGCCCAAAGCTTTAAGGTTTTGCTGGTGTGGCGCATGTTGTTGGGGCTTTGCGTTACGCCGCTGGAAGCTTTGTGCAACACCCTTATTTCCGACAACTTCACGGCTGAGGAGCGGGTAAAGTACATAGGGCACAATATGTCGGCCCTGTATATAGGGGTGGCGGTTTTTCCGCTTGTTTCCACCGGGCTTTTGTACATATGGGGCTGGCGGGCGGCGATAATGTCTCCGGCCGTGCTGGCCGTGCCTTTGCTGTTTTTGTGCCTGCGCATGCCCATGCGCTATCATCATTCTGAATTCAACCTGGCCTCTTATACGGCCAATTTACGCTCGGTGCTGGTATCGCGCCGTTTGCTCTCACTTTTCGGCATTCGTATGGTCATGGCGCTGGTTATGTTTGGCACGCTGCACAGCTACATGCCTTTTCTGGTTACGGAAAAGCTGTGCGGCTCGCAAAGCATGCCCGGCATAATTATGGCGTTGTTTTCAGTATTCATGGCTTTGGGCAGCGTTTTTCTGGGCCATATAGGGCGTATTTTCGGGCAGTTGCGGCTGGCAGTGTATTCCAGCCTGTGTCTTACGGCAGGGATGCTGGGGTTTATGCTGGCCCCCAGCATAAGCATGCTGCTGCTGCCCGTGGCCTTGTTCGGGGTTGGCTCCGGCGTGCTTTCGGCCGTGGTGACGGCCAGAGTTTCCATGTGTACCCAGACCAACACCAGAGCCACCATAATGTCCATATATTCCACTGCCTTTCGCGGCTCGCAGAGCGTTTCGCCCTTTATCTCCTCCTTCCTCTTTGTTGGGGGAGGCTTCACGCTGCTTTACGGAGTTGCCGCCGTAGCCACACTGTTACTTACGTGGATTGTATACCGAGCTTTCCGAAATTAAACCCGCCCAAAGCCTGTTTTCAGACACCCATCTTAGCTAACATCAGCGCAATGCCAGCCTTGCAGTTGCACTGTACCCGTATTGATTCCACCGGAAGTTGTTTTGCAATGCGGCAAACCCGCCCGGCGAGAGCATGAATGGCGATAGGATTCAACGGCCTGTGCGGTTTAACCGGCGCGGGAGTTTAGGCCAACCACTACCCGTCACTACACGGGCTTGTCTTGTTAATCCGCCGCGTGGCCCTTGAACCCGCGCAAGGAGCAGGTCTGGGGGCGCGGGCGGGCCCTGTGCGTCAGCCTTTGCGCGTGGAGGGTTCAGAGGTGCGCGCGCACCTCTGGCGTGGTGAATTTTTTATGCGGAAGAAATGGAGTAAAAAAGAGGGGCAAGCTGGCCTGCCCCCCTCTTATCCGCGCGGCGAACGCCGCATCCATGTTTTTCTTACTCTCCGCCCGAAGGGGAAACATGCAGCCCAAATGGCCTAGCTATCCATGTCCGCTATGGCGCCTTTGCCTTCGTAAACCGATGAGAGCACCTGCTTGGAGAAGTTGTAGGTGTCTGACATGCCGGACTGGTTGCCGCATTTTTTGCCGCCGCCCATGCTGCCGTTATTAAGCTTGTCTAGGGTTTGGGTGACTATTTCGTTGCCAATTTGCGCTTTGCTGGTTGAAAGCGTCGCCGCGGTTATTTCAGAAGATGAATTTGCCATTTTTTCCTCCCCTTTTTTCAAGGTTGATATTGCACTTCTATCCGTCTAATCGGCTATAAGTAAACTATCTTTAGCGCAAAAAAATGACATAATCGCGATTATGGTGCAATAACGGCTCTGGCCGGGTATTTGTAAGGCGCTATTCCCGTTTGTGCCGCGCAAGGCCGGGGGCAGGGTGAAGTGCTCGCCATCCCTATACTAAAGCAGCGTATACGCCTGAATTTTTGTCGCAACATGCGCGCGGGGGCCTGCCAAGAACAGGCCCGAGGCCGTATGGAGCGGCAGGCCTGTTTGCATTGGCTTGTAATAAAGGCAGCCTTGCGCCGGAACAGCCTTAACCACCTGGCGGTTTTTTGACATGATAAAGTTGTCATCCACTAAAATTGTGTAAAAACAATATGTTATTAATTTGGCAAGGTCTTTGCATAATAAGCGGCATAACACGATGCGCAAGGGCGCAATGTCAAATTTGCACGCTGTAAGCGTGAGTTAAATCAAACATGTTTTAGGAGGCCGTATGTTGTTCTTGATGGGTGGAAGTAATAAAAAAGCTGCCAGCACGCCCAAGAGTGTGGAGAACCTTGACCGCGTCAAGGAACTTTTCCGTATAGGGCGTTTTCCGGTTGTAACTACCGATACCATTGATGAAGACAGGCCTGTAGGCAAGGTGCTGGGCCTGGTGGCCTGCCGCGGTTTTGATTCTGAAGAGGCCTTTTACGGCATGGCCGTGCGCGCTGTGAACAAAGGCGCGCAGGCTATTATAGGCTATCAGGAGCAGGTGGCTTTTCACCCGGACGGCAGCAAATACTTTACCTGCTATGGCACTGCCGTGCAGTTTTCCGCCAGCGCCGAAAAAAGCGAGCAATTGCAGCTTGCGCAGCAAATGCACAAAAATTTGTCCACAAGGGCTTAGATAGTGTAGTCACGAGGGTCTTTTTGCCCTCTGCCTACGTCAAAAAGTCTTTTCATTTCGGTCGAGTACCGTAAGAGTACACTCCCTCAATAAAAAGACCTTTTTCCTTGGCAGAGAACAAAAATCCTCCTCGGGACTACACTATCTGATAAAATACTGGCGCGCCTTGCGGCGTGCCGCGGCAACCCCAACCGGGGCTGCCTGCAAACGGTTATGTGAGCTATAACCGTATCAAGACGCGAGGCAACCTCCCAGCCTCGCGTCTTTTTGTATTAAAACGTCTTTTGCCGGTATGGTTTTTGGCGGAAGCGTTGCGTGTTCGCCATGTTTTTTAGACTTTTTTTAAACTTTTTGTCTTGCAGTTGGGCAAGCCCTTACGATATGCTGCTGCATCGCAGGCAAGGAGATTCACATGTATATAAAGAAAAATGCGGCCCCCATCCGCAATGTCAAATTTTTGCTGATCTTGGCCCTGGTCATGTTTATGGCTCCATCTTGGGGCTGCGGCAAGCAGACCATAGCCACGGGCGAGCCCGAGCAGAGCGGCTCCAGCCAAAGCACATCCGGCGGTTCCACGTCTCCAGGCGGCTACAGTGGCTCCACCAGTTCGGGCAGCGGCTCCACCGCTCCGCGCGGCACCAAACCCTATACTGTTTTGGGTAAAACATACCACCCGCTGCTCAGTTCCGAGGGTTTTTATGAAGAAGGCATAGCCTCTTGGTACGGTAAGGATTTTCACGGCAAGCAAACGGCCAACGGCGAGCGTTACGACATGTACGGCATGACCGCCGCCCACAAGCTGCTGCCCTTTGGCACCGTGGTGCGCGTTACCAACCAGCAAAACGGCAAAAGCGTGCAGGTGCGCATTAACGACCGCGGCCCTTTTGTTGATAACCGGGTGATAGATTTGACGCACAGCGCCGCCAGCCAGTTGGATATGCTGAGCGCCGGAACCGCCCCAGTTACTATAAACACCATTGGCGCGGTTAAAGGCCTGGCACAGGGCAAACTTACCGGTAACTTCTATGTGCAGATAGGGGCCTTTACCGTTGAGGCCAACGCCTCCAAATTACTGCAATCCATGCGCGGCAGGGGCTACCCGGCCCGCTCCACTTACGTGCAAAGCATAGGTTTCTGGCGTGTGCAGCTTGGCCCTTACAACGATTTGGCCCAGGCCGAATCCATGGCCGACAGCCTTAAAGGCGAGTTTGAACGAAACTTTGTTGTGGCGGATTAAAGAGATAACCTAATATTCCATATGCGTTTTATATTGGCGGCTTTTTTAGCCGCCAACTTTTTTTGCGCGCGTGAGCTTACACTAATTTTGAGCTTCCGGCTGAATTTAAGACGGCTGTGTAGCCAACAGCCCCTAAAGTAATTTGTGTATTTGCCGATGTTAACATTAAAAGCGTTTTTGTCTTGCGCAATTTGAGAATTTGATTTCTATTTTTCTTTATTGCAATCTATCACGGTTCAGAAAATGTAATAAACAAAATACTTGGCGTAACAAGATGCTTTCATTGAAATCATTTTTACAGAGCCAGCGGGAGCTGTTCAAAGAGTTGGGGGTAGAATCTCCGGCTCTTTCGGCTGAAATTTTGCTGGCTGCCGCGCTGGGGCTGGAGCGGGAGGCCTTGCTAAAGCTGTGCCTGATGCAGCCGGACAGCGCAATACCCGCATCAGGTCTGGAACTGTTTGAAACTTACAGAATGCGCCGTCTGGCCGGTGAGCCAGCCGCTTACATTATAGGCGTGAAAGAGTTTTACGGCCGCGCTTTTCAGGTTAATGCCTCCACCCTTATACCAAGGCCGGAAACAGAACTGCTGGTTGATGTGGCGTTGCAACTGCTGCAGGGCCGCACAGCCGGTTTTTTTGCCGATTTGGGCACTGGCTCCGGCTGCTTGGCCGTTACGCTGGCTTTAGAGCTAGGGCAGGGCTGGCGCGGCGTGGCTGTGGATATTTCTGCCCAAGCCCTTAAAACCGCCCTGCATAATGCCGAAAGACTAGGGGTTGCGAGCCGGCTTCGCTTTGAGCTGGCGGATTTTGGCGGCCATGTTTTTACCTCCCGCTCGCTGGATTTGTTGGTAAGCAACCCTCCTTACGTCAGTGAGGCCGAGTATGCGGGGTTATCCGCCGATGTGCGCCATTTTGAGCCAAAAGGCGCGCTGGTGCCGGGGCCGCGCCAGCTTGACGCCGCCCGGCAGCCGGACGGCACCGAAGACCTGCGCCGCATAGCCGAATTGGCCGGTAAAGCTCTTAAACACGGCGGGCTGCTGCTTATGGAAATGGGCTGCGGCCAGGGCGCGGCCATGCGCGAGGCCTTGCAAGAAATGCCCATATGGGACGAAGTGCGCGTGCTGCAAGACCTGGCCGGGCTTGATCGCGTGTTAAGCGCCAAACGGCGTTGATCTGTCGCTGGTTCCTTCTTTTCAACCTCCTCTAGATAGTGTAGTCACGAGGGCCTTTTTGCCCCGCGCGGGCTGCGCCTGCTCTGCCAGCGTCAAAAAGTCTTTTCGTTTGATTCGGCACGTCCTGTGCCCCCTGCGGAGCGCTCGCGTTGCTCGCGTCCAACTATGCTTTCCTGCATAATTGTCGGTCTAGTACCGTAAGAGCACACTCCCTCAATAAAAAGCCATTTTTTCTTGGCAGATAACAAAATCACTCTGAATGCCGACACAACCTTGTGTTTTGATAAATCCAGAGTTCGGCAATCTTATATATCCAAACTTTTTTATTTGGTATTTATTGACATAGCCTGATCCGGGCATTACCCTTGCCATGAAAACTTTTCACAGGAGAAGACTTATGTCTGCCATTACCATTGCCGTACCGTCATCCAGCCCCGGCGGGCTTGAAGCCGCCATGGGCATGCATTTTGGGCATTGCGACGTTTTTACTCTGGTGGAACTGGAGGAAAACCGCGTAAAATCCGTTTCTGTTTTGGGCAACCCACCGCATAAAGAAGGCGGATGCCTTGCACCGGTGCAAACTCTGGCCGATAAAAAAGTAAACGTGCTGCTGGCTGGCGGCATGGGCATGCGGCCGCTTATGGGCTTTAGCCAGGCCGGAATAGAAGTATACCACGCCGGTAACTTTCCCACTGTAGGCTCGGCTGTAGAGGCGTTCAGCCAGGGCAGGTTGCAGTCGTTTAGCAACGAGTTTACCTGCAAGGGCGGCTGTAGCGGGCGCCATTAAGCTGGATAGTGTGGTCACAAGAGAGCCGCTCTGGGCTGGGGTTTGGGGCGGGCTTACGCTTAAAGGGCTTAGCCCTTTTCAAAGATCATCTTCGCATCCAGCGTAATCAAATCATCCACCTTGTGTTTGCCCAAAAATCTGAAAAAACGGGCGGAGCCGTATAACACGCCCCAATTGGTACGGTCCACGCTCAACAGGCCGGATAAGGAGAGCCCGCCTTCGGGCAGGTTGCGCAATGAAAGGCTGCTTTCAATCATTTGGGTGCAGCCGCAAATGGTAAGCAGGGCTTTGCCGTGGTAATTTGGCAGGCCGTGCCCGGCGCCTTCCAGCGGTGTTAGCTCCCCTATCTTTAAAGAGGCTCGCGGGAACAGGCGTGTGCGGAAAAAATCCTCCGAGGCCAGGTGGGCCAGCAACTCGCGTAATCCAGCCGGATCCGCAGCCAGATCCTCACAGGTTATGCCAGACATACTGGCATTTATGCAGCCATCTGCCTCCAACGTTTGCCCCGTATTTTTAAAATGCAGGACGCCGGAGCTTAAAGGCACCGCGCCCCAATGGCTGGTGATGTCGTTGCGGCCTGTCCAGCGCAGTGTGCTTGCCTTGGGCATAAGGGTGTAGCGCGCGTGCAGGGGCAATATTGGCGGGTAGTCCAGGCAGGGCACGTCCGGAGTGTTGCCCCGCAACGGCAGGCCAGCCGCGCGCCACTCATCGATGCCGCCTGGAAAAACCCGCACGTCGCTGTAACCGGCGGACATAAGCTTGGCTGCCGCGACCGTTACATCAAAAGAATTCCCGGCGCCGTAAACAAGCACCGCCGCATGCCGGTCAGGGGCCAGTTTGCGTACATTATCAATAAAAACAGTTTCAAACACGCAGGCCTGCCCCGAGCCCGGAATATGCGCCTCGGCATGCTGCTCGGCTGTAAGCACATTGATCAGCGTTCCTCCGGCGTCTTCGCTGCTCAGGCGCTTTATGTCTTCTATGCCGGCTATTTTTATTTCTTGCATGGTTGTCAGCCTGATTATGAAATATGTATCCATTGTAGAATTTACCCTTAAGGGTGGTGTGGATCAATTATAGGCTGGCAACGTATAAAAAAAATAAAGGGGCCGCGCATTACGCGGCCCCGCCGGATTTATAAATTACATTAAATATGCGCGCTATTTCTGCTCGGCGCTGAATGCTTTGTTGATCATACCGGCCAAAGCGCGGGCCTGGTTATCGTCAACGTTTACATAACGCATGCCTACAAGGCATATGCCGGCCTGCGGCTTGCACCACATAACCTCGGCAATGGCCATGAAGTATTGGTCGGCATCATTTTCATACACTTTGAAAAAACCCGGCGAAAACTTGTTGAGCAACGGTATATTTATTTTTACCTGCAATTTGTCGCCGGTTTTGAAAGAGCTGGGCGACTCTATGCTGAGGCCCCCTTCGCTTATGTCGTAACAGCGCGTCTGCACGGACTTGTCGCGTACAATGGGGAATTGAAGCTCGTTTACCTCAACCTCAAAAGTACGGCTCAAGCGGCCGTGCTGGCGTTTATCCTCGCCTGTTTCCTGTTTAGAAGTCATATATAACCTCCGCTTTATCCAGAATTACTGTTAACAAAGGCTGGGCGCATGTGCCAGCGTTAACGAACAACACATCCAGCTTACTGCCTAGCATTTTTTTTATAGTTTTGCCAACCTTGGAAATCGCGGCTGTTTTGGCGCAAGCGCGATTTGCGGGCCGTAATTTTAAGGCAACACAATAATAAAAATGCGGCATGGATGCAAAAATTTTCAGATGCATGGGCAGACGTTGCCGGCTTTGGCGAATATTCTTGGCAGGCCGGGTAAAATAGATTAGATGTCATTCCGTAATTGGCTTTTTACCCTGTGGCCGCGTCAGGTTGGCTCGATCCGAAGCCAATGCGGCTCCGCGCGCCATGCCACGGCCTGCCGCGCCAGCCCGGCCAATAGCAAAAATAGCGGCGGTGAAGCGGCTTTTGGGGTGTTCCACGTTTAAATACCAGGCATAAGGTTTATGATGACAAGTAATAATCAGCGTAAAAACACCCAGCAGCGGCGTATGGAAAGGGCCAGGGCTTTTCAGGTTATTTACAGCCTGTTTTTCAGCCCGGTGGATTCTGTAAAATCTTTGAGCCGACGCTACCTGCATACTTTGTATGCTGAGCCGGTACCAGGCGAAACGCCTGTTACCGAAAGCGAATACCAGATAGAAGAAGACAACGAGCGCCCGGCCGCCCTTGTGATAGGTTACCCGCAGGACGATTGCGACAGTGCCGATATAATAGTGCCGGACGCAGAAACCGAAACCCCAGAAGGCTTTGCCTGGGATTTGGTGTTGGGCGTGTGGCAGAAACAGCCGGAGCTGGACACGCTTATTAAAGATTTTTCCCAAAACTGGCGGCTTGAGCGTATGGGCAAGGTGGAACTGGCCCTGTTGCGCCTGTCTTTTTACGAGCTGGCTTTTCGCGACGATACGCCGCCCAAGGTTGTGATTAACGAGGCCATTGAGCTTTCCAAACAGTTTGGCGACGATAATTCACGGGGCTTTGTAAACGGCATTCTGGACGCTGCGGTTAAAGCCGTGGAAAACGGAGATATAAAAAGAGCCAGCGCTTTTTGGGGCAAATAGTCTTAAAAACCGCAAAACTTACGGCCAGAAGCGTATTTTCAAAAGAGCGGGCAGCGCCCGCTCTTTTGTTATTGCGGCTTCAGCCTGCTGAGCTAGTAATACGAAGCGAAACAAAAAACCACCCGCTATTGGTCTGCCTCTGTCTACTTGACAGAGGCAGACCAATAGCGGGTGGTTATGATTTATTAAGCATTGTTTGCCTGTATTCGCATTATTTATTTGAACTGCGCCTGCTACTGGAGTAAACTTAAGCCTTATGGAAGAAAAAGATAAAAGTTCCGCGCCTTGTGCGCTTAACGGGCAAGGTCAGGCTGCCGTGTCGCCGCAAATCAGGCGTCTGGTGCCGTGGCTTGTGGCCACCGCCTTTTTCATGCAAATGCTGGACAGCACCATTCTCAACACGGCGCTCCCCTCCATAGCCCAAAGCCTTGGCGAAAGCCCGCTGCAAATGCAAATGGTGGTTATATCCTACCTGCTCACAGTGGCCATGCTCATACCAGCCACAGGCTGGCTGGCCGACCGCTTCGGCATACGCCGCGTATTTTTTTGCGCCATTCTCATATTCAGCTTTGGCTCGTTCTTGTGCGCCCTTTCCAATACCTTGGACGGGCTTATCGCCGCCCGCGTGGTGCAGGGCATAGGCGGGGCAGTTATGGCCCCCGTGGGGCGGCTAGCCATATTGCGCATTGTCACCAGAAACGAGCTTATTGCCGTAATGAGCTTCGTATCCATACCCGGCCTCATCGGGCCGCTGCTGGGCCCTACCGTTGGCGGCCTTTTGGTGCAATACGCCAGTTGGCATTGGATATTTATTATTAACATACCCGTCGGTCTGTTGGGCTGCATCCTTACCCTCCGTTACATGCCGCAACTTAAGGTAAACAAGGTGTTCCGCTTTGACTGGCTGGGCTTTTTCCTGCTGGGCGCGGCCATGATTTGTTTTACCATGGGTGTGGAAGGCTTGGGCGAGCTGCACATGCCCCAGACCATGGTCTACATCCTTTTCGGCGGGGCGGTTGTGTGCTTTGCCTCCTATTTGATTTACGCCAAAAAGATCAGCCACCCGCTTTTTGAGTTGAGCATTTTTAAAAACCGCACCTTCAGTGTGGGTATCACAGGCAACCTGGTCGCCCGCCTTGGCGGATCGGCCATGCCTTTTCTCACCCCGCTGCTTTTGCAGGTGGGTTTGGGATTTTCCCCGGCCAAAGCAGGCATGACTATGATACCCATGTCCGCCGGGGCCATAATAAGTAAAATTTTTGTCACCCGCGTGGTCAAGCGCCTTGGCTACCGCCGCATGCTCATTATAAACACCCTTATTTTGGGCGCCATGATCATGTCTTTCGCCACCATCAGCCTGCACGACAACTATGTGGCACTGCTTTTACACCTTACCGCTTTCGGCATTTTCAACTCCACGCAGTTTTCCATAATGAACACCGCTACCCTCATGAACCTCTCGGCCACCGAGGCCAGCACCGGCAACAGCATCCTCTCCATGGTCATGCAGGTCTCCATGAGCATGGGCGTTTCCATAGGGGCGTTTCTGCTCGGCTTTTACGTGGCCCGCATAGGCGGTGGAGTTACAGATCTGCTGCACGCCCCTCAAGCCTTCCGCTATACCTTCATAACAGTGGGCTGCATATCCATATGCTCCAGCCTAGTTTTCAGCTTCATGCCCCGCGCCATAGACGACAAGCCCGCCGCACCAGCCGACCCGCATTAAGAAATACGGTTAATTTTTTATGCCTCCGGCGGGCGGGCTCTGCCCTGCACCCGCTGGGGCCTTAGGCCCCAGACCCCATTGGGGGTTTATATGTGGTTGTGCCGTATTTTGTGCTGGTTCCGGTTTGTTGCTTTCGCTGGTAACTGCCGGGCTTTTGCGCTGCAGAGGTTTTTTTTACGCGTAGGAGGCTGAATTATTGGTATAGCGTGGCCTCTCAAGCAACGCACCAATAGATTGGACCGGCTTTAGAGCAGGTGACACGCCGGTTGAGAAAGCTTTAATCCGGCCATACTGTAAATAAACTTACGGGGGGTCCAGGGGGAATCATTTCCCCTAGTGGGAGAGGGCAAAGCCCTCGCCCCCGGAAGCCTGCGGCATTCATTCCCGCTACACGTACAGGTAGCGCTTAATTTTTTGAGTGGCGGTTTTTTCAAATGGTTCCGGCTGCTCCATTATTTTGTGCAGGCGGGCGAAAGAGGCCAATTTTTCATTGGTTTCATTGCGCATTTTTTCCAGCAGCGCGCCTATGGCTTCCTGCCGTTTGGGCGTGTTAACGCTGCCGAACTCGGCGTCAAGCTGTGCTATGTCCAGGTGTATACGGGCGCAAAGCTTGCCGTCATGCATGTAGACAAGGCATTCCAGCACTTGCGGAAATTGCAGCAGTTGGGCTTCTATTTCTTCTGGGTAGATGTTTTCGCCGCTGGGGCCGAGGAGCATGTTTTTGCTGCGGCCTTTTATGAACAAGAATCCTTCTCTGTCCATGGTGCCCAAATCGCCGGTATGCATCCAGCCGTCTTCATCCAGCGCCTGTTCCGTAAGCTCCGGCGATTTGTAGTATTCGCGCATTACGGTGGGGCCTTTAACGCATATTTCGCCCACGCCGGTTTCGGGGTCGGGGTCGTTTATGCGCACGCGCAGGCCCGGCAGCACGCGCCCGCAGGTACCAAGCTTTACGCCCTGCGCGCCCACGCCGGAAATAAGCGGAGAGGTTTCGGTCATGCCGTAGCCCAAGCCATAGGGGAATTTGGCCTCATACAAAAACAGGTCCACATCCGGGGCAAGGGGCGCGCCGCCTATTGCCAGAATGCGCATGCAGCCGCCAAAGGTGGCCTCCAGCTTTTTTCCGGCCATACGGTGCACGAGCGCGCGCGTGAACGGAATGGAATACAGATAGCGCAGTATGGGGTTGCCCGTAAGCTTGGGCTTTACGTTGTTCTTGAAAATTTTCTCTATAACCAGCGGCACGGAAGGCATGGCCGTGGGCTTTACCTGCGCCAGCGCGGGCAGCAGCACGCGGGCGGTAGGGGGTTTATCCAGGTAAAAAATCTGCGCGCCGTGTAAAATGGGCAGCAGCATGCCTATGGTACATTCGTAAGTATGGGCCAGAGGCAATATGGATAAAAAGCGGTCGTCGTGCGTAATGGTTATTACGTCCTGAATGAGCAGGGCGTCGAAAACAAGGTTGCGGTGCGTAAGCACCACGCCCTTGGAGTAACCGCTGGTGCCGGAGGTGTAGATAATGGCCGCCACATCGTCCTCACGCGGCTCGGTTGGCATGAGGTTGGCCATGCGCCGGGCCATGGCCCGGAGTTTGCGGAATTCTCTAAAACCGGCGTCTTTTATTTCGTGCAGCTTGTCGCGCGACATGCCCACGCTTATACGCTTGAAGCTTTCAATATCCAGCACCAGCAACGATGATGTGATTTCCGGCGCGCCCAGCTTGGACAGTAGTTTTTCAGAAACGAAAACCGCCTTGGCTTCGGAGTGCTTGATGATGTGCTGAATGGCCTCGGGGTGAAAATCCACCAGAATTGGCACGGCCACCGCGCCCATGCAGGTAACGGCGAAATACGAAATAACCCAGTGCGGGCCGTTCTCAGAAAGTATCGCTACCTTGTCGCCATGGCCGATGCCGTGATCGGCCAGCATGCGTGAAACCGTGGCCACGGAATTGTAAAAATCCTCATACAGCATGGGCTCCTGCCCCACAAAAGACAAAGCCGGATACATGGAGTAACGCCGGTTGGTGTTCTCCAGCACTTCACGCAAAGTAAGCTGAGGCAGAGGGAATTTGATGAGGTCTTCAATTTTTCGCATAGTAGCTAGAAATTGCAGCATTACTATAATTTGTCAATATCCATTACAAATATATAGTATTAACAGCATGATATTATAAACAATTCAAAACGCCCTGGTGCTGTTGAAATACATAATTGATGAAGCCGGATTTTATTAGATCTGGCTTCACCCTCTATGCTTTTACAGCCTACTTGCAAACTCCACAGCCATGGCTCTGGCCTTGGCATCCATGCCCAGCACGGCGTCTATGTCCGCCGGGGCGGCGCCTTCCGCCCAGTTATCCAGCACCAGGCGGGAGAGGCGGGTTATGCCGGTGTAGCTTATGCGCTCATCCAAAAACAGGGCCACGGCCACTTCGTTGGCGGCGTTTAGGGCCACGGTCATGCCGCGCCCCTGCTCGTAGGCCTCGCGCCAGTAGCCAAGGGCCGGAAAAGCCTCGGCGTCGGGCTTGAAAAAGGTAAGCGGCGTTTTGGTCAAATCCAGCTCCGCCGCGCCGGAATCTATGCGGTAAGGCCAGCCAAGGCAGTCGGATATGGGTATGCGCATATCCGGCACGCCCAACTGCGCCAGCCGCGAGGAATCTTTAAATTCCACCAGCGAGTGGATGATGGACTGCGGGTGAACTATTACCTCCACCTGCGCCGGGGGCAACCCGAACAGATGGCAGGCCTCCACATACTCCATGCCCTTGTTCACCAGAGTGGAGGAGTTTATGGTGATCTGCGCGCCCATGTTCCATGTAGGATGCGCCAAGGCGTCTTTTTTGGTCACGCTTTTCAGCGATTCGGCGCTACGGCCCAAAAACGGCCCGCCCGAGGCCGTAAGAATTATTTTTTTCAGCGCCTGTGTGGGTACAAAGCCATACGCGCCGCCAAGCTTAACGGCTTCTGTTTTTTGCGGCAAGGCTCTGGTATTCTGCCCCATCAGGCACTGGAAGATGGCGTTGTGCTCCGAATCCACCGGCAAGAGCGCCGCGCCGCTCTCCTTGCAGGCCTTGCGTATAATATCGCCTGCCAGAATAAGCGATTCCTTGTTGGCCAGGGCGATAACCTTGCCCGCCTTTACCGCCGCGTAAGTAGCCCGCAGCCCGGCAGCGCCCGACTGGCCGGAGAGCACCAGATCCGCCTCCGGCAAAGCCGCCAGCGCGCTATAACCCTCCTGCCCCGTCAGCACTTCCGGCGCATAGCCTTTCAGGCCAGACATACCGTTAAGGGCCGCCTTAAGCTCTTTGTCCGCCGCTTCGTCCTGCACCGCCAAAAACTTGGGCCGCCAGCGCGTCGCCTGCTCCGCCAGCAGCTTCACATTACGCCCGCCGCCCAAGGCCAGCACCTCAAAATAACCCTCCATATGCTCCAGCACCGACATGGCGCTGCGCCCTATGGATCCGGTACAGCCCAAAACCACAATTTTACGCGGCCACTTTTCCGCAAACGCTGTAGAAGGCAAAGAGGAAATGTAGTTGAGCATGGTAGGGCTCCGAAGAATTCGAGAGGGAAGGGGAAGGAACCCTTTGAAAAGGGTTCCTTCCCCTTCCCTCTCGAGCTCTGACATCCCCAGACTCCTATACTTTTTAATTAGTTGGTATGGGGCTGAGGTTAAATTATCTTGTACGTATTTTTTACGTTTATGGAAAAT
>JAVBON010000038.1:0-37741 GCA_031550525.1 Desulfovibrionaceae bacterium
GATTTCTCGTTTTCCGCCCCCCTTAGCCCCTTTTTCCCGGCCGCCTTCCTGCTCGTGGGCCCCCGCCGCTTAATAACCGGCGCCAGCTTTTTATAAATTTTCCGCCAAAAACCGCCGGGGCCGCGATTACCCCCCGCCCCCGGCTGTATTGGCAAAATTATATAACTACACCATTACCGGAACCGCGTTTGGCTAAAGCCAAAAAAGCCAAAGAAAAATTCATTGGCGAAAAACAGGTTTTCGGTATGGTTAAGGTATGCTGTTATCATTTTTATTTCCAAATTTTGTTTTTTATAAACGTATATACTCAATCATGTCAAGTTAACCTGCATGGTTAGGTTCAAATAAATTATGATTTTAAAGAAAAGTTGAAAATAAAATCTCTACAACCATTACATATAGTATGCTTTAATTTAAGTATATTTACAAACATAATTAAATTTAAACACTACTCTATGTTACGAGTAAATTTACATTTTGGGTATTTATAACAGCCTAAGAAAGGACCGTATCTGCCAGTACGCTGAACAAGTTGCGAATCACAATATGGACAAATACGTCCTTCTGTTTTGTTTATTATATACTCTATGTGTTTTGCATTATTTGTATTACATTCATTATTAAGTTTATCAAAAGAGCTATCTACTTGCTGTACCGATAAAACAACAGTTTTTGTATTTAAGTCTTTTCTCAAAAAACGCAATAACTGATGACGGTGTACTATAGTGTATTCGCAGGTGTTCTCTGGAATGTTATTAAACACACATTTATCAGAAAATACTATATAAGAAAAAATATTTTTGTGATCTATTTTTAAAAATTTTCCAAGTGCTTTACAGTGATTAAAATTTTGTTTAACTGGATTATAAAATTGGTTTGTTATTCTATATGACAAGCGTTGTGTCCACTTTAGTTGGTCAATACCACCAAAAATACTTCCATTAAAGTTTTTGCTTTCAAATACGAAAATTCCTTTTTCATGAATCATTAACACATCTATTTCCGCAGTATGTTCTTTATATGGAATATAAACATTTCGCAGTATTTTTCTATATCCAGATATGTTATTTTTTCCAAGAGCATACTCAATTAGAAACTCACCATATTGTCCTTTGTTTTCATAATTTAATAACTTCTGTAATGGGTTCGGTTCTTCCCCCAGTAGCATTGCAATTATACCCATAGCACTTCCAACTTCAAAAGATTTCAATATTATTTTGCACAGGGTAAGCCTTTATTTATCTTTATTGAAAATAAAAATTTAAACTTTATTATCAAAAAAATCCAATGAAGTTTTACCATCCTGTATACCATCTGCCCATATGCTACACATTCAGGTGCGTACCTGCAAATTCCAGCGCGCGCCGTTCCGACCAATACATCGGGCCGGGGCTTATAAAGCCCACATGCCCGCCCTCTTGCGGCATTTCCAGATACAAATGGCCGCTTTTTTCCGCCGCCTCTACCGGAAAGCAGCTTGGGGCGAGAAACGGGTCGTTTTTGGCGTTAACCAGCAAAACCGGGCGCGTTATCTTATCCAGCACATGCATGCAGGAGGCCTTGTCCCAGTAATCCTCGGCGGAAAGAAAGCCGTGAATAGGCGCGGTATACCTGTTGTCAAAGTCGCGCAGGGTCTTGACGTCGGAAAGCCCGTCAATGTCATAAACATCAGGCATTTGAGCATGTTTGAGGCGCACTTTCCGGCGCAAGGTAAGCAAAAAATTCCATACGTATACTTTATTAAACCCGCTATCCAGCTTTATTGAGCAAGCGGTTAAATCGCAGGGTACGGAAAAAGTTATGCCGCCCAAAATTTCATCTGGCATATCATCCGCAAAGTTACCCAGATAATTAAGGGTGATATTGCCGCCCATGCTGAAGCCGCAAAGGATTATGCGCTTGTAGCCCAAGCTTAGGGCATAATTTATAATGGCGCGTATATCGTCAAGGTCGGCGCAGTGGTACAGGCGGCTCCGCCTGTTGGGCTCCTGCCCGCAGGAGCGGTAATTCCAGGCCAGGGCATCCCACCCCTCGCGCGCAAAGGCATTTACCATGCCCCATATGTATTTGCGCCTGTTATTACCTTCCATGCCGTGGCTTAGCACAACAAGTTTGTCGTTGTCAGGCCGGGTTCTGGTCAGGTCTAAATCTATAAAGTCGTCATCCGGCGTTTCAATGCGGTAACTTTGAAAGGCCGGTGGCGCAACCTTGCGGAAAAGAGTGGGATAAATGCTTTGCGCATGGCCGCCAGGCAGCCATGCCGGCGCTTTTTTGTAAGTGGAATTTTCTATAACCGGCATAGCTACCCTACCTATGCAATAAAAAAAGCGGCTATGCCTATGCCAAGCAACCACAGGCAAAACAGGCCGCAAAGCCCCGCCTTGCGCAAATGCTCAAGCAAGACGCGAATTTTTTCAGGGGTCCATTCCCCTTGCTCAGGGCCAAGGCGTGGTTTCTCTTTAGCCACGCCAGCATAAACGGCAGGCCCGCCCATGCCGCCATTGTGCAGCCAGGCAGCGGCGCTCATGCTCCAGCCGGAATTGGGGCTTTCCATACTTCCTGCCTGCCGCGCTATCACACGAAAACCGGGCCAATACTGACGATTGGGCGCGGTAAAATACAAAAACAACACCGACAAACGCGCCGGCACAAAGGCCAGCACATCGTCAAGCCTGGCGGCGGCCCGGCCAAAAAGCGTCCAGGGCTCGTGCTTATAGCCCCAGGCGGAGTCGGCTGTGCTGGCGGCTTTGTAAACCCAAAGCCCCACTGGCCCGGCCAGCACCAGCCAGAATAGCGGCGCAACAAAGGCATCGGTAAAATTTTCTCCAAGGGTTTCAGCCAAAGTACGGTACAAAGCGGGTTGCTCCAATTTGCTTACGTCTCTGCTTACCAGCATGGATACGGCCCTCCTGCCCGCCTCGATATCGCCGGATTCCACGGCATGCAGGGCCTTGCGCCCTTCCCGCGCAAGGCAGCCGAGGGCCAGCCCCGCGTAGGAAAAATAGATAGTAAAGAGCAGGCCGAAAATGCCCGGCAGAGAGATAAGGGCCGTTACTACCCAGGCACACAGGCACAAAGCGCAAAACAAGGCCAATATTCCGGCCAGTTGCAAGTTGGAACGCCACTTGAAAAAAAGATTTTGCAGCAGGCGCAAAAGCATCCCTATGCCACGCACCGGGTGCGGAAACCATTGCGGATCGCCCAGCAACAAATCCAAAGCCACCGCCAGCGGCGGCAGCCACAAGCAGTAGCCGGGGTAGCTGAAAATAACGGCAAGCAGTTCCATCAGGCCAACGTATCCAGTTTGCCGCAGTCCGCCATGGCTTTAAAGGCAAAAATGGCGGCGGCTGAAGAAAGGTTTATACTGCGCACGCAGCCGCGTATGGCTATGCGCAGGCAGGCATCGGCGCGGGCCAGCACTTCCGGCGGCAGGCCGCGCGTTTCCGGCCCCATAATCAGGGCATCGTTTTCGCTAAAGGTAAAATGCTGAATAGCCTGCCCCTGCCTGCTGCTGCTCATGATCAGGCGGTGCCCGGAGCGCCCCTGGGCGAGGTAAGCCTCAAACGAAGGCCAGACGTGCAGCGCCACATGCGGCCAATAATCCAGACCGGCTCTTTTAAGGTATTTGTCTTCAAGCTTGAAGCCGAGCGGCTCAATAAGATGCAAAGGCAGACCGAAAGCGGCGGAAAGCCGGGCCACATTGCCGGTATTTGGCGGAATTTCAGGTTCAAACAACACTATTTGCATAACAGGCGGGTGGTTAAATATGAGTGGCGGCAAAACCATTGCCGAACGAGCTTTTAACTACCCGTAATTTTTTGGAGGAGCAAGGCGCATTTTAACAAAACTGGGTTAAAAGAATGCGCTGCAAGGCATAATGCCGGTATTGGCGTCAAAAATTGGTGCCCGCTACCCGCTTTAGCGGCTAAAACATTAGCTCATACTAACCAATTAAAAACTCACCATTAAACTAATCTTTGGGTGTAAGCGCAATAGCGGCCAGCGGCGGCAGGGTCAGGTTAAAGTAGCATTGGCCTTCCGCCGTATATTGCGGCCAAAGCTCGCCGGAGTTGCCTATGTTGCCCCCGTTGTAGTAGGCGCTATCGGTATTAAGTATTTCATGCCAGACCGTATTTGTGGCAAATGGGCACCACAGGCGATAGAAGGCTCGCGGCACGGGCGTAAAGTTAAAAGCCCATATTACGGGCTTCTCGCCCTCGCATTGGCGCATGAAACTGATGGTGGACGAGGAGAAATCAGAAAAATCTATCCATTGAAAGCCGCGCCAGTCGGCATCTTCGGCATACATGGCCGGGTAGGAGCGCAAAATGTGGTTAAGGTCGCCCACCAGCGCTTTTATACCCGCATGGGCGGGGAATGAGAGCAAAGGCCAGTCCAGCTCGTTTTGCTCCGTCCATTCCGTCCACTGGCCGAACTCGCTCCCCATAAACAACAGTTTTTTGCCGGGGTGCGCCCACATATAGGCATATAAAAGCCGCAGGTTGGCCTGTTGCTGCCATGCGTCGCCCGGCATTTTGGCCAGCAGGGCCTTTTTGCCATGCACTACCTCGTCATGCGATAGGGGCAGAACAAAATTCTCGCTAAAGGCGTATAAAAGCGAAAAAGTCAGATAGTTGTGATTATAGGAGCGGTAAATAGGATCCCGCTGCATATAGGCCAGAGTGTCGTGCATCCAGCCCATGTTCCATTTAAAGCTGAAGCCAAGGCCGCCGGTATACACAGGTTTTGACACGCCGGGCCAGGCGGTGGATTCTTCCGCAATGGTCATGGCGTGGGGGAATTGGCCGTGCACCACAATATTAAGCTCGCGCAAAAGCTCTATGGCTTCAACGTTTTCTTTTCCGCCATATTTGTTGGGCAGCCATTCGCCATCTTTTCGCGAATAGTCCAGATAAAGCATAGAGGCCACGGCATCTATGCGCAGACCGTCAAAATGGAATTCCTTAAGCCAATACAGGGCGTTGGCCAAGAGAAAATTTTTTACCTCGTTGCGCCCATAATTGAAAATATAGGTACCCCAATCTGGGTGCTCGCCCTTGCGCGGGTCGGCATGCTCGTAAAGGGCCGTTCCGTCAAAACGGCCCAGCGACCAGTCGTCTTTGGGAAAATGCGCCGGAACCCAATCCAGAATAACCCCTATGCCTTCCATATGGCAGCGGTTTATCAGATATTTCAAGTCTTCTGGCGTGCCAAAGCGTGAGGTGGGGGCGTAATAATTGCCGATTTGGTAACCCCACGAGAGATCCAGCGGGTGCTCGGCCAGCGGCATGAACTCTATATGGGTAAAGCCCATTTCCTTGACGTAAGGCACAAGCGATTCGGCCAAATCGCGATAGCTGTAAAATTTGTTTTCACGCGGGTGGTTGCGCCATGATCCCGCATGCACCTCATAAACGCTCATGGGCCGTTTCTGCGGGGGGGTGGCGGCTTGAGCGGCCAGCCAGCCGGAATCCGTCCAGGCGTAATCTTCAAGCCCCCAAGCCACGGAACTGGTGCCGGGCCGCATCTCGGCATGCAAAGCCATGGGGTCTGCCTTGTAGACAATGCGCCCGGAACAGGTTTTTATGCCCAGTTTGTAAAGCATGCCCTTTTCAAAGCCCGGCACAAAGGCGGCCCAAATACCGGAGCTGCCCACGGGGTGTAAAGGGCAATGCCCCCACTGCCACTGGCAAAAGTCGCCTGTAAGATGCACTTCCACGGCATTGGGGGCCCACACGGCAAAGCGAAAGCCCGCAAGCTCGCCCTGCTGATGAGGGTGCGCCCCCAGCACACGGTAAATATCCCAATGCTGGCCCTTGCCGAAGAGGTAAAGGTCAAAAGGCTCGATGAACAGCGGCTGGCTTTTATAAGCGGCTTTGCCAGAATGCATGGCTACTTCCTGTTATTGATATGAAAATACACGGCGCGGCAACCCGCCGCCGCAACATAGGTTTATATTGCAAACCCGCCTTGGCCGAACAAATTAGAGCCCGCTGAGTGAGCGTATTGCAGCAAGGAGCAAGCCCTCTACCCCTCGTACCCCATTTGCCTGTACAGCTCTATATACTTTTTAGCCGACTCGTCCCAGGTAAAATTCTTTTTCATGGCGCGTATTACCAGGTCGCGCCACTCTTGGGGGTTATCTTCCCACACATAGTACGCATCCATCACGGATGCGTACAGATCATCCGGCGTGGGTTTGCCAAAGGTAAAACCGGTAGATTCCGCCTCTGGCCATGGGATAATGCTGTCGCGCAGGCCCCCTACCGCCGTGGCCACGGGCGGCGTACCGTATTTTAGCGCGTACATTTGCGTAAGGCCGCAAGGCTCGTAGCGCGAAGGCATAATAAAGCAATCGCACCCGGCTTGAATGCGGTGGGCCAAATCTTCGGTATATTTCACAACGGCGCAATAGCGCCCAGGGTAGGCCCGGCCAAGGGCCAGAGATTCGCGCTCAAAGCTCTCCCGCCCTTCGCCCAGCACCACTATGCCTATATCAAGCTCCATAAGGCGCGGCACAATGCTGTTGAGCAGGTCAATACCCTTTTGCCCGCGCAGTCTGCCTATAAAACCGAACAGGGGTCTGTCCAGCAAATGGGGCTTCATGCCTAGTTCCGCAATGAGATCTTCCTTGCATTTCCTTTTGCCGGATAAATCGTCGGCGGAATAGTTGGCCGTGAGAAAACGGCTGGTTTCCGGGTTCCAGATTTCATAATCGGCCCCGTTTATGATGCCAAGCAGATCTTTAGAGCGGTATTGCAACACGCCGGATAATCCGTAACCTTGCTCTTCGGTAAGTATTTCAGCCGCATAGCTGGGGCTTACAGTGGTAATTTTATCGGCGTACATAAGCCCGGCCTTGAGCATGTTAAGATCGCCGTAATATTCCACGCCGTTCATGTGCCAAAAGTCCCAGGGCAGCCCGCAGGTTTCGAACAAGCGGGACGAAAAGCGGCCCTGAAAGGCCAGATTATGCACCGTGCAGGCCGTGGCCGTGCCGGACCAGAAACCGTCGTGCCTGCGGTAGTAGTTTACAAAAGCCGGTATAAGGGCCGACTGCCAGTCTTGGGCGTGAATTACCGCCGGAGCCTTGCCCAGCAGCCGTATGAGCGCAAGGGAGGCGCGGCAGAAGAATATGAAACGCTCGGCGTTGTCAAAGTAATCGTGGGTGGGGGTATTGTAATAAAATTTTCTGTCGAAAAACTCGGCACGATCTATGAAAAACACCGGCAAGCCCTGCAGGGTGGTGGAATATACGTCGGTAGTGACAGGCGACCACGGGTAGCCCACATGCAGCTCGGTAGCCACATGGTCTATTTTATGCTTGCCGGTATTAAGGCGCCCGTAAAAAGGAGTTATTACAGATACCGGCACGCCCATTTTATGCAACGCCAGAGGCAAAGCGCCCATAACATCGCCAAGCCCGCCGGTTTTGGAAAAAGGGTATATTTCAGACGTAACAAAAACAATTTCGCGAGCCATGCACACTCCCGAAGGGCATTGTTTGCAGTTGACACACCACCGTTATTTCAAAAAAACTTTAATTATTTCAAAATGTTTTCAGTAAAGTCCTTGATAATTTTCGCATGATCAAAGGCAATGGGCTCCGGCAGCGCGCGTAGCGGAAAAAACTTCGCGTTGCGCGCATCGTCATGCCCCGCCACATCGCCTGGGTTAGAGGCGCTACCCCAAAATACCGTGCTTATAGTGTGCTTGCGGGCGTCACGCGCCGGATCTGAATACACGCCCACAAGGCCGTTTATGGCCACATGCAGGCCGGTTTCTTCCAACGCCTCACGCACGGCGGCTTTTTCAACGGTTTCGCCGTAATCCACAAATCCGCCGGGCAAGGCCCAGCCATGCGGCTGGTAGCGGCGCTCCACCAGCACTATGCCCAGCGCGGCGTCGTATATAATCATATCCACCGTGGGCAGAGGCGCGGCATCTTTTGTAAGCTCTTTTCCGCAATGCGGGCATGTGAATATTATTGCGCTCATTTTTAAAGTATATAGTTTGAAAGTTGCTGTAATATATTATAACCAAGGCTATTGATATGATATTTTTTATCCAATTAAGCTAATTATTGCATAAATACCGCATAAATACAACATACCAAGCTATATTTTCGCTGTGTATGGCCATAATTTATGAATATTTTCAGGGATTATATCAAATCTGGAGCATTTGAACTTTGAAAAAGTCAAAATGCTCCGGTGGTTCAGCAGGGTACATCCGCAAGCGGAAGGCGCGGCGAGCCTTTAACAAAACCTCTTCGGCTTTGCGTATAATATAAAAGGGCTCTTTGATTTTTTACGCCTATCACTGATAACTTTTTTTAATCTTTTAAATAATACTTACAGTTTTTAATCCCGGAACTGTCTACGGAAAAGGCCGGACATAATCCGGCCTTAAAGACAGTAAAAAGAGACAGAGGAAAACCGTGCGGCTATAAAACGGCCAAAAGCTATTTCATGGCCGCCTCAAGCTTTGGCACAACGTCTTTTTTGCGGCTCATAACCTTGGGCAGCCACACGCCGTCGCTCCCCTTTACACCAAAAGTTTTTTCAACAATGGCAGGGTCGTCCGTCATATAAATAAGCTCAGACCCTTCTTTCATTATATCCGTAAGCAGCAAAAATACGGTATGGCGCCCATCGCTTTTGGCCTTGCGCACGGCGGCGCGCAAATCGTTTTTGACATTGTCCAGCAGGGATATGTCTATTACCTCCAACTGGCCCACGCCCACTTTTTTGCCGTTCATGTCAAAGTCCTTATAATCACGGAACAGCAGGTCTTCAGCAGGCACGCCATCCACCGCCGACTTTACTTTGAACATCTCCATGCCCAAGGCCTGCATATCGGTTACTCCGGCCTTGGCGGCAAGAGCCTTGGCGGCGGCCTTGTCTTCTTCAGTTGTGGTGGGAGACTTGAAAATAAGCGTGTCGGAAAGTATGGCGCAAAGCATTATACCAGCGATGTCGGAGGGTATATCTATGCCGTAAAAGTCGTACATGTTCTTTATTACGGTGCAGGTACAGCCCACCGGCCATACCCACATAAGCAACGGGGTTGATGTGGTTACGTCGCCAAGCTTGTGGTGATCTATTATGGCTATAACCTGGCCGTCCGCAAGCGAATCCGGGGCCTGGCTTTTATCGGAGTGATCAACCAGCACAATGGCTTTTCCGGCAACGGAGCCGAGCTTTTCCGGCGTCCGCACGCCGAATTTGCCCAGCGCGAAGGCCGTTTCAGGCGTAACCGCGCCCTGCGCGTAGGGCGTGGCCGCCTGGCCGCGCTTGCCCAGCAAATACGCCGCCGCCACTGCGGAAACAACGGAATCTGTATCAGGATTTTTATGACCCACAACCACTGCGCTCATGTAACCTCCCATCAGCAACACGTATAAAAAATGTTAAAACCCAAAAATAAATACCGCGCCAACTACTGTGACACAGGCGATAAAACATACCATGGCCTGGGGTATGCGCAGGGCCAGCAGGCCACCGGCGGCCGCGAAGCAGAGCAAGAAGTGCCAGTCGGCCCAGGGTATGCTGTAAACTGAACCAAAAAAACGTATGCTCAACCAGGCCAGCCCCAATAAATATAGAAAACACAGGCCGAGCATAAGGTTGGATATTATAGCCATACGCCAGAGGCCGCACCAGGCAATGGAATCCATAACCGCTGATATTTCTCCGCCTTCGTTTATTACTTTATTTAGAACATGGTAATCGCGCGTGTGCCTTTGACGTATGAACTGCTCTATTTTTGCGCTTAAACCGGCCAGGGGCAGGCAGCAGAGCAAAAACAGAGACATTTGCTCCGCGCCTTGCAAGCCCAGCGCATACGCCAGCGGCGCGAACACAAGGTAGGCAAACACTGAATCCGGCGGAACATAAGTGCCCACGTTAAATAAATCAAGCCAGAACAGCTCAAAAAACAAGGCCGCCAGCAAAAGATTGATATCTTGCGTAATAAGCCAGGCCAGAATGCCTGCAAACAGGGGGTGGCGGAACAATGAAATTCCGGCCAGGTAGTAACCCAGGCGGAACAGGTTAAAAACCAGGCCCGATACGGCCAAGGCGGCCAGACAGCCGACAACTCCGTATGCTTCCATAGTTTACCAGTCTTTTACTTCTGGGTTGTCCGCCGGAATGCAGCGAAAATCAAGCTCCACGCCCTGGCCGGAGAAAAAACGCAGGCAGTTTTCATCTTCGCCGGAAACGGCCACGTGCTGGCAAAGCTGCCTTTTGCCATCGGAATAGTGCATATTGCCCACATTGCACACCTCCATGGGCACGCCGGATTCAAAGGCTTTTCTGGCGTCGTGGCAGCAGGAGAAAAGCACAAGCACATTCTGCCTGAACTCTTTGGCGTTTTTAATAAAACCCGGCAGTTCGTCCAGGCGCAAAAACTCCGTGCGCACCCGTTGCGGTACGGCCATGAGCATTATTTGCTGGCGCAACTCCTGCACGGCCAACTCGTCATTGGCTATTACAAGTACAGAAGCTTTGGTGTAGGGCAGCCATGCTTCAATAATCTGCCCATGCACCAGGCGGTTATCAATGCGGTACCAGATCATGCCTCTTCGCTTTTTTTAACCCTGTTTCGCAAAATATCTCCGGCAACGGCAATACCATCACGCCCTGCCTCGCAAGCGGTTTCGGCAAGTTCGGCAAGGCTTTTGGCGCGGTTGCCCAGCACTTTTAGCAGCATGGGCAGGTTTACGCCGGTTATCACTTCCACATTACCGCCCTGCCCCAGCAGCGAAAGGCTCAAGTTGGTGGGCGTGCCGCCGAACATATCGGTAAGCAACAACACTCCAAGCCCGCTATCCAGCCGTTGCACGGCATCTTTAAGGCGGTTTACCGTTTCGGCAACGTCGTTGTTTATATCAACCTGTATGCTGGCGCAGTCGGAGACAGGCCCGAGTATATGCTCGGCCGCGCGCAACAAGGCCGCGCCGTAGTCTATATGTGTTACTATTACTATGCCAACCTGCACATTGCGTGCTTCATTATCATTTTTCACGGTTTACCCCAGTTCCAAATGGCGATGCTCAATACTTACAGCAAAGCCCAGAGTTTTCAGAATGCGTCCAACGGCTTCCGTAACCGCCACTGAACGATGCCTGCCGCCGGTACAGCCGAAGGCTATGGTTAAACGGTAACGCCCTTCCGCCTCGAACAAGGGCAAAAGGTACTTCAAAAAATCGCTCAGGCGCGCCAGAAAGCTTTTGCCGGGGTCTTGTCCCAGCACGTATCTGGCAATGCTCTCTTCCAAGCCGCTATGCGCGCGCAATTCATCAACAAAATACGGATTTGGCAAAAAACGCAAGTCATACATCATGTCGGCATCGGCAGGCTGGCCATATTTGAACCCGAAGGAAATCAGGTGCACCTTGAAATACGGCGATTGCTCCGATTGTGCCGCGTATCTTTGCTGAACATGGCGGCGGAGGTCGTGTATGGAAAAATTGGTGGTATCAAATACCACATCGGCCATGTTGCATAACGGGGCCAACCGCTCGCGCTCAGTCTCCACCGCTTTTTCCAGGCCAAGGCCCTCGCTTTCCAAGGGGTGCGGGCGCCTTGTAGTGGCGTAGCGCCGTATTACAGCATCTGTTTTGGCATCCACAAACAGCAGGCGCACATGGCCGGACAATGCGCGCAAATCGTCAAGCAGCTTGCGATACTCGCTTTCGGAATAATACCGGCCGGACTCCATACCAATAATTATACCGCGGTAGTGCGCCAGAGATTCGGCATTAAGCACCGTTAAAAGGCCAGGTATCAGCTTTAGCGGCATGCCGTCTATGCTGAAAAAACGCATGTCTTCAAACACGTTTATTACCGTCGTTTTGCCAGCGCCTGAAAGCCCTGCCAGCAACAGCACTGAAAACGGTTCTTTGTTTTTGGCGGCCTGTGCCGGGGTATTGATCATATATACACCTTGTTTAACATTAATGCAGCAGCAGAATATAATTTTACCGGCAAAAAAGCAAAGCCCGCAAGCGGCGCTAACGGCGCTTACAGGCTGCAAGCAACCCGCAGTTGCGCTATATGCCCTGTGCAAGTCACTTCATAATTGTCTTTTTGCCTCGCGCTGGCCGCGCCTGCTCCGGCTGCGTCAGATTGTTCCATGCCGAAGCTTATGTAGTCTGTATACACCGCGCTCCGTCCTGACAATTTGGCAGGGCTGCGAGATGGGTCGGAGTAACGCGGTGAAGCCGCCCCCAAGAGATGCGCCGCGAGACGTGCCGAATAAACCCAACTTCACGCCAGAGAACAAAAACCCTAATTATAAAATGACTTCTGGTTAATCTTTCCAGGCTGAATCAAGCAAAGCCCAGATAACCGCCTCGTCTGGCGCTTCCATAAAACGCCTGCGAAATTCCTGCGATTTGAAAATGCGCACGAAATGCGCCAATACGCTCAAATGCATTGCGGCGGCGCTTGGCGGGGCCAGCAGCAGGCAAAAGATATGGCAGTTGCGGCCATCAACCGCGCTAAAATCGCACCCTGAAGCACTACGGGCCAAAATAACCGTAATATGCGCGCACCCGGCCACCTTGCCGTGCGGAATAGCCACCCCCTCGCCTATGCCGGTGGAGCCCAAAGCCTCGCGCTGGTGCAGCACTTTTATTACCTCAGCAGTATCAAGCCCTGGGCAGACCACGGCAGCCCGCGCGGCCAACTCCGCCAGCGCCTCATCTTTGGTTGAGGCGCGCAGTTCCGTAATAATGCATTCTTTGGATAAATAATCTTTTACTGGCATTCCTCAAAGCTCCGGCTAATAAAAAAGTTCAGGCCCGGTTGGCACTACAATCTTTTTGCCTTATGCCCGTGTCAGAAAGGTTTTTTATTCAGGTCACACACCAGCAGAGCATGCTCCCCTCATAAAAAACCTTTCTTCCTTGGCACAAGCCAAAAAACTTGCAGAGACAACAGGCCCCGAGCCAACCGCCGATTCCACAGCCGGGTTTGAAAACCGACAAAACCGGCGGTTGGGCTTGAAGATGTGAATAATTAAAACTTACTTGAAACCTGGCACAATCAGGCCCAAATTGCCGTTGTTTCTTTTATACAGCACGTTAACCTGTTCGGTTTCCGCATTAAGAAACACCATGAAAATATCGTCACGGCCCTCAAGCTGCATGGCGGCTTCATCCACATGCATCGGCTTGGGCTCGAAGTGATCGCGCTCCACCACTTTGCGCATGCGCGCGTTCTGTCCTGACACATATTCCACAAACTCTTCGGACGAGCTGTTCTTGCCACGGCGGTTTTCTTTAATTTTTTCAAAATGCTTTTTAAGCTGCGCTTCAAGCTTTTCCAGCACCATATCAACGCTGGCGTACATATCCTGCGATTCTTCAACTGCGGATGTATTGATGCTGTCGCCTATAAACTGCACTTCTATCTTATGCCTGAACTTATCAACCGTCATATTCACATGCAGTTCCGCATTATCCGCTTTGGGCACAAAGCGGACCAGTTTTTGAAAACGGCGAGCGGCATACTTTTTCAGATGTTCCGAAGGCTCAAAGTTTTTAAATGTGTAAGCTATATTCATAGCAAGCCTCCCGTTAAAGGGTTGATGCGCCGTTGGTGCCGCAAATCGCGCGCGGCAAGGGCGCGACCCCTTACAACACTTCGCGGCGCTTGGAAGAAGATTCTATGCCCAAAGCCGTGCGGTATTTCGCCACTGTACGGCGGGCGATATTAACACCAAGTTCTTCCGTGAGCATTTCGACAATTCTTTCATCACTCAGGGGAGATTTGGCGTTTTCTTCGGAAATATACTTTTTAATTAACAGCTTGACGCTCTCTGAGCCGACTTCTGTACCGTCGGACAAGGCCAGCGAACTGTTAAAGAAATACTTTAGCTCATAAAGACCGTAAGGAGTGGCCGCATATTTGCTGGTGGTCACCCGGCTGATTGTAGACTCGTGCATGCCTACATCTTCAGCTATCTCTTTAAGTATAAGCGGCTTAAGGCGCGACGGCCCGTATTCAAAAAAATCATCCTGGTGGCGCACTATGCTTTCCATAACCTTGTACAAGGTGCGCTGGCGCTGGTGCAGGCTTTTTATAAGCCACGAGGCGGAGCGCATGCGCTCCTGCAGGTAGTCTTTATCCTTACCGCCGCTCATTACGCTGAGGCTGTCGGAATATAATGAGGAAAGCTGCAACTGGGGCAGGCCTTCCTCATTGAGCACCACCACAAACTCGCCCTCATACTTGTAAACATACACATCCGGCGCTATATAATGCGGCTCGACATCGCCATAGCTGGCGCCGGGCATTGGGTCCAGGTCCTGAATAATATCCAGATATTCTTTCAAATCTTCTTGCGTAAGCTTGAACTTGCGCATTATGGGCTTGTAGCGCCGCGACTGCAAATCTTCCAGATGGTCGCGTATGAGCGAGAGCAGTATGGGGTCTCTGTCGTACTTCAGTACGGCAATCTGCACCAGCAGGCATTCTTGCGGAGTGCGCGCGGCAACGCCCACGGGGTCGAAATTTTGCACAACCTTGAGCACGGCTTCGGCTTGCTCCGGCTTGCAGCAGGCCATCTCGGCAATTTCTTCAACCGTTGTATGTAAATAACCGTTTGATTCAAGGTTGTTTATTATAATCTCGCCGATTTCCTGCTCCGCCTCGCTTAATGGCGAGAGCTTGAGCTGCCATAAGAGGTGCCCTTCAAGGCTGGCCTTGGCGGCATAGCGGGTTTCAAACAGGTTGCTGTCTTCGGGCATCTCGCTTTCACGCGTGCTGGCCTGGCGCGAAGAGCTTGAGAAGTCGCCCAGGTAGTCTTCCCAGTCGGCGTTATGGGCGGCTTCTTCAGCGTACACGTCGTTTTTGTCAACGGAGTCGTGGCGCTCTTCATAGCCCTCCTGCAAATCCTCACCGGCGTGTTCTTCCAGAAAAGGATTTTCCATGAGTTCCTGCTGCACCATATCGACAAGTTCAATGCGCGATAATTGCAACAGTTTTATGGCCTGCTGCAACTGCGGGGTCATTGCCAGTTGCTGGCTAAGTTTGAGTTGTTGTCTGAGTTCTAGCGCCATGCAAATCCCGTTCTGAGTGAGCTGATGAAAACGCAAAAATTCGCTTATGCTAAAATCATGCCATTTAATGAAAAATAAAGCAAGTACAGGCCAAAGTAAAATCAGCCTGTACAATTAGATGATGTGACATTATTAAATATTAAACAATAGATTAGGAAAAATAGCGGGATATAACAGGAAAACCGTTAGGTTAAAGCGAAAAGCCTTCTCCCAGGTACACGCTTCTGGCTCTGGAGTCCTCCACAATTTCCGTGGGTCTCCCTTCAATTATCACCATACCTTCGTGCACAATATAGGCTCTATCGCATATGCTCAAGGTTTCGCGCACGTTGTGGTCGGAAATAAGAATGCCTATGCCGCGGTCTTTAAGCTGGCAGATCAGACCCTGAATATCGTCAACGGCAACAGGATCCACACCTGCAAAAGGCTCGTCCAGCAAAACAAACTTGGGGTTGCGGATGAGGGAGCGGGCCATTTCCAGACGGCGGCGCTCCCCGCCGGAAAGAAACGAGGCGGTTGATTTAGCCAGATGATCTATGCGGAAATCGCGCAAAAGCTCCATGGCCCGCTCTTTGCGCTGCGAGCGTTTGATATCTGTATATTCAATAATAATCAGCAGATTATCCAGCACGGAAAGGCTGCGGAATATGGAATTTTCTTGCGGCAGGTATGAAAGCCCCACCCGCGCTCTGTCGTGCAATGGCCACCCGGCTATGTCAACGCCGTCAAGCAACACACGCCCGGCAGTGGGCTTGCGTATGCCGGTAATCATATAAAACGTGGTGGTTTTGCCCGCGCCGTTGGGGCCAAGCAGGCCAACAATCTCGCCGGTATTGATGTTTAAGGAGACGTCGCGCACAACCGTGCGCTCGCCGTAACGCTTTACAAGGTTTTCGGTTATTACGGTACTCATGCCGCTACCTGTTCAAAAGGCCGCCCAGGCCGGAACCAGCGGAATCGGAAGCTGCGGCCTCACCAGGCACGAAATCGACCTCCACCCTGCCCTGCACCTCATTGCGGTTTTCACGCAGGTGAAAAATCATTTTATCGCCTTTTATCTGGTTGTTGCCTTCGCGCAGTATAGGGTTACCCTCCATCAGCAGGGTTTCCGAAGCTACGGTATATGTGGCCTTGTTGCAGGTGGCCACGCGGCCTTCCGGCAGTTTTATGTCCACCCTTGATTCGGCTATAATTCTTTGCACGGCCCCGGCGTTGCTTTGGGCCGCGTTTTTTTGCGCGCTATCGGCCAGAAACAGGGTAAGGCGATCTGAATTAAGCATGAAATCAGGATGGGTTACTTTAACCTTGCCGGAAAAAGTAACTTTTTGCGCGGCGGAGTCGTACACCATGTTCTCGGCCGTAACATTGGTAGAGGCCGCAACACGCTCGCCAGACGCAGCCGGGGCAGCGGCAAAAGCGGCCGCAAGACACAGATGCATGGAGAGCAAGGCCGTGCAGGCGGCGCATATAAAAATTTTTTTGGCAGGCATAATTATGAGGTTAGTTATGATCATTACGCACACTAATTTTGTTTCAGGCCCGGCATAAGGGCTTCGCCAGGAGCACGGGTGGTTTCTATATCAATACTGACGCCGTTTTGCGCATGCAGGGTATTATCCGACAAATTCCAGAGCATTGTATTGGCCTTGCCCCGCATGCCGGGACGGATAAGTACGGAAGGCTCCGGACAACGCAAATGTTTTTGCTGCCCCTCGTACAAAATCACCTCTGTTTCCAGCGTGTCATCCTCGTGCTTTGCAACAACGCGGCCAACAAAACGAATGCGGTTTTCCTTCTGGTTAACGTCTCCGGCGTCAGACTGCACTGTAATAACACTTCTCTCGGCGACTTGCGCCTGCCCGGTATTGTTTTCCAGGTTGTCTTCGGCAAAATAGTAAGTCAGAAAGGGCTTTTCCGCAACAATATCTCCGCCCTGCTGCGACATTACGGCCCCGGCGGCCTTCAGGCGCCAAAGCTCCACTCCGTTTTCACCCTGCTGTATCTCCAGCCCTTTTATGCTCATGGCAGCGCCTGAATCGGCGGTTTGCCCGCCTGCCTCGGGCGCGGCGGCATCGTCACGCGGCCCGGTGGAGTTCCACCAATACCAGCCTGCGAGCGCAAGCAACGCCAGCACCAGCGGAAATATATATTTTTTCTTCATTAGTTAGAAAATTTTGACTTTGAAATTTATATGTTTTTAAAGTTAAGGCACGCTACCATGAAAAACCATAAAAGCTAGGGTCTGTCTCTAAAAAGACGTATTTTGTTCCCTGGCAAGGAAAGCGTCGATTTTAGGACAGGGATAGCACTCCAATGATACAGCCCTGGACAAAAATTGGCGCTTGACGCAGTACAGGGGGCAAAAAATGCTTTTTAGCGACAGCACCTAAAGCAATCTTTTATTATACACGCAAAGCCAAAGCGGCTTTACTAAAGGCACGCCGCGCTGCCCGCTTGCGGGCGTACTCTGCGGGGGCCGCCAGAACATTTCAACTTTTTCAAAGTTAAAATGCTCTAATCTTCAAGGTGAAAAAAATCGGCCACGCGCGCGGGCAAACTCCCCTGCGCCGCCATAATCTGGCGCAGTAACTGGCGCACAGCCCCGTTACCGCCGCATAGCGGGCTTACATAATGCGCCACGGCCTTGGTCTCCGGCTGCGCGTTTTGCACGGCCAAAGCGAGGCCTGTCTTGCACATTATGGGCAGGTCTATTACATCGTCGCCCACATAAGCCACATTATGCCAGTCCAGACCCTGTTTGCGCATTATTTCCTCAAGCAGCGGCAATTTGTGCACGCGCCCGGCGTGGCATTCCGCAATGCCCAAATCAGCGCCGCGCATTTCAACCGCCAGCGACTTCATGCCGGAAATAATCACAACCTCAATGCCGGAGCGCTGGGCCATTTTTATGCCCATGCCGTCCTGCACGTCAAAACGTTTGAAAGAAAGGCCGTTATCGCCATAATACAGGCCGCCGTCAGTCAGCACGCCGTCTACATCCAGCACAACCATTTTTATGCTTTTGGCCAGATCGTCGGGAAAACTCGGGTCAAGCCCGGCGGCAGCCAGCCTGTTTTTCAGTTCGTCGCTTATATCAGCCACGGCATATGCTCCAAATGGCGGCCAAGTCTTTTAAAAGTGCCGGCAAGTCTTTGAGGTTCAAGCTGTTTGGGCCGTCGCACAGGGCTTTATCCGGGTCGGGGTGGCATTCCATAAACACCCCGTCGGCCCCGGCTGCCACGGCGGCTTTAGCCATGGCCGGCACATAGCGCCTGTCGCCGCCGGAAGACGAGCCTTGCCCGCCCGGCAGTTGCACGGCATGGGTGGCATCCATAATCACCGGAGCGCCAAAACCGCGCATGACGGGGAAGGAGCGCATGTCCACCACCAGGTTGTTGTAGCCAAAGCTGTTGCCGCGCTCCGTTGCCATAACCTTGTTGTTGCCCGTGGAGCGCACCTTTTCAATTACGCCTTGCATGTCCCAGGGCGAAAGAAACTGGCCTTTTTTAACGTTAACAATTTTTCCTGATTCTCCGGCAGCCAGCAAAAGGCTTGTCTGACGGGACAGAAAAGCCGGAATTTGCAATATATCCACAACTTCCGCCGTGGGTATGATTTCTTCTTTCTCGTGCACATCGGTAATAACCGGCAGGCCGCTTTCCTCACGTATGCGGGCCAGCCACTCCAGCCCCTGTTTGAGGCCCGGACCGCGAAAACCGGATATGGAACTGCGGTTGGCCTTGTCGTAGGAGCTTTTAAACACGGCCAAGAGGCCTGCGGCTTCCGCCGCAGCTTTTACGGCCAGAGCAGTATCGCGGGCCAGGCTGAAACTTTCCAGCACGCATGGCCCGGCTATGACAAAAGGCCTGTTTTGCAGGCTGGAGTACAGCTTTGCCGCAAACTCCACGCTGCCGGGAGTATTGGTATTGTCACTCACGGCATTAACCTTTGCTGTTCTTTAAAGCAGCCTTGATAAAGTCACGGAAAAGCGGATGCGGCTTCATCGGGTTGGATTTGAACTCGGGGTGGAACTGGCAGCCAAGGAACCACGGGTGGTCTTTAATCTCCACAATTTCCGCCAGCTCGCCGTCAGGCGAAATGCCGCTGAAAACCAGTCCGGCTTTTTCAAGGCGCTCGCGGTACACCATGTTGAATTCGTAACGGTGGCGGTGGCGCTCGTCTATATTCGCCGTGGCATAGGCTTTTTCGGCCAGGCTACCTTTAACCAGCTTGCATGGGTAGGAACCAAGACGCATGGTGCCGCCCTTGTTGCTATCGCCATCGCGCAGCTCAAGTTGCTCTTTGCGCGGGTCATACCACTCGCGCATAAGGTATATGACCTTATCGTCGCACAAAGGCGCGAACTCCTCAGAGCTTGCCCGCGCTATGCCGGCCACGTTGCGGCTGAATTCCACCACCGCGCACTGCATGCCAAGGCATATGCCGAAAAACGGCACTTTGTTCTCACGGGCGTATTTAACGGCAAGTATCTTGCCCTCCACCCCGCGCGTGCCAAAGCCGCCCGGCACCAGCACGCCGTCCAGCCCGCCCAGTATATCGTTTACGTTTTCAGGCGTAATTTCTTCAGAATTTATATAGTTGAGGTTAACCATGCTGCGGTTGGCCAACCCGCCGTGGCTAAGGGCCTCGTGCAGGCTTTTGTAGGCTTCCTTAAGCTCAACATACTTGCCCACAATGCCTATTTTTACGCTGTGCTCAGGGTTGCTGGCCGTCTGAATAAGGTTGCGCCAAGCCGTCAAATCGGCGTTTTTGGCGGGCAGGCGCAGCATAATGGCCACTTTTTGATCCAAGCCCTCATCATAAAAACGCAAAGGAACTTCGTAAATGTTGTTTACATCCACCGAGGAAAACACGGCGTCGGCATCCACATCGCAAAACAGGGCGATTTTACGCTTGAGATCCGAAGCTACCGGCACCTCGCAGCGGCACACTATGATATCGGGCTGAATGCCTATGCTGCGCAACTCTTTTACGCTGTGCTGGGTGGGCTTGGTTTTATGCTCGCCGGCGGCTTTGAGATAAGGCAGCAGGGTAAGGTGCAGGTACAGGCAGCGCTCTTTGCCCAAGTCGCCCTTAAGCTGGCGTATGGCCTCAAGAAACGGCAGGCTTTCAATATCGCCTACGGTACCGCCTATTTCTATAAGGGCCACGTCTGGCGGATCCTGCTCCGTAAGGCTCAGAATGCTGCGTTTGATCTCATCGGTAATATGCGGAATAACCTGCACGGTGCCGCCCAGATAATCGCCCCGGCGCTCTTTTTTGATGACGGAATAATAAATGCTGCCCGAGGTGTAGTTATTGCGCTGCGAAAGCGGCTCGCCCAAAAAACGCTCGTAATGCCCGAGGTCGAGGTCGGTTTCAGCGCCGTCGTCGGTGACAAACACCTCGCCGTGCTGTGTAGGGTTCATGGTGCCGGGGTCCACATTTATATATGGATCCAGTTTTTGGATGGTAACCTTAAGCCCACGCGCCTTCAGAAGAACAGCGAGCGAAGAGGCGGCCAGGCCTTTTCCCAGCGAAGACAGCACCCCGCCGGTAACGAACACAAATTTGGTTTTTTGCATGGTAACATTCCTGAATAAGTTACACCCTTGGCCCCGGCCTTGGGTCATACAACATATTTACAGTGCACAGCCACAATTTTAATAATAAAATTCCAATAATTACAAAAAAGAGCAACGCAAACGACATAAGCTGTTTTCAAACAACGGATTACTATACTCAGAAAATCATTTTTGTACACCGTTGACTGTTATGCCCACTTCCGGCTATTATCTATACCCTTTTCAACAATTGCACGGTTTGGCCAAGCCCAACCGCGCCACCCTTGCTTGTTAGTATAACGTATTTTAATTGCAGCTTTTTTTGATATTTACCGAATCAGCCTGGCTTGCTATAACATGGCAGCTTTAAGGCAGTTTTGCATTAAAAGTCTTTTTATAAAATTTACCAGTCATTACAGCATATTACAAGCAAGTATAAATATTACCGCCCCAAGGAGTTGCAATGTCCTCCAAAGTTTCCGCTCTGATTATAACCGGTTACGGCACCAACTGCGAAGTGGAGTGTGAGCACGCTGCGCGCCTTGGCGGAGCCGACAACACCAGAATAATTCATTTTTCCGCCTTGCAAACCGGTGAAGTACGGCTGGAGGATTATAACTTTTTGATTTTTCCGGGCGGTTTTCTGGATGGTGACGATTTAGGCGCGGCCCAAGCCGCCGCGCAACGCTGGCAATACGGCAAAGATACCGCCGGTCGCCCGCTTATGGACCAGTTAAAAGCCTTTATGTCCAAGGGCGGCATTGCCATAGGCATTTGCAACGGCTTTCAGCTTATGGCCAAGCTCGGGCTTTTGCCGGCTTTGGGCGGCAAGTATTTTGAGCGCCAATGCTCTTTGGCCAGAAACGCCTCCGCCCGCTATGAAGACCGCTGGTGCTGGCTTAAGGTTAACCCGCAAAGCCCCTGCGTATTCACAAAGGGCCTGGATAAACTGTATTTTCCCGTAAGGCACGGCGAAGGGCGCTTTATAGCCAAAGATGAGGCAACGCTGGCCGCATTGCAGCAAAAAAATCTTGTCGCCATGCAATATGCCGACCCGCAAACTTACGAGCCGACCATGGAATACCCGTATAACCCCAATGGTGCTACCCTGGGCATTGCCGGAATTTGCGACGAAACCGGGCGTATTTTCGGCCTGATGCCGCACCCGGAAGCCCTTAACCACCCAACCAACCACCCCGGCTGGAGCAACGGTGAAACCGCCCCCCTTGGCATTACGCTTTTTGAGAACGGGGTGCGTTACCTGCGCGGCGCGTTGAAATAACAGGGGAAAAGCATGATCCCTTGCCATGTTTGCGGAAAAAATGCGGAAACAGCTTGGGTTATCGGCTTCCCACCCGCGCCGGACAGCCAGAAAATGGGCCTGTGCGCGGAGCATGACAACCCCAAAAGCCGCCTGCAGGTGCAAAACGCCTGGCAAGAGCTGATTTATAGCCGTATTGCCGAGTTGAACCGTATTGAAGCTTTCAGGCAAGGCGGAGATTTGCAGCTTTTAAGCCTGTACTTTATAGGCGGCGGCAGCATATCCATACCCTGCGCCTTTTTCAGCCTTACGGACAATAATACCCTGAAAATAACCACGCATGGCGGCGAGCTTATTTTCTTCCCTCTCGCGCAGGTGCGCAATTACGCCCTTACCCCACTGGACCCTGCCCAAACCGCTGAGGCCGCGCGGGAACTGCCCGGCGGCGAAACGCCCGTGCTGGACGAGGCGAATCCGGCTACTGAAGACGACAGACCTGACGAGAGGGGTAAAGCCACCGAATAGAACCCCATAAACCAGGCCTGCCCCGGCAGTTTGCGTATATTCGCCCATTGCAAAGGACCTAACGGCATCTATGGCAGCAACCGGCCATACCTTTATTTACCTAAAAAAATCCGACAGTCGTAAATACAATTCACGACTGGCGGATTTTTAACGGCAAATTTTAAACTGTTAGGCTATCCAGATATAAAGCGGAACGCTGTGCAGGGCTTTTGAGTGTTCTTCCGTAAAGCCCAGTTGCCAGCGTTGCACTTTGGCGCCTACAGCCTCGGCGGCTTTCCGGGCCAGACCGGCCGTATTGATAATCGGGTGGCGCTCAAACACTTTGGGCAGGCCGTGGGTAAGGTTGCAGGCCAGGCAGCGGTTGCCGCGCTGGCGCAGGTTAAAGGCAAATTCAAGCATATCGCCGTCACGCTGCACAAAGGCCAGCTCTATGCTATAGGCCCCTTCTTCCGCGTCGCCAAAGAGCGCTTCAAAAAATTCGTCAGTGCGTTCCGGCGGAAAGGCCGCCCGGCTCCACTCCAGTGTAAATACGTCGGTAGACATACAAACTCCTGCAAATAACAACAATTCAGCATGGCGCTTTTGGCGCTGTATACCTAAGCATTTAATTTTACCGCGTTATACGCAAGTATGCAAGCGGGAAGGAAAAAGTCATGCCGGGGCCTTGAGCAGCAGTTCTGGGAGCGACGGAGGCAAAAGATCAACGGACTTTTTTATGCGCGTAAAGCTGAAATCCGGCACAAGCTCACTGGCATGGCAAGGGGCAAAAGCATCTCGCAGGCCGCCCCACCAGGCCAGATACCCCACCACCGCCTCAGGCGGCACGCCAGACGCGCGCAAGCCGCGCAAAGATAATGAGGCATGGCGTTTTGCAAGGCGCTCGCCTTCATGGTCCAACATTAGCGGCACATGCGCATGACTTGGCGGCACAGCCCCGAAACAGTCGTACAAGAATAACTGGCGCGGCGTGCTGGTTAAAATATCACGCCCGCGCACCACCTGGGTTACCCCCATGCGGATGTCGTCCAAAACCACGGCAAGCTGGTAAGCATACACGCCGTCGGAGCGGCGCAAGGCAAAATCTCCGCCTGCAGCTTGCGGCGCAAGGGTTTGCCTGCCAAGGCAGAGGTCGTTAAAATGCAGATATTTGTCGCGCATGGCGGCAAAACGCAACCGTAGCGCATAGTGGTCTCCGGCCTTGACGCGGGCTTTGGCCTCTCTGGCGGAAAGAACGGCGCAAGTGCCGGGGTAAGCGCCCTCGGCGTCCGCTCCATCCCCTGCCTGCGGCGCGCCAGCAAGGCTGCGCAGTTCTTTTCTGGTGCAAAAGCAGGGGTATACCAGACCTTTATCTTGCAAGTCAGCCAAACCGGCGGCATAGCAGGCGGAATTGGCGCTTTGCCTGAATGGCGCAAGGCCCGGCGGCAAGGTATCGCCCCTGGCGGAGCCTGGGCCGTAATCCCAATCCAGCCCCAGCCAGAGTAAATCTTCCCGCATGGCCTGCTCAAATTCCGGCTTTGAGCGTTGGGGGTCTATATCCTCCAGGCGTAAAACCAGCTCCCCCCCGGCGGCTCTGGCCCCGAGCCACGCGCATAAAAAGGCCCAGGCATTGCCCAAATGCAAAAAGCCGGTAGGGCTGGGCGCAAACCTGCCGCGTACTTTGCTGGCTGTTGCCGGAAGGATCATTGTCTAAAATTCCAAATGTTACCGTTAATGTATGGCACTGATATAACTCGCGGTAAATATGTAAGCAACAATCAGCGTGGGTAAAATTCCAGTTTGTATTTTTTTATTGACAAAACAAAACTACAAACATAGATATGTAGGCATGAACATACAATACATAAACTCATTGCCGGAATCCATGCAGCCAGCAGCCCGCATTTTCGCGGCGTTGGGCGATACTACCCGCCAAAAAATCCTTTTGTTGTTTCAACGCAACGAGGAAATATCAATTAAAACCATTGCGGAGCTTTTTCCCTTCAGCCGCACCGCTATTGTGCACCACCTTGACGTGCTGGAGCGCGCCGGGCTGATAACACCGCGCCGTGACGGAAAAAACGCCTTATACCATGTAAACCCCGAAGTGCTTATGTCAGCCATGACCGATCTGTCTGATTACATCAAAGAGGAATTCTATGCGGAGCCAAACTCCAGCCGCTAAGCAATGCCGCAGCGGCTCTATTATAGGCATGGCCAGTTGTTATGCCCTGGGCAACTTTGCCGACAATTTTTTCAAGCAGGCCGCCATACTTATGGCCGCGTCACTTGCCGCAAGCGGCGTAAGCAGCGTGCGCCTGTTTACCCTTAATATAAGCGGCACCGATTTACAGAGCGTAGCCACGGTGCTGTTCACCTTGCCGTTTATACTGTTCTCGGCCTGGGCGGGCTGGCTGGCCGACCGCGCGCAAAAAAAGAATATCGTTATCGGGGCCAAGCTTATGGAGCTTGCCACTTTGTGCCTGGGCGCGGCGGCGCTAATATACGGCTGGTGGGCAGGCATTTTGCTGGTGGTATTTTTAATGGCCCTGCAATCGACCATTTTCAACCCCGCGCTAAACGGCGCAATACCGGAGAGCTTTGTGGAAGCCAGAGTGCCGCGCGTAAACTCTTTTATAAGGCTGGCCTCAACCGCAGCCATTCTGGCCGGAGTGGCCGGAGCCGGTTTTTTTCTGGATCTGCGGCCGGGCGGCCTGCTGCCGGATGCAGGCAGCTTGGCGGGCGAAACTTACGGCCGCGCCATGGCCGGTTTTTTTCTGATATGCGTGTCCATAACCGGCGTATTTACAGCCTTTACCCTTAAAAGACGCGCCAAAACAGCCGACGTAGCCAGAGCTTTTCCCTGGTCCGGACCTGTTGAGTCGTTGCGTAATCTTATGGAATGCCGCAAAGACGCCCAACTTTTCACCGTCATGCTTGGCGACGCCTTTTTTTACGGCCTGGCCGCCATTGCGCTTATAAGCATTGCCAACATGTCCAAGGCGCTGGGGTACAGCGATACCCTCAGCGGCCTGCTATCGGCCTGCATAATGGTAGGCATTGCCGCGGGCTCGCTCATAGCCGGGCGCTACCCAGCCACCAGTTGGCGCGTGCTTATGGCGCCGGGCATGATCGGCCTTGGCCTCTGTCTGCTTCTTTGCGCCCTTACTCCGCTGGTTCCCGCACATTGGGGGCCGCTGCAGGTAATCTGGTTTGCCGGCACTCTGCTCTGCGCCGGCATATCCGGCGGCATTTTCATCATTCCCATAACCAGCTTCATTCAAATACGCCCGGCCGCCGGAGAGAAAGGCAAGGTGATAGGCGCCAGCAATTTTTTGAGCTTTTCATCCATGGGCCTGTGCGGAGCGGCCTTTGGCCTGATTGGTCTTTTGCCTGCCGCCCTGACCTTTGTTTTGTACGGGCTGCTCTGCCTGCTGTTCGCCCGTGCCTTTATACGGCCACGCTTGCGCAAACTTGAGGGAGCAAGCCTTGCGGAACGCGCCCGCAGCCCGCTGGGGTTTATGTTGCGTGCCGTTATGTCGCTGCGCTACCGTGTGGCGGAAAAAGGCCTGAATGAAATTATGGCCGACGACAAACGGCCCATTCTATTTTTGCCCAACCACCCCGCCCTGATCGATCCTTTTCTGGTTTTCTCGCGCATTGCCGGTTTGCGCCCGCGCGCTCTGGCCGACGAGCACCGCCTGAGCAGCCCTCTTGGGCGCTGGCTGGTGCGGGCCATGCGCATAATAACCATACCGGACGCCGGAAAAGACGGGCGCAGAAGCGTGGAGAGAATCCGCCTGGGACTTAAAAACCTTGGTCTTGCCTTGCAAGGTGGCGATAACATTTTGCTTTACCCCTCCGGCAAAATCTACCGCTCGGCCCGTGAAAAGCTTGGGGCGAACTCTGCCGTAACCACGCTGCTGCGCGAAGCGCCGGAGGCCAGGGTGGTGCTGGTGCGCTGCAAAGGGCTATGGGGCAGCCGCTTCAGTTACGCCAGCGGTAAAAACCCTTCGTTCTTCAAGGTGTTGTTCAGCCTTGTTCCCCCGCTATTGCTAAACATGCTGATATTTATGCCGCGCCGCCGCGTTGCAATGGAATTTACCGAAGTTACGGACTTGCCGCGCGAAGATAAAATGGCTCTGAACAAACGCCTTGAAGAATACTACAACCAGGCGGAAATGCCTGCCGCAACAGTGCCGCTGTTCTTCTGGCAAGGCTCCAGGCCGATGCAAATACCGGAACGGGTTGCAACGGGGCATGATGCCTGAGGAACATGCAGCCCTTAGGCGCAATATTGCGTACGCGCATAATGCCACGCAGGCAAAATGCACAGTGAAACACTGCATGCGGCATGTAACAGAATGCCCCATGCCGCGCCTGGCGAGGAGTATAACCAGATATGCCGCCACGCCCTAAAACCTTGACATGGGCGGGGCCGTAAGCTAGAAAACCCTCTCCGCGCTCGTAGCTCAGTAGGATAGAGCGACTGCCTCCTAAGCAGTAGGCCAGAGGTTCGATTCCCCTCGGGCGCACCAGAAAGCATCAAAGCCCCCAAGTCTGTATCAGATTTGGGGGCTTTTGAGTCAGCCAAGACATTTGCACGGACGAGCAGTTATAGGTATACCGTAATGCAAGGCCTGTATTATCAGAATATATTCACTATTTACTTCTATGCGTACCGGATAGTTCAGCGCCATATGAAAAATCTTCGGCATAATCGAATTGCGGCGGTATGGCCCATTGGCCGTTTGTTGATATATAGCCCCATTCGCCATTAAGCATAACCACCGCCAGACCGTCTTCGGCAAAGTCGGAGGCGTCGTCAAATTGCGGTTCTATGGCTACTTCGCCGCGCTCGTTTATGTAACCGTATTTGCCATCGGCAACCACTATTGCAAAACCATTGCAAAAATCCCAAGCGCGGCTGAACATGGCAGGAATAACCTCCTCGCCGCGCTCATTTATAAAGCCGTATTGCGAGCCAATTCTTACCATGGCAAGGCCGTTTGAGGTAAAGTCCCAGGCATCGGTAAAACGCGGCTCAATAATCCACTCGCCATTTCTGTTTACATACCCGTATCTGCCGTCGCTAACCGCCACGGCCATGCCGTTGGAATGCATGCCCCACAGTTCGTCAAACTCCGGCATGGCCACCCATTTGCCCCACTGGTTTATGAAGCCGTAGCCGTTATCGGTTGCCACAACGGCGATATCTTCAAAGCCGAAGTCAAAGGCCTCCTCAAATTGAGGCTCAATAATCCACTCGCCTTTAAAATTTATATAACCGTGCAAGCCATCCTGCTGAACAAGAGCAAGGCCTAGATCGGTAAACTCCCAGGCGTCGTCAAACTGTGGCTCTATGGCCCAGTTGCCCTGACGGTTTATAAAGCCGTACCGGCCGTTCTCTTCCACAAGGGCCAAATCACCTATGCTGAAATTAAAAGCGTTTGCAAAGCGGGGGGCAATCACCCATTTTCCTGTTTCATCAATATACCCGTATCCGTCTTCCGTTTCCACCAGCGCCCAGCCGTCATCCGCAAAATTGCCAACGCCGCCGGATTCCAACTTTATTACCCATTCGCCAGCGCGGTTTATATAGCCGCTCCCGACGTCTCCATAGGCTGCGGCCAGACCATTGGAGGCAAAGGTTTCGGCATCTTCAAACTGCGGCTTTATAACCATCTCGCCTTTTTTGTTTATATAACCATATTTCCCTTTAAAACCCACCAGAGCCAGCGGCTCAACCCGCCGCTCGGTTACGCCTGAACCGCCTTGAGCGGAGAGCTTCGCGCCGCTGTCTTCAGAATCGCACCCCATGGCGCAAAAGGTGGAAATAACAAGAAACAATGCCGGGAAAAAATATAGTTTGCGCATGTTAAGTACCTTTAGGAGAATTTATATTGGCGGAGCACCTGGATACGGCAGGCAAACATTAGCCGCCGCATATCTTGCAGGCCGCAAAGCCCCTTTTGCGAGCCTCTGCCGGTCCGGACAAAACAACCGTGCAATTTTTGCAAGTGAAATAACGGCAAGAGCTATTATGATACTTTTTACTCTGCGCATTGCCAATGTACCGCACTTTAACGGCAGGCCCAGCGGCGGCTCCATGGGCGCTTTGCAACGGCTGCGCGGCCATAAACGCCCCGAAGAGCAAAATGAGCAAAACAACAGGCCGCGCGGGATAAAGCATTATAACTCCCAAAATTTACTGCAAAATGTAATTACATCAATAAATGCGTCCGGTCAAAACCTGACTGTGTGACAGATAAAACAACACACAAGCTGGGAGCATGCCAGTGGCGCTTATATTATGTCTAGCGGCATGGCATGAAACAACACACGCCCTGAGCATGCCCTGCTGCATATCACGCAAATATGCCCTTTAAGCGCGGCAATACAAGCTTAAAGGGCATATTAACCGAATTGCTACAAACAAATGGGTATATTAAGCGCCTATTCCGTTTTTCTAAAAAACGAGGAGTTGGCGTTTTTAATAATGGCTACGCGTTTTCTGCCTTTTGCCAGCCAGGCGTCCACCGTGGCTTGCAGTTTGCCGGGGGTCAGCAGGCACTCCGCAAGGGTTGCATCAGGCAGTTCGGACTGTATTACCACCTCAAAGCGCGAGGTAGCGCGCCCGAACAAAAAGGCCTTGTGCGCCCCCATGCGGAAGGGACTGGCCGCAAAATCGCGCATGAGCGTGGCCGTATCTTTAAACTGGCGCACATAATCATAATAGTGGGCGTCGCCAATGCCCTGCTCACATTTGGCAACAAGAATTATGCCGCCGCCGGGGGCGGCGCATTGGGCGGCGGTACTCAGGCCCTTTTGGGCCTGGTACAGGCAAATGTCTTTGGGCAGGCCGCCGCAAGATGCCACCACCAGATCGTATGGCTCATCAAAGGCCATGCCGTACAGGCGGGCCGTTTCGGCCGAAGCCGCCCGCATAACCTCGTGCGGAACTCCGGCCAGCAAGGCAACAGCCTGCTTTTTGGCGTTCATTACCACGTTCACGGCAAGGCGCACACCGGCCATACGGCCGGATTCATTAAGATCCTGCCGTACGGGGTTATTTTCTATATTGCCCACAAAGGCGGCGGAGTCCGAAAGCATTTTGTGGTTGGCCGTAATCATGGCGGCGGAGGCGCAGCCCACGGTAGCGCCCTTGGCCCCGCCGGTAAAGCCCACAAACTGGTGGGCGTCCACCATGCCTATTACCATACGCAACTCGGCTTTGGCGTATTCGGCGTTCAACTCCACCGGAGTGCCCCGGCTGGTTTTGCCAAAGCTTATTATGGGGCTGTTCTCGGCATCGTGCGGCACTACGCGGCAGCCCGGCAGCGCCGGAGGTAAAATGCGCGCCAGTTGGGCGGCATCGGCCGGCGGGTGCAGACCTCCACCCACTACAATGGTGATGTCGCCGGGTTTGAGGGCGGGAAAAGCCTTTAAAATTCTTTCAATAAAAGGGAGCAGCAGGAGCTTTAGCGGCACCGGCCTGGTCTCGTCCGGCACGGCTATGGCAACGGAAGCCGGGGCGGGCATATCTTCAAGGCGCTCGCCGCCGACAGGAGAATCCAGCGCGGCATGCAGGGCGGCAACAGGGTCGGGCAGGCCCGGCACGTCTTTTGGTTCAAAAACATCGGCATGCACGGAATCCGGCAGTGTAAGAGTTAAGCTGCCCCCGCCATATTTAAGCTCGTATTTCATTGCATATCCCCGCTTTTATTGCTGAGCGCCGCGCTTAAAGCACAGCGCAGTAAATATGAAGACAGCATACTTCAAAAAACAGGGATGCCGCAAGGCATCCCATAACAAAGCGCCCCCCACTTCTGGGAGCCGGGGGGCGCTTTATATTTGCTAGGCGCTTTCGTACAGTCTGGTCATAACGAATTCGCGATGGCCCAGAGCTTCGGCGGCGGTAAGGCGGCCGTTGCAGGTGCGGAAGAGCATCTCAAGCAGCTTGTCGCCAGCTTGATCCATGTTCAGTTCTTTGCGCAGCACGCCGGTAACGTCCACGTCGATATGCTCGCTCATGGTGCGTACGGTGCGCGGGTTGGCGCTAAGTTTGATCACGGGCAGGATGGGGTTGCCTATGATGTTGCCCTGACCGGTGGGGAAGAAGTGGGCAACGTAACCGGCGGCAGCGGCCAAGGTTACCATTTCGGCGGCGGCGGAGGAAGAATCCATAAACCACAGGCCGGGGCCGGTGGGGCTTTCGGCTTTATCAAGAGCGCCTACAACCGGGGCCTTGCGGCCAATTTTCTGGATGTTGCCGAGGGCCTTTTCCTCAATGGTGGTCAGGCCGCCCTCAATGTTGCCCTTGGTGGGCTGAGAGTCGGAAAGGTCGCTGGTTTTGTGGTCGTCAACCAATTTGGCATAGCGATCGAAGAAGAACTGGAATTTCTTGCGCACTTCTTCATTGACGCAACGGGCGGCCACCAGGTGCTCGCCGCCGGTCAGCTCGGTGGTTTCGCCAAACAGGGTGGTGCAGCCAGATTCCCACAGCTTGTCAAAGGCGTTGCCCACGGTGGGGTTGGCAGCAATGCCGGAGGTTGTATCGGATTCGCCGCATTTGCAGGAAACCCACAGCTCGCTCACCTTGCATTCGGTACGTTGAATTTCGGTGGCAACCTGGAGGAATTCTTTGGCCTTGCGCGAAGCCATGGCAATAGTGTTAAGGTCGCCATTCTGCTCAATGCCGAAGCCGGCAACGGGCTTTCCGGTTTTGGCAATGCCTTCAACCACTTTGTTGGTCCATTCTTTTTCAATGCCTATAACAACAACGGCGGCAACGTTAGGGTTGCAGCCAGCGCCGATAAGGGTTTTGAAATGCAGGTCGAGGTCGGCGCCGAATTGCAGGCGGCCATAAGGATGGTTTATGGCCATGGTGCCTTTTACGTTGTTTTCAACGGCAAAACAGGCGGCAACGGAAAGGTCGTCAAGAGGCATGATAATTACGTGGTTGCGTATGCCCACGCGGCCGTTTTCGCGGCGGTATCCCATAAATGTCTTTTGCATAGCTACTACCACCTCTTGGTCTTTACGTTATGTACGTGCAAGTGAGCGCCTTTTTTTATGGGGGCCACAACCTTGCCTATGTCGGTGCTGTATTTGATTATGGTATCGCCAACAGCGAAGTCTTTAAGGGCCACCTTGTGACCAATCGGAATATCGTTGAGCACTTTAAAAGTAATCATTTTGTCTTCCTGCATGATCCAGCCGTTGGCTTCGGTGCCGGCCTTAAGGCCTTCCACCACCACCACGCCGACACCATCGCCCTCTTCGTGGACTATGAAATCAATGGACATAAAAACTCCTCACGTAAATTACTTTTGGAGTGCAGCTTGGCGACAACGGGTTGCGGCTGTCTGCCCGCGCACTCCATTTTTATAGACAGCCTCTTGCGGCCCGGCGCAGTAACGCCGACAGACCGCATTTGTGAAACAGCAAAAAATATGCCAGCGCTTGAGTTAATTTTTTTTTCCTTCCACCGCATGGTTTTTGGAGCAAAAGAATCAGGAATTTCAAGTTTGCGCGTGACCATATATAGACATTTTGCTCATATATAGTCATATTGTACCAGTTTGCTAGGTAAAATCATTACAAACTAAACATATATACCTGTTTTCCGGTATTTTTTATTAAAGGCGCACGGTGGCTCCATGTCTGAAACAGCCCTGATGAACACGGCCGCAGCTTCTAAAATTAACAAAGCCCTTATGGCCAAACTTGTTATGAACGCCTCGCGTAAAGATTTTTTCGCGGAGCTTTCCAGGCAACTACAAACGCAGTTTCATTACGACAGGCTGTGCATAAACCTGTACGACCCGCAAATGGAGATGCTTACCTATTTCAGCTCGGCCGACGGAACGGTAATAAAAACCCTTTCGCCGGTACGCCCAGCGGAAACCACCACCACCGTGGCCGGGCATGTAATTGCAACGCGCAGGCCGGTTATAATAACCGACTTTAACCAGTATTTTTCCGAATCATCCATTCACCCCATAGCCGAGGTAGGTTTAAAGGCCACCATGGCTTTTCCGCTATTTATGGGCAACGCCATTATAGCCACCCTGCACTGTTCTTTTGCCGAAATACCAGACAATATTTACCAGATATCCGCCTTTTTGCTGGAACTCTCACCATTTCTCGGCATCTGCCTTGGCGCTATTTTGGGTATGGAGCAGCAGCGCGCGGGCAACCTGCGCGAGCATACCTCGCTTTATCAATTGGACACGGAGGAATCCGTAATATGCCACAGTCCCAAAATGCGCGAGGTAATGCGCCAGATAGAGGTTGTGGCAAAACTGGATATACCCATACTTATTCTTGGCGAGACCGGCACCGGCAAAAGCATGCTGGCGCAATACATACACCGGCGCAGTGCCCGTAAGGACGCGCAGTTTGTAAAGGTTAACTGCCCCGCCCTCTCCAATACCCTGTTTGAAAGCGAGCTTTTCGGGCACGCCAAGGGCGCGTTTACCGGCGCCTCTGTCAAGCGTACCGGGCGCTTCGAGCTTGCGCACGGCGGCACTCTGTTTCTGGATGAAATAGGCGAGCTTTCAATGGAAATGCAAAGCAAGCTCCTGCAAGTGCTTGACGACTCGCGATTCGAGCGTGTTGGCGAGAGCATACCCATAGCCGTGGATACAAGACTGGTGGCCGCCACAAACGTACAGGTGCCAACCGCCATAAAAGAGGGAAAGTTACGCGAAGACCTCTACCACCGCCTTTCTTTCTGCATTATTGAACTGCCGTCGTTGCGCGAGCGCCTGGACGATATACCGCCGCTTTGCGCAACACTTTCCTCCCAGCTTTCAGAAAAAATGCAGTTGCCTCTGCTTAATTTCACGCCAGACCTGATAGCCCCCATGCTTCAATACAACTGGCCGGGCAACGTGCGCGAGTTGCGCAACGCCATAAACAAAATAATGGTGCAGCACGTCATGCACAAAAAAGTTACTGCGGATATGGTGCGCAGAGTGCTGGAGCAAAGCAGGCAGCTTGCCTGCCTGGGGCCGGGGGCCGACCCTACCTGCGGTTACGAGCAGGCGCACTCCACCGTGGGAGTGGCCTCGCCACACCCCGCGCTGCCGGAAAGCCCCATTACGCCTGTTGCTGGTCAATACCGCAAAGCCGAAGAGCTTGGCGGATTAATGGACAGCATGGAAGAAATGGAGCGCAAGCATATTATGCGCGTGCTGCAAAACTGCGGCGGAGTTATATCCGGCCCCAAGGGCGCCGCCACGGTATTAAGAATACCACGCTCCACCCTTATTCATCGCATGCAAAAACTGGGGCTGCGCGCCTGACGGTAATCAAAAAATTTTATGATGCCAATACACTGGGTATGGCAGCCCTGCCTGCACGATAAAAATGTTTTACGCAGCCTGTATAACAACTAACTTATATAACCAGTTAATTTTTATATATCTTATTGAGATGTCAGAAAAAAGTAGTTGCCAAAGCAACTTTTTACCTGCAAATATCTTGATACAGTAAGAAAAGAGTGTTATTAAATGCACATGCCACTAACTGTGCTGAATGTATTGGTTAAACAGCTTGTAGGTTATTTTGTGAAATTTGGCACTTTCTGTTGAAAACAACGGCAATAAAATGCCTATAATAATCGTTTTGGTATTTAGCGGGTTTTCATCATCGCGCGGCATGCGCGCGCAAGCCTGCTAGGCAGTTGCGTAGGTTTTACAGACATTATCCAACCGTTTAACCCTCAGGTGCTGTATGAAAAAACTGGTATTACTATGCGGCGTTGCAATGCTTGTGTTTGCCTCATCCGCGGCATTTGCCGCCAAAACCTATGAAATAAACTTTCCCAGCCCCTACTTTGACCGCCACCCCACTGTTGTGCGCGTGTTCAAGCCTTGGACGCAGGAAATGGACAAACTCAGCAAGGGCCAGCTTAAAATTACCTATTTCGCGCCCAACACCGTTTGCCCTGAGCCTGAAATTATGGACAGCGTGGCCAAAGGGTCCATCGAAATGGGTGGAAACTCTTGGAACCGTAACGCCGGCCGCCTGACCATGGGCGAAGTATCCCAAATACCCATGCTCTCCCGCTCGCCCAGAGCTTTCGCCATGGCCTGGTGGGATGTGAGCCAAAAGTACCCACAGTATGCTCCTGAGTTCCAAAAGGACATCAAGCTTCTGTTTGTATGGGCTTCCGCTCTTACGCAAGTGCACACCACCAAAAAGCCCGTGCGTAAGCTGGAAGATATAAAAGGCCTTAAATTTATCGGCTGGACCCCCCCAAGCCTTGAATACATAAAAGTGCTTGGCGGCATACCCATGTTCCAATCCAGCGCCGATACCTACCTGGCCCTTGAACGCGGCATGGCCGACGGCGTTTTCTGCCCCATAGCCCCCCTGCGCTCGCAAAAGCTTACGGACATTCTCAAGTACCATACCATAGTTGACCTTGCCCTTTCTCCTTTCTGGGGCGGTATGAACCGCGCGCTCTTCGACAGTATGCCTGCAGACCTGCAGAAACTGCTTCTTGACAACACCGGCCTTGAATTTTCCGGCGTGGCCGCCCAGAGCCTTGAAGACGGCGCCAATGAGGATATTGAATGGATTCGCAAGCAGGGTAAGGCCGAGATAATCCTGTTGAGCGATGCCGAACGCGCCCGCTGGACCACTGCTTTGGCCCCCTTGAAGGATTCAACCATAAAGAAGGTTGTAGCCAGCGGCTATTCGGAAAAAGAAGTTTTGACCGTATACGATTATTTTATTGAACGTATTGCCTACCACACCGAAAACAGCCTGAAGAAGTAATTGCACTAAAAGGGAAGGGGGTTCGCCCCCTTCCCCAAATTTTTGTTTCAATTTTTTAGCGTTTCCGAGCGCTTATTGGGGCGTTTGTTCAGGCAAGGCAAAGCAGCGCGGCGGGATCCATATGAACCCGCCCAACATACCCGTTAGATATTGCAGTCTCCTTTATACCCACTGCCAGAACGCGCATTATTAATTGATATTTTATTATCGTGCCTGCCTGCGCGATAAGCCTGCTAAGTAGTCGCGCAAGCACGGCAAAATAGTCTTCAACCGTTTAACCCCAAAGGTGCAGTATGAAAAAACTGGCATTACTATGTGGCATTGCAATATTTGTATTTGCCTCATCTGCGGCATTTGCCGCAAAAACCTATGAAATGAACTTCCCCGGTCCTTACTTCGACCGCCACCCAACGGTAGTTAACGTATTCAAGCCTTGGACCAAGGAAATGTCCAAAGCCAGCAAAGGGCGGCTTGAAATCACCTATTTTGCGCCCAATACCGTTTGCCCTGAAGGCGAAATTATGGACAGCGTGGCCAAAGGCTCCGTTGAAATGGGCGGCAACACCTTTAACCGCAACGCTGGCCGCCTTGCCATGGGCGAAATGGGCCAAATACCCATGCTCTCCCGCTCGCCCAAGGCTTTTGCCATGGCCTGGTGGGACGTGTGCCAAAAGTACCCCCAGCATTTTCCTGAATTTCAGCAGGATATAAAACTCCTGTTTGTATGGGCATCCGCCCTTACGCAAGTGCACACCACCAAAAAGCCCGTGCGTAAAATGGAAGATTTTAAAGGCCTAAAATTTATAGGCTGGACCCCCACAAGCCTTGAATACATAAAACTGCTTGGCGGCATTCCCATGTTCCAGTCCGGCGCGGATACTTACCTGGCCCTTGAGCGCGGCATGGCCGACGGCGTTTTTTGCCCCATCGCCCCCCTGCGCTCGCAAAAGCTTACGGATATTCTCAAGTATCACACTATAGCCGACATGGCCCTTTCTCCTTTCTGGGGCGGCATTAACCGCAAGCTGTTTGACAGCATGCCAGCCGACCTGCAAAAATTGATCAATGACAGCACGGGTCTTGAATTTTCTGGCATAACCGCCCAAAGCCTTGAAGACGGCGCAATTGAAGACCTTGAGTGGATTCGCAAGCAGGGCAAGGCCGAAATAATCCAGTTGAGCGATGCGGAACGCGCCCGTTGGGCCGCAGCCATGTCGCCCATGAAGGAGACGGCCCTGAAAAAAGTTGTTGGTTACGGCTTTGCTGAAAAGGATGCTCTGGCTGTATACGACTACTTTGTTGAACGTATTGCCTACCATACCGAACATAGCCTGAAGAAGTAACAGTAAAAAGTGAACGGAGCCTACCATTTTCACTATTTTCCGTATTCTGGCATGCACTATGCGCGTATGTGCGCGTGCCGCATGCTTTGCCGCCATACCGGCATAAACCTGTTCGCGGGCGAAAACTTGCAATAAGCATTTGGTACGCCACCTATGTGGATAAACTAAATAAGTTCGGATTGCGTTTAAATATGTTTCTCCCTTTGGAGGAGGGCTTAAAAACGCAGTAAATTGTCAGGAGGCAATTTTATATGTCGCAAGCATTACTTTCTTTTGCTGATGCAGCCGAAAAGCCGTTCAAAAAAATCACGGACATTATGTTCAAGTTGACCTTGCTCATTCTTGCCATGATGCCCATTCCCATTATTCTTGACATTGTCGGGCGCGATGTTGTGGGTGTTGCCGTGCCGGGCGTTATTGAGGTTGAAGAACTGTGCATGGTGCTGCTGCTGTTTTTGGGGCTGCCCACGGCTGAAATAACCAAAACCCATATCGCCATCGACTTTTTGACAAACCGCTTCAAACCATGGGTGAATAAAACGCTGGACGTTGGCTACTGCGCCCTATCCAGCGGTTTTTTAATCATTGCCGGCTACTGGTCCTGGCAGCAAGCCATAATGAAATCCACCAACGCCTCGGCCGAGTTGTTGATACCGATCTGGCCGTTCCTGGCAGTGGTGGGTGTAAGCATGTATATTACCGCCGGCATCAACCTCGTTAACGGCATTAGATCCGTTGCCGCTCTTCTTGATGAAAAGAAGGGCGCCTTTGCCGCCCTGGCCATTGTTCTGGGTATTCTTTTCGTGCTGATACCCTGGTGGTTCCCTATTTTTGACCTGGGCTTCCCAAGAAGCACCCTGGGCGTATTGGGCTGGGCTGTAATGATTATACTGCTCTTCCTGCGCCTGCCTCTGGCTTACTCCATGGGCATAGTCGGCACCGTGGGCCTGTGCCTGGTAAGCAAAACAAACGCCGCCGGGCTGGCCATAGTGGGCATTGCCCCCTACACCTCCATGGTTTCTTTTGTGCTGGTTTCCGTGCCTTTGTTTGTGCTTATGGGCGAAATAACCTCCAAATCCGGCATAAGCCGCGACCTTTTTGAAGCAGCCTCCATATGGCTGGGCCGCATGCCCGGCGGTCTGGCCATATCGGCCGTAGCTGGCTGCGCCGGTTTCGCGGCCATTTGCGGCGAGAGCCTGCCCACGGC
>JAVBON010000001.1:0-26063 GCA_031550525.1 Desulfovibrionaceae bacterium
GCGGGCGGCCGTTATGGAATGGCCGCCCGCCCACGTTTTATTTCATGCTAATCCGATGAAAGCACGGATTAATGAGGATTTTTGTTCGCTGCCAAGGCGCGCGAGCTCCGGCTGGAGGGAGTGTATATGGACATACATGACCTTCAGGCGGTTCTGGCGCAACGACGGCAGAGGGCAAAATCCATTCTCGTGACGACACTGTCTAAAGAATAAATAATAAAAAGTTTAGGAGGATAGAGGGTGAGAGCTCGAGAGAGGGGGAAAGGAAGCCCTTTTCAAAGGGTTCCTTTCCCCCTCTCTCGAATTTTTTACACGCGCCGCAGGCGCATCCGCCATTCTTACTCTTCCGCTGTTATTGCATCGCACCTGCCGGTGTCGGCCCAGGTTACGGCGGCTTTTACGAAGTTGGGCGCCCAATGGGGCGCGCCGGGCGCGTAGAGTTGCAGGTGCGAGATAAAACAATTGTGCTTTAGCAGGCCGTCGCGGCCGGAGTGGCCGGAGGTGCGGATAAGGCCAAAGCCTTTATCCATACGCATAAGCGTTGCCTCGGCAAGGGCGGGCGGCAGGCCGGTATTGGTGTAGTGAAACTCGTGGGCACGAATGGAACGGCCAACGGGATGAAAAGGGTTGGAGCGCTCGATTTGCGCCTGCACATAGCCTATACCTTGCGGCACCTTGCCCAGACTAACGGAAAAATCGAAAATTCCACACATGGGGTATTCTTGATCGTGTACTTTCAGGCTTCTGGCAAGGTAATAAAAACCGGAGCCTTCGGCATAAGTGGGCAGGCCGGATTCTACCAGCGCGGTAACTTCCGCCCTGCGGGCAATGTTGGCGGATAATTCCGCAGCAAAATCATCGGGAAAGCCGCCGCCCAAGTAGAGGCCGTCAAGCCGTGGCCAAGGGGTGCCGCCAACTAGGGAGAGAGGTATGAGATCGGCCCCGGCCGCGCGCAGGGCCTCAAGATTCTCGGTGTAGTAAAACCAGAGTATGGAATCGCGCACGTAACCTATGCGGGGGCGGGAACCGTCGATTTTTGCCAAGGCCGCCTGCGCGGAAAACTGAGAGGTTTCGACATGTTGGGAAAAAAATCCGGGGCTGGGCGCGTTTGTTTGTAAAAATTTGGCGGAACCCGCAGTTGCCTGTAACGATGCCGCGTAACCAGAGTTTGCCTGTAACGGTGAAGCGTAACCAGCGTTTGCCTGCAAGTGTGGCGTATAATGCCCGTTTACCTGTAAAGGCGGAGCGGAGCGGGCTATGCGCAGCACTTCATCCAAATTGATGTGTTCTTCTATAAAATCGGCAATTTTATCCAGGCGGGCGTGGGCCGCGCTACCGGCAATGGCTGCCTCGTCGCCATAAAGGCCGCTGTAACGCTCGTCAAAGGGGGCTTCCTCCAGCCGGGGCAGCATGCCTAGCACGGGCAGGCCTGCCAGAGTTTCCACTGCTTCTTTAACCAGGGCGCGGTGGCGCGAGCGGCTGGCGCGGTTAAGAATAACCCCGGCCAGGTTCAAATCTGGCTCGAAATTCTTGCAGCCAAGGGCCAAAGCGGCGGCGGTGCGGGTCATTTTAGTGCAGTTCATGGCTAAAAGCACGGGGGCGCTAAGCTGCCGCGCCAACTCTGCCGTGGAGCAGGAGCCAGCCAGATCCTGCCCGTCAAAAAGGCCGCGATTGCCTTCTATAATAACCAAATCCGGCGCTGCCTGGCTAGCCGCGCAAGCCTGCTGAAACAGTTGGGGCAAAAGTCCCGTGGGCGTCATAAAAGGGTCGAGGTTGCGCGGCGGGTAACCTGTGGCCAGGCTGAGCCAGAGTGTATCTATATAATCCGGGCCTTTCTTAAAGGCCTGCACTTTATAACCCCTGCGCGAAAAGGCGCGGGACAGGCCTGTGCTGATTATGGTTTTGCCGCTGCCGCCTGAAAGCCCGCTTATTACCACGCGAGGCATAACATAAGACATAAAAGGCTCACTTTACCCGAGCAAAGCCCGGTTTGTAATGTTGCAAAAGCGGCGCATATGGCTGAACAGCAAGGATTCCGGCAAATCCCGCCTCGTTGGGCCCTAATAGGCCTAGCCAAACTTGAGGCGGAACCTCACATTTGATTACTGTGCGGCTTTAGCAGATTCAAAATCTGACTTTGCCAAAGCGCATGGCTGGCTTACGTGTGCCTGTTACGCCTGTTTGGCTGGGTTACGCTTGCCTGTAATCTGAGATGGTTTTATGCGAATGACAGTAGTTTTGGCAACTACAGGCTCAGCCAAAGGCAAATGCCCCACGCCAAAATGCTCAGCTATACATTTAAGGCCGCGCAGGCGTGTGGCCTGGTCGCCGTCCGCCCCCAACACTTCGGCCTGCCCCATTACATTTACCGTGCGGTAGTGCATGGTGCAGGAGGCCGAATCTTTTTTACCCGGCACCAAAACGGCCTCTGGCACAAAGGTAATGCAAACCTGCGGGCAGGCTTTAAGCACATCTATCTTTTTACCTTGGTGGGCCGAATGCGCATACAGATATTCGCCATCGTAAGCGAAGTTAAGCGGTATGGAGTACGGCGCGGCTCCGTCCAGCATGGCAATAACTCCGTATTCGGATTTGGCAATTACCTCGCGCAGCTCATCCTGCGTGGTTATTTCTCTTTCGTTACGTCTCATGTGTGCTTCCTGTTCATATTAAGGAGTAATACAGCAATAAAAATACAGCCGTGCCAAACAGATATCTGAAAGGCATAAATTAAGACAGCGCTTTCGCCGGGGCACGCAAAAATGCGTTACCCGGCAAAAACGCTGTCTTGAAGTATGTCAAACCGCCAAGGCAATTGACACCATGGTGCCAATAAAACCTAGATAGCGCCGGGTTTGCCGCCGCCCTTCAGGCCGTACATGGAAGTACTGCCGGAAGACCAGAATTCGACTTTTTCTTCGTTAACCAAAGCAGTAAGCACTTTTTTTACTTCACGCGGTCCTTTGTCCGGAAACAGGGGCAGGAAGTCGTTGAAGTAGAATTTGCTTTTGGTTTTGCTTTTTTCTTCAAGAAAATCAATTATCTTCTTTTTATCTTCATCCATAATGATCCCCCTTTAGGGTTCCTCCGGGCGCTTTAGCGCCCGGAGGGTTGTGCTATAACTAGAACTTGAACTGAGTTGTCTGTCTCCAGGTATAGTAGGCCGGATCACGGAAGTCGTCAATGAGGTGGTGGGTAAACTCAAGGCCGGTCAGGGAGAAGAAGCGTTCCCAACCGATGCGCTCGGCCCATTCGCCCAGACGTTCGTACTTGCGCGCGTTGGCCGAATACGTGTCGACGATTTTTCTGATGGTTTTGGTCAGCGAGGGCCAGCGCGGCGGTTCGTTGGGGATGTAGGCGACTACAACCTTGGAGAACTTGGGAGCGCTGATGCGGTTGGAAACCTTGCCGCCGACCATTATGATCACGCCATCGCCGCCCTTGCCGTCGGAAATGGGCAGGGCCGGGCACATGGTGTAGCAGTTGCCGCAGTACATGCAGCGGTCTTCTTTAATGGCTATGGAGTTAACGGTTTTGCCGTTAACATCGGCCTTGGCCGGGCGCACTGCCGCGGTGGGGCAGGCGGCAACAGCCAGCGGAATTTCGCAAAGCTGGTCAACCCATTCGTTATCGATCATGGGCGGCTTTCTGTGAATACCCACAACGCCTATGTCGGAGCAGTGCACGGCGCCGCACATGTTAATGCAGCAAGCCAGCGATACGCGCACCGGAGCGGGCATGGTGTGGCTCTGGAATTCCTTGAAGAGTTCGTCCATCATCGCTTTCACCGGGCCGGAGGCGTCGGTGGCAGGGGTGTGGCAGTGTACCCAACCCTGGGTGTGGATGATGTTGGTAATACCGGCTCCGGTACCGCCAATGGGGAACTTGTTGGAACCACCGGCAAACTTGCGGGCGGCCAAATCGGCCTTAAGGGCCTTGAGGCTGGCTTCGTTATCCACCATAAATTCCACGTTGGAACGGGTGGTAAAGCGCAGGTAGCCGCCGCAATGCTTGTCGGCTATTTCGCACATTTCGCGAATATGGGTAATGGACATAAGGCGGGCGGTACCGCAGCGCACGGTGTAAACCTTGTCGCCGTTCTCGGCCACGTGCATAAGCACGCCGGGCTCGAGAATTTCATGATACTGCCATTTGCCTTTGTTCTTGGCGATGACGGGCGGATAAAACTCGTCGTATTTGCGAGGACCGATATCGGTGATACGGTTCTCCATCGGCTTTTCGGGGTTGTACCCGGAAGAAATAAAAGTCATGGTATTTTCCCCCTTTATTATCTCTGGTGTCTGCTGCGGTAGTCAGCAACGTCACGGGTCCAGCCGCCGGGCACTTCATCTTCACGGAAGAAGATGTAGGGGTTGTGGCGGGGTTCCTGCACATGCACGGCCTGAGGCTCAATGCCGGTAACTTCGAGCAGTTTCTGGAAGGAGAGGCGGCGCATGGTTTCGCCAAGGCGCTCGCGGTTCTTGCCTTCTTCCATCCACCAGTCCCAAATAGCCTCAACAACGTCTTTAATTTCGGTGTAAGGGGCCTTAACTTCAACAAAGGGCACCAGGAGGGAGCCCATCTGAGCGCCGTCAACAACCGGGGCTTTAGCGCCGCAGAGTATGGAGGCGCCACGCTCGTTGCCTATGTGCAGGGCGCGGGGCATGGTGTTGATGCAGTGCATGCAACGGGTGCATTCTTTGTTGTCAATGCTAAGTTTGGAGCCGTTCCACTTCATGCAGCCGGTGGGGCAGCGGTCAACAACTTCGGCCACTATGTCAAATTTACCCCAATCGCGGCCGGAGTGAGCGCCGGCGTTGGGTTTAATTTCTCCGCCAACATAGGCGGTGACGGCGGAAGCGTCTATTTTAATGTCGTCTTTCCAAGTACCTACAACCGCAAAGTCCGAACGGGCCATGGCGGCAACGCAGCCGTTGGGGCAGCCGTCGAATTTGAATTTAAACTTGTAGGGGAAGGCCGGGCGGTGCAGCTCGTCCTGGTAGTCTTGGGTCATGGTATAGCAAAGGTCCTGAGTGTCGTAGCAGGCGAATTCGCAACGGGAAGGCCCGAGGCAGCTTTCTGGAGTACGCAGGTTGGAGCCGGAGCCGCCAAGGTCTGTATTCACTTTGTGGGTGAGCTCGAAGAAAATTTCTTCAAGTTGGGCAGTCTGGGTGCCCAAAAGCACGATGTCGCCGGTGGTGCCGTGCATGTTGGTAAGGCCTGAGCCGCGCATATCCCAAATATCGCAAATCTGACGCAAAAAGTCGGTTTTGTAATATTTGGCCGCAGGCTGGTTTACGCGCACGGTATGGAAGTGAGCCACACCGGGGAATTTGGCCGGCTGGTCGTTGTAACGGCCTATAACGCCGCCGCCGTAACCGAATACGCCAACGATGCCGCCGTGTTTCCAGTGGGTTTCACCGTCGGTGTAAGAGAGTTCGAGTACGCCAAGCAGATCTTCGGGGCAGTCTACGGGAATCTGATAAGGCACCTTGTTAGGATTTTTCGCCCGGTTAGCAGCTTCCTGCTTGATATCGGACACAAAGCTGGGCCACGGCCCGGTTTCAAGCTGATCCAGCTTGGGCGTTGAGTGTTTCGCCATTGCCTAAACCTCCACAGTTTTTTGTTCACAAACTTCAATACGGCAGTTTGCTCTTAAGCAAAAAGCCAAGGGCAGCAAATCGCCATAGAATAGCCTTGAATAATACCGAATTAAAGTGCCCAACAATTAGAAGTATTTGCTATAAATGTCAAGCACCCAAAGGATATCAGACAATACAGACAGGAGGGGGATTTTTCATACCCGCCAAGAAAAAAATACTTTTTATACACAGAGCGCACTCTTGCGGTACCTAACCGGAATAAAAAGCTTTTTTGACGCCGGAAGATAACAAAAAACCCTCATGGCGGCATTGTCTAGCGATTTTCCTTTTATGTTATACATTCGATGCCTCTTGACGTAAAGTTATTTTCAGGCAAAAAAACAACATTATGAAAGATCAAAACGGGCTTTACTATTACCCCAATCCCTCCGACGTAACCACCAGAGTTTATGTGCGCCAGGGCCAGGCCGCTCCGCAGTTTCGCCTTTGGAAGCAAGACCTGCCCGATGTATGGGAAAAACACGGCTGGCTTGACCTGCAAGTTATAGAGGCCGCCGCCGCCATGTACCGCGAGACCGGCAGCGGGGCCGACCCGTTGCTGCTGTACGATACCGCCGTGGCAAAGGCCCTTATCAAGCAGGACGCGGCTGGTTAACCCAATGCCCGGCAACTGGAACGACGGCAAAATACGCCACTACAAGCGCGACATACTGCGCGACTACTGCCTGGCCTGCGCCACGCTTGACGAGCAGTTCGAGCGTTTTCGCGCCTCCGGCACGCTTTCTTTTTCCATAATGCAGGGCGTTATGGGCGATCAGTTCAACAAAGGCCTGCTCTGGCGGCTTAAAGACACCGCCCACCACCTGTTTGGCGGCGGCGGCAACTCCACCGCCGGCGAGGCCTTGGACTGGGCCATAGGTTTTTTGTTTCACGAATGCGCGATTATTCTGGAAGCAAGCTACCAGTTGCAAAAATACTACCCCTCCGCAGGCGCTATGCTAATGCGCGCTGAAGGCCGCAACATCTCTTCCAACCCCGAAGCGTTGGAACTGGTGCGCCGTTTTTTGTTCGATCAGGCCACGGATACCAGAGAAACCCTGGCGAAAATGGTGGAAAGGGCCTCCGGCATGCTTACAGCCATTAACCGCCTGTTCTGCCACTACCTTGCCGGAGAAGCCGATAACCGCCCCCTGGCCCGGCTTGTTTATGACCGCGAAGAACTCTTGCGTTCCGTATTTAAAGAGTTATATCCTTATTTCATGCGGGCCGTATTTGGCGACGCGCCGGAAAAAGGCCTGCTGGAGGCCGCCTGGTCGCTGTTTGAAAGCGGCCGCCGCCCCAAGGCGGAACGGGCCGCCCGCAAGGCGCTGGAAGTAAACCCAAATTGCCGCGAGGCCCAAGAATTGTTGGATAAAATGGCGGCTATGGGTTAACCGGCGCGTTAGATTGATAACAACCCCATATTTTTATTAACGTTGCGGGGTCAAGGGGCCTCGAAATAGCACTCCTGCTGGTTAGCTGACTTGCCAGCCAAAAACTGTTGTGCTTGTACGATGCGAGCTACCCCCTTGCGGGGTCCGGGGCGGTACCCCGGATCCCATAAATCTGGCTTCATCAATATATGTATTTATAATATGTATTTATAACAGAGAAAAAATATGCCTTTACTGCACACCAAAAACAAATCTCTCGGCTTCAAGCTTAAAAACCGCAAAGATCCGCTGCTCTACCGCGATATGTTTCCATACACCAAGGTGGGCCGCGTGCATTTTGACGATGTAATGGTCATGCCCAACCCGGCGGACCCTATGTTTATTACCGATACCACCTTCCGCGACGGGCAGCAGGCCCGCCCGCCCTACACGGCCAAACAGATTGCCGAAATTTTTGATTTGCTCTACGAGCTGGGCGGCCGCAGCGGCCTTATACAGGCCACCGAATTTTTCATGTATTCCGAAAAAGACCGGCAGGCCATAGAGCTTTGCCGCGCCAAAGGCTACAAGTTCCCCCGCATAACCGGCTGGATACGCGCCAACATCAACGATCTTAAAATCGCCAAGAGTATGGAATTTGAAGAAGTAGGCATGCTCACCAGCGTGTCGGACTATCATACCTACCTGAAGCTGGGCTGGGACAGAAAACAAGCCTTTGACAACTATATAAAGATAGTGGAGCAGGCTCTGGAATGGGGCATTGTGCCGCGCTGTCATTTTGAAGACGTTACCCGCGCCGATATTTACGGCTTTTGCCTGCCCTTGGCCGAAAAACTCATGTCCATGTCCAAAGATGCCGGAATGCCGGTAAAAATACGTCTGTGCGACACCATGGGCTTTGCCGTGCCTTACCCTGGCGCCACCCTGCCCCGCTCGGTGCCAAGGCTGGTATGGTCTTTTATGAACGAGGCCGGAGTGCCGGGCGAATGGCTGGAATGGCACGGGCACAACGATTTTCATAAAGTGCTGGTAAACGGAGCCACCGCCTGGCTATACGGTTGCGGCGGGGTTAACTCCAGCCTCTTGGGTTTTGGCGAGCGTACCGGCAACTCCCCGCTGGAAGCCATGGTTATGGAATATATATCCCTCACCGGCAACGACGCGGCCGCCAATACCCGCGTAATAGCCAAAATTGCCGACTACTTTTCCAAAGAGCTGGAATACGACATACCCGGCAACTACCCCTTTGCCGGGCGCGACTTTAACGCCACCAGCGCGGGTGTGCATGTGGACGGTTTGGCCAAGAATGAGGAAATTTACAATATCTTCGATACCGAGTTAATCTTGGACCGCCGGGTGCCCATTATTATTACCGACAAATCAGGTCGCGCCGGAGTGGCGTACTGGATTAACCACGAGCTGGGCCTTGAAGGCGACAAGAAAGTGCAAAAAACCCACCCGGCCGTGGGCAAAATATACGAGCGCATCAACGCGGCCTACGAAAAAGGGCGCAACACCTCCTTCTCCAACAAGGAAATGCTGGCCCTTACCAGGCGCCACATGCCGGAACTGTTCATATCCGACTTCACCCGCCTGAAGCAGATTGCCAGCGACTTGGCTGCGGAACTCCTCACCCGCCTGGCCGCCGAATGCAAAATGAGCGGCGGCGGAGAAGAGAAATACCCTTGGATGGCCCAGGTGGTGCACGATTATCCTTTCATTCAGTATATGTATCTTACCGACACGGAAGGAAAGCTGATGGCCGCCGCCATTACCGACCCGGCCTACAAGGAAAACTACGACAAGCTCCCCATAGGTTACGACTTTTCCCAGCGCCAGTGGTTTGTAAAGCCCATCCACAGCGGGGCTTTGCACGTTACCGACCTGTACCAGTCGCACTTTACCGAAAAGCTCATTCTCACGGTATCCGCCCCCGTTACTGACGAAAATGACAACATTACCGGCATAATAGGCGCGGATATTCAACTGGAAGAGTTGCTCAAGCGCGGCGAAGACATATTGGACGAGAAATAATTGATGAAGCCAGATCTGTAAGATCTGGGGCGCGAAAGAGCATCGCCAACAGGTATTGCTTGCCTTATGCTTATCGGCGCTAAATTGTTGCGCTTTGTCAAAACGAGCCACACCGGACCCCGCAAGGGGGTAGTTCGCATCGTACAAGCACAACAGTTTTTGGCTGGCAAGTCAGCTAACCAGCAGAACAGCAGGAGTGCTATTTCCAGGCCCCTTGACCCGCATAAGTGTATTAATTAGGTTTTTCAATAAGTTTAAGCAGCCGGCATGTTCAAAATAGCATGCCGGCTGCTTTGTATAGCACAATAAAATGCGCCATCTTTTTGTAAAGGCCGCTGGAATATTGTTCCAGCAATCGAAGAAAACTGCAAAGACCAATTGCGGCCAAACCCAGCCGCGCCCGAATGCCTTCAATGCCACTTTCTAATGTAAACGCTGTCTTTTCAAACTGATAAGATATTTTTTTACAATTTTCATCTAAAGAAAAATTATCCACTTTCCGATAGTTATATCATAAGTAACTTTGAAAGACCGGAGCAACGTCATGAGCATAATCGACGCTCTCGCATCTCTGGAAGGGTCAGAATCTCTCCTCCAATCTCTTTATACGGAGCAACTGAAAGGCGGCGAAAATACCAAGGTGGAGGAATCCGTAACGGCCGCAGCCACCGTCGTCATGCGGCCGGAGGATGAAATCCGTATTTCGGAAAACGCCCGCAGCGCCCAATTTAACGCCGTGCAAGGCAATTTTGTGCGTTATGGCGACGCCAAATCCAACTCCAAATACATAGAAAGCACGCTTTCAGATTTTGGCCGCCAAGCCATTATAGAAGCGCAAGAACAAAAAAGCTTCGTGAACCAGCTCGACCAGCTTGCCGCCTTTGTCACTTCCGATAACCCCACCGTGTTTGAAAAACAGATAGAAGAAGCCGTACGCAGAAAGCGCGACAAAGACGTTTATGAGGAAATTGAAAAAGCAAGCGGAGAAATGCAGGATGAACTGGAGCAAGCAACCGCTGAGGCAACCGCACCCAAAAATGCCGAAGGCGAGCCCGTAACCACCGCCCCCGTGCCCGGCGAAGGCGCCTCCGAAGCCCCCGACATAGCGCCGGAGCCGCAAAGCTCCCCGAGCGCGGCTGAAACCGCCAAAGCACAAGTAGCACAGCAGGCGGAAATAGCTGTGGAGGCAGCCCTGCCGGAAACGGTGCAGATTGATGTATTCGTTTAGCACAAACCGCTCACACTATAATCCCCGGCCATGGACCGGGGATTATAGTTAGTTGGTAAACCCTGGTTTTACTAAAATTGCGGGGTCAAGGTGGTTCACGATTAGCACCTCCACAGTCCTGCTCGCTGTATAACTCGTCAGCCCCAAAATGTTGTGCTTTTGCGATACGAGCTACATTTGCGGGTCTTGGCGTCTAATTCCGCAGGAAAGCGGAATTAGACGCCGGAATGAAATGACGGCGCCCCAAAGGGGTGAGACGCGGGGCGCGCCGAATCAGCCCAAATTTCATAACATCTGGCTTCATCCCCTAGGCGTTGTTTCTAAAAAGCGTCTTTTTAGAAACAACGCCTAGGCCTTGCCCATCAGCGCCGCAGGGCATGCAGCATGTTCTCCACGGGGCGGCCGTTGTACATGCGGCGTATTTCTTTAGGTTCCGGCAGCTTGCCTTGTTCAAACACGGCGTCCACCAGGTCGGCAAAGGCAGATGTTTCATCCTCTTCGGTGCGCCCGCGCACAAAGGCCAAACCTGCTTTGCGCATGTTTTCGCGCAGGGCCTCGTCGTCCAGCAGCTTGATTATGGCGGTGGCTATGGCTTGCGGCGTTTGCCTGGCCAGCAGTATGGTGTTGTCGCGGTAGTCGTAAAGGGTGTTTTCCCGCCATAAATCAACTACAGGCAACCCTGCGGACATCATCTCGAAAGGCACCCGCGAAGGGTTGGTGGCGGAAAGACAAACCCCGACGCGGCAGTTGTTGTACAAGGCATTGCACTCCGGCAGCGAGAGCAGCCCCAAATGCTCAAAACCTGCCGGAAAACGCGTCTCTTCCCTCTTGGGCGTGCCAAACAGAAAAACCCTTGCCTCAGGGCGCAGGGCACGCGCTATTTCCAGCGCCTCCAGGCCAAGGGCCGCGCAACGCCGCTCTTTTTCCGGCTGATATACAAAACAAACTGCGGGTTCCGTGGCCGCCTCTTCCAGCGGTTTATAGATATTGCGGTTTACGCCGAAGTCGTAATAGCTGGCCCGCGCCCCGTGCGCCTCGCTAAGCTTGCGCGCAAGAAAACGGCCTATGGTAATAGCCTCCAGCCCGTATTGGTAGGACATTTCCGCCCCGCAGGCCGAGGAACCGGCAGGGTACATCCACACCTCATAGTCTTGGCAGAAATAGAGTTTTTTTGTTTTGAAAGGCAAACCGGCCACCAGCCCGGCTGAAGGCCAGATGGTGGCAAAAACCGCGTCGCACGGCTCCACCATATGCCAGCCCAGACGCACATGCTCAAAATCATACCCGTAGGCGTCGCGTATGGCCCCCCGCGCCGACTCCGCCGAAGAGGCCCGGCTGGCCGCGTACAACACGCAGCTATAGCCGCGCTCCTCCAAGGCTTTGGCATGCGCGAGCACGGTGCGTTTGCCCCCGGAACCGGCCGAAATTTCAGGTATAAGCCAGGCTACTGTTTTCATATGCTTCCTCTGATGGATAAAGCCAGATTATGAGATCTGGGGTGGAGACGCGAATTTTAGGCCAGGGATAATACTCTGACGGTACAGCCCTATACTAAAACAGACGCTTTACACAGTACAAGGGGCAAAAGACGCTTTTACAAACAGCTCCTGGCCCACTGCGCCTTTATATTCGCGTGTCATGCCCGCGTATCGCTGGCTGGACCTAAAGCAGCGTGGGCGGCGGCGGGCCGGAGAGCAAAAAATGCTCCAGGGTTTGGCGCAGCACATCCACATCTATGGGTTTGGATACATGCGCGCGCATGCCCAGCTTGCGGCAGCGCTCGCGGTCTTCGTCCAGGGCGTGCGCGGTAAGGGCAACTATAACCAGCTCCTTGTAATTCGGGTTGTCCAAAAGGCTTTGCGCGGCCTGGTAGCCGTCCATAACCGGCATTTGCAGGTCCATAAGCACAATGTCAAAGGGCGGCCGGTGGCCTTGGGCAAAAGCGGCATCCACCGCCGTCAGGGCTTCTCCGCCATGAGCGGCGGCACTGACTTGCAGCCCCATTTCCTCCAAAAGCTCAATGGCGACCTGCGTGTTGACGATATTATCTTCAACCAGCAAAATTCTACACCCTTGCAGATTATGCCGGGCAACCGCCACACTGGTGGCGTCGGCTTCCGGCACGCTCACGGGCGCCGCATTTTCTCCATGGTTTTCGCCAGGTTCAGCCATGGTAAAGCCCATTCCGTGTGCTTCGGCGGCATCCGCAAGCCCCAAAACCATACTGAACATCACACTCGTGCCTTTGCCCGGCTCGCTGCGCATCTCCACCCTGCCGTGCATAAGCTCCACAAGACGTTTTACCAGAGCCAGGCCCAAGCCGGCGCCGCCGTATTCGCGTGTGGAGGAATTATCGGCCTGCAAAAAGGGGTCGAAAATGCTGCCCAGCTTTTCAGGCGAAATGCCTATGCCGGTATCCGCAACCTCAAAGCGCACTTCGGCCTTGCCCGCCTCAAGCCTCAGCAGCCCAGCCTTAACGGTTATGCTGCCGGATGTGGTAAATTTGAAAGAATTGCTCAACAGGCTCACAAGCACCTGCCGCAAACGCGCGGCATCGCCCGTAACCAGTTCCGGCAGGGCCGGATCCGCTTCAAGAATCAGCTTAATGCCCAAATCCTCGCTGCCGGCATGGAATGACGCGAGCGTATCATTCAACAACCAGCGCAGATTAAAGGCGCTTTCTTCCATGTCCAACGCGCCGCGCTCAATGTTGGAAAAATCCAGTATATCGCTGATAATGCGCAAAAGAGAAACCGCCGCCGTATTCGCTTTGCCCGCGTAATCGTACTGTTTGGCATTCAAAGGGGTTTTAAGCAGCAGTTGCGTAAAGCCTATAATGGCATTCATCGGCGTGCGAAGCTCGTGGCTTATATTTGCCATAAATTCGCTTTTGGCCCGGCTGGCCTGTTGCGCGTTATCCACACGCTGTTGCAGGGTGTAAATAACCACGCGCAAAGCCTCAGCCAGCTCGCCGGTCTCGCCCCCGGCCCGCACCGCGAGCTTTTCATTCAAATCGGCCCGCAAGGTTTCCGATGATTCATACTCGCCGCCGGATATAATTTTGGAGGCGGCAACCAGTTCTTCCATGGGGCGCACTATGGAGCGCGCCAAAAGCACGCCTACCGCCGACACCACGCAAAACAACAGCACGGCGCACAGCAGCAGCCAGCGCAACAGCCGGTAGCTGGAGGCCATAAGCTCATCGTGGTCAAAAACCACGGCCAGCTTCCAGCCAAGGTTGGCTATGCTGTGCGTTACGATATACTTCTTCCGCCCGTTCTCGTCCGTGCCGGTAAACTGCCCGTCGGGGCTGCCCGCCACTTCCTTCCACAGGGCCGAAACTTCCGCAGCCCGCATGCCCGCGCGCTCCGGCGCCGCGCCATCGGCCAAAATGCCGCCGTTACGGTCCAGCGTCACAAGATAACCGGTATCAAACACCTTTCTCTCGCTAAGGTAGGCCGTAATGCTCTCCAGGCTGTAGTCCACGCCCAGCACGCCCATAAACTGATCATCCAGCTCATGGACCTTTACAAGTATGCTGCAAACCATCTGCCCTTCAAAAGAGCGATATGGCGAAGTATATGTAACCTTTTTACCGCTTGCCGCCCCCTCCTTATACCAAGTGGTGAGGCGCGGGTCGAAACCGCCCGGCAGCGCGCCGCCCTCCGGCGCTTCCGTATACTGCCCGTCGCGGTTGCCTATATAAATATTCTTGTAGTTGTTGTTACTGCGCACCACCCGTATAAACTCGTCATAAACAAGCTGCTCGTAGTGGGTGAGGCGCTGGTGCAAAAGCTTGGTGGGAAAAGAGGTCTCAAGGTAGGACGAAAGGTTGCCGTACGAAATGCGCACCAGATCAAGCCCGGCCAGATAGCTTATGCTCATTGCCCCCGGCTCGGTAAAAGTATTTATGCTTTCTTCCACACGATCCAGTTGGCTGACGGCCTGCGCGTGAAAATGCCGCTCTTCGGAGGCGCTAAGGTAAAAGAAAATAATACAGCAAATGCTGCCCAGCGCCAGCGCCAAACAAAGCGAAAATGCTATAATCAGCCTGGAGCGAATGGTCATGTGGCCTTCCAACGCGACTAAACAGTGTGCTGCAATATTAACGCCTTAACCAAACTCGCCTTGAAGTATGGCTGTAATATAGCCAAGAACGTCCCGATTGGCAAAAAAATACTGCTTTCGCCGGTACTGAACCCCTAATATTGCAAATTCTTTCGCATCTGGCCCAGATAGTGCGGTCACAAGAAGGATTTTTGCTCTCTGCCCAAAAAAACGGCTGTTATTGAGGGAGTGCGCTTTTACGGCACCCGGCCGACAATTATGCAGGAATGCGAATTGGACGCGGGCAACGCGAGGGCTCCGCAGGGGTGAGGCACAGGACCTGCCGAATCAAATGAAAAGACTTTTTGACGCTGGCAAAACAGGCGCGGCCTGTGCGAGGCAAAAAGACCCTCGGGACTACACTATCTAGAAGAGGCGATGCACAGGACGTGCCCCGCCAAATGTAAAACTATTTTAACGCGGACAGAGCAGGCGCGGCCTGTGCGAGGCAAAAAGGCCCTCGCGACCACGCTGTCTAAAGTGAAAATAACCCTATCCGCGTACGCAAGATCACAGCCTATAATTGTCTAATCCTTTACCTGAAAGCTTTTTTCTTCTATATACAACAGAGTACGCCAAAATTTGCGAAAAACTCCAAAGGAGACAAATATGCTGACAGCGCGGGATATAATGACCCCAAACCCCGTTACCATTCTGCCTGGCGCGCCTATTGCCGACGCGGTAAAAATACTGTTGGACAAACGTTTTAACGGCCTGCCGGTGGTTGACCGATCTGGGCGCCTTTTGGGCGTGTTGTGCCAAAGCGACTTGGTGGCCCAGCAAAAAAAGCTTGAAACACCTTCAGTATTCAGCATTCTTGACGGTTTTATACCCATAGGCTGGAGCAATGCGGAAAAAGACCTGAAAAAAATGACCGCCCTTACAGTAAAAGAAGCCATGACAGCCTCGCCGGTTACCATAGGCCCCGACGCCACATTGGAAGACGTGGCCACCCTTATGGTCAAGGCCAAGTATTACTCGCTGCCCGTGGTGGAGCACGGCAAGGTTATAGGCATAATCGGCAAAGAAGATATCCTGCGCACGGTTATATCCACCGCAAAACCTTAACCCGCGCGCCAGCATGGATGATGTAAAAAAGCTTAAACGCGCCATAAGGGCCAAATGTCTGGACTGCTCCGGCGGCATAGCCGCCGAAGTGGCCCTTTGCGGCGTGCAAGATTGCCCGTTATTCGCCTACCGTATGGATTTGCAAACCTCATTTCTGCCCCGGCCGCAGGACGAGAATTTGGAAGACCGGCCGGAAACCGGCAAAACCTCCGGCGCTCAGGCCCAGCCCTCCCAGTTCAAACTTTTTTGAGCCTATGCGGCTATGCCTTAAGCCCAAGATAAGGCCGTTTTGCTTGTACTTGCACATTTTTTGTTTGATTTTGCGCCGTCCGCATGCAATAACACAATTCATCAGTTATTTCAGGATAATCCATACTGCACCCTCAACAATGGACGCGTTACATGGATACGCCTATGCGCGAAGAGAGCAAACCGCACGGTTCTCACCGTGCAAACCATGCGGGCAGCTATATTGGCGGCATAAGGCGTTTTAAATTGCATGCCGCCTTGCTGTTATTGTTTTTAGGCTTGCTCACCGCCAAAATACTTTCCGACATTTACACCCCCTTGTCCGGCCTGCCGGAGCATACTGCCCTGTTCCAGCACACGGCTGCCTACATGCTGCTTGGGCTGGCCGCCTGCCTGCTTTTCACTCTGGCCGCCGCGCGTGCAATACACAAACTCGCGTTTGAAAAATACCGCCAAATGGACTTGCGCGTGCTTACGGAAAAACTTGAAGTCGAAATAGACGCAAAAACCAGATACGCTCTGGCCCGGCAAAGCTTGATGACCTATTTTATGAACAATACCGAAACACGTTTGTACATAAAAAATACCGATGGCGAATTCGTCATGGTCAATAAAGGTTTCGCCCAGTGGCTTGGTAAAACTCCAGAAGAAATTATCGGGCAACTGCGTGTAAGCAGCTCGGCGGTTGAATTGCAGTGCCGTAGATATGAATTGGAAGTGCTGGCTGAAAAACGCGGCAGGATTTCAGAATTTTCCACCATTTCCGAAAGCGGCAATAAATCTACTTACAACCTGAACATTTTTCCCATATTCGACGCCGCTGGCGAATTGGTGGGCCTTGGCGGCATGGTTATGGATATAACCATGCAGAAAAATATGGAAACAGCCCTGCTGGAGGCCAAAAACGCCGCTGAAGACGCCAACCGGGCCAAGGCCAGTTTTTTGGCGAACATGAGCCACGAAATACGCACTCCTCTTAACGGCATACTGGGCATGTCCGATTTGCTGCAGCACTCCAAACTTACGCCGGAGCAAGCCTCCATGGCGGCTGTGATTAAAAACAGCGGCAGCGGGCTTTTGGATATACTTAATGACATACTGGATTTTTCAAAAATAGAGGCAGGCAAACTCCTGTTGGATCCGCAGCCCTTTAGCCTGCGCGACCTCATTTTCAGCCAGGTGCTGCCCATGGCCCCGCTGGCCCATAAAAAAGGGCTGGAGTTGCTGGTGCGGGTAGATCCGCAAACGCCGGAGTTTCTTGTGGGCGATAAGCAGCGTATAGGCCAAGTGCTGCTTAATCTGGTGAGCAACGCCATAAAATTCACGGACGAAGGCGAGATCCGCGTAACCGTGCGCCAGATAGATGAGGAAAACGGCACGACAACATTGCGCCTTGCCGTGTCTGACACCGGTATAGGCATAAGCCCTGAAAAACAGCAGCGCATTTTCGAGGCCTTTGTGCAGGCCGACAGCTCAACCACCCGCAAATATGGCGGCACCGGCCTTGGGTTATCCATATGCTCAAAGCTCGTGGCGCTCATGCATTCCAACCTGTGCCTTGAAAGCCGCCCCGAACAGGGTAGCGAATTCTGGTTTGATCTGAAACTGCTCACAGCTCAAAATGCGCATGTGCCGCCAGATAGCGGCGCCAGCCAAAAACTTGCGCCGGGCCGCCGCGTGCTTTTGGTGGAAGACAACGCCTCCTCCATGGCCGTTCTTGCCGAGCAACTTGGTGCCTGGGGCCTGCAAGTGGAGGGCCGCGCCTCAGCCGGAGAAGCCATGGTGCTTTTGCGCCTGCTGGACAGCCGCGAGCCGGGCTTTGACCTTATAATAATCGCCCTGCCCCTTGGCCGGGGCAAAAACTTGTGCCTGCTGGATGAAATAGCTGAAAATAAACTGCTTGACCATACGCCGGTAATATTGCTTTCTTCAGAAGCGCCTGGCACCTCCGCGCCGGAACTGCCCCATGTGCGCTCCAGGCTGTTAAAGCCAGTGCACCCGGCCCAACTGTTGCATGCCGTAAAAACAGCCATTGACCCCGCAAACGCCACCGCGCCGGCAAGCCCAAACCGCCACGCTGCCTGCCCCGAAACGCCGCAAAATGCGGGTAAGATTCTTAAAATACTTATGGTTGAAGATATGCGCATCAACCAGCTTGTGGGCTCCGGCATGCTCCGCTCGCTGGGGCACGAGACCACAATCACCTCCAACGGGCAAGAAGCGCTGGAGGCTCTGGAAAAAGGCAGCTTCGACCTTGTTTTTATGGATATACAGATGCCGGTGCTGGATGGGCCTGAAACCGTAAAAATAATACGCGGCAATGAAGCTGCCCAAGGCAGGCCGCGCATTCCCGTGGTCGCCATGACCGCCCACGCCCTGAAAGGCGACTACGAAAAATACATCGGGCAAGGTATGGATGCCTACCTTAGCAAGCCCATGCTGCTGGAAGACGTGGCGGCTGTTATAGACGAAGTTTCAGATAAATTTGGCCTTAACTGGCGCAAGCGCGCAAACAGCGCAACAGCACAGGCCGGCCAGCCGGGGCAACCGGCTGACGCCCCGCCTGCGGAAAAACTGCTGCAACACAAGCTTCTGGCCCCTGCCTTTGGCGGAGACCAAAATCTTATATGCCAGAGCATGCGCATTTACATTAACGACGCCCCAGCACTGCTCGCGGCAATAGGCACGGCCCTGCGTGCCGGAAACAACGCCGATCTGGCAGAAAACAGCCACGCCCTTAAAGGCATTACCGGATATTACAACAATGGTGAACTGCGCTCCCTATGTATGCACATGGAAAAAGCCGGACGCGACAACCTGCTGCCCGCAGCCAGAGAAGACCTGCTTCAACATTTCACCAAGCTTGAGCTGCAAATTGCCGCCCTTGCAGCCGAGCTTGAGGGCTACATAAGCACGCAGGGGGCTACAAAAGCATAGCGGGGATTGAGCATGGCAAATTTGGCATAATCAACTGTGACCTTTTGTACCCAATCGTGCTACAGCAAAACTTAAGCCATGGGAATTGCCTAATGCCAACAAAATCACGGGGGCAAGGTGGTCCACACCCACTTGCTTGGTCTGGTGTGGCTCGTTTTGACAAAGCACAACAATTTAGCACCGATAAGCATAAGGCAAGCAATACCTGTTGGCGATGCTCTTTCGCCCCCCAGAGCTTATAAACCTGGCTCTGTCCGCTGTGCCTTTCCCCAAACACGGCAAATCGCCCGAGCCTCCGCATGCGGAGGCTCGGGCGATTTGCCGTGTTTCAAAAAACGTTACTTACGCGCGCTTTTCTTGGCGTTGCCTCTGCCGGTTCTGGTTATGCGGCACACCGGAAAATCCGGCTGGTTGTCGTCAGAGGGCACGGCGTAATAATCATCAAGCAGGTCTTTTAAAGTTATGGAATCCAGCTCCTGCTCCATGGTTTTGGAAACTTTCACCCAGGCCGCGCGGGTGGGGCAAAATTCCCAACTCGCGCAGGTGGCGGTTTCTTCAGAGCTGCACAGGGTAAGGTGTATGCCGCCTTCCATCAGGCGCACCACTTCGCCCAGCGTTATCAATGTGGCCGGTTTGGCAAGGGAGTGCCCGCCGCTTGCGCCCCTGGTGCTGGTGGTAAGGCCCGCCTGCTTGAGAGGCTTGAGAATCTGCTCTATAAACTGCACGGATACGCCGGTATGTTGCGATAATCTTGTGGCGGCAAGAGGGCCGGAATTGCTGTATCTGGCCAAGTCCAAAAGAATACGGGCGGCATAGCGGGTGCGGGCAGAAAGTTTCATTTGGTACTCCATAAGCTGGCTGACGTTATAACCGTGTTTCTGCTTTATTCTCACGTGATTAGAAAGTCGTCAATCTTGATTAAACAAATCTGATTAAAATATTTATTTTATTCTTACAGGTATGCCGCTTACGCAAAAATATGCCTCATCCGCCTCAGCGGCCGCCATCTGGTTGACATGACCCAAAATATCGGCAAACTGCCGGGCCTCGGGGTGCAAGGGCACCAGGCCCAGCCCCACCTCGGCGCTTACTATGAACACCGGCGTTCCAAACTTGCCAAGGGCCTCCAGAAAATCGCGAAAGGCCTCTTTCACGCCGTTTTCCAAGTCGCGCGGGGCTCCAAGCCAGCTATCCTGACAGGCGCTTACCCACGTGCTCAGGCAATCCACCAATACGGCGGCAAAATTGCAACTGCCGCCCTGCATTCGCGGCAACACGGCCAAATCCATAAGCTCATGCACGGTGCAGGCCTTTGATATGGGCACCTCAAGGCACTGCCATTCCGGCCCGCGCTCCTGCCTGTGCCGTCTTATACGCTCGGCCATTTCGGCGTCGCTGGCCGTTCCCGTGGCCACAAACAATTTAGGACCGGGCAAAAGCTCGGCCTGGCGCAAGGCAAAGGCGCTTTTGCCGCTTCTGCCTCCGCCTGTGACAAAAACCAGTTTCCCGCTCATAATGCGAACACCCGTATACTGCTGAAGGTTGACCATTTCCCCGCATGCACGGCAATCTCTTAGTAAATAATGTTATATTCTTTAGATTCAGCGCCTGCCTCTGTCAATAAATAAAAGCATATTGCGCCGGTCATGATTGCGTTTTTTGCTTCGGCAGCCGCGTAAAATTGCCGCGCATTTTGCCGCCGCGCGTGTCGACAAGCGTAAAAAAACACGCTAAAAGCGAGGGGCGGTTTTTATAAATCGCATAAATTCCGCACAGCCTGTGCTTTGTTAAAGCACAAGAATTTTTGGTTGTGCCAAGAAAGAAAAGTTTTTCAGGACCAAAAGGAATAGCATAGCAAATGAAGTACGACCCGCAAGAAATTGAGCATAAATGGCAAAAAATTTGGGAAGATGAATCCGCCTTTAAAAGCGACAGCACAGGCCCTGCCGCCCAAAAACCCAAATACTACTGCCTGGAGATGTTCCCCTACCCCTCGGGCAACATCCATATGGGGCACGTGCGCAACTATTCCATAGGCGACGTGCTGGCCCGCTTCAAACGTATGCAGGGCTTCAACGTGCTGCACCCCATGGGTTGGGACGCTTTTGGCCTGCCCGCTGAAAACGCGGCCATAAAAAACAACACCCATCCGGCCAAATGGACCTACGCCAACATTAACAACATGAGAAAGACGCTCAAGCGCCTTGGCTACTCTCTGGATTGGGAGCGGGAAATAGCCACCTGCGATCCCTCCTACTACCGCTGGGAGCAGATGTTCTTTCTCAAATTTCTTGAAAAAGGCCTGGCCTACCGCAAAAAAGCCCCGCAAAACTGGTGCCCCACATGCAACACGGTACTTGCCAACGAGCAGGTTATTGAAGGCCAGTGCTGGCGTTGCGACTCCATGGTGGAGCAAAAAGAGCTCACCCAATGGTTCTTGCGCATTACCGAATATGCCGACGAGCTCTTGGCCGACCTTGATAAACTCTCCGGCGGCTGGCCTGACCGCGTGCTTTCCATGCAGCGCAACTGGATAGGCAAATCAGTCGGCGCTGAAATAGAATTTCCGCTGGCCCAAGGGCAGGGGAGCATCCGCGTGTTCTCCACCAGGCCGGATACCGTTTTTGGCGCTACCTTTATGAGCATATCGGCCGAGCACCCCTTGCTGGCACAGCTTATTAAGGGCCAGCCGCAAGAAGCGGAAGTGCGCGCCTTTGCCGACGCCGTCAAAGCCTCCTCCTCAGGCCCGGCCGGTCTTGACGCGCTGGAAAAAGACGGGCGCTTCACCGGCTCCTACTGCAAAAACCCCTTTACCGGCGAGCTTATTCCAATATGGGTAGCCAACTTTGTGCTGGCCGGTTACGGCACCGGCGCGGTTATGGCCGTGCCCGCGCACGACCAGCGCGACTTTGAATTCGCCCGTAAGTTCAAACTGCCCATAAAGTTTGTAGTCTGCCCGCAAAACTCCGTCGCTCCAAACCCCGACGCCATGGCCGAAGCCTACGACGGCCCCGGCCGGCTCGTTAACTCCGGCGATTACACTGGCATGGATAACGAAGAGGCCAAAAACGCCATAGCCGCATGGCTGGAGCAGCGCCAACTGGGCAAACGCGCCGTTAACTGGCGCCTGCGCGACTGGAACATCTCTCGCCAGCGCTATTGGGGCGCGCCCATACCCGTTATTTACTGCGACAAATGCGGCGTGGTGCCGGAAAAGGAAGAAAACCTGCCCGTGCTGCTGCCCCTTGACGTGAAAACCCACCCGGACGGGCGCTCACCCCTGCCCGATACGCCGGAATTTTACAAAACCGCCTGCCCCAAATGCGGGGCCGAAGCCCGGCGCGAAACCGATACCATGGATACCTTTGTGGAATCATCGTGGTACTTCGCCCGCTTTACCTGCCCCAAAGAAGACACCCAGGCCCTGGACAAACAGGCCACCAGCTACTGGATGCCCGTTGACCAATACATAGGCGGCGTGGAACACGCCATTTTGCACCTGCTTTACTCGCGATTCTTTATAAAAGCCCTGCGCGACTGCGGTTTCCTTAACCTGGACGAGCCCTTCGCCAACCTGCTCACCCAAGGCATGGTGCTTATGGACGGCTCAAAAATGTCCAAGTCCAAGGGTAATACCGTCGACCCCACGGAGATGATCGCCAGATACGGCTCCGATACAGTGCGCCTGTTCTGCCTCTTTGCCGCGCCGCCGGAAAGGGACTTTGACTGGACCGACAGCGGCATTGAAGGCTCCAACCGCTTTGTGCAGCGCGTATGGCGCCTGTGCGAAGAGCTTGCCGGAAAAATTCCGCCAGCTTTCCCATGCTCCGCCACCGCCGCCATGGCCAAAAACGAAGCGGCGGCGGAAACGCGCCTGCGCGAGCACTCCGCCATAAAAAAAGCCGGGGACGACATAAAAAATCGCTTCCAGTTCAACACGGCCATCGCCTCCATTATGGAACTGGTAAACCACCTCTATCTGGTGCGCGATACCCTGCTGGAAAGTAAAGAAGGGCAGGCCGTATTGTCCTCGTCCGTTGCCAGCCTCTTGGCCATGCTCTCGCCCTTTACCCCGCATCTGGCCGAAGAGCTTTGGCAGATGCTGGGCTTTGAAGGCCGCGTTACCGCCCAGCCCTGGCCGCAATATAACGAAGACGCCCTGCAACGCAGCATTATCACCGTAGTGGTTCAAGTTAACGGCAAGCTGCGCGCCCGGATGGATTTGCCCGCCGACGTCAGCGCCGACGCCGCCCAAGCCGCCGCCCTCGCGGACGAAAACGTCAAAAAATTCACCGAAGGGCTCAACATCGCAAAGGTGCTTTATGTGCCGGGTAAACTTGTCAATATCGTGGTTAAATAGCCGCGCGGCCCAAACCCCGCGCCTGCTGCTCTGCCTGCTGCTGCTCGCCGTCCTCTCGGGCTGCGGATACGGCTTCGCAGGCAACGATTCCACCGTGCTGGGCAGCGGCAAAGCCACTCTCAAGCTCACCGGCATAGAGCAGCCCACACTCTACCCCTGGGTGGGCTATACCCTGCGTTCGGCCATGCGCGACGAAATTACCGCGCGCAACATAGCCGCCTGGGTGGACGGCGGCTCCGCCGACTACAACATGCACCTGCGCGTGGAATCCTTCACGATCCGCAGTTCCGTAAAAAGCACCACCGACGCGACACTGCTCTACGACGGCACCGTCGTCATAACAGCCATTGTGCACAACGGCTCCGATAACATCGAAAATTGGCGCAGTACCGTAACTTACTCCAATACCTTCGAGACCGACGCCGAAGATAAAGCCGCCAGCCAGCTCTTTACCCAAGCCGTGCGACGTTTGGCGGACAACATGCGCAGGACTTTTTAAAAAATATGTTCGGATGCGGATGCGCCGCGCCGTTAATGCCTCCGGCGGCCGGGGGGAAGGTTTTCACCCTTCCCCCCGGACCCCCCAACCCACCAGGGGCTCGAAAGAGCATCGCCAAAGGTATTGCCTTTCTGGTACTTGTTGGTGTGCTACTGTTGAGCTTTACTAAAGCGAGCCACACCTGGACCCGCAAGGCTAGGTATTGGTGGGCCGCACTGAAACGGAAGTTGTGCCTATAAGTTATGTGACCGCCGCGCATTGGAAAATTAGATCACAACATGACGCAAGCCGGATTCAGCGCCCCAAAAGCAAGCAAAGTCTGGTTCGCCTTGCACAGCTTGCAAAATGTTATTGCCAGTAACGCCTCAAAGGCCGCTATTGATTGGCAAAGTGGCATATTAGAAGTTATGCGGGACAAAAAATTTTCGATAAGTTATAGGTTGGCTACTTATACAGGCTTTGTCGCGGGTTTGACTGAGCCAGATAACCACCAACCTGACAATACTACGTAACTTTTTAGAAAAATTTATCCTTATTCAAAATATTGCATTTTTTTATAAACATATAATAATCGCCCAAGTTGATTTTACCTAAACGCCCAAACAACTAATTGAAAAGTTTAGGAGGATAGGGGGTGAGAGCTTGAGAGAGGGGGAAAGGAACCCTTTCATATAAAAACATTATACACCAGTAACAACTTAATGAAGTGAATACCTGCTGAGAAAGACTTTTTATGCTATTAGAAATACTAGAAATGTTTAGAGATTCAGATATAAGCATCAATGTGTGTTGTAAGTGCAAAACTGCATCTGTTTAATATGTAACTAGAATATAGGATTAAGAAATTAATTCAGTAAATAAAAGCTAAGAAAGGCTTGTTATGCAGATACAAGTATCATTTAGTACGAGGAGAGGTGAAATATTCTACTGTGACATAAGCAACGAACAAATATCACTTGCATCCAAAGTAACAACTTATTTAACTGACTGATAGCTGACAAAGGATTTTAATACGGCTACCAGTATGAGAAATAGTTAGAAACTTAGATATAAGTAACTGTGTTATATGCAACTCAGAAATATCTTGGAACACACCTGTAACAATTATTAAAGTGAATAACAGCTCAAGACTTTTTTGGCTGATAGGAGTATGTTAAATTATTATAAAAGGAGATAGAAACAACTGAGAAAGACTTTTTTGCTGGTAAAAGTTAGGAATATTATTAAACACTGTGATATAAGTAATGGTGATATAAGCAACATAGATATCTGACTATAAATCTTTAATAACATCTCAGTTAAGTAAATAATTGCTGAGAAAAACTTAATATTTATTTAAAAATATGGGAAATAATTATTTAAAAAGTTATATACATATATGTGTTTTGCAGTTGCCAAACTGCATCTTTCAGACGTATAACTGTAACTCACCAGTTAAAACGTAATTTAGAGAACAACAGGTATGAAACATTTCTATTGCAAAAAAGTGTAGAAAATCATCAGAAACGGTGAAATATGCTACTGTGATATAAGAAAGAAAGAAATACCACTTGTTTATTGTAGCAGCAACTCATTTTGGTGAGATCAAACTGGAAACAGTGATATGAGCAACAGTGATAAAAGCATCTCAAAAATAATGCTAGAGTACACGTGTAACAAATATTTAATTTAAAAACTAACAAATTATACTTTATGTGCAGTTTAATGAATGTGACATGACTAAAAAAGGATATATAAGTAACTGTGATAGAAGCCACTCAGATATATAAATATAATATACAATTAATAACATACTTAAAGGATTAGCTGCTCAGATATACTTTTTAAACAGTTAAAGATTTGGAAAATTATTAGAAAAATGTATAAATGCAAACTATGTGTTTTCAAGTGCCAAACTTCAATTGTCAGTTAAAAGACAGGAATACACTAGAAACAACTTAAATAAGTGAATAGCTGTTGAGAATGAATTTCTATGCTGTTAAATGTATGAAAAACAATTACAAAGTGAGATATAACCTAATTTGATATAAGCAACTCAGAATTATCGCTAGAATACATTAGTGTCAACTTATTTAAGTAAAGAACAGCTGAAAAATACTTTTCATGCACTAAGAAGTATGTGTAATATTAAGAAGCAACGATAGTAGCAACTGTGATATAATTATCTCAGTCCTACATCTTTAATACACCAGTAAACAATTAATTAGCTAAATAACTGCTGAGAATAACGTGTTTATGCAATTAGAAAAATGCAAAATGTATAGAAATGCAAATATTAACAACTAATTGTGTGGCCAGTGCCGAACTTCATCTCATATATATATATATCTTAAATACACAAGTAAGAACTTAGTTTAGTGAATAACAGCAAAAAAAGGCATTTTAAGCTAATACATGTTAAGGAAATTTTCAGAAACTGATTAATATGTTTAGTGATATGAGCAAAACGGAATTATTACTTGTATACAAAGGTTTCAACTTTCTTAAGTGAATTACAGCTAACGAAAACTTCTAAAGCACATGAAAGATTAAGAAATATTTAGAA
>JAVBON010000047.1:0-31732 GCA_031550525.1 Desulfovibrionaceae bacterium
CGGCGCGGTAATTGCCTCGGGGGGCGGGGGGGTGGGGGGGTGGCCCACTCCCCCCGGACCCCCCGCCCCCACCAGGGGCGTGAGCCCCTGGACCCGCAAGGGTTTATATTGGTGAGTTATGGTAGGTGAATGTTTTGCCTGTGAGTTTTGTATTTCTGAGTATAGCTTAGGACTAACCAGCGAAGCGAGGAAAGGTTGGTTAATCCCCAGCACATGGATTAGCCGTTCTGGCTAGAACGAATGCACGGGTTAAATGATAATTTTGCAAAATACGCGCACTAATGGCGAATTTTGCAAATTTTTTATAAACGTGAAACTATTAGTACAAGATAATTTAATCTCAACTCCCAAACAACTAATTGAAAAGTTTAGGAGGATGGGGATGGGAGAGCTCGACGATTCCGCAGGAAAGCGGAATTGGACGCCGGAACGAAGCGGAGGCGCCCCGAAGGGGTGAGCCGCAGGACGCGGCGAATCAAAGGGGGGGAATATATCGCCCCTTTTCAAAGGGTTCCTTCTCCCCTCTCTCGAATTCTTCAATCGCGCCGCAGGCGCATCCGTTAAAACTATGGCGAAAGTAAGGCAGTTTAAATCAACAATGCAGCAGCCGTGGCTGATTTTATTTTCAGACATGATGACTCTGATGCTTACTTTTTTTGTCATAATGGTGGCCATGTCGGTTATAGACGAGAACAGCCGCCAGCGGGCGGTGGAATCGGTACGGCATGTATTCGGCTTTCAGGAGAACAAATTTTTGCTGGATAAGCCTGATGACGCGGTGGGGGTGGTGCGGCCCGGCGTATCGCGGCGGGAAGACGCAACACGGCATGACGCGGCGCAACTGGTTGCCGCTGACGATCCTGACGCCACGATAAGGTTTACGGATACGGAGTTGATAATCTCGCTACAAGGCGATCTCTTGTTCGCCGAGGGCGGAGTGAGCTTGAGCCAAAGCGGCAAACAGGCGCTGGATCGTATTGTGCCGGCGTTGCGCGATCTGGAGCACACTATGCTCATAGCTGGTTACAGCGCGCCGGGCGTTGGTGAGGGGGCCATGTCGGGGCTAGGCGACGAGCGGGTGGTAGACCCCGGTTGGACGCTTTCCATGGAGCGCACGCTGGCGGTGTACAAATATTTTACCGGGCGCGGGGTAGATAAAGCCATGCTGCGCATGGAGGCTTACGGCAGCCACAGGCCGCGTTTTTCAGATAACACTTCGGAGGGCAGGCGCAAAAACCGGCGGGTGGATCTGGTGCTGGACAAAAAAAGCCCCGGCATCAGAGGGGCTTTTGAAAGCTTGAAGCCGCTGCCGGGCCAAAGCCAGGAATATTTTTTCCGCGACTTCCGTTTTCATCTGGGAGCGCCCGGCGGCGAGAGCGAGAGCGGGGGCAACAACTGATGCGGCGGCGCAAAAGAGAGTTTGCGGTGCGAAGGCCCGGCTGGCTGATAACCTTTGCCGACCTTATGACCCTGCTGCTGGCCTTGTTTGTGCTGATCTTCAGCATGTCCTCGCTAGACAGCTCCATTTTAAAGAGCATCAGCTCCGGGCTGAGCCGCGAAAAAACAGACGCCCGTGGGCGCGGGAATGAGCAGGGCAATATAAGGCTGGCGTCAGCGCTTATGGCCGATATGGCAAGCACCAACGACTATGAGGGCAGGCTCAAAGAATTGCTATTTCCGCGAGAACTCTTGCCCCCGGCGGTTGATAAAGGTACACTTGAAAAAGACTTGCGCATAGAGGCCAGAAAAGACGGCATAGTCTTTGTACTGGATGAAAAAATTTTATTCGAGCCGGATACCAGCCGCCTTACCGCCCAGGGCAATGCCGTGCTGCCTATGCTGGCGCCGCTGTTTGAGGCAGTGCCGGGTCAGGTGCTTATAAGCGGCCATGCGGCGCAAGGCGGCAGGCACGGTCAGCCGGACGCGTACGAGGTATCGGCCCGGCGCGCGCTGGCGGTGCTGGGCGTGTTCACGCGCAGGCAAATTGCGCCCTCCCGCTTTGGGGTAAGCGCCTATGGGGCGGATATGCCGGAAAGGCAAGGGCTTGAAGACGCAAGCGGTGCTTCTTTGCCCCCAGGGCGGGTTGAAATTTTGTTAAAAACCAGCCAATAACAACTTTGGCCGATATATAGAGAAGCTACTGTCAATTAAAGGCGTTTAAGGAGATAGCAATGGCGCAGGAAGACGAAATACCGCCAAAAAAGAAAAGCAAATTCAAGTGGATTGTGCTCATTCTGCTTATTCTGTTGCTGGGTGGCGGTGCCGGAGCGGCTTACAAAATGGGCATGCTTGACAGCTTCATAGGCGCATCGGGCGATGAAGCCGAGCCCAAAAAGCCGGAAGGCACGGGCGGCGCGGTGAACAAAGTTCCCACGGTAAAACTGCCCACCTTTCTGGTTAACCTGTATGATCCGCTGGGCCGCCGTTATATAAAGCTGGACGTTGAGCTGGAGCTTATCTCGCCGGATGTGGCCAAAGAGGTGGAGCTGCAAAACGCCCGCATACGCGACAGCATGATTATGCTGCTTTCCAGCAAAAGCTACACCGAGCTTTCCAGCCAGGAGGGCAAGCATATTTTGCGCAACGAGATTTTGGACCGTATAAACCAGGTGCTTGGCGGGCCCAAGGTAGTGCGGGTATTTTTTGTGGACTTGGTTATTCAGTAAGTAAAAATTTGTAACTACCCAATTTTATTACTCAATTGTAGGATCAATGGGACTCAAAATAGCACTTCCACAGTCGTGCTGGTTATGGAACTTACCAGCCAAAAACTGTTGTACTGGCGCTATACGAGCTACACTTGCGGGTCTGGGCAACGCCCGGATATGATAAATCTGTCTTCGGCTTTAAACTATATGTTCGGCCTCGCTGCCGCTCGGACCTCACTCGCCACGCCGGGAGTGAATCCCGGCTTGCTCCGCTGTGCGGCTAGGACTTGAGCGTATATTGGTTTTATATAAGTTGCAGGGTAAAGGGGGCTGGGCAACGCCCAGTGCTGATAAATCTGTCTTCGGCTACGTGCCTTTAACGGAATCTGATTTTTCACGGCGCATAAGCCGCAGGAGTTAATATGAGCGACGATACCAACCAGGACGATTTGGCCGCCGAATGGGCGGCAGCCTTAGAGGCTCAGGAAGAATCCGAAACCCCCGAAAAACCGGCCGGGGACGATGACGCACTGGCTGCGGAATGGGCGGCGGCGCTGGCTACCGACGAGCAGGAAAGCGTAAAGAAAAACAAAGAGCAGGCGACCCTTGCCAGCAAGGCCAAAGAAGCCACTTTTAAGGATTTGAGCGAAGAGGCCAAAGCCCCACGGGTGGACTCGGACCGCAGAGATCTGGATTTTATTCTGGATATTCCGCTGGATGTCTCCGCCGAGCTTGGCCGTACCAAGCTCTTGATCAACGAGCTTTTGCAACTGGGCCAGGGTTCGGTGGTGGAACTGAACAAACTGGCTGGCGAGCCGCTGGAAATTTATGTTAACGGCAAGCTGGTAGCCAGAGGCGAAGCCGTGGTTATTAACGAAAAATTCGGCGTGCGCCTTACAGATATCATCAGCCCCATAGAACGCGTAAAACAACTGGGCTAAAATTTCATGCGCGGCTACATGGGCATAACATCCTCCAGCGGGGCGTTACGGCAGGGCTGCGGCCTGATTGCCAGGCGCACGGGTATTGCAGCCTGGGGCCGTTGCGCCATGGATTACGCTTGCAGCTTGCGCCTTAACAAACATAAAGGCATTGGTTTGCTGGCTGCGGCAGCTTCTCCCGTTCCGGTGGGCGCCTTGCCCATAGCGGACGGCACTGCTGCCGGGCAGCGCGCGGCACAGGCGCAAAACGCGGCCGGCGCACCCATGACGCAAAGCGCCATAACGCCAGCGCGGGCTGCCGCCAATCAAGCTGGTGCGCCCATGGCCACGGCAGCGCCAGTAGACCCCGTTACCGCGCCGGTTGCGGAGGCAACGCGCGCAAGCGCGCAAAACGTGACGGATGCGCTCGGCAGCGCCGTACAGGCCCATTCATACACCACGCCGCCAGAGTATAGCTGGAGCGGGTATTTTATGGGCTTGGCCGTGTTGTTCATAATGCTGGGCATGCTCTGGGCCGGGGCGAGATTTTTAAAGAACAAAGGCGCGTTGCGCTTTTTGGGCATGAATGAGCATTTCAGGGTGGAGTCGCGCCTCAGCCTTGGCGCCAAAAAAAATTTACTGGTGCTAAATTACCACGGCAAGCGCCTGCTGCTCGGCGTGACTGACCATCACATAAGCCTGCTGGACAGCGCGGGCGCTCAAGATGACGAGCAGGAAGAAGCGCAAAACGAGCCGGAAAATGCGCAAAACGCCGCCAAAACAAGTAACTTCAGGGATATTTTGCATGGCTTCGCTAAAAAATGACCACTCCGCCGCGAGCATTGCGCCCTTTGCGCTAGCCGCCATAAGCGCCCTGTTTCTGGCCTTTTTGCCGGATACGGCCTTGGCCGCCTCCTCCGACATGGTTATGCCAAACCTCCAGCTAAGCCTTTCCGGCGGCGAGGTTGAGCCGCGCTCGGTTTCGCTCCTGCTGGAAATACTCTTCATGCTCACGGTGCTCTCGCTGGCGCCGGCCATTGTGCTTACGGCCACCAGCTTTACGCGCATCATCATAGTTTTTCACTTCATCCGCCAGGCCATGGGCGTGCAGCAACTGCCCCCCAACCAGGTACTGGCCAGCCTGGCCATATTCATGACCGTGGCCATCATGTTCCCCATCGGCAAACAAATTAACGACACCGCCCTCCAGCCTTATCTTGAGGAGCGCATAGATTTTGAAGTCGCACTCAAGCGGGCCGAAGCGCCCATGCGCGAGTTTTTGTTCAAACAGACCAGAGAGAAAGACCTCTCCATTTTTTACAGCATTACCCGTATGGAACGCCCTCAAACCAAAGAAGACGTGCCCATAACCTCGCTGGTGGCCGCCTTTATAATAAGCGAACTCAAAACAGGCTTCATAATCGGCTTTTTAATTTACATCCCGTTCCTTATTCTGGATATGGTGGTATCCAGCATACTGCTGGCAATGGGCATGATGATGCTGCCGCCCATGATGGTTTCCACGCCCTTCAAACTGCTGCTTTTCGTCATGGTGGACGGTTGGAACCTGCTGGTAGGCACGCTTGTAAACAGCTTCTCGTGACGACGCCGCAAGAAAACGAAGCACTTGGAGAATGAAGCCGGATTTATGAGGTATTGGCGTTGCCCAAACCCGCAAATGCAGCTCGTATAGCGCAAGCGCAATGGTTTTTGGCTGGAGAGTTGCACAGAGGGCTGGACTGCGGGGGTGTTAATTTTGAGGTCCCTTGGCCCCCAACTGGATTGCAAATTAGGCGCGGGCATAAATAAAGTGCCAGATATAAGGCAAGTTTTTATTTTTTGTTACAAGACAACACAAGGTTTACATTTTAAACAAGCAAGCCCTGAAGGCTGGTAAACTATGACCCCTGAATTCATTATAGGCTTCGCTCGGCAGGCCATTGAGCTTACGCTGATGATCTCCATGCCCATGCTGGGCATAGGGCTTATAGTGGGCCTTACCGTAAGCATATTTCAGGCCGCCACCCAGATTCAGGAAATGACCCTTACCTTCATACCAAAAATTATAGCCATTTTCATGGCTCTGCTCATCGCCTTCCCCTGGATTATGGATAAAATCATCACCTACACCCGCGACCTGTTCCTTAATATTCCAAACTATATCCGCTAGTACGTAAAAAGGATATTTGCCGGTTTGCCCTCTAAACTGAGCACAACCCAATTAATAACTTATGCGGGTCAAAGTGGTTCACAATCAGCACCCCTAAGGTCCTGACCGCTGTATGGCTCTCCAGCCGAAAACCATCGCGCTTGCGCTGTACGAGCTACACCTTACGGGGTCTGGGGCAGCCCCGGCGCTCATAAATCCGGCTTAATCCCCATTTGCCTTTTACCCCTACAACACCAGCCCGGCATTGTATAATTTGCTGCCATTGCTTGCCCCAATCACATTTGTACAGTACAAGAAAAAAAATCGCCAAAAGCGTGTGATTTAACTCCATAAGGAGTTGCGCGTTTTTATGGCGAACATCCGGTAACGGTAAGGGAAGGGGCAGCCAAGCGGCATGCGGCCTTCCGGCGCGCCTCAAGTGGTCTGGGGCCGCGCCTGTTCGCCCGCCGGAGCAAAAAACTGAAAACCAACACATCCCTACATGATCGACGTAAGGCACCTCTCGCACAGCTTTGGGCCGCACTGGGCCTTGAAAGATTTGACCTTTCATCTGGATAAAGGCGAATTCCTGTTTTTAACCGGCCCTTCCGGCGCGGGCAAAAGCACGCTACTGCGCCTTTTGTTCGCCGATCTGGCCTTGCAGCGCGGCGAGGCCAAGGTGGCCGGATTTCAACTGGGTAAAATAGCCCCCAGGCAAATTCCACTGCTGCGCAGGCAGGTAAGCGTGGTTTTTCAGGATTTTAAAATACTGCCTTACCGCACTGTGTACGATAACACCATTTTGCCTTTGCATGTGCGCGGCATGTCCACCCAGCATTCCGACCGCCGGGTAAAAGCCGTGCTGCGCGCCTTGGGGCTGGAAAAACGCATGAGCGTCTTGTGTGCCGATATTTCCGGCGGTGAGCAGCAGCGCGTGGCCGTGGCCCGCGCTTTTGTGGTAAACCCGCAAATTCTGCTGGCCGACGAGCCCACCGGCAACCTCGACCCCGAGCTCTCCTTCCGGCTGATGGATTTGTTCAAGCAGTTTCAGGCTTACGGCACCACCATGATTGTAGCCACACATAGCCCGGATTTGCTGGTGCGCCACCCCGATGCGCGCATTTTGCGCCTTGAGGAAGGCATGATAACGCAGGCCAACTGGGCTGGAGCCACCCTGTACAAGGGCGCGGCCGCTCGCGGGAAGGGAGATTAAACATGCGCGTACTTTTGCGTTTAATCAGGCAAGCCCTGCGCGATGTGGCCCTTAACCCGTGGGCGCAGGTGCTCACGCTGGGGGCAGTTACCCTGGCCGCCTTTCTGGTAGGGCTTTTTCTTATGGTCATTACCACCCTTAACCACCAGCTTGGCGTGGTGCAGGGCGAAACCGTATTTCAGGTTTACTGGCGGCCCGGCGTGGAAAAAACCCTGGTTGATGAGCAATGGAAACAAATGCGCCACCTGCCTGGCTTCGCGCATATGAAAACCTATACCCCGGCCGAGGCCCTGCGCGAGTTGGAAGGACGCATAGGACGCAACAGCTCCTCCAGAAACTTCCCCTTCCTCAACCAGAACAACCCGCTACCGGCCACAGCCCTGCTCACCTTTACACCCTCGGAGCCCAATTACGAGCGCTGGCTGCAGGAGACAACATCGTATCTGGCCGGGCTGCAAGGCGTTGAGCGCGTTTCGTCCACCCCCCTGCGCGACGAGCTTGGCCAGGCCTGGCGCAAGGTAAACAGCTACGTGCTCAGGCCGGCCATTATCTTCCTCACCCTCATCCTGGGCCTGATGGTGGGCAACACCGTGCGCCTCGCCATGCTCTCCAAATCGCAGGAAGTGGAAATTCTGCAACTTGTGGGCGCTTTTAACTGGTACATACGCCTGCCGCTGGTGGTTATAGGCGGCCTGCACGGCCTTGTGGGCAGCGCTCTGGCCCTGTTCATACTGCGCTTTATACATTTGCAGATCAAAAACGTGCTCAACTTTCCGCCCATTCTTATGGAAATACAATTTCTTAGCCCGCTGGGCATGGCCCTGATGCTTGGCGTGCCCACGCTGCTGGGCATTATAGGCGGCTGGGTGGGTATAAAAAGATAGTATAGCGGATGAAGCCAGATTTGCCATATGTGTGGCGCGAAAGAGCATCGCCAACAAGTACTGCCCGCCTTATGCTTATAGGTGCTAAATTGTTGTGCTTTATCAAAACTAGCCACACCACACCCCGCAAGGAGCTGGAAAGAGCATCGCCACTAGTCGTGCCTTTCTTTCACTTCGTGATGCTAAGTTGTCCAGCTATGGTTAAATGAGCCACACCTTGACACCGTAACTTTGTTTATGAGGGGTTTTGCCGATAATACCCGCCGTACAGAGTTGAAGCTCAACCTGTCCAAAGAAAGCATGGGCCACGTCCATATAAGCCACTGCCTTTTAAAACAGTCTGCCTTGAGGATTTCATGCAACTAGTCGTCGGCCCACATAAGATTGCCGTGCCCGTCCTGCAGGGGAGCCTGCTGCAATCCATATATCTTTCCGGGCTGGTGGAGCCTTTATCCATGTGCTCCGGTATGGGCAGTTGCGGCAGATGCCGGGTGCGCTTTCTGTCGGAATCGGCCCATGTTCCACCGGCTTTGCCTGAAGACATACGTATTCTGGGGCAGGAGCGCACAGCGCAGGGCTGGCGCTTATCTTGCAAACACAAGGCTATCAGCGGCGCTGTAATTGAGCTGCCGCCGCAAGTTAAGCTGCTGCAACCGGCGGAAGCTTCGCCCATGCAGCAAAACACAGCCACCGGCATAACTCTGGCCGTGGATTTCGGCAGTACCTCGCTGCATTTTTCAGCGGTGGGGGCCAACGGCCATTCCGAAACCGGCAAAACCACGGCTGGCAATGCCGATAATGCCCAAACGGGCCATTCCCATACGAGCATCCCGCAGGCAATGAGCAAGGCGCGTAATGCCAAAGCAAATAACGCCCATGCAAGCGCCGCGCGGGTGTGGGTAAACCCGCAAATGGGGGCCGGGGCGGATATTATATCGCGCATCGCCTTTTCATTACAGGAAGGCGGGCAGGAAAAACTGACCGCCCTATCCCAAGCCGCGTTGCGCCGTATGGTTGCCCAGGCGCAAACAGAGGCAGGCCAGCCTGTGCGCGAAATCTGCCTGACCGCCAACCCCGCCATGTGCATGCTGCTGCTGGGCAAAAGCGCTGTGGGCCTGGCCGCCGCCCCTTACAGGCTGGACTATGCCGGAGGGCAATATGAAACCCTGCCCGGCCTGCCGCCCGTATGGCTCGCGCCGCTTATCGCGCCTTTTGTGGGCGGAGATTTGAGCGCGGGTTATGCCTCTTTGGCTTGCAAAACCGGCAATAACGCGGAATTCCCCTTTGTACTGGCGGATATGGGCACCAATGGCGAATTCATTCTGGCGCTCTCGCCGCACAAAGCCCTTGCCGCCAGCCTGCCCCTTGGCCCGGCTCTGGAGGGTATAGGCATGAGTTGCGGGGCCGAGGCCCGGCCCGGCGTAATCACCTCTTTTCAACTCTCTCCCGCCGGGCTTGAGCCGCAAATAATGCCCGGCGGGAACTCCACCGAAACGCCTTCGGGTATTTCGGCCACAGGCTATATCTCGCTTATAGCCCAATTGCTCAAGCTAAAGATTATTGGAGCCAACGGGCTTTTCAGCCAGGACGCCTCCGCCGCCGTTTTGCCGCTGGCCAGGCGGCTGGCCGCCAATCTGTGCAAGCGCCACGGCCAAACCGCCTGGTCCTTGGGCCAAAACCAGCCGCTTTGCCTCACGGCCTCGGATGTTGAGGAAATGCTCAAGATAAAGGCCGCCTTCTCCCTGGCCCTTAAACTGCTGCTGCGCGAATCCGGTTTGTGCTTTACGGACCTGAAGGCCCTGTATCTGGCCGGAGCCCTTGGCGAGCACGCCAATACGGAAGATTTGCAAGCCCTGGGCTTTATTCCGGCAGGGAGCGGGAACAAAATACAAAGCATAGGCAACAGCTCGCTGGCCGGGGCCGAACTGCTGGCCGCACGGCCCGAATTGCGCCAAAATGTAACGGAGTGGGCTAAAAAGGTACAAGTGGTGGATATAGTAAGCCAGAACGATTTTCAGCGGCTGTATACCGAAGAAATGCAATTTGGCGGATGAAGCCGTATTTATAAGCCCATAACTTATGAGGTCAAGGAGCCCTAAATAGCACTCCAACAGTTTTACATGCGATATAACTCTACAGCCAAAACCTGTTGTGCTTGCGTAATACGGGCTACACTTGCGGGGTGTGGTGTGGCTAGTTTTGATAAAGCACAACAATTTAGCACCGATAAGCATAAGGCGGGCAGTACTTGTTGGCGATGCTCTTTCGCGCCCCACATATGATAAATCTGGCTTAGTCCATTATGTCTTTACACTAGCTCTTTCAGGTGTTGCAGTAGTTGTTGCAGCACTTCCCGCATGTTCAGGAGCGATGTATCCACAATAATGGCGTCGTCGGCCGCTTTAAGCGGGGCTATGGGGCGGTTGCGGTCTTGCTGGTCGCGCTGGCGTATTTGCTGTTCCAGTTGGTCCAGGTCTTCATTTTTGCCTTGTTCCGCCAGTTGTTTCTGCCTGCGCAGGGCGCGCACGCGCGGGTCGGCATCCAGAAAAAACTTGTGCTTGGCTTTGGGGAATATGACTGTGCCGGTATCGCGGCCTTCGGCCACCAGCGAGAATTTTTCGCCAATGCTCTGCTGGCTGGTTTTGGTAAACTCGCGCACTGCTGGCAGGGCCGCGAATTTGGAGGCCAAGGCGGCAATCTGCTCCGTGCGTATTTCGTTGCCCGGCTCTTTGCCGTTACACAAAAGGGCGGAGCCATCGCCAACGCCTTGCAGCGAAAACTCCAAACCGGCCAGGCCCTTTTTGAGTTCCGCCTCGCCCGCCTCCAGCCCTTGCGGGCCAATATGCAGGGCTATGCAGCGGAACATGGCGCCGGTATCCAGAAAAGGCAATTGCAGTTGTTCGGCCAACTCGCGGGCCAGGCTGCTTTTGCCTACTCCGGCCGGGCCGTCCAGGGTGATAATGGTGGTATTTGCCATAACTTTTCCGTTAGCCTAAAAGCTCATGCACTGCTTTAACAAATTCGCGGTTTTCATGCTCATTGCCCACGCTTATGCGCAAAAGCTGTGGCAAGCCGTAGCTTTTAAGCTGGCGTATGATTATGCCGCGCCGCAGCAATGCGCCGAAGAGGCCGTCGGCATCCAGCTTGGCGTCTGCGGGCAGGCCGACCATGATAAAGTTGGAGAGCGAAGGGTACACCTTAAAGCCGCAGGCCTGCAGCTCGCGGCTTAAATAGCCCCGCCCCGCGTGCACCGCCGCCAGCGTGGCCTTGCGGAAATCCATATCACCAAGGGCGGCAAGGCCTGCGGCCTCGGCCAGAATATTAACTGAAAACGGCGGTCTGGCCCGGCACAGGTATTCGGCCAGTGGCGCGGGCATTATGCCGTAGCCCAAACGCAGACCGGCCAGCCCGTAACTTTTGGAAAAAGTGCGCAAAATTGCGACATTGTCAAATTGCTTTATACGCGGCAGCAACGAATAACGCTCCAAACCGGACTCAAGGCCGTCCGCTCCGCTGGCCGCAAAATCCATATAGGCTTCATCTATTACCAGCAACGCGCTTTTGGGCAAAGCTTTTGCCAGCGCTTCCACCTGCTCCACCGGCGGGCAATAGCCGGAGGGGTTGTCTGGCGTGGTTACAAACACCAGCGCGGTGTTTTCATCCACAGCGGCCAGGAGCTTCGCCCAATCAAAAGTAAAATCGTCATTCAACGGAATACGGCGCGTCTCTACCCCGCAAAGCTTGCCCTGTATGGGGTAAAGGCTGAAACAAGGCTTGAAGGTAACTATATTGTGCACGCCCGGCTCGGCCTTGCAGCGGATTAACAGGTCAATCACTTCGTCCGAGCCGTTGCCCAGCACCACGCATTCCGGCCCCACGCCATGCGCCGCGCCCACGGCGTGGGCCAGCCTGGGGTTGCCCGACTGCGTATAGCGGAATACCTGCCCGGCAGCGCGGGCCAAGGCTTTTTGCACCAGCGGCGAAGCGCCCAGCGGGTTCTCGTTGCTGGCCATTTTTATTATATTGTCCAGCCCGTATAATTGGCGGATTTCATCAATGGATTTGCCCGGCACATAAGGCTCGAGCCCCTCAACCGCCTTGCGTACGGACAACGGCGCGTTAGACATGGCAACTACCTCGAAAAAGTTATGCAAAACCCGTATATAAAAACAGACACAAAAAAGCCGGATGTAAAAAACCGGCTGCCGGGCGCGGATAAAGCCACCCGTACCGCACCGGAATAAAACGGCCCCGCCCAAGGCAAAGCCGCCCTTTCGCGCAAAGCGCCGCTCCCTGCCCTGGCTAATCCACCCAGGCAAGGGACGCGGCCCAAATACATTTACTTAATCCAAACGCTTTTAGCAGGGTGATGCTAATGAAAAATTAAATTTTTAGCAAATTAATCGGCAGCCTCCATTGCGGTGCATGGCGGAATGTCATACAAAAGTGCAGCGGCGCAAGGCAGCTAGACAGTGTCGCCACAAGATGTCTTTTGCCATCTGCCGTCGTTGTGTCAGAACCGCTGAAGGTCATGTATGCCCATATACACTCCCTCCAGGCGAACCTGTCACGCCTAGGCGGAGGGCAAAATCCATTCTCATGACGACACTGGCTGATACTTTGGCATAAGCCGGTTCTCACGCCGGTCTGGCCCTGGTTTTGCCCAGCGTTGAGCATATGTGGGCTTTGGTTTGCCAGCCTCAGGGCGCCCTCCGTTTCGCCAAACGCGTAACAGGCGGCTGGCAGCCGCTAAAACCGGCCGTGCCGCTATAAACGTTGCAAGTAAAACACTTCAGGCCAAAAATACAAAAGCCATGACAGACGCAAACATTCTCTCTTACGATGCGCAAAACCGGCCCATGCGCGACATTTCGCTCCCCTTTGTGGAGGCCATGTTCCCGCCTCTGCGTCCCGAATGGGGCGCGGCCGACCCCGATGCCGCGCCAGTGCCGGATCAGGACGCCTGCACAGCGTTATGGAATAAATACGACATGCCGCCGCATATACGCAGGCACTCCAGCCAGGTAGCCTCAGTGGTAGCCAATCTGGGAGCGCGCCTTGAAGCCGCCGGGGCCAACGTAAACCGGCCCGTGCTGCTGGCTGGCGCGCTGCTGCACGACATTGCCAAGGCCTATACCATAGAATATGGCGGCAACCATGCGCAACTTGGCGCGGCCTGGATGCGCCGCGAAACCGGCAATTTTCACATAGCCCAAATGGTATTGCACCACGTGCACTGGCCCTGGGCGCTGGATGTATACAACGAGAGCATGCTGCCCTCCCTTCTGGTGGTGTATGCCGACAAACGCGTGCGCCACGACGAAATTGTAACCATTGACGAGCGTTTTGAAGACCTGATGCGCCGCTACGGGCACACCGAGCTTTCGCGCATGTTTATAAAAGCCTCGCGCGAGCAGGGGCTGGACCTTGAGGCGGCGCTTTCAAAACGCCTGGGAGTTAATCTTAATGAATATTCTTTTAATAGCAGGCGGCTGGTCTGAAGAGCGGCAAGTTTCGCTTAACGGCGCGGCCGTCATAAAAGACGCCCTGCTCAAACTGGGGCACAACGTCGCCCAATATGACCCGCAATATAACCTGGACGGCCTCATAGACGCCGCCAAAGGGCAGGATTTCGCCTTCATAAACCTGCACGGCTCGCCGGGCGAAGACGGCCTGCCGCAATCCATGCTAGAAGCCATAGGCCTGCCCTACCAAGGCTCGCGCCCGGCAGGCTCTTTTCTGGCCCTCAACAAAGCCGCCACCAAAGCCGTATTCAAAAGCCGGGGCCTGCCCACACCGCCCTGGGTGTTACTGGCCAAACGCCCCGCCTCGGACTGGACGCCGCCATTCGATTACCCCATATTCATAAAAAGCAATATCGGCGGCTCCAGCCTCGGCCTCGCCAAAGTGCACAACCACGCGGAACTTGCCCCGGCCCTTGACCGCCTTTTCGCCGCAGGCGGGGAGTTTATTGTGGAGCCAGCCTGCAATGGGCTGGAAGTGACCTGCGGCGTGCTGGGCGAACTGGCGCAAGAAAACGGCAAAACCACTGAAACGCCCCGCGCCCTGCCACCCATACTCATCCGCCCCCTGCGCAATAGCGAAGGCCTTTTCGACTACAACAGCAAATACGCGCCCGGCGGAGCCGAAGAGCTATGCCCCGCCCCGCTAGAGCCCGCCATAACCGCGCAAGTGCGGGAATACGCCCTTACGGCCCACAAAGCCCTTGGCTTGCAAGGCTACAGCCGTACCGACTTCATACTGATGCCCGGCAATAACCTGACGCTGCTGGAGGTAAACACCCTGCCCGGCATGACCGCTACCAGCCTCGTGCCACAAGAAGCCGCCGCCATAGGGCTGCCCTTTGAACAACTCATACAACGCCTGATAGATTTAGGCATGGCGGCCGGTAAGAACTAGATGATGCGGCTTGCGCCGCGATTGTGAGATGCCTCCGGCGGCCGGGGGAAGAGGGTTTCACCCTCTTCCCCCGGACCCCCAACACCCACCAGGGGCTCGCGGCCCCTGGACCCGCTGATAAAAATGAAAGCAAACTATAAACACGGCAATAGTAGCACAACTAGAAGTCATTTCATAAATAGGATTTTTATTCTCTGTAAAGGAAGGCGAACTCTGGGCGGAGCGAAGTGTATATAGACATACATGAGCTTCGCACAGGGTGAGCCTGACGCGGACAGAGGGTAAAAAGACATTTATGAAATGACTTCTAGTATATTTTAATGCATTTGCCACACTAAACAGCGCATTGACTCATAACCATATTCAAACTAAATTCAGTTACATGAGAATACAATAAAAAGGAGCCGAGTATGCGCCCAAGTCAGGATATAAAGCCAATCAGCTATGTTAAGGCCAACAGTGGTAAAGTATTGGAACAAGTTAACACTGCTGGGCCAATGGTCATTACTCAAAACGGTGAAGCCGCCGCCATACTTATGGGAGTGCGCGATTACGAAGAGCTTCAGGAAAGTATTGCCCTGCTAAAAATACTGGCTATGGGCAAAAAGGAGATTGAGGAGGGCAAAGGCAGTTCTGCCGATGAAGCGTTTGCCCGCATTCGCGCCAACCGCACCGGCCATACCGGAGCTAAGCAAAATGCCTAAATTAGGAGTTATAATCGGCACGAAGGCCGAAAGCGATCTAGATGATATTTATTGTCACATCGCCACGTCTGAGGGACAAGAGCAGGCTGAGCTTATTCAGGAACGCTTGATAAATGTTATTCTTACTTTGCAACACTTACCTGCGCGTGGCAAAGTGCCGCTGGAAATGCTCAATTTTGGCATTAACGATTTCAAAGAAATACAGTCGCCACCTTGGCGCATATTGTATTATATATCCGGTCATATCGTTGGTGTGGTCGCAGTACTGGATAGCAGGCGGAATATTGCGGAACTTTTACAAAAGCGTTTACTTCAATAAAAATATGCACACTCTAAAATCAAAGAGAACATCTAAAATTATATGTTTTTCCATATGTAAATTTCCAACGGAATAAATAAGCATCCCAAGTTCCGTAAATTCAGAATAGTATTTACATTATCTGGGTACACAATAAAAAATAAACTAAGGGCTGTTTCTAGAAAGACGAATCTTGTTCCCTGGCAAGGAAAACGCCTATTTTTGTCCAGGGATAGTACTCTGATGGTACAGCCCTGGACAAAAATAGGCGCTTGACGCGGTACAGGGGGCAAAAGACGCTTTTTAGAAACAGCACCTAGGGCAATGCCAAGTATCTTATGTCACCCAATCATCTGGTGACCTTGGCCTCAATCAACTCAACAATGATAAACTATTTATCCGCTACCGCCCCAGCCCACCCCCTATTTTATAGGCACGCAGGTGCAAATTTTGTTGCAGGTGCAGTAGGTTCCACCGCCGGACGCGGGCGGGGAATACGGCGCCAGCGGCGGCGGCGTATAGCTGCCGGGCACGCAGTTGCAGGTGCATATGGCCCCGGCGGGCAAAGGCGAGCCGCAAGGGCCCACGTAAGTGCTGCCTTCTATGTTGGCCTGCCGCGCGGATACGTTTTTTTGGGTGGCAGCGGGGTCGAATAGAGAGAATAGGAATTTGGGCGCTTCCTGCCCCTTGGGCATTTCCCAAAGCAAAATGCAGCCGCCCGCGCTAACGGCTAAAAAACGGCCGTCTTTACTAAAAGCCAAAGCGCGGACATCGCTTTTTAGGGCAAGAAAAAAGGCTTGCTCGGCAAAAGGCGCGCGGTAAAGCAATAGGCCCATTTGTTTGGAATCGTTAGCGCCAACGCCCAGCCATTTGCCATCGGGGCTGAAAGCCAAAGCGGCATGGCCGTGCGCGAAGTAAACGGCCTCCACCCTTATAAGCTTGCCGGAAGGCATACTCCACAGCCCAAATGCAAGGTTATAGCGTATGGCCAGAATTTTGCCGTCGGAGCTTATGGCCTGGGCCTCGCAAAATTCTTCCCACTGCTTGATGCTTCTGCCTGAAGGCATGGTATAAAGCGTAACCTTGCCCTCCCCGCTTGCCGCCAACATGGTGCCGTCCGGCGAAAAATCCAGATATTCGGCGGCTTGTCCGAACTCGCGCACAACCTTGCCCTCAGGCACAGACAACAGATGTATGGCGGTTCTGCCTTTATTCACGGCAACCATGGCGCCGTCGGGGCCAAGAGACATCGCGCTGTCCACCCCATCGTTTCGGGGCAGCTTTTTGCGCTCTCCTTTAAAAGGTGCTTCCCAAAAAGAAGTTACCCCGCCAAACTCTCCGGCAACCAGCCTTTTCCCATCCGGTGTAAAGGCCAGATGACGCGCGCTGCTTGCCGGCTTAAGCGTGTTCAGCAGTTTGCCGTCTGGCATGGACCATATTTTTACGGCCGAATCCACGGCTGCGGAGGCCAAAAGCCTGCCGTCCGGAGAAAAGGCCAAGGCAAGCGCCGGCCTGAAGTGGGCGGCTATGTCGGGGGCATATTCCGCGCTCACCGCGTTGGGCGTGATTTTTACTTTGCTGAAGTCGTTGTTGTACGGGTTAAGCACCGAGCCGGACGACAGGCAGCCGGACGATAACGCCGCCAGCGCCCCCGCCCCCAAGGCCGAGGTAAGGAGAAAGCCGCGCCGCCCCATGCGGCAGTTTACGTCAATGTCGCTCAAGACATGCAGTTGGGGTTCTTCCCGCCTGCCATTTGAGTAAACTTTTTCCAGCTGAAATTTCGGCACGCGCATTTCATCGCTCATTTTAACCCTACTTTATAGGCACGCAGGTGCAAATCTGGTTACATGTGCAATAATACCCGCCCCCGCCCGATGACGGCGAGCTTTGCGGGCGCACGTAGCTGCCCGGCACGCAGTTGCAGGTGCATATGGCCCCGGCAGGCAAGGGGGAGCCGCAGGAGCCCACAAAGGTGCTGCCCTTTATGGTGGCCTGCCGCACGGATACGTCTTTTGGGGTTTCAACCGGGTCGAAGAGAACGGATACAAACCTGGGCGCTTCCTGCCCCTTGGGCAGTTCCCAAATAAAAATGCAGTCGGACGAGCCAACGGCCAAAAAACGGCCGTCTTTACTAAATGCCACAGCGCGGCCCTCGTTTTTGCCAACAAGAAGGAATGCCTGCTCGGAAAATGGCGCGCGGTAAAGCAATACACCTTTTTGGTGAAAAGTGTCGATGTCCACGGCCAGCCATTTGCCATTTGGGCTGAAAGCCAGAATGCCCTGGCCGTGTTGGTGCGAAACGACCTCCATTCTTATAAACTGGCCTGATGGTATGCTCCACAGCCCAAAGGCAATGCCATAACGCAAGGCCAGCAGTTTGCCGTCGGCGCTTATGGCCTGGCTGTTGGAAAATTCTTCCCACTGCTTGAGCCTTTTTCCCGAAGGCACGGCATAAATAGTGATATCTGGGCCGCCACTTGTCACAAGCATGGTGCCATCAGGCGAAAAATCAAGGTAAAGGGCGGATTCGCCAAACTCGCCCAGCACCTTGCCGTCCGGCACCGACAGCAGCTGCAGCTTTTGCCTGTGTATGTTCACAGCCAGCATGCGTCCATCCGGGCTAAGGGCCGTCTTTGCGAAGGTCCCATCCAAGGGGGCTATATCTTTGCCCTTACTGTTAAAGGGGGCTTCCCAAAAAAATATGGAGTTGGAGAACTCGTTGCCGAAAAGCATTTTGCCATCAGGCGTAAAAGCCAAGGCCCGCGGGCACTGGCCCAGTTTAAGGGTATGCCGCAGCTTGCCATCGGGCATGGACCAGGTTTTTAACACGCCCTCCGAGGAAGCGGACGCCAAAAGCTTACTATCAGGGGAAAAAGCCAGCGCGTACACTCCGCCCTTATGCGAGGCTATTCCATGTGGGTAATCCGCTTCCAGCACATTGGACGTAATTTTTATTTGCTGTCTCAAGCTGGTTGCGTTTTCAGAGCTGAACTTTGAATTGGCCGACATGCAGCCGGACGATAACGCCGCAAGCGCCCCAGCCCCCAAAGCCGAGGTAAGCAAAAAGCCGCGCCGCCCCATGCGGCAGTTTACGTCAATACCACTCAAGGCATGCAGTTGGGGTTCTTCCCGCCTGCCGTCGGAATAAACTTTTTCCAGTTTAAAATTCGGCACGCGCATCTTATCGCTCATTTTAACCCTACTTTATAGGCACGCAGGTGCAAATCTGGTTACACGTGCAATAATACCCGCCCGATGACGGCGAGCTTTGCGGGCGCACGTAGCTGCCCGGCACGCAGTTGCAGGTGCATATGGCCCCGGCAGGTAAGGGCGAACCGCAGGGGCCCACAAAGGTGCTGCCCTTTATGGTGGCCTGCCGAACGGATACGTTTTTTGGGGTGGCGGCGGGGTCGAACAGGACGGATACAAACCTGGGCGCCTCCTGCCCCTTTGGCATTTCCCAGATAAAAATGCAGTCGGACGAGCCCACAGCCAAAAAGCGGCTGTCTTTGCTGAAGGCCACGGTGCGCACGTCGCTTTTGCCGGCAAGAAAGAACGCCTGTTCGGCAAAAGGCGCGCGGTAAAGCAATACGCCCTTTTGGTGAACATCGTCGGCGTCTGTGGCCAGCCATTTGCCGTCGGGGCTGAAGGCCAAAGCAGCATAGCCGTGCTTGTAGGAAACTGGTTCCATCCTTATAAACTTGCCCGAAGGTATGCTCCACAGCCCGAGGGAAAAGCCGTAACGCAAGGCCAGCAGTTTACCGTCGGCGCTTATGGCCTGGCCGCTGGAATATTCTTCCCACTGTTTGAGTTTTTTGCCAGAAGGCACGGCATAAAGCGTAACATCACCAGTGCCGCTCGTCGCCAGCACAGTGCCGTCCGGCGAAAAATTAAGGTAGCCTGCGGCTTCGCCAAACTCGCCCAGCACCTTGCCCTCCGGCACCGATAATAGCTGGATGTTCTGCTTGTTTTTGCTCACGGCCAGCATGCTTCCATCCGGGCTGAGGGCTACATTGGCGTACCAGCCGTTATATTGTGGCAGCTCTACACGCTTATTCCCGCTAAAAGGGGCCTCCCAAAAATAAAGGGAACCGCCGTTGAACTCGTCGCCAAAAAGCTTTTTCCCGTCCGGCGTAAAGGCCAAAGCATGCGGGTTGTTTTCCGCTTTAAAGGTGCTCAGCAGTTTGCCATCGGGCATGGACCAAATTTTTCCGACAGAATCCGAAGAGGTGGAGGCCAAAAGCTTGCCGTCGGAAGAAAAGGCCAAGGCATACACTGTTCCAATATGCGAGGCTATCCCTGCGGGGTAGTCCGCCTTCACCAGGTTTGGCGTAATTTTTATTTGCTGCCTGAGGCTGTTGTCGAGAGTGGGGCTAAGCTTTGATACCGACAGGCAACCGGACGAGAGCGCCGCAAGAGCCCCAGCCCCCAGCGCCGAGGTAAGCAAAAAACCCCGCCGCCCCATGCGGCAGTTTACGTCAATTCCGCTTAAGGCATGCAGTTGGGGTTCTTCCCGGCTGCCATCGGAGTAGATTTTTTCCAGTTTAAAATCAGGCACGCGCGTTTTATCGCTCATTTCCGCAACCCTCTTCAGGCCCGTTAGCCGGATGGAAGTTTCGCCGCAAAAGCAGTCCGCCGCTATGTTTTATCCTGTACAAAAACTCTTATTTCGTCAACTGGCGGAGTGACAACATAAGAGAACAAAACGGCGGCGGATACGCGCAGACATTTTTCAAGGCCTATTCTTCTTGACCTATCAAACATTGTGTAGTATTTATACTACAATAATTACAAAAGGTGGAAATATGGTTGCAGTTTCTTCACAACCAACCTCGTTGCGCATTCCGGACGATTTGAAGGCCAGAGTAAAAACCCTGGCCGAGGCCAGAGAGCAGAAAGAAACCGTTATTTATTTGCGGGCCATTGAAGACTATGTGGAACGCGAGGAAAAGCGGGAGGCATTCAGACAGGAGGGCATCAAAGCCTGGGAAGAATACCAGCTTACCGGCCTGCATGTTACCGGCGTGGAGGCCGATGCCTGGCTGAAAGAACTGGAGGAAGGGAATAATGTGGAGCCTCCGGCATGCCACATATGAGCCTTATCTGGCTGCCCAACGCGCTGTGCCGCATGAAAAAAATTTATGACTTTCTTGCCGCCAAGGATCTGGAAGCGGCCAAAAGCGCGGCAAAAGCCATTCGCGCCCAAACCTGCATACTTTCAGCCCACCCCAATGCAGGCAGACCCGCCAGCGATCTGGAGCCGGAACACAAAGAGCTCGTTGTACCTTTTGGTGCCAGCGGCTATGTTGTGTTGTACCGCGTGTACGGAAATGTGATTTACATTCTCTCGGTTCGCCACCAGAAGGAAGCCGGGCGCACACGGCTAGGCGCGGGCATGTAGCATCCGGCAGCAATCTCTTTGCTTCCGCTATACAACGCGGCCTTGCGCCGCAACCATTTCATATCCAACAAATTCCTCAAGGACCACCCCAATGCCCAGAAAACCCGGCGAACCCAAGATAAAATGGCCTCAGGACTATCAGTGGCTGCACGAGTATCTGCTGGCCAAACCAGGCGCTGTGCTGGAATACAAAGAAAGCTGGAACTCCATGCTCTACCGCGTGGGCGGCAAGATTTTCGCCATTTTGCTGCGCGACAACCAGAAGCGGCTTTTGGTGAACATGAAGTGCGAGCCGATGATCTCCATGGAATTTCGGGAGAACTTAAAAGGGGTGGAAGCTGGCTGGCACATGAACAAGCTGCACTGGATTTCGCTGGTGCTTAAGGCGCGCGCGCCGGAAGACGCGGTAAAGGAACTTGCGGATATGTCTTACGCCCTGGTCAAGGCTGGCCTGCCCCTGAAAATACGTCAGCAATGCGAAGAGGCGGACAAGGCCTGACAAGTCGGCAACGGCTCCTTAAGTTTGACAAAAACGGTTCATTATGACAACTAACTGTCGTAATGAACCGTTTTAAAAATTGGAGGCGGCCATGTTCAAAAACTTGCCTTATTTGCTTGAGTTATTGGGTAATTTGGAGGAGCCCCTCGGCATTGCCTATGTGGATCAGCCTCCGGCCAATGCCCTCACCCCTTCAAGCGGCGGGCATGCTTGCATCATAAACTATGCGCGCATGGCGCGCTCCAAAAAAACTCCGGTCTACTTTTCGGCCGAGGTGCAAGGCTGCAGAGGGGGCTGGGCCTATCTGGGCTTTACCCTGCCTCCGCCCGCCGGAATTGCCGAATTTGTCACAACCGGCTGGCCGGGGCAGGAGGGCGAGCGTTATATGCCAGCCCCAGAATCCATGCACCGGTTCTTTGAGGTTATGGGCTTGCAGCCTGCCCCGGCCCCTTATTGCGTCATCCAGCCGTTAAGCCTGTTCACGCCTGAGCAAAACCCCCTGTTCGTAATTTTCAATTGCCGTGGCGAAGTTTTAACCGGCCTGTGCCAGTTGGCCTATTTCACGCTGGACGATCATGACGCGGTCGCCCTGCCCTTTGGCGCGGGCTGCACCAATATCATCTCCTGGCCCATGTACTACAAGCAGCGCGGCATTCGCAAAGCGGTGCTGGGCGGGGTAGATCCTTCCTGCCGCCCCTATATGAAGGTGGACGAGCTCAGCTTCACCGTTTCCGCCGAAGTGTTCGCAGCCATGCTGGAGGCCGCGCCGCGCTCCTTCCTGCCCTCCAAGACCTGGTCCGGAGTGCGGAAAAAAATCGAGAAAAGCAAAAAAGCCTGGAACGAATGCGCGCCAGAGGAGAACCAGGGTGTTTGACGACAACGCCAGGCTGAATGCGTTTTCCGAGCTTGTTTTCGGCGTGTTCCGGCTTAACGGCAGGATAACCGAATGGGGCGACCAGTTTTGCGCCCCGCTGGGCTTAAGCACCACCCGCTGGCAGATTCTGGGGGCAATCGAGCTGGCGCGCCGCCCCCTGACCGCGCCGCAAATAGCCTATGCCATGGGCCTGTCGCGCCAGGCGGCGCAGCAACAACTCAATGCGCTTTTAGCCTTGGGCCATGTGGAAAAGCAGGCCAACCCCCTGCACGAGCGCTCCCACCTTTATGATATAACCGCCCAGGGAAAAAACCTGACGGCCCAGGCAAAGGCATTATACGCTGAATACCTGAATCAAGCCGCGGCGGGCCTGTCGGATGAGCAACTCGCCCTGGCCCAGACGCTGCTCGCTTCACTGTCGCGCAATATTGAAGGGATAATAAGAAAAGAAAATGGCAAGACCGATAAAGGCAATATTAGGATGAAGCCAGATTAGCCAGATCTGGTTAATCTGGCTTCATCCTCTACTGCCTTTATATGCCTTTTACTTCTTCTGCCCCGGCTTTTGCCCTGGCGCGGGCTGTCCTGTGGTTCCGGCGGCTAGGCCGGGGGCGACGTTAAGGCTGTTTTCGGAGGCGGCCAGCCTGGCCAGGCCGCTGAAGGATTCCTCAAGGTTGCTTGGCTCGCTCACGTCTTGCCGCAGGTATTCGTTTATGGAGGGCATAAGGGCTATGGCGCGGTCTATCTCGGCGTTGGCGCCGTGGGAATACGCGCCTATGTTAATCATGTCTTCCACGCGCTTATAGGCGGCCATGCTGCCGGTGATCACGCGCCCTTCCTTTACGGCAGCGGGCGGGCAGATATCGGTGCGCAGGCGGCTGATGGAGCGCAGCACGTCTATGGCCGGAAAGTGGCCCTGGTTGGCCAGATCGCGGGTAAGCACTATGTGGCCGTCCAAAATGGAGCGCACGCTGTCGGCAATGGGCTCGTTAAAGTCGTCGCCATCCACCAGCACGGTGTAAACGCCGGTAATGGTGCCTTTGTTGGTGCGGCCCGTGCGCTCCAAAAGACGTGGCAGTTCCGCGAAAACAGAAGGCGTGTAGCCTTTGGTGGTGGGCGGCTCGCCGACGGAAAGCCCCACCTCGCGCGAGGCCATGGCAAAGCGGGTGACGGAATCCATCATAAGGAGCACGTCTTTGCCCTGATCGCGAAAGTATTCGGCCACGGCGGTTCCGGCATAGGCGGCGCGCATGCGCACCAGCGGCGACTGGTCGGAGGTGGCTATTACCAGCACGGAGCGGCTCATGCCCTCCGGCCCCAGGTCTTTTTCTATAAATTCCAGCACTTCGCGGCCACGCTCGCCTATAAGGGCTATCACATTCACATCGGCCTTGGTGTAGCGGGCCATCATGCCCATAAGGGTGGATTTGCCCACGCCGGAGCCAGCCATAATACCCACGCGCTGCCCCTTGCCAAGGGTGAGCAGGCCGTTTATGGCGCGCACGCCAACATCCAGCGGGTCTTTGATGCGCGGGCGCGACAAGGGCGAGGGCGGGTCGGCGTAAATGGGCACCAACTCGGTGCGCTCGGTTACCGGCGCGCTTTCCGCGCCCAAGCCGTCTAGCGCGTCAATGCCCTCCAGCGGATCGCCAAAGGCGTCGAAGGCGCGGCCCAAAAGGCCTGGCCCCACCGGAAAATACGGCGGCAGGCTTGAGTTGCGTATCAGGCTCCCCGGCTGCACCCCGCGCAAGTCGCCATAGGGCATGAATAAAATATTGCCATCGCGAAAGCCCACAACTTCAACAGGTATGCCTTGTTCCTTACCGCCGCGCGAAGCTCCGCCGGGCAGTATATGGCAAAGCGAGCCCATTGGCGCTTTAAGCCCGCTGCCCTCGGCCACCATGCCCACAATCTTGTTAACCTTGCCGTAGCTGGTGGTTAGTGTGAGGTTTTGCAGAAGCTGCGCTGTATGTTTAGGATCCGGCATAATTTCCCGCTTTGGCCTGAAGTAGCTCAGGACTTGGACAATTGGAAAGACATATATGGATGAAGCCAGATTTGTTGGACCTGGGCGCTGCCCAGACCCGCAAAGGGGTGTGAACCCCCTTGACCCCGCAAGTTGCGTAAAAGTGAGGAGCGCCAACAAGCTAGGGTCTGAACTAGCTCAAGCTTTTGTTGCATATTGGGAAAAGATATATCTTATTAATTTCAAAAATCAAAGCGCGGTAAGGCTTGCCCATTTTATGATTTTCATTTTATTATCGTTACAATTGTATTATGCCGGTATTTTCCAGCCGCTTATAACTTATGGGGGTTGTTATGAAACTGCTGTACATTCAGGCCTCGCCCCGGCTTATGCGCTCGCACGCCAAAGCCATTGCCGACGCCTTTGTGGAAGCCTGGAGCAAATTTAACCCAGATGCGAAAGTAGTGCGTAAAAACCTGTTTGAAACCCACCTGCCAGACTTTGACGGCGTGGCAGTAGACGCGCGCTATATGGTTGGCGCGGGCAAAACCGTTACGCCGGAGCAACAGCAGGCCTGGGACAAAGTGCGCAAAATTTCGGAAGACTTCGCCTCCTTTGACCGTTACGTAATAGCCTCGCCCATGTGGAATTTCGGCCTGCCCTACAAGCTGAAGCATTATCTCGATTTAGTCATCCAGCCGCGCATTACTTTTAAAAATACGGATCAGGCGTACCTGGACTCGCTCAAGCAAAAAAAGGTCCTGCTGTTTCTGTCGCGCGGCGGCAAATATCCTGAAGGCAGCCCCGTGGATTTTCAGCGCCCCTACCTGGCCCATGTTTTTAATATGATGGGCCTGAGTAATACCACCTGCGTAGCCATAGAGCCGACTGTGTCCGACCCTGAAAGCGTGCGTAAAATGCATACTGAAAAAATAAACGAGGCCCTGCAACTGGCTAAAGGGTTTTAAACCTGCCTCCGCCCGCGCCGCCACCGCCCCCCAGCCCGGCGGAAAACCATATTTTTAAACAAATCATGGGGTCAAAGGGGAGTCAAAATTAGCGCCGCGACAACCCTGCCCGCTGCATGGCTCCCCAGCCACATCGCCACAAAACTTGCCGGATAAAAGCCTGTTTTTTCATTTGTCGTATGTGGCTGCTCATGCTAGAAATATTCTCATAGTTGTCTTTTTGCCCGCATGGGCGCGTAAGGTTGGTCCAGCCCAAAGTCTGTATATACCAATATACACGGTACTTTGGCCTGCGCCAGCCTTATTTGCCGGGCAACAAAAGCATGGTTACGAAATGGCTTTTAATGCTTAATAGTTTATAATCGGCAGCAAATGCCTTTATGTTTGCATCAAATTACAGGCAAAAGTACACATTATGCTCGCATTTATCATCCGCAGAATAGGACAAGCCCTTATCGTCATGGTGGTGATCAGTTTTATAGGCTTTGCCATAAAACACACTGTTGGCGATCCGGTGCGCGATCTGGTGGGGGTTTCGGTATCGGCGGCCGAACGGGAGGCCCTGCGCGACCAGTTGGGGCTTAACGATCCCTTCATGGTGCAGTGGGGACGTTTTTTAACCAAAGCGGCGCAAGGAGACATGGGCCCCTCATTTATTTTTAAAAAACCGGCCATGGAAGTAATTACAGATCGCTTTCCCGCCACTATGGAGCTGGTGCTGGCAAGCTCGCTTATCATTATTCTGGTTTCCATACCGGTGGGCGTATACGCCGCTTACAGGCCCAAGTCGTTTTTTACACGCGCGGCCATGGGCGCAAGCACCTTGGGCGTTTCCGTGCCGGTCTTTCTTACAGCCATTCTGCTTATTTACATCTTCTCCGTAAATTTGGGCTGGCTGCCGTCTTTCGGCCGTGGCCCGCTCAAGCCATTTCTGGGTTTTGGGTGGGATAGCGGGCTGACCTCGCTGGAAGGCCTCAAGCACCTTATTCTGCCCTCCATCGCCCTTTCTTCCATCATGTTGCCCTTGTTCATACGCCTCATCCGCGCCGAAATGCGCGAAGCGCTGGAAACGGAGTATGTAAAATTCGCCAGGGCCAAGGGCCTTTCAGAATTACGCGTGGTTATGGTGCATGCCTTCAAAAACACGCTACTGCCCGTAATAACCGTTGGCGGCGTGCAGCTTGGCACCATGATAGCCTTTACCGTGCTTACGGAAAGCGTATTCAACTGGCCCGGCATGGGCACATTGTTCATACAGGCCATAGACCGGGCCGACACTTCGCTGCTGGTGGCCTACATAATTGTGGTGGGTTCTCTGTTTGTGACCGTTAACACCATTGTGGACATAATTTACGGCCTCATCAACCCCATGGTTCGCATCACAGGCAGGAAATAGGCAATATGAGCAACCCATTCAAATCCGATTTCTGGTACAACTTCCGCAGCGACCCCGTGGCCGTGGCCAGCGGCGGCATTGTGCTCCTGCTGGTGCTATCGTCTCTGCTCGCCCCGCTCATGGTGTCGCAAAACCCATACGACGGCGCCAACTTTTCCATTATGGACGAGCTTAAGCCCCCCGCCTGGACAGAAGAAGGCACCAGCGACTTCCCCCTCGGTACTGACAATCAGGGCCGCGACATGCTCTCCGCCCTTTTGTACGGCATGCGCACCTCGCTTCTTATAGGCATTGGCGCGGTTATTCTGCAAAGCGGCATAGGCGTCATTCTGGGCCTTTTGGCCGGCTACAAGGGCGGCAAGCTCGATTCTTTCATCATGCGCGTGGCCGACGTGGAGCTGTCCTTTTCCTCCTACATGATCGCCATTCTGTTGGGGGCCATCTTCCAAATGCTCTTTGGGGTAGCCAACTACGAAACCATTGCCCTGCCTTTTCTGGTGCTGGTTATAGGCCTTGCCGAATGGCCGCAATACGCCAGAACCGTGCGAGCCTCCGTTTTAGCCGAAAAGAACAAGGAATATGTCGAGGCCGCCCGTATTATAGGCCTGCCGGACAAACGCATAATGTTCCGCCATGTGCTGCCCAATACGCTTACGCCGGTGCTGGTAATATCTACCGTACAGGTAGCCAACGCCATTATGAGCGAAGCCGCCCTCTCCTTTTTGGGCCTAGGCATGCCCGCCACCCAGCCTTCTCTGGGCTCGCTCATCAAATACGGCTTCGATTACGTGCTTTCTGGACAGTGGTGGATCACCTTCTTCCCCGGCATTGTGCTGGTGGTGCTTATTCTGGCCATCAACCTGCTGGGCGACTGGATGCGCGACTACCTTAACCCCAAGCTGTACAAAGGCTAGAAGCACATGGAAAGTAACCTCCTTACCGTAAAAAACCTCTCCGTGTCCTTCCCTCGCCGCGATCGTGTGCTTACCGCCGTAAACGACGTTTCTTTCACCATCAAACCCGGCGAGCGCCTCGGCCTGGTGGGCGAGAGCGGCGCTGGCAAATCCGTTACCGGCTTTTCCATTCTTGGCCTCGTTAGCAAGCCGGGCTTCATTTCCGGCGGCAGCGTACTGTTTGAGGGGCGCGAGCTCAACACCATGCCAGATAAAGAAATACGGCACATACGCGGCAACCGCATCAGCATGATCTTTCAAGACCCGATGATGACCCTTAACCCCGTCATCACCATAGGCGACCAAATGGTGGAAACGTTGCGGGCCCACCGCAAGATAAGCCGCAAAGAAGCCGAAGCCATGGCCGTATCCAGCCTGAGCAAGGTTTACATACCCTCGCCGCAAAAACGCCTCAGGCAATACCCGCACGAGCTCTCAGGCGGCATGCGCCAGCGCGTGGTAATAGCCATAGCCCTCTTGACCAGCCCCGCCCTTATCATAGCCGACGAGCCCACCACCGCGCTGGACGTGACCATTCAGGCAGAAATTATGGAACTGCTTGCCGAACTGTGCGATTCCGAGCGCATGGGCCTTATACTCATCACCCACGATTTGGGCGTGGTATCGCAGCTTACGCACAAAATGGCCGTAATGTACGCGGGCGGTATTGTGGAAACCGGCCCCACAAAAGAGATTATCTCGCGCCCCCTGCACCCCTACACCAGGGGCCTCTTGGCCGCGCTCCCCCAAAGCGCGCAGGAAGGACGACGCCTTAACCAGATACCGGGTGTAATGCCCACCCTTTCGGCCATACCGCCGGGCTGCTCCTTCAACCCGCGCTGCGCCCTGGCGCAGGATATCTGCCGCCAGCAAACGCCGCGCCTCCTGCCCGCGCTGGAGGCCCCGCACCGCCGCACGGCCTGCCATATGGTGCCCAGCGCCGAAGGGGTGAAATAATGAGCCAGCAACCTCTGCTTTCACTCAAAAATCTTACCAAGCACTTCGACATCTCCGGCGGATTTCTCGATCAGCTCCGCCTGCGCGGCGGAAAGCTCGTGCGCGAGCACAACGTTGTCCACGCCGTCAATGACATCAGCTTCGATATCGCCAAGGGCGAGACCCTTAGCGTTGTTGGCGAATCCGGCAGCGGAAAATCCACCCTCGCCCGCGTGGTCATGGGCCTTTACCGGCCCAACTCCGGCCAGCTTTATTACCGCGGCGAGCGCATAGACCAGCTCAGTTCCGCCAAGCTCATGCCCTACCGCACCAAGATGCAAATGGTCTTTCAAGACCCCTACGCCTCGCTCAACCCGCGCATGCACGTTAAAAACATACTGGAAGAGCCCGTGCGCTTTCACTTCCCCCAGCTTAACCCCATGGAAGTTAAAATGCGCGTGGCCGAGGTTATGGAGCAGGTGGGCATTTCCGCCAGTTGGGGCGTGCGCTTCCCGCACGAGTTCTCAGGCGGGCAGCGCCAGCGCATCTCTCTGGCCCGCGCCCTTGTTGTCGGGCCGGAGTTCATAGCCGCCGACGAGCCCATCTCAGCCCTTGACGTATCCATTCAAGCCCAAGTGCTCAACCTGATGATGGATATGCAGGAGTCGCACAACCTCACCTACATGTTCATCAGCCACGATCTTTCAGTTGTACGCCATATCTCCAACCGCGTGGCCGTCATGTACCTAGGCACCCTCTGCGAGTTGGCGGAATCTGCGGAGCTCTTTCTCCACCCGCGCCACCCTTACACCCAGGTGCTGCTCTCCGCCATACCCACGGTAGGACAAAAGCCCGACCAGCGCCTGAAACTGGCTGGAGAAATACCCACACCCATAAACCTGCCCTCCGGCTGCGTCTTCCACGGCCGCTGCCCGCACGCCTTCGCGCGCTGCAGCGCCGAAATACCCAAGGCCCACAACGCCCAAAACGGCTCGCTGGTAGCCTGCCACGCCGTGGAAGAAGGGAAAATATAAAGGCGGAATGCCTCCGGCGGCCGGGGGCGAGGGCTTTGCCCTCTCCCCCGGACCCCCTCTCCCACAAGGGTGTGGCTCGCTTTGCCAAGGTACAACAGCTTAACACCGCAAGGCGCAAGATAAGCACAACTGGCGGCGATGCTCTTTCGGCCCCCTTGACCCGCGAAAGGGTTATATTGGGTGGTTGTGGGTGGTGCGGAGGTTGTGCTGGCAAGTTAAGTCGGTTGGCTACGGTTGGTTGTACGTCCCAAAAGCAGATAGCGATTTGCCACTAACTCAGCCAACATGCAGCGTTGCCAAAATTTAAATTGTAATAGTGATATTGCGGTTTTTCCATAAACATAGCATACCAGCGCAAGAGTATTTGACCTCAGCTCCAAACATACTAATTAAAAAGGTTTGGAGATAAGGGAGGAGAGAGCTCGAGAGAGGAGGGGAAAGAACCTTCCCTCAAAAGCATCTTTCCCCTCCTCTCTCGAATTCTTAAGCGCTTCCACCAACACTATGGACACTAACAACATTAATCAGATGATCACCAGGGCGGAGGAAGACGCGCTCAGACAGCGTTTTGACGCTGTGCGGGCGCGGCTGGAAGGCGCTGTTGCAGCTTCGGGGCGCAGCGCCGGGGACGTGCGGCTGGTGGCGGTTTCCAAGTGGCACAGCTTGCCCAGCATAGTGTGCGTGGCGCGGCATTGGAACAGCTTGGGCGAAAAGGCCGTGTTCAGCGAAAACTATGCGCAGGAGGCGCTGGCCAAACAGGAGGCGCTGGCTGGCATGCCCGAAGCGGCGAGGTTAAAGCTGGAATGGCACTTTACGGGTCACTTGCAAAGCAAAAAGGCCAAACAGGTTGTGGGGGGCTTTTCCCTCATACATACTTTAGATACTTTAAGTTTGGCCCAAAACTTGCAGAAAATACTTGAAAAGCAGGCGGCCTTGGCGGAAAACCATCCGGAACTTGCTGCCAAACAACCGGTGCTGATACAGATAAACCTGGGGCGGGAAGCAAGCAAATCCGGCTTGGACATAAAAGAAATTGAAGATTTTTTCAAGCAATTACAGCAGTTTAATCTTTTAGATATCCAGGGGCTGATGTGCCTGCCACCCTATAGCGAAAATGCTGAGGAAAGCCGCCCCTACTTTGCGGCGCTACGTCAAATACGTGACGATTTGCAGGCCGGGCTGGGGATAAAATTGCCGCACCTTTCCATGGGCATGTCTCACGATTTTGAGGTTGCGGTGCAAGAAGGCGCCACGCTGGTGCGCGTGGGAACGGATATTTTCGGGCCGAGGCAATATTAATTGCGTACTCTGCCCGGTATTACAAACCTGACAGAGTTACTCATATGGATTTTGCAACCCTTATCGGACTTGTCGTCTCTTTCGTGCTTGTGGGCGAGGCCCTTGCCCTGGGCGGAGACCTCTCCATTTTCGTCAACGGCCCCGCGCTGCTTATAGTAATAGGCGGCACTCTCGGAGCCACCCTTACCAATTACCCCCTTAAAGTCATGCTGCAGGCCTGGGCCATTATCCGCACCACCCTGCTCAACCGCGCGCCATCCGCGGTGCTTGTCTCCGCGCAGTTTATGGATTTTGCCTATGTGGCCCGGCGCGAGGGCATTCTGGCTCTGGAGCGCATTCTGCCCCAAATAGACAACCACTACCTGAACAAAGGCCTGCAACTTACAGTGGACGGGCTTGAGCCCGAAGCCATACGCGCCATTATGGAGGCGGAAATAGACAATACCCACGCCCGGCACAGCATCGGCGTGGATTTGCTCAGCTCCATGGCCTCCTACGCCCCAGCCCTTGGCATGATCGGCACTGTAATAGGCCTGGTGCAAATGCTGCGCACCATGAGCGAGCCCTCGAACATCGGGCCATCCATGGCCGTGGCCCTCATTACCACCTTTTACGGCGCCATACTCGCAAACCTCGTCTTCCTGCCCCTGTGCGGAAAACTTAAACATAACTCGCAAGAAGAAATACGCATTATGGAAATGCAACTGGCCGGACTAATCTGCCTGGCCAAAGGCGAAAACCCGCGCATAATGCGCGAAATGCTTGACGGCTATCAATCCAAACATGACCGCCGCCGCTACCGCGAATTACAGGGAGAGGTCGAGTAAGATTTTTTAGATGATGCGGCGGCGATGCTCTTTCGGCCCCCTAGACGCGCGAAGGGTTCATATTGGTGAGTGGCGCGCGGGGTAGAGGTTGTGCTGGTCAGTTTTGTATAAACTTCCTGCATTAGCGCAGCAAACAAGCAGCTTCGAAAAAATAAATTTGAACGTGAATATCGCAGGTTTTCAACAATCATAAAAACCCGCGCAAAAACAATTAACCTCAACTCTTAAACAACTAATTGAAAAGTTTAGGAGGATGGGGATGGGAGAGCTCGACAATTCCGCAGGAAAGCGGAATTGGACGCCGGAACGAAGCGGAGGCGCCCCGAAGGGGTGAGCCGCAGGA
>JAVBON010000033.1:0-35198 GCA_031550525.1 Desulfovibrionaceae bacterium
GGTCCGGGGGGAGAGGGCTGGCCCTCTCCCCCCGGCCGCCGGAGGCCTTACCAACGCGGCGCAGCCGCATGCAAATTATTCTTCCGTCACTTTAAGCGCGGCCAAGAAGGCTTCTTGGGGCAGTTCGACGTTGCCCATGCGTTTCATGCGCTTTTTGCCTTCTTTTTGTTTTTCCAGCAGTTTGCGTTTACGGGTAATGTCGCCGCCGTAGCATTTGGCGGTAACGTTTTTGCCCATGGGGGCGTTGCGTTCGCGGGCTATTACCTTGTTGCCTATGGCGGCCTGTATGATTACTTCAAAGAGCTGCCGGGGTATGGTGCGTTTAAGCTTGAGGGCTATGGCCCGGCCCTGCTGATAGGCCTTTTCGCGGTGTATGATCACGGCCAGGGCGTCAACGGGGTCGCCGTTGATCATCAGATCGAGTTTTACAAGGTCGCTGGCCCTGTAGTCAATGAGTTCGTATTCCATGGAGGCATAGCCCTTGGTGTTGGACTTGAGGCGGTCGAAAAAGTCAAAAACTATTTCGGCGAAGGGCAGCTCGTAGGTAACGATTACGCGGTTGCTGGTAAGGTAGCGCATGTCTTTCTGGATGCCGCGCTTTTCTTCGCAAAGCTTGAGAATGTTGCCAACGTATTCGTGCGGCACGTGAATATCGCAGCGCACATATGGCTCGTAAAAGGTGACTATGCGGCCGGGGTCGGGGAGTTTGGCGGGGTTATCCACCCAAATGGTCTGGCCGTCGGTGGTATCCAGCTTATAGACCACGGAGGGCGCGGTGGCTATGAGCTCCACCTGAAATTCGCGCTCAAGGCGCTCCTGAATTATTTCCATGTGCAGGAGGCCCAAGAAGCCGCAACGGAAGCCGAAGCCGAGGGCTTGCGAGGTTTCCGGCTCATAGGAAAAGGCGGCATCATTGAGCTGGAGTTTTTCAAGGGCGAATTTGAGTTGCTCGTATTCGTTGTTATCAGTGGGGTAAAGCCCGCAGAAAACCATGGGCTTGACCTCCTTAAAGCCAGGCACGGGCTTGTCCGCAGGGTTGGAGGCCAGGGTGATGGTATCGCCAACTTTGGCGTCGCCAAGCTGTTTAATGTTGGCGCATAAAAAGCCCACCTCTCCGGCGGACAGGCCGGCAATATCCACGGCTTCTGGCGAGAAGGCGCCCAGGCGGATTACTTCATACTCCACGTCCGTGGACATAAGGCGTATTTTGTCGCCTTTTTTAATGGCGCCGTCCACAACGCGAAAGAGCACGACAACGCCCTGGTAGGCATCGTACCAAGAGTCGAAGATAAGCGCTTTGAGGGGCGCGGCTGGGTCGCCTTCCGGCGGGGGCAGGCGGCGGATGACCGCTTCAATAACGTCTGGCACGCCCAAGCCGGTTTTGGCGCTTATATTAACGGCCTCGGCGCAATCCAGCCCGATGCCTTCCTCTATTTCTTCCTTAACGCGGGCCGGATCGGAACTGGGCAAATCTATTTTGTTGAGTACTGGAATCAGCTCGTGGTTATGCTCCAAAGCCAGGTAAACGTTGGCCAGGGTTTGGGCTTCCACGCCCTGCGAGGCATCCACCACCAGGAGCGCGCCTTCGCAGGCGGCAAGGGAGCGGGAGACCTCGTAGTTGAAGTCCACATGGCCGGGGGTATCGATGAGGTTAAGGATATAGTCCTTACCGTCTTTGGCCTTGTAGGGTATGCGCACGGTTTGGGCTTTAATGGTAATGCCGCGCTCGCGCTCCAGATCCATGCGGTCCAGATATTGCTCGCGTCTTTCGCGGTCCGATACCAGGCCGGTTATTTCCAGTATGCGGTCGGCCAAGGTGGATTTGCCGTGGTCGATGTGCGCTATGATGCAGAAGTTACGTATGTTTTCCTGTTTTGACATATTTTACCGTAAACGTTTGTATGCCCTGCCGGGCGATGGCCGGGCGCGGTGCAAGGTGAGCGCCCTTTTTGCAAAGGCTAGGTATTATCGCACGCCATACCGGAAAAGGCAATGCCTGCCAAGGCTGGCGACGGCCTTTTTGAAGCTGGCGGCAAAGGCGCGGGTATGCCGCAAAAATGCTGAGACATTGTATTTATTAAAGTTTTATTTGGTAACGGAGGCCGGAAGCCGTGTAACCCGTTTTGCCAGGTAGGGTTTTACCCGCTGAATTTGGCAGCTTGCTTACAATAATATGAAATTACGTATTTGGTTTACAATGACCTGAGATTGTGTATAAGAAAAATTATATAAAATAATGTAAAATATTAATTAGTTAGAGTGAATATACTCGTTATAGTATGTCTTGCTTAATGTAAACTTTTGTTAATATTAGCCTGTTATATTTGTTTTTTTATATTTATTGTCGTACCTGGGGCTCAATTACCCTTGCCTGCAACTTTAATGATAAAGGAAATATAAATGGTTAGAGTATTGTTCATATTGTCGCTGCTGCTGACAAGTTTTGGGGGCGTTGTTACAGCCGGGGCCTATGAGTTCAGCCTTGGCTTCACGGGCGGAGGCGGCGTAACGCCTTATAAAGGCATTGACAGTAAATTGTTCGCGTTGCCGTATGCCAGCTTCGATTCCAAATATGTGTTCATAAGCTTTCCTTCCTCCGGCGTGCATATTTTCAAAAGCGACTTGCTGGCTGTAAACGCCAGGGTGGATTACCTGTTTTGGGAGTTCGAGCCCAAAAACAGCGACAACTGGTCCATGCGCAGGCTGGACCGCAGGAAATCGACATTATGCGCGGGCATTGATGCAAGCCTGAATACCCCGGCAGGCTCTTTTAAAGCCGATGTTACGGCGGATGTGCTTGGCAGAAGCCATAGCGTAGTGGCCACCGGCACCTATGCTTACCCGCTAAAGCTTGCGGAGCGGCTCATGTTTATTCCCTCAGCCGGGGTGATCTGGCAAAGCGCCAAGCATAACGATTACTACTTCGGCGTGACGGATAAAGAAGCGTATAAAAGCGGTCTCGCGTCTTACGACGCGGACAGCGGCATCAACTATTTTGTCAGGGCGGGGTTCACGTTGGCAATCACCAGCCATATTACCGCAGAGGCGCACGGCAACTATATGTGGCTGGCCAAAGAAGTTAAAGACAGCCCCATGGTGGATAAAACCGGAGTCTGGGGCGCATCGGGCGGCATTGTATACAAATTTTAAACCGAATCAATATTCCATCTGATGTATTCTAAAATGCTTTTCCAAAATATAAAAAGGCCGGATAAATCCGGCCTTTTTGCGAAAAATGGGGCGAATGATGAGGCTCGAACTCACGACACCCAGGGCCACAACCTGGTGCTCTGCCAACTGAGCTACATCCGCCATAAGAAAGATGCCTTTACACGCTTGGCGCGTCTTGGTCAAGGCTTTTTATTAAGCCCGCGCGTCCGGCGTATTCCGGCAGGGCCTGATCCGGTCAGGCCTCAGGCTCTGCTCTGCCTCACGCATTGGGCAAACATGTTGCTATTGCCGTGTTAGCGTGGGTGTAAGCTGTTTTAGGCGCCCATCAGCGTACCAAATCTATCACCACAATTTCGGGTGGCGTAAAAAGCCGCAGGGGCAGGCGCCAATAGCCAATGCCGTTGCTGGCGTAATACCAGCCCCCGCCGTTTTCATTTTCAATTCTGGTCAGTTTTCCTATAGGCTGGCCGTGGATATATTCCAGTACGTATTTTAAGGGCCAGATTTGCCCGCCGTGAGTGTGCCCGGCAAGCTGCAAGTCGAAAAGACCTATGCTTTCAGGCTGCACATCGGGACGGTGCTTCATGAGCAAGGTAAAGCGGTTGGCTGGCATGCGCTCCAGAATGAGCATGGGGTCGTGCACGGTGCTGCCCTGCACCTCGGCCACTTTGGGGTCGTCCACCCCTACCATGGATATGCCGCCAACGGCCAGCGCCTCGCCGCGCATGACGTGAATCCAAGATTTTTCCAAAAAAGGGATGGCGTTTTTACGGTGCTCGAACAGCGCCTCGTGGTTGCCCAACACGCCAAGGCTGCCATAAGCGGGCATGGCGGTAGAAAGCATGTAGGCCTCACGCTGGCGGGCGCTCATGCCGGCCCCGACAATGTCGCCGCCAAAAAGCAGCAGATCGGCGTTTTGCGCCTTTATAAGGTCCACTACGCGGCGCACGGCGGACTCGCCGGTGAATCTGTCCAGATGCAAGTCGCTTATAAAGACCACCCGTACGCTGTTTACGCCTTTGGGCAGTTTGTCAGTCTGTATGCCAAGGTTTACCACGCGGATGTTGTGCGCCTCGAAGGCGCTGTAGCCCATAAGGCAAAGGAGCAGAACGAAAGTAAGCGGCACCCCGCTTGCAGGCGGCAGAAAATCGTACCCCTTGCCTTCCAGTATGCGGTAATAAAGCCACACTATGGCCCGCAGCAGGCCCAGACACATGAAAAGGGCAAAATTGAAACAGACCAGCGCAAGCCACAGGTTGCCCGCAAGGGTGATAAAATCTGCAACCGCCGTATACTGGGCCAGCAAAGCTAAAAGTGGCGGCCAGCAGGCCAGCGCAAGGGTGGGGGGAAGGGCGGCAGCAAACCAGCCGTGCCAGCCCAGCCAGCGTTGCAGCCTCCAGAAAAAGAACAGGGTGAGAAGTATGCCGGTTGCCGTAACCGGTATGGCATAATCAGTCATGACAGTTCCTGCGGTATTTAGCGCTACCGGCCGCTCGGCCCGGCCGCGCTCCTGCCGGTTATTTCTTCGTAACGTTCAGGGCTGTAAGGCCAAACGCCCCACTGGCCGTCCCCCGCGCAGTACTTGCCCGTAATCGCGTATTCCTCGCCATCCCAGGTATAGGTCAGGCGGCATTGGGCGCGGCATAAAAAGTTGCTGTGCGCCAGGCCGGGGTTGGTCTGTTGCAGAAGCACGCCAAGTTCCGGCGGCCAGTTGTCGTCCATGGGCGTGGTTTGAATTTCCATCCGGCAGGGCTGGGGCACGCTGCCGTCCGGCCGCACCACATGCATTTCTTCTTCAAATTCTTTCAGGTAATGAACCCGCGTTTTTTCATCGGCGTAAAAATCGGCCTCGGTCAAGCCGCGCGGCTGCGCAAAGGTTATTATGCCGTCGCGCACCGCGAAAAATGCGCTCTGCGTGTGCGCTACAGGCATGTCATAAGTAATTATGCGCACTTCGCCCCAGGTGGAGCCGTCTTCCATATGCGCGTCCGAGGCGGTGCTTATTATACGTTGGCCGGGCAAGAGCGCGCGCGACCATGTAAGGGTGGAGGCGGGCGGCTCGTCCTGCGTTTGCGCGGCTTTACGCTCAAAAACCAGAGATTCTTTATCCGCGCCGGTTTCAGGCTGCGCTGGTTCCGGGCTCTGCTCTTCATCCTGCACGGCCTGCGGCTGCTCGTCTTCCGTGTAAAAGCGTATGCGCGTGCGCAAAAGCTGCCTGTCGCGCGCCTCCAAAAGCTCTGGGTGGGCGTCCAGACGCGCGCCGCCGGGCAAAATACGCCCGCTCAGCAGGTTGGCCATGTGCGCCATGGCGGATATATCGGCAGGTTTGCCAGGGTTGGCTATATGCGCTGAAATGGGCGAAAGCAGCATGAACAGGCGGGAATCAGGTTTTTTCAAGAGTTCCAGCGTAAGGGCCATGACAAGCGGAAAATCCTTGGGGGCGGATAGCAGCCCCTGCCGCACCACCTGCTGCACCAGTTCTATGTCGTCCGCATCAAAGGCCGCGTAAAACAGTTGGGTAAGAATATAGTTGTCGCGCGTTTCCGAGGGCAGCACAACCACATACGCGGGCAGGCGCGTAACAGGTTTGTTTTCGGCCGCCATGGCGGACCGGCCGCACGGCAGGCAAAGCACGGCAATGGCCGCCGCCAGCGCGAGGCTGCGCGGTAAAACAGAAAAAAGCTGCCTGTATAAATAAAACATTCCGTATATAATCTTTTTGGACAAGGAGTTGTTGTACAGTGCCGCCGTAAAGGCAGATCGAGAAACCTTAATCAAATAGCTTGATATGCACAAGTGGACGTTTTTGATAAACGCCAAAAAATACGGGCAACCCGTGCCGGTATTTTGGGGTGGATATGCCTATAAAGGCTAACCGCTCAGATTGCGGTCAACCCGTTCCTTTCTATTTAAAGTTGCGGGGTCAAGGGGGGTTAAAAATTAGCACTCCAACAGTCCTGCCCCTGCATAACTTTCTTGCCAAAAGTTGTTGTGCTTGTACGCTACGAGCTACACTTGCGGGTGTAGCGGCGTTTGGCGCGCATAAATATGGCTTCAGCCTTTATGTCTTTAATACTTTCCATTGTATCTTTTATTGCGTACACTTCCCATGGCTGGCCCGTTGCGCGTGGCAGGGGCTTTTACATATAACCCGACATAGTACAGGATATATTTTATGGCAAATAACATATATATTACGGCATCAGAGAGCAAAAGCGGCAAATCCGCCATTATTCTGGGCATGATGCAGCTATTGCTCAAAAGCTTGCGCAAGGTGGCTATTTTCCGGCCCATCATCAACCTGCCGCTGGACCCCAAAAGCCGCGACCATGACATTAACCTTATTCTTGAGCATTTCGGCCTGAATATTCCCTATGAAGACACCTATGCCTACACTCTGGACGTGGCGCGCGAAATAATAAACCGCGGCCAGCGCGCCTATTTGCTGGAAACTATTTTCAACAAGTTCAAGAAACTTGAGGAAAATTACGATTTCATACTGTGTGAAGGCACCGATTTTACAGGTAAAGATCCGGCCTTTGAGTTTGACCTGAATACTGAAATAGCCGCCAACCTGGGCTGCCCCGTGGTGCTGGTAGCCAACGCCGTGGATAAAACCGCCGACGATATTCTTGAGACCACCCAGGCCACCCTTGACCTGATGGATGAAAAAGGGCTGGATCTGGTGGCCTGCCTGATTAACCGCTCGGCTTTGTACAAGGCCGAATCCGATTATATCAAGGAAAATCTCGTCACCCACAAATCCGCCAACCGGCTGCTTACCTATGTGCTGCCCGAAGAGCCCCTGCTGGGCCGCCCCACCATGGCCGATGTGCGCAAGTGGCTTAACGGGCGCGTGCTCTATGGCGAAAAGCGGCTGGATAACCTTGTAAGCCGCTATCTGGTGGCCGCCATGCAGGTGGGCAACTTTTTGGAATACCTCACGCCAGACAGCCTCGTCATCACCCCCGGCGACCGCGAGGATATAGTGCTGGCAAGCCTTAGCTCGTGCATGTCGCCTGCCTTTCCCGACGTTGCCGGCATTGTGCTTACCGGCGGGCTGGAGCTGCACCACAGCATACAGCGCATGCTGTCCAACTGGGTTGGCACGCCCGTGCCCATTATAGCGGCGGATGGGCACACCTTTCAGACCATGCAGGTTATAACCCAGCTTTACGGCAAAATAGAGCCTGGCGATTTGCGCAAAATAAACACCGGCATAGGCCACTTCGAGCGCCATGTGGATGGCGAAGCCATAGCCCGCCGCGTGGTTAACCGCAAATCTTCCAAAATAACCCCGCAAATGTTTGAATACAACCTGCTGGAAAAGGCCAAGCGCAAAAAAATGCGCATAGTGCTGCCCGAAGGGCAGGACGAGCGCATTCTGCAAGCCTCCGACGCCCTGCTGCGCCGCAACGTGGCCGATCTGATCATCCTAGGCAACCCCGACAAAATCGCGCTGGACGCCCGCAACCTCGGGCTGGATTTAAGCAGCGCCACCATAATCAGCCCCGAGCGCGCGCCAAAATTTGACGCCTATGTTGCCGAGTATTACGAAATGCGCAAACACAAGGGCATAAGCATGGAGCAGGCCCGCGACCTTATGCTCGACCCAACCTACTTCGGCACCATGATGGTGCAAAAGGGCGACGCCGACGGCATGGTCTCAGGCGCCATAAACACCACAGCCCACACCATACGCCCCGCCTTCGAGATTATTCGCACCAAGGTGCAGGGCGCCACCGTGTCTTCCGTCTTCTTCATGTGCCTTAAAGACCGCGTGCTGGTTTTTGGCGACTGCGCCGTGGTGCCCAACCCCAACCCGCAGGAGCTTGCCAGCATAGCCATACATTCGGCGGAAACCGCCGCCGTGTTCGGCATTGAGCCGCGCGTGGCCATGCTCTCCTACTCCACCGGCGCTTCCGGCAAAGGCGAAGACGTCGATAAGGTTAAGGAGGCAACAGCCCTGGCCAAGGCCCAAGCCCCGCAACTGCTGCTGGAAGGCCCGCTGCAATACGACGCCGCCATAGACCCCACCGTGGCCGCTACCAAAATGCCCGATAACCCCGTGGCCGGCAAAGCCACCGTGTTCATCTTCCCCGACCTCAATACCGGCAACAACACCTACAAAGCCGTGCAACGCGCCGCCGACGCCATAGCCATAGGGCCGGTGCTGCAAGGCCTGAACAAACCCGTAAACGACCTCTCGCGCGGCGCGACAGTGGAAGATATAATAAACACCGTGGCCATAACCGCCATTCAGGCCCAGGCTGGGAAGGGGAAGGCGTAAAGGCAGATGAGGATGAAGCCAGATTTGTGAGATCTGGGCGCTGCCCAGACCCGCAAGGGAGCTGAGCTCCCTTGACCCTGCAATTGTTTTGTTAGAATTGCGGGGTCAAGGGTTTCGAGGACTAAGTTATACCCGACATTCGGACAGTTTGTGTAATTAACTGTAACACGCTTTAATTAAGCACACCCTGCGGACTAACTTATGCGGGTCAAGGGGTTCGAAATAGCACCCCAACAGCCCTGCCAGCTATATAATTCGCCAGTCAAAAACTGTTGTGCTTTTGCGATGCGAGCTACACCTTGCGGGGTACGGTGTGGCTCGTTTTGACAAAGCACAACAATTTAGCACCGATAAGCATAAGGCAAGCAGTACTTGTTGGCGATGCTCTTTCGCGCCCCGGATCTCATAAATCTGGCTTCATCCGATCTGATTTTTATTTTTCTCCCTACAACACAAAATACAAATACAACCCAAGCATTACTACCATGCTCAGGCAGCGCAGGGTCTGGTTGCAGAGTACCAGCAGGAAGGCCAGTTTGGGCTGGTAGTAGCCGGCGTATACGGGCAGTTGGTGGCGGAAGGCGCGCACGGGGCTGGAGAGGATGTTGCCAACCAGCAGGGCGGCTACAATATCGGGGCCGCTGAGGCCGCCGGAGGCGAAGAGGGCCGATGCGGCGGACATGGAGGCCGCGCCTTCGGCGGTGAGGCTTAGGGCCACCACGCCAAGGGCTTCGGGGCGCAGAAAGGACAAGACGGAAACGTGCTCGCCCAAAAAGCGTTGCACGGCGTCGAAGCCGCCCAGATTCTGTATGAGAAAAAAGAGTATGTATATGGGTATGGTGAAGGTAAGCACTTTGATGAGGCGCTTTTTAAAGCCGCGCAGCACATCGGCCGCTATTTCCCGCGGCTTTTTGGCAGAGTGCGCGGGCAGGCAGGCGTTTTTGCAGGGCGCGGGGGCGGGCAGCAAAATACGCGCGGCCAGCGCGGTGCCGCAGGTACGCAACAGGGCGGAGGCCAGGCCAAGGGCTATGTAGATAAGCCCGTAGCGGCCCAGCATGGAGGCGGCCAGAGCCGTAAGGCCCGGCAGGTGAACGACGTATGAGGGCGTGCTGTTGAAAATATTGGCCAGTACCAGCTCTTTTTTGCTGATCTCGCCTTTGCTGTAGGCGTTACTCAGCAGGGTAGAGGCGGAGTAGCCGGAAAAAAAGGCCAGCACGAAAGAGGCCGAGGCCGCTTGCCCCATATGGGCAAGGCTAATCAGCGGGGCGGCCAGCCGGGCCATGAAGCGGTCCCAGCGCAGTGCCTCCAGAATATTGGCAATGAGTATGCCTATGGACATGGAAAGCAAGAGGCGCAGCAGCGGCTTTAGCATGGCCTGGGCCAGATCCGGAGCGTAATCCATGGGCCTAACGCGCCGTCATGGCGTTAATTTGCTTGCGGTAGGCCACAATGCCGTCGCAAATGCCTTCGGCCATGTTCTGTATGTATTTGGCGTTACTCAGGCGGGCGGCATCGGAGGAGTTGGAGATATAGCCCACTTCTATAAGAAATGCCGGCATGCGCGCGCCCATAAGCACATGAAAAGGCGCGGAACGCACGCCGTTGTCGCGCATTTTAAAGCCGGACTGACCAAGTTGTTTGAGCGCGGCCTTGTGTACCAGCCTTGATACAGCCAGAGATTCTTCTTTTTTCACATTTCGTGTAAGGTCGCTGAGTATGAACTGCAAATCGCTGGTGGCGTTGACGTTTACGGCGTTTTCACGCGCGGCCACCACAGAGGCGGCGTCGGAGCGGGCCACGTCCAGGTAGTAGGTTTCCAGCCCGCTCAGGCTTTTATTGGTGCTGGCGTTTACGTGTATGGATATGAAAATGTCCGCCCTTTTGCTGTTGGCATGGCTGGTGCGGTTTTCCAGGGCCACATAGCGGTCGGTCTCGCGCGTGTAAATAACGTTGAAGCCCTGCTTGCCCAGTTGCGCCCCAAGGCGCTTGGCCAGGTCGAGGGTAATGGACGATTCGCGCAGGCGGTTGCCCACCGCGCCGGGGTCTTTGCCGCCATGCCCGGCGTCTATTACCACTGTTTTAATGTCCAGACCCAGATGCTCGGCAATATTGCCGTTGCTTGCGCCCTGCGCGGAATGCGGCGCTGGCTTTTGCAGGTCTTCAGCCCCCGGCAGCACCGTATTGGCGCTTATGTCTATTTTTAGCCGGTAGGGGTTATCTAGCACCGTTACCTTATAGGAGCGGGCGTTGGTTAAATCCAGATCCGCCCGCAGGCTGCCGCCGCTTTGCCTGCTCAGGTTTATGGAGGCGACGGGCAGGCCGGTAAGCATGACGCTTTGGCGCAGATTCCGCGCCATGTCCGTGCCCGCAAGCTCTATGCGGGCGCTCAGGGTAGTTTTGGAGGCGGCGTTGGCTGGCAGGGTTAAACGCCGGTATTTGGCCCGCCCGGCCAATTCCAGCACCAAGGTGGCCTTTTCGCTGTCGCCGGACCACTCCATATAACGCAAGATTGCGCCTGAGGCAGGGGCTTTGATGGAGCGGCTGCCGCTGCTGCCTTCTATTTTGGCAGCTGTAGCGCTCTGGCGCTCCACAGGCGCGGCCGATCTTGCGGGTGTGCCGGTTGCTGTCTGGCTGGCCGGAAAATCTTTAAGCAGTTTTTCCGCTTTTGCCTTCATGTCACCGTTGGGGTAGCGCTTTACAAGCTCGGCGGCTATTTGCCTGCCCTCGTTACGCTCGCTTAGCTGGCGTATTAAAACTTCAGCCTGGGCGTAAAGAGAGTCGTCAGCCAGCGAGCTTGTGGGGTAGGCCTTGGCGGCCTCGGCAAAGTACTCGGCGGCCAGAGCCCAATCCTCACGGCGCATGGAACGCTCGGCCAGCTCCTCGCGGCAGCGCGCCACCTGGTAAGCGGCCTTGTGCGCGTCTGGCCCCTGCGGGGCGGCGTCGCGCGCGGTTTTAAAATCGGCCTCAAGGTTAAGCCAGTTGTCGCGCAGCTTGGCTTTATCTTTGTTGGAAAGCAACGTGCGCCACTGGGCGGCGGCGTTTTCATACAAGGTTTTTTGCGTTTGCAGGCCTTCGGCTGCCGGTCTGCCTTGGGGGGTATTGCCGCGGCTTGCGGCGCTTGAGCCGGAATTTTGGCGGCTTGGGGCGGAGGTAGGCTGCAAGCGCTCGCGCAGGGCAAGGGCCTCCGGCAGGATATCGCTATCGGGGTACAGCAGTATGAGCCTGTCCAGCACCCTGAGGGCTTCGGTTTTGTTTTGTAGCGGGCCGGACAGCATCATGGCCTGGTTAAAGGCGGCGTTGTCGGCCAAAGCGTGGCGGCTGTACTTGTCCGTAAACTCGGCATACAGCTTTGAGGCCGCGCTGTAATCGCTTTTGCTTTTGGAGCGGTCGGCCAGCTCTTCCAAACTTCTGGCACGGTAAAAAAAGGCTTCGGGCGCAAAATCCTGCCCTTGGCCTTGCACGGTTGCGAAGCGTTTTTCCAGCTTTTCCCAAGTATCGCGCCACATGCCTTTGTTTTTGTCGGCCATCATGGCTTCAAACTCTTTTATGGCGCTGTGCAGGTTTTCCTGCTGGGTGGCGGCCTGCGCCTGCGCGGGCAGCAGGCAGGCAAGCAACAGCACGGCAAAAAGCCGTTGCAGGGCTGAAAATACGGTCATGTATCTGGTAAGCATTGGCAACTCATTGCATATATCGGCCCTAAAGCCGTAAAACCGCGTTTTGTTATTCCAAATTTAACTATATAGGCTTTTATCTGGCAGTTTTACAGTGTAAAATCAAGAATTTTTCTAGAGTTTTTGTCTTAAACGATTATTTTTTGCTGGTTTTGGAGTGCCGGTTTTAAAGTGAAGTTGGCTCAAACGCCGGATTATGGGTTGAGCAACGCGAGCGAAAGCACATGAGCCGCCGTATGAATATGCGGCTTTTGCAATGCGGGCATGGGCGGCCGTTTGTTTCGGCCCTGGCTGCAACCGGCTTTGCGGACGCCATGTACCCCAATAACCCGCCTTCCAGTTTTGACCCGTTGTGCAAAGTTGTGGATGATATGATACAGACGATGAAATAGTTTTTTATGCAGGTTGAAGGCCGTTGTTAAAGCGGGTGGGCTTAAGGCAGGCGCCCCACGTTTTTTACGCATGGGGCGCCTGGCATTTTGCGCAACCTGCGTTAAGGCGGCACATATGCGCGGCGGAAAAGCCGGCAGGCGCTATTTTGCCTGCTGCAGCAGCCGGATTATCTCCGTCCCGCTGCCGTGCTGCCGCGCTGTTTCCAGCGGGGTTATCCCGTCTTTATCCTTGGCTTTTGGGCTGGCCCCGGCTTTAAGCAGCAGGGTTACCACTTCCGCGTTATCTTCGCCAGCCGCGTAGTGCAGGGGCGTGCGGTTGTAGCGGTCTGTCACTTCCGTTTTCGCGCCCGCGTTCAGCAAGGCGGCTACCAGGTCCGGCCGCTTTTTTTCCACCGCTATGTGCAGGGCCGTGCCCTGATCGTAAATATTGGCCTTGGTGTTAATATCTACACGGGCTTTCAGCAGAATTTGCACCACTTCAAGGTTGCCGGATTGCACGGCGCAGGCCAGAAGGTCGTCGGTGGCTTTGTAGCTGCGCTCATAGTCGGCGTAACGCTGGCCGGGGTAGGTGGCGCTTTTGTTTACCGGCGCTCCGGCTTCAAGCAGCGCCCGCACAAACCAGACGTTGCCCTGGCGCACGGCTTGCAGCAAGGGGGTGTTCATGTCGCGGTCGCGCTCGGTAACAGGCACTTTAGCTTTGCGCGCGGCCAGGTAAAGCTCCTGGCTGTTCAGCGCCAAAGCCCAATGTATGAGGGTTTCGTCATGTTCCTTCACAATGGATGAATCAGTGCCGGAAACTCCGCCTTCCAGCAGGGCCAGAGCAATGGGGAGGTTATTGTCATTCCATTTCAGTATGGCCAGGGCGTTGCGCCCGGCGGCGTCTTTGGCTTTGGGGTCGGCCCCGGCATGCAGCAGCAGGCGCACCATCTCCGGCGAGCGGGTGTTGTAGAATACGGCCCGCAGCAGCGGCGGGTCTTCTCTGCGCTGACTCTCTTCTCCTTCCATCATAACGATTTCGTTGGGGTCGGCTCCGGCTGCCAGCAGACTTTTGGCAATGGCCACGTTCCCTTTGTCCACAGCCAGGTAGAGCAGGGCTCTTCTGTGCCCGTCAATGAGGTGTCTTCCCTCGATTTTGGCCGGGCGTTGCTTCAGCCTGGCTCCGGAGGCCAGCAGCAGATCCACCAGATCCGTCCGCTCCGCGTCCACTGCTTCATACAGCGGCCAGCCGTAGTAACCGTAATACCGGTTGGGGTCGGCCCCGGATTTGAGCAGGAAAGCGAAATATTCCGCGCTATGGCCCTGAAATATCGCCTGATCCAAAGCAGTGCGGAAGGTGGGGTGCTCTTCGTTAATGTCAGAGCCTTGCTCAAGCAACTTTGCAATCTCTTCCGGCGAGCGCCCCAGCACCACGGCCACGGGAATGGAGGGGTTCATTTTGCCGCTCTTTTCTTCTTCGGCCAGAATATCTTTAAGTACGTCCGCCTCTTCTTCAAAGAAAAGTTGGATAGTTCTTTTTTGGGGCGGCTCGCTTGCCACTGCCCCGTGTTTTTTTAACAGGGCGCTCATTTCAGGGCTTTTGGCGTACTTTAGCGGATAACCCATTTCGGCCTTGGCCCCACGTTTTAGAAGCAGGGCGGCTATCTCCACATCGTCGGATTTGGCGGCATACTCCAACGCCGTATGGCCTCCGGCACTGAGTATGTTGGGGTTGGCCTTACGGTCCAACAGGCGGCCCATTTCGGCCTTATCGCGGGCGGATATAGCCTTAATAAGCGGTGTAAAGCCCATATGGTCGTAAGCGTCGGCCTCCGGTATGGGCGCGCGCTTCTGGCCCGGAGGAGGGGGGTTGTTTATGTAAAAGGCCTCTTCCGGGTCCATCAGGCGTCCCATTTCGTCATAAACAATGGCTCCGGCTCTGGCTTCTTTAGCCCCCAGCCAAGTTGCCGCCAGCAGAAAAACAGTTAAAAAAAATCCACTTAGTACTAGCAAACGCATTTTTCCACCGTGTGAAGTTGAACGCCGGCCCGTTTGCGCGGACCGGCGTTGACTTGTATAAGTTATAAATATTATCAGATAGTTATATTCACTATGTCTTACAGTATAGGCTAGAACGGCACGTCATCCATGCCGCTGGCTTCAGACGGGAAAGCCGGGCCCAGGTCTTCGTTTTGGTAATTGTTGTTCTGCGGGCGGTTATTCTGGCGTTGTTGCCCACCGGTGTTAGCCGGAGCGCTGCCGCCATAGCCGCCGCCGTAACCGCCGTAGCCCGGATCTTCCGCGCCCATGGGCGCGCCTGCTCCGGCTGCCCCGGCAGCGCCTTTACGGTCCAAAAACTGTATGCGCTGGGCTTTTATTTCGGTGCTGTAGCGGTCCTGGCCCTGCTGATCCTGCCATTTGCGGGTTTGCAGGCTGCCCTCAACAAACACCAGGCTCCCTTTGGTCAGGTAGGTTTTGCAGTTTTCAGCCTGGCGCTGAAACACGACCACGGAGTGCCATTCGGTTTTTTCCACCTTGTTTCCGTCACGGTCGGTATATGATTCATCCGTGGCTATGCGCATGTTGGCAATGGGCATTCCGTTGGCGGCGTAGCGTATTTCAGGGTCTTTTCCAAGTCGGCCTATGAGCATTACCTTATTTAAACTGGACATATTTTCCTCCAAGGGGATTGTTTACATAAATTATTGCTGAAACAGCTCTTCAGCGCCGCGCACGTCATCGTCGCCGCGTTTGCGCGGCGCGCCGGAAACGGCCGTGGGCTCGGTGCCTGTTATAAAGGGCACTTCCACCACGCGCTCAGAGGTAAGCCCTGCCAGGTAGCCGTTATCGGCATCTATGCTGAGCATGCGCACGCCGGGCGGCATGGTGAAATCGGCTTCAGGGTAAAGCAGTTCCACTTCCTGCCGGTAACTGGCAAAAATGGGCACGGCCACACGCGAGCCGGTTTCGTTTTTGCCCATGGGCTTTGGCGTGTCGTAACCAGCGTAAACCGTGGTTACCAGAAAAGGCGAGAAACCCACAAACCAGGCGTCGCGCTCTTCGTTGGTAGTGCCGGTTTTACCTGCCAAAGTGCGGGTAAGGTGCTTGGCTCTGTGCGCGGTGCCGCCTGTAATAACCTCTTTGAGCATGCTGGCCATTACATAGGCGTTTTGCGGGCTTACGGCGTCTATTTTTTCCGGCGCGAAGGTAACTATGTTGTGGCCCCAACTGTCGGTAATGCGCTGAATCATGCGCGGGCGCACGCGCTGCCCGTTACCGGCAAAGGCGGTGTACACTTCGTTAAGCGTCATGGGCGTTAAGGCGTAGGAGCCCAGGCTTATGGAAAGGTCTTGCGGAATCTGCCCTTCTATGCCCAGCGCCTTGGCCCTGTCTATAATAGGCTGCACGCCAAGGGTATGGGCCAGCCTGATGGTGCAGAGGTTGCGCGATTTGGCCAGAGCCGTGCGCAGCATTATGGGGCCGTAGAACACTCCGTCAAAGTTGGAGGGCCGCCACTGCGAGAGGTTGTCATCCGTGCCTCTGTCGCTGATAAAAGGAGCGTCTTCAATCAGGCTGGCGGCGGTAAAGCCGTTATCCAGCGCGGCGGAATACACCACGGGCTTGAAGGCCGAGCCGGGCTGGCGGCTGGCCTGCGTGGCGCGGTTGTATTGGTCGTTTACCGAGTATTCGTAGCCGCCAGCAAGGGCCAGCACGTTGCCGGCATCCACCTCCTGCGAGATTATGGCTCCGCTTACGGCCGGGTAATGCTCCAGACTAAGCATAATGGGCTTGCCAAAAGTAACGGCATCGGAATTGTAGGCCGGAATTTCATCAGAGGCCGGAAAACCCACAGGGTTGGCCTCGCCTTTGGCCCCAACGGCGGAAACCCACACTATGTCGCCAACGTTCAGCGCCTGGTTGGGCGTAAGGGTCTGGCCCGGCTCCGCCGCGTCCAGCGCGGTGTTGGGCACGCGGCACCAGGCCATTTTATCGGCGCTTATTATGCCGGTAAAAGAACCCATGCGCACCTGCGCTTCCTTGGCGTTTACCTTTGTAACCAAGGCTTTCACCCAGCCGGCGTTATCCAGATCTTGCGGCACGAACACGTTTTTTTCCAGAAACTCGTCAAACTTGTCGGCCGGAATTTTTTCAATGGGGCCAAGACAGCCATGGCGCTTGCTGGTCTCCAGCAAGCCTTTGCGCAGGGCTATTTCAGCCGCTTTCTGATGCACCGGATCCATGGATGTATAGATATGCAGGCCGGAGTTATACAAGGCGTCGCGTCCGTAGCGCTCCAGCGGCAAATCCAGGTCCAGCACGTTTTGCTCTTGTAAAAAGCTGATCAGGCTGCGCCTTACTTCTTCCAGATACCACGCCCCCAGCTTCCACGAGGGGTCGGGCATGCTGCGGTACACCAGCGGCGCGTTTACGGCCTCGTCGTGCTGTTCCGGCGTGATGAATTCTTCAGCCAGCATGCGGCGCAGCACATAACGCTGCCGCTCTTTGGTGGCCTGCGGGTCGGCATAGGGGTTGGTGCGCGAGGGCGCCTGCGGCAATGCCGCCAGCACAGCGCATTCCGCCAGTGTAAGCTCGCCCACGTGCTTGCCAAAGTAGGTACGCGCGGCTGCCTCAACCCCATACGAACTGTGCCCGAAGAAAATCTGGTTCAGGTACATGTTCAGGATATCGTCTTTGCTGAGGTAGCGCTCAAGGCGATAGGCCAGAATTGCCTCTTTGAGCTTGCGCATGTAGCTGCGCTCGGATGTAAGCAAAAGGCGCTTCACAAGCTGCTGGGTTATGGTGCTGCCGCCCTCAACCGTCTGGCCCGCGCGCAGGTTTTTTACAAAGGCGCGTATGATGGCCTTGGGGTTGATGCCGTCATGCTCGTAAAAGCTGGCGTCTTCAGCCGCCAAAAAGGCCTTGGGTAAGAGCGGAGGCATTTCGGCCAGGTTAACCAGAAAGCGCTTTTCATCGTAAAAATAGCCTATGACGCTGCCGTCTTTGGCGTATACCGTTGTTACCTGCAAGGGCCGGTAGTCTGAAACCTGCGTGTAGCTGGGCAAGTCGCGCGAGGCCCAAAATACAAGCCCGGCGCCGCTTATAGCGCCCAGTACGCCAAGACACAAAATAACTATCAGGGAAATAAACAGAAAACGTTTCATATTTTTTGCACGGATAATAAAAATTAAAATCGCGGGGTCAACCGCATTTGACGGCAAAATGAGACCGCTATAGCACTTACCATACCCTTGCGCTGGGAAAGGCATAGAGGATGAAGCCAGATTTATGAGATCTGGGCGCTGCCCAGGCCCGCAAGGGGGTGTGAACCCCCTTGACCCCGCGACTTTAGTAGAAAAAGGTTTAGCAATTACTTCTATCGTGTCGCATTGGCGCAAGTTTTTTTGTAATAACCTTTAACCCGAAAAGCATCAACTTATTATGTTACATGGGGGAGTAAGAAAAGATCCGTTTTAAAACTGGCGCTGGCCGGGGGTGCGGTTAATCAGGAGAGACTACCCCTAGTGCCGCGCGGTAGCCTAAAATAGTTGACCCCGCAATTTTTTACAAAACTTGCGGGGGGTCAATTACGCACGCGCCTTTCTCTGGCAAAGGAGGAAGCGGGCTTCTGGCTTGTGTCGACATTCAGGCGCTTTTTTCCTCTGTCTGCGTCAGCAAGGCTTTGCCCCTCAGTCGAATACCGTAAGAGTATACTCTTTCGGTTCAAAGCCTTGCTTCCTTGCCAGAGAACAAAATCACTCTGAATGTCGGCACAACCTAAGGCTTGCTGAAGCCGTATTTTGCCAAAATATCCTGTCCAGCGGGGCTGAGTACGAAGTCCACAAACTTTTGGGCTTCCTTTTTGTTTTTGGAGCCTTCCAGCACGGCTATGGGGTAGAGCACGGGGGTTTTGCCTTGCAAAGTTTCCACCGTTTTTATTTTTCCGCCAGCCTGTTTGGCGTCGGTGGCGTAAACAAAACCGGCCCGCACTTCGCCGCGCGAGACGTAATCAAGCACCTGGCGCACGCTTTCGCCCATAATTAGTTTGGGCTGCATGACGTTCCACAAATTTTTCATTTGCAGCACTTCTTTGGCATAGCGCCCGGCAGGCACGGAATCGGGGTTGCCTATGGCGATTTTGTCATACTTGGCCTGGGCGAGGTCTTCCACCTTTTTAAGGCTCATATCGCCGGCGGCGGGCGCAACCAGCACCAGCGCGTTGGCCGCGAAATTTTTGCGGCTGCCTTGCAGCAGGAAATTCTGCGCGGCGGCTTTATCCATGGTGGCCTGATCGGCGGCGGCAAAAACGTCAACCGGCGCTCCGGTTTCAATCTGTTTAAGCAGGGGGTTGGAGGCGGCAAAGTTGGTTACAACCTTGGCGCCGGGGTTGTTTTTTTCAAAAGCCTCTTTCACCTCCGTAAAGGCGTTGGTCAGGCTGGCAGCGGCCGACACGGTAATTTCAGCGGCCTGCGCCGGCAAAGACACGGCCAGATAAAAAGCCAGAACCAGACTGGGCAGCAATACTTTTTTCATGTTTCTTCCCTTGAATTTAAGTGCTTGGCAATTGAATGAATTATGCTAATAATAGCATCATAATTTGCTACATCCTTTCAGTTTTAATGGCAAACTTGTCACGCTTGCCGCAACATGCGTGACTTTTTAAAATGTTATGGCGTGTCGGCCTTTTTATCGGTTATTGTCGGATATTGTTGTTTACGGAATACGGTAATGCCATGGGTAAGAATATTGCTTCGTTTATAAATGAGGCCGACGAGAGCGAGTTGCGGCTTTTGCTGCGCACTGTGGAAAAAAAGCTTATGCGCCTGGGCAAACCCTCTGGCGAGAGCCTGGCGGACCTGGAAGGCCAGGGCGATGCCGCGCGTTGCCTCAGCGCCGAGCAGCTTAGGCAGGCCACGGGCAGCTTTGCCGAGTGGTTAGCCGCCGCCCGCTCCCCAGCCCAAAAACGCTCGCGCGGGCGTATCTGGCTGGCTTTTTTGCTTATACGCCACGGGGCTTTGCGCCTTGGCGAGGTGCTGGCCCTTGACGATAACAGCGATATTGACGCCGCTGCCGGAACCTTGCGGGTGCAAGGCGCATACCCCCGTGCCGTGCATTTACCGGCCGACGTAATGCGCGAGATTGCGGCCTTGATAGACTCCCCCATGTTTTACAGCCTGCGCGGCGGTATTCTGGCCGTGGACCAAGGCTACCTGCGCCGCAAGTTTTACGAGCGGGCCGCCGCCTGCGGGCTGCCCAAAGATTTGCTCAACCCGCGCATACTCAGGCACTCGCGCGGTATGGAGCTTTTGAACGGCGGCGTGCCGCTCAAGGCCGTGCAGGCCTTTATGGGGCGAAACGAGCGCGAGCAGTTGGGCCTGGGCGGGTTTTCGTCCGAAACTTCAAAACGCGTCATGCTGCAATACCTTACAAAAGAGGTAAAAATGAGAACCAGCGCCAGAAACGTGTTTATGGGCAAAGTAATTAGTGCCAAAGAAGACGGCCTGCTGGTGGAAGTGGGGCTGGAGACCCTCTCCGGCCTTGAAATCGTCGCCGTAATTACCGAAGAAAGCTTCAAAAACCTGAAGGTCGCCAAAGGCGGCCTCATTACCGCCACAGTAAAAGCGCCGCAGGTCATACTGACCGAAGCGGACAAATCCCTCAAAACCAGCGCGCGTAACAAGTTTTCCGGCCTTGTCTCCGAAGTGAAAAGCTCCAGCATAGCCTCCGAAGTGCTGGTGGACCTTTACGAGGGCAGCAAGGCCTGCGCCCTTGTAACCAACGAAAGCGTAAACAAACTCGGCCTCAAGCCCGGCAAGGAAATAATAGTGATGTTCAAAGCCTTTTCCGTGGTGCTGAATGCCGAGAATTAGGGTGGAACCAGACTTGAACTTGTATAAAGACATAGTGGATGAAGCCAGCGCTCATAAATCTGGCTTCACCCTCCATGCCTTCCACCCGTGTTATTTTTCGGCCCGGGCCTTGCCATGCCTGGCAATAAAAAATAGTATCTTTATTATTCTTGCAGTTTAAGGAGCGAGCATGGCCGGTTACTGGCTGCTTAAAACCGAACCAGGGTGTTTTTCCATTGACGATCTTGCGGCCTCTCCGGGCGGCACCAGCATGTGGGACGGGGTGCGCAATTACCAGGCGCGCAATTTTTTGCGTAACAGCATGCGCGTGGGTGATATGGCGCTGTTTTACCATTCCGTCACCAATCCGGCTGTGGCAGGCTTGGCCGAAATAACCAGCCCGCCTTACCCCGACCCCACGCAATGGGACATGGAGGCACGGCACTTCGACCCTGCCTCGCCGCACGACAACCCGCGCTGGTATGTGGTGGATGTAACCTTCAGGGCCAAGTTCAAAACGCCCTTGCCCCTGTCTTTGCTGCGCGAGGTGCCGGAACTGGCCGGTATGGAGCTTTTGCGCCGGGGCAGCCGCCTTTCGGTGCAGCCCGTGAGCGAGAGTGAATATAAAATCATACTAAAATTGGCGGGCCAGGTTTAAATGAATATTGAAGAACGCATTACCAGACTTGAAGAAGATCTGGTTTTTCAGGAGCGCAGGCAAGAGGCCCTTAATGAGGCGCTGCTGCAACAGCAGAAGCAGATGGACCGCCTGGAAAACGCCCTAAGGCAGCAGGCCGCCAAACTGGCCCAAGCCCTTGACGCCCTGGACGGCTTTGGCAAAAACGGCGGCCCGGCTGATGATAAACCGCCGCATTATCTATAAATTTAGCGGGCGGGCGCTATGGCGTCCTTACGGGCCGTATGCCGTAAAATACAAAGGTGCATAATGCCGCAAGTTTTTTTCTGGGCGCGCGAGTACGCCAAAAATGATATAACCCGAGCCTTGGAGGCAGGGGTGGACGGGCTTGTCGTGCCCTCGGCCCACGCTGCCGAAGCCGCCGCCCTAAGCCGCGCGCCGGTGTATGCTCCGGGTGATTTTGTTTTTATGCGTCTGCAAGGCAAGGCGGACGAAGCCAAAGCCGCCGCCGCCCTTGCCGCCGGGCGCAACGTTGTGCTTGAGAGCGGCTGGCAGGTTATACCGGTGGAAAATTTACTGGCCGCCAGAGACCCCAAACCTGCGCACGGCACCCCTTTTACGGGCATTTTGGCTCTGGAGGTCTCCAGCGCTGACGAGGCCAGGCTCGCCTCCGGCATACTTGAGCGCGGCGTGCCGCTATTGCTGGTTTCCGCCGCCGGGTTGGGCCAGATTGAGCAAATTGTGCGGGAATGGCGCTATACCCCGCCGTCTTTGCAACTGGCCGAGGCTGAAATTGTGGAGGTATACCGGGCGGGTCTTGGCCACCGCGTCTGCGTCGATACCCTCTCCATTCTGAAAAACGGGCAGGGCATGCTGGCGGGCAACTCCCCCTCCTTCACCTTTCTGGTACAGGCCGAGACTGGCCATAATGAATACGTGGCCGCCCGTCCCTTCCGCATCAACGCCGGGGCCGTGCATTCCTACACCCTGCTCCCGCGCGACCTCACCTGCTACCTTGAAGAATTGCAGCCCGCTGCGGAGGTTTTGATTGTCGATGCCCAAGGCCTTTGCCGCATTGCCGCAGTCGGGCGCATAAAAATAGAACAGCGCCCCATGCTCATGATCAAAGCCCGCCACCACAATGGGCAGGAAGGCACAATCTTTTTGCAGGATGCAGAAACCGTCCGCCTTACGGCCTCAAACGGCCAGCCCTTAAGCGTCGCAACCTTGCAGCCCGGCGGCAAAGTGCTCTGTCATCTCGATTCCGCCGGGCGGCACTTCGGCATGCGCATACAAGAAGACATCAAGGAAGGTTAAGTATGCCCTCAAGCCAAAACAGCGGACCCGAAGCGCTGGATGCCCTGCGCGCCTCCATTAACCACCTGGACCAGCAACTGCTGGGGCTGCTCAACCTGCGCACCGGATTGATACTGAAAGTGGGCGAAATAAAAAAACAGGCCGCCCTCGCCATACATGTGCCCGAACGCGAAGAAGAAATACTCCACCGCCTGGAAATGACCAACCACGGCCCCCTGCAAAACCAGCACCTGCGCGCCATATACACCGAAATTTTCGCGGCCTCGCGCGACTTGCAGGAAGAGTTGCGGAAGAAATAGTATGCTTGCGGCTTGCGCCGCGCAGGTAATGCCTCCGGCGGCCGGGGGGAGGGGAGGTTGCCCCCTCCCCCCGGACCCCTCTCTCCCACCAGGGAGCGGCGGCTCCATGGACCAGCGAAGGGGTTATATTGGTGGGTTGTGCCGGTAAGCTAGGTTGTTAGCCATTACTTTGAAATTGGGCTTGCTGGTTGGATAATGTTTGAGAGTTTTGTTACCATGAATCGTATTTTTTTATTAACGTAACTTATAACAACTAATTAAAAAGGTTTGGAGACAGGGGAGAAGATAGCCCGACAATTCCGCAGGAAAACGGAATTGAACGGCGTAGCGAAGCGCAGCCGCCCCGAAGGGGTGAGCCGCAGGACGCGGCGAATCAAAGAGGAGGGGGAAGAACCTTTCCTCACAAGGCTCTTCCTCCTGCTCTCCCGAATTCCACTATGCTACAACAACTTACCACCATCAACGCGCCGGGCAGCAAGTCGCTTTCGCACAGGGCTCTGGCGTGCGCGGCTTTGGCGCGTGGCGAATCGTGGCTTACGGGTGTTTTGCGCAGTGACGACACCGCTCGTACCATGGAGGTGCTGGCGCTTTTGGGCGCTGGCTTTCATGAGGAGGGCGAGGCCCTTGTGGTGCGCGGGCTGGGCGCGGCTCCGGCTGGGGGTAATGAGCCTTTGCTGTGCGATATGGGCGAATCCGGCACTTCCTGCCGTTTGCTTACGGCGCTGCTGGCGGCGGGGGAGGGCGAATTTGAGGTGCTGGGCGCGGGGCGCATGTACGAGCGCCCTATTGGCGGCCTGGTGGAGCCTTTGCGGCTGTTGGGCGCTGAAGTTGAGTATTTGGGCAGGCAGGGCTGCCCGCCTTTGCGTATAAAAACAGCGGGGCTTTCCAGCGGGCTTTTGCCGGGCGGGGTGCTGGCCGTAAGCGCGGAGGAATCCAGCCAGTACCTTTCAGGCTTTTTGCTGGCCGCGCCTTTTGTGCGGCAGGGCACGCGCCCGCTCAGGCTGATGTTGGGCGGCAACAGGGCCGTATCGTGGCCGTATGTGGGGCTGACCTTGCAGGTTATGAGGCATTTTGGGGTGGCGGCGCGGCTGGAGGAACTGCGGGCTGACGGCAACTGGGCCGAAGCCGAAAAGGATTTCAGAATGCTGGCCCTGCCGGGGCGTTTGCGTTTTGCGGTGCCTGAGGGCGGTTACACGGCTGCCAACTATCAGGTGGAAGGCGACTGGAGCAGCGCGTCTTATTTTTTGGCGGCCGGGGCCGTGGGTACGCGGCCGGTAACGGTAACGGGCCTGGAGCGGGATTCGGCGCAGGGCGACAGAGTAATTTTGGATATTTTGCAAAAAATGGGCGCGGAGGTAAGCTGGGCAGGTAAGGCGGTTACGGTAAGCCCGCCTGCCAGAGGGCTATTTGGGACGGAAGTGGATTTGGGCGACGCGCCGGACCTTGCGCCAACGGTGCTGGCCGTGGCCGCGCATGCCTCGGGCGCTACCATAATACGTAACGCCGAGCATTTGCGCTTTAAAGAGAGCGACAGAGCCGAGGCTTTGGCGCGTGAACTGCGCAAGGCCGGTTGTGTAACCATGCAAATGCCGGGCACGGTTGTGTTGGCCCCGCCGGAAAACGGGCTTAAGCCTCCGGCCGAGGAGACGGTGTTTTCCACTTACGGCGACCACCGCCTGGCTATGGCTTTTCATCTGCTTGGTCTGCCTTCGGGCCGTGGCGGGGGCTTTGAAGTGCGGCTGGATAATGCGGACTGCATAAGCAAGTCTTACCCCAAATTTCCGCAGGATTGGTCAAAGGTGCGGCCGCGTTAGAGCATTTTAACTTTTAAAAAGTTAAAGTGCTTGTGGCCCCCCCCGAAGTGGACGCCCGCCCGCAAGCGAGCAGCGCAGCGTGCCTTTAGCAAAGCCTCTTCGGCTTTGCGTGTTGGCGCAACAGGCTTTTTGCCTGGCGCGGGCCGCGCCTGCTCTGGACAGCGCCAGAAAATTTTTTTTATTGCCAGAGGGCAAAAATCCCAGTTGTGTTAACGCGCTACAGTCCGCGTTGTCATCCGGCACAAAGGCCAACATAACTGTATTGTTTGGGAGTGGGCGGTGTTATTGACTATATGCGCGTTCTTGCCTGCTCCGCCGGAGTAGTGTATTGCACGAAACCGCGTTGATATTTGGTTTTTTTGCGATAAAATTTAATATCGTGCATGAGGCGCTTTTATGGCAACACATCAGGTTCACGGCATCATTCCCGCGCGCTATGCCTCCACGCGTTTTCCAGGCAAGCCGCTGGTGGATATATTGGGCAAGCCCATGTTCTGGCATGTCTGGCGCCGCGCCTCGCTTTGTCCGGCGCTTTCGTCGGTAACGCTGGCTACGGATGACGAGCGCATAGCCTCTGCCGCGCGTGCTTTGGGCGTGCCGTTTGTAATGACATGCAGCGATCTGCCCAGCGGCACGGACCGCGTGTACCAGGCCGCCGTGCTGCTTGGCCTGCCCGAGGAGAGTGTGGTTATAAACATACAGGGCGACGAGCCAGCGCTGGAGCCGGAAGTGCTTACCGAGCTGGCCAACCCTTTTGCCGATGCCGCCGTGCAGGTAGCCACTCTGGTGCACCGCATAGACGCGCGCGAGGCTGCCTCGCCCGACCGTGTAAAGGTGGTGCTTTCGGCAGGCGGCAACGCGCTTTATTTTTCGCGCTCGCCGGTGCCCTATGACCGTGAAAACACCGGAGCCAGCTATTGGGGTCATATAGGGCTTTACGCTTTCAGGCTGCCTGCTTTGCGCAAGTTTACATCCTTGCCGCCTTCCAGCCTGGAGCAAACTGAAAAACTGGAACAGTTACGTTTACTTGAAAACGACATTCCAATTCGCGCGGTCAAAACCACCCGGCACAGCCATGGTGTGGACAGGCCGGAAGATTTGCATGCTGTTATCGCAATGATGAAGTAAGCGTACTTCACAGGAGGAAAAAATGTCTAAAAGCCTATTCGACGCCCGCCGTAAAATCAGCCAGGTCAACTCGCTGCTGCGGCAGAATAACGTGATCAACGCCATACAATCCCTATACGGCGGCTTGCAGGAAATGCTGCGCCAGCCTCTGCTTAAATCGGAGCGTGAAGAGTTTGAAAAGCTGCTTACGGATGCGGTAAGAAACGTTTCATCCAATAAAAAGGTGCAGGAAGTTTTTCAGATGACCCTCACCTACAAGCCGGGCGATGAGGTATCGCTGCTTGAAAACGTGCGCGTGCTGCTGGATGCCTTGGAACAGGTGGCGCTGGGCGAGGCCGAAAAGCTGTTTATGGAGATGGAAGCCAACAAGCAGCGCCGTTTTGCCGAAGCCGAAGCGGCCTTGCAGGCGGGTAACACGGCCAAAGCCAAGGAAATTTTTAACGCCCTTGCCGCCGAGCACCCGAAAGACGTGACGCTTTTGGTGAATATTGCCGAGGCTTACGAAAAAGCCGGCCTGCTAGAAGACTCCGCCTTTTTTCTTGAAAAGGCCTCGGCGCTGGACCCGCAATCGGCCTACATTCACAACAAGCGCGGCATACTTTACCGCAAAATGAAGCGTTACGACGACTCCGAAAAAGCCTTTAACGCCGCCCTGGCTATTACGCCTGACGACCCCTACCTGTACTTCAATGCCGGGCGTCTGTACGTGGATTGGCAAAAATGGCCGGAAACCCACCGCGCCGCGCAAAAGGCGCTGGAGTTGCAGCCCGGCTTCAACGAGGCCAAAATGATGGCCGAATACGCGGCCAAAAGGCTGAACTAGTAAGAAAATACATATAGGATGAAGCCAGATTTTATAAGGTCTGGGCGCTGCCCAGACCCGCAAGTGTAGCTCGTAGCGTACAAGCACAACAATTTTTGGCAGGAAAGTTATGCAGGGGCAGGACTGTTGGAGTGCTAATTTTTAACCCCCCTTGACCCAGCAATTAGTATATAAATATGGTGTTCATCATATCGGGAGTGGGCTACATGGCCCACTCCGTTTTTTTGTGTCGCGGGCAAGTTTGCATGCCTCTTGCGTGTTGCTTTAAATAATAATGCCGCGCTCGCGTATAAAGCGCGGTAAATAATAGCATGGTTCGCTCCTTATGCTAGATAGTGTAGTCACTAGGGTCTTTTTGCCCTCTGCCCGCGTCAAAAAGTCTTTTCATTTGGCTCGAGTACCGTAAGAGTACACTCCCTCAATAAAAAGACCTTTTTCCTTGGCAGAGAACAAAAATCTCCCTCGTGACTACACTATCCAATATGGGTTTAACCATAAACTGAAGGAGAAGATTATGAGCCAACCTCAAGATATGTGGCGCTGCCAGGTTTCCAACTGCGGTTATGTTTACGATCCCGACAAGGGCGACCCCAAGGGCAAAATTGCAGCCGGAACCAAGTTTGAAAAAATTCCGGCCAATTGGGTTTGCCCCTTTTGCGGGGCCAGCAAAAAATCCTTCCGCAGGGTTACAGATGTAGATTAGAGCGCGTTAACACGCCATAGGCCGTAAAGGCCCGCATGTTTCATGCCTCCAGGCGCGCTGCGGCTGATAATTATTGTTGGTTGCGGCGCGCTTTAATAATTTCCGCCAAACGTTGCCGGGCGTATATTTGCGGCAAAATGCAATCAGGGAGAAATAATATGCGCGACTACGCTGAAAAAGAGATAAAGATACTCTCCAAAATCAACAAACTCATAACCAAGCTCGATAACACCCTTGATAAAATGGACAATACCGAGAGCCGCATCATGCATTTTATAGAACAGGAAAAGGCCATTCACGAGCTCAAAGCCCTTATACGCAACGAGCGCAAACTGGATAAAGCCGAAGCCGATGCCAGAAGGCAGTTGGATAAGGAAGCCCGCAAATGGGCGGAAACGCAACTGAGCCTGCTTGAAGGCATTGACAGTGAGATAGGCAAACTGGAAAAAACCCTGAAGGCGCTAGACGAAACGGAGAGCAAGGTAAAAAGCTACTTCGAACAGAAAAAGGCTATTCACGAAATCAAAAAAATCATGCAAAGCGCGGAGTTGCTTGAGATTTGATCGCACAGCAGCCACAGGAGCCGCAGCTTGTCATAATACCCAAGCTTCCGGGCAAGGGGGGTGAAACCAGCACCCCCCACGGCCATGTGGAGTATCTGCCTTTTCTGCCAAAAACTGTTGAGCTTTGGCAATACGGGCCGCACCCTTGCGACAATTACGCAAGAGAGCGGAATTGCACGCCGGAGCGGAGCGGCGGCGCGCCGAAGGGGTGAGGCACATGACGTGCCGAATCAATCTGGCTTCATCCACTATGCCTTTCCCCGCCATCCCCGCTGAAAATTTACCTTTTGCTTGTGCGGTCCTTGCTTTAGAACATAAAGCCGGATACACATGAATTGTTACCAAAAGCCAGCGCATAGTTACCTTTTTGCCCTCTGGCCGCGCGGGTCTTCTTGCGGGGGCCTGTGTTGCCCGCGCCGTGTCCGGACTGAACGCGCGGTTTCCGGCGGAGAGCAAAATTTTTGGTGCAAGACGGCTTACAACCAGAACCATTTTTTTTAAAGATATAAGCCATGCATATTCATTGCCCTGAGTGCGACTTTTCGCGCGAAGTAAACGAAAGCCAGATTCCAGCCGATTCTTTTTTTGCCACCTGCCCCAAATGCGGAACCCGCTTCCGCTTCAGAGGGGAGGAGCCTTTTGAGCAACAGGCGGATCACACCGTTGCGGGGCCGGAATCCGGTTCCGCGCCGGATAATGCGCCGCCAACGCAAGCCATGCCGCCCTCCGGCCCTGACGAAGACCTGGATATTTGGGCGCGCATGGAAAAAATGAACGACAAGTGGGAAAACCAAGCAGGCAATGCGGATGCCGATGAGCAGGAGGCGGAGCCGTCAAGCTGCGGGCAGGACAAAGGGCCGGGCTACAGCCAACCGTCCGGACGGCAAGGCGAGTATGAGCGGCGTGAAGAAGCCCACCGCGCTTACCAGAAGGCTTCGGCTCAAAACGGGCGTGTTCCGCTTTATTCACCCGGCGGCAGCGTGCCTTGGGAGTGCAAGGGTGGCTTTATGCGCTTTAGAGGCTTTGCCGTCACGGTGGTTTTGGCTATAAAAGAGGCCAGGCGTTTTTTTGCCGGCGTCAATCCGTTCAGCTCCATTGTGCCAGCCTGGGCCTACATGATGCTTTGTTATATTCCGACATTTTTAATGATGTCGATGTATTACAAAAATCTGATTCCTATGGTCAGCGGCGAGCAGGGCGAGGCTGCCTTCAATTTTGTGGGCTATGTCGGATTTATGCTTAACAGTATTTTTTTGTTCACTTTTTTTCAATTTATAGGCAGCCTTTTCGTATATTTTACCTTGCGCATAACGCAGCCGCAAAAGGCCGCCTTCAGGCTGGCCTTCAAGGTGGTGGCTTACGCCCAAACGGCCATGCTGCTTATGGCCGTGCCCATTGTGGGCGGCATTGCAGGGCCTGCCCTTTTTGTCTTTTTACTGGTGGTGGGCGTGCGTAACGCTTTCAGGCTTGAGCCAAGGCAGGCGGCCGTGGCCGTATTGCCCTTTCTTATATTCTTGGGTTTCATAATGGTGCAGTCTTTCAGGCTGGCGCTCTCGCTTATGCAGAACATGCCGATGTGACGGCTGGCATTTAAAGCGCGAGTTTTTTAGCTCCAACCGGGGCGGTTTGTTTGGAGCATTTCAACTTTGAAAAAGCTGAAATGCGGCGGGCAGCGCGGCGCGCTTTTGGGAAAGCCGCTTGGGCTTTGCGTATGCGCTAGGTGATGTCTCTAAAAAGCGTCTTTTGGCCCCTGGACTGCGTCAAGCGCCAATTTTTGTCCAGGGCTGTACCATTAGAGTACTATCCCTGCCCTAAAATCGACGCTTTCCTTGCCAGGGAACAAAATACGTCTTTTTAGAGACAGCACCTAAAAGAGCGCTTTAATTCTCATGTCTTTTGGCAGGCGCTTATTTTAATATTTCAAAAAGCATATGTAACTTTGCAAAGCTAAAATGATCTAACAGGCACAGGCAAGACGGAGGAGTAAATGGCAGGCGCTAAAAACAAAACCATAGCCCAGATTAACGAGCGTATAAAAAAAGGCAAGGCCGTGGTGCTTACCGCGGCGGAAATGACAGAAGCCGTGCGCCGCATGGGTAAAGCCAAGGCTGCGGCGGAAGTGGACGTTGTAACCACCGGCACTTTTTCGCCCATGTGCTCTTCTGGCCTGCTTTTCAACACCGGCCAGCCTGGCCCGCAAACCATAAGAACCTCCGGCGTGCTGGTTAACAACGTGCCGGCCTACGCCGGCATTGCCGCTGTGGATTCATACCTTGGCGCCACTGAAACCGCTCAGGACGACCCCCATAACAAGGTCTACCCTGGTCAGTTCAAATACGGCGGCGGGCATGTCATTGAAGATCTGGTCTCCGGCAAAAGCGTGCGTCTGCAATTAAAGTCATACGGCACCGACTGCTACCCCCAGCGCGAGATGGACAGGCAGGTAACGCTGGCGGAACTGCCCTTCGCGCAGCTTCTTAACCCGCGCAACTGCTACCAAAACTACAATGCGGCCGTCAATATGGGCAGCCGCACCATTTATACCTACATGGGGCCGCTCAAACCCGGCATGAAAAACGTAAACTTTGCCACCTCCGGCAAGCTCTCGCCCCTGTTTAACGATCCCTTCCTGCGCACCATAGGGCTGGGCACAAAAATTCTGCTGGGCGGCGGCGTGGGCTGGGTGCTGGGCGCGGGCACGCAGCATGTGGCCAAACCCAAGCGTACCGAAAGGGGTCTGCCTCTTTCTCCGGCGGGTACCCTTATGCTGCGCGGCGACCTCAAAGGCATGGATCCGCACTTTTTGCGCGGCCTTTCGCTCCTTGGCTACGGCTGCTCGCTGGCCGTGGGCGTGGCCATTCCCATACCCATACTGGACGAAGATATGGCCTGGTTTACAGGTGTTGACGACAGCGACATTCTTATGCCGGTAAAAGACTACAGCTCCGATTACCCCAACCGCGACCCCAGAGTGCTGGGCCATGTAACCTACGAAGATTTGCGTTCCGGGCAGGTTACGGTAATGGATCAAAAAGTGGAGGCCATGCCCGTTACCAGTTGGCCTATTTCGCTGGAGTGCGCCGAGCGGCTTAAAGCGCTAATCAGCGCGGGCGAATTTACCCTTACCGAGCCACAGGAGCAGATACCCTCGTTTTAGCCATGACGGAACAAAAATATAAAACTCCAGCACCCAAGGGCCATGCGCAAAGCGTTGCCCCGGCGGAGCAATCGCAGGTGCCGCCCGGCTTTGAGCGGGTGGACGGCCTGCAATTGCGCCTGTACTGGGATAAGCTTGAAGAAGCGCTCCAGGCCCTGCACAGGCCCGGCGGCATTGCCCTGGCCTATTCCGGCGGGTTGGACAGCCGGGTGCTGGTGCAAATGTGCATGAATGTGGGGCTGGAAATAGAGGCCCTGCACTGCGCCGGGCCGCAGTACGCCTCCGCTCACAGCACCGAGGCCGTTGCCTGGCTGGAAAAAAACAATGTTCCGTACAGGGTGGTGGAATATAATACGCTTGGCATACCAGAGGTGCGCCACAGCGACCCAAAGCGTTGTTACTACTGCAAAAAAAATGCCCTGGGCCGCTTGAAGGAAATCGCCGGAAATCGCGTGCTTTGCGACGGCACAAATTTTTCGGATCTGCGCGAATACCGCCCCGGCCTCGCGGCACTGCGCGAGCTTAACGTCTGCTCGCCTTTCGCCTCTGTGCGCCTTGCCAAGGTGCACATAAGGCGCATGGCCGAAATAATGCAAATGGAAATACCGCAAAAAAATTACCAGAACTGCCTGCTTACTCGCTTTCAATACGGCCTTACCGTGCGCGAGGCCCAGCTTGAGACCATAGAACAGGTGGAACTGGCCCTGCGCCCGTTGCTTACCCCCTACAACATGCGCGGCGAGGCCCAGCAACCCCTTGCCTACCGCCTGCGTTATCTGGCCGCCCCCGCGAGCGAGCACGGCTGCCGACCTGAGCTGCACATTAAAACCGCCTACCCGCTGCCAGACGAGCTGTATGACGCCATGCGCCGGCTGCTCGCCAAACACGGCATGGCGGATATAGAAATACGCGCCATGGACGAGATAAGCGGGTATTTTGACCGGAATATTTTTGCATAGCAGGGGTTTGGGGCTGCAGCCCCCTGTTTCTTGAGGCCTTTCAGGCGGTAAGAAGATGCCCCTGCGGGCAAGGGTAAGAAAGCCTCTTCAGGGCGAATATAAGAGAATATGAACGCGCGAAGCGCGGCACTAATATGGGGGCAAACTTGTATGACCCCCATCAGGTTACAACATTCAGCTTAAACACGCTTTTTTATGTTGTTCACCTGATGGGGCGGAGCAAACAGCCCCTCTATTAGTGCCGCGCCACAGACGCTTCCATTCATATCATATTAAAATCTGCTGCTGCTACACATTATGGTTTACCCCAGCGCCAGCAAAACTGGCCATGTCATTATAAACGGCCGCCGCCGCCCGCGCCATGGGCAGCGCCACCGCCGCGCCCGTGCCCTCGCCCAGTCTCATGCCCAAATCCAGCAGGGCGGTTTTGCCAAGCTTTTCCAGCACGGCCTTGTGGGCCGATTCCGCCGAGCAGTGGGCGAAAATGCAGTAGCCGTCCACCGCCGGGCACAGCCTGCTGGCGGCCAGATAAGCCGCCGTGGCTATAAAACCGTCTATAAGCATGGGCAAACCGCTTTGGGCCGCGCCCAGCATTATGCCCGCCATTACGGCTATTTCCAGCCCACCCAAGGCCGCAAGCGCGTCCAGCGCATCGCCGGAATCAATACTTGATTTATTGGCGGATAAGGCTTTTGCCACTACTTGCGCCTTGTGCGCCAGCGCCTCTTGCGGCAGCCCCGCGCCAACCCCCACACTCTCTATTGGCGTAAAGCCCAGCCAAGCGCAAAACAGCGCGCTGGAGGGAGTAGTGTTGCCTATGCCCATTTCTCCGGCTCCCAGGCAGCGGTAGCCGCGCTTTGCGGCAAGCAGGGCCAGATCCAACCCCAAAAGCAGCGCCATAAGTGTCTGCTCCTTGCTCATGGCCGGGCCGTAGGCAATATTTTGCGTGCCAAGGGCTATTTTTGCGCTAATCAGGGCGGGAGAATGAGGCAACTCCGGCCCTGCCACGCCAGCGTCCACGGCCAGAAAATCCCAGCCCGCGCTTTTGCACAGCGCGTTAATGCCGGCGCCGCCAGCCAAAAAGTTTTGCAGCATCTGCCGCGTAACTTCCTGCTTGGCCGAGCTTACCCCCTCCGCCACCACTCCATGGTCCGCCGCGATGGTAAACATCATAGCTTTATCCACCGCCAGCGGCAATTTGCCCCCGGCAATGCAAAAAAGCCGAGCTGCCGTATCTTCCAGCCGGCCCAAGCTGCCCAGCGGTTTTGTGAGGTTATCCAGGTGCGCTTGCGCAACAGGGCGCAGTTTATCGTCAACCGGCTTTATATCGGCCAGTTTTTGCTGAAACAGCTCTGAAAGCTGCCCCAACTTAAGGGGTTTTAAGGCTGAAAGCATGAGAAATCCTTTATTTATAAGTGTATAATTTTTACCGTCAAATATTATTAACTGCTATATCTAATGTTGTGGACAGGCCTACACTCCGTGCCGCAATCATAACTTGCAAGCATAACGCCAAGCCCTCGCACTCCCGTGCAATATCCATATGCGAGGTCCAGAAGCCGCCGTGCCCAAAACTATTTCGTGCGGCCGTACTGCCGTGCGGACCTTACTCGCCGCGCCGGGGGTGAAGCGCGGCTTGCTCCTCTTCGCGGGCTAAAGCTTGATGTATTCATGCATACAAAACTTACCGCCACAACAGCCGCCTAACCACAACTCACCAATACCCATACGCGAGGTCCAGGGGCCGCAAGCCCCTGGTGGGTGATGGGGGTCCGGGGGAAGAGGGTGAAACCCTCTTCCCCCGGCCGCCGGAGGCATTACCAGCGCGGCGCAAGCCGCATCACACCAGCCATCATTCCAACCACCGCGCAAACGGCGACTATACACGGCTAACCCTTGAAAACAAATCAAAAGTTTCCTGCTTGACACCCTGCCCTTGCGCAGTTATCTGCTAGGTATAAATCGGGACAAGTCAGTCTTGTTTGTTAACAGGCGGCAAGCCCGCTATACCAGTCTTTGGAGGACAAAATGGCTTACAGTGTTAATGTCGATACCGACAAATGCAATGGCGACGGCGAATGCGTTGATATCTGCCCCGTTAGCGTATATGAGCTGCAGGATGGCAAATCTGTTCCGGTAAATGCCGAAGAATGCCTGGGCTGCGAATCTTGCATTGAAGTATGCCCCACTTCCGCTATTACCGTTGAAGAAATGTAATTTGGTTTAAACCCAGATTTTGGAATTGCCGGGTGGTACCCCTGCCATCCGGCAATTTCTTACTGAGCCCCAACTCAGCCCAGATTACCGCTTACAGAGCATCAGGAGCGCCAATGAGCAAACTCCCAGATTTTTCGCCCGTATTCGCCAAGTATGAAAGCCTGCGCGCCGGAGTGGACGCGCTGTTCAAGCAGATAAGCGCCGATCACGCCCAGTGCGTTAACTGCGCCGAGGGTTGCAGCGACTGCTGCCACGCCATGTTTGATTTACCCTTGGTGGAGGCCATGTACATAAACCGCAAGTTTACCGAAACCTTCGGGTTTGGGCCGGAACGCTCGGCCGTAATAGAACTGGCGGACAAGGCCGACAGGCAGGCCTTTAAATTCAAACGTAAAATTTTTAAAGAATCGCAAGAGGGCAGAGACAGCAACGAGATTATGAGCGAAGCCGCGCGCGAGCGCGTGCGCTGCCCCCTCTTGGGCGACGATAACCGCTGCCGCATGTATGAGTTCAGGCCGCTCACCTGCCGCATTTACGGCGTGCCCGTCAATATAGGCGGCACGGCCCACAGTTGCGGCAAAAGCGGCTTCAAGCCCGGCGGCGCTTACCCCACGGTCTCGCTTGAAGCCGTAAACAACCGCCTTATGGCCCTTAGCCGCGAAATTACCGACCTGGTGGATGGCTCATACTCCGATTTGCATAATGTGTTTGTACCCCTTTCCATGGCCTTGCTTAATGATTATAATGAAAAATACCTGGGTCTGGAAAAGGCTGGTGAAAAATGAGCGATGGTTCCGGCAACCGCAGCCTCTTTGCCGAAGAAGCGCCCCGTATCTTCACCCCTGAGGAAGAAGAGCAGAAACGCTTCATGTACGGCAAAATGTCGCCGCGCCGCAAACGCTTCATAGAGCGGCTGGGCTACGATAAATGGGACCCGTTCCAAATGCCCAACGACCCCATGGACATAAGGCGCGACCCCACCAAGCGCACAACGCAGGAACTGGTGCGCGACTTTTTGCAAACCCGCGACCGCGCCACCCTGGGTAACGACTACTCGCGCGGCGTGCTGGAATGCGCCATGGGCATAATAAAAAAAGATGATAAATTCCGGGGCATCTACGAGTTCTGCCTTTGGTATCAAAAGCAGATCGATGACTTTGAAGCCGAGAACGGCGAAGAATAGAATTGGATGATGCGGCTGCGCCGCGCTGGTAATGCCTCCGGCGGCCGGGGG
>JAVBON010000022.1:0-53823 GCA_031550525.1 Desulfovibrionaceae bacterium
AGAGGGCTGGCCCTCTCCCCCCGGCCGCCGGAGGCATCTCACAATCGCGGCGCGGCCGCAGCCGCCGCTCTTACCCCAGCACGCGAACTATGGGCACAACCACTGGGTCGCGACCCATTACGCGGCGGAAGAAGCGGCGCAGTACGGAGCGTATTTTTTCCTGCAATTTTTCTATATCTGCCGGGAATTCTTCTTCGAGCAGGTCGAGAATAAGGCAGCCGGAATCTTCAAGAATATGGCTGTAATACTGCTCAAAAACGAAGCCTTTGGAGAGTATTTCGGGGCCGTGAATAACCTCGCGCCCGCCTTCGTGCAGCAGCAGCAACACTATGACCATGCCTTCGTCGCCCAGAATCTGGCGCTCTTTAAGCACCACCTGGCCCACGTCGCCCACGCCCTTGCCGTCCACCAGTATTGATTCGGCGGGCACGGGCTGGCCGCTTTTAACATCGTCGGGGCCGAAGCTAAGGGTTTGGCCGTTATCCATAATGAACACCTTGTCGTCCGGCAGGTGGTGCTCTTTGGCCAGCTCGGCATGCTTAACCAGATGGCGATATTCGCCGTGAATGGGTATGAAATATTCTGGCCGCACGGCCTCGAACATAGCGGCCAGCTCGCCTTTATAGGCGTGGCCAGAGGCGTGGATGCCGCTGGCCTGCGCGTAAAGCACTTCGGCCCCCTGCCGGTACATTTCATTAATCAGGCGGTTAACGGTGGTGGTGTTGCCTGGTATAAGGCGGGAGGACATGATTACCGTGTCGCCGGGGTGTATGGAAAGTTGCTTGTGGCCGCCCCAGACGATGCGGGCAAGGGCGCTCATGGGCTCGCCCTGCGAGCCGGTTACCAGCAGCACTATGCGTTCTTCGGGGGTATCGGGGGCAAGGTCGGAAAGCTCAATATACAGGCCGTCTTCAATATTTATATAGCCGAGGTTGCGGGCCATTTCTATGTTGTTTACGAGGCTGCGCCCGCCCACTACTACTTTACGCCCCGTTTCGAGGGCGCAATCGAACACTTCCTGTATTCTTTGAATATTGCTGGAGAACAGTGTTACCAGCACCCGGCCTGGGGCCTTGAGAAAGGCCGAGCGCAACGCGCCGAAAACTTCGCGCTCGCCCAGCGAGTAGCCGTTGTTTTCCACGTTGGTGGAGTCGGAAAGAAGAATGCGCGCGCCTTTTGGCCCGGCAAAGGCCCTGAAGGTTTCCAGATCCGTACCGGACCCGCTCAGGGGGTTGGAATCCAGTTTAAAGTCGCCGGTGTGCACCATGCGGCCCACAGGCGTTTCAATACCCAGCGCCAAGCCATCTACAATGGAGTGGCTGACCGGAAAGAAATGAAAGGTAAACACGCCAAGCTGCTTTATTTTGCCAGGCGTTACGGTAACAAGCTCCACACGCTCCAGCAGGTTGCGCTCGCGCAGTTTGTGCTCCACCAAGGCCAAGGTAAAGGGCGAGCCGTATATTTTTGGCTGCTCCAAATGCGGCACCAGCCATGGCAACGCTCCTATGTGGTCCTCGTGCCCGTGGGTAAGCACAATGCCGCGCAGGTTGTCGCGGTTTTCCACAACATAATCGAAGCGCGGGATCACCACGTCGATGCCCAGGTGGTAATCTTCGGGGAACATCAAGCCGCAGTCGACCATTACCATGTCGCTGCCATAAGAGAAGGTCATGCAGTTCAGGCCTATTTCACCCAAACCGCCAAGCGGCGTAACCGCCAAACGAGCTTTAGAAGACATTTATACTCCGACAACCCAATAATATGCGTTGTTTATATGACTTTACGGCCCTTATAGCCGGGCCGTTGGCTAAATTTTCGCGCGTGGCGCGGAAAAAGGCATAATTGCGGGGTCAAGGGGCCTCACGGCCCCTTGCGGGTCTGGGCGGAGCCCAGCGCTCATAAATCTGGCTTCATCAACTGTGCTTTTTCTGTATTCTGAAACGGCGCAACAAGTTCTCTACCCCTTGGAAGCCACGGCCCAGAGGTTGTATTCGCCATCGGCCTCTATGTTTATGCCGCCGAAACCGGCATCGGCGAGGGCTTTTTCCAGCGTGGCGGCGGTAAAAGCGAAGTTGTGCGCCATAAATAGGTTTCCGGCGGCCAGAAAGGGGCGGAAGCCGTATAAAATATCCAGCGGCGTGATGGGGCCGCGGTTGGTCATGAGCACGGCGTCTTCCTCGCGGCCTTGGGCGATGGCTTCGGCCACCTGCCGTAAATCCGGCAGGGTGATTAAAACAAAACCCTGAGGGCGGAGCACGCGGTAAAATTCAGATAAGGCCAGGGGCACTTCATGCGGGTGCAGGTGCTCGAGGTTGTGCGAGGAGTAAAGGGCCTCGAAGCTGCCCGTCGGCACCGTGCGCATATCGGTTATGGAGGCTTCTATATCCGGCTCCACGGCGGGGTTTATGTCCAGGCGCACCTCTTGCCAGTCCGGCGAGCGAAAGCTTTCGTGCAGCTTGTCCGGCGTGTGTACGCCGCAGCCCACGTGCAATACGCGTTTAAGAGGAGCCTTGGCGCCCATTATCCTTCCACCTGCTGAATGCCGTCCAGCTTCCAGTTACCGCCGTCCAAACGGATAAAGTGCCAAATCTCGCGGGCGTTATCAGCGCCCTGGTCGGCGTACTCGCGCAGCAGGGCGTCAAAATATACCGATACGTTTTCGTCCGCGCCGTCGCGCTCAAAACCGTAAACAACCCCGTTCAGGGTAAGAATGTCGGTGCGCGAGGGCGTTGGGTCTTCCTGCGCCTGCGCCTCCACCAGTTTGTACATGCCGGGTGTAGTGAACTGGGCAATGTCTTCAAGGTCGCGCTTGTCCCACGATTCTTGCATGCGGGCGTACATCATTTTCGCGCCTTCCACAAATTTTTCCACGTCAAAATCATCGGGCAGGCGCAGGCCTGAGGCGGCGGAAGACACCCCCGAGGTTGAGCGGTTGTCACGCAGGGCGCTCCATGCGTCAGGGCCGTTACCCAATCCGCCTTGGGTGGCTCCGCCATGTCTGGAGGCTCCGGCCGGAGCGGGGGTCGGGCGGCGGCGCAAACGTGTTACCAACAGGATAACCAGGCCGATCATCAAAATATCGGCAAAGCCTATCCCGCTGAAAGCCCCGCCAAAAAACAGAGCGCCCAGCATACTGCCAGCCAGCAAGGGGCCGAGAAAACCGCCCATACCGCCGCGCATGCCCATGGGCGCGCCGGTGGCGGACTGCTGGCCCGGCTGCGCGCTCCGTTGCGGAGCGGGGGCCGCGCGGTTATAGCTTGGCCTGCCGCCAAAAGAGCGCCCGCCGCCCAATCTGGCGGCATTGGCCTCCTGCGTCATGGTGGGCGTGAAAGCCTCAAAGCCCATGGCGAGCATGGGCAAAATGAACAGAACTGCTAAAAACTTTTTCATACAAAATCCTTGTTAAAACCGCCAGCAGCCATGGCTGGGGGTATTTTTTCAAACGGCAATAATTTTTTCGCGCTTGCAGCGCCGCAAGCCTTCATCAAGTTGCTCCACCCTAAAACGGCTTGCGTTTTTGGGCAAGTATTACTGTAATATTTTCCGCAATGGAACTATGAATCAAGCAATGAAAAGCCTGATCCCAAAGTAGTAACTTTTATTTAAAACGCAAGCGTGGCTGCGAAAAATTCCATGCGCCGCGCCTGCAATAAAATTCCGTTGAAATGATTGACAGTACAGCCTTTCGGTATTACATCTGCATGTTCAGTTCAAGACCGTCAGCATTTGCTGCAAGGAGTCCATAAATGGCCAGAATTACTATTGAAGATTGCCAGGATCGCGTCGATAACCGCTTTTTGCTCGTGCAAATGGCCATAAAGCGCATACAGCAGTACCGCCAGGGTTACGAGCCTTTGGTGGATTCCAAAAACAAAGAAGTTGTCACCGCCCTGCGCGAAATTGCCGCCGGAAAGGTGCTGCCGGAAGATCTTACCTATTACGTCCCTATTGAAAGCGAAAACGCCAACGCCGACGCAGGGCTGTTTGACGAAGAATAAACCGCATTTAAACGTTTTACAGCTAAATCGCCATGACTGATCGAGACTACTACGAGGTTTTGGGGGTTGCGCGCGACGCGGATCAGGATAGCATAAAAAAAGCCTACCGCAAGCTGGCGCTCAAATACCACCCGGACCACAACCCCGACGACCCCGACGCCGAAACCAATTTCAAGGAAGCGGCCGAAGCTTACGACGTGCTGCAAGACCCCGAAAAAAGGGCGCGGTATGATCGCTTTGGTCATGCCGGCGTCAAAAGCGGGCAGGGTTTCAGCTCCAATGAAGATATTTTCTCGCATTTCAGCGATATTTTTGGCGACCTGTTCGGCTTTTCGCGCATGGGCGGCAGTGGCGCCCGCGCCAACCGCCCGCAATCCGGAGCGGACCTGCGCTATAACCTTGAGTTGAGCTTTCGCGCGGCGGCCAAGGGCGGCGAAGTAAAAATATCCGTACCCAAGCATGTCACCTGTGACGAATGCTCAGGCACGGGCGCGGCCCCCGGCACCTCGGCCGTAACCTGCCCGCAGTGCCAAGGCATGGGCCAGGTGCGCCGCAGCCAAGGCTTTTTTCAGGTAGCCATGCCTTGCCCGCAGTGCCAAGGCACCGGCCGCATCATACCCACCCCCTGCCCAAAATGCCGGGGCGAAGGCGTGGTGGAGCAAACGCGCGAGCTGGCCGTTAATATCCCCGCCGGGGTGGATACCGGCAACCGCCTGCGCCTCAGGGGCGAAGGCGAGCCCGGCATAAACGGCGGCCCCCCCGGCGACTTGTTTGTGGTGCTGCACGTTACCGACGACAAGGAATTTGAGCGCCAAGGGCAGGATTTGCTGCTCTCGCGCGAAATTACCTTTGTGCAGGCCGCCCTTGGAGATAAAATTGAAGTGCCGGGTCTTGACGAGCCCATTACCCTTGAAGTGCCCAAAGGCACCCAAAGCGGGCAATTTTTCCGCATAAACGGGGCGGGCCTCCCCTACCCCGGCCAGAACCGCAGCGGAAACCTGCTGGTGGAAATAAAGGTGCTTACCCCCACGCATTTGAGCACGGAGCAGGAAAAACTGCTGCGCGAATTTGCCAAGCTTGAGGAAAAAAAGCCTTTGAACAAAGCCAAGAAGGCCTTTAAAAAAGCCAGCAAGGCCATGGGGTTTGAATAGCAGGCCACGGCGGGCCTGCGGGCCGCCTTTAAAATATGAATGCAAAATGAGCCTTCCTGATCTTCAGGGAGGCTCATTTCTATTTTGCGTTTTTGTTGCGTTGTGGCGCGTTACCGGAATGGAGGCGCTTCGCGCGCCTGTCATAGAGGGGCGCTCGCCCCTCTTTTTTGCTCCATTTCATTGCGCAAAAAATTCACCCCGCCAAAGGGGCGGGTGCGCGCCCGCCGCTTTGGAATCCCCGCGCGCCATGGCTGCCGCACAGGGCGAGCGCAGGGTTCTTATGTCTTGCCCATGCGGTGGCTACGCGGTCTGAGCGCTTTGGGATTGATTGCGCTGCCAGACTATTCCGCCGCTGTCTTTTATTCTGTGCAAGATCAGGTATTTGGTCAGCTCGCGGGTAATGTGGCATCTGCCGGTGGGTTGGAACTCGTCCACCCGTCCGGCGGCGCTGGCTTTTATGGCGCAGTCTCCGGCGCAGTGCCAGCGGCAGAAGCAACCCCGGCAGTAGGGTATGTTGTCCGCCGTGCGGCTGAAGTGTTTATCAAGGCTGTCTTTATTGATGTTGTAGCTGCCGCTATGGTAGCCGCCAACAATAAAACGCGCGCTTAGCGGGTGCTCGCGCCCGAAAGTCTCAAAGCAGGTGGTTACATCGCCGTCGGTAGTAACCACCAAAGCGCGGCAAGCGGCCAGACAAAAACGCTGGGTGAGCATATCCGGCCTTGCGCCGGAATAAAAAAGCTCCACCCCGTGCCGCCGGGCGATATCGTACGCGGCGATAAACTGCTCCACAAAGGCGTCGGCATCTTCCACCATTTGTTCCGCCTTGGCCCGGCCCTCCAGAAAAACCGGCTCGGCCTGAATTTTTCTGGGGCGGAAACGCTCACATATGTAAGATACGCTTTCGGCCAGGCGGCTTACATACTCGCGGGTGACGGTCATTCTTATGCCGTAGGAGCAGGAGGAGGCATCCAGCGCCGCCAATGTCCCGCTTACCCGCGTGAAGGATTCCTTTTGCCCCACGGCCGGTCTCTGCCTGTTCTGTATATCGGGCAAACCATCGAAAGAAAGGCTTAGGTCGGTGAAATTGGCAACCATATACGCGCGTACCTTGTCGGGCCAGTAACCGTTAAAGGCTCCGGCAACCTGCAAGGCAAGGCCCTTTTCAGCCGCTGCCGCGCGGGTGTAATCCGTGGCTTTGGTGAGCATGCCCCAGTTCATGGTAGGCTCTCCCCCGCCATGAAAGCCCAAAGTCATATTGGAGCCGCCCCGCGCCAGCACATCGCCCATAACGCGATCAATGGCGGCTTTGGCTACCTCCCAGGTCATCATTTTGGGCGTGAACTCGCCGGATGAAGCATAGCAGTAGGCGCAACGCAAGCTGCACTGGTTGGTCAAAAACAGAATGGCCGTATCGTAAGCCACACCATTTGCGGCGTACTCGTCCGGCGGAGGGGAGGCTGGGGTGAAAAAATCCAACTGGCGCAAAAAATCGATATGGCTGTTTGAAAACGCATCCGCCGTCAGGTCGGGAGCCGAGCAAGCATCGGCAAGGGAGTTTACCATGGCCGTATTGGCAATAAAAGCGATGCCCTTGAGCGGGGCATAGACCAAAAATTTATCATGCTCCAACGGTATGGAAAAAATCTGCTCCAGCAAAGGGCTGCCGCCCGCAGGCGTTAAAGAGATCCGTTCAGTCATGCGTTACTCCATCAGGCGCGAACAAACTCATGAAATGCATAATTTAAGGATGAAGCCATATTTATAAGAGCCGTGGCGCGAAAGAGCATCGCCAACAAGTACTGCTTGCCTTATGTTTATCGGTGCTAAATTGTTGTGCTTTGTCAAAACGAACCACACCGGACCCCGCGAGTGTAGCCCGTACCGCAAAGGCACAACGGTTTTTGGCTGAAAAAAACCATGCCGCGGGCAGGACCGCGGGGGCTGGTTTTGAACTCCCTTGCACCCGTATTTTTAATGGAAAAGCGGCTTTCTTACAATATGAACGTTGCGTGGCATACGGCACCCCATTGCGGCAATCTCCACGCTGGACCATGCGGGGCTTTGCGTGTATTCATTGAAAAAAACTGGTTACGGTCATGTTCCTCCGCAACCGGCAGGCAAAAATTTTTATAAAACCGGTCCGTAAATACATCCATGCACTATCGTTAACCTACCGAAGCGCTCGTTTTTAATCCAGAGGGTAACAATGAAAAATAATTCATCTTTTACACACATCAAAGACGATGGCTCCGCCACCATGGTGGATGTAGGCGACAAGGCAGTAACCAGCCGCGTGGCCGTGGCCGGGGCCACGGTTATTCTGAACCCGCAAACATTTGACTTGCTGCGGAAAAAGGCCCTGCCCAAAGGCGATGTGCTAACCACCGCAAAAATAGCCGGAGTAATGGCGGCCAAGCGCACGGCGGAGCTCATACCCTTTTGCCACAGCCTTGGCCTTGATTTTGTGGATATAAGCTTCGAGCTGGATCCGGATGCCTCCAGCATACATATAAAAAGCGAGGCCCGCCTCAACGCCCGCACAGGCGTGGAAATGGAAGCCCTGTGCGCGGCCCAGATTGCCGCCCTTACCATTTACGACATGTGCAAGGCTGCGCAGAAAGACATTAAAATAACCAACTGCCGCCTGCTGCACAAAAGCGGCGGACGCAGCGGCGAATATAATGCCGTGTAGCATTGCTCCGTTGCGCCGCGCGCCCTGTGCCCTTATTATGCGGCCTGCGCCCGGCGCCGTTAACATGCGGCGCGGGGCTAGGGAGCCTGACTATGCGGAGTACGCCTGACGGACTTGCCAATTAAGTATTTTCAATACATGGCGCGCCGCAGCCTGACGGGCTTGAGAATTCTACACTGCCTATAGCGGCGGAAAAACAGCATGAGCACTTTCAATCTGCGTATGGCCACTGTTGCGGATGCCGCCGCCATTGGGGGCATCTATGCCCATTATGTGGAGCATACCACCGTTACCTTTGAATATGACACGCCCTCCGTGGCCGAAATGGAGCGCCGCATAAGCGCGACCCTTGGTTTTTACCCATACCTGGTATGCGAGGCCGGCAGCGGCGTTATAGGCTACGCCTATTCCGGCAGGCATATGGCGCGGGCGGCCTACCAGTGGAACGCCGAGCTTTCGGTGTATATACATAAAGCGTATACCGGCAAAGGCGCGGGAAGCATGCTCTACAAAAGCATTATCGCCATATCGGCCATGCAGGGCCTGCGCAACCTTTACGGCTGCGTAACCACCCCCAACCCGGCCAGCGAAAAGCTGCACCAGCGCCTTGGCTTTGAACGCGCGGGCACATGGCGCGAAAGCGGCTATAAATTCGGCCAATGGCGCGATGTGAGCTGGTTTGAAAAACGCCTGCCCGCCCCAAACGTTGGTTCTGGAGTTACTGCCGGGCCTGTGCCGCCTCTGCCAGTAAAGGATCTTGCGCCAGAAGCCATAGCCCGGATTTTGCTTCAGGCCACGGGCCAGCATTAAAACTATGAGCGCAGCACGCCGCACCCAGCCAAAATTGCTCATACGGCAGTTATGTCTGCTGGCCGCTTTGTGCGGTATTTTTGCCTCCAGATATTTTATGCCCGGAGCGCTCGCGCTGCTGTTGCTCATATTGCACCAGCACCACAGGATATTCCGGCGCAAGGCCATATCGGCGCTATCCATACTGGCCGCTCTGGCTCTGTTTTTCTGCGCGGGGCTCCTTTACACGCAATGGCGCGTGCCTGAGCGGCCGGAGTTTCCGGCCTGGCTGAGCGAGGCCGTAACGCCAAACACTCATTACGCGCGGCTTGATGCGGCACAGGGCCTTTATTTTCACCGCGCGGCAGGCACGGAAATGCAGCCGGAACTCGCGAAACCGCGCAAATCTCCAGAACCGCCAAAGCTGTCGGATGTGGCCGACAACACCATAGAGGACACCGCAAGCAGCGACAAAAATTCTCTGTTCCATACCGGTATGCGTGTGCGGGCCACGGTGCGCGAGGCCCAAGGCCAGCCCGACCGCAACCTGCGCCTTGCCCTGCAAGACATCCTCCCGCTGTATCCAACCGGCCACGGGCAGCCTCTGCCCTTTGCCGGAGGGCTCAGTTTTACCTGGAACAGCGCCCTTACCCCTGAAGGAGCCAAAGCGCCGCCGCCCGGCCTTTACTCCAATACGGACGACAGTGCCGCGCCAGCCATATTGGGCAGGCGTCCGCTGGCCGGAGACGAAATAGAACTTACCTTGCGCCCGCGTGAGATACGCAGCCTGCAAAACCCCAACCTCTGGGAGACCGAAAGCTACTGGGCGGATAACGGCATGTGGGCGCGAGGCTGGGCCGTTGGCGAAAAACCGGGGCTTTACCTTGGCGAGGTGGAGACGCGCGGCTCCGCGCTAAACCGCCTTGCCCATTCCGCCGCGTTGTGGCGCGAGCAACTGCGCGTAAAAACCATACAGGCCCTACCCAAGAAAAACGGCAATATCGCAAACGGGGCCGAGCTTATACCAGCTCTGCTCTTCGGCGACAAATACCTTTTGGACAGCACTGACGCGGAGCTGTTCGCCCGCTCCACTCTGGCGCATAGTCTGGCGCTCTCTGGCCTGCATCTGGGTTATGCCGCCGCCTTGGGCTACTTTGCCGTGTTGCTGCTATACCGCCTGTTCCCGGCGCTGGCCCTGCGCCTGCCCCGCCAAAAGGCCGCAGTGGCGGCCGGTCTGGTTCCGGCCACGCTCTACCTTTGGCTGGGCGGCTGCCCGCCTTCCCTGTTGCGTTCCTTTCTCATGCTGCTCTTTGCGGGCGGCCTGTTATACCTGCACAAACCGCAACTTTTGGGCGACGCGCTCATCTGGGCCGTCGCGCTTATTCTACTGGCAAACCCGACAGCGGCCTTTGATTTGCGCCTGCAACTATCGGCCATGTGCATTGCGGCCATGGCCCTGCTGCTGCCTTGCTTAAGCCTGATAAAACCCGAAAAACCAACTGCCGAAAAAACGCGTAATATGCGCACGGAGCATAAAAAGCCCAAAACAGGCAAGCTGCTGCGTTACCCGCTGGGCATACTGGCTGTCAGCTCCGCCGTGCAGGTTGTTCTCGCCCCGCTGCTGGTAAAGTCGTTCGGAATCGCCGGCATGGCCCTGCCTCTCAACCTGGTTTGGCTCCCCATACTGGGCATTCTGGTAATGCCCTTTGCCTTTGTGGGGCTGCTTGCCACGGCCCTTGGGCTGGAAACAGCGGCAGCCTTCATGTTTAACTGCGCGACGATCCCTTGCGGCTGGCTTATGCAGGCCCTGCGTTATCTTGGCGATAGCGATCTTTTGCCGGTAATGCTGCCCATGCGCCCGCATTGGCTGAGCATGCTGGCCTACTGGTTTTTAATTGCGCTCATGCCCGCCGCCCTTGCCGCGCTGGTCAGCCGCCAGCGCGTAAAAGACGCGCATGGCCTGAAGCTGGCCCGTGCCGTGGGTAGGCCGATGTTAAGCCCGGCCCATGCCATGGGCGGACCCGGCTTTCAACCCTCCCGCGCCGCAAACGGAACCGGCTTTAAACCGGCCAGAGCGGCAGACGGGTTCAGACTTAAACTATCCTGTGCCCCGCGCGGCCTGCTGCAAGGGCATAAGACCATGGCTCTTAAAGTGCTGTGCGGCCTCTTGCTGCTCTCAGCCCCGCTGCTATGGCAGCATTATCACGATGCCCGCGATGTGCTGCGCTTGCGTTTGCTGGATGTAGGGCACGGTCAGGCCGTGCTGCTGGAGTGGAAAGGCGGCAAAAGGCTTTTGCTGGACGGCGGCGGCGGCAACTCGCCGCGCTTCGACATAGGCAAGGAGGTAATCTCCGCCACCTTGGCCGACAACCGCAGGCCTAGCCTGGACTTTATGCTGGCCTCGCATCTGGATTTGGACCATGCCCAAGGCCTGCTCTTTCCGTTAAAACACATACCCGTGGGCTACTATGCCGATAACGGGCAGGAAGCCGAAAAAGGCTTTGCCTACGACATCATGCGCCAACTGCAAGCCAGAAATATGGCGCGGCACACGCTTAAAGCGGGAGACTCCCTGCAACTGGAACAGGATTTATATCTTGAGATTCTGCACCCCGCCTCCAGCGGCAAGGCCAACAACGATTCGCTGGTGGCCCGACTGGTCTGGCGGGGCAAAGGCCTTGCGCTCTTGTGCGGCGATGTGGAAAAAAGCGGGCAAGCCGCCATACTCAAACGGCTGACCGCGCAAAACCGGTCGGACGCCCTGACCGCAAGCGTGCTGGTACTGCCTCACCACGGCTCGGCCAACGCCCTGTTGCCGGAGTTCTACCAAGCCGCCAATCCCAACCTGGCCTTGGTAAGCACAGCTTACGGCAATGCCTGGAATTTTCCGGCCCCGCAGGTAAAAAACACCCTGCGCGAAATGGGCATACCCCTGCTGAATACCGCCCGCACCGGCCAGATAATTATAGAATGGAGCGACCCGCGCCTGCCGCCAAGCGTAAGCGCCGCCAGAACCGGCGGATTGAAAGCATGGAAATGGGGAGAATAGGGCTACACCGGCGCATGCGCACAATAATCATACAAATCATGGCCGCCAGTATTGCCCAACGGGCCAAGACAGGCAAACCTTCCCCCTCCGGCGCATAATAGCGGAACCCGAATCGCGCAAGGCTGAAATGTGGAAAGGCTTAAGCCGCGCGGTACCTCATCGTCCGCTAACCATAAGCGTGGTACGCGAGAGCAATTTACCACGATGGCTCCCATCCCTGATATTGCCGGAAGCAGCCACAGTAAAATTATTCCGCATAACCAGCCGGGAACAAACATACAGTCCTGGATCAACTATACAAACCTTGAGCAACTATACCCACCTGGAGCAGCCATATTAGAATTCTCCCGCATAACCCGCCGGGAACAAGCAAAACAAAATCCCCGCGTCCGCAGATGTTATCGGGAGCAACCATCTTAAAATTCTTCCGCCATATCCGTGGCAGCAGGCAAATCTAAGTTCCTCCGCATAACCATCCGGCAGCAGGCAAATCAAAGTCCCTCCGCATAACCAGCCGGGAGCAGGCAAATCTAAGTTCCTTCGCTTAACCAGCCGGGAGCAGGCAAATCTAAGTTCCTTCGCCATAACAACGAGAGCGCCAATGGTGCATTGGGCGGGGCCTTGTATGCTCCGCTGGTAAAGCATAAAACAACTCGCGATATGAACATCGGTGGGCGACAAGGCCCCGCCCACACCGCGACGAGAGCCGGGTCCAGGGCGGAGCCATGGCGCGCGGGGTTCCCCAAGGGGTGCTCGCGCAAGCACCCCTTGGGCGGGGTGAATTTTTTTGCGGAATGAAATGAAGCAAAAAAAGAGGGGCAAGCGCCCCTCTCTTATATTGTCGCGGCGTCCGCCGCTTCCATATTCTCTTAATATATTTATGCGGCCACGCCGCCTGCATACCACCGGCAGGTAACCTCATCACCCACCGCGCTTCCCGCATCCCTACTCCACCAAATACCAATCCCTAACCCGCAACTCCACCGAGGCCACGCCGTTGTATCTATCCAAACGCGGCGAGTAAGCCAAACGCAGACGTTTGCCTTTGCTGTGCGGGGGCAGTTCGACCTTTGGCCTCCAAAGCTTGGCTTTTACGGTTATGCCGGTGCTCTCGTCCATTACATCCAGCACGAACAATCCGGGCCGTATGCGCACATCGCGTATGAGCAGGGGTGGAGAGGTAAATATGGGCTCGGCGTTACCAAGGCCGAAGGGCTGGAGCATTTCAAGCTCTTTGAGCAGGGTCTGGTTTATGGAATCGGACACGCTTAATTCGCCGTCCGTCTTTATTTCTATGGTGGGCGGGGCGTGGCCGAGTTTTTCCTTGGCCAGCGCATCGAAACGGCTCCGGAATTCTTGCAGATTTTCCGGCGCGAGGGTAAGCCCGGCAGCCATCTTGTGCCCGCCGAAGCCGAAGAACAAGCTGGAACAGTCTATAAGCGCGCCATGCAGGTCAAAACCGTCTATACTGCGGCCGGAGCCTTTAATCTTGTCGCCGTGGTTGCACAGTATGATGGCGGGGCGGTTGAATTCCTCCACCACGCGGGAGGCCACTATGCCTATAACGCCCATATGCCAGTGCGGCTGATAAAGCACCAGCCCCACCCGCCCGCTTACAACCTGTTCCAGAGCCTGATTTTGGGCCTCTTTTTGTATGGCGTCTTCCTCACCCCGGCGGCGGGTGTTAAGGGCGTCCAGTTCGGCGGCAAGTCTGGCGGCCTCGTCGCGGTCGTTGGTAAGCATAAGGCCCAGGGCGACCTCGCTTTTACCCATACGCCCGGCGGCATTTATGCGCGGGCAAAGGGTAAACACCACCTGCCCCGCGCCCAGGTTGGCGTTAGGCGCGTAGTTACATATGGCTTTAAGAGCGGCAATGCCGGGCCGCTTGGCCTCGGCCAGGGCCAGCAGGCCGTTTTTGACCAGAATGCGGTTCTGGCCGGAAAGATTGGAAACATCGGCCAAAGTGCCCAGAGCCACCAGATCCAGCAAAGAGCGTATATCTACTTTGGCAAAGCCGTTTTCCGACAAAATTTTCCCCACTCCGGCCATAAGCATAAAAGCCATGCCCACGCCGGAAAGATGCGGACAGGGGCACTCACCTATGGTGGGGGCGCAAATGGCGTCGGCCTCTGGCAGAGGAAAGCTGGGCAGATGGTGGTCGGATATAACGACCTGCATGCCTAAAGCGCGGGCGATTTTTATCTCTTCATAATCGCAAATGCCGCAATCAACGGTTATGATCAGTTCCACGCCGTCTTCAGCCAGCATTTGCAGGTCTGGCGCGTTCAGGCCGTAGCCCTCGCTCATGCGGTTGGGTATATGCGGGGTGGCGGTTATATTGTGCTTGCGCAAAAAATCCACCACCAGGGCGGTGGCGGTTATGCCGTCAACATCATAATCGCCCCATACGGCTATTTTTTTATGCGTAAGTATGGCGTGAACTATAAGCTCGGCGGCCTCTGGCAGCCCAGGCCAATCCTCAAGAGGCGCCAGGTGCCGCAGGCCGGGGTTGAGAAAAAACTCCATCTGCTCAAGGCTACGGGCGCCTCTTTTCCATAGCAAATCAGCCAGAAACGGCGAGATATAGAGATGCCTTGCCCAATTTTCCAGATTAGACGGGGGGCACACATCCTCCCCGTAACGCGGGACCCATAAATTATGCATGAAAATACCTGAACGCTCATGTCAATCGGTTCTTTAACTGGTCCGATTAAACAACAGATACGGATTTATTGCAATGCCGTTGTAGCGCAAGGCATTTTGGCGGGATTATTTTTATGTGTTTTTTTATATAACGTCATGCAAAAAAAACCTTATATATCCCCCTGTTGCGTATTAGGCGCGGAAGCTTGCAAAAATAAAAGTCGAACAACTGATAAAATTTAACAATTTCAGTGTGATAAAAACAAAAAAAACACTTGTTTCAAGCTTGAAAACATGGCAGAGAGGCGATTCAGATCAGAGTATTCAGGAGGTACTACCTAAGTTGGAAAAGCACACGCCGATTTTGGAAATGCGGGGAGTCAGCAAAAATTACGGCTCCACTATTGCTCTGCACGACATAAACTTGCAAATTGCCAACGGTGAATTTTTAACCCTGCTCGGCCCGTCAGGCTGCGGCAAAACCACAATTCTACGTTTATTTTCGGGCTTTGAGACCACCACAAAAGGCGAAGTGCTGCTTAACGGGCATATAATTAACGATGTGGTACCCGAAAAACGCAAACTCAATACCGTATTCCAAAACTATGCGCTGTTTCCGCACATGACGGTGCACGACAACGTGGCCTTTGGGCTGCGCATGCAAAAAAGGCCCAAAGACGAAATAGAAAAACGCGTAAAAGAAGCTTTGCGCATGGTGCACCTTGAAAACTTCGCCTCACGCAAACCCGCGCAGCTTTCCGGCGGGCAGCAGCAGCGCGTGGCCATTGCCCGCGCCGTGGTAAACAACCCCATGGTGCTGCTGCTTGACGAGCCCTTTAGCGCCCTTGACTTTAAACTGCGCAAGCAGATGCAGTTTGAGATAAAACACTTGCAGCGCCAGTTGGGCATTACCTTTATTTTTGTAACCCACGATCAGGAAGAGGCCTTTGCCATGTCCGACCGCGTGGTGGTTATGAACGAAGGCTACATAGAGCAGATAGGCACGCCGCAGGAAATATACGAAGAGCCGGAGAGCCTGTTTGTAGCCCGCTTTGTGGGCGAGATAAACATACTTGAAGGCGTTATACTTGAGGTGCTGCCCAACAACTCTTACCTGGCCAAAGTGGAGGGCGTGCCCTTCCCGCTGCGCTCGCGGCGCGAGTTTGAGGTGGGAGACAAGGTAAAGGTGCTGCTGCGCCCCGAAGACCTTAAAGTATACCATGTGCATGAGCAAGATATGACCGAGGGCCCGCGCATTTGGGGCCATATTAACGAAAGCATCTATAAAGGCGCCACTGTCGACATCACCATCACGCTGGAAAGCGGCAAAAAGCTTCAGGCCGCCGAGTTCTTTAACGAGGACGATGTGGATATTAACTACAACACGGGCGAACGTGTTACCGTTGGCTGGGTTGAAGGCTGGGAAGTGGTGCTGGACGATGAGGCAGAATAGAGGTTTTAGGGGCTTCAGCCTCACCACGGTATGGATATGGCTGTGCGTGTTCGCCCTGTTGCCGAACATCGCGCTTTTTCTGGTGTCGTTTCTGGGCAGGACGGATACCTCTTTTTTCATACCCGTTCTCACCCTTGAAAATTACGAAAAACTTTTTGACCCGGCCTTTATAACCGTACTGGTCAAATCTCTGGTGCTGGCGGGCATAAGCACCGTAACCTGCATTCTGGTGGGCTACCCCTTTGCCTATTTGCTGGCCCGCGCCAGCAAGCGCATACGCCCCTGGCTGCTTTTGCTGGTAATCATTCCCTTCTGGACCAACTCGCTGGTGCGCACCTACGCCATTTTCACCATCTTGCAGAACAAGGGCGTGCTCAACAAGCTCTTGAACTTTCTGGGGCTGGTGGACGGAAACTTTTCGCTCATGTACACGGATTTTTCAGTATTTATGGGCCTTACATACACCTTGCTGCCCTTTATGATTCTGCCTTTGTACGCCAGCATTGAAAAACTGGATCTGCGCCTTCTGGATGCCGCCAAGGACTTGGGCGCGGGCCCCGTGCGCACCTTTATGCACATTACCCTGCCCCTTACCCTGCCCGGCATAGCCGCCGGCAGCATTCTGGTCTTTTTGCCCGCCCTCAGCCTGTTTTACGTGCCGGAAATATTGGGCGGCATCAACTACCGCCTTTTGGGCTCGTATATTCAGTACAACTTCGGCAAAGGCGGCGACTGGCCCCTTGGCGCGGCGGCCAGCACGGTGCTTACGGCGCTGCTCATACTTATGGCCCTGTTTTACCGCGTGGCCAATAAAAAGGCGGCCGACGCCAGCCCTCTGCCCGATACCGCGGGCGCTACTGACGGAGGTGCGGCGTAATGCTTAAAAAACTGCCTTACTCATACCTCTGGCTTATTTACGGCTTTTTGTACGCGCCTATCGCCGTGGTCATTTTCTATTCTTTCAACAACGCGCGCCTGAGTACGGAGTGGAAAGGCTTTACCTGGCGCTGGTACGAAGCTTTGCTCGAAAACCAGCCTCTTATAGACTCCGCCATAAACTCCCTTATGCTGGCCGTAAGCGTGGCTACCATAGCCACTGTTATGGGTAGCCTCGCCGCCCTGTGCATTCACCGCTACAAGTTCGCGGGCAAGCGCATGATGCAGGGCAGCATTTATCTGCTCACCGTATCGCCGGACATAGTAATGGGCATATCGCTGCTCATATTCTTCGTGGCCATCAGCGTGCCGCTGGGCTTTGTCACGCTGCTGTTGGGGCACGTCACCATGTCCATGCCCTTTGTAACCGTTACGGTGCTGGCCCGGCTGGCCTCCTTTGACGAAAACCTGCTGGAGGCCGCGCGCGACTTGGGCGCGTCCGAGGCCAAGTCGTTTCTGTACGTAATGCTGCCTCTGACCCTGCCAGGGCTCTTGGCTGGCTGGCTGCTCAGCTTCACGCTCTCCATGGACGACGTGATTATCAGCACCTTCCTCAACGGCCCAAACTTCGAAGTGCTGCCTTTGCAAATGTACAGCATGGTGCAACGCTCCAAGCCAGGCATAAACGCCCTGAGCGCCGTCATGTTCGCCATGACCCTGACTATTATACTGCTGGCTCAGTTTTTGGCCAGGCCGCGTAAAAAGAAGGCTGATTAGGGCCAGACTGTCTGAGTCTTTAACCCCGCAAACTTTTAACGGAGGATACTCCCCTCCCAATACGTCAGACCTAACAGTTAAAAAGCCGCCGGAGGCGGATCCGGCATATTACACTTTTTTATTGAAAAGGAAAAACCGTGAAACACTGCCATAAACTTGCCTTGTTGCTTTTTTGCATACTGTCAGCCGCTGGTTTAGGGGCTGCCTCCGCCAATGCCGCGGATGCGGGAGAGGTGGTAGTTTATAACTGGTCTGACTATATTCCCGACGACATTCTCAAAGCCTTTACCAAAGAAACCGGCATCAAGGTAATCTACTCCACCTACGAGTCCAACGAAGCCATGCATGCCAAGGTAAAGGTAATGAAGGGCAAATCTTACGATCTGGTTTGCCCCAGCACCTATATGATGAGCCAGTTGATCAGCGAAGGCCTTGTGCAGCCGCTGGATCATTCCAAAATACCCAACATGAAAAATGTTGACCCCAAACTTATGGATTTGCCTTTTGATAAAGGCAACAAATACAGCATGCCTTACATGTGGGGCAACTACGGCATTATTGTAAACACCAAAAAGACCAAAGAGCCCGTAACCAGTTGGAACGACCTGCTCAGGCCCGAATTCAAGGGCAAGGTAATGCTGTATGACGACCCGCGCATGACCATAGGCATGGCCCTCTTGGCCGTTGGCGCCAGCCCCAACACCCATAACGAGGAAGACCTTAAAAAGGCCTTCGACTTTTTGAGCAAGGTGCGCGAATCGCTGCGCGTGTTCGACGTGACCGCTGCCAAAAGATCCATGGTTAACGAAGAAGCCACCATAGGCGCAATATGGAACGGCGACGGGCAACTCGCCATTGACGAGAATGAAGACCTGACCTTCATTTACCCCAAAGAAGGCGTGGTGGTGTGGCTGGACAGCTTCGGCATAACCTCCGGCGCGGCCAATGTGGAAAACGCCCACAAGTTCATAAACTATATGCTGCGGCCGGAAGTGGCCCTGCGTTGCCTGCAGGAATACGGCTACTCCACGCCCAACCTCGGCACCCTTAAACTTATGGATAAAGACCTGGCCGCCAACCGTACCCTCAACCCCACCCCTGAAGATTTGAAAAAATCAGTAGTGGTGGATGCGGTGGGCGACGCCCAGAGGCTTTACAACCTGTATTGGGAAAAATTCATAACCAATATGAAATAAACTGGTAAAAGCATAGCGGATGAAGCCAGATTTATAAGATATGGGGCGCTGCCCAAGTATTAACAAATCTGTCTTAGTCCGCTATGCTTTTTTCCCTTAAGGTTGCGCAAAAATGCCAAGGCTGTTATGGTCATGAGTACCCCAACCACATAATCAGGCTTGCTAAAATTCACCAATTGCCGCACCGGGCGCGGCTAAGGAGCATATTGGACCCAGGGCGGAGTTTGTACTGCCCACGGGTACTGGAAAATCTTCTAACCTCTCCGCGGAAGGCTTGAAAATTGAAAAAACTGGCTATTGCTCTCCTGTTTGTTTGCGTATGCGCCACCGCGCCATATGCGCAAGCGGCTGCCAAAAATCAGGGCGATCTGGTCATATATAACTGGTCGGACTACATACCCAATGATGTGCTGGCGCAATTCAGCGCGGAAACAGGCATAAAAGTTACCTACGCAACATATGAGTCCAACGAAGCCATGTATGCCAAGGTAAAGCTTTTGCAAGGCAAAACCTACGATCTGATCTGCCCCACCACCTACATAATAGGCCAAATGATCACCGACGGGCTGCTCCAGCCGCTGGATCTGTCCAAAGTGCCCAACTTTAAAAATGTCGACCGGCGCCTGCTGGGCCAGAGTTTTGACCCGCAAAACGAATACAGCGTGCCCTACATGTGGGGCAACTATGCCCTTATAGTCAACAACCGCTATGCGCCCAAAGGTTCCGTAACCAGTTGGAACGACCTGCTCAAGCCCCAATTCAAGGGCAAGGTGGGCCTGTATGACGATATGCGCATCACCATGGGCGCGGCTTTGCGGGCCACCGGCTCCGACGTTAACAGCGTAAGCGAGGACGAGATAGAAAAGGCCTATAAGTGGCTTGAAAAACTGCGCCCTTCCATTCGCGTCTTCGACATTACGGCCGTAAAAAAAGCCCTGGTCACAGAAGAAATCATTATCAGCGCCATCTGGAACGGCGACGGCAACCTGGCCATAGAAGAAAACGCCGACCTTGAGTATGTGTACCCCAAAGAAGGCGCGGTGCTGTCCATGGATAGCTTTGTAATTACTTCCGGGGCCAGAAATGTGGATAACGCCCATGCCTTTATCAACTTTATGCTGCGCCCGGAAATAGCCCTGCGCTGCCTGCAGGAATACGGCTACTCCGCCGGCAATATCGAAACCCTGAAAATAATGGATAAAGCGCTGGCAGCCAACCGTATTCTTAACCCCATTGACGAAGATCTGGCCAATGCCGAAATGGTGGGCGAGGTAGGCCCGGCGCAACGCCTGTATAACAGATACTGGCAAAGGCTTATGGCGCCCTAGCTTCGGCAAGCCGGCAAGCGCCTGTTACGGCAGCCATGCGCCACGCAGTGCGCGCGTAATGCCGTACGGCCATTTAAACTATTGCCAAGCCATTGTGAATTAAGCGGCATATAAGGCTGCGGCTTTTTCCCTTTCAAGCAGGGTCCAATGCGGCCAAGCCGTTTTAATATAAAGGATGGATAAATGAAAAAACTGACTGCTCTTCTCGTGCTCGCAGCCTGCCTGTGCTCTTTCAGCCTCGCCGCTGTAGCGGCCTCCGGCGAAGTGGTGGTTTACAACTGGTCGGATTACATTCCGCAAGATGTTCTTAACGACTTCACCAAAGAAACCGGCATCAAAGTGGTGTACTCCACCTACGAATCCAACGAGGCCATGTACGCCAAAATAAAGCTTTTAAAAGGCAAAAGCTACGACGTGGTCTGCCCCAGCACCTATTTTATCGCGCAAATGATTGAAGATGAGCTGCTTATGCCGCTTAATCGCGCCAAACTTACCAATATGGGCAATATAGACCCCAAACTCATGAACCTGCCCTTTGACCCGCAAAATCGCTACAGCGTGCCTTACATGTGGGGCAGTGCCGGGCTTATAGTAAACAGCGCCAAGGTGGACAAAAACTCCATAACCAGTTGGCACGACCTGTTCAGGCCGGAGTTCAAAGGCAAAATAATGCTCTCCGACGACCCGCGCGACACCATAGGCATGGCCCTGCTGGCCACCGGCTCCACGCCCAACGCCAAGGACGAGGCCTCGCTTAAAAAAGCCTTCAATTTTTTGGAAAAACTGCGCCCCTCCGTGCGCGTATTTGACGTAACCGCCGGAAAACGCGCCATAGTGAACGAAGAGGTTATTATAGGACTTATCTGGAACGGCGACGCCCAACTGGCCATAGATGAAAATGAAGACCTGGCCTTTATTTACCCCAAGGAGGGCGTGCCCCTGTGGGCCGACAACTTCGCCATAACCGCCGGGGCCGCCAATGTGGAAAACGCCCATATTTTCATAAATTACATGCTGCGCCCCAAAGTGGCCCTGCGCTGCCTTGAAGAATACGGCTACTCCACACCCAACCTGAAAGCCCTTAAACTTATGGACAAAGACCTAAGATCCAACCGCATACTCAACCCCACCGCCGCCGATCTCAAAAACGCCGTTATGCTGGATAGCTTGGGCGAGGCCCAAAAACTCTACAACCAGTACTGGGATAAACTTATTTCAGGGAAATAGTAATACATAGAACGTTTATAGACATAATGGATGAAGCCAGATCTCATAAATCTGGCTTCATCCATTATGTCTTTACGTCTACTTATGCTGTTCGGGTGGCGGCATCACTCGTCAAAAGCGCTCACATCCCACCCCAGCCTGCCGCTAGCTTTGCTCAGGGCGAAGCGTTCCACCTCGTCAAGCCAGGCCTTGTAGTTGTTCATAAGCTGCCGGCCCATGTCGGTAAGGCGGTAGCCGGTGCGGTTGCTGCCGTGCTTTTCTATAAGCGCCGCGCCCAGGGCCTCTTCGGCCTGTTTCATCTTGCCCCAGGCCGCCCTGTAAGACATGCCCAAGGCCTGCGCAGCCTGCTTCAACGAGCCGTGCTCGTTAAGCTGCTCCAGCAAAATGTAGCGGCCCATACCGAAAAGTATGCCCTTCTCATTCTCCAGCCACAAATTTATGCGCAAACGTGCCGACTGTGCCATGTTTAAACCGCCAAAAATCAAAAATTACCGCCATCTGGCGGACAATTTGCACAACCTTTATATGTAAAATATAGCATAATGAAACAGACTTTAAAACACAATTATGCGGCGCAAAAACATAAACAGCACGCCGCTACCGGGCGGCCCATAACAAAAAACCGGTGTACGGCCCAGATAAGGCCATTATGGAGAGAGTCCGTGTTTCCCGCCAAGAAAAAACGTGCCGGCAAGCCTATTGCTTAGCGGAGGCAAATCCGGAATCAGGCGGCAAACCACGCCCAGCGGCGGCGGCGCGGGCCAAATCGTCCACTTTCTCGTTTTCAGGGTGGCCGCTATGGCCTTCCACCCACACCAGTCTGGGGCGGTGTTGCGCCAGCAAGGGCACAAGCTGCTCCCACAAGTCTCGGTTAAGCACGTCCTTTTTATCGGCCTTTTTCCAGCCGCGCTTCTGCCAGCTTTGCAGCCACTTTTTGTTTACAGCATCGCAAACATAGCGCGAATCGGTATAAAGCGTTATTACGCAAGGCTTTGTAATGGCCTCAAGCCCCTTTATGGCGGCGGTAAGCTCCATGCGGTTGTTGGTGGTAAGCCTGAACCCGCCGGATATCTCCTTGCTGTGTCCCCCCGCGCGCAACAGCACCGCCCAGCCGCCGGGGCCTGGGTTGCCAAGGCAGGAGCCGTCCGTAAAAATATCCACCGGCAATACATCGCTATTAGACATCAAGCACTCTGTGATTTGTATAGGTTAAAGGGCCAGTGGCCTCAGCGCATGAGCGCGTCGAAACGTTGTTCAAGCAGTATAAGCGCCTTGGGCACTTCAGCAGGCCAGGCCCCTGTATCAAAAGCGGGTTCCAGCATGCCCTCCTTTAACTGCAAGATAAAACCGTCGCCAACTCCGGCGCGCCACATGGCGGGCATAAACAGCACCACCTGGCGCATGGACGGGCAAAGCCCCAGCACTATATCGCCCGCCTCGGCATCAGCCGAGCTGAACAAAGCGCCGCGCGTTTCCACATGCAGCTTTATCTTGAACTTTTTATAAAAGCGGTTGATCACACCCGCTATCTCTTTACGCTGCTCCTGATTAAAGGCGTCAAGATTGTCCACCAGGCGGGCGTCGGCGCTAAGCTTATATACATAGCGCTCGCTGTTCATCCAAAAAGCCCACACCAGTCCGGTAAAAAGCATCAGCATAAGAATGATGCGCAAAAAAGAATGTCCGGCATTATCGGCCACGAGTTTTGGTTTGTTTCGGACCCAATGAAAAAACACCGCACCCCCCTGCAAAGGCATTATTGAAATATGTCTTAACAGACGCTGTTTTAAATAGTACACGCTAAGTCTTCGCCTGCCAAGACCAGCTTTACGTTTATCACGCCCCGTGGCGATCGCAATGCTGGCAACGGCGCGGTGGCAGGGCAAATTTTCCATAACAGGCGCTGCTCTTGCCCCGCCAGATGCTGTGAGGCGCTTATTTAAATATAACGTATAGTTTACCAATTATTCTGTATAGTTGCCTATACTCATTGCAAGCATTGGCCCTGTTCAGGCTTAGGGTCGAAGCTGCCTGCGCCTCAAGCAAATCTTGACGTGAGAAGAAAAACATGGAACTCAATATCGGTTAATGTAGCAATACTTCATTAATTATTTCATAAAATAATAATGCGGATGCAAAAATCTTGATTTATGATAGTAATACGGCGGATTACGCCGGTACATCCATTACTCGGACCGGTTGCATCAAGGAGGCACTATGAATTGGGATTGGGACAAGTTGCAGGAAAAGCGCCAGCGCCAACCAGGGCAACCACCCAGGGAAAATAGAAACGATGAAAACCCTTTTGGACAGGGTGGGGGAAACAATAGCGGCGGCAACAACGGCGGCGGTAATAACGGCCGTGGCGGCGGCCCCAACTTCGGCCAAATGGGTGACGCCTTCCGTCAAATGCGCCAAATACGCTTTCCGGTTATACCGGCCGTTTTAGTGCTGGCCCTGCTGGGCTGGCTGGCCTCCGGCATATTCATAGTCGGCCCGGAAGAACGCGGCGTAATCACACGCTTTGGCGCATACAGCCGTACTGTGGAGCCAGGCCCGCACTATCATCTGCCTTTTCCCATCGAAGCGGCGGTAACGCCCAAAGTTCACCACGTGCAGCGTGTTGAAATAGGTTTTCGCATTCTGCGCTCCAACTCCGGCCAAACCTCGGTGCGCCCCGTAATTGAAGAAGCGGCCATGCTTACGGGCGACGAAAACATCGTAAACGTGCAGTTTATTGTGCAGTATCAAATAAGCGACCCGGTAGCCTTTTTATTTAACGCCGACTTGCAGATACCTGCCTTCAGCGGCTCCGACATTTACTCCGAAGCCGTAAAAAATGCTGCCGAGGCGGCCATGCGCGAGGTTATAGGCGGCAGCCTTATTGACTCCGCCCTCACCGACGGCAAAAACGAAATCCAGATAAAAGCCCGCGATCTTTTGCAGGATATCATGAACATGTACCATGCGGGCATCAGAGTGCAGGCCGTGCAACTGCAAGACGTGCACCCGCCGCAGGAAGTAAGCGCGGCCTTTAAAGACGTGGCCAGCGCCAGAGAGGACAGAAGCCGCGCCATTAACGAAGCCGAAGCCTACCGCAACGAAATACTGCCGCGCACCAGCGGCGAAGTGGCGGAAATACTAAACAAAGCCGAAGCCTACAAGAGAGCCGTGGTGGCAAAGGCCAACGGCGAGGCCCAGCGCTTTTTATCGGTGCTTACCGAATACAACAAAGCCAAAGACGTAACCAAAAAACGCATGTATATTGAAACCATGGAAGAAATTCTGTCCTCGCCGGGCATGGAAAAAATAATTATCGGCAAAGATGCCGGTGCCTCAGTGCTTCCCTTCCTGCCCCTTGACCGTGCCAACAGAACCGCAGGAGGCAAGTAATGGAAAAACGCATAATAAGCCTGGTGGTGCTGCTGGTGGTTTTGGGCGTGGTTGCCAGCCAAAGCCTTTATACCGTGCATCAGACTGAAAAAGCGCTTGTGCTTCAACTTGGCAAGCCCATAGCCGTTGACGGAGACAAGGCATTTGCCGTGGGCCCCGGCCTGCACTTCAAGCTCCCTTTCATTCAAAACGTAATTTACCTTGATTCGCGCATACTCACCTACGACTCCAACCCGGCTGAGGCCCTTACCAGCGACAAAAAAACCATTGTGCTGGACAACTACGCCCGTTGGCGCATAACCGACCCCCTGCTCTTTTACCAAAGCCTGCGCACGGTGCGCCAGGCCCAGGCCAGGCTGGTGGACATAGTATATTCCGAATTGCGCGTGGTGGTGGGGCGCTTTACCCTTGAAGAAGTGGTGTCGTCGCAACGCCAGGTAATTATGGAGCAGGTTATTGCCAATGCCAACGCCCTGAGCAAGGAATACGGCGTTGAGGTGATAGACGTGCGCATAAAGCGCACCGACCTGCCGCAAGAAAACCAAAAGGCCATTTTCGGGCGCATGCAGGCCGAGCGCGAGCGCCAGGCCAAGCAGTACCGCTCGCAAGGCGATGAGGAATCGAGAAAAATACGCTCATCGGCCGATAAAGAGGTAACCATAATGCTGGCGGAGGCCAGACGTCAGGCGGAAGTACTTCAGGGCCAAGGCGATGCCGAGGCCATAAAGGTATTTGCCGAGGCCTTGAAGCAGTCTCCGGATTTTTATGAATTCTACCGTAGCCTCGAGGCTTACCGCGGCAGCCTGAAAACCAACACCCGTATTCTGATGCAGCCGGGAGAAGAATTCCTGCGCTTTTTTCAATAAAGATTCGCGGGTTGCACATTAATAACTAATACAAAAACCTGAACTTGCCATGTATTACCCAAAAGCAAGTTCAGGTTTTTTTGCCAAAATTGACAGTATCGCTCTACCTAGCTACAACTAAACGTTGTTTTTGAAACAATATTTTGCCTGTTTTTGTGTAAATTTACAAAAAAATGAAATTTTGTTTTTTCACATGCAGCGCTAAAACTACCCGATTTAATTATTTTTTTATACTGATAAATCAAGTATGCGCACTTTATAAGGTTAATATGCGTATTTTTACACTTGATGAGCCTCAAAAAATGGTTATACCTCTTGCATTGGGTGTGCGGCACAACAAATGTGCTGAACGTTCGGCATACGCGCCTGAATTGATCAAGCCGAAAAGGTAGGACAACGTGTCAAACTTTAATGAGATATTTGAGCGCATCAAGCAAGCTACAAACACCAGAACGCAGGTGGAGCTGGCTGACGTGCTTGAAATCAGACAATCAAGCATTTCGGACGCAAAAAGACGTAACTCTGTACCGGCCGACTGGTACATGAAGTTGTACGAGAGTTTCGGGCTTAACCCGGACTGGCTTAAAAAGGGCAGCGGCCCCATGTTGCTGCGCACCGAGCAGGGGTATACCCCCGTGGAAGCGCCCAGCGATATGAAAACCGGCATGCGCCTTTTGGAAAGCGCAACTCAGTACAACGAGCCTGACGCCAAAAACGTGGTGGTAACCGTACACTCTCCTCTGCTGCCGTATAACCCGGAAGATCCGGCAACCAGCGTGGGTAAGCTTAACATACCCATGTCTTTTGCCCACCCCGGCCTGTACGTGATACGCGTGGAGGCATCAAGTATGGAGCCCAGCATACGGCGCGGCGCGTACATAAGCCTTGATACCACGAAAAAAATCGTGGTTTCCGGCGAGCTGTACGGAGTAAACCTGCCCTATGAAGGCGTGGTCATTAAACGGGTATATCTGGACTCTCCGAACAACAGGTACATACTGCGCTCGGAAAATCCGGCCCATCCCGAAATAACCATGCCCATTGGCGATGAAAACACCATTGTTGGACGTGTAAGCTGGCTGCTGCAAAAAATGTAGACGCCCTTTGCATATCCGCCGAAAAAACCAGGCCCCTTCAGGCAAATAATGCCTGAAGGGGCTTACTTTATGCGGGCAAAAAGGTCGCATACAAAGACATAATTGATGAAGCCGGACTTATGAGCGCCGGGCCGATTCGGCACCTACCGCGCCTCACCAGTTTGTTGCGGCCTCACGGCGTTACGCCAGCCACTTCCGCTTTCCCGCGTAAGGCCCGCCAAGACCCGCAAGGGTGTGGCTAGTATCGCGAAAGCGCAACTGTTTTTGGCTGCAGAGCTATATGATGAGCAATACTGCAAGGGTGCTATTTCGAACCCACTTGCCCCGCAGCTTTTGTGAAAAAAATATTTGCCAACAAATCATCATTGGACGGAATAGCAGTCTGATCTGGCGCGGCAAACACCACCGCCGTTAAAAATAGCCGTTAAAGCACGGAGGCGCGCTCGAGCAGCATAAAATCGGCCAGCGTAAGGGCCAGCATGGCCTTAAGCACTGGCACCGCGCGCGGAATAACGCATACATCATGCCTGCCGCCTATGCTCAAATCCGCCGCTCGCCCCGCCGAATCGACGGTTTTTTGCGGCAGGCCAATGGATGAAACCGGCTTTAAAGCAACTTTTACCAAAAGCGGCTGGCCGGTGGAAAGCCCACCCAACACCCCACCGGCATGGTTGGATACAAAACGCGCTCCACCGCCTCCGGGCAGGCTCAGGCATGCTTCACCCAGCCCCGGCACGCAAGGCAGCATGGCGTCATTATGCTTTGAGCCGCGCAGGGCCGCCGCCGCAAAGCCCGCGCCTATCTCCACACCCTTTACAGCGCCCACGCCGAACATGGCCGCGCCTATGCGGGCATCCAGCTTGTCAAACACCGGCTCGCCCAAGCCCGGCGGCAAGCCCAGCGCCTCCAAAAGCGCCACGCCTCCGGTACTGTCGCCCTCTTCCCGCAATTGGCGGCACAGAGCTTCCCATTTTTCCACGCTTGCGTCATCGGCGGCGAAAAAAGGCCGCCCGGCCGCGCCAGGCAAATCCACAGTCTCGGCCTTTATGCCGCCAAGCTCCAACACACAGGCCCGCACGCTCACGCCAAAATGCCGCAGCAGTTGCAAGGCAATTGCTCCGCCAGCCACCCGCGCCACGGTCTCGCGGCCCGAAGCCCTGCCCCCGCCGCTTTCACGCGTGCCGTATTTGGCCAGATAAGTAAAATCCGCATGCCCAGGCCGGAACAAATCGCGCAGACGCGCATAATCATCAGGCCTTTGATCTACATTTTCCACCATAAAAGCGATAGGCGCGCCCGTGGTGACCCCCTCCGCCAGCCCAGACAGCATTATCAGCTTATCTTCCTCACGCCGGGCGCTAACAGCCGCGCCGCCAGCACCAGGCCTCCGCACCGCCAGCTCGCGCCGCATTTCATCCATATCCAGCCGCAAACCGGCAGGGCAGCCGTCCACCACCCCACCCACAGCTGGGCCGTGCGATTCGCCAAAAGTAGTAAGCCGGAACATACGGCCGAATGTGTTGCTCATAAAACTCCGCCTTAAACAAGACAGTATATGGATTAAGCCAGATTTATAATATCTGGGGCACTGCCCCAGTCCCCGCAAGTGTAGCTCGTACCGCGAACACGCAACAGTGTTTGGGGCAAAGCCCCATACCTCATAAATCTGGCTTAATCAGCTATGTATTTTAAACCAGTGCGTTCAAATCGTAATCAAAGGTCTCGGTTATTTCGGCGCTTACCATATCGCCTGGCGCTATGTTTTCGCCGCTTATGTAGGTTACGCCATCCACTTCCGGGGCCTGAAACCAGGTACGGCCAACGTACAAACCTGGCCACTCGGGGTGCGGGGCGTCAATCAGTATATCCATGGTCTGGCCTGCGTATTGGGCTAAGAGATCCGCGCTGATTTCGGCTTGAATCCGCATTATGCGGTCACGCCGCGCGTCTTTTACCTCATCCGGCAATTGGCCGGGCATGGCAGCGGCAGGCGTGCCCTCTTCAGCGTAATAGGAAAAAACGCCAAGATTTTGGAAACGGGCCTCGCGCACAAATTTTACCAAGGTCTCGAACTGCTCTTCGGTCTCGCCCGGAAAACCGGCAATAAGGCTGGTACGCAAAGCCGCCTGAGGCAAAAAGGCGCGAATGCGCTCCACCACCTTAAAGGGGCTATGGCTGAAAGGCCGCCCCATGCGCGTAAGCACATCGGGGTGGGCATGCTGCAAAGGCACGTCAAAATAGGGCAGCAAAGGCGCGCCAGCGTCGCGAATAAAACCGAGCAAATCATCCGTAAGTCCGGCGGGGTACAGGTACATAAGGCGCAGTCTTTTCAGGCCCGGCAGGGGCAGCAGGCGCTCCAAAAGCCGTTTAAGGTCATGGCCCGCGCCCAAATCGCGCCCCCAAGAGGTCAGGTCTTGCGCTACCAAGGCAATTTCCTTTACTCCGCCATCCAAAAGGCGCGCGGTCTCCGCCGCCAGAAATTCCGCGTTCAGGCTGCGCACTTTGCCTCGAATAAAAGGAATGGTACAAAAAGAACAGGCCTGCCCACAGCCTTCGCTTATTTTAAGCCAGGCAAAAGATGGCCCGGTGGAGAGCGTGCGCCCGGACCCGGCGGCGAGGGCGCGAGCGCCGCATGCGTCGGCCAGTCTGGATTTTTGCAGGGCCGCTATAATTTTACCCGGCCATTCATCCATGCTGCCGGTTTCCAGCCACAGGTCCACCTCAGGCAACTCCGCGCCCAGTTCTTTTTGCCCGAAGCGCCCCGGCAGGCAACCGGCCACGGCCAGCAGCGGCCGCTTTGCGGCAGGCATTTTTTGTATGCCTTCGGCAACTTGCAGTATGGTGCTTACAGACTCCTGCACCGCCGGAGAAATAAAAGCGCAAGTGTTTATAATTGCAATATGGGCGCTTTTAAGGTGTTTAACTAAACGCACAGCAGCTCTTGACGAGCCCGTGGCAGTGCTTATGCTGCCCAGCAAACGCTCGGTATCCACTCTGTTTTTCGGGCAGCCAAGGCTTATGGAATAAATGTTGAGCATGCAACCCTTCCGTTCAAATATTAATTATTTTGTAAATATAAATAATATCGGATAATCTGTACCTGAAAAATAACACTCATGCGCGGCTTGTAACCGCCATAACAGGGCTTGTCCAGGGGACGCGCAGCCACTGCCGGCCACTCCGGCGAAGGAACACTCCCATGAAAAACCGTGAGCACTCCAACAGCGGCGAGACATGGTCGCCAAAATGCAGCATCGCTATAGCCGGTCAAGGCCCGCTGCTTGACCGGCTATGGAATATAGTAAGCCGCAGCCGTTTTAAAAAGGCCTTGCCGCAAACCATGGTGGTGGCCTTTTTACGCAAAGGCGACCTTGCGGATGACAGGCGCGAATCCCTTTTAAAATCCGGCCTGCCCGTTTTCAGTTCCTGCGACGAAATGTTTGCCGCTTTTCCCGATATACGCCTGGTGCTGGAAGTAGACAAGGAAAGTTCCTATTACGCCGCGCTACGCGCCCAAGCCCCGCTGGATGTGAACATTCTTAACAGCCAGGCAGTGCAGTTCATATGCGACGCCATAGAGCACGGCCAGTTCATACTGGACGGGGCCATGCGCCTGATGCGCCTGCGCCAGTCGCTTACCACCATAATAAACAACCTTAATTCCGATGTAATCATACTTGATTCCGCCGGAACCACTCTGGATGTGAACGATCACTTTATAAAGCGCCTCGGCAAAAAACGCGAAAGCCTTATAGGCAAGCCCTGCGAAACCCTTGAGGGCCCAGAGTTGTGCTGCAACAAAGAAGACGAAGGCGAGTGCCCATGGCAGGCCGCCGTGCGCACCCAAAGCAAATACAGCTCGGTTTACAGCCGGGTGCACGAAAATATGCTGCAATACTTTAAAATAGACGTTTTCCCCCTGCCGGACGATGGGGGCCGCGTGCAATACATTTTAATACGCGATGATATAACCGACGCCTTCCAGTTGCAGCAAAGGGTGCAGCAAAGCGAAAAAATGGCCGCCATTGGCGAGCTTTCAACCTACATTGCCCACGAAATACGCAACCCCCTGTTTGCCATAGGCGGCTTTGCCAATTCTCTTTTGCGCACTGCAGGGCTCGACCCCTCCGGGCGGGAAAAAGCCGCCATTATTCTGGAAGAATCGCAACGTCTGGACGGAATTCTGAAAAGCATACTTAACTTCTCCAAGCCCGTTGAATCGCCCATGGGCGAGTTCGATTTAGGGCAGGTTGCCTCGCAAACCGTTAAAATAATGAGCATGGGCGATGGAAACAGGCATATCGAAACAAAACTCAGCATAAAAGAAGGCCTGCCGCATGCCCGCGGCAATGCCGACCTGGTAAAACAAAGCCTCATAAACCTCATTAAAAACGCGCAGGAAGCCATGCCAGACGGCGGCATTATAACCGTAAGCGTGCGCAAAACCGCCGGCAACCTGGAGCTGGCCGTGCAAGATACCGGCACCGGCATAGCCCCCAAGGTGCTGGAGCGTATTTTCAACCCCTTTTTCAGCACCAAAAGCAAGGGGGCCGGATTAGGGCTTGCCATGACCAAAAAATTGATCGAAGACATGGGCGGCAAACTTGAAGTACGCAGCCAGGTCGGCAAGGGCACCCTGGTACGCGTGCTGCTTTTGCCCGCTCTGGCCGTACATGATGAAGCGGCCGAACAAGGCAGCGTTGACACCGGAGAAAAGAAGCCGCAGCAGCGTCTGCAACCTTAAACCTATGTAAGCCCTGCACCGAAGGCAGTACATGACAGATAAAAACACCATTCTTCTGGCCACGCGCAACAACGGCAAAATTAAGGAATTATCCAAACTTCTTGCCGCATTCGATATTACAGTGGTGGGGCTTGCGCAGTTTCCGCATTTGGCGGAAGTGGAAGAAACCGGCAAATCTTTTGAAGAAAACGCCCTGCTTAAAGCCGCATATGCCAGCGCGGGCACCGGCCTTGTGGCCGTGGCCGACGACTCTGGCATTGTGGTGGACGCGCTTGAAGGCCAGCCCGGCATATATTCGGCCCGCTTCAGCGCGGAGCCGGGCCTGGAGGCCACGGACGAGCGCAATAACCAAAAACTGCTGGAGCTTTTATCCGGCCTGCCCAAACAAAACCGCACCGCGCGCTTTTGCAGCGTGGTGGCGGCGGTTGCGCCAAACGGCCAGCGCATCACTGCCCAAGGCATATGGGAAGGTTTTGTCACAACCGCGCCCAAGGGCGAAAACGGCTTTGGCTACGACCCGCTTTTTCTGGACCCGGAACTGGGCCTGACCGCAGCGGAAATGAGCCCTTCAGAAAAAAACGAGCGCAGCCACCGCGCCAAGGCTACCCAAAAATTGATGGAGCTCTGGCCCGCGTTTTGGGAAAAGGCCCGTCAAAGCTAGGGCCCGGAGCCGCCAATGCACAATAGCGCGGCACCAAACGGCCAACACGGCAATTCCGCCTCAGGCCCCGCCTGTATGGGCCTGCCCGACACGCGCGGGCACGAGCGCAATAAACAAGTATCGGATTCTACCCAAGAGCAGATTGACATGCGCAAGAGCGAGCATAATAAACACGCGGCTGAGCCCACCCATACGGCTCAATCCAACGCCCACGCGCCAGAGGCCGTGCGCGAGAAAAAACGCGCGGCCCTTTCCTCGCTGCTGGCCGCCCTGCTGCTTACGGCCCTCAAGCTCATCGTCGGCATTTTCACCAACAGCCTGGGCGTGCTGGCCGAAGCCGCGCACAGCGCACTAGACCTTTTGGCCGCCGGGGTAACATTTTTTGCCATACGCATATCCTCGCGCCCAGCTGATGCCCGCCACGCTTACGGCCACGGAAAGGTGGAAAACCTCGCCGCGCTGGTGGAAACCCTGCTGCTGCTGGCTACCTGCGGCTGGATTGTGCAAGAGGCCATTACGCGCCTAATCCATAGCCACGAGCCGGTAAAACTCAGCATCTGGGCCATTCTGGTCATGGTTGTTTCCATAATTGTCGATTTTTCCCGCTCGCGCATGCTCAGCCGCGTTGCCAAAAAGCACAAAAGCCAGGCGCTGGAGGCCGATGCGCTGCATTTCTCAACCGACATGCTGTCTTCATCAGTAGTTATAGCGGGCCTTTTGGCCGTGTGGTGCGCCGACTTTTTTCCGCCGCAATCCCTAGCCCACCATGCCTTGCTGCGGGCCGACGCCGCAGCCGCGCTGGTAGTGGCGGTTATAGTGGCCTGGGTAAGCCTGCGCCTGGGCAAAAATGCCGTGGATACCCTGCTGGACGCGGGCGGAACCCAGCATCTGGCCCAAGTGGAAGCAGCCATAGCCGGAGTGCCCGAGGTGTTGCGCATAAACAGCCTGCGCCTGCGCGAAAGCGGCCCGGCGGTGTTTGTGGATATGAAGCTGGTGCTGCCCGCCGCATCAAGCCTTGAGCACGCGCACAGCGTTACTGAGCAAGTGGAAAAAGCCGTGCAGCGCATACTGCCCGGCGCGGATGTGACCATTCATTTCGAGCCGGAAGAAAGCGAACAGGGGAGCCTTATGGACCGCGTGCGTAAAACCGCCTCGCGCCACGGGCTGGATGTGCACGCCATAAAGCTGTACCACACCGACCAGGGCAACTTCATGACCCTGCACGCCACGCTGGACGGCGCTACACCCCTTAACGCCGCCCACCCCAAGGCCGATCTGTTCGAGCGCGACCTGAAAGCCTCGGGCTACGAAATACTTATGCACCTTGAGCCAAGGCGAGACAGCACGCACAGCAACCAAGCCACCCTGCTGGACCCCGATGCCCAGCCCGACGTGCGCCTGGACGCCATAATCAACCGCGTTACAGCCGGCGAGCCTATGGCGCGCGGCTGCCACAAATTGCGCCTCTTGGAGGCCAACGGCGAGAAAACCCTCAGCCTGCACTGCTACATGCCCGGCAGCATACCCCTGGAACAGGCCCACGAAATTATAACCCGCATGGAACAAAATATTCACAGCCTCGCCCCGGAAATAAAAAATGTTACCATACATACAGATGTGCTGGAAGACGGCCAGTGATTAAACTAAGATAGTTGAAAAAGACATAGAGGATGAAGCCAGATTTATTTAGATCTGGGCTCCGCCCAGACCCGCAAGGGGGTTGAACCCCCTTGACCCCACAATCTGTGTAACAATTTGGTTTAGCAACATAAATTTGGTACCGGGTACAAAATGAGTTTTCATTTTTGGCAAAAACCAAAACATTAGCCGTGAAGTAGGCCAAACAAATATTGCAACTGTTCTTATTAACGTTTTGTTTGTAGGACATATTCATAAGATTAAGCGCAACCCGGCAATATCCTTTGCGCGGGGGCAAGGGGCCTCAAAATTAGCACTTCGACAGTTCTGCTGGCTATCTGACTTGCCAGCCAAAAACTGTTGTGCTTTCGCGATACGAGCTACACCCTTGCGGGTCTGGGCGGATAATTTTGCGGGAAAGCAACATTAGACGCGAGCCACGCCAGCGCCCCGCAAGGGTGAGGCACAGGAAGTGCCGAATCAGCCCGGCGCTCATAAATCTGGCTTCATCCTAATATATTAAAATCTCTTCGCAGGAGCCTTGCCATAACTAAAGTAACCGGAAACCTTTCAGGACTTAAACCCAGCCAAATCAAAGCGCTGGACCGTCTGGCCCAGCGCCGCTACCCCAATATCGGTGGTTACAGCGCGGAGCAGGCGCGGGAGCTTGCGGCGCTTTCGCGCTCCATAGGCCGTCAAATCGGGCTTTTAATCGATCGCCAAGGCCGCCCGTTTATGGTGCTGGCGGGCGAGCCGCACAGTATCCTCATACCGGAGCTGCCGCGCGAGCGTTCCGCCGGGCAAAGGCTGCGCGGCCTGCGCCTGCTGCATACCCACCTTGCGCAGGCGGGGCACGGCAAAAATGCGGGCAAGGCCGACATCCTCTCGCGCGAAGACCTTATGGACCTGCTGTTTTTAAGGCTGGACAGCATCGCCGCCCTTACCGTGGGCGAATGGGGCGAGCCGGAACTTGTCCAACTGGCGCATCTTTTGCCGCCCAACCCGGCCGGAGATCACTACCTCTTGTACCCAGCGCAGCCTTGGGACAAAGCGGATACGGATCTGGAGGCCCAAGCCCTTGCGCTGGAAGAAGAACTGGCCCGCGCCTCTGACGGCACCACCGAAGCTGCCGGTACCGGCGAGCGCTGCATTCTGGTGCATGTCTCCACCCAGCCGCGCAACGCGCAGGAATCCAGCCTGGCCGAGCTTGGGGAACTAGCCGCCACGGCGGGCCTTACGGTGGCAGGCTCGCTTATTCAGCGCGTGCAAAAGCTGGACTACAACCATGTGCTGGGCAGCGGAAAACTGGCGGAACTGGAAGTGCTGGCCCTGCAAGGCAATGCCGGGCTGATAATCTTTGATCTGGAGCTTTCGCCGGGCCAACTGCGCAATCTGGCCGACGCCACCGAGCGCCGCGTGATAGACCGCACCCAGCTTATTCTGGATATTTTCGCCCGCCGCGCGGGCAGCCGGGCGGGCAAGCTGCAAGTGGAGCTGGCCCAGATGCAATACCGCCTGCCCCGCCTGGTGGGCCAAAACAAGGCCTTCGACCGTCTGGCCGGGCGCATAGGCGGCAGAGGCCCCGGCGAAACCAAGCTGGAGACCGACCGCAGGCGGCTGCGCGATCGTATAACAAAAGTTAAAGACGAGCTTAAAACCCTGCGCCGCCAACGCTCCTACGCCCGCGAGCGCCGGGCCAAGGCTGGCCTGCCCATAGTATCGCTGGTGGGTTACACCAACGCGGGCAAATCCACCCTGCTCAACGCCCTTACCGGCTCCAGCGTGCTGGCCGAAAACAAGCTTTTCGCCACGCTGGACCCCAGCTCCCGCCGCCTGCGCTTCCCCGAAGAGCGCGAAATAATAATTACCGATACCGTGGGCTTCATACGCAGTCTCCCAAAGGAACTTATGGAGGCCTTTCGCGCTACGCTGGAAGAACTGGAGGAAGCCGACCTGCTGCTGCACGTGGCCGATGCCTCGCACCCCGAGCTTGAATTGCAGGTAACCGCCGTGGAAAATATTCTGGAAAGCCTAAACCTGCACGAAATACCCCGCATACTGGCGCTGAACAAAATCGACCAACTGAACAACGACCAGCCCCCGCCACTCTATGTGCCGGAAGGAATAGAGCTAAACAGCCCCGATAACGCCAAAACGGAAGCGCCAGCCCCCCACCCGCACCTGCACTTCCCCTCGGGCAAGGTAATCTATATCTCCGCCCTCACCGGCCAGGGGCTGGATGAATTGAGCGAAGCAATATTGGCGGAGGTGTTTTAAAGGCATAATTTATTATAGTATTTATCTCGTTAGCAAAGGTGTAAACCGGCAATGACTTAACACAAATATTTATCTGAACTCAGCAACAAGTCGATCGCTTAAATCAGACAAGGACTTTATTGTTCCGAGATTGCTGTACTCGAAATTATGGGTTAACCCGTCCCACTGCATGAATCCCAAAAGGTGTTCGCGAGCCTTGTTGTTTGCAATAGTATGAATGTGCGATATATGCTTTTCTGTTTGTAGCATCTGCATCAAGCGGGGACTACTGCCATTATCAATATTCAATAATAACCCATACTTTGCCCCTGACACAAGACAATAGCCTACCAACTGCGACCATTCGCTTAGTCCTGCACTCTTAACAAGCTTAACTTCCAATATAATAAGTTCAAATTTTTTTATATCAGTGACAAGTGCAAATATATCAAGGCTAAGAGGGGGCACGCTTTTCGAAAAATCTTCTGCACAAGCGCATTCAGTTGGGTGCTCTGCTAATATACGCTGCAGGTTCGTCTTTAATTCTCCGATACCCCAAAAAATGTGTAACTCACTATGTAAACTTGTGCGGAAGTTACTTTTTAATTGAGCCTCTATAAAAGATTGTATTTCAGAATAATAGGAGACTTCATTACGCATCCATCAAGTCCTCCTCTGTGATTGAGCGCACACAAATTTTATACCTGTTATCTGGCGAATGCGAAATTAAACGGTTATAAACATCTGGGTTAGCTGCCCCAATCAATGCCCCCCTCCCATTTCCAATAATGACTAAAGGAGTTAGCAAATCTGGTTTACGCACTTCAACACTGACTAATGGGTCTTTACTTATGTGTCGTTCAATGATTTCCATGTAACCTTTTGGTCGCTTTCCAAAAAGTTCACAATCCTCGGCAATAACATATGCGATAGCCTGTAGGACCTCTAAAACCGGATACCCGTTGTTTGCCTTTATACCATACAAATATTTTACTGTGCCTGATTGTATTTTTGTCAGCAAAGATGACACTGCTATGTTGTGGACGTCATAATTGCGTTGGGCCATTAGCGGATCTCTGGCTATGAAATCTTCAATGCATGTAGATGTGTCCCTACACTGAATAGGAAACGGATTAATAAGTTCGCCAAGCCTATAAAAATACCTATCAATTTTGTCATATGGTGCATGTGGACAACCAAGAACTGTGCAAAAGTGGCGAAAATGAATGTAGTGCCCGCCTCGAATGTGCTCAGGTAGTCGTATGTCATTTTCTGCTGGATGAACACACGAAGGTGTGACATTGATATCTCGCTCTTGGCAGGTCTCGGCAATATGAGTTTGCTGCTGCAGTCTGCGATTTTCGTTGGATGATTCAGCTTTTGTTCTAAATGCAAACGCACCAAACTGAGCGTACTGGTCAAGCAGTATCCTCAACTTAAATCCTTTACTCCATTGAGAATAATAAGAATTGCTTGTGCAGTGAATATTTGGGTGGTTCCAATTCACTTGATCAGGAATACAGTTTACACTATACATTAAACGGCAGAGGCTGCACACAAAATTGAAGTTATAACCTTTAATTTCAAGAGAAAGTATCTGATGCTCATTAGTAAAACGACGTTGCGATTTTGCCATACTACCAATTGTATCAGCAAATCCAGCGATAAAACGCCGCTTTAGATTGTCATCAACTAAATCTAAAATAATCTTGCTTATATCAACATTACCACGAAGTTCTCCACTACAGGCGATACCATATCTCGTTAAATCATTTATTACAGTAGTTAAATCTCCTTCACAAAGTATGGTCCAGTTTCCACCAAGTGTAGCTTCGTATTGCACGGTTAGCCCATAAATAGCACGAAACATTTGACCTACTTTACGTAATATATCTCTTGCAATTTCCCCTGCACGTTGCGGATTCTCAACATAAGACCCCCACTTTCTAAATGGCAAACTAATTCTTAATAAATCTTCGTCATTGCCAAACTCACCACCACCGATTAGCAAACCCAAAAGATAGGCTTTATCGGTATTCATATCTAATATCCAATTCTGAAAAAACTTGTGCCATGATCGCTTTTGCAAGGTTTTTTGCCAAGTTTACAGGAACAGCATTTCCAATAACCTTATACATCGCAGTTATATTGCGTTGAGTATAGTCAATAAAGTAAAAATCATCAGGAAATGTTTGTATCCGAGCAACTTCCCGAATAGTATAGCGCCGATTTTCTACAGGGTGCACGATCCCGCAGTTCTCTGGCTGGGCGGAAGCAGTGATTGTTCCACAGATCTCAGTTCGAGCAAACCTCCTGTAAAAATTGGGGGAGCGATACTTCTTCATTTGGTCTCGTATTTTCTTAAAACGTGGTGCAAGGTGTTCATAAGGAACATCTTTCCATGAACCGCCCTCTGGAATATAGGCAACCATCTTCGAAGCTTGTGGGGAAAGTTCCCAGTATACTTGGTTTGGAGCGTCTTGAGGCTGATCGAGAACTGAACCTAATGTAATATTTTCTTGAGGCAACTTATCAGGGAAAATAAAGGTTTTACCTAAATCTTTGCGAATGCCAACAAATATGACTCGCTCCCTATTCTGTGGCACTCCATAATCGCTAGCGTTTACAAGTTGAAAAACAACATTGTAGCCAATATCGCGGATGGTAGATAAATCATTGACAATAACTTCTGTTAAGTTGCGCCCATCGATATATTTCGTTGATAGTAGTCCTTTAACATTTTCAAATACTACAACCTTAGGCAGTTTTTTTTCGATTATCCGGAGACATTCCTTGTAAAGGAGGCCGCGTGAGTCGTGCACGCCTTTTCGATTACCTGCGTTTGAGAAAGGCTGGCATGGGAAGCCCGCGGTTAGAATATCACTATCAGGAATATCCTCATCATTGACAGTTAAAATATCGCGACCATCGATTAACCCCTCGCCGAAATTGAGGCTGTAAACCGCTTGGGCATCAGAATCAAAATCATTAGCCCACACAACATTAAAGCCTGCTTTTGTAAAGCCGAGATCAAGTCCGCCACAGCCTGAAAATAATGATACCAAGCGTGGTGAATTTTTCATTTCAACGGCTTCATTTTTCATTGAGAACCTCACCTTTTTGAAAACACCATAGCTGCTCATTGCGTATATTCATTGCATTCATTCTGGATAAAGCCCTTACACGCATTCAGGGTTCATAGCAAACGAGAAAACAGGTACCATGTTATCTAGCTGAAAAAACGGGCATGGCACGAGATTTCTTTGATTGTTGCCATAAGTCCTGCAACTCAGTTAGAGGCTTTGGAATGTACCAAATTTGTTTATGTATGTAAACAAATTTGGTACAAATAATATGAGCGATTGTCGCGCTACGAGCTACACCCTTGCGGGTCTGGGCGTCCAATTTTGCAGGAAAGCAAAATCGGACGCGAGCCACGCGAGCACCCCGCAGGGGTGAGACACATGAAGTGCCGAATCAGCCCAGATCTCATAAATCTGGCTTCATCCTCTATGCCTTTATCTGCCTTACTTATTTCACCTCAAACCCTATACTGTCGTCTTTAAGCGCCACGCTTACGGTTTGCTCGTCTCTGATTTCGCCGGCTATGAGTTTGCGGGCCAGGGGCGTTTCCACGTGTTGTTGCAGGTAGCGGCGTATGGGGCGCGCTCCGTAGACGGGGTCGTAGGCGCTTTCGGCTATGAAGGCGGCGGCTTCGGGGGTTATTTCCACTATAATCTTGCGTTCGGCCAGGCGTTTGCGCAGGCTTTGCATCAGCAGTTCCACAATGGCCTTGATCTGTTCCAGCATGAGCGGGCGGAAGGTGACTATTTCGTCCACGCGGTTGAGGAATTCCGGCCGGAAGTGGCGGCGCAGGTCATTCATCACGTTTTCGCGGCAGCCTTCCTTAAAGCAGCCAGTCTCGTCTATGCCTTCCAGCAGATAGTGCGAGCCGATGTTGGAGGTCATGATGATAATGGTGTTGCGGAAGTCCACGGTGCGGCCGTGGCTGTCCGTAAGCCTGCCGTCGTCAAGTATTTGCAGCAGGGTGTTGAAGACGTCGGGGTGCGCCTTTTCTATCTCGTCAAACAGCACCACGCTGTAGGGCTTGCGGCGCACGGCCTCGGTAAGCTGGCCGCCGTCGTCGTAGCCCACGTAGCCGGGGGGCGAGCCTATAAGGCGCGAGACCGCGTGTTTTTCCATATACTCGCTCATGTCCAGACGCACCATGTTTTCTTCAGTGTCGAACAGGGCCTGGGCCAGAGTTTTGCACAGTTCGGTCTTGCCCACACCGGTGGGTCCCAAAAAGATGAAAGAGCCTATGGGGCGCGAAGGGTCGGAGAGGCCCGCGCGTGAGCGCAGTACGGCTTCTGATACCGCGTTTACGGCTTCTTCTTGCCCCACAACACGCTCGTGCAGGCGCTCGGGCAGCTTCAAAAGTTTTTCCTTTTCCGAGGCCAAGAGCTTGGTAACGGGTATGCCGGTCCAACGGGCCACTATTTCGGCTATATCTTCGGGGCGCACTTCTTCTTTAAGCAGGCGGCTGCCGCCTTCTTCCGGCTCGCCTATCTGCTCCAGCTTCTTTTCCAGCTCCATAAGCTTGGAATAGCGCAGTTCGGCCGCGCGGTTAAGGTCGTAGGCGCGTTCCGCCTCTTCAATTTGCAGGCGGGTTTTCTCAATTTCTTCCTTCAGGTCGCGCACCTGATTGATGGAGCCTTTTTCCTGCTCCCACTGGCTCAGCAAACCGGCCTGCGCTTCGCGCAGGGTGGCAAGCTCGTTTTCCAGCTTGCCAAGGCGCTCGCGGCTGGCCGCGTCGCTTTCTTTGCGCAGGGCCTCGCGCTCTATCTCAAGCTGCATGACCCGGCGCTTTATCTCATCCAGTTCGGCGGGCATCGAATCTATCTCTGTACGGATCATGGCCGCCGCCTCGTCTATCAGGTCTATGGCCTTATCCGGCAGTTGGCGGTCGCTGATGTAGCGGGTGGATAGCACCACCGCCTCCACAATGGCGGAGTCGGCAATGCGCACGCCGTGGTGCACCTCGAATTTCTCTTTAAGGCCGCGCAGTATGGAGATAGCGTCTTCCTGAGTTGGCTCGTCCACCAGCACGGGCTGGAAGCGGCGCTCAAGGGCCGGATCTTTTTCAATATACTTGCGGTATTCGTCCAATGTGGTCGCGCCTATGCAGTGCAACTCACCCCGCGCCAGCATGGGCTTGAGCAGGTTGGAGGCGTCCATGGCGCCGTCGGTGCGGCCAGCGCCCACAATGGTGTGAATTTCGTCTATAAACAGCAGTATTTGACCCGCCGAGTTTTCCACCTCTTTCAGCACGGCCTTGAGGCGCTCTTCAAACTCGCCCCGGTACTTGGCCCCGGCGATAAGCGCGCCCATATCCAGCGCGAAGAGCATTTTGTCCTTAAGGCTTTCCGGCACGTCGCCATTAAGAATACGATGCGCAAGGCCCTCCACAATGGCGGTTTTGCCCACGCCCGGCTCACCTATAAGCACAGGGTTGTTCTTGGTGCGGCGCGAAAGAATGCGGATGGCCCGGCGAATTTCGGCATCGCGCCCTATAACGGGGTCCAGCTTGCCTTTGCGGGCTTCTTCCACCAAATCGCGGCCGAACTTGGCCAGGGCCTCATAGCTGTCTTCGGGGTTCTGGCTGGTTACGCGCTGGTTGCCGCGCACTTGCAGCATGGCCTCCAGCACCTTGTCTTTGGTAAGCCCGAAGGCCGCGTTTACGTTATAAACTGGCGCACCCTTGGGCTCCGCCGCTATTTCGTAAAACAGATGCTCCACGCTTACATATTCGTCTTTCATATGCGTGGCGCTGTCTTGCGCGCGTATAAGCAGAGAGCGGAATCTGGCCGTTGTGCCCAGTTGCCCGTTATCCGCGCCCGGCCCGCTTACCGCCGGCTTCTTTTTAAGCTCGGCCAGCACCGCCGCCGCATATTCCTTGGGCTTGTAGCCCATGCGCTCCAAAAGGCGCGGCACCAGGCCCTGCTCCTGCTCGGCCAGAGCCAAAGCCAAGTGCTCCACGTCTATGGTCTGGTGCCCCAGCCGCATAGCCGCGCTCTGCGCATCCATAACCGCCTGCTGCGATTTTTCCGTAAATTTGTTCATATCCATATATGACGCTCCTGCTGTAAGAGGAAGAAGAATGCCTCCGGCGGCCGGGGCTTGTTAATTAACTTATGCTTACAGATTTAATATATATTTTTGTCTTTCAAATTATTAAAAACTTGTGCTTAAACTGCTTGGCCCACGCTGAATTAAAAGCCTGCCCCTTTCATACCCACCAACCCGTCGCAGCGAAAAAGCCCGGCAGTTGCCAGCGAGAGAGACAAGCAGGCACTCGTAACCACAGCAAGCACAACCAACCGGCGTACCCTCAATGGGGTCTGGGGCCTGAAAGAGCATCGCCACTAGTACTGCCTTTCTTACCTTTGTCGATGTGAAACAGTTTTGCCTTGGCGGCACGTGCCACACCAGCCGCCGGAGGCATAAAAAACTTCAAAAAAATTATCCTGACAAACCGCGCCGGAGGCGCATCCAAACAGATCTCTACCTGGCCTTAAAGGTTGAAACCTGGGCCAGTTTTTCCCAGAGTTCTTTCTCTTCGGGCGTAAGATGCTCGGGCATGCGGATGTTGACACGCACGTACTGATCGCCGCGGTTGGTGACGCTGCCCATGCCTTTGCCGCGCAGGCGGAACTTGCGGCCGCTGCCGGTTCCGGCGGGTATGGTAAGCTCCACCTCTTTTTCCAGCGTGGGCACGCGCACTTTTACGCCCAGGGCGGCTTCCCAGGGGGTCAGGTTGAGGTCGTATACTATGTCGCTGTCGTCCAGTATAAAATCTTTGTGCGGCAAAAGCTTTACGCGCAGGTAAAGGTCGCCGGGCTGGCCCGTGCCTGGTCCGCCGGGGGCGGGCTCGCCTTGTCCGGCCAGGCGTATGCGCGCGCCTTCTTTAACGCCGGAGGGTATGTTTATTTCCAGCGACTTGTTGCCGCCCATGCCGTTAAGGGAGATGGTTTTGGAGCCGCCTTTATAGGCTTCGTTCAGGGTAAGGCCCATCTCGGCCTCTATATCTTGCCCGCGCTGGGTTTTGGTGCGAAAGCCGCCGAAAGGATCCGGCCCGAAGCCTTGGCCCCGGCCAGCGCCGCCGAAAAGGGTCTCAAAAAAGTCACTAAAGCCGGAGCCGCCAAAGCTGCCTGCGCTGAAGCCGCCGGGGCGTCCTCCGCCACCGAAAAACTGATAGTTCTCAAAGCCGGGCGGCTGTTGAAAATTCTGCCCATGTTGCCAGTTGGGGCCAAGTTGGTCGTAGAGCTTGCGCTTTTCGTCATCCTTGAGCACTTCATAGGCCTCATTGATATCCTTGAATTTGGATTCAGCCTCTTTATCGCCCTGGTTAAGGTCGGGGTGGTACTTGCGGGCAAGCTTTTTAAAGGCTTTGCCTATTTCTTCTTTCGCGGCGCTGCGCGAAACGCCCAGCAGCTTGTAATAGTCTTTGTACTCAACGCTCATTAAGCTGATGCTCCTTGCCAATAGTCACACGCGGGGCAGTTGGCCTCCGCTTGCGCATAGTACGATAAAATTCGGATATGCCATATTACAAGTAAATACTACACCGGCTTAGTCAAGGCGGCGGCAAGGCTTTTACATGTTGAAAAAATGCCCTCGGGCGGGCCTGCGGCGTGTACTTTTGCCCGCGCGTGGCCGCATAAAAAATTTTAGGAACATTGGAATCATTTTTTTGCGGAAATGCGCGTTTATTTAAGCTGCAAAACGAACAAAAAAAGCGTTTTGAGCAAAAAACGAATCAAAAAATACCAACCAACTGATTTAATAGTTCTTAAACGTGTAATTTACAAAACAAACATAAAAGCCGACACCTCAATATAGGCAGAGCGGGGGCTTGCAAAGCCAGTAATGCTTTAGTAATGTAGACTTGCCGATGTGGATTGGCGGCATGCGCCGACCATGGGCGGCAATACGTATAACCATTACCGCGATTTTTGCGGTACGTTCTGAAATGGCGGGTACGTGACGCAAGCAGGAGTTACGCCAAACTCCCAATGCTGTGTTGCGGCCGGCTGCCATGCAGGAACACAAATTTTCCTATCGGAGGACCAATGGCTACCAAAGGCAAGTCCAGTACCAAGGAACAGGTAATAACCACTGATATGCCGAAGAGTTACTTCACACCGTCCAAGCAGGCGGCTTCGGGCGCCCACGTTAAATGCTGGGCGGATTATCAGCAAATGCACCAGCGCGCGCTGGAAGACCCGGAAAAATTCTGGGGCGAGCGCGCCAAAGAGCTGCTGCACTGGTTTAAACCTTGGGAAAAAACGCTGGACTATGATTTCACCGAACCCCGCGTGGAGTGGTTTGCGGGCGGAAAAACCAACGCCGCCTACAACTGCCTTGACCGTCATATAAACGGCCCGCGCCGCAACAAAGTAGCCCTGATCTGGCAGGGCGAGCCAGAAGACGATTACCGTATCTGGACCTACCAGATGCTTTACGACCGCGTGTGCCGCTTTGCATCCGCCCTTAAAAACAACGGCGTGCGCAAGGGCGACCGCGTGGTGCTGTACCTGCCGATGATTCCGGAAACCGTTGTGGCCATGTTGGCCTGCGCCCGCATAGGCGCCATACACGTGATGGTTTTTGCCGGTTTTTCGTCCTCAAGCGTGCAGATGCGCATTCAGGACTGCGAGGCACGCATAGTAATTACCGCTGACGCGCTTTACCGCGGCGGGCGTATAGTGCCGCTCAAGCAGAATCTGGACGAAGCCCTTAAAGACTGCCCCAGCGTGCGCCGCGTTATAGTAGTTAACCGCGCCAATACCTCCACCACCATGCGCGAGCGCCGCGACGTGTGGTGGCGCGACATTATGGCCGACCGCTCCCTTAACGCCAACCTGCCCTGCGTGGAAATGAACGCCGAAGACACGCTCTTTTTGCTTTACACCAGCGGCAGCACCGGCAAACCCAAGGGCGTTATGCACTCAACTGGCGGCTATCAGGTATATGCCGCGCATACCATGCAGTATGTGTTTGACCAAAAAGCCACGGATATTCACTGGTGTACCGCCGACGTGGGCTGGATTACGGGCCACACCTACCTGGTATACGGCCCTCTGCTTTTGGGCGGCACCACCATTATGTTTGAAGGCGGCCCCCGCTGGCCCGACCCAGACCGCTTCTGGCAGATTATTGAAAAATATCGCGTGAACGCCTTCTACACCGCGCCCACGGCCATACGCACGCTTATACGCGAAGGCGCGGAGTGGCTGGAGCCGTACGACCTCTCCTCCCTGCGCATTCTGGCCTCCGTGGGCGAGCCCATCGCGCCGGATACCTGGAAGTGGTATTTCGAGAACGTGGGCGGCGCCAACACTCCGGTGCTTGATACCTGGTGGCAGACGGAAACCGGCGGCATAATGATTTCGCCGCTGCCTTTCGCCTCGCCCCTGGTGCCAGGCTCCGCAACCCTGCCCATGCCCGGCATTGATGCCGATGTGGTGAGCAGCAATGGCACATCGGTACCAGCGGACGAAGAAGGACATCTGGTCATAAAAAAACCCTGGCCCGGCATGTTCACCGGCATTTACAAAGATCCGGCCAAATACAAAAGCGCTTATTTTGAGCGCTTCCCCGGCATGTATCTTACCGGCGACGGCGCCAAGCGCGATTCCAACGGCTTTTACTGGCTCACCGGCCGTCTGGACGACGTTATTAACGTATCCGGCCACCGTTTCAGCACGGCGGAAATGGAAGCAGCCTTCATGACCAACAAAGCCGTGGCCGAGGCCGTGGTTGTTGGCATGCCCCACTCCCTTAAAGGCGAGGCTATTTATGCCTTTATACGCCTGCATAACGAAGAAAAGCCCACCGAGATACTGCGTAACGATTTGCGCAAATGGCTGCGTAAGGAAATAGGGCCAATCGCCACACCGGAATATGTGCAGTTTGTAACAGGCCTGCCCAAAACCCGTTCCGGTAAAATAATGCGCCGCATACTGCGTAAAATTGTAAGCGGCGATGTAAGCGAAATTGGCGATACCACTACCTTGGCCGAACCGGAAGTAGTGCAGCCCCTTATTGACGAATGCGTGAGGCTGGCTGGGGTTGTAATGAGATAGGCATAAAAAAAGCCTCTTTGCGAAGAATATAAAGATTAATAAGTATGGCCCTTGGGGGCAACAATAAGGGGGGTTGCTTGGTCTGCCCCCCGTATTGTTGCCCCCAAGGGCCATACTTTCACTAATTGTTTTGTCATGCTTTGGCTGATACATACAACATAATGCATTACGCACCCCAAAAACAAACACGCGGCATACCCGCATCCATTAAAAATTATGTCTAACAAAAAAACCAATTCCACCGGTAAATTTGTGCCGGGTTATATACAATCTGACATTACGCCGGAAGCGGTGCTGGAGGCGCTGGGCGGTTCCGGCAAGGGCAAAAGCTATAGCCTTGCCGAGTTGCAGGCCATTTTTGGCGCTGGAGGCAAGCGCAAACGCGGGCTGGAGGCAGTGCTGGCCACGCTGGTGGCCGAGGGCAAGCTGGTGCGGCTGAAAGGCCCGGCTTACACGCTGCCTCAAAAGTTACAGCAGGTGCGCGGCTATTTGAAGGTACAGCGCCAAGGCATGGGCTTTGTGCGGGCCCAAGGCCGCAATGCCGAAGATGTTTACATACACCCCGCGCAAATGGGCGCGGCATGGGATGGCGATTTGGTGCTGGCCGCCATATTGCCCGGCCGCAGCGGCAAAAACCCCGAAGGCAGGGTTTTGGAAGTGCTGGAGCGCGGCCGCAAAGAGCTTATGGTGCAAATGCTGCCGCAGGTAGTTAAAGAAGATGGAGCGCTAAAGCGCCTGGCCAGGCCTTTGGATGCCAGACTGGCCGGATACCTGCTGGTTGATGCCGCCGGGCTGGATAAAACCCCGCGCGAAGGCGCGCTGCTTTTTGTGCGGGTGGAAGAAGCCCAACGCAATGACGGGGCTGTTCGGGCCAAAGCCGTGGCCGGTTTTAACGACGCAAGCCCTGTGGCCATGTTTGAGCGTCTGGTAAAAGCCAACCACAACATATCCACCTCTTTCCCCGCAGCCGTGCTGAAGGAGGCGGCCCTTCTGCCCGCGGACCCGTTGCCGGATAAGGCCTTGGCCGCGCATGACGGCGAGCCGCAACGCCGCGACCTGCGCGCCTTGGGCTTTGTGACCATAGACGGCGCCGACGCCAAAGACTTTGACGACGCTATTTATGTTGAAAAAACGGGCGACGGCTTTACGCTTTGGGTAGCCATAGCGGACGTGGCCCACTACGTAAAACCGGGGAGCGAACTGGATTTGGAGGCCCTGAAGCGTGGCAATTCCTGCTATTTTCCGGCCTCGGTGGAGCCAATGCTGCCGGAGGAGCTCTCCAACGGATTGTGCAGCTTAAAACCGAATCTGCCGCGCCTGGCCATGGTGGCTGAAATGCGCTTTAACGCGCAGGGCCTTGAGCAAAACGCGGCATTTTACCCAGCCCTTATTCAAAGTAAAGCCCGCCTTACTTATGAAGCGGTGCAAGCAGCGCTGGATGAAGCCGCCGGTAAACGCGACCTGCAAGCAGCCCAAACAGACAAAACGCCGGAAAGCGATGTAAGCCTTGCGCGGGCTGGCCTGGCTATGCTGCTTGAGGCGCAAAGGCTGGCCGAAACGCTTGTGCAAAGGCGCGAGCAACGTGGAGCCTTGTCGTTTGATTTGCCGGAGGCCCGCGCTTTTTTGGACAGGCACGGCAATATAACCGCCCTTAAAACCCGCGAGCGCCTGTTCAGCCATCGGCTCATAGAAGAATTCATGATCGCGGCCAACGAGGCCGTGGCCCGGCGCTTGGCGGGCTTCGGGAATCTGTACTTTTTATATCGCACGCATGCCGCGCCGGATATGGACAAGCTTAAGGATTTGATAAAAGTGCTGCAACAAAACGGCCTGGCTGTAAATGTTCCGGCCGCGCCCAGCCCGGCGGATTTACAAAAACTGCTGGACGACGCGGCTGGAACTCCGCATGAGTTTGTGGTAAACCGCCTGCTTTTGCGCAGCCTCATGCAGGCCCGCTACAGCCCGCTGCCTGAAGGGCACTTCGGGCTGGCCTCAGAGGCTTACGCCCATTTTACCTCACCCATTCGCCGCTATGCCGACCTTACGGTACACCGCGCCCTGCGCCACACTTTGGGCTTTGCGGGCAAAATACCTGGTTTGGCCTCGCTGCAGCAAATTGCGGAAGATATTAACGAGCGCGAGCGCGACGCGGTGGAAGCGGAGCGCGAAATATTCAAAATATGCGCTGCTGTTTTTCTGCAAAACCGCATTGGCGAGAGGTTTGGCGGCGTGGTGGCGGGGCTTTCCAGCTTCGGGCTGTTTGTGGAGTTGGAAGAGCCTCCGGCTGAAGGCTTTGTGCCGGTAACCAGCCTGCCTGACGACTATTACGAGCTGAAACACGAGCAGCAGATGCTGTTGGGCAAGCGCACCGGTATTATCTTTCGCATGGGGCAAAGCCTTGATATCGTGCTGGCGGCGGCAGACCCGCTACGGCAGGAAATAAGTTTTGAACTTGCGCCGGGGCAGGGCTTTGGGCGCGGCCGCTCCGCCGTACGCGGCAAAAACAGCAAAGAGGTTGCCGGTGGCAAAAAATCCCCTGCTACAAAAAGAAAAAGGCAAAAACTCCCCAAAGGCTCGGTGAGGGCCAGAAAAAAATAGTAATATTTTAAGCTTTACCATGCGCGGTTGTAATATCCTGATGCGGCACAGCATCATCAGATCGGAAGTAAAGGCATAAGCTTTTCATCTAAATTTTTTCAAAGCTAAAATGCGCCTGTCTTCATCCATTGTCAGTTCAGCCGGCAGGCCTTGCTGTTATCGGGCTGGTCCGGTTTAATCTGCACCAGGTTATCTTTGTTGCCTCTGTTTATCTGATCCCAACTCAGCCCAAAGCGGGCCAGATATTTGCGCAGGCGGTCGGAGTCGTTGGAGCTCGCGCGGGCCTGGCGCGATACTGCGTAAAGCCTGCGCCCAGCCTCGGCGGCGTTGCGCGCCTCGCTGCAAACTTGCAGCACCATTTCCAATTGTGGTAAATCGAACAAATCCAACCGTTCCAGCGCCTCAGCTCCCAGCAGGCGCAGTATGTGCGGGTAGGCCGCCGAATGCGCGGGCCGCCCCGCGAGCGCAATATCGCGGCGGCTCCATATTTCGTTAAGGCGCTCAATTTCACGCGTTACTGTTTCCGGCTCAATCTGGCCATTGCGCGAAAAAGCGGCCATGCGCTGCACGCTGGCCGAAAAATCGCGAAAATTGCCCGGCCAGCGGCACTCGGGGGAGGTGGCGAATTCCAAAAAAAGACGGCGCGCGTCATGGCCGAAGCTAACTTCTTTTCCGCTTTTTTCCTGCAACCTCTGCAGCTCGTAATCAAGGTTCGGCTCTATGTCTTCACTGCGCAAGGCCAGCCCCGGCATATTAAAAGTCCACGTATTGCAGCGACTGAGCAAATCGTCACGAAAAAGCCCGTTGCGCGTCAACTCGTAAAGGTCTTGATTGGAGCCGCAAATTATCTGAAAATCGCTGTAGGCCTCTTTGTCCGAGCCCAAGGGATAAAAGGACTTTTCTTCTATGGCCTTAAGCAGCAAGGCCTGCTCTTCCAGCCCAAGGCTGCCCACTTCGTCCAAAAACAGCAATCCTTTGTGGGCCTTGCGCAACAGACCTTCCCTCGCGCAGGTGGCCCCGGTGAAAGCACCCTTGGCATGCCCAAAAAGCATTGATTGGGCCAGCGCCCCCTGCACCGAGGCGCAGTTAAGGGCCACAAACGCGCCCTGCAAAAGCCCCAGCCGCTTTTTAAGCTCGTATATGCGGCCTACCAAAAGCGATTTGCCCACGCCGGTGGGTCCCAGCAGCAGCACGGCGGCGTTGCTGCGCCGCACCACTTGCTCCAACTCTTCGATAAAGTCGTTAAACGGCTTGTTTTTGGTGGCTATGCCAAACTTCAGAAAAGCCCGCCCGGCCTGATCGCTATATTGAGATGCCTGAATCATGATATATTTTTTTATAATATTTATATTATTTTATCAATTGCAAACTTGAAATAGGCATGTTTTTCATATCGCATACCGGAACCGGCAGAACGAATGTTATTATTTTATACAGACATACCCTGTGCCTCTATTGGTGGCATGGTTATTGCTTTATACCTGTAAGCTCAATAAGGACAAAGAGTTTCATATATTGGAACATGGATTTTCAGGCAAATACCACTGTTCCAATATCGGCACGGCAACTTTTGTGGTAAAAAAATCTTTATACCCGACCGCTTTCTCCAACGTCAGGCCCTTTGGATTACGCGGTGCGTGCAAGGAGTTTGCGAATGATAGAAACTCTGGAAAAAATTTCTGACTATTTCAGCAAAATAGTCGGCACCGTGGCCAAGGCGGGCTTTGTAACCTCCGCCTTTGCCGTTTTGATGATGATGCTGCCCATCGTCACTGACGTGCTTATGCGCCTTACCGTCAACAAATCCATACCCGGCGTTATTGAAATTGAAGAAATCATGATGCTCTTCATAGTTTTTGCCGGGTTAAGCTGGGCCAAATTCAGCGGCGGGCATATCCGCGTTGACCTTGTGTTCGACGTTTTTCCCAAAAAGATGCAGTCCTTGCTGTTGGTATTTCACAGCACATGCATTGTGGTGTTTACGGGCATGATGAGCTACTTCATCTTTGAAGCCGCCATGGAAAAAAAGATGTATTTTGAGACCACTCCGGATCTCTACCTTCCACTCTGGCCGGTTTACGTATTTGCCTCGGTCGGCGCAGGCCTGCTTATGCTGGCCTCCCTGCATGCCCTGCTGCAGGCCGTTATAGCCTGCCTTAAACAGAACCTGAATATTGTTGTGGCTGTTCTGCCCGTGGCCGTGGGCCTGCTTTTTCTTTACAGCCCGTTTCTCCTGCGCGGCACCGGCATATCGCAAAGCAACGCCGCCGTGGGCGGGTTGGCCGTGCTCTTTTTGATGACCCTGCTCATGCTGCGCATGCCCATAGGCTTTACCATGGGTATTATCGGCATTATGGGCATGCTCATAATCAAAAACTCCCCCTCCATGGCCTTTAGCGCGCTGGCCTCCGGCCCGCCAAGCACCTGCCTTAACTTTACCATGACCGTTGTGCCCATGTTTGTGCTTATGGGCGAACTTGCCCTATACTCCGGCATTAGCACCGAAATGTTCGCCACGGCCAGCATGTGGCTGGGGCGGCTGCCCGGCGGCCTTGCCGTTGCCACGGTTGCGGGCTGCGCCGGTTTTGCCGCCATTTGCGGCGACTCCCTGGCCACGGCCATGACCATGACCTCAGTGGCCTTCCCTGAGATGAAGGCCCATAAATACCACGAGGGTCTGGCCTGCGCCACTCTGGCTGCGGGCGGCACTTTGGGCATTCTCATACCGCCCAGCATGGGCTTTATCATGTATGCCATCGTCACTGAGGAATCAATCGGTCGCCTCTTTATAGCTGGCGTTATACCAGGCCTGCTGCTGGCCGTAATTTTCGCCATAATGCTCATGGTTATAGCCATAAAATGGCCCCATATAGCCCCGCGCGGCGAGCAGTTTCCCATGGCGGAAAAAATTCGCGCCCTTTCCGGCATAGTGCCCATGGTGCTGCTGATTGTTCTGATTATCGGCGGCATGATGGGCGGCGTGTTCAGCCCAACTGAAGGCGGCGCCGTGGGCGCTTTCGGCACTCTGGTCTATGCTCTGGTGCGCAGGCGCATAACCCCCAAGGAGTTTTTGGACGCCCTGCGCAGCACCGCCGGCATGACCAGCCGTATAATGCTTGTGCTTATAGGTGTTAGCATTCTCGGCTACTTCCTGGCCGATACCCGCCTGCCCTTCATGCTCTCTGACTGGGTGCTCTCAATAGGCGCGGGCAAGTACACGGTATTCGCCATGATCGTCGGCATGTACATTGTGCTGGGCTGCCTCATGAACGTCATACCGATGATTCTGCTTACACTGCCCGCCATATTCCCCACGGTGCAGGCCCTTGGCTTCGACCCGGTGTGGTTTGGCGTGGTAACGGTAATTCTTATGGAAATGGGCCAGATTACCCCGCCCATGGGCATTGTGGTGTTCGCCATTGCAGGTATGCCCAATACCCCGCCAATGATGACCATATTCAAGTTTATCCTGCCCTTTGTGCTGGCAATGCTTCTTTTGGTAATCATACTCACCATATTCCCGCAAATCGCGCTCTTCCTGCCGCAACTACTGTTCTAACAGCCTGAAAAAAGCGCCCCCGCATAGCAATATGCGGGGGCCTTCTCATTGTGGCTTCAGCCTAGTGGGGCTTGTTTACTTTGTCTGCCTGATGGGGGGCATATCAAAAACGGGTGGTTATGATTTGTAACGCCATAATTTATAAAGACACAGCCGATGAGGCCGGGTTTATTCAAATCACTGCCTTATTCACTGCTTTTCCGTAAGATATCTCCAAAATCTCTTGGGCATGAACTGCCGCTGCAAACGCAAATTACCCCGCTCCTTCACCGCTATGGATACATGGTACTGCTTCCACAAAGTTTGCAGCAACTCCTCGCCCTCGGCCAGCAAGCCGGCATTTAAAGCCCCATCCCTGACCTGCCCTTCGTCCAGAAAAATTTCTTCCAAACTGCCCGCCTTGTGCATAATGCCGTAATGCCTGCGCATGTCGTAAATTATCCATTCCTGATCCGCAAACCTGTCCGCGAAATGCTTCAAAAGCAGCGGCACCGTATTATACCTTGGCTCCACCGCCGCAAAATACACGCCCTGCCTGGTCTTCTGAAAGCGCACGAAGCCCATCAGCTTTTCCATCTCGCGCCGTACCCCTACCGAAATTTTAACCAGCGCCAGTACGTCAGGGTCGCCCATATCCCGCTCAATACTCCGTTTGGCGTCAAACACCTTGCACATAAAGCGGAACAGCAGCTCGTCGCTCCCCTCCTCCTCCGAAAGCCACACGCGCATAAAATTGATCAGCCCATCCTCCGACAACCGCTTGCGCAGCCCCGCGAACACCCTGCCTACCTTCTCCGCCTCCGTAAGCACCACATGGCTGTTTACCGCCGTAAGCGGCAACACCGCCCCCGCCGTATACAACCTGTCCGGAAAACTTCTGAGCGTATAAGCGTCGAACACCACGCTCAAAAGCCCCTCAAAAGTGCCGTCGTAAATGAAGATGTTCATGAAGCATTCGAGAGAGGGGAGAAGGAACCCTTTGAAAAGGGGCGGTATATTCCCCCTTTGATTCGCCGCGTCCTGCGGCTCACCCTTTCGGGGCGCCTCCGCTTCGCTACGGCGTTCAATTCCGCTTTCCTGCGGAATTGTCGAGCTCTCACCCCTCATCCTCCTAAACTTTTCAATTAGTTGTTTCAGGGGGTGGGGTTACATTCGCTTGTGCGAGTATTTTACATATGCATTGAAATCGCAGCACACATGCAAAAATCAATTTTTGCAGAACTATTGGTTTTCCGTGTCGGAACGTACTCAAATCCTCTCCGCTTAGCCAAACTATAGCCAGTAACTTAACTTATCGCCACAACAGCCACCTAGCCACAACTCACCAATAGCTATACGCGAGGTCCAGGAGCCGCCGTGACCGAAACTAGTTCGTGCGGCCGCACTGCCGTGCGAACCTTACTCGCTACGCCGGGGGTGAACCCCGGCTTGCTCCGCTTCGCGAGCTAAAGCTTGAGCGTATTTAAGCATACAAAACTTGGCAGCTAAACCCTCAGCACTAGGCACACCGCCCCAATATCCACATGCGAGGTCCAGGAGCCGCCGTGACCGAAACTAGTTCGTGCGGCCGCACTGCCGTGCGGACCTTACTCGCTACGCCGGGGGTGAACCCCGGCTTGCTCCGCTTCGCGGGCTAAAGCTTGAGCGTATTTAAGCATACAAAACTTGGCAGCTAAACCCTCAG
>JAVBON010000002.1:0-365302 GCA_031550525.1 Desulfovibrionaceae bacterium
AGTCCAGAGGGGTGGGCGCGAACCCACCCCTCTGGCGGGGTGAATTTTTGTGCAGAGCGAAGCGCCGCACAAAAAGAGGGGCAAGCGCCCCTCTCTTATATTGTCGCGGCCACGCCGCTTCCCAATTTTCTACCTCGCCCCAAAGGGGCTTTTTCACCCTCCTCCCTCCAAATTTATTTCATTTTACTAGAGCTTTCTAATTCCAATTTCTTGATCTATAAGCGGCATTGTGTTAATTTTAAATATGTTCTTATATAAATCAGCCTTTAAGCGATCCAAGCCAAGCTTGGCCCGCATGTTTAAAGCATGCCTTAACAGACATGCCGCGCCCTTTGGCACGGCTCCGCCCTTACTGCTTTGTCTTTGCATCCTGCTTTTATGTTCCTGCGCTCCCGCGCCCTTAACCACACCGGAAATTCGCGCCGGCCTTGCCTCCGGAAAATTCGAATATCTTGAAGGCCGCCTGGAACAAGAAAATGTGGAGCACGCCACCTTGGTAAGCGCCCTTAATCTGGCCCGCATGCAACAGCTTGAGGGCCGCTGGCGCGATTCCATAAAAACCTATGACGCGGCCCTGTTTATTCTTGAAGAATATGAGCGCAGGGCCGTCATAAACATGCGCGCCGTGCTGGGCAGCGTGGGCAGCGTAACCCTGGCCAGAGGGAGCGGCGGCTACTATGGCACAGGTTACGAGCGCTCGCTCCTGCACACTATGAACGCCCTTAACTACATAATGTTGGGCGACTTTGCGGGCGCGGCGGTGGAGATGCGCCGCATGGAAATGCGGCAGGAGTTGTGGCTGGAAGAAAAGGAACACCGCCTGCGCGCGGCGGTTGAAGCGGCCCAACGCAACAAAAGCGCCTCTTACGGCACGCCGGACTATAACGAAACCAGCCTGCCCCCAGGCTACAGCATGGGGCAAATTTTAAGCAGCCCAGAAATACGCTCCATGGCCGGAGGTTATCAAGATCCTTTCTCTTACGCCCTCAGCAGCGTGCTTTGCCGCATTGCCGGCGATCGCTCCTATGCCGACATAAGCCTACGCCGGGCCTGCCTGCTTAGCGACATGGCCAATGGCATGTTTCGCCAGGCTTGGGGGGCCGGGCAAAACACGGCCAGAGCGGAACAAAAAATGCTGGATACCTATGGCTGGCTCCCGCAAACCCCTCCGCTGCCCTCCAAAAATATTTCCGGCCAGCCCATGCAGGAGGTAACGCTGCTCATGCTGGGCGGCGTTGGCCCCGCCCTTAAAATGGAACAACTGCGCGTGCCCAACGTGGTAACCGGCTATGTGCTTATAGATCTGCCCGCCTACGAGCCGCCGGTTCCAGCCAGATTTCCTTCTATTGAAGTGCCGGGCAACGATTTTAAGCTCTACTCCCTTTTACGCTCTGACGTATTGGCCTACCGCGAGCTGTATGATGAATTGAGCTACGAGATAAGCGCATCCGTGGCCCGCGCCGTTACAAGGGCGGCTCTGGCCTCAGGCGGTTTCGCGGCAGGCGCGTCCAAAGACGATTCCAAATTTCTCGCCCCTGTGCTAGGTTTGATGTTGAGCATGGGAATGGACAAATACGCCGAGGCCGACGCCAAAAACGTGCGTAATTGGGAGACATTGCCCGCCGCCGGCTACATGGGGCTTTTCAGCCTGCCGCGCGGCGCGGCCGTAGATATAAGCTTCGCGGGCAAAACCCGTACCGTGAGCCTGCCGGAAACGGCCAGGGGCGTGGTTATTGTGGTTTCACAAGTCGAAACATCTAATGTGAGGGTAGATTATGCTGCTTACTAAACTTAAACTAACGCTCTGCCTGTGCTTGTGCCTGTTGGCCGCCGCCTGCGGCAGGGCGGAATATGAATATGCCGACAGCGAGGATGTAAAAATAGAAAACGTTACCTCCCGCTCGCTTGAAGGCGGCTTTATGGAAGTAACCGCCGTTTTTCGCGGCACCAACAGCGGCGAGCGGCAAACATCCTACTATCAGATACACTGGTATGACGAAGACGGCATATTGGCGGAGCGCTCAAGCTGGCGGCCGCTCAGCATGAGAGGCACTGCCCCCATGCCCGTGCGCGAGCGCTCCACAAAGCCCAACATTAAAGACTTTACCATCATTATTTCCAACAAGGCGTACTAGTTATGAAAAAACCAAACCATAACAAAAAATTTTCAATAGTTCCGATTTTGGTACTGGCTCTGGCCCTGGCCGCCTGTAGCACCCAAGAGCCAAATGTGGAATACGGCGACCCCAACGAGATTGAAACCGTCACCTCCGGCTGGGGCTCCACCGATTTGCAGGGCACGGCCGAAAAAATGGCGCAGTCCATGCTGGATTCGCGCTGGCTCTCCCGCGCCTCCGCCGCGCCCAAAATACGCCTGCGCGAAATACGCAACCAGACCGACGAGCATATAGACACCAAGGCAATTACCGACAAAGTGCGCATAAAACTGCTGCAATCTGGCCAGGTACGCTTTTTGGCCGACAACGCCAACCTGGATGAAGTGTTCGCCGAGCGCGACTTTACCGAAGCCCTGACCCGCCGTGGCGAAAACAAGCTGCTGGCCGATACCGACTACATAGTAACCGGCAATGTGCGCAGCATACGCAAGCAGACCAAAGAAAAAGCCGACGTTTACTACCTCATCACCCTTGAGCTGGTGGACCCGCAAAGCGCCGAAATAGTGTGGGCAGATGAGAAAGAAATACGCAAAACCAGCAACAACCCCAAAATAGGCTGGTAATTTATGCTAAACCTGACTAAAAAAGCCTGCCTGCTGCTGGCCCTGCCGCTGCTGCTGGCGGCCTGCTCATCCGGCGAGCCGGTGGTGGAAGAAACCAACCGCATACTGGTAACGCCCTTCGACTGCACCATACTGCCGCAAGAAAACGCCGATACCGCCGTAATGCTGCAAAACATGATCTCGAGCCAAATCGTCTATCTGCTGCAAAGCGCCGGTGTGCCGGCCGAGCAGTATGTTATGGATGCCGATACGCGCGCGGCCAGCGCCTATGCCTCCCTCATGCCAGCCTCGCGCAGCGTGGGCAAAGGCCTGCTCAGCGGCGGCGGCAACATAGGCATAGCCCTGCCGCCGGACCAGGCCGCCTCTACCTTTTTTGAGGAAGTGACGGACTGGAACACCCAGGTGGTGCCCCCGCGTGACATGCAGCAATATGGCGGGCAAAAACAGATTGCCGAAGACAAGGCCGAGGCTGTTTCGACCACGCCCATGCTGCCGCTGGATATACGCGCCAAAGCCATGGAAGAAGCCAAAAAACGCGGTTTCGACTATATTATAGCCGGCACAATATCCATGGTGCGTACCGAGGTAAGCCCGACAGTGCGTGTAAAAGACGCCGAGCGCGCCACGGTGCGGGCGGAGCTGAACTGCGCCTACCAGCTTATTTATGTTAAAAAAGGCAACGTCACCAAGGCCGGAGCCGCCCAAGGGCGCGACGCCAAAACAGTGCGCGTGCAAAACGGCTCGCTGGACGACTACCATGTGGTGAACGCGCTGGATAAAGTGCTGCACCAAGCCGTTTACAATGTATCCGTAAAGGCTGGCGAAACCCTTACCGATAAAAAACTCGCCGTCGTAAACACCGAGGCCGAGGTGGACGAAGAGCGCAGCTATTATCAAGACAGCCCCGGCAAACGCCTGCGCCCGGAAACAGAATAGAACAAAAAACGCTGACGCGGCCCGGAAGTTGCCTTCCGGGCCGCGTTGTTATATGCAGGGCATGATTATCTCGCGCCATAACCGTACTACACGCAAAAGCGCATACACTCCAAAGGAACAGCCAATGCCCATACAAAACCGCCCCATCCTCCTCCTTACCGCCTTGGCCCTTGCCCTGCTCTCCGCCTGTAGCGGGCTGGATACCAAAGACATTTGGCAGGATCCCAAAGTAAACCTTACCGGCGTGCACATGGCCGATATGAGCTTTGAAAGCGTAAGCCTTAACGCCGACCTGGACATAACCAACCTTAACAAATACGCCCTGGCTTACGGCGGCATTGATTACACGCTTAATGTGGAAAAACGCGATCTCTTCTCCGGCCTGTTTGACCAAAGCGGCAAAATAGAAGCGGGGCAAACCCAAAAAATTACCCTGCCCCTGCGCCTGAAGTTTGAAGACATCATGAATCTGGTGCAAGAGGCCGATATTAACGACGGCATAGACTACACCATTAGCGGCGCGGTGCTTTTTAACGCGCCGGTTATCGGGCAGGTACGCATACCTCTCAAGCGCAGCGGCAATATGCCCATGCCTGAGCCGCCCAAAGTGAGCGTGGCGGGCTTTAATGTAAAAAGCATAAGCATTGGCGGGGCCGAGCTTGACCTGCAACTGGCGGTGGAAAACCCCAACACCTTCGACCTGCTGCTTAACGGCTTCAACTATTCCCTCAACCTCAACGGCAACGATGTGGCCAACGGAAAATCAACCGCCAAAACCTCCTGGGCCTCCGGCGAGGGCAAAACCATAGCGGTACCTGTAAAACTGTCTTTCGCCGAAGGCGGCCTGGCCCTTTTCCATATCCTCACCAAGGGCGGCAACCTTGACTATAAGCTGGACTTCGGCACCATTGTAAGCAGCACTAGCCTGCCCCTGAAAAACCTGCCCTTCCAAACCAAAAAAATCGGCAGCGTGAATTTGAAGTAAAGGCAAAAGAATTCGAGGTAGTGGAAAGGAAAACTTTGAAAAGGGCTTGCTTTCCACTGCCTCAAGCTCCCTCCCTATCCTCCTGAACTTTTCAACCAGCTTGTGTGGCGCGTGCTTAAAAAAGTCCGGCGCATGCGGGCTCAACTTTAAGATGCGTTGCGCCATTCGCGTATTTATGGTCAACACAATGCATGTAATATAGCCTTGCTGCCGCCTGCCTTAATGCTGTACAAGGCAAATATGAAACGCACATTTTACATGACCTCCATGTTACGTCTCCTGCCGCTTATGCCGCTTATTCTCTGCCTCTTCGCCTGTTCATTCGCTCAGCAAAGCCACGCGCAAGACGATGACGCCTCGCTTCCACCTTTAACTTTTAAAAAGGTATACATTGGCGACCAGTTGATTATAACAGTTCCGGAAGATTGGGTGTGTAAAGATGCAGAAACTTATTTAACTCAACAGGGTCGAGTTGTAATAAGCAAGTACGGCGGCGAATATGATCATATGCAAGTAAGCCTGATAAGCCCGTTAGATAAATATTTGAATGCGTTATTGTATATGAGTAACGAACAATTTGAAGTGGAAATAGTACAAGATGTATATACCAAATTCAAAAATAACACAGAAAAAAATAAAGAACTTCTTACTCCTTACATTTTCCCGATAGAAGTTACGACTATAGCAGGTTACAAGGCGATGATAATACGAACGTCTTTGTCCATGCCGCTTGTAAAAACAAATGAGTTTCAACAGTATGATGTCACTCTTGCCTATGCTGTTATAAATCCGGTCATAGCATTGGAATTTGTTATAAACACGCTGTATATCGGGGATATCGTTTTGATGAAGGAAACATCCGAAATGATTCCCGGCGCCCATCTTGAAATGCTTGACGGTATAAGCATAGCCAAGGGGTTTAAGAACCCCTTGGACTAGGTTGTGTCAACATTCAGAGTAATTTTGTTCTCTGGCAAGGAAGCAAGGCTTTGAACCGAAAGAGTATACTCTTACTGTATTCGGCTGAGGAGCAAAGCTTTGCTGACGCAGCCAGAGGGCAAAAGCGCCTGAATGTCGATACAACCTAAAACTTCATACTCGCGGCACGGCCGCGTCATCAATCCGTTGTTATTTTTCTATCTATTCTTTCTTTTCTACCTATTCTTGCTCTTCTACCTACTCTTCACCCTCACAACAGGCATCGTCATCCAATGCGCCTTCTTCCAGCCTGCGCTGGCGGGCGGCTTCCTGTTTGCGCTCGCGGGTGCCTAGGGGTTTGAGTTTTTCAAAGGCTTCGCTTTTGTTTTGCTGGCGGGCGAAGACCAAAAATCCGGTGTGGGCCACCATGCGGTCGGCAGGGCGCAGGCGGTCTGGCGTGGGCTTCCAGCTACGCGTGAAAATTTCTTCCACTTCCACGTCGTCAAAGGGGCCGCGCTCCAGCCCGCGCAAAAGCTGCGAGACTTGATCCACCGTGGGCAGCAAAAAAGCCAGAGCCGCGCCGGGGCGCACGGCCTTGTTCACCTGATCCAGATATTCCCATGGGGTGCGCACGTCCAGAAACAGGGCGTCGGCATCGGTCTGCTCAAAGCCCTCGGCAATATCGCGGTTGTATTGGGTTACGTTTTGCCCTACTCCGGCCCAATCCAGGTTACGGCGGCAGAGCTTGTAAAACTCCTCGCGGGCCTCATAGGTGTACACATGGCCCCGCTCTCCGCTGAACCACGAAAGGGCCAGGGTGAGGCTGCCGGAGCCGGAACCGGCCTCAATAACCCTTGTGCCGTTGCCCACGCCCAAACGCATGCAAATGTAGCCTATGTCTTTGGGGTAGATAATCTGGGTCTGGCGGCGCACGCCGCGCACCAAATCGTACAGGGTGGGTTTTTTAAGGCGAAAGGGCGTGCCCTGATGCGTAAGCACCTCGCTGCCATACTCGGCGGCGGCAATATCGGCCGCAGCCAGCACTCCGCCCTCGCCGTGCACGTCTTGCTTTTCTTCAAGGCGGCGCAGGTAGCGTTTGCCTTTGGGCGAAACCAGTATGATAAGATCACCGTAAGCGGGCATGAAAACTCCTGAATGGATAAAGTTGCAAATCGCATGCAACATGAACAATGCGGGCGGCCATGTCAAGAACTTTGCCGTCAGCCAGCGTAAGGCCGCTCCTGGCAGCGGGAGCAACCATATTGAAGCTCTTCCGCCCCCCCCCGCTGGAACGGCCAAACCAAAGTTTCTCCGCCTCCCCGTGGGAGCGAGCAAATTAAAGTTCCTCCGCCATCCCAGTTGGCGCGGGCAAACCAAAGCTCCCACGCCATCCTCATAGGAGCAAGCAAACCAAAGCTCCCCGCCATTCCCATAGGAGCTGGCAAAGCAAAGCTCTTCGCAACCACCATAGAAGCAAGCAAGTCGAAGTTCCTACGTCCGCAGGTGTTATCAGGAGCGGCCAGATTAAAGTTTCTCCACCCTCCCCGTGGGAGCGAGCAAACCAAAGTTCCTCCGCCCTCCCCATATGAGCAGGCAAATTAAAGTTCCTCCGCATAACCCGCCGGGAGCAAATTAATCGAAGTTCCTCCGCTATAACAACGGGAGCGCCAATGGTGCCTTGGGCGGGACCTTGTATGCTCCGCTGGTAAAACCTGAAACAGCGCGCGCCTCTCCACTCGGTGGGCGACAAGGCCCCGCCCACACCGCGACGAGAGCCGGGTCCAGGGCGGAGCCATGGCGCGCGGGGATTCCAAAGGGGCGGGCGCGCACCCGCCCCTTTGGCGGGGTGAATTTTTTTGCAAAGCGAAGCGGCGCAAAAAAAGAGGGGCAAGCGCCCCTCTCTCACATTGCGCGGCGTTCGCCGCTTCCATATTTATCTTACATACTCACCCCGAAGGGGCTTCACGCATCAATTTTTACAGCAACCTGTCATCGGTAACGCGCTTGGTTTTGCCAAAGCTGCGCGGCAGCTCGCCATAACTTACAATATCCAGATCGCAGGATATAAGCAGCTTGGAATGCACGGCTTTGGCCAACTGGGGCTTGAGGGCGGCGGCTTCTTCGGCGGATATGCTGGTGTTCTGCGCGCACTCCACCTTAAGCAGCATTTTATCGCGCCCGCCGTCGCGGGTGAGCACCAGGTGGTATTCCGAGCCAAGCTCGCCAAAGGCGTGCAGCACGTCGGCTATCTGGCCGGGGTAAATATTTACGCCCTTAAATATAATCATGTCGTCGGAGCGGCCCAGCAAGTGGTCGTGCCGGGGCATGCCGCAGCCGCAGGGGCAGTCGCCCGCCAGAGCGCGGCTCAAGTCGCGCGTGCGGTAGCGCACCAGTGGCGCGGCCTCTTTGCGCAAAGAGGTTACAACCATCTCGCCCACCTCGCCGGGGCCTACCGGCTCAAGGGTTTCGGGGTTCAAGAATTCTATGATGAACAGGTCGGCCCAGTAGTGCAGCCCATGGTGGCTGCGGCACTCCAGCGCGGTGCCGGGGCCGTACATTTCCGTCATGCCGCCTATGTCAAAGCTGTGCTCCAGCCCAAGCTGAGCTTCAAAGGTACGGCGCATCTTGGGGCTGTGGCCTTCGGCCCCGAAAATGGCGCATTTGAGTTTTATTTTGTCGCGCAGGTTGTGGCGCAGCACCTCCTCGCCCATGAGCAGGCCCATGGATGCGGTGCAGCCAAGGCAGGTGGCGCCCAAATCGGCCAGCATTTGCAGGTGAATGTCCAAGTTGCCCGCGCCCACGGGTATGGTAAGCGCGCCAAAAAGCTCCGAGCCAAGCTGAAAACCTGCCCCGGCCGTCCACAGGCCGTAACCAACGGCCACCTGCACGCGGTCTTGCGGCGTTAGCCCGGCCAGCTCGTAACAACGGGCCATTTGCAGGGCAAAGGTGTTCACGTCGTTTTGCGTGTAGGCCAAAATTTTGCGTTTGCCGGTGGTGCCCGATGAGGCATGCACGCGCACCACGTCTTTTTCCGGCACGGCCAGCAGGGGCAGAGGGTAGCCGGAGCGCAGATCTTCGGTGGTGGTAACGGGCAGCAGGCACAGGTCGTCAAGGCTTTTCACGCCCAGCGGGTCTACCCCGGCGGCCTTGAACTTGGCCTGATAATGCGGGGAATTTTTCGCCACGTGCCGCAAGGTCCATTGCAGACCTTTGGTTTGTATGGCATTTATTTCATCTGCTGAAATTTTTGGTATAAAACGCTGTTTTTCCATTTTAAAATCCTAAAGCCCGCGCGGAACGTGGCTTGCCTGCGCGAAAAAATTTATATACTAAAAGTTGTTACATAATTCGACTTTTTGTTCTTTGGCAGGTAAGGCGCGCAGATTAGCCGCGCCTTGCGGCTCACCCCTTCTGAGCGCCTTTGGTGTCCGGTTTCGCAATCCCGCGAGATTGCCGTGCCGGAGCGCGGTGTATTCAAACATACATACGCTTCAGACCGGAGGGCCTCACGCAGTCAAGGGTCAAAAAGACGATTATAAACGCAAAGACTTGCTAACATGAAACGTGGTGCCCGAAAAGCCCTTAACAGGGCAAATGTCTGTTTTATTTCACGGCTCCTGCCGTGCGCGCCTGGAGGTCACATGCGCATATTAATCATAGGATCCGGCGGGCGAGAACACGCCTTAGCCTGGAAGCTTTCGCAAAGCCCTGCGGTTTCACAAATTTACGTCACTCCCGGCAACGGCGGCACATCCGCCTGGATAAACGCCGGTATAGACGCCGCCGACATTGACGGGCTGATGAAGTACATACGCGAAAAACGCATCGATTTTGTGGTGCCTGGCGGGGAAACCTCGCTGGTGCATGGCATTGCAGACGCCTGCCGTGGCGTTGGCGTGCCCTGCTTTGGGCCGGATAGCTACGCGGCCCAGCTTGAAGGCTCTAAAATTTTCGCCAAAGAGGTAATGATTGAAGCCGGAGTGCCCACGGCCCGCTACCAGGTGTTTACGGAGTTTTCGCAGGCGGCGAAATCTGTAAAAAAAGCTGGAGTGCCGGTGGTTATAAAGGCCGACGGCCTGGCTGCCGGCAAAGGCGTGGTGGTGGCGGCCAATAGCGCGGAGGCAGTGGAAGCGCTGGACAGCATGATGTGCAAAAAAAGCCTTGGCGGGGCCGCCGCGCGCGTGCTGGTTGAAGAAACCCTGCAAGGCGAGGAGGTATCTCTGCTGGCCTTTTGCGATGGCGAAAAAGCCGTGCCTCTTTCATCGGCTCAAGATCACAAACGCGCCTTTGACGGCGACACTGGCCCCAACACCGGCGGCATGGGCGCTTACAGCCCCGCCCCACTACTGCCCGACGACAAGGCGGCTGAGGTGTGCGAGCAGGTAATAACCCCTGTGCTGCGCGTTATGCAAAAGCGCGGCCACCCCTTTAAGGGTATTTTATACGCCGGGCTCATGTACACCCCAAACGGCCCCATGGTGCTGGAATACAACGTGCGCTTCGGCGACCCAGAGTGCCAGCCCCTGCTGATGCGGCTGGAAAGCGACCTGCTTAAAATAATGCAGGCCTGCGTTGCCGGCGACCTTGGCAGTGTTGATATAACCTTCAGCCCCAAACACGCCCTGTGCGTGGTGGTGGCGGCATCTGGCTACCCCGGCGCTTACTCAAAGGGCAACCCGATATACGGCATTGCCGAGGCTGAGGCAGCCTCCAACGGCAATGTAATGGTGTTTCATGCCGGAACCCGCAACGACAACGGCCAGACAGTATCCAACGGCGGGCGCGTGCTGGGCGTAACCGGCCTGGGGGCCGACCTGGCCGAGGCCCAGAAAAACGCCTATGCCGCTGCCGACGCAATAAAAATGCCCAACTCCTTCTTCCGCCGCGATATAGGGGCAAAGGGGCTGAACCATTGCTGGGCCTGTAGCGGAAAAAAATAAGTTTAAAGCGCTAAAGGTATAAGTTTGCAGTTGGTTTATGCTCTCTTAGGCTGGAGAAAATAGAAAGATATGGAGGCGTTAAACGCATCCACAAAAAATAGGGGCTAGCAGCCCCTATTTTTTGTTACACATTCACTGTGAAAGAGTAAATAAGCTCAAAGCATGAACCCGCGCTATTTCCATAATTATTTGGCGGCATACTTTTATTTAACAATAGCGGCAAATTCACTAGATACAGTACATCAGTTCAATGGCATTTACCTAGGCTCTCCCAAATAGACGCAGGCTAGAGCGCCCCAAGCGCGGGGTTGATTTTTAGCAGCGGTAGGCACTGTACGAGCGGCGTCGATACTTGCTCTGACAAAATTGTAGTTTGTGGTGCTACCACTTGAAAGTGTACGCGCGTTTTCTATATACGACCTGATTATTCCATATGGGAAACCATCATTATAGGTATAGACGCTCATAGTGCCATAAATATTCCGCACAGCATCCCCATGCACACCTCCCACTCCTAGAGCATCGAATCCGGCAGCCTCCGCGTACATGCCGCGCAGGTCGGGCAGGCGCAGGGTTCCGGCCTCTAAATTCTGCACAAAGTAAGGAGCGCCGCCTATGCCGCCCCAGCCTACAGTGCTGCCGTCGGCCAAGGTGGCCCAGGTGGAGGTGGTCATGGCCTGCCATTCCGCCTCGGTTTTGCAAAGTTTTTGCCCCTTGGGGGTTTGCAGGTAGGCCCAGGCCTGGGGATAAAGTGTTGCCGCGTTTGCGATAAGCCCGCCCTGCGCGGGTTGAAAGCCGGGCTTCAAGTCCGGATGCCGGAAGTAATAAAACTCGCAGAGATCGTATTTGTCATTATAAGCGGAACTGCTTGCATATTCGTTCCAGGTGACGACCTCCGTAACCTCGCCGGTTTGCGTATTTTCAACATCTTCGATTACTGCGCTGCGCACGTACACCGTTTGCGGGGTGGCAGCCGCCCAAGAGTACTGTGTAACACTGTCGCCCAAATCGTTGGCGATAACGGTAAAATACAGCGGAGGCTGCACCGGAAAATTACGGTTATCCGCATGTTCCGCCACAAACAGCTTTTGCGGGCGCAAGGCCGTATCGGCATCCACCCCTGTGTCGGTAAAAACATAATGGCCCAAGGCGGCGCGGGACACCTCCAAGGCCGTGGCCGCAGTGCCTTGCGCCTCACCGGCGGCGCGTTCCGCCACGCTTGCCTTGGCGTCGGCGCTGGTTGCCAGCGTTTCAGCGCCGGAAGCCTTGGCATTGGCCTCCGCTGCCAAAGATTTGGCGGTTATAGCCTCGTCCAAAGCCTTATTAGCCACGGCGGCGGCAGCATCGGCCCCGCCCTGCGCGGCAGTGGCGGCGGTTTTGGCTTCTTGGGCCATGGCTTCGGCATTTTGGGCCGCGCTTGCGGCATTTTCGGCCTGAGCCATGGCGTTTTGGGCAGCGTCCTGGGCGTTTTCGGCCATGTTTCCCGCAGCCTGGCTGCTTGCGACGGCAAACTCGCTCAGGCCGCCTATTTCGTTAATGGCCTGTCTGGTTTGGGTTTCAAAGGATTGGCCGGATAAGGGGCCGGAGGTTGGGGTATATTGAAAGTTATAGGGCATGGTAACTCCATATGCTGTGCATGGTATCTTTAAGCGCCTGAAGCATTCTCAGGCACAGGGCGGATAAAGGCTGGAGAGGTTTAAGATGCGCTTGGCAGGTAAATTGTTAAGCTTGGTGGCCAAGGCAGGAATATAAGCTGTAAGCTAAAAAGCGTTAGCGGGCCGCGTCAGGTTGCCTTCCCCTGTGTTTACCTAGGTACTCCCAAATAGACGCAGGCCAGAGCTCCCCAGGCTCTCGGTTGGTTTTTATTGGCAACGGGCACCACGCGGGAAGTGTCAAAAAGCAGCCTATGCCCTTGATACTGAGTGCCTGGTTGGTACGCGGCGGTTCCGGGCGATACATAAAAAGCGTTATCTGGAGCTACACAGGGCACGTTCAGAATATCCCCGACAATATTGCGCATCCCATCCCCATGCACCCCTCCCACTCCCAGAGCATCGAATCCGGCAGCTTCGGCGTACATGCCGCGCAGGTCGGGCAGGCGCAAGGTTCCGGCATTCAGGTCTTGCACATAATATGACGCGCCGCCTATGCCGCCCCAGCCTACAGTGCTGCCGTCGGCCAAGGTGGCCCAGGTGGCGGTGGTCATGGCCTGCCATTCCGCTTCGGTTTTACAGAGCAGTTGCCCATCAGCGGTTTGCAAGTAGGCCCAAGCCTCGGGGTAAAGCGTTGCCGCGTTTGCGATAAGTTCACCCTGAGCCAACCGAAAGCCAGGCTTGAGAACAGGATGCCGGAAGTAGTAAAACTCGCAGAGATCGTATTTGTGATGGTAAGCAGCGGTGTTTGAATATTCGTTCCAGGTGGCTACCTCCGTAACCTCGCCGGTTTGCGTATTTTCAACTTCTTCGATTACAGCGCTGCGCACGTACACCGTTTGCGGGGTGGCAGCCGCCCAAGAGTATTGCGTGACGCTGTCGCCAAGGTTGTTGGCAATAACGGTAAAATACAGCGGAGGCTGCACCGGAAAGTTGCGGTTATCCGCATGTTCCGCCACAAACAGCTTTTGTGGGCGCAAGGCCGCATCGGCATCCACCCCTGTGTCGGTAAAAACATAATGGCCCAAGGCGGCGCGGGACACCTCCAAGGCCGTGGCCGCCGTGCCTTGCGCCTCACCGGCGGCGCGTTCCGCCACGCTTGCCTTGGCGTCGGCGCTGGTTGCCAGCGTTTCAGCGCCGGAAGCCTTGCTTTCAGCCTGCGCTGCCAGAGATTTGGCGGTTATCGCCTCGTCCAGGGCTTCATTCGCCACGGCGGCGGCAGCATCGACCCCGCCCTGCGCGGCAGTGGCGGCGGCTTTGGCTTCTTGGGCCATGGCTTCGGCATTTTGGGCCGCGCTTGCGGCGTTTTCGGCCTGGGCCACGGCGTTTTGGGCAGCGGCCTGGGCGTTTTCGGCCACGTTTTCCGCAGCCTGGCCGCTTGCGATGGCAAACTCGCTCAGGCCGCCTATTTCGTTAATGGCCTGTCTGGTTTGGGTTTCAAAGGATTGGCCGGATAAGGGGCCGGAGGTTGGGGTATATTGAAAGTTATAGGGCATGGTAACTCCATGTGCTGTGTATGATATATTTAAGCGCCTGAAGCATTGTCAGGCACAGGGCGGATAAAGGCGAGAGAGGTTTAAGACGCGCTTGGCAGGTAAATTGTAATGCTTGCGTGGTAAAGGCGGGAATATAAGCTGTAAGCTAAAAAGCGTTAGGGGCTGTTTCTAAAAAGATGGATTTTGTTCCATGGCAAGGAAAGCGCCTATTTTTGTCCAGGGATAGTACCCTGATGGTACAGCCCTGGACAAAAATAGGCGCTTGACACAGTCCAGGGGGCAAAAGACGCTTTTTAGAAACAGCCCCTAGCGGGCCGCGCCTGACGGGCTTGTTTCCGGCCAAACCAAGGGCACGGCGGCTTCAAGCCCGGCTTCAAAGTCCGCCCAGTCGGCAATAACCGCGCGGCTGTCCAGCATGGCGTTGATGCGGGCATTGGCCCATTCCCAGGTGTTGTCGCGGGCGTCCGCCGCATACTGCCCTTCCGCCTTGTAAACAGAATTTTTACTGAGCGCGTATGATACGGCGGCGGCAATGCCATCGTATCCTCCTGTTTTTGCAAAGGCATCCAGCCTATTTTGAATTTTGGCCGTAAAAGCCTGTATCTGCTCTTGCAACGCTGGCGGCGGCGGGGTATCGCTCCACCCTTCCGGCAGTGGGCCGTATTCCTTTATTGTGAACGGCTGGCCATCGACGTAACCCTCTTTGCCCTTGTGGTTTTCCACCTGTACCCACACTTTGCCGTTCCAGCGCGGCATCCGCCCTTTTTGGGCCTTGGGGGCCACATAAGTGGCATTGTTGGGCAGCAGCCCGTAATCTTCAACCGTACCAGCAAAATAACCGGACATATCATATTGGTAAGCTATGGACATTTTTTAACTCCTTTTAGGTTTTGTGCGCCTTGCGGGGTGGGAGGGGTGCATGGATAGTTGAAATCTAACGCTTTCACATAAAAGCTCTTTATTTTCTTCAGTATATTATCTAATCTGGAGATATAAGCTTATGATTGAGGATAATATGCGTAAAAAACTGTGTATCGATATGATTTTGAGCCTTGGCATAGCTTGTCGCCCAGCAGAACAACTAAAAGTCAATAAGTTACGTTTTCTATCATCACCATTAGACTGGATGATGTTTTATAGCTTGGAAACAGCTGCCTATCTATTTAGGACAAAATTCGAAACATTTTTTCAAACTAAAGAAATAATTCCAGATAATCTTAATCATATTCATGTTAAAGATGTTGTTAACAAAATAAACTCAATACATCATTTTCCTTTAGATAAAGATATTGAATATTTTTATAATACAACATTTAGACCACTAATGCTTCGTCGTTTTAAGTCTATAAATTGGTTCATAAAACATTCTAAACATATTGCTTTTATATTTAATAGACAAGAAGATACACAAACTATCATAAAGGCTTTAAACAAGTTCGGTGAAATATATCCGAAATGTCATATTACTTTTATTAATATACGTTCAGGTGCTAAACCAAAAACACATGAAATATGTAAACTAAAAATATCAGCACAGCTTAATTTTGAGGAGCATTATATAGATGATACTAATAAAGACGGGGATCACACCACAGGAAATACTAATTGGTGGGTTGGAAATGAGCAAATGTGGCACGAAATACTCTCCAACATAAAACTGTCCTACCGCTCTAAAATTCTTCTTTATTTTTACAAGATACAAAAAAAATATATCTATGGCCAAATTATAGACTGAAGTGCTAAAAACAAAATTAAGTTCTACTTCAGAACCTAGACCGAAGAAGGCAATATTTTCAAAGTGTTTTCTCGGGTTTCATTATCTGTTTCAAATTCAGTTCGAGTTGCTCTGTGGAAACGTGCCCGTACGGTCAACCACTTAACTCAAGTTCTTTATGACGAGGGTTGGCCCAAATAGACGCAGGCCAGCGCGCCCCAGGCGCGGGGCTTAGTTGTTGCACCATAACGTATATTACTGTCTCCCCTGCTGCCCATGCCACCTAAAGCGACAAGGGCATTTGGGTTGACGGCTATTCCTCCGTAAATACTCCCCACCCAAGGATTTGTGGCTCCACTACTCAAAAAAGTCCCTCCGTGCGTATGCTCTTGTATTTGGTCCAGATGCGTATCCCCCACTCCCAAAGCATCGAACCCGGCAGCTTCCGCGTACATGCCGCGCAGGTCGGGCAGGCGCAAGGTTCCGGCATTCAGGTCTTGCACATAATATGACGCGCCGCCTATGCCGCCCCAGCCTACGGTGCTGCCGTCGGCCAAGGTGGACCAGGTGGCGGTGGTCATGGCCTGCCATTCCGCTTCGGTTTTACAGAGCAGTTGCCCATCAGCGGTTTGCAGGTAGGCCCACGCCTCGGGGTAAAGCGTTGCCGCGTTTGCTATAAGCCCACCCTGAGCCGGCTGAAAACCAGGCTTGAGAACTGGGTGGCGGAAGTAATAAAACTCGCAGAGATCGTATTTGTGATGGTAAGCAGCGGTGTTTGAATATTCGTTCCAGGTGGCTACCTCCGTAATCTCGCCGGTTTGCGTATTTTCAACCTCTTCGATTACGGCGCTGCGCACGTACACCGTTTGGGGGCTGGCAGCCGCCCAAGAGTATTGCGTAACGCTGTCGCCCAAATCGTTGGCGATAATGGTAAAATACAGCGGAGGCTGCACCGGAAAGTTGCGGTTATCCGCATGTTCCGCCACAAACAGCTTTTGCGGGCGCAAGGCCGTATCGGCATCCACGCCTGTGTCGGTAAAAACATAATGGCCCAAGGCGGCGCGGGACACCTCCAAGGCCGTGGCCGCAGTGCCTTGCGCCTCACCGGCGGCGCGTTCCGCCACGCTTGCCTTGGCGTCGGCGCTGGCTGCCAGCGTTTCAGCGCCGGAGGCCTTACTTTCAGCCTGCGCTGCCAGAGATTTGGCGGTTATCGCCTCGTCCAGGGCTTCATTCGCCACGGCGGCGGCGGCGGCGGCCCCGCCCTGCGCGGCAGTGGCGGCGGTTTTGGCTTCTTGGGCCATGGCTTCGGCATTTTGGGCCGCGCTTGCGGCGTTTTCGGCCTGGGCCACGGCGTTTTGGGCAGCGGCCTGGGCGTTTTCGGCCATGTTGCCGCTTTGCCGCGCCTTAACGTCGATATTTGCAATATCCAGCCCCAACTCGTTGAAAGCGGCGCTGGTTTGTTCCTCAAAAGCCTCACCGGACAAATCGCCGGTCACAGGCACATAATGAAAGTTTACTAAGGGCATGGTTGCTCCTGATTAATTCTTACAGTTATTGCGCGCGTCCATGCATATTCCGCATGCACGGCAGCAAACGCTTGCGGCATACCGGCACTAAAGGTTTTACTGTAAACGGAACATAACGGGTATTCGGCCTGGAATATGCTTGGGCAAACGGGTAAGACAGCAAGATAAGTTGAAAAAAGAGGTGGCTGTGAGCCGGGTTGTGTCTACATTCCGGCGCTGTTTCCCTCTGGCCGCGTCAGCAAGGATTTGCCCCTCAGTCGAATACCGTAAGAATATACTATTTCGGTTCAAAGCCTTGCTTCCTTGCCAGAGAACAAAATCGCTCTGAAGTCGACACAGCCTAGTCATGCTTTATGCACCAGAGGGCGCAAAAGTTTTTAGGCCTGTTCTCGGTGGAGGTGGGCACCACGCGGGAGGCGTCAAAGCTGTATTGGCGGGCATCGTTACTATCCACGCTTCTAGGTGTTACATTGTTCCACCAGAAGCCGTTTTTATAAAAGACGCCAGAGGCGCTGCCGGTATCATATTGCCCATAAGATTCCACTCCGCTGCCAAAGCTGCCGGTAATATTTCTTATGGCATCGCCCTGCTTGCTCAAAATGCCTCTGCTTGCGCCATCGGGGTCCACAGTTCCGGCGGGGTTGTAACCGCGCGCGAACAAGCCGCGATAATCAGGCAGTATATTGCTGCCCAGCACGGCGTACAGTTTTGGGTAAGCGGTTGGAGAGAAGGCGGAGCCATCCAGCGCCAGATACCCAGAGGGGGCGTTGAGCCCGGCATAAAGCCCTATGTAGCCTACCGGAGTGCCGTCAAACTTGCAGGTGAACTCAGTCCAGCAAAGCTCATTGGCGCCGGGCTCAACCACGCCGGTAACGGCCACGTCCGGCCCGTTGGCGGCCTCGCACCACCAGAGTTTTGAGGCATGGTAAACAATGGACGGGACAGCGTAGTTCAAATGCGCCTTGTAGCTGAACAGCCCGCCGGATTGCTGCCAAAACCCCAGGGCGGAAAGCATATGCAAAATGCCGTTAAAGTCGGCACGGCTGGGGGCCACGCCGCCGGAGGCCAAAGGCTGTTGGGTTTCTTCAGGAAAGCCCGAAGAGAATGAAGCGCGGCCAGAGGTATCTTGCTCCGCCGGAATAATTTTGTAAGTGCCGGATTCGGCAAAAACGCCGGGCAAAAAATGCTTGGGTTGGGTGGGTATGCTCATAAAAATTCTCCTGTCATTTTAAATTTGTAGGGCTATTGGCCCACACTCAAAGCATTGTCCGCCGCAAAAGGCGACTGGCCGAAGGGCTGCATGTGTGAGCCGGAAAAACCAAATACCCGCGAGGGCTCAACGGCATAAACCTCCCAGCCCACGCCAGCGCCGCGCGTTAGAGAGCCGGCGCATTTAAACACGGCTAGTTGCGTAAAGGTAAGAGGTTTTTCAAAAACCCAGCGAATCAGCATGGGTGCAGGTTGCAGCACATATGCGGCGGAGGGGAAGCCGGCAATGCCGGTGTTGATAAGGGCGGCCAAAAGCGCGTTTTGCGCGGCGGCCGTGGCGGCCGAAATGTTCGCCATGGCCTTGTAAAGCAGCAACAGGCGGTAGTTATCGTCATCCAGAGTTATTGCGGCTCCGCCGCTTTCATCTCTTATAACGCGCTCCATCCGCAGGATGCGCCCCCAGTTGTCCAGCCCCGGCCCCTGAGCGGTGTGTATGTTGAAAATCTTTTCATAAAAAAGCGTTACGTCTTCTTCTGGCGAAAGGGCGCTCCCGCAGGCCTCGGCCAGTGCCAGCATTTTCGGGCTGGCGCTGTACTGGCTTTGAATGGCGTAAGAGGTTTTCTCGCGTATATTCTCCAACTGCCGTATATTTGGCGTGCTCCGCCAGTTTCTCCAGGTGTACATGGCCGCACCTACACAAAGGCCACGGAAATGTTGGCGGTGGATATTACAGGCTCCTGATTGCCGTTTATACTGAGCACGTCCTTGTAATCGGCATCCGCCGGGGCGTCGCTCCCCAAGGCTATGCGGATGGACTGGATGCTGCGCACGCCGGGCGCTGTCATGGCCGGATAGTAAAAACGCGAGGCGTACACGGTGGAGGCCAGGCCGATGCGCCCGTTGCCGGAATCGGCATGCAGGCCGTAAAAGTCATTATACAAAGTATCATTCAGGGTGGATATCTGCTCGGCCGTAAGGCCCGCGCCAGCGCCCATGGTTACTTTTATCCAGAAATTTACCGTATCCGGCCGCTCGATGCGATAGTTGTAAACCGCGTTGTGATAATCGGCGGCGGCATGAGCTATGGCGGTGTTGCCGCCGGTGTCGCAACCGTTATCTTTTTTATTGTAAATAACTCTGGCTATGTCGGCGTCTTCTCCGCCGTATATGCACACCGCAATGCCGTGGCCCGGCACGCTTACGCCGTATTTTTCAACGGGCGCCGGCCCGCAGTTTTCCAGTACCTGCACGTCAAGCACGCCTGCTATATCAGCAAGGGCGCCGTAAAGAGCGCCGGTGGAGCCATGGGCGTTGGCCGCCACCGAAGCGGCCCGGCGGGCTTCAAACTCCGAGCGGGTTTCAAGGTTGCGGCCCACGGCCCCGGCAGCCTCGTTATCCACCGTATCCCAGCCCGGCACGGTTGTTACAATGGCGGTTACGGAGCGCGGCGGAATATCTATGGGGCCGTTTTCGGCCACTCTAAAGGTGGTTTCGGCCTTGCCGTCCGCCCCTATGCTTACTGAACGGTTGCAAACAAGCGTATGCCCGCCCAGCGACTGCGCCAACGCGCCGTAGGGAATAACCGTGCCGCTTAGGCCGGAAAGCTGGCAGGTTACAACAGTGGGCTCGTCAAGCTTGCGCTGCAAAAAGTAGATGTTGCCCAGGGCGTCTTGCCAGCGCCCGTCCGCCACATTGGGGTTGAACTGGTTGGAAAGGTAAAGCAGCTCGGCGTTTTTGGCCTCTATTTCCGCCGTAGCCGCGTCTATAAGCTGGCCCGCCGGCGTGCTGGGCTCGGTATCCAGCGGCGGGAGGTCGGGGTCAAAAAAGGCCTGCTTCCAGTCTTCGGCCACGTCTTGGCGTATAACCGATGTTTCCGGCGCATAAAGCCCGGCGCCGGGGTCGAAGTCAAGTCCGGATCTTGCCATATATGTCTCCTTGTTTAATTGCTGTTGCCTTGGGCAACGCCGCCTTTTGCCGATGCGGCGGGTTATTTAGTATCTGGCTGTGGCCGTTACATCGGCATCGCCCTGAGCCGTTGTAAACCTAAGCTCGGCCCGCACGGTTCTGGTTTTGGGGTCTGGGGCGGATATCTCCACCGCCGTAACCTCTTTCACGTCCGGCACAGAAAGCGCGGCCCGGCGCAAGTAGGAGCGCAAAAGCGCGTTGTTGGATTTTTTGCCCAGCTCCACCACAAAATGCGGTATGCCTTTATCCTGCGCGAAGTAAGCGTCTTGCGTAAACAGCCGCGCCTCGCACGCCACGTTTTGCGCTGTAGCCCGCCCGCCCTCACTTTGCACTGCTATGCGGCCCATGCCGTCTAGCGTGAGGTCCCAGTTTTTGTCGTCAAGCTGCAAAGTTCTTCTGGTATGCGCCATAATTACCTCTATGCGGGCGGGTTGGTGTTGGAGTTGCCACGGCTTATGCCGCCGTGCGTGTGTGTATCCAGCCGTAAAGAGCCGGATACGATGCTTCCGCCGCTGTTGTTTATGCCGTTGGAGAATTGGGCAGGCCCGCCTTGGCCCTGCGCGGTTCCGCCCCAGGTGATATTGCCTGCCGCCGTGGCGTTGCCCGCCACCGTTATATTGCCGGTAAACAAGGTTTCCGGCGCATCCACGGTGCACTGGGCGGTTTTTATGGTTACGCTTACCGGCGCATGCAGCACCGCCTGTTTTTGCTGATTCAGCTCCAGCCATATTTCCGGTGCTTTGTTCAGAAAGCCGCCTATGTAAAAACCATCGGCCTGATCAAACTGGCGAAAAGAGCCTGGAGGCACGGGCGTTGCCGCGCCCCGCCTAACGCCGGAGCTGTCGCGCTTGGCAAATACGGCCAGCCCGATGTCGCCGGGCTGCGGGTCCATTACCAGCGCCGCAATGCCGCCCTGTATGCGGCTATAGGGCAGGCGGGCTATCTCTGCCGGGGGCAGGGCGTTGCCTGACGCGTCCAACTGGCAGACCAGCGGCTTGACGTTTACATAGCCTGTCATGCCGCCGGGGCCGCCCGCCTCTACCGACATAACCGCCACCACCTCCGCCGTGTTAACGCCATCGCGTATGAGCGCCTCTATAAGAAAGGAGACCGCGTTGGTATAAGTGTTGGCCGTGGTGAGTTTTCTGGTGCCTTTTACCGTGCCGTTACTCATAATAGGCCGCCTCCACTTTCGATTCCCAACTGCCGCCGCCGGGCAGCCAGGCCGATATTTGGTGCGAGAGCCTGGTAATGCGCCAAAGGCCGGTGGCGCGGGGCACGATGCTTTCCACCGCTATTAAGCCGCCGTAGACAAGATTTGGGTTAAAAACACAGCGGCAGGAGATGCCGTCTTGCGTAAAGGTGGGGTAGCCTATAAGGCCGGTATCTTTGTTAAGGGCCACGGCCACGCCGCCTCGGGCCAGCCCAGCGGGCAGCGTCAGCACGGTGGCGTCGTCTATAATCAATTCGCAGCCTATGTCACGCGCCAGCTTGATCATTTTATCCATGGGCGAGCCCGGCAGCCAGATATCCTTAACCGAGGCCGTTACCCCCTGGTTTATGTAGGTATAGCCCGCTTCATCCGCAAAGCGGGCAAAAAGCGCGGCCGCCGGGGCCACGCCTATTACGGTGGCCACAGGCATGGCTATTTGCTGCGGGTAAGAGCCGGAATCGGCCTCAAACTGCATGCAGGGGTTGGGGCTGGCGTTAAAATCGGCAAAGGCGCTGCTTATTTCACCCTGAAAAATGGTGGTAAGGTTGCCGCCCTGCTCGCCCGCCATTACTTCAATGAAGTTTTTCTGTGATTCCAGCGGGCGAAAAGAGAGCATGGTCAGTTGGGCCATGTCTTCATAGCTGAGGCCCCATATTTTGATCGAAGCGCTGTTTTTTTCCGGCAGGCCTGGTTTTTCCACACTCACCTCGCAGGCCAGACCTTCAATTACCCTGGTGTTGCCTCCGGCGGAAAAAACGCCCTTGCCCAGCGTAACGGTGATTCGAATGTGTTTTAAAGTGAAGCTTCTGGGCATGGCTAATACCTCAGGCCGTCGGGCAGGCGCTCGCCTTCTTCAACATGCAGAAAAAGCCAGCGGCCGGTGTTGCCCGAGCGCAAGCCCTGCCAATGCGGCGGGCGGTCGCCTTCCATATCCATAAAATGCAGGGTACCCGCAAAAGCAGGCGAGCGCGATTGCAATACATCCGCCCTATTCTGGCAGATAGCGCCACGGCAAACCTCAACGCCGTCCGCGCTTAAATCGAGGTAAAGCCTTTCTTGCCGCCAATAGACGGAGACTGTGCAGTACCGGCCGGATAGCACCACATTGAGCGTTTGGGCCGGAATTGCGGAAAGAGGAATAATTTGCATAAAACACCGCCAGTTGATAGTTAGAGCTGGTTATTATGATGAAGACGGAGCGGGCGAAGTGGCGACCCCCTTGCCCTCGCGGCCTCGAAGAAGGCAATCCGCCAACAGCAATCAAGCTATCTATTTATTTTTATTGAAAGTTTACAAAAGGAACAATTTTTATGAAGAAAAGATTCTCCCTGCTCGCATGTTCCGCCCTTTTGCTGCTGTGCGCCTGCGGCGGCGGCAGCGGCAATATGGATAAACTGAACGGAAAATGGTCCGCCGATGCCGCTGAAACGGCAAAGGCCTCCGGCGTAAAGCCGCAAAACGAGTTTGAAAAGAATATGCTGGAGCTGATTTACAGCGCCGTGGGCATGGAAATAGACGCGTCAGGCAAGAAAATAACCATGGGTTTTGGCCCCACCGCCAAAGGCGGGCCTTTCAGCATTGTTTCCGACAGCGGCAACGAGGTGGTGCTGCAAGAGGGAAGCAACAAGTTTACAATTGTTTTCGTGAATGACGATCTGGTTATAATGCGTGATGAAAACGAGCCGGAAAAACCCATAGCCTTCAGGCGCGTAAAGTAGCGTAAGGTTTTAGCCGCAAGAGGGTTTATCCTCTTTGCTTTCGGCTTTGCCGGCGGTTTTAGCGCCGCTTTTGCTTGCGCTTTTGCCGTCTTTTTTGCCGACGGTTGCGCTTTCTTCTTTGTCATCAAAAGAGCAGCCGAAAATCATGCGCAATATGGAGCAGCATTTTTTGGTCTGCGTTTTGCCGGTTTTTACCTTGGCGGAGCTGGTGGGGTTTAGCGCCACATAATAGCTTTGCGGCGCTACCTGGCGCACCTCCGTGAGGTTAAGCTCCGTAACCAGCATGCCAGCGTTGTTCTGCAAGCCGCGCTTATACGAAAAAGACTGCAAGGTCATGCTCTCGTACAGGGCCGAGGGCGTGGATACCGCAAGGGTAACGGCCTCGCGCCGGTATTCGTCCAGTTGCGCCAGCACACGCTCAAAATCTGAGTTTGAGCCCTGAAAACCCAAAGTCACACGTATTTCCAAAGGGCTTTGGGTTTTGTTGTAGTTAATAAAACCGCCCTCTTCCACCGGGTAAGATGTAACCTGGCCGGAGTTGGTCACATCCAGCTCAATAAAACTGGTAAAGGCCACGGCAGTGCCGCCTTGCGCGTCTAAAAGCGTCCATTCGCCGTTATGCGTTGCTTCGCTCATTAGCATGTCCCCCTTACGGCGGCTGCGACAGTACGGTTTATTTCATTGCTGGTCTCTCGCGCTATGCCTTTGGCGTCGCTGCTTTGCGCGTATACTGTAATGCCGCCCACATCCACGCGGTTATTGGCACTGTTGCTTAAGTTAGCATGGTTTACAGCCGGGCTTACGGCAGCGGCCGCCGCAATTGCGCCTGTTGCTGGCGCATCCTGCGCGGCTGCCGCGCTTTCTTTTATGGTTTTGTCGGCCTCCGCCGCCCACTCCGCCAAAGCGTCAGGCAGCAGAAATTTGGGAATTTTTGCTACGATGTTCTTGATACAACCCGTAAACATATTCGCCACGCCATCAAGTACGCCGCTGAGAAAATCGCCTATTCCCATAAACGTATCGACAAACGTGCTATGAACCCACCCCAGAGCAATCGTAAGCACGGCTACAAGCAGATCGCCCATACCAAGAAAAAGGCTTTTCAGGTGTTCAAAGGCTTCGTCAAAATTGCCTGTAAAAAGAGACGTGACAAAACCTATGGCGCTTTTAAACACGTTAATGAAAGCCTGCACGGCTTGGCCTATATACGTGAAGTAAAACCGGGCCGCGTCCTTGAGGCCGTTCCACAAGGCCGTGCCTATGGTTTTTAATGATTCCCAAGCCGCGCCCAAAGCCGCGCTTATTTCCTTACCAGTGCCAAAAATAGACCAAAAGCCGGATAGAGCTGATTCGCACCCGTTCATGTACGCCCACAAATCGTCTATAATGAGGGCCAGAGCGGCAACTATGGCTATAAGAGGCAAAAATGGCAGCATGGCTGCAACGGCGGCCGCATGCGTGGCTATAAGGGCGGGAACCACGGCGGCGGTAAGCACCCCCGCCAGACCGCCCAGCAAAGTAGCTGTAAAAACCGTGTGTTTGCTTAAAATACTGAAGAGCTTCTCCAGCTTTTGAGCAAGCCAGGTCAGGGCGGGCAAAGCCACTTCCATTACCGGCTTAAAGGCATTGCGCAGGGCGTCGCCAAACTTGTCCAGGGCCTGCCTGCTCTCACGGTAACGCGCCAAATCCTTTTCGGTGTAGCGGCCAAGCAGCTCCTGCTTTTTCTTGCGCTCGTCCATGCTCAGGGCGGTTTTTTTGGATAAGGAGTCCAATTTCTCCATATCCTCCATGTAGCCGTCAAACAACGATTTAAGGCTCATTACATCAGTAATGGGCGAGAGAAAGACCTTTAAAGCGTCTTTGGCCTTGTCCAGCAGCTTTTCAAAACTGGTAACTCCGGTTCCCGCAGCAGCGAGCAGGCTGCGCTCAAACCGCGCGGCGGCTTTTTCGGCCCGCATAAGGTTGTTGACCACGTCAAGAAGATCCTTTTTGGCAAGTTTGCCGAAAACATCACCCACAACCTTGGCTGCCGAGGCAATAGAGCTTACGGCATGCGCAGCCGCATCGCCCATGGCAGAGGCCAAAGCGGACACTATTTCGCAAGCCTTGGCATATTCCCGCTGCAAGTCTTTCAATTTAGCGCGGGCTTGCGCCGTATCCAAATCCAGTTTTACTAGCATAGAATCAATATCGCTCATGTCCATGCTTCGCGGCCTCCATTGCCGCCCATTCGTTATAATTCTGCACCGTAATTATCTCGGCAAGGTCCAGCGCGTCTTCATAGCTGTAAACCGTTTGCAGCTCGTGCAAGGTTGCCAGCCCGCGCGCCGCCACCACGCCGATTACACCGGAAACGTTGGCGTAATCGGCATATTGCGCTCCGGCTACAGAGTTGCGGCTTCGGTAAAGGCTTTCGCGGGGGAGCCGGAGAGCCTTGCGGCTTCCGGCCCTAAAAAACCCAGGTTCAGCTTAATGGCCTCCATGCGCAGCTTGAAAAGCGTGCCTACATCCAGAATATAGGCGTCCACGCTTTCCGGAGTACAGCGCTCTTCCACCTTTTCCACCACGCGGGAGCAGCAGCCCAAAAGCTCATCCAGCAGCGGGCTGGCCTTTTCAAAATCAATATTGCCCAGAGCGGCCAAGCCTTTTTCGGCCAAAAACGCCCCGGCGGCCTTTATATCGGCCCCGCCCGGCACCTGAGCGCCGGAACCGGCCACCAGCAAGAGCGCCCGTATAATCCAGCTTTCCAGCCGCGTGGCGGGCATTTCTTTTATCCTGAAGGTCAGAAGCTGGTCTCTGTCCTGAATATCCACGGTAATTTCCTTTCTGGCCATGTTTGTCTCCTTTGGGTGGTGGGATTATTGGCAAAATATTGGTGGGTTGGAGGAAAAATCAGGGGTTTGATTTTGTAAGCCTCTGGCGGCCAAAGAGCGTAAACAGCACCGCTACAACTTTACTGGCTACTTAATTTTTCGGCCAAAAACCGTTGTGCTTTTGCTATACGAGCTACACTTTGGAAGCCCTTTTAAAAGGTTGAAGGCGTACAAGCTGACGGTACGTGAAAGAAAAAAGGGGGAGCGGCGGTTGGAAGTATAAACTTCCAGTTTTTTTGTGCGCTTACCAGACTTATAGCCAGCGTGCGAACCGCCGCTCCCCCGACCGTAAAACCCCTAATAGCGGGGTCAAGGGGGTCAGCCCCCTTGCGGGGTCCGGGGCAGCGCCCCGGTTATTACAAATCTGTTTTAGTCCGCTATGCCTTTAAAAAGCTGCGGCACAGTACAGACTATATCTTGGCCCGTTCCAGTTTTTCAAAGTGCAGCAGCCAGGTGGTGGGGCCGAGCACCTTTTGCAGGGGCGGCACGACCACGCCGTTTTTGAGCACGCCACGGCTCCAGGTAAGGCGCTCGCCAACGCTGGGCAAGGTGCAGATAAGGCCGCAGGAGTACACGCGCTTGTTGGCGGCCATGGCCTCCCACAGTGTGGAGAGGTTGAAGCGGCTGGGGCTGGCGGCCTCGAGGGTAACAGTGACTGGGTAGATAACCGGCGTGTAACCGGCCACCAGCTTGCCGTCCACGCCCATGCGGGTTTCGGCTATATCCACGGCATCCATGTTGATGGCCTGATCGGTGCCGAACATCTGCAATACAATGCCGGAGGGAAAAATATCCTCAACCGTGAGCACCAGCTCGGCATTGGCGCTGGTTATATCGAAGTTTTCAGTCTGTGACATTTATGCATTCCTCCTAAAGTATAACGGTGCTGGCGACTTCGACTTTCTGGACAGCGCCGCCGTAGGTGTACCACAAAGAAACAACTGGGCTGCCTCGGCGCGCGCGCACGGCCGCGCCCGGATCCAGAATCTGCACATAGTAGCCTTGGGTCCAGAGCTCGTTGGATATATCCAGCCCGGCCTCGTTCATTATTTCGGATTTCTGGCGCTCGGAGAGCACCACGCCTGCCTCTATGGCGGCGTTGTTGCGGGCCTCGTTGATTGGGTCCATCATCCAGGCGGCCACCATGGTGTAGCCGCGATTGTTATAGGGCACGCGGCCCACGGAGCTGATGCCGTCAAGCATGGCCACCTGCAGGCGGTTGTTAAGCCACACGGAGTTCACATAGGGGTCGATGTAGCCGTAGTCGGAGGCCGAGAGGCAGCCGGGGTACATGAACACAAACTCGGCGTTGCGGGTGGCGAAGTTGCCGAAGTAGTTACAGTTTTTGCTTTCCAGAATGGAAGCGGTGTTTTCGTCCACCACCCAAGCGGCCAGGCCGGACTGCTTTTTGAAGGCGGCGGTAATGGTGCCGTTTATGCGCTGCCACGCAATGGCGGCCACCACGCCCATAATGAAGGCGGCATATTCCAGCGAGCCGTAAATTATGGTGGTGTGATCGTTACCGGATTTTTTAAGCGTGCTGGCCGGATCGATGCTGGAATCGGCGGAAGTAACCGTGGGGTTGGTGGTATGGGCCACATACAGCCAACCGTAGTTTTTGCCGGCCCAAGCGGCCCATTCCAGCATTTCGTCGCTATCGGCCTCCCAAGCGGTGGCAAAGGACACCCAGTTTTCTGTTTTGGCGCGTATTTTAGCCATCTGCTCGTTTACCGAAAGCTTGTTCATGCCTTCAGAGAGCAGCGCCCCGGCTTTTTCCGCAAGGCCCAGCATATCGGCAAGGCTGGTTCCGGTGGCGGCATCGGCGGCGTAAGAGACTTGCGAGGCCTCTCCGGCGGTGGCGCTGGTAATGGTGAAAGCGCCATTCAGGCTTGAATAGCTCACTATTGCGCTGCCGCTGCCGGTTACGGCGTTAATGGCGCTTTCCAGCACCTGAGCCGCGTCGCTAAAGCTGTTTATGGAGGCGAAGCTAACGCCGCTTACGGTACGGGAGCCGTTATCTATGGAGATAACAAGGCTGCCGTCGGTAACTGCCTTAAGCGCGGCCACGGGTTTAGCCATTTTGGCGCCGCGCAGCCAGGCCGGAACGGCCTGCGCTATGCGGCGGGCCACGTAAAAGGCTTTGGGCGAGGTAAACTTGTTGGTGTAGCTCGCAAAGTAAACATCGGCGGCGGCGTATTCCACGGAATCAAGCCCGAAGTAAACGCCTACCGAAGCGGCGCTGGGAAAGCCCAATACCATGGTGGAGGCTGAAATAAGCGCGTTATCCGTAAGCAACAGGCCGTTAAGCTCAAGGTCGGCGCTGCCGCCGGTGATGGCGCGCGGCTGAATGTTGATAATGTGTGAGGCGGGTATAGCCATATTTATGCTCCTGTTTTAGGCTTGTTTGCAAATAAGCGTTTCGTGGCCGCATACCTTGTAAAAGACGTTTTTTGCCACGGCCAGGCACGGCGGGAATACATGGGCTTACCCCCCCTCGCCTTTATGGCGGCTTCACCGCCCAATTTCGCTTTCATGCTGAATTGGACATGCGCAAAAAACATCTTTTACTTTTCCGCGCCGCGCGCTCCACTCATTTTTAAACAAGCCATTAATGTTGCTAGGTTAAGATGTTGAACGGGCGCGGCGCGACGCTCTCGAAGTAATCCATCTCAAAGTTCAGACAGTTCCAATGCGAGAGATGCAGCGTTACAAGACAGCGCGGCGCCGGCTCTTTGTTCGCGTCAAGCAGCGAATCGTCCTTAACCTCGTCCGCATACCAGGCGGAGAGGCCGCGTTCTTTAAAAAACTCCACGCCAATGGCGGAGCGTGCCAACAAAGCCAGGCGCTGCGCCCGCAAGCGGGAGGCATCGCCATTGCCGTAAAAATGTACCTGCGCCTGTACCTCCATAAGGGCACGTACCGATAAAACGCCGACTTGGGCCGGGTCTGCCTCGTCCACTGCAAAACTCCGCACGGCGCTGCCGCGCTGAGTGCCTGAAAGCACGGTGATTACAGCGTAATCTCCGCTTGCATCCGGAGTGGGCAACAAATTGGCCCGCCCCTGCGTAATTTTTGCCGAATCCAGCGCCGGAAGCGCGTAAGCCAGTACAAAAGCGCGTACAGCCTCGTAAATATCCGCCTCCTCCGGCACAAAAGGGTTTACCGGCCGGGCAGTGTCTGCCATATGGTTGCTCCTTGCTTTAAGCGGTTGCAAAATATTAACATTTAAAGGAAAAGCCGGCTTAAACGGCCCGCGCCGCGCGTTACGCTGTTTTAAAACCTGCTTAACGCTCCGGCGCGGGCCTCCACCCTGAAGCGGCCCTTTCCGCGGGTCTTTTTTACGGCCACGCCACGTCCAGGCGGGCCGTGACCCGGCCGCTCTTCCCAAGGAAACACGCCTGATAGGCGCGCATGCTGTTGCTGTGAGAGATAAATTTGTGGGCAGGCCTGATTAAATCGGCTGAAATACGGCAGTAAGCTTAAAGGCGGAAAATGCGGGCAGTGAGCTTAAAGACGGAAAATGCGAAGCGTTTCTGTTCGCTTTAACTTGTTGTATTATAACATCGTTTTTTGCCGGATCCGGCTTTTGAGCTTTGGTGAGGGCGAGTGAGGTAAAATGAGGCGTAAAGGGGCGGGTATTTTCTTGACGGGTTGCGCGAATATGAGCGCCAAAGCGCCTGTGCCGTTATATTGCGCCAACAGTAACGGGGCATTTATGCTTTAGCAGTATCAAACCAGATCCGGATACTCCACACTCCGCGCTTCGGCCTTTTCAGCCTGTTTAAAGGCAGCGGAATCCGAATCGTCAAAACGCTGCAACTTGCGGCGAAAAATCAAATCCGCCACACCCACGCCAGAGCTGCGGCCTTTGGCCGCAATTACCCTAACCGGCTCATCAGGGTGCCATGCGCGCCTTGCGGCGTGCAAAAAAATTACAATATCAGCATCTTGCTCTATTGCGCCGGATTCGCGCAAGTCCGAAAGCACAGGCTCGCGCCCCGCCTCTTCGCTTTTGCGGTTAAGCTGGGCCAGCAGCAGAATGGGCGCTTGCAGCTCCACGGCCAAAAGCTTTAGCTCGCGGGTTATCTCCGCCACCTCGCGCTCGCGGCTGGGGTTGCGGTTTTCTGGCGTCATAAGCTGCAAATAGTCTATAACCACCAGCCCCACCGGCCCGTTTTGCATGGCCGCGCGTATGCCGCGCCGTATGTCGCCAGCCGCGCAACGGGCTTTGTCGGATACAATCAGGGGTTTGTCCTTTAAACGGCTTACGGCCTGGTGCGCGCGCACGCGCTCCTGCCCGTTCAGCCCCTGGCGGAAGGAACCTACATCAATTCCGCCCACGTTAGCCATCAGGCGGTCAAAAAGCTGCCGTTTGGGCATCTCCAGCGAAAAAAACAGGCTTTGCAGGCCGGATGCGGCCACGGAACAGGCCCAGTTGAGGGCAAAAGCGCTTTTGCCAACTGAAGGGCGGGCAGCCAGCACCGCCAATTCGCCCGGCAGCACGCCGCCGCGCAAAATCTGGTTAAGGCCGCCCCAAGGCGCGGGTACTGGCGCAAGGCTTTTTCCGGCATCCAAATCCCGCTGGTATTCCATAAGCTGCCCAGCCAGCGTTTGCGGGGCGGTACGGCAGCCATCCAGCAAATCGCGGCCAATGGCGCTTATGCGCTCGGCCAAGGCATCCACGGGGCACGCGCCGAAAACGTGCAGGTCGCGCTCCAGCTTTTTAAGCTCTTGCGCGGCTTGCGCCCGTTTGCTCTCGCGGGCCAGCTTTTCAGCCTGCTGCATGGTGCTTATCTCGCCCAGGTAGCCTTCAAAGTTAAGCCCGGCCAAAGCGCGTATGCCACCGTATTTTTCCAGCTTGCGCGAGGCTGTAAGGGCCTGGCCCAGAGTTACCAAATCCACCGTGCGGTTGCCTTCTTTGGCAAGCTCACGCAATTCTTCGGCTATGGCGCGGGGCACCGGCAGGCTGAAACAGGCGGGGGGGCACACCGCGAAAACATCACCCGGCAGCCAAGGCGAATCCCAGGCCCCGGCCACTACTGAGGCTATGAGGCTGTATTCGGCCAGTTGGCGTAAATTTGCAGTATCTTGCAGGCGCATTTATCTTGCCCTCCTCTCCAGGTATTGCCCTTCCAAAGTCTTGGCGTAATTCTCCGGTTTGATCAGCCAATCCAGGCTGGCCCGCCAGGCCCCGCCGCCGCGTGTTACCTTGCCCATAAGCAGGGGCGCGGGCCGCACGCGGTGCAAAAAGAACTTGCGCCACCACTCCAGCCCGTTTTCCGCGCTGCAAGCCTCACCGGCCTGTTGCAGCCGGAGCATGGTCTCGCGCCAGCGGGCGGCCAAGTGCTTTTTGCGCGTATCATTCCAGGCGCGCACGCGGGGCAGCTCCGGCAGGCATTCGTGATAAAGCTTGATTACGCTCTGGTGCGGGCAGCCGGGCAAAGCTTGCCCCGTGCCGCCCGCAGGCGCCGGCAACACAGCAGGCTCCGGCTGACGCGCGGCATTGCCCCCACCCTGTTGGGCAGCTCCGCCGCCATCTGGCGGCAAAGACACGTAAGTGTCTTCTTCTCTTATTGCGCAGGGAGCGGGAAAAGGAGAAGGAGCGGGAGTCGGCGATACTCCGGCGAGCGCCGGGCGAACGCCGTAAAGCCGCGTATCGGCCGGGCCGGACTTGGAAAGGCAAGTTCCGGAAGAACACGAGCCAACAGTAACGGCCCCGGATAAATGGGAACCTACCGAAGCAGCGCCGCCGTCAAAAAGAGCGCCTGCGGAGGGAGGCTCATCAGCGGGCAACGTGCCGGATACGCAGGCCGAACCGGCACTAAATGTATTGGCAGGAAGAATGCCGGACAGGCTGGCGCTTGGGATGTCGGCAAGAAGGACGCCGGACGGACTAACGCTGGGAGTATTGCCTGGAAAAACGCCGGACGGAGTGGCGGTTGGTGTATCGGCAGTAAGGATGCAGACCGGACTGGCGCTGGTGTTATTATCAGGAAGTGGATTGGATAAACGGGGGGGCTTGGCAAACCGCTCGTATTCCGCCCGATTTATGGCGCTTACCCCGGCGGCGCGCAGCTCATCATAAACACGGCGGTTAACCGTGGCCAGGCGCGAGAAGCGGGCTTTGTCCGATCTCTCCTCCATTTCCGCCACCCAAGGGTTGTTTTCGGCCCAATCGTGCAAATAGAGGCCCGTGTCGCTTTTATCCACAAAGCCGGTTTCCAGCAGCGCGGCAATAAAGGCGTCGTCCTGCCCGCTCCATCCGGCGGCCAGCTCTATGTCCTCATTACTCATGCCTGCAAAACCACCGCCTGGGCGCAGCCGCGCCGCATAAGCCCATAGCCGCAAAAGCGCCAGCAAGGCCCCAGGCCCCAGGCGCTTTTCCAGCTTTATGGCCTTGTGATGGCTGAAAAAATCAACGGACACCCGAAAATCCGTATTCATGCAAAAATCCCCCTTTGGCGTTGCCCGTGCCTGCAAGGCGGAACAACGCTGATTTGCGCGGATATAAGAAGTGACACCACGTGCCAACGCACGGAAAAAGACATGGCAAAGCAGCCCGGCGCGGCGCGCAAGGCAGTAAGCCAGACTGGCCTTAACAGCCGGAGGCATGTGCAGAGAAAAGAAGAAAATAGAAAAAAAGAAAACCGGGTAACATGTGAAAACTACAGACTATTTTCAACAAAAGAACGTAGGCGGATAAGATGGGAACAAATATAGAGCATATTCAATTGAATTTTAAAGTATACCATACACCTGCCTAAGTTGCAAGATATAAACTCAAAAAGCAACACCATTACAATTTAACATAGCAAAATCATTATCAATAAACTTACAAGCCGTTGTAGTTACTGAGAAAGCAATAGTAAAAGTTCCCAAGCATGGCGAGACAGCGCCCGCGCCTTCCAGCCAAGCGCAACCAAAAATCGGGAGCATAACACCGCCAAATACCACAAATACCGCACAACCAAATGCCGGAAGCGCATAGGCTTATGGGCGGCCACGCCACGCGTTTACGCGGATTACCTGATCTTGTGCCTCCGCCGCCAAAGCCCAGCCGCTTTGTCTGGCCAGATTGCGCTGGAGAAATTAAAAGGGTAATCTGCCCTTTTGCCTGACGCGCCTGAACGGAGTTTAAAACGATGCACCCAGCACTTAACAGGCCTTTGGAGGTAGTTGCGGGTATTATCTGGCAAAAAGGCCGCCTGCTTGCCGCTTTGCGCCCAATAGGCAAACCGCTTGGCGGATTTTGGGAATTCCCCGGCGGCAAGGTGGAAGCGGGAGAAAGTATGGAAAAAGCCCTAATCCGCGAATTGCGCGAGGAGCTATCCATAGAGCCCCAAACCGTCTCGTACTGGAAAAGCCTTGGGCACACGTACCCGCATGGCTCTGTATTGCTGCACTTCTTGCACGTTACTTCTTTTAAGGGCGAGGCCAAGGCCTTGGAGAATCAATCCTTAAAATGGGTCTACCCGCTTGAGGCTCTGCAAATGAATTTTCTGCCTCCGGATCTTCCCATTTTGCGGGAACTTGCCGATAAAAACACGGGCTGCAAATACTGAGCAGCCCAGATAGTGTAGCCACAATGGTCTTTTTATCTTCAGGCATATGCCAGAAGGCAAAAATACGTTGAGCACCACATAGCGCCAATAAAAAGGACTTGCGATTTCACAGCACAAGCCCTCAATTTTTCCGGCGCGCCAAAATTCAAAAGTACTTGGATAACACCCCAAGTACTTCTTTATTTCTCATGCGCGGACGGGCCGCGTATGACCCGTTTCTTTTGGGTGTAAGGGTAACCACAGCCCGTAAAGTTACCCCCACAAAATCCCGCCTTTGAGCATAGCCGTCACTCTACATATTGGTTATTTTAAGATGTTGCGCTCCAAAATTTTCCGCACTTCCGGCAAGGCATTGTCCGGCACGGCCCGTTTGGGCAGCAGGGTAAGCTGCTTGGCGGAGCGGTAGAAGATGAACAGGGTGGCGGTTTCGTAAATGCAATCAAACTTGTCCCATTTTTCAAAGCCAACGCCCTGACGGCCGTCGCTGGTTTGCTCCACGCCCTCCTCGCTAAGGGTAATGGAGCGCTGCGCGGCCAGCTCGTTGGCGTGATTGACTTTGAAGCGCCATACGGCGAACTCGGCTGTGAGCACCATAAAGGGCAACAGGGCGCTGACCAGGGTCAGGCAGCCGTGGGTGACTTTTTCCAGCGGCGCGATGACTGCGAAGTGCTCCAGAAGGATAATAAGCAGGGCTACGGCCCAGGCGATGCACAGAAAAATAGTCTGACGGCGCTGCCGGGCGAAAGAGTTGAAGTACATCATCCGGCGATAGTCGGAGATGGTCATTTGAAAGCTGAAAGACAGCGGAACCGGGCTATTTTTGTCCATACTTGGTTTTCACAAACTCCCGCATGATACGGATATTTTATTCGGAGAGCGGCGCAAAAGCGCGGCTCATGCCTTGAATTTTGTAATATAACTCAGCAAGCATTTCCAGGGGCTGTCTTTAAAAAGACGGATTTTGTTCCCTGGCAAGGATGCCTCGATTTTAGGACAGGGATAGTACTCTAATGGTACAGCCCTGGACAAAAAGAAGTGAGCTACAACCTCTTTAAAAGCAGCTTAATCTGGCTCAGGAGTGGGAGCATGGGCTCCAATGAGCGCAGCCGCTTGAGTTACTCCACTCCGGGCGGCGTTTCGTCTTACTCGCCGAATTTGGACTGAATCAAGGCCACAAGACTGTCGACGGCCAGTTGTTCGTCGTCGCCTTCGGCGCTTATTTCCACATCTTCACCCTGGGAGAGGCCCAAGGTAAGCAGGTGCACAATGCTTTTGGCGTTGCTTTCAGCGGTATCTTCGCCATGCAGGCGGCGGATGGTGATGTCGGACGCGAATTTATTGGCTTCGGCGATAAAGTCTGAAGCAGGGCGGGCGTGCAGGCCGGTTACGTTGGCAATGGTGGTTTGCTTGGTATACATGATTTGAACTCTGGGCAAAAAGGTTGATGGTTGTGCCGCGCGGCTGCGAGCAGGCTACGGCAAGTTTTATAAATATTCCCCCAACTCGCCGCGCAAATAGCGCTCCACTTCAGCAGCCGTGCTCATGGAGCAGGCCTTGGCGGCCAACTCTTCCGCTTTGGCGCGGCTTAGAGCGCGGATAATTTTTTTGCTTTGAGGCACGGCCGAAAGTCCCATGCTTACCTCGTTAATGCCAAATCCAATGAGCAAGGGCAGAGCCAGCGGGTCGCCCCCCATTTCTCCACACACTGAAAGCGGCTTTCCCGCAGCCTTGAAGGCCGTGGCAGTAAGGCGGATAAGCCGGAGAAGGCCCGGATGATATACTTGGTAATAGCCGGATACAGCCTTGTTGGCACGATCCACGGCCAAGGCGTATTGGCAGAGATCGTTCGTGCCGATGCTGGCGAAATCCACCTCCCGCGCCACTTCATCGGCCATGAGGGCAACGGAGGGAATTTCAATCATAATGCCGACTTTACAATTTTTGGCGTAATTAATTCCTTCTGAGGCAAGCTCGCCGGCAGCCGCATCCAGCATGCTTTTGGCCCGCCGCCAGTCGTCAAGGCCGGCCACCATGGGGAACATAATCCACAGGTTACCATGCGCTCCGGCTCGCAGGGCGGCGCGCAACTGGGTACGAAACACTTCTGGCAGATCAAAGCACAGCCGCAAAGCCCGTTTGCCCAGGAAGGGGTTTTCCTCGCTGGGGAGCTTGAGGCAGGCGCACTGCTTGTCTCCGCCGATGTCCAGAGTGCGCAGAATTACAGGTTTTTCGCCGAATTCCATGAGCACTTTACGGTAAATTTTATACTGCTCTTCTTCCGAGGGCAGGGTCTGGGCGCTCATATATACGAATTCGGTGCGGAACAGGCCCACACCGTCACTGTACCCTGCCCCGGACAATTCTTCTCGCCCTGCCCCGCCGATGTTGAGCTTGACCTGAATGCGGCCGCCGTCCGCCATAACCGGCTCTTTGTCCATATACAGGGCGGTTTCTTCAACCTTACGGCGATAATCCGCGGCTCGTGCCCGCGCATCAGACAACTCCTCAGGGTCAGGCGAGGTCACCACTACACCTTCCACGGCGTCCACTATAACGGTTGCGCCGTCTTGCAGCAGGCTCATGGCGTCCTTGACGCCAAGCAGGGCAGGCAGACCATAGCCTCGGGCGAGAATGGCCGTGTGCGAGGTGGCGCCGCCAACTTCGGTGACAATGCCTAAAACATTGTTCCGATCCAGAGCGGCTGTGTCCGAAGGGAAGAGATCCTCGGCCACCAAAATGACTGGTCTGCCTATATCCGAGAGATTTACCTCAGGCAGCCCTTTGAGATTGCGCAGCAACCGGTTGCGCACATCCAGCATGTCCGTGGCCCGCTCGCGCACAAGCTCGTCTTTAACCTTAAGAAGCATGTCTATATAATGGCTGTATACTTTATGCACGGCCCAATCAGCGCAGGCGTGGTCTTTATGCACGGCTTTTTTAATGTCGCCGTGTACGGCCACGTCGTTAAGAATATCCAAATGGGCCTGAAAAATTTTGGCTTTATCCAGAGCCTGCCCGGACAGTCTGGCTATAAGCCTCTCCAGTTCCGCGCCGGACAAAGCTTTGCCGGTTTCATAGCGAGCGAACTCGCTATCCGCTTCACCTTCACGGATCAGAGTGTTGGTGACTTCTGGAGAAAACGGCCGGTAACGAAAAACTTCTCCAATGACAATACCTTTAGAAACAGGATTACCCTGATATTTCATGCGGGTCTCCTTTATTACGCTAAACTGGGTATGGGCGGCAGCCGCGCTGGAACAGGCGGCTGCCCCTGTTCCAGCGCGGCTGAGCCGCCAAAATCATGCGGCTGTGGTCGCCCCGCCGCCGGGGTTTTCAGCCTGCCTCTCCACCCAACCGTGGATACGGTCGCGGTTTTTGCGCACCAACACATAGCAGATAATATAGACAATGACCGCAATGCCTATGGTTACAGGGTTGCCGTTGACAAAAGCCAGAAACAAAATGGCCCCGGCCGGGTTACACAGTATGGCAAAGCTGGTGATCATCATAATTCCGGCGCCCAGTTCAACACCACCAACACCTTTGGCCACTTCGGTGAAAATGGGGCCAGTGGCCGTACCGCCGTAAAGACCGATACTCAGCCAGATTGCGCCGGAAATAACGGTTTTGATGATGTTGCCGTTGGAGGCGGCCACAATAGGTTGAATAACGTAAGGCACGGCCACCAAGTCAATCATGGGCAGCACCTGGTTGCCGGGCAGCACAAAGGAGAGCAGCAGCACGATGGGCATGAGCACTATGCCGGAAATGAGTGTGGCCGGCTCACCGTAGCCGGTGGCGTCGTTAACGGCCAGATACCAGTCGCCTAAAGCGCCGCCTTTTTTCTTGGCGGTTTTTTTGGAAGCTTCGGTAATGGCTGTGAAGGCGCCCGCGAAAATGCCTGAAATTTTGGGAAACACAGCCATGACCGAGGCTGTGGCGATGCCGCAGGAGGTAATGGAGCCCCAGGCGGCCAAGGTGTCGATTTTGGTGATGTTGCCGATAAAGCCTATGAGCAGCCCCAAGAGCAGCCCCAGGGTCATGGGCTCGCCAATAAAGCCAAGTTTGGCCCTAAAGCTTTCCGGGTCGGACTTGATTTTATAAAGACCGATGCGGTCCAGCAGCCAGTTCATGACTATGGCGTAAGGGGCTACGCCAACAGTGTGCAGGGAAGCTATGGTGCACTGGGGATACTTATAATAAGTGGACCAGCGTTTCTGGATAACTTCCGCGCACATGAGGGTATAAAGCTGCATGGTAACCATGGCCGCCAGCGCCAGGGTAATGTTGTCGCTGGACAGATAGATTACAGAGCCCCAGGCCATGTAGGAGTAATTGTTCCACAAATCCCCAGCCTGGAAGACGTTGGTATAGCGGGTAAGGAACAGCACTATCTGGATGAACAGGCACAGGCCCACGAAAATCATGCCTATTCTCGTGGAGTAGGCTATAACCGCCGCATTCTGCCAACCCATATCATATACGGGCAGTTGTATGCCGGTGTCCTTTACCATCTGCTCAATAACCGGGTTGACGATGGGCGAAAACGCTCCGATGATCAGCATGAAGCCCATAAGCCCCACACCGGCGGAAAGAGCGGACATAAATGCCTTTTTGGGCGTAACTTTCAGGCACAGCGCGATGATGTACAGCACCACGGGCACAAACACCGCCGGGCCAAAGGTGTCAAAAAAGCTTTTTATTGCGTTAAAAAAGGTACTATCCATAACCACGCCTCCTGCTGTGATATTTAATCCGGCTGTAAATTACTTTCCCGCGGCCTTAAGGTGGCTTAGGGCTTGTTCCATAAATTCCTCTTCGCCAAGGCCGGTAATAAGGCCCATGGCGTTTAGGGCCGGCACGCCGCAATTATCGTGAATGGGGCTGGAGTAAGCGATCAGGTCGAATTTTTCCCGCATGCAGTAGCCCTCCAGTTCGCTTGGGTTGGCCTCCACCGTTTGTACGTCATAGCCGTGCTCGCTGAACATTTCCTTGAGCTTGTGGGCGACCATGGACGAAGTGACCACGCCGGAACCGCAGATGGACAAGATTTTAATTTTAGTGCCCATAAAAAATTACCTCATAGTTGGTTTGTTTTTCAAAAGTATTTGGTTGCTCCTATATTAATTTTTCAAGGCCGCACCAAGCAGTTCCATCACTCGCTCCGCGCTGTCCGCGTCCCTGATGCCCAAAAGCAGTTCGTCATTTTGCAAGATCTTCATGATTTTTCTGATCTGGCCGAGTTGTTCCTTAGGGTCACTAATAGCCAGCATAAAAATGAGCTGCGGATGGAGGACAATGTCCGGAGTGCCCATCTGCCGGAATTCGACGGGTTCTTTAAGCACTCCAACAGCCATGCACGGCTCGATTACATGCTCAGCCATGGTGTGAGGCAGGGCGATGTCAAAGACCTTGGCCGGAATGCCAGTGGGATAGTTTTTTTCACGCTCCAGCACTGCTTCCACAAAAGATTCCCGCACCAACCCTTCCGCCAGCATAAGCCCGGCCAAAGCGCGCATGGCCTCTTCAGCGGAGGATTCTTCCATTCCCACCAATATCAGTTCTTTTTTTAGCATGGACATGATTTGTCCTTTAACTGTTTGGGTTAGTTACATGTTGGGCAAAATATCGGTAAGATTTTGCGGCTCGTCACAGCTTAAGGGCATTTTCACCGGCCTCATGCCCTTTTTCACGCTAATATCATAAAGCTCTGACAACTGGCTGTTACACAGCGGCCGCATCTGCCCCATGAGGCGGTTTACGAACATGAATTTGGCGTACATTTCCATAATTTCCATGCGGTAGTACGCTTCCTGCAAATCGCGCCCCCAGGCCAGGGCGCCATGGTTAGCCAAAATCACGGCATTATAATCATTGCAGAACGGGGCTATGCTGTCGGGCACGTCATAGGTGCCCGGCTTGGCGTAATGGGCTACAGGCACGGCGCCCAGGGCCATCATGGGCTCAGCCAGCATGGGGGCGTCCAGAGCAATGCCTGCAATGCCGAAGGAAGTAGCGTATAGAGGGTGGCAATGCACCACGGCGCGGATGGCGCGGTTTTCCATATACACGCGCAAATGCATTTTGGCTTCGGATGAGGGAATACCGTGGCCTTCCAGCACAGTGCCGTCCAACTTTATTTTTATGAGCGCGGCGGTGGTCAGCTTACCCTTGCTCAGGTCAGCCGGCGTAATCCACAAAGTGTCGGGCGAGACCAGAGCGGACAGGTTGCCGTCCGTGGCAATTACAAAACCTTTATCAGCCACGCAACGCCCGTATTCAACTATCTGCTCTTTGGCTTCCTTGTCTGAGGGAAAAGGAGTGGGTGGAGCGTCATGCATTTCCGGCTTCTCCTTATCAGCTTATTTTTGAAAATCCTAAACGGGCTTTCAAAGTCAATTTATTTTTAGGCCTGGAACAGACTTTTTGGGTGTGAGTATGATTGTTCCAAGGTTTATACCTTATTCATTTTGATTGTATGCTAAATTTATGTGGTTTTGTCAATAAAACATTTTGATTCTCCAATTTTTTTGTGTGGATTTATTTGGTAGTTCGAGCTATCGTCTAGTGTAAATTCACTTGGAGAGGTTTTTTCATGTTGCCAGTCACCCGCAGACAGAAGATCAAAGAATATGTGCAGGAAAAGAAAAGCGCCACAGTGCTGGCTCTGGCAGCCTTGCATGGCGTTACTGACGAAACCATCCGGCGCGATTTGAAGGTTTTGGAAGGAGAAGGCGCCCTCATGCGCACCTATGGCGGGGCCTTTCTGCAGACCGGCGTGGAAAATCTGGTGGAAGCCGATTTGCGGGCAGATATCTATGTGGACAATAAAAAACGGATTGCCGCCACCTGCCGGGGCCTGATTCAGAATGGCGACACCCTCTTTCTGGATAACTCCACCACCTGTTTTTACATTGCCCAAGCCGTGGAGGACATGCGCCTGACTATTGTCACCAACTCGCTGACCATTATGAACCAGTTGGCGCTAAAGGAGAATTTGCGCCTAATCAGCACAGGCGGCGTGTTTTCTCATTCGGAGAAGGCCTTTTACGGTTCCGCCACGGTGAACACTCTAATGGAGTATTATGTCGACAAAGCCTTTATTTCTTGCCGCTCTTTATCCATTGAGCACGGCATCACCGATTCCATGGAACGCTGGAACAGGGTACGCCAAGCCGCAGTTAAACGTTCCAAGCAAACCTATCTGGCGGCCGACTTTTCCAAATTCAATGAAACTTCGTTTATGCGTCTGTGTGGGTTTGACAGCATCGCGGCTATTATTACCGACAAACCCCTGGGCGAGGAGTGGCACACTGCCATGGCCCGCTGGAATTGCAAGGTTTTTGATCAACCGGTTGCCTGAGCGGCGCCGGGGTAACTTAGGGAGGTCGGTTTATGAATAGGCCGCAGGGTGTGGTGAGCGATCTGGATCACACCCTTTTACGCGACGACCAGAGTATAAGCCCGCAAGACCTTGCCGCCATAAAGGCTTTGCGGGCCATGGGCATTCCCGTGGTTCTGGCCACGGGGCGGCATCACATTATGTGCCGCAACATTGCAGACATGGTGGGGCGGGATATCCCAATCATCAGCAACAACGGGGCCACCATTTTCAGTTTTGCCAGCAATGAGGTGCTGCGCGCTACAATTATGCCGCGCCATTTGGTGGAGCAGCTCTGGCGGGCCTGTCAGGCGCAGGGCCGTATGTGGCATGTGTTCACCCCGGATCGGGCGCTGTTGTCCGGCGATTTCCGGCGTTCTGATTATCCTGACCAGATGATTGGGGAGATCGTGCGCAAAAGCCCGGCCATGCCCGTGGAAAGCATGCCTCCGAATTTCGCGCCCACGAGTGTGGAGGCTGTAAAGTTCATGATCCCCAACCTGCCGGCCGATGAGTTGCCCGGCTACCTGCGGCTGGTGCCTGGGGCGAACTCTCTGGCCGTATCCTATTCCGGTAAGGATTTTATTGAACTCACCATGCGGGATGCCACTAAAGGCACGGCTGTGGATTGGCTGGTTCCGCGTCTGGGGTTTAGGGCTGAAAACGCTTTGATCATGGGCAACAACGGTAATGATGTGCCCATGCTTCGCCTGGCAGGCTGGCCCGTGGCCGTGCAAAACGCGGTGCCGGAGGCCAAGGCTGTTGCCACCTTCATTACCGTGGATAACGAGAGCTCCCCCTTGGCCCACGCTCTGGCAGAGCTTTTCCCCGGCCTACTTCCTGAAATGGCTTGATAGTGTAGTCACGAGGGCCTTTTTGCCTCGCACGGGCCGCGCCTGCCCTGCCTGCGACAAAAGGGCTTTTTATTGAGGGGGGGTGCTCTTGCGGCACTCGACGGACAATTATGCCGGAATGCGCAATTGGACGCGAGCAACGCGAGCGCCCCGCTCCTCCCCCGCCATATACCTCCTTACGGCGCAGTGAAAGGAGCAAATAGCGGCATCAAATGGAAAGATAGTACTTTCTCAAAAACTCCCCGTGGTTTTAAATCCGCCTCCACCGAAAGAGGAGGAACTGCGGTATGAGCCGCCACCGCAAGAAGAAGAACTGCTTGAGCCGCTGCCAAATGAAGAACTATGGCCTGTTCCACCGCAAGAGGAAAAGTTGTAGCTTGAGCTGCTTCTGAAAGAAAAAGAGGGAGACCTACTGTTTACAGCACCGACAATGGCGGCCTGCCTGCTTTCCTCAGCGCAGGCATAGTTATAAAGCTCGCGCAGGTTTTCCACATTTTGCGCGGCACAGGCCATATGCCCGTCCAGCATCGCAATAGAGGATTCCAGACTTTTGATTCTGTCCAAAACGAGATCATCCTCCGGGGTTGGGGTAGAATGAACCAGCACTCGCAAGTCGTTGGAATTGGCTGCTGCCAGCAATTTGTGCACCTTATCATGAAGCTGCTTAAATTCATGGTCCATATTGCCGTCCAATTCCCACAGATCTCCCCTTGCCTTGGCAATAAGGCTCTCAATTTCCCCTATTTCTCCGCTCAGGCCTTCGTTAACAGCTATGGCGGAAGTCAAGCCTATTTCCTCTTCCAGGCGTACAAGGGCGTTGTAAAAAAGCAGTTCCGTTTCTTCAAGGCACTTTGCCGCATCAGACATTTTTGCCTCATTCACAGCCAAAAAGTGTTCTATTATCCGCTCGTTATTCAGGTTTTCGGCAAACTTTATTTTTGAGGCCAGCCATGAATCAAGCAAGCCTTGCAGGTTAAACCGGCTCAGACCTTCTGCTGGAACAAATTTTTTGGCCTTCAAATATTGATAATATTCGTTTGCCTCATAGGACATTACAAGCTCTTTCAAGTCGTTATTCACAGAAGACAAGACGGCGTGCTTTTTTTCATAGCGGCTTCGCTCCTGCTCTATATTCTTTTGCATCACTGCAAAGGGTTCGCCCAAGAGGCGTTTGTCCCGCTCTTTTTGCAGGTAAGCCAGCCTGTTCTCCATACTCACCAGAGCATCAAGCTTTTCCTTAAGCTCAGCGTCGAGTTTGCCCGCATTTACAATCAGGTCGGAACGCCGCTGGGCTCTTTTGGCAAGGTCAAGCTGAACTTCGTGGCTTGGAATATGTTTTGAAGCCGCTTCAAGCAAAATTTTGGCCAACCGCCGAAAGCATTCCACATATTCCCGCTGAAGCTCCGCATACTGCTCCTTCAAGCGACTATGACCGGAAACAGCGTCATTTAGCTGATGTCTGATCAGTGAGGATGTCATGTTGTCACCACTCCGTTATCATGCTGTTCATAACCCCGCTGTCGCAAGAAAACCCGAGCGCTCCGGCCTTTTTTCCGCCAACCCTGATTTGGTCAATCACCCCGTCGGCAAGCTTGTCTTTTCGGACCATTTCATATTTGGCGTATGAAACCCTAATGCCGAACTCTTTTACCCGGCTGACCTTGCCAGTCTCAATACTTTTGACATTGAGCGGGAAAACAGCCCCGGCCGGATCACGGGCCTCGACGATCAAATAAAAGGAATCCGATGTGCTGCCATAGGTCCGTGTAATTCCGGAAGATAAACCGACACGGTCCACAATATTCAAAACCAGCGGGGTCTTGGCCAGTTTCAGGTAATAGTCGATAATGCCAGTATCAGCATCTTCCAGGTTTTTCGCCTTGGCAAGCAGGCCCGCCGCGATGGTTTCAATTTCGGACTTTTCCGCCTTGTTCAGTTCAAGGGCCTTGAACTCGCTCAAGGCGTTTTTTATCGTTTTTTCAGCACGTTCGGCACGTCTGGCTTTTGCCGCTACCTGTTCAAGCTGGTCCATCCTCGATTCAAAACCATTACCGCTGGAAAGACTTTGTTTTGCCGGCTCCCAAATGCTGGCCAGTTGGGAATATTTCGCAACAAGGCTCTTAAACTCTGGAGTTTCCATATTAACCAGCCGCTGTTCATCACTCACCGCGCGTTTAGCGGCAAGAACGGCCCTGTTAAACTCCGCAAACCTGGCAGGGGCAGATGCTTTGGCTGCTTTGAACTCTTTTTTTCTATCTGGTCTGCCCCCGGTAAAGGTTGAAATATTATTTCTGAATTCCGCCACAAGGTCCTGCACAGCAGCCGCCTCTTTTACGCACCTGCCATTGGCGTACTTCAGGTTTACGCACACGTTTTCAGGTGTGAAATCAGCATATGAACCCACATACCTGCCCCAATCCGCAGACATTTTTTTAACGTTTCCCGCCAAAAACGGATCATATACAAAGCTTATGAACAGCCAGGCAAAAACGGCCAAAAATAAAATTATGGCAGGAAACAAGAGACGCCGTGAGGTGAACTTGGCGAGCAAGGTCTGGCCGAAAGAAAGCCTGGGCGCGGAAAAGGCCATACGGCTGGCAAAGTAAGCCTTTACCCCGGCCGCGATTATTTCGTCATTCACCTCAATATTATTGTCAAGATAATAGGCCTTAACTCTCTCGGCCACGCGCTCACGCAATTTGTTAAAATCGCCCTCTTCAGTAACGGCGTTGTTTATGCGCATGTCGTCAACAACAGCCATAGCGCCCAGAAGATCGCTGTGAGATACTTTGCCCATAGCCAGCCTCAATTCACGGATTTATGTGTTCAATTCTAAAGCTGAACACCAGACGCTTTTAGTTAGCTTTGCTTACAAGTTTTGCAAAACGGCTTTTTCCGTCATTGACTATCTGCTCAATTTCGTGGGAGTTGCTGGACGCCTCGCGCCGCAATTCATCAATCAGAGAAATGCTGGATTCCTGAAATTCCACAATAGCGTCTACAAGGGCGCGCACCGATTCGGCCTTAAGTGTTGAGCCGTATCCGGCCCGCAGGCTTTCTTCCATTTGGGCGTTGCCCATTTTGGCGACGGTATCAAGGCTTTTGTTCATGCCGTCTTTCATGGCATCAAGGGTTTTGGTACTTTCGGAAAGACCAAGCATGGAATTAAAGGAAGCAGCCAGGGCTGTAAAAACAATCTCATTGGTGGCGAAAAAGGTCACGCCTTGCTGGTAAACTCTTTCCTTTACTGCCGAGCTTTGCTGCAAGCGGGCAAAAACAACTTCGGCCGCGTTGTAGGCAATAACCAGGTTATCACACAAATCTTTAATTAACTGGTAAACCTTATCTTCTTTTTGCAGGGCCATAAGAGCCTCGTCACGCTTAAGCTCAAGGGCGGCCAGTTCAGCCGGCTCAATATTCTCGCCTTCAACGGCGTTTGCTGCGGCGTTAAGCTTGTTCTTGGCTTCGGCCAAAAAACCTTCCGCCGCTTCCGTCAGGTGCCGGGCCTCAATTTCGGCCTGTTTCAAGGCAAAGCGGTAGCTTTGGTAAGCCTCAAGAATGGCCAGCTCGCGCTTGATCTGGTCGCCAGAATCTCTTGATACCTCAAGATAGGTGGCCCTGATGCCCTCAAAGCGCCTGGGAATGGAACCACGGCTTATGGTCATCCACATATTCTGAAGACGCTCTTTAAAATCAAGCTTGCCGTCAGATACCCAGCTTGCCATGCCCTCGGCATCTTTGCGAATGGAGTTGAAGGCATTGATTATTTCCGTGTGGCGGCTGGCCAGCTCCATACCGGAAATCTGCTCGCGCACCACTTCGTTAAAAGCGCTTTGCTGCTGCAGCACCCGGCCTATGGTCAACACCTTGTTGCTGTCGTATTTTGGCGGAATAATGTCCAGAAGCTTGTTCATTGGAGCGTCCGGCTCAGCCTTGATTCGAATGTTGATACCCTTAAGGATAGTGATGGCTTTATCAATATACACTTCGACTTGCATTGCTTTCTCCTGGTTATATGTACTGTTCGCAATTTCAAGAACTGGAGCTTGGCTGAAGTAATTTGTCATACAACTGATGGACACACATTAATGATAAGTCTTTTGCTTTACATCAAAGAGACGAACCTGAATTGAAGCGCAGTCTCTTGAGCGGAACAAAAGCGTTATCGCCTGAATCACTTAAATAATGTGCAACCTTTACGTAACTCGAAGCACTTGAGGCAAGCCGGAAACAGACTATACCTCTAAAAATTTACACTCACCACAGTAACTAGGAACACTTGAAACGGTGTACCTATAAGTATTATAAAGAATGGAAAAAATAAAGCACATTCCTAACACCCCATGGTGAGTGCGCATAATTGCAGGCGAAGAATTTATCTTAAGCAAGCCCAGGCTGATGTTCGAGATGAGTTACACTCTATTTGCCGTCATTTTGGTGATAATACCTGGTTCTGGCCGCAAAGTCGGCCTGGTGCTGTACTGATTTGCACGACAAGCAATATTACGCCAAGGCAGGCTCTTTGGATCGGACGACATCAGGCCCAGCCCTGAAAAAACGCTTTGGATCCTGCCAAATGTCTTCTGACCTGAACCGCGTTGTCGAGGTTGCCGGATATTTAAAACTCCCGTTTCAGCAGGAGCCCAAGGGAGCAACCTTTATGAAAAATACCTTGCTGCGCTGGCAGAAAAAAAAACGGGAACTTAAAGAGTTCTACCGGCTCAAAGACGCTGAATGGAAGCGCCGTTCAGAAATATACAACAAATGGGGCCAGCGCCGGAAAGAGATACAAAACAACCACAAGCTCACTGCCAAAGACCGCTGGCCGCTCATCCAGGAGGTCTATCTGAAAAGATCAGAGGAGCTTGCCACGGACGAAAAGCTGGCTCTGGCCAGCCAGGCGAAAGAAGCCAAGGAGCGGCAAATACAAGAACGACATCCGTGTTCATCATGGGTGGACTATCTGAAAAAGGAAGCCCTGCAAGGCAATGAAACCGCCCTGGACATATTGCGCTCCAAAAAAATAGTAGTTGAGCAAGAACCGGCAGCAATCCGCCATGAGCCAGCGCACGAAACCAAGCCAGCCGCGCAGCGTCACAAGGCGGTGCTGAAAAATACCAATCTGACAACGAAAGACAAAAAACGCCTGGTCGCGGTCGGTAAACTCATGGACAAAATGGGAACAGAATTCAAAGTGACCATCAGCCCCAGCGGCGTTCTGATCCTTACCCTACCCTCCGGCGGAACTGTTGGGGATGACGGCAAGAGGATATACTTCAGCTCTTTTGATGCACACGCTCAGGATGTAGCCAGGGAGTATGCAAAGGCGCGTTGGGGGAAATTGGGCAGGCAGGCGGGAGAGAACTCGTATACGCTTATGCCAAGTCAAAAAAGTTCTCTTGAACGGTAAGCCTGTAAATACTGTTTGCCTTGTTAGGAACTTAGAAGTCATAAAGTAGAATCTTGGGCAGGCTCTCTTTTTTCAAGTGCCATGCTCCTAAACAGTACAGATAGGCCACCGCTTATTACAACAGCAGGTGAGTAATCTAGCGTAATGCCTGTGATACATCCAGCAAGAAAAAATCCTGCAATTGATGTTGAAATAATATCTCCTGGAAAGCCTAACCATTTTACGAATATTCTCAATATGGGAAAACGATATTTCGTCAATAACCGTGTTAGGCTTTTCAGCATTACAAACAGTAATGACATACCCAATATGACCAAAGCTTGTCGCATGTAGGCTTCGGTAGGGATCAAGCATGCAACAGTGCCACCTATGACTGCCTTAACAGTTCCGTATAATGGCACATTCTCTCTTAGGTGCATATATATTCGACTAAGAAGTTGCTTTATCATTACCTCACCTGCTGATTCTTAAGTTTAAACAACCCGTATAAAATATTCTCAGTGTATGTTAAAAATGATATTTATTTTTTCTTCGTTTAAATGCATCAGCCGAACCTTCCATTATCTTTAGTACGGCATCTGCCACAGGTTTACTATCTAGCCCCCCCTGAGCTAAGCATTTGCCTTTGTTTTCTCTTGCTTCAAAGGCATAAACCAACTCGCTATCCCCATTCACAGGTAGGTTAGCGTTGTGGGTAGCGAATATAAGCTGCCTAGATTTCTTTTTTTGTTGAACTAGTGGTAATAGCTCCGTATATATGAACTCAGAATCTAGTTCTTCTTCAGGTTGGTCTATAATCAAAGGGCCATTGCTTGATTGTGCTAATAATAAAACTAAAGCTGCCGTATTTCGCTGTCCATCGGAAAGAGTGTTTTTGGAAATTTCCCCTGCTATCGAACCATTGGCTCTATACAAAGTTAAATCTATGTTGTCGTTTATTCGTGAGCATATTAAGTGTTGCCATGTTTCGGCAAGCTCTTCGAAATGCCCCCTAAACAGGTTAGGCAAGTCAGGCTCTTTGCGTTCAATCCATCTCGCTAAATAAGCATTATTTTGGTCCAATAGGCCAGACTGCACTAGTTGCCAAGGGGATTCATACTTGCGAAGTTTTTCTTCGGCATGTTTATCATCTTTAATTATCTTATTGAAATCACACTTTTGTGTTTGAAAGTCAGCAAAAATTCTGTTGCCAATATCATCCCATATTTTACCTAACACGGTACTTCTTTTTGGAGAATTTTTATCCCATTTTTCTATAAAATCCTTATGGTCACCTTGATAAGATACATTAACTTCGATGACTTTTGAGGCATAATTTCCTTGAGTTGCGTATGCATTAGCTACAGATACGGCCTCAGCTCGTAACATGAATTGCTCATGCCAAATTTGGTATAAGCTTTCCAAGACTTCCTCAGGTTGATTAGCATCTTCTTTCTTTTTATTTAAATGCTCTTTTCTGATTCTCATTTTTTCTTCAAGTTCGTCTTTCTCTTTTAAGAAAGAGTGGAGTCGCTCTATGTCCTCAGCGGCTAAGCCTTTCTCAGATAATTTATGTTCAAACTCTTTCCTACTGTCATTTATTTCATCTTTAACATGTTGTGATTCTTGTGAATTCATATATTCTGACACGTTAGCATGAAATTTCAAAAATAATTTATATATATCTTTTACAAGGTTTTCTTTTAATTCACAAAAATATATCTGCGCATTTTGAATATAATCATAATGTGGAAATTCAGCATTGTTATCAACAGATTCAATTTCATTTGGTTGTACTTGAGTAATGTTTATTTGCTCATAAATATTATCTTCAAAATTTTTAAAAGAATGCTCCTGCATTTCCTTGAGTAATTGTTCTTCCTGCTTGTAAAGTTGATATTTTTTTGCTGGTTCTTGTAATTCTTGCCTTGATTCACATTTTTTAACTATCATAATGTGCTCTTGTTCAAGTTCATTATACTCATGTTCAAGAACTTTGATCGTTCTTTGTTCTGAAAAAGCATCAAATACAAGTGTTTTGCGGGCTAACTCATCTCTTTCAAGTTCACGCATTTTATCTGGAAAAAAACCATCAATAAATTTTAGGAGCTTTTGAGCTTGCTGCTTATTATCACTATATTTTTCAGCTGCAGTCATATGCGTCAATTGTTGCTGGCTAAAAAAAGAAGCCGGTATACTATTGAAGAAAACCTCTTCATTTTTTTGCGCTTCTTTCGAATGTGATTCCCCGTTCTCCCAAATAATTACCTCCGGTTCTCCCGCGTCTCTTTGGAACCTCACCGTAACTTTTCCACTTCCAAAGTCGTGCTGTAAGGTCTTCTTGATACGGTCTATGCGCTCTAGCGTTTTATCATCTCCCTCCAGATCCTTTGCGGAATCCTTCTTAAATGCTAATCGCAAGCATTCTAAAAGGGAGGATTTGCCAGTACCTCTCCCTCCAATAATACAATTAAGGTGCGGTGAGAATATAACCTCTTGATCTTCAAGAAATTTTGAGTTTTCGATTTTGATCGAGACAATATGCGGATGGCTGACTAATGCTTCAGGAGAATCATTACAAAGCATAATTCGACCTTCATGGTCTAAAAACGCTTGTTTTAATGATTCGATAGAGGGGGATGACATTTTTATCCAAGTATATCGATATCCTATACTATTGGGCAGTGGTTCATCTGTCACTTTGTCTTTTTTGTTAAACTTTTTACAATCAGATGCCATGATAGTAGCTATTGGATATTTTCTACGCCATTCTCTCTCGCAATCGTCACCTGCTTTCAGTAATTTTTGATACCCTAATGGTAAATTTGATACTATTTCTGGTATTTCAGTAGCGAGCAAATCAGGATTGCAGAAATCTTTTTTTGCAAACTTCTCTGGGTAAGAATTACTATTTAAGATTCCACGGTGTTCTAATCCGTGAGCGGCAATAACAATACCATTATATTTGTTTTGTACATCTTTGAGGGTAGTTTCTAATTGTCGATAAATTTCAATTGGTTTTTTTGATCCAATCAGCTTTGTATCAGCTCCTAAACTGGTCAAGACATGTTCTATATTATCGATATTGGGGTCAAATAAGCAAACGTAATGCACTCCTAATCCAGATGGTAGTGTAATTTCAAAACCAGGGAACATTGTAATACTATGCCCAGTTTCACGTTTTAATTCTTTCAGAGCATTTTTTAACTGGGGGTAGAATTGTAAACCCATATAGCTATGACTAGCTAGGCCAATAACATCTATCTTCTCCTCATAACACGCCCTAGCAAATTTTTGAGCTGCTTCTTGTGTAGTTCCGTGGTAATCATCCCAGTTGTTGTCTAATGGATTATGCATATGTAGGTCACACTTCATCCATCTGAGTCCTTGATAACTCATATGTTCTCCAGCTTTGAATTTATTTTATAATAAATAAGTATTATCAATTATAGCAAAATTGAATCATACCTACAATACTGCTGAAACCTTAATGCCACTCCTAAGTGGTGTGATATTGAGGTATTGAATGTAATAAACCTAAAGTAATTCATGACGAAAAAAGTAAAAACAGGACCTAATACTCACATGGTCCTGTTTTTACTGAGCAAGATAAATTGCTTTACGATTTATCTTTCAATGGTTCTATTCTTGGATGACATCAGCCCTAAAGCTTCCCGCTGCATGGCAATATAAACTTCTCTGATCATGCCCAAGTTGTCTTTTCTTTGCCGCAAAATGTTCTTTTCCGGCACAGACAGTTGAGCGGTCATTCTGTTGGTCAACCTGGTGGAATGGCTTTTTAGGAAATCCCGAAAAGAATCTATAGGCAGGCCAGCCTCTTTGCGGCTACTAGGGTAAGTTGCTGTAGCAGCTTGGTAGGCTTTGGGGTTGGCAACCACCGCTAAAGACTGTTTGGCCTCCTGAAGCTGTTTAACTGCCGTGATTATACTGTTGTGCTGCTCAGGGGAGTTGGCGTAAACGGCCTGCTCTTGGCGAAGCAGCATTTCTTCAGCGCCAAGAGCTACATTCAAATTTTTGGAGCCTTTCACATCTTTCAAGAGTGATAACGTTTCGGCCAGAACAGCGTCATGCTCTTTCACTTCCTTAGATTCGTTGACGAGTTGGTAAGAACGCCAACTTCGGCTCATATTGTCGATTACTTTATCTATTAAGCCAGTCTTTTCCATATTCACCCTCGGCTTCTGATAAATCCCAGCCTTTTAAATGTTCAGGGCCGAATATTTCTTTTACGGCCTTAGCCAACCACGGAGCCATAGGCTCTTGTTGGGCAATTTTACGCGCCTCTACATCGTCACCACGAGCTGACGCGGCAATGGAGCGGGAAAGGTTATTCAATTTTTCTTCATGTGTAAGTTGTTGGCTCATAAGGCACCTCACTGTTTCAATTTCTTCTACAATTTAGGCCAATACCGCATCAGGAGCAACTACATTTTCGCGGCGGATATAGGCGCTTATTTTCCAGGAAATATCTGTATATGGTTGCGGGGCTCAGGCCCTTTTCCACCAGCGAGGCGATTTCCTCTTCAAGCGCCAGAAATTCAAGCTTGGCATAGCTCTTTTTTTCGTACTGCCTGAAGTCTTCATATTTAAAATCTTTCTCTTTCATGGTGAAATCCTTGAATAATCTACAAACAAAAAGCGCCTTGACTCCAACTTGTTATTGTTAGAGTCAAGGCGCTTGGGGCGATTTTGCGCTATTTGAGGAGGAAAATAGCAAAAGCGCCTTTGACTCTAACTTTTTTCCATTAGGGTCAAAAGCGCTTGGCTTTTTTCTGGCGCGCCTGCAGGGATTCGAACCCCGGGCCGACTGCTTAGAAGGCAGTTGCTCTATCCGACTGAGCTACAGGCGCGTTTTATTAAATATCGCAATATGTTAGGGCGGTATATGCGCTGCATTTTCTTGCCCTGCTTTGCATTAGCGAAGGGCATTTTCTAGCGCAAGGGGTCTGTTATGTCAAGAAAGAAGCCATCTCTGGCTTTCCACCGTCATATATGGCAAAATGTATTCAAAATGCCGATCCGGAGTTGAAAATATATGTCGCAGTATGCCGAATTTATGCTCTTTGCCCACGAAATGGCCGACAAATGCAGCCTGTTAACACTGCAATACCTTAAACGCGGCGAAATAATCGCCGAAACCAAGCCAGACGGCAGCCCTGTGACGGATTTGGACAAAAGACTGGAGGAAAGGCTACGCGCCATGCTGGCCAAAAAATTCCCATGTCATGGCATTTTGGGTGAGGAATATGGGCCGGAAAATCCCGAAGCCGAGTTTGTATGGGTTATAGACCCGCTGGATGGCACCAGGGCTTTTCTGGCGGGCCTTCCGGTTTACGGCACGCTTATATCCCTTGCGCACAAAGGCCGCCCGGTGCTTGGCATAATAGACCACCCTCTTACCAACGACCGCTGGTCTGGCATGGAAGGGGCCAAATCCACACACAACGGCATTCCGGTAAGCACCCGCGCCTGCCCGAATCTGTCCGATGCCGTGCTCTCGCTGGGCACGCCAGACGCCTTGGGCCCTGATGAGGAGACCGCCTTTAAACGATTGCGCCAGCAGGCCAAATGGGGCATTTACGGCGGCAACTGTTACGTGTACGGCCGGCTAAGCATGGGCCGGGTGGATATTTGCCTGGATAGCGGCCTGAAACCTTGGGATTTTTGCGCTCTGGCCCCCGTAATACAAGGCGCGGGCGGCATGATTACAGATTGGGAAGGCAAGGCGCTTACGTTGGCCTCGGGCCCAAGAGTGGTCGCATGCGGCGATAGTGTTTTGCACCGCAAGGCATTGGATATTTTAAGCCGCTAGAGCATTTTAACTTTTCTAAAGTTGAAATGCTCTAGCGGCCCCAAAGGGGACGCCCGCAAGCGTGCAGCGCGGCGTGCCTTTAGCAAAGCCGCTTAGGCTTTGCGTATACGATAAAATAGTGCTTTAGTTTTTATACCTTTATAGGGTAGCATCGTTCAGCTTTAAAAAAATATATAAAATTTCAAAGTTAAAATGCTCTAAAGTGGCCGGTGGGAGCCTCTTGCCGGGCCGGAACTGGCATGTTCCCCACGGGCAAAGCACAAAAACACGGGCGTGCCTAGCACGGCCGTTTAATAGTCATTTAATTCCACGCGCATTTCAGTCAGCATGGGCAGCAAATCCTGCTCCGCAATTTTTATTGCGCAGCTTTGTTGCGTTTCGTCCAGCCCTTCGGCTGACAGCATTTTCATCAGCTTGCCCCGCGCGTCTTCCAGTTTGGGCACAGCGGCGGTTTTAAGCATATGGCGGTAATAATACTGCTCGCTGTTCATGGTCTCCAGCGGTTGATAACCGGCGGAAGATGAGCATTTTAGCGTAAATTCCGCCATTTGCGAATAAACTTCCAACATGTTCTCAAGAATTACGCCCAGTTCGGCATCCGCCGCGCCGCTCCGGGCGTTTTGACCTGCCACGCTGGCTTGCCCCTTTTGCGCAAGATAATTGGAGTAATCCTCCTGCCGCTTTTTTACACGCATAGCGGCATCGGCATACCAATCCGAACGGGCCGCCCAATAGGCGTTGAGGCTGAGCGCCTGGGTCTGAGCGCCCGTTGCCAGCATAGTTACGCTTATGCACACGGCGAGTAAGGCTTTTTTCATGGTCTGCTCAGTCTCCGCATGCGGCGTCATCACTCCGGCATTTCATACACGGTCTCGCCGCCCAGCACGGTTGCCGTTACGCGGGTATGGGGCAGGTCCTCGGCGGGACAGGCCAGAATATCGCGGTCCAACACCGCAAAATCGGCCAATTTGCCCGTCTCCAGCGAGCCTTTGCGCCTTTCGGCAAACTCGGCATAAGCAGGCCATACGGTGTAAGATTTTAGCGCTTCCAAACGGGTAAGGCCGGATATAATCCGCCCCCGGCCAGCGCACGCGTCGCGCGTTATGGCGGCATGCATGCCCTTAAAGGGGTTGGCTGTCTCCACGGGGCTGTCAGAGCCGTTCACGATAATACCGCCGTTATCAATCACGCCGCGCCATGGGTAGGATATTGCCAGAGTTTCCGGCCGCAGCCTGCGCTCTGCCATGGCCTGGTCAGCCTGCTGATGAATGGTCTGCATGGCCGGAATAACGCCCAGGCGCATGGCCAGCGCCAAATCACCCGGCCGTGCGGTTTGAAAATGCTCTATGCGCCAGCGGTGGTCCGGCAAATTACGCTCGGGCAAGCCTGGCCTAGGCAAGCTATTGTCAGGCAAGTTAGCCTCAGGCGCTGAGCCCTCCTCCAGCACCCCGCGCATGGCCTCCAGCGCTTGGTGCACGGCGGCATCGCCTATGGCGTGGGCGCAAACCTGAAAACCCTTTTGGCGGGCCAAACGCATAAGCCCATAAAGCTCGGCGTCGGAATGGCGGCTGTTGCCATGGTGGCCGGGCCTGTCGGCATAATCCGATCCCAGCCAGGCGCTGCGCGAGCCAAGGGAGCCGTCGCACACCAGCTTGCAGGCGGCCAGCGACAACCGCTCGCCATACAGCCCGCGCACGGGCGCGCAGGTGTTTTCCCCAGCCAGGGCATAGTAGGATAGCATGCCGTTAAGACGTATTTTAAGCGCGCCCTCCGCATAAAGGCTTTTGAAAAATTCGTGATCTTGCGGCATTTGCCATGCATCGGAAACAGAGGTTATGCCAAAACCAAAAAGCTCCTCTTGCACGCGCAGGCTGGCGGTGCGTTTTTGCGCATCGTTCAGTTGCGGCATGGCGGCCCAAAGGCGCTGCATGGGCGTATCAACCAAAATGCCAAGCAAATCGCCGCAAGGGGCGCGCATAATCTCGCCGCCGGGCATGTCGGGGCTGTCGCGGTCAAAACCGGCGGCGGCCAAGGCGGGCGAGTTGGCCCATACGGAGTGGGTGTCGGCCCGCGTAAGGGCCACGGGGTTAAGAGGGGCGCAGGCGTCCAAATCTTCTTTGCAGGGCCAGTGCTTGTCCGGCCAAGTCTCGTTGTTCCAACCCAAGCCTGCAATCCATGCGCCGGGCTTGGTCTCGGCGGCCTTGCGCCGCACCATGACTAAAATTTCTTCCTTGGATTTGCCGAATAAATCCAACTGCTCCAGGCGGCGGCCCTCCTGCATAAAGTGCATGTGCCCCTCAAACAGCCCCGGCACAACGGCGCGGCCATGCAAATCAACCAGCTCGCACCCCGGCCCGGCCGCTGCCTTGGCGGCCTCCAGGCTGTTTCCGGCGTAACATATGTCGCAACCGCGCACACCCAGCGCGGATACACGCGAAAGGGCGGCATCCATGGTAATAATGCCGCCGTTGTAAAATACCCTGCCCGCCATGCCGGATGCGGCGTCTGCCCTGCTCATGCTAAAACTCCCACGGCCAATGCCGCCTTTGCGCCGGTGAATACAAAAATCACCTCAACCGGTTGAGATGATTTCTAATACAGATGCAAAGCAGCCTCAATGCTTTTTTAGTGGATATAAAGTTTTTATACTTGTAAAAGGTCAGCCCCGGCTTGTGTAAGCGGCAACACTCCGTTCCGGCTTGGATATTCCTCTGGATTATGCCATTATACGCCCTTGGCGAACATTAACCGCCGAAAACACCCATGGAGAAATATAAAATAATGAGATTTTTTGAAGAGTTAAAGCAAGCCAGCGAGCCATGCTGGAGCGGGGCTGTAAAACACCGCTTCGTAAAAGAGCTTACCGCCGGAAACGTGGCCGATACGGTCATGGCCCGTTACCTGATACAAGACCACAGATTCATCGACAATTTTTTCACCCTGCTGGGCGCTGCCCTGAGCTATGCGGATACCTTTGAAGGGCGCCTCACGCTGGGCCGCTTTATAGGCATGCTCAGCAACGATGAGAACGACTACTTTATGCGCTCCTTTAAAGCCTTGGGCGTAACCGATGCCGAGCGCAGCGGGCAGCCGGACGGCGAGCCCACCAGGGGCCTGAAGCGGATTATGCTTGAAGCCGCGCGTTCCGGCTCCTATGCGGCCACTATTGCCGTGCTCTCCGTGGCCGAAGGCGTTTATCTGGACTGGGGCCTGCGGGCCGAACAGCCCTACCCGGAAAATTTCGTGTATGCCGAGTGGATCACTTTGCATAACAATGATTACTTCGCCAGCTTTGTAGCCTTCTTGCACAGCGAGCTGGACCGTGTGGGCCCTGCCCATGCCGGGCTCTGCCGCGACTACTTCATCCGCACCACCAGGCTGGAACAGGCGTTTTTTGACGACGCCTACGCGGGTTAGAGCCGCGCGCCGGCATGTTCGCATTTTACTTGTAATTCTTTGGCGCATAGCGCTCTGTAAAGTTTTTTTAGCGCGGAATGATAACCTAGTTGAAAAATGAAAAGACCAGACGCCGATGTGGCGTCTGGTCGGCAAAAAATTCAATGATGGCGGGCGTATATGAAGTCCAAATAGCACTGGGAGTTACACTGTTTTAGGAGTATTCTTCCTACTCTTTTGGCCTGCTTTTTAACCAGACTTGTCCAACTGCTGCCCGAAAGGCAATTATTCGGTACCCTGTATATAGCTTTATATTTTTAACTGGTGTTGAAGTAGCCATATAAAGCTTTTCTAGGTGGAACAAAAAAAATTTTTTTCTTTGGGTCAACATCCGATGCATTATTTGGATCTAGTGGCGTATGTATATAATCAATATGTTCAAGCAGGTCCGCTGGTACTTTCTTACCCATGGGATCTAGAGTTACTTCCATACCTTCCATGCGTGCCAGTTTTGCGGCGGGAGTGAAGTCTGCATCCCCAGCAATCAATACAATTCTATCAGCAAGTCTTTTATAGGTAATTGTAGCTATGTCCAAGCCAATTTTCATGTCTACAGCTTTTTGCTTAATATCAAGGTAATAATCACCATCTATTAAGGATGTAACAGCGCGAGTTCCATTCAAGAGTTCCTTAAGAACATTAGGCTTAAGTATCCACTCATCTTGGCAGGAAATTTTTCCAAGACGTAAAGCAAGATGAGGCGTTTCTCGTATAGACTCCAAGCGTGCTTTCATATTTTTTGAAGATTGAGTGGCACCATAATTCATAGGAGATCCAGACGGGGTAGGAACGATTCTCTCTAATGGGGGTGTGTCATAAAAAAATATGCGATATATGGCCTCACCTTTGTTTAAATGACGTAGGCAATAATTCAAAATGTTAGGGCCATCACAAAAGAAAGATTTGAATTGTTTAAGCTGGTGAAACATGAAATTGCCATCAACGAAAAAAGCGACCTTTGACATACTTGGTAGCCTCAAAAAAATTTGGCTCAGATCCTCCAGATGGTTTTTTTCTAGTCCACCCGTACTAATCTGAGCCCGTTTCTAAATTTGGGGGTAGTTAAAAAATAAAGTCAATTTTTAACCCCTTGGTCATTGCCATATAGTCATCATTACCTGATTTGTCAATCGGCTAATTGTGGTTAAGTGAGATAAAGCGATTTATAATGAGATGAACTAGTTCTATGTACATTTGGCGTACATAGCCTTTTTAGAATTATCCACAATAAAACACTAAGAGATCTATAGATTAAATAGGGCTATGCAGGGTTGATAGGCTGGTGTAGCTTTAAAGTCCCACAAGGCTTTTAATACCTTATGGGACTTATTAAAGTTCTTCTTGGCGGAAGCGTATAGGAGTCGAACCTACCTACGAGTTATTAGCCCGTCCACTGGTTTTGAAGACCAGGCGCCACACCGGTGGCGATACGCTTCCGCAGGGGAATAAACCCGCCTGGCCTAATTTGGGCCAGAATGAAAAAAATATCGCGTTCTCGCTTGCCTATGGCGATTTTATGCTTAAGTAGGCAGCAAGGGCAGCGCTTGGCGCTGCCAGCGAAAGCATTACCTAGCAGAACTTCGCGAGCAGGGCAATGTTCTTTTTTACTTGCTCTGCTTGTCCGGCTGTGCAAATATACGCCAGTTTGAGAATTTGTTGGGTTATGCCACAAATAATGAAATAATTCCATTTATTAAGCCACGGCATTAACTTAATCAGGCGCGGTATGCGCCGGAGGTTAGTTTTTTGAATCAGTTTTACAGAAACATGGCTATGTGGGGTCTGGTAATCCTGCTTGTGGTAGCCTTATTCAATATGTTCAACCAGCCTACCGGCGGGCAAGATCAGCTCAGCTACAGCGACCTGATGAGCTCTGTGCAGCAGGGCCGCGTATCCGAAGTAGTAATTCAGGGCCAGAACATCACCGGCAAGCTGGACGGCGGCAAGACATTCCGCACCTTTGCCCCGCGCGACACCAACATGGTGGACAAGTTCATGCAGAACAACGTGAACATAAAAGCGGAACCCATGGAAGAATCGCCATGGTACATGACCTTGCTTTTATCCTGGCTGCCCATGCTGCTGCTTATAGGCGTGTGGATTTTCTTCATGCGCCAGATGCAGGGCGGCAGCGGCAAGGCAATGTCTTTCGGGCGCAGCCGCGCCCGCATGGTTACGGCTGAACAAGGCCGCGTAACCTTTGCCGATGTTGCAGGCGTGGATGAGGCCAAGGAAGAACTTACCGAAGTGGTGGATTTTCTCTCCAACCCCAAAAAATTTACCCGCCTTGGCGGGCGCATCCCCAAAGGCGTTTTGCTGGTAGGCTCGCCCGGAACGGGTAAAACCCTGCTGGCCAAAGCTGTTGCTGGCGAAGCCGGTGTGCCTTTCTTCTCCATATCCGGCTCTGATTTTGTGGAAATGTTCGTGGGTGTTGGCGCGTCGCGCGTGCGCGATTTGTTCGCCCAAGGCAAAAAAAACGCCCCCTGCCTGATTTTTATTGACGAAATAGATGCCGTGGGCCGCCAGCGCGGCGCCGGCCTGGGCGGCGGGCACGACGAGCGCGAGCAGACCCTTAACCAGTTGCTGGTGGAAATGGATGGCTTTGAGGCCAACGAAGGCGTTATTCTTATAGCCGCCACCAACCGCCCCGACGTGCTGGACCCCGCCCTGCTGCGCCCCGGCCGTTTCGACCGGCAGGTAGTTGTGCCAACGCCCGACGTGCGCGGCCGCAAACGCATACTTGAAGTGCATTCCCGCCGTACCCCGCTGGCCGCAGATGTGGACCTTGACCGCATAGCCAAGGGCACCCCCGGCATGAGCGGCGCCGACCTTGAAAACCTGGTAAACGAGGCTGCCCTGCTGGCCGCCAAAGCCAATAAAGACTTCCTTAACATGAACGATTTTGAGGAAGCCAAAGACAAGCTGATTATGGGCAAGGCCCGCCGCACCATGGTGCTTTCGGACGCGGAAAAGAAAAACACCGCCTACCACGAGGCCGGACACGCCCTTGTTTCCAAATTCACGCCGGAAAGCAACCCGGTGCATAAAATTACCATTATTCCGCGCGGGCGCGCCTTGGGCTTTACCGCCTACGTGCCGGACGAGGACCAGTACACCGTAACCCGCACCGCGCTGGAAAGCCGCATTGCCATGGCTTTGGGCGGCCGCGCCGCCGAAATTATCATTTCCGGCAAGTATACCTCCGGGGCCATGCAGGATATTCAGGTGGCCACCAAAACAGCCCGCCAAATGGTGTGCGAGTTGGGCATGAGCGACAAAATAGGCCCCGTGGCCATAGGCGAAAGCAATAACGAGGTCTTTATCGGCCGCGAGTGGGTTTCTTCCAAAAACCACAGCGAAGAAACATCCCGCATGGTGGATGCCGAGGTAAAGCGCATAATTGACGAAGGCATGGTCAAGGCCATGGATATTCTTAAAGAGCAGATCGAAGTGCTGCACAAGGCTGCAGCCGCCCTGCTGGAATACGAAACCATCAGCGGCGAAGACCTTGATGCATTGATCAAAGGCGAGCCAATGCCCATTGAAAAACAGAGCAAGGCCGAAAACAGCGGCACAGGCAACACTGCCGCGCCTGGCGCGGGCAATGCCGGACCTTCCGCCGCCGAAAAGCATGACCCGCAAGACGCGCAAAGCGCCTCGCGCCCTGAAAGCCCAAAATCCGGCGACGACTTCAGGCTGGACTAACGGAACCGGCCATTATGCCAGAGCAAGAATGGACTATACGGGGAGAAAGGGCTGTTGCCCTTTCTCCCTTTTTGCTGGCCGGAATTGTAAACATCACCCCCGACTCCTTTTCCGACGGCGGCCTCTACCTGAATTGCGGCAAGGCCGTTAAACATTGTTTGGACCTATGGCACGAGGGCGCGGGTATTTTGGACCTGGGCGCGGAATCCACCCGCCCTGGCGCTGAGTTTGTGGGAGGAGACACCGAGGCGGAACGCCTGTTGCCCGTGCTGCGCGACCTGCGCGAAATAAAATCCGCCGCCCAAAACGGCGCCATGCCCTCCTTGAAAATTGCCCGCCCGCTCCCTGAAACGCCTTTTCCGCCGCTCTCAGCCGATACTTGGCGCGCCTCAACCGCAAGGTTAGCCTTGGAAGAAGGCGCGGATATAATAAACGACATTTCCGGCGGAGTTTTTGATCCGCAAATGGGCGAAGTGCTGGCGCATTATCGCCCAGGCTATATTTTGGGGCACTGCCCCCAGCCGCCGCGCTCCATGCAAAAATCCCCCGCCTATGCCGATGTGACCGAAGAGCTTTACGCCTATTTCGCTACCCGCCTCGAGGCGCTGGAACGCGCGGGCCTGCCCGCCGCCAATGTATTGCTTGACCCCGGAATAGGCTTTGGCAAAAACCTTGAGCACAACCTCGCGCTGCTGCGTAAAATAGAACGCCTGCAAAGCCTTGGCCGCCCACTATGCCTGGGCGTATCGCGCAAAAGCCTGTTTACCGATTTGCTTGGCCCATGTGATACGGAAGAGCGCGACGCGGCCACGGGAATTGTAAGCGCCGTTATGGCCGGGCGCGGGGTATATGTACACCGCGTGCACCAGGTAAAAAAAGTCGCCCGCGCCCTCAAGCTGGCCGCCGCCTTACGCGGCTAGCAAATATATGGCCGTATGCGAGATGTTGAGAGTTATTGAGGCGGGCCGCGCCTTGCCTCCGCAGGCTCAATAACAATATGTTTTGCAGTTAATCTTGCGCCGCAGCGCCTTATGCCCTGTTTGCCCTGCCGATTACGTCTTGCGGCAATTGTAGCTATCGTTTATATAAAACCGGTAGGCGCAAGTTCGGCTTGCATTTGCGCTGCTGTGTACGACTGCTTGCATGCTCGGAAGGCATGGATATAATTATATGATTAAGCCGTCAGGCTCGACTTTTTTTCACTGCCGCGCAGTGTGCGTTTTGTTGCAGCTAACGCTGTTTTGCGCCGGGGCATTCTTTTTCTGGTGCATGCAGTGGCAAAACGCCGCAATGGCAGAAACGCCGCGTCCACAAGGCAACGCCATAACCCTTGGCGGTGCCTTGCGCGCCCAGGCCGTAACCGGGGCGCAGCCAGCCCGCGCGGCCAACACGGCGGAGCAGGCAGAGCAAACTTACGACAGTTGGAGCATTTTTCACCGCGATTCCAACTGTACCGCCAATATTTACTACCCCCAGCTAAACAACATAACGGTTGACAGCGAGTTGTACTTTTGGGCCGACAAGCGCCTGCGCTCCTTTATCGCCGGTGTGGGCCTGCTGAACGGCCCCGGCAGCCAGCGGCACGGCTCAAGCAGCCAACGGTACAGCCTTGGCATAGATTATAGTCTGTTTTCCCCCTCCGCCAACTACATAAGCGTTATATTCAAAATCAGCACGGACATGGGCGGAGACCGCCCGGATGAAGGCATAGCCACCTTTACATACGATTTGCACAGCGGCCGCCTGTTAAGCCTGCCCGATATTTTTGCCGACAATGCAGGGCTGCTGGATTTTTTTTCGGATTATTCCCGCGAGATCCTCGTTGCCAAACTGGGCACTGCCGATGAGGCCCTAATAATTCGCGGTACCGCGCCCAGACTTGCCAATTTTGAGTTTTTCGCCCTCACCCAGGCAGGGCTGGATATTTACTTCCCACCCTACCAGGTTGCCAACTCCAACTGGGGAGAGCAAAAAGTGAGCGTGCCGCTAAAACTTCTGGCTCCCTATCAGCCCAGACAAGAAATTTGGGGCCGCAAAGGGCCAAGTTTTCCTCTCACTCCGCAATAGCCAAGGTGCATAATGATTTATAGCCTTATCAGATTACGCCTCAGCAGCCTTGCGCAGGCAGGCCCATCCGGCCCGCTGGCGGGGCTGGTCCTCCTGCTCTGCTGCCTTGCCCTGCCCGGCGGGCAGGCCCAGGCCATGGGCACGGCCCCGCTGCCCTATGCGGTAGGGGTACGCTCCCTTTCCGTAAACACCCCCAACAACGCTCAATTGGGCGTGGTGGTATGGTACCCGTCGGGGCGCTCCAACCAGGCCAGCTATGAAACACGCTTCGGGCGCTGGATTATGCGGGCCGAAAAAAATGCCGCGCCCGCCCGCTTGCAAGCTCCGGTAATTTTAATATCGCACGACATGGTAAGCAGCAGCCTGGCCATGCACGAGCTGGCTACCTGCCTGGCCGGATCCGGTTTTGTAGTGGTGGCCCCCACCCACACCGGCGACAGCGTTGAAAACGCCAGCGCTCTATATTCCGCCGCCCTGCTCTATTACCGGCCCATACAACTGCACCAGGCCCTTTTTGCCGTATCCAGAGACCCAGCCTTTAAAGGCATGCTCGATTTGCAACGCATAGGGCTTTTAGGCGCGGGCGCGGGCGCTCTTACATGCATGCAACTGTGCGGGGTGGATATAGACCCCTCCGGCTACACTGCGTACTGCGAGGCTGAAAATGACACGGCCCTCTGCTCCAGTCTGGCCGTAAACCGCTTTGCCCGCTTAAACCAAGATATGCGCGAAATACGCGCAAAGCACGGCAACAACGCCTTTGTGGCGCCGCTAGCCAACGTAAAGGCCGTTGGGCTGCTCACACCCGGCTGGCTCTGCCTTGCCCGCCGCCAAACCATGGCCGGACTGCGCGTGCCCGTGGCCGCCCTTTTTGCAGCGGAAGAGCGCCTGTACGCCCCCGTGCGCAACGGCGAAGATGTGCTGCGCCACTTCCCCAGCCCTCTGTACGATTCGATGAATTACCAGATACTCGAAGGGGTGGACCACTATTCGCTGGCTTCGCAATGCCCGCCTGAAATGGCCCGGCAAACGCCGGAATCATGCGGCGCCATACGCGATGAGGATAGAGAAAAACTGGCCGACATACGCAACAGCTACTTTTCATCCTTCTTTCTGGCCGCGCTGGGCATGCCCACAGCAAGGCAGTAAGAACACGTCCGGCCTAGCCACTCTTGCCAACACTCTGCCAAGCAAAACATAAGCCCCTGCATTTGTGTAAAAACAGGGGCTTATGCTTGCTCAATCAGCGCGGTTTACAAAAACTAGAGCATTTTGACTTTTTATATATATTTTTAAAAACGTAAAATACGTTACTCTAAAAATGCATAAAGGCTAGAGCACTCTTTTATCGTACACGCAAAGCCTAAGCGGCTTTGCTAAAGGCACGCCGCGCTGCTCGCTTGCGGGCGTACCCTTCGGGGGCAACACAAGCATTTTAACTTTTTCAAAGTTAAAATGCTCTAATCGTAATTACTTTTATTACTCTTGTTTATTTTATTGATTTTATAAATGGAATAACCAGCCAAGGCAAAAGACAAGCCTGTAAAAAAAAGATCGCCCGGCGTCCTCTTTCCTTCCACAATATTGGAAATTCCAGCCAAAGCAGCCGCGCCGCACAGCAATAAAACGACCTGCCATTTTCTCATAACAACCTCATATTACGCAATTTAGCAACGTGGGCGGTTTTACCGCGCCGGAGCTTAACCCAACAAATCCAATATCTGCCCCGGCACATCCACAATAACCCGCGCGCCATTTTCCAACAGTTCGCTACGCGGCCGGAAGCCCCAGCTTACGCCAACGGCGCGCATACCCGCCCTGTTAGCCGTAAGCATATCAGTTTTTGTGTCTCCAACAAACAAAACCTGTTCCGGCGGCAGGCTCATTTTACACGCCAGCAACAAGGCCCCTGTGGCATCAGGCTTTAAAGGCACCTGGCCGCTCTGGCCTATGGCATCCACAAAAGGCACACCTGCAAAGTAACGTTCCACCATTTCTTTTACAAAAAAATCCGGCTTGTTGGAACACACGGCAAAAGGTAAACCGCGCTCAGCCAAGCCGCGCAGCATATCGACAATGCCAGGGTAGGGCTTGCTAAACTCATGCCAGTTGGCGGCGTAATGCTCCGCCAGCGCTTTGTGCAGTTTTTCCACCACGGCATCATCCGGCGCGGCCGCGCGCGGAGAAAGAGCCAGCGAAGCCTCCAGCGCCCGCTTGGCCATGGTGCGCATGCCATTGCCCACATGATAACGGTAGCCGCTCTCTTCAACCGGGGCAAAACCGTTTTGCCGCAAGGCAAAATTGCCGGAGGCCGCCAGATCGGCCAGAGTATCCATAAGGGTACCGTCCAGATCAAAAATAACTCCGCCAAATTTTGCCATTTATATCTCCGCTGTCACAACCAAGCCGAAAAAAATTGTACCTGCCCAGTATGGCAATTCCGCCTGCAATAAAGCCTCACGCCAGACCCATATGGAAATTGGGCAAAAAAGCGCCTCCCGCCAGTCAAAACCTGTTTTTTGTAACAATTACGCCAAAAACCGCAACAAGAATATGCCTGTGGAAATCTGTTTTTACTACGCGCCAGAAAGCTTTACCAGCAAAAATACCCGATTGAAGGCGGCTGGTTTTGTGCCGCATGGGCGGCCCTGTAAAAACAGGCAGGGGTTAAAATATAAGTTCCGGAACGCGTGTAACGCGTTCCGGAACTTGCAACATTAACATCTGCAAAAACTCTGCCTGCGCGGCAAGCAAACTCAACGCCGCCGGCACGCCGCTCCTGCGTTAAATATTTTCGTACTTCCCGTAAGCGCCTTTGCGCATCTGGTCAAGGTGGTAAGCCGAGCGCTCTTTGGCGTATTTAAGCACTTCAGGGGCCACGGTAATGCCCTGGCTAAGGCAGTCGTTAACCCATTTTTCTTCAAACGGCTTTACTCTTTCCACAAAAACCTGGCGCTCTGCCTCAGTGGGGTAATAGAAGTAGTGGTCGCCCTGTTCCTTCATCCATTTAATATCGTCAATTTCGCCATCCAGCAGGCTCTTGCCGCAGGCCAGGGCCAATTTTCTGCCACTGTTTTCCTTAATCCAGGCTTTTATATCGGCGGGCATGGAATCGTAAAGGTCCTTGTTCATGAACATGGTAAAAGCGCCGACGCCCATGTTGATAATGAAGTGGTGCTTCATGGATTCGCTTATTTTAAACGAGCGTATGGGGGCGGTGGGGCAATAGATTGCGTCCGCCATGCCTTTTGAAAGCGCCAGGTAGGAGTCTCTGGCTTCCAGCCGTATGGGGTTGCCGCCAAGCAGCTTGACGGACTCTATGCCCGTGGAGTTCCAAACTATAATCTTCATACCCTTAATCTGCTCAATGGTATTTATGGGCTTGTTGCAGTGCAACTGGTACGCGGCGGAGGCCCAGACCGTAAAGGGAACGGTATTGGGCGGATACTCCGCTGTAACTTCAGGAAATTTTTCAACCAAATCCTGCAACACCAGAGCGCCGATTACAGAGTTGGGGGCCAGGCCCGGAATATCTACAACGTTGGCCAAACTGAGGCTGCCAGGAAACATGGAGGGCGTTACCACGCCTATGTCTCCGCGCCCGTCGCTGATTGCCGCCATGCCTTCTTTTTCAGGGTAAAGGGTGCCGGCTGAAAAATAGTTGAAAGAGAGGCGGCCAGGAAAAGCCTCTTTAGCCGCCGCGAAAAATGGCATAAAAGCCCGCACCGGCGTTGGGTGGCGTTCCACATAACTGCCCATAAAGGAAATGTTGTTAAAATTCTTGGCGGCCTGCGCGGGCATGGCGCAACACAGAACAAGGCCTGCCAATAAAGTTATAAGCACAAGACGTTTGTTTTTTACCTGCATCATAACCCCCTTAAAAATAACATGTTGATATCCTTAATATATCGGACTGCGAAAAAGCTTTCCAGCCGGCATTTTTGCGGCCTGCCCACGAGGCACGCCGTTTAATGCATTCGGATGCACAATATTATAAAAAATTTTCATGGTCAATATACCTTGGCAAACTGCCTTGCCATATGTTGGAAAAAGCGCCTAATTTGCCCATGCCTCGCGCAAGCTTGCATCTCTGTTTGCTAACGTGTAGGCTTTGCCGATGAGCGTAAAAAACCCGCACATCACTATGTACGATTTGGCCAAAGCTTGCGGCGTGAGCCAATCTACAGTTTCACGCGCTTTGCGTAATCCTGGCAAAATAAGCCCCGCCACCTGCAGTAAAATTGAAAAGGCCGCTTCCGAGCTTGGCTATGTGTACAATTACGCGGCTTCGAGCCTTACAGTAAAAAAAACCAAAATATTGGGCGTAATGCACACCCTGCGCATATATTTGGAGTTTGGCCAGACTATTTCGCTTATTTGCCGCATGGCTGCAGAGAACGGCTACGAGGTTGTTTTCGAGCTGACGGACGGCTCGCTGGAATGGGAGGAAAGAGCTTTTTTGCGCCTGCGGCAGTTAAAGGTATCCGGAGTAATCTGTTTTGACGCCTCGTTTAACTTGCAGGACGCCTTGCGCCGCGAACAGGAAAAAGGCACGCCCTGCCTTATGTTATGGCAAACTCCAGCGCACGCCGGGGTTAACTTTTTGGGTGCGGATATGCATAAGGTATCGCACCTTGCCACCAACCAGTTGCTGAAACTGGGGCACAAACGCATAGCGTTTTTAATTGCCGGAGCTTTTGATCTGGCTATGGTTCGCACGCGCTGGCAAGGCTACCTTGATGCGCTGTCCGAAGCAGGTATTGCCCCCGACGAGGCGCTCTCGCACTCATTGCTGATGACCCCTAGCAACAGTAAGGAGCCGCTACTGCAAAGGGCCAGGCTGGTTATGGACAATATGCTGGCCCTGAGCGAACCTCCCACTGCCGTGGTGGTGGCAAACAGCCTTATAGGGGCCTGCCTGCTGAACGCGCTGAAAGACCTGCGCCTGCGCGTTCCGGAAGATATTTCGATAATGTGCCTGCACAACGACTTGCTTGCCTCAACGCTTATTCCAAATTTATCAAGCATAGATCATAACATTGGCTACACACACCATGAGCTGGAACTGTTTTTACAACACATTTTCGACGGAAAGCCGGTTACAAAACCGGGCAACGCCACGCCCCTTACGCTGATCATGCGCGATTCTTGCGCTCCTCCGCAAATGTAGCGCGACTATTTAATACAAACGGGCCGGGCAAATTTATAAATTTGCCCGGCCCGTTATGTATTTCCAAATGCTTGGGACAAATGCCGCCTTTTACACCGGCTTTGAACTGGCGGCCTGCGCCACCAACTTTTCACCCGCTGGGGTAGCCAGCACCTCGCGCAACACGCTTACCACGGTTTCGTCGTAAGCTCCGGCCTGTTTTTCAAGCACGGACAGCACGGTCGCCACATCCATGGCCGGGCGGTACGAGCGCGGGCGGGCCATGGCGGTAAAGGCGTTGGCAACGGCCAGCACGCGGGCCTGCACGCTTATCTGGTCGCCTTGCAGGGCCTTGGGGTAGCCCTTGCCGTCAAGGCGCTCGTTCATTTGCGCTATGGCGTCAAGCACGGGCATGTCGAATTCAATATTGGAAAGAATAGCCACGGTATGCTGCACATGGCCTTCCATAACCTTTTTCTCTTCGGGCGTAAGCAGGCCGGGCTTGGTAAGCACCTCGCGCGGCACAAACATTTTGCCTATTTGCGAAAGGGTTGCCGCCGTCTCAATGGTAGCGGTATCTTTATCTGAAAGCCCCAGAGATTTGCTTATAAGCTTGGCAACCTCGCCCATAATGCGCGAATGCCCGCCCAGGAAGGGGTCGGCCTGCTCAATGGTGCGCACCAAAGCATCGATAATCTGCTGCACAACGCGGTGGCTGTGCTCTTCAGCCTCCACCAGCTTGGTGACGTCGCGGTAAACGGCCACAATGCCGGTAACGGCTTGGGTTTCGGGGTCTTTGAGGGGCGACTTGGATATCTGGAAGTAATGGCGCTTGGACTGCAACCAGATAACCTCGCTGGTGGTAACGCTCTCGCCCGTCATAAGCACGTGCTGATCCGAGCTGTTCAGGCGCTTGGCGGTGTCAAACCCGCATACGGCGGCGGTATCCAGCCCCGGTATGCTGTTGACGTCGCGCCCGAAAGCATCTGCAAAGGCCTGGTTTACATAGCGGAATATGCCTTTGGAATCAGTAAGCGATATGGGCTCGGCAATGGTGCCGTTAATGCTGTCCAGCAGAATTTTCTGCTCTTCTATAACCTTGAAAAGCTCTTGGAACTGGTTGAGAGTTTGCGAGCGCTCCATGCTAACAAACAAACGCCAGACGAAGCTGAGCAGCAAAACAAGGGCCAGAGCGCCCAAGGCCGAAAAAATATAGTTGCTGCGAATCTGGTTGTCCAAATCCACACGGCCGGTGGCGTAATCTTGCTCCCAAACCACCCAGAGGTTCAGGTCTTTTACCTGAGTGCCCAAAGAGTAAGCTTTTTTGCCGGTAAGCACTGAATCGCGTATGCCGAAAGGCACGGAGCCATCGGCCAGCTCCAGCGCGGCAATGTTGCGCACGCGGTCAGTTTTTATGGAAACATCCTGCCACTCTTCGCCGCTTTTTTGCAGTATGTAGGAGTTGTAGCCGCGCTCCCTGGCCACACTGTTAACGGTAACAAGCTCGTTAAACTTGGAGGCCACGGGCAGGGTGAGATAAAGCACCGCAACGGTTTTTTTGCCGCCTTGTGCTCCGGCGTCAAGGGCATACACCGGCATATACAAATCCAGTAAAAGGCCGCGGCTGGCATCCTGCCTGATGGGCGCAAAGCGGAACACGCCGTTTTCGGCCACTTGGGCCGCCATGGAGCGCTGCGCGCTGGAAAGCGGCTGGTAGGCCGGGTCGGTGTTCAGATACATTTCGCCCTTGCGGTTAAGAATGCCGCCAAAGCTGAAATCGGAATAAATAATCAGATTGCTCAACTGGGTCTGCAAAAAGCCTATGTCTTCCATCTCGCGGCCAGGCCTGCTCTGCCCGGAAGCCCCGCTAAGCACGGCAATGCCGCCGGAATCCACATCCGGCGCGAATTTATTGATTACACCGGAGTTTACAAAGCTGGCCGCCCGCTCGTAAGCCGTGCCCAGCCATTTGTAAATATCGTCAGCCTGGCTAATGCTGTTCTCCCGCATGGTTTTACGGGTTGATTCCTCAAAAGCCCTTTCCGAATTGCTGGCCCGATAAAAAGCCACGGAAAAAATAGCCGCCACAATAACCGCCACAATAACGAGGCCCAGCCAGAAAACACGCTTTCTGTCACGGGCTGCGTCCATTTTGTAGGCTACCGGGGCCTGGGTTGTGTTTTGCGCCATATTAAGTCTCCAACATTTTGCCCCGGCCTTTGGCCTGGCGGCAATTGCCTTGAGCCGTGCGCACCGCCGCCCTGCGATAACACCGTGCCATATTCCGCACATGTACGGCCTTATCACTCGCGCGGCAGCGCCACCGCTGCATTAATAAACAATACACATTGCTCTTGTAATTGTACAGTGGCCCAAGCCCCGTACCGCCTTGCCTCAAGGCGGTACGGCACAACGGCCCTTTTTTCTTCCGGTCCGTGCCAGAATACATTTTTATACAGGACACCTACCGTAAGAGTATGCTCCCCGCATAAAAACGTATTCTTCCTTGCCAGAAAAAAACCTCGTTTTACCTACACGCCTTACGGCGCGGCCGCCCTTTATTGCGAAGGCGGAACATGCGCCCACTTGTATTGCAGGTTAAACGAAACAACCGGCCGGTAATGCCCGTATTTGCTGTGCGGCAACACCAAAGGCGAGGTATTGTCCAGCACCAGCACCTCATCGCCAATATAAACAGCCAGTATCGCATGATCTATATTGCGGATTTTATCTTTTATAATAACCACCCGCATATTCTCCGGCTTGAAACCAACCTGCAGGAGAGCGAACATTTTTACTATTGCATAGTCTTCGCAGTCGCCGGATTTGCCTATAAATTCTTCCGGCGTCGCCCAGTAATCGACCAGCCCGTACAAATCCATATCCGTACGGTAAGGCCAAAGGTTAAAAAACTTGTTCACAGCCTGCAAAATTTGCAAGGGTTGAGCGTTTTTGGCAGAGGCCTTTATTTTTTCCCATTCCTGCAATTCGGCCTTGCGCCCGGTTTTGGAAAAATCGGCGTCTATGCCCTTTCTGTCTTTATACTGGCGCAAAACGCGCTCCCACTGCGGCAGGCCTTTTATGGCGCTGCGAAACTCCACCGTGCCGAACAGGCGATTGGCGGCATAGCGCAACTCCGGCTGGTCTTTTGGTTTTTGGGGCAATTTGTCCCAATCCACATTTACCGTCGGGCGCTCCAAAGTAAGGGCCTGGGAAGTGTAAGGAAGAAGGCACAGCACCAGCAGCGCAAGGTAATACCCCACGCCAAGGGCGCGCGGCGCGCCACGCGCCACGCGCCGTAAAAAAGTGCCGCCGGATATGGGCATCAGCGCTCCCGTAAAGCATTCTGCTTGGCCCGTAGTATGGGTTTAAGCAGATAACTCAGCACTGTCTTTTTGCCGGTTATTATATCCACCTGCGCGGTCATGCCCGGCAGAATCTCGTACGACTGCCCGTTATGCACAATGGCGTTGCTGGTGGTTAAAAGGCGTATTTCATAATAAATGTCGCCACGGTTATCTTCAAAGGTATCGTCGCTTATGCTTTCAAGGGTGGCGTCCAGGCCGCCGTAAATTGTAAAGTCGTAAGAGCTTATTTTTATAACCGCCCGCTGCTTTTTGGCAGGATCGTTGGATGTATGCAAAAATGCGCGGTCCGCCGGGCTTACTCTGGCTTCTATGAGCAACTGCTCGTCAATGGGCAGGATTTCCATAATAGTCCCGCCGGGCGGGACGCTCCCCCCAACGGTGTTGAGCAATATGCGCTTTACCTTGCCTTTTACCGGCGAGCGCAGGTCGGTACGCTTTACCGTATCGCCGCGCGCGGCCAACAGAGTTGTTACAGAGCTTAAGGCGGCGCTCTTTTTGTTAAGCTCCTCCTGCACCATGCTCTGCCACTCAAGGCGGCGGGCGTTTATTTTTTCCTCAGCGGCCGTAACCGCGCTTTTGGCGCGTGAAATGCTTTGCGTGGTGGTGGCAAAGTCGCCTTCAAGGGAGGCCAGATTCTGCTCCAGGTTCATATAATCCATACGCGAATAAGTGCCCTTCTCCATCAGCGGTTTGGCCAAATCGCGCCGTTGTATGGCAATTTTCAGGTTGGCCTGTGTGCTTTTCAGCCTGGCCTCGTGCTCCTGCACCTCGCGCTTGCGCTGCTCCAGTTCAGCCTCCAGCGAGCGCAGCTCGGTGCGGCGCTGGTCCTGGCGCGAAGCGTGCAAATCCATTTCGCCCTGTACTATGCCGGGGTATTGGGCGCGCAATTCATCGCTGAAAACAGGCGGCTTGTTGTCGCGCTCGGCGCGCAGGCGCGTTACCTCGGCCTCCAGCGCCGCCTGATTGTCCTTTTGCTCCTGCAAGGTGCTCTGAGCCAGCACGTTGGAGATGCGGGCCACCACCTGGCCCTCGGCCACGTCATCGCCCTGCCGCACCATCAGGCCCTCCAGCACGCCGCCTTCAAGGTACTGAATCTCCTGAATGGCCTGGGCCGGAACCACCTGCCCCTGCGCCTTGGTTACTTCGTCCAGCTTGGTGCTGGCCGCCCAAATGGCGGCCGCCGCGAAAAACAGCACCACGGCAAGAGATATGACATAGGTGCGCGGCTTGCCGTGCCGGTAAATGGCGGCATCGGCCTCGCTCATAAACTCCAGTTCAACCGGATCAATTGAACTGTCAAAGAAAAAACGCTCAAAGCGCTGCTTGGCGGAACCGCCGGAAAGAGCGGCGGCTTTTCTGGAAAACCACGAGCCCTTGCCTGCCTGCGACGCGCCGGGCGCTGGCGCGCCCGCCTGCGGCTGGCCGCCGGGCATTGCGGCCTTGAGCGCCGCCAGTTTCTTACTGTTTTGATCTTGCATGGCTATATGTAATCTCGCTATTTCAAAAAGTATAAACTCACGTTGCGCCCGATACCCAACTTCATGTTGGCAACCCCAATATAACAAGTTGTGGGGTCAAGTGGGTTCACCCCCCTTGCGGGCCTGGGCGGAGCCCAGATTTAAACAAATCTGGCTTCATCCATTTATGCCTTTACGTCTAGCCTGCCTGCGCGGGCTTTTGCTGCCGGGCTTTTTGGGCTTGCACGGCTTTCATCTGTTGCTGGCGCAGGTAGCCCAGCACATCGTTTTTGGGCCCGTCGGCAACAATGCGCCCGTTTTCCATAATCACCAGGCGCTCCACCAGATCCAGCAAGCTCAGGCGGTGGGTGATCAGCACAAAGGTTTTATCACCCATGGTCTCGCCAAGGCGGACCTTGAGGCGGGCCTCGGAGTTGTTATCCATATTGCTGCTGGGCTCGTCGAAAATAAGAATATCCGGGTCACGCAAAAGGGCGCGGGCTATGGCCACGGATTGCCGCTGCCCGCCGGAAAGGTTCATGCCGCGCTCGCCCACCTGCATGCCGAAGCCAGCGGGGTTGTTGCGCACAAAATCGGTAACACCGGCAATATTGGCCGCCCGCAGAATCATGCGGTCGTCCACGTTGACGCTGCCAAAGGCAATGTTGTCGCGCACCGAGCCGTAAAACAGGTAGTTATCCTGCGAGACATAGCCAAAGCGGTAGCGCAGGGTTGTGGTGTCCAACTGGCGTATGTCTACGCCGCCCATTTTAACCGCGCCTTCAGTGGGTTGATACAGCCCCACGCACAAACGTCCGAAAGAGCTTTTTCCGGAACCCATGGAACCGATGATGCCCACCTTCTCGCCGGGGCGTATGGTAATATTGATGTTTTCCAAGGCAAAGCGCTCGCTTTGCGGGTATTTGAAGCTTATGCCTTCCATTTGCAGCGAAGGCTCCAACTCGCCAAAATCCACATAGCTGTCTCCGGCCACGTTTTCGGTGGGCAGGCGCATTAGTTGATCCAAGGCTTTAAGAGCCATGCGCGATTGCTGCAGGCGCGCGAACATGCCGGCCAGTTGCGAAAGCGGAGCCATGGCCCGCCCGGCCAGCATGTTGCTGGCTATAATGCCGCCCATGCTAAGTTTACCGTCTATGTTAAGGTAAACGCCGAAAATGATTATGCCCACGCTTACAAGCTGCGTTAAAAGCACGGTGCCGGAGGTGGAAAGCGTGGTCATGCGCTTGGAGTTAGCGTTAGACATGGCGCTAAGGCTTACCACCTTTTCCCAGGCGCTTTGCATGCGGCCTTCGGCCATGCTGGTTTTAACGGTCTCAAGGCCGTTTATAACCTCAACCAGCAAGGCGTTTTTTTGCATATTCTCTTTAAAGCCCTTTTCGCTAACCTGCTGCATGGGCAATTGCATGAAAAAGCCCATACCCAGCACAACAGGTATGGCTAAAAGCGGCACCAGCACCACAGGGCCGCCAATCATGCCTATAACACCCAGAAAAACCACCAAAAAGGGCAGATCTATAAGCGTCATCATGGTGGAGGAGCTAAAAAACTCGCGCAGTGATTCAAACTCGCGCAGGTTGTTGGCTAGGGAGCCGGTGGAATCGGGTTTATGGTCAAGACGCAGGGCCAGCACGTGCTGCATGAGTTTGCCGGCCATTATTATATCGGCGTTGCGCCCGGCAATATCCACAAAATAGCCGCGCAGGTTGCGCAGCAAAAAGTCGAAGATATAGGCGATCATTATGCCTATGCCAAGGGTCCACAAGGTTTCAATGGCGTTAAGGCCGTTGGGCACCACGCGGTCGTACACGTTCATAAAAAAGAGCGGAGCGGCCAGGGTGAGCAGGTTGGTTACCAGACTGGCCGCGAACACATGCTTGTATATGGGCATGGAACCGGCCAGAGTGCCCCAGAACCAGCGGCTGTGATCCAGCAATTGCAGCTTGCTGGCTCTGGCATCAAGCCGGGCGGCCATTTTTACGAAAATGGCGTAGCCAATGTATTCTTTTTCCAGCGCGGCACGGGGCAGTTTGCGCTCGGCACTGCCCTGCTCCGCCATAATAATAGTAACGCTCTCTTCATCTTGCGCCGTGAGTATGCAGGCGTTGTTGTTTTGCAGCATCAGGATGCAAGGCAAAGTGAGAGATGAAATCTGTTCCAGTTTCGGCTTGGAGGCTATGGCCGCCTCAATGCCGGAGGCGCGGGCCGCCCGCAAGATAATGGACGGACGCATGCTGGCCGGGCCGGAAGGAAGGCTTGCCGCTATTACGTTGGCGGAAACCGGCCTGCCCTCACGCTTGGCTAAAAGCGCCAGGCACTGCAATAGAGGCGAATGGTATTCAATATCCGCCGGGCTTGGCTCCACTACCCACGAATCGGCCAAATCGCGCGGGGCCTGGCCTTGATCCGCCCCAAAGCCGGTATTTTTATCGGCCTCGTCACGCGAGGGCAGCTTTACATACAGATCATCCGGCTGGGCAAGGGGCTCCCGCGCGGTATTATCCGTAACAGGCGGCTGCGGCGCGGCAGGCTCGCAAGGCTGCGCGGCGGCCAGGCCGTCTTTTACGTCCAGAGCGCTTTCAGGGCTTGCAATATTTACTCCCCCCCCGCCATTTGATAAGGAAGAATTACCCCGCGCGTCGGCATCAAGAGCAACAAAAGATTCTTCCATAAGCATGCCGCGCCCGGCTGGATTTTGCCCTTGCCCTGAAGAAGCGGCCCCGCCTTCGGCAGGTGCTATGCTTACCGATGGCGCTGTTTTTTTATTTTTTTCATCATTTTGTTTTGACAAAGAGTTCTCCTGCGTGTAAACGCGGCCTTGCCGGAAAAGCGCGTTCCACCATGGCGGCCAACAGCCGTAGGCCCGGCCGATGTAATTACAAACTATATAATTAGATATGCATCCGGCAAATACTGTCAAATGCGTTATAATATTCGCAAAATATAATACAAGAGCCGATAGGCTGTAAAAGCTTATTTTTTACATAAAAAAATTAGTTTGCATGGGTATGGGGTTTTACGATATTATTAGCACATACCAGACCAGTTCGCCCTGAATTGTTTATTTGCGTCAAACTTGACTTTTTAATTCTTTTTACATTATTCCGTCTTGTTTTCAAGAAATATAACTATTATTCTATTTGCATGCATAACGTTTTTATATCCGTTCCCGAATGGCGTTGTATACGGGTATAAGAAAAAGCATAAGCACGGCGAGGAGTTACTATGAACAAATTGTTTCGCGACAGCATCATTACCGCGCTAGCGCTGTTATTTGTAACCGCTGGCAGCTTGGCCGCGCAAGCTGCCGAAGCGCCGGCTGAAGCAAAATTCAGCATCCGCGATTCCATTGATGCAACCTTGCGTAACAACCCCACTATCAAAGCCTTTCAGGAATACAGGCAGGCCACGGAATACGACCTTGCCCGCTCCTATAACGGCTACCTGCCCCGCCTGGATTTACGCGCGGGCATAGGTATGGAACAGTGGGAAGACGCCACCACCAGACAAGATAGCTATTCGCAAGACAAACACAAATTTTACGGGCGGTCGGACGCTTCGCTCACCCTCACCTATGACATATTCTCCGGCTTCGCCACCGATAGCCGCGTGGATATGTCCAAGGCCATGCTCAGCTCGGCTGAATACCGCCTGCTGGACAACGCCGAGGTTCTGGCCTTGGATGCCATACTGGCCCACGTAGAAACGCACCGCCAGCGCCAGTTGCTCTCTCTGGCTGAAATTAACGTGCGCAACCACCAAGGCATTCTGGAGTCGCAAATTGAGCGGCAGGCGGCAGGTGTAGCCAACCTTTCCGATGTTACCCAAACGCAGGCCCGCCTCTCCCGCGCAGAATCCACCTTGGCCGAAACCAAAATGGCTCTGCAACACGCCTACACCAACTACAAAATTCTTACCGGCATCATGCCCAGTGGGCTGGAAACTCCCGTTGAGCCGGAATACGCGTACCCCAGCCTGGAAAACGCCCTGGCCAACAGCATGACCAGCAACGCCAAAGTACGATCCAAGCGTGCCGACGTTGACAGCTCCTACGCCCAGAAAGAATTGGATAAAGCAGCCTTTTGGCCCCGCCTGTATGTAGAAGCAGGCCCGGCCTACAGTTGGCAGAACGGCAGCAGCGACACCGACCAGTGGAGCACAGCCGTGCAACTGCGTACCGAATGGAACCTTTACAACGGCAGCTACGACAGTAATATGCTCAGCGGCAACAAGGCCCGCATCCGCCAAGGCAACCGCGAGCTGCAAGCTCTGCGCGACAACCTGGCCGAGCAGACCGAAAACACCTGGAACCAATTGCAGGCCACGCGCGAACTGGTTATTTTCTACTCCAACGCCGTGCTCTACAACACCCAGACCCGCGACATGTATCTGGATCAGTTCAACGTCGGTCAGCGCTCGCTTATGGACGTGCTTGATTCGGAAAACGAGCTTTTCAGCACATCCATTCAGCTTGTTACCGCCCAAATGAACGAGGTTGCAGCCCAATATCGCCTGCTGGCCCTTGGCGGACGCCTCTTCAGCTACTTCGGCATTGATAAGGCGGGCCTGAACGTGGCCACCGACGGCCAAGACGGCACCGACCGCGACCTGGCACGCGATGTAATTAACAACCATGCATTTATGCCGGAATAATCCGGACCAAGATTGCCTAAAAAAATCCCCCGGCGCTGTGCCAGCGCCGGGGGATTTTTTCAGGCAAATGTAAGGATAAGCCCTCTTCAGGGCCGGAGAAGATGAATAAGTAAGCGGCGTAGCCGCTTACTTATTCATCTTATATCCGTATTCATCTTATATCCGTCCGCAAAGGGCGGTTGTGTTTTGGCGCCTGAGAGGCATCAGGGAACATGGTGCTGCCGCCCTGCCCCCTTGAGGCCCAAACTTTTGCATTGCGGCACGCGGCCTTTTTATACTATACCGCAACTTTACCAAGATTTTTCCGGTGGTACGCTCCATCGGTTTCGGGTCACCGCCCGGTAAAGGAGTTTTTTGTCATGGCCATTAAAGTAGCGGTTTGCGGCTTGGGCAACATCGGCAGGCATGTTATAGACAGCCTTCTGTCAGCGCCGGATATGCAATGCCTTGGCGTAATACGCCGTGCCTCATCCATGGGTTCCCAGCCTTTTTGCCTCAAAGGCGCGCGCGAGTTTGATTCATTCGAGGCGCTTTGCGCCGCTGCCGGAAAACCCGAAGTAGCCATACTGTGCGGCCCCTCGCGCAACTGCCCGTCCGATGCCGCCGCCTACCTGCAACAAGGTGTGCGTACGGTGGATAGCTTTGATATACACGGCGAAATACCCAAAGTTATGAAGGAGCTGGACGATGTGGCCCGCAAGCACGGCCAGGCCGCCATTGTATCGGCAGGGTGGGACCCCGGCACGGACTCCGTGTTTCGCGCCATGTTTGAGGCCATGGCCCCCAAAGGCACTACTTTTACCAACTTCGGGCGCGGGCGCTCCATGGGGCACTCGGTATGCGCGCGCTCCATAAAAGGGGTGGCCGATGCCACCGCCATAACCATACCCATGGGCGGCGGGCGGCACTCTCGCCTGGTATACGTGCTGCTGCAACAGGGCGTATCTTTTGAGCAGGTTAAAAAAGACCTGGCCGCCGACCCCTACTTCGCCCACGACCCCTTGGAAGTGCGCCAGGTTAACAGCCCGGCTGAACTGGCCGCTGTGGCCGACAACTCTCACGGGGTGCTTATGGAACGCCTTGGCGCTTCCGGCAGCACATCTAACCAGCGCCTTACCTTTGACATGCGCATAGATAACCCGGCCCTCACGGCCCAGGTACTGGTATCCTGCGCCAGAGCCGTAACCCGCATGCAGCCCGGCTGCCATACCCTCATAGACGTGCCGCCGGTGGCCCTGCTGCCGGGCGAACGCATGGAGCATATAGCCAGACTGGTTTAACGCGCTTCAAATCCTTGAATTTTAAAAGCTCCCGCCTGCGTTTAGGCGGGAGCTTTTAAACATGATAGCGACTTCGTAAAAACTACCCGCCCTCAAACAACTTTAGCGGCGTCGCACTGAAAGCATCACGCTATCCCCATAGCGGCTAGCTTTGCTGTCAGCCCCCACCGCTGCCGTACAAAATATGCCGATATTCCGCCTGCTTTATTGCCTTGCCCTCAAGGTTGCGCTAACCTGCAAGCATTATGCGTATATTTAAGCCCGCGCCAGGCCAGCCTGCATATAAACCAACCCCACCCGCCAAGCGTGCCCGCTTTGCGGGCCTGGCCGCGTTGTCGCTTGTGCTGCTGTTTGCCGCCGCATGTACTCCCCAGCTAAGCACGGCTGTAATCCGCCAGGATTATTTGCAGGGCGATCTGGCCTCGCTTCAGGCTAAAATGGAAACAGCGCATGAAAAAAGCGGCACCCTTACCAGCACGCTCAATCTGGCAAGGGTTTACCAGATGCGCGGCCTTTGGCAGAACTCCATGGACACCTTTGAGGAAGCCCGCCAGATAGTGGAGGACTATGAAAAACGCGCCATAGTCAACGTGCGCGCCATGGCTGGGGGTGTGGGCAACGTCACGCTTTCGCGCGGCAGCGGCGGGTATTTCGGAACAGGCTACGAGCGCGCGCTTATGCATACGCTTAATTCCATAAACTACCTGATGCTGAACAACCCTGAAGGCGCGGCGGTTGAAATGCGCCGCATGGAAACCCGGCAGGAATTATGGCTTGAAGAAAAATCAGAGCGCATGCGCCAACTGGCGGAAAAAGCCCAAAGCGGGCAACAGTATGGGAGTGACAGCATACCAGGCTACAGCCTGCGTGAGATATTGGAAGACGCTGAAGTACAAAGCCTGATGCGCGGATATCAGGATTCTTTCTCCTACGCGCTCAGCGCCATAATCTGCCGTATTGCGGGAGATAATGAATACGCGCTGGTAAGCCTGCGCCGCGCCTGTGCCCTTAACCAGCAGGCCGAGCAAATGTTCCGCGCGGTCTGGGGCAAAAACACGCCGACAGGCAAAGCATGGGAGCCAAAAGTGCCGCCCTTGCCCGCGCCCGGCACGGGCGACCTGGAAATAACCGTCGTTATTCTTGGCGGCCTCACCCCGGCCAAACGCATGGAGCAATTGCGCGTTCCCAACCCGGTTACCGGATACCTGCTTATAGATATGCCGTCATATCACCCCATGGTTAAAGACACGGGCCTGCCCCAGGGCCTGTTTCCGTTTAATGGCGAGCGTTATACGCTGCTCAATACAAATATTCTGGCCTTCAGCGAGTTGCAGGACGAGTTGAGCTATGAAATAGGAGCGGCCATAAGCCGGGCGATAACCCGCGCGGCCGTTGCAACCGGCAGCAGGGTGGCCGCGTCCTCAAACAGAGACACACAGGCCGCCGCCGGTCTTATAGGGCTGCTGGTAACGCTTGGCATGGACGCATACGCCAGTATTGATGCCCAAAACGTGCGCAACTGGGAGATGCTGCCCGCCTTCGGATCCCTTGCCATAACCAGCATGCCGCGCATGAAAGCGCTGGAATTGAATTTTACAGAAGAAGCGCAACATATAGAAATTGATGAAAAAACGCGCGGCCTGATATTTTTGGTGGATCAAACAGCGGAGAGCTACAGCACTGTAAGCTGGGTGCAGTATTAGCACATAATGGCGTGGTTTAAGGCGCAAGCTCACATCGGCGTGGTTTAAGGCGCAAGCCCACATCAAGTTTTTAAAGTTTCAGCCTAGAGGGGTTTTCTTACTTTATCTACCTTGATGGGGGCATATCACTCTGCGGTGGGGGCTTCTATTTCAGGCAAGTGGGTTAAGCTTGCTATTACAATCCGCCACAAAGAAAGGCCCCTTACTGGCGGAAGGGACCTTTCGGAGGATGGCAGGGGGATGTCTGAATCCCCCTGAGCATGCGGTGCTATTTTAACTCGCAGGCGGCCTGCCCGTCAGGGCGCAGCAGGTCGGGGTCTATACCGTCGCCATCCAAGGCGATGGTACAGTCCTTTTGAGAAATATCTGCCAAAATGCTGGCCTCCGTGGCATCGTTGCGGCGTTCTTCCTCCACAAGATCCACGCGTTTTACAAACTTGAACCAGGCCACCACGGCAATGGCTATGGGAATAAGCATAAGCGCGCCGGCGAAGTTGGCGAAAATCTTGGCAGCCCCCATGCCGCCCAGCGAGATGACCGCAAGAGCGAGGCCTGCCTGAATAAAGGCCCAGAAGAAGCGGTTGCCGGTAGTGGGCTCGGTGCCCAAGGTAAGCTTGCGTGTGGCCGCGCAAGACATGATATAAGCGCAAGAGTCAACGCTGGTGGCAAGAAACACGGTGGAGCAGATGCAATAGCCTATAAGCATCAGGACGCCGCCGGGTATGCTTTGCAGGTAGGCTATAAGCGCCATGGCTCCACCTTGGGGCCCGTTGGAGGTAAGAATACCCACAGCGTCGACCAGGCCGCTTTTCTGGGCGTTAAGGGCATAGCTGCCGAATACGCCGTGAATGAAAAATGAGCCGGCCATACCGCCGAACACTGTCCACAAAAGCACCTGACGCACATTGCGGCCGCGGGAAATGCGGGCGATGAACAGGCCCATGAAGGGGCCGTAGCTGGCCATCCACAGCGCGTAGAATATGGTCCAGTCCTGCGGGAAGGTGCTGGCCTCCCAAGGCGATGTCCAGAACAGCATGCCTATAAAGTTATTGGTCATCACGCCCACAGAGTTGGTGAAGCTTTCCATAATCTGCACCGTGGGCCCTACAAAAAGCACGTATACGATCATGGCGATAGCCACACTAACGTTAATACTGCTGAGTATCTTGATGCCTTTTTTCAGGCCCAGGGTAACGCTGGCCGTGAATATACAGGCGCTGACGGCAAGTATGACTACTTGCAGGCCGAAACTGGGCTCAATGCCTAAAAGCGCGCCAAGGGCATGTGCCACAAGCGGGAGAGATACGCCCATAACGGCGGTGTTACTGAAAATAAGGCCGACTATGAAAAATACTTCAATGGTCTTGCCGGCCCAGCCGTCAGTGGCTTTTTTGCCTATAACCGGCTCGGCCACCGCGCTTATGCGCAGCACCGGCCTTTTCAGACGGTAAAACATGTAGCAGATGGGAAGAGCCGTTATGGCGTACCAAGGCCAGGTTACGGGCCCCCAGTGCAAAAGAACGTAGGAGAGCGACCAGTCATAGGCCTCGCGTGAGAGCGGCTCGGCGTACTGAGGGGGGTAAGCAAGGTTGAAGGTGGGCTCGACGAAAGACCAGAACAGCACAGCGCCGGCAACGCCGGAGGTGAACATCATGGCCATCCACGAGTAGTTGCTGAACTCGGCCTTTTCCCCCGGTTCGCCAAAACGTATATTGCCGTAGCGGCTGCAAGCGAAAAAAACGGTCAGGGCAATCATAGCCAGGGTGGCCCACAGGTAAACCACGCCGGTGTTCTTGGCAAAGGGGCCGTAAAGGGCCTGCATGATTTTTTCAGCGGTTTCAGGGAAAAAAATAGACCATATTACGATAAGAATAAGCAAAGTTGCGGACGGCGCGACTATTCGCATGTCAAACCTGGTGTCGGCAACTTCCGGGGCTATCTCCGTCTGGCGTCTGTAACTCATGAGCACTCCCTGTTTGAGCGGTTAATCCATCTGGGCTCTTCCTCCGCCGCCCGCCCCAGCCCTGCTTGCCGCACGCGGCAACCAGGGCGGTAGGACGGAACACATATGCCGACAGGATTACAAAAAGTGTTCCAACACGTTATTTTCTGCACAATCACTCGTTTTAAGCTGTTTTTCGCATGAATACACATCTGAAAAACGCATAAAATACGACATGACTGTCGTAAAAAGTGGCATATACAACTCCGTCAAACCATTACCCAAGCCTTCGCGTATGGCGCCAGCCGGATTGCCATGTTTACCGTTTTATACCGTATTTCTTGAGTTTGCGCTGTAACGTGCGGGTAGTCACACCAAGAGCGACAGCCGTGTCGCCTTTTTTCCATCTATTGGCCTCAAGGGCGGCAATTATGCGCTGCTTCTCGGTATTTTCCCGCGCGTCGCTCAAGGCCATTACGGGCTGCGTTGGAGCTTCCGCCGCCAACACGCCATCCGGCACAAGGCCGCGCGGCATGCATACAAAGCCGTCGCCCGGCCCGCCAACATCCAGCCCGGTTTCACCAAAGGCCCAAAACCGCTCAAGGGCGTTTTGCAACTCACGCACGTTGCCGGGCCAATTGTACTGCTCCATGGCCATACGCACGGACATGGGCAGGGGGGTGTCAATGCCCTTTTCCCTTGCGTAAGCGTCAATAAGCAAAGGTATGTCGCCATGGCGCTCGCTTAAGGAAGGCAAGCGCACGGTGAGCACGTGTATGCGGTAGAAAAAATCGGCGCGCATTACGCCAGAGGCCACCATTTTCTGTAAATCGCGGTTGGTGGCGGAAATAAGCCTAAAGTTTGAGCGCCGCACCTCGTTGGAGCCAACCGGCGTATAGCTTTTGGTCTCCAGCGCGCGCAGCAGTTTTACCTGCAAATTTAGAGGCAGCTCGCCAACTTCGTCCAAAAACAGGGTGCCGTCGTGCGCGGCTCCCAAAAAACCCTGCTGGTTGGAAGTTGCACCGGAAAAAGCCCCTTTGACGTGCCCGAAAAACTGGCTTTCCAAAAGCTGTTCTGGTATTGCGCCGCAGTTTACCGGCACATAGCGGCCGGAAACGCCCGAAAGCTCATGTATGGTTTGCGCGGCTAAATCCTTGCCCACGCCAGTATCGCCGTAAATCATGACATTACTGTCGCATTTTGCCGCCTTTAGCATAAGCTCATACGATTTCTGCATGGCGTCGCTCTTGCCCACCATTTTGCCAAGGCCGTAAGAATTTTTAATGGACGAGCGCAGTTTCAGGTTTTCCTCAGCCAGCGCTATTTCGTGGTTTTTCTGCTCGGTCACGTCCATCAGTATGCCTTCAATGTTAACGCATACGCCGTCCGCATCGAAAATGCCCTCGCCCTGGTCCCAAATCCATTTAACCTCACCGTTTTTCAAGCGCACCCGGTAGTAAAGCTCATACCCGCGTTGCGTCCGCACGCATTCCAATATGGCGTCGCGCACCTGCTGCAGGTCTTCCGGAAAGGTCATCTGCTCTATTACGTTGCTGTGCATAAAAACAAGCTCATCCGGGGGAAGGCCCAGCAGGCGCTCCGACCTGCTGCTCACAAAATCGAGCATATAGCTGTGCCCGTTGCGCACAACACACCTGTAGGCCACGCCCGGCAAATGGTTAAGCAGTCTGTAATAGCTCCCCTCAACCTGGCTCAAGCGCCGTTGCATTTCTTGCAGTTCGTTTCTCTTCACTGTTTTTCCCGTCCGTTACAAAATACGACTACATTGTCGTAATATGCGTCTTTTTTGGTCAAAAAGTCAACCAGCCATATTAATGATGCAAAAAAACATCACTACAAAGCCAAGGGAAAAGCGTACGCGCTGCCCTAACCTAAAACCAAGCAAACATGCGCTTTTTCCGGCAGTTGAAACAAGCGGGTTAGAAATGGCATGCAAAATGCTTTAACTGCATCGGGTGCCGCTGTTTTGCATAACAAGCACCAGCCCTTTAAGCTCCGCCGGGCAAAATTGCCATATCGCAAGCGCTTGCAGCACTTTTCACGCACGTTGGCAATTTAGCGATACAGACTATTTAGCCCGGCGCGGCTTAAAGGGCGGGCAAAACAACAAGAGAAGGTTATTATGCGAGTTGCCGCTTCGGCCATTGGGGCCGCCCAGCCAAGCCTGCAAGAAAAAAACGCGCTGAATTACGCCAAAAAAGGCATAATTCTGGCCTTGCTCTCCGGCATGATCTTCAGCCTGGACAGCCTGCTGGTTGAGAAATCAAAGGAGGCCCATCCATTTAACAGGCCGGAACTGTTGCTGCTTGTGCCGTTCATTTGCGCCTTGGCGCACGACTTTAGCGCCGCCCTGCTTACCACCCTTGCCAACCTGCGCGCCGGGCGCATTAAGGATTTGGGGCGCAGTCTTTTAAGTAAGCCTGGGCGCTATGTAATAGCCGGGGCGCTTATAGGCTCCACCTGCGGCATGGGCGGCTATATGGCCGCCATTCAGCTTGCGGGCCCGGCTTATGTGCTGCCCGTAACATCGCTGTATCCGGCAGTAGCCGCCGTATTGGCCGTGTTTACCATTAAAGAGCGCATTACACCCCGCGCTTGGGCCGGGCTGGCCTTTTGCGTGGCCGGAGTAATAACTGTTGGTTACACCGCGCCACAGGGCGAAACCAGCGGTATTTTTTACGCTGGCATGGCCTTTGCCGCGCTGGCCGCTTTGGGCTGGGGCGCGGAGGGCGTATGCGCCACCTCCGGCATGGATTTTATAGAGCCGGTAATAGCCCTGAACATTTATTACATAGTATCCACCACTATTTATCTATGCATTCTGGTGCCGGTAATGAGCCTTGTGGTGCTGCCCGCCGCCGGAGGAATAACCGTGCTGGCGGAATTTGCCCTAAGCCCCGGCCTGCTCTTTGTGGCCCTTGCCGGGTGCGTCGGGTCGTTTTCGTATCAGTGCTGGTACAAAGCAATGAATATGACGGGCGTAAGCCGGGCCATGGCCCTTAACATCACCTACGCCTTATGGGGCATAATATTCGCCGCAATTTTCACCCGCGCGGAAATAACCCTAAATCTTATTATCGGCGCTCTGGTTATACTTGGCGGCATGTTCCTGATTATAGGCAACCCCCGCGACATGCTTAACCTGAGAAAAAGCGGTTGAGCCGCCGGAGAAGACAATGCCAAAAACCAAGCCCCCCTTCAAGCTGGCTGTGTCCGCCGTCTTTTTGCAGGCGCAAGAGCTTGATGCCGCGCAGGTCGCGGCCAGGCTGCAACCTGACTACCCCGGCGAAAAACAGTTTTCGGTGCGCAATATTGATAATGCCCTGCAAAGCCTTAAAACCGTGGGCATTTTGCGCGCAACGCGCGAAAGCGGCGAGAGCGTGTATTACGAGCTTACCAGCGAGGGGCGGGCAAAAGTGTTGAAAAACCTTTAACACCGCAAGCGAGCGCCGCCCCAAGAATATTTTTTCATGCGTGTGACAGATTAAAGCAATAACGTCCGATTTTTGGACACCGCATGCGACATGCGAAAAATTGAAAAATTGCACAGGAGGTATCCAAATGTCTATTAAAGCCAAACGAGCCGCCCTTTTAGGGTTTGACTGCGCCATACCGAAACGCCTGGAGGCCCTTATGGCCGAAGGCGCTCTGCCCAACTTCAAAAAAGTTGTTGAAGCCGGAAGCTACATGACCGAGGGCTACAACCTGCCCACGGTAACGCCACCCTCTTGGGCCACAATCTGCACCGGGGCCTACCCGCGCACCCACGGCATTGAGGACTATTACTATTATGTCGAGGGCCGCAGCCTTGAGCATAAAAATACCGTTCAAGGCTTCGGCTCCACCATGCTCACGGCCCAAACCATATGGGATTGCTGGGATAAAGCCGGTAAAAAATGCATAGTGGTAAACTACCCTATGTCTTGGCCCAGCAAGATGAAAAACGGCGTTATGGTAATGGGCGAAGGCATATCCCCCGCCGAAACCCGCTGGATGGAAACAGGCAACAGCCACAAGGAATATCTGGCGGCGGAAAACGTAATTTCCACCGAGCTTTACCCCATGGGCGAGCAAATACGCTTTGACCGCGCCAAAGGCTGGGCCAATTTGCCAGAATGTGACGAGCCGCTCTCTTTCAAAGTAAAAATGCGCTTTCTCGAGCCCATGGAGCCCCTTAAAGATCAAATATGGTACGGCCTGACCTGGGAAAGCGGCGACAACGGCTACGATACCTTCGCACTTTGCACCGAGCCTGACTATTCCAAAGCCCTTTTCACCATCAAAAAAGGACAGTGGAGCGGCCCCATAGAACATGATTTTGTTATTGAGAAAGACGGGCGCATCGAAAAAGGCGTCTTCCAATGCAAGCTGCTTACCCTTGATGAAGATGCCGAAACCTTCAAGCTGTACCTTACCGGCATAGGCGGGCGCAGCAACTTCATAAACCCGCCGGAAGCGGCAAAAAGCATAGATTTTTCAAAGGTAACCACCTGTAACGATATTGGGCTTGTCTCCTACATTCACGGCGTTATCGATATGGATACGGTGGTGGAAATTGCCGAAATGCACGCGGATTGGCTGTTTACCGTGGCCTCCTCCCTACTGCGCGGCAATGCGGACTGGGACTTGTTTTACATGCACTCCCACCCAATAGACTGGTTCTACCACGGTTGGCTGGCCGACATGGACAGCAAGGATCCGGTTGTGCGCAAAAAAGCCTATGACATGGAGCGCAAAATCTACCAAAGCGAAGACCGCATGCTGGGCCGCCTTATGGAGATTTTGGGCGATGAAACCTTGGTATGCCTGTGTTCCGACCACGGCGCAACGCCCATAGGCCCCATTCTCAATACTGCCGAAGCCTTGAAAGCAAAGGGGCTATGCTACTACGAGCCCAAAAAGAACGAGAACTATCTGGAAATTTATGAAGAGACCGAAGGCTACAACTATGAGCTGGACGTCACCAAATCTCTGGCCGTGCCGCAGCGTTACATGTTTGTTTACGTAAACCTCAAGGACAAATACCCCGGCGGCATAGTCGAGGCAAAAGACTATGAGAAGGTGCGCGACCAGATTATAGACGCCCTGCTGGACTATAAACACCCAGATACCGGCGAGCGCCCCGTGCTGCTGGCAGTGCGGCGCGAAGACGCAAAAGTGTTCGGCATGGGCGGCGCGCAGGCCGGAGACGTGGTTTACGCCCTTAAACCGGAATACATGGCCGAGCACGGCTACGGCTTCCCCACGGGCGAATCCGGCTGCGGCAGCCTGAAAAACATGCTTATATTCCACGGCCCGAACATTAAAAAGAACTTCAAATACACGCGCCCCCGCTGGCTGGCCGATATTGTGCCCACCATATGTTACGCCACCGGCAACCCCATGCCGCAAGACGTGGAAGGCGCGGTAATGTACCAGATACTTGAAGAGCCAAACCTGGTGAAATAGCACAGCACCCTGCTGGCGCGGCAATATTGCCGCGCCAGCGGAATAAAGACATGGCGGATAAGTCCAGATCCCATAAATCCGGCTTCATCCGCCATGTCTTTATTCCGTCACAAGCCCTTACCCCGGCGTATGCATGGTAACCTGCGGGAATGGAATCTCGATGCCGCGTCCGGCAAACGCTTTATCTATGGCGTAACGCAGGCCGGACATAACAGTCAGGCCGTTATCTATATCATCCACAAACACGTTCAGCGTAAACTCCAGCGCGCTGTCGCCAAAGTTGGTAAAGGCCACCGCCGGTGGCGGCGTTTTCAGCACATGCTTCTGGGCCTTGGCCAGATCCAGCAAAATACCCGTTACCATTTCTGTATCCGTGCCGTAGGCCACGCCCACCACCACGCTGCGCCGCACCATGCGGCTGTTGCGCGTCCAGTTTTTAAACTGGCTGGACATAATGGCGGAGTTGGGTATGAACACCTGCGCCCGCTCGACAGTTTCCAAAATGGTGGAGCGTATGCTTATGGCTTTTACAGTGCCGGTTACTCCGCCCACCTCCACCACATCGCCCACCAGCACCGAGCGCCCGAAAATAAGCATCAGCCCACTGACAAGGTTGTTGAAGATATTCTGCATGCCAAAACCTATGCCCACGCTCAAGCCCCCCGCCACCACCGCCAGACTGGTAAGGTTAACGCCAAGCATACCCAGCGCCACCAAGGCAAACAAAGCCCACAGGCCATAGGTAAGCAGGCCGGACAAGGGCTGCACCACACCGCGCTCCATATTTGGCACTCTGTCAGGCAAATGCTCCAGCGAGGTACGCCCCAAGCCGATAAACGAGCGGAATATAAAAAACAGCAACACTATGCCCAGCAGCTTGGAAAACCCAAATGATGCCCCTGCCACGGTATAATCCGTCTCCAACGCGGTTTGCAGCAGGTAACGCGCCCCCGGCACGGCCAAAAGCCACGGCACGGCGCAAAGCGAGGCAATAACCCAAGCCAGCGGCACGCCCAAGGCCTGCCCCATGGCGTTGAGCATGGGAGTTTTTTCAGGCGCAAGCCTTTTATCCACCAGTATCGAAGCCAGCCCCATAAGGGCCGAGCCCATGGTTATTATGTTCACCAGCGCGAACAACGCCATGAACAGCAAAATGGAAAGCCTTGCATACCCGAACAAAGCCGCCGCCAGCGAAGCAAGACCGAATAAAAAGGAACAGGAGTGCAAAAAACGCTCCAGCCCCGGCAGTGCTTCTGCCCGCGCCTTGCGCCAGCGCATGTATGTGCAGACAAGAAAAACCAGCATGGTCAGGCCCCAGGCCAAATTCAAAATTTGCGTGGGCAGGTCTGAAAACAGCATAACTACGCCCAAGGCCGCGGCAGGGTATAAACGGTTTACGGGCGAAGACCTGCGCGGCGGCTCCGGCCGTAGCGCCAGACGCAGCCTCCAGCTCATGGAGCCCGCCCCGGCTATAAGCAAAAGCGCGCCCAAAAGCGTAAGCCCAAAATATACGCCCCCATATTTGTTTACGGATGCGGCCAAACCGGCCGCGCCCAACCCGGCCAGCACCCAGGAATGAGTAATAACGCTGGCGCAGGCGCTATGCCAGCGCAGGGGCAAAAATCTGGCTCCGCGCAGCGCCGCAATACCCAGCAGGGCCATTACCACACCAACCAGCGAAAAATGCTTTAGCGATTCCAGCCACTCCGGCCCGCTTTGCGGGTAGGCAAAGGCCAGGCGCGATCCCATGGATGTAGCCCAGGCCGCCAACTGAGCAGGAATTGAAGCCACAGCGCCGAAATCGCCGCCGGAAGGCTTGAGGTAATAAGCCCCCCATATATCGGACAGGCTTGATTCCATATTGTTTATGGATTGTTCCATGCGGGCCAGGCTGGCCCTGGCTGGGCCCAAAATGGCGGCAAGCCGGGCCGAGGCCTCATCAAGGCGGTTTTTGGCCTGTTCAAGGGACTTGGCATAAGCGGCCATTTGCCCAGCATCCGCCCCGCCAGAGGCGCGCAGGCTCACCCCCTCCGCCGCGCTCTCGCGCGAAAGGGTGTTCAGGTCTTTCTGTTGCAGGTTAAGCTCTTCCAACCGGTTGTTCATGGCTGCGGCTATAGCTTCAAGCGGGCTTACAGCGGCAACCGCCTCCGCATGCAAAACGTGCATCTGCTGTACCAGGGTAAGTTGCTCCGTGGGGTGCCCGCGCGAAGCCTGAAACAGGCCGGAAAGCCGCGTAAAGCGCACACGCGCCTGACGCAAGTTATTGGCCAACGGCCCGGCCAGTTTCTCAGCATTGCCTTGCAACTCCGCCGCCTCTTGCGCAATGGCATCCAAATCTCCAGCCCGCGCGGCCCAAATCTCGCCCAAACTTGCCGAGGCCGCCTCGCCAGCTCCCTCAGCCGCCCAAACGGTTGTGTGCAGGCCAACAAAAACCACCAAAGCCAAAAGCGTCAAAAAAATACTCGCGGATTTGATACAGCGCATAACCATGCCGAAAACTCCAATCAATAAATGTATGCAACTAAGCTGATACTCATATAAAAATATTCCATTGATGTACAGAAACACAAACACGACGATTTATAAACGCCAGCAATACGGGCGCGGAGGTATGCCTCAGCCCGCGCATTCCGCTGTAATTGGTATGTGATGATGCGGCTGAGGCCGCGCCGGTAATGCCTCCGGCGGTCAGGCGGCCGGCTTTGCCATCTCCGCCTGCCCATCTCCCGCCAAGGCGCGGAGCCCGCCTGATCCCGCCAAGGGTTATATGCGGCGCGCGCTTTGGCGGGTGCTGTGCGTGGCTGGCTAGCCGCGCCACTGCCAAGGCAACGGGCGGTAAAGGTCGCGCGAGGCTATGGCAAGCGTCATGTCCCAGGTTTGCGTGCCCAAAAGCCGCAAAGCGGCCAAGGCCAGCAAAAACAGCCTGCGCCTTAAAGACAGGCAGGGCGCGCGCAATTGCAGGCTTTGGCGCAGGGCCGCAAGCCCGCGCCAAGTGCGGGGCAAAAAGGCCGCCATTACGGCCAGGGCCAGCCCGCAACGCCAGGCCCGCTCGGCGAGGCGGGGGCGCAGCCTGCCGCGCAGCGGCGGCAGGGCCAGCAAAGTCTCTTCCACCTTGCCTATTTTGCTTACATACCAGGTGAGCACGCGCCCAAAAGTCAGCGGGGTTATGCTTAAAGGCGCCGCCAAAGCCAGTGCCAGCATGCAGTAAAGGCGCAGACCGAAAATGACGGAATAAAAGGCTGTTTCCCAAGGCTGGCCAGGGCGCTCCCACATTTGCAGGCTGAAAAAGCCCAAGGCCCAAAACAGGGCGAAACCGGCCTGGGCCGCCGCCAGTTTGCCTAGCCCCGGCATAGTTTTGCAGACGGTAAAAGTAACAAGAAGAGCCGGAGGCATGAAAAACACCAACCCTTGCCAAGGCAGCAGCCAAGCGCACAAGCCCAGAGCGGCGCACAAAAACACCAGCAGGCGGGCGTCAACGCCCAATAGTCCACAGCGGACGCGCTCGGCTAAAGCCAGCCCGAAATCTTTCTTTTCCGTATTCAACATATATTCGCCATTAAATTGCCTGTTTTTGCCGTAAAAGCCCATGCCTTGCAATTGCCGAAACCGACGGCGGGCAAATCCACCCCGCAATTGCCGCATCCGTGCGCAAAATGAGAGTTTTGCCCCAAATTTGCATTACCGCGCTATGCCCCGCATGGCTCGGAACTTCCTCAAACCCGCCATACCGCGCTCCGCTAGGCATTGTTTAGCCATACATCCATTAGGGCAAAGCAAAAACCTTTGCAAACAATTTGACTTTAGGCGTCCGTGTTTATATCTAAACTACTCCGGCATAAGGCTGCAAGGCCGGGCCGCGGTAAAGTTAAACCACCCGCGGCAAGCAAGGCAGAGCTTATTGCCGCTACTAACAAGTTGACTTGCCGTAATTTTACACCTTTTGGCTTTGCCTGGTGTAAGCAGACCAAAGATGCAAAAACTGCAAGAGTAATAGAAACGCATATGAGCCAGACTGTAAACCTTACAGCCATTCACCGCCTGGTGTGGACGGCGCTTTTGGCCGCGCTTATAGCGGTTGGGGCCATTATAGCCATTCCGGTGGGGCCGCTGAGCCCGGTGCCGGTTACGCTGCAAACCCTGTTTGTGTTGCTGTCTGGGCTTATTTTGGGCCCGCGCGGCGGGGCCGTTGTAATACTGCTCTACTGGGCTGCTGGGGCTTTAGGGCTGCCGGTTTTTGCCGGTGGCAAGGCCGGGCTGGCGGTGTTTATTGGACCCAGCGGCGGTTTTTTAACCGGCTTTTTGCCCTCGGCCTTTATTGCCGGGCTGGCCGGGGGGCTGCCCCTAAAGCCTGCCAAAAAAGTACTGCTGTACTGTATGGCGGCTAGCGCCCTAACTTTGGCCATGGGCGCGTTACAAATGATGTTAGTGCTGGATATATCTCTGGCCAAGGCCATGGCCGCCGGCGTAACTCCATTTTTGCCTGGTGGTATTCTAAAGTGCCTTGCCGCCTCGGCTGTTTACCGCTTTTTGGCCTCACACAGGCTTTTGCCGCTATGAGTTCAACGCCTCTCATAACGGCGGAAATCCTGTGTTTCCGCTACCAAGGTGAGCAAAAAGACGCTCTTGGCCCCATATCGTTCACGCTTGAAAAAGGCAGCCTTTATAATCTGCTGGGCCTGAACGGCAGCGGAAAATCCACCCTGCTGGCCCTGCTGGCCGGGGTGTATGCCCCAACTTCCGGCACGTTGCGCGCTGGCGGCATGGGCATATCCGAAAAAAACAGCCCCTTGCGCGGCAAATGCGCCTTGGTGCCGCAAGACCCCGATACCTACATACTTGGCTCGCTGGCGCGTGAAGATTTACTGCTGGGCCTGAACCCCCACGATACCGAAGCCGCCTCCAAGGCCCTGGACTTGGCGCAAGAAATGGGGCTGGCTGATTTTTTGGACCAGCCCCCCCATACCCTTTCGCACGGTCAAAAACGCAAGTTATGCCTGGCCTCGGCCCTGGCCGGACAACCGGATTTGCTGCTGCTGGACGAGCCATTTGCCGGGCTGGACCACCCCTCCGCCCTGTTCACGCGGCAAGCCCTCATGCGCAACAAGCAGGCGGGAATAACCCAAGTGATAACCGGACACGACCTGGATTTGACGGCGGATATTTCCGATGTTTTTCTGCTGATGCAAAACGGCTTATTAATAAAACAAGGCGGCGCGGCGGAGGTGTTCCCTCTGCTGCAAACATACGGGGTGCGCCCGCCTTGCTGGTGGTTTAGCAGCGGCACCAGGGGTTGTTTCTAAAAAGCGTCTTTTGCCCCCTGGGCTGCGTCAAGCGCAGATTTTTGTCCAGGGCTGTACCATCAGAGTACTATCCCTGGACAAAAATCGGCGCTTTCCTTGCCAGGGAACAAAATCCGTCTTTTTAGCAACAACCCCTAGGCCGCTGTGGCTTGAGTAATTTGGATGCCAGAGGCGCGTCAAACAAACCTTGCAATATCTTCCAATTTTTTCCGTGTCTTAGGCCTTATTTCCTGCTTGGCGGGGTACCCCAGGGCAACTACACCGGCAAAGCGTTTATCCGTTGGTATATCAAGCAGCTCACAGAGCTTTGGGCGGTCGTAAATACCTAAAATGCACGCGCCCAGTCCCTGGCTGGCGGCTTCATAGCATATGCTTACCACTGCCGCGCCCAAGTCGCCACGCGCGAAATATTGGCTATCAAAAATGCAGCGCAGGGCGGGCATTAGTACTGCATGCTCCTCCAACACTATGATAAATGCTTTGGCCGAAGCCATATAACCGTTAATGCCCAGTTGATGGACGCATTCGGCCACTCCGGCCACTTTTTGCTGGTTTTCCACCACTACAAAGCTCCAAGGCTGCGAATTGCAGCCAGATGGAGCAAGCCGGGCAGCCTCCACGCATTGTATAAGTTTTTCATGCTCCACCATTTTGTCCGTAAAACTGCGGCAACTCTGGCGGCGCAGGCAAATATCCATAAAATCGCTCATAGTGTTTCTCCTTAGTGACCCAAGCGGCAAAATGCCACCGCTTCCGGCAAACCATACAATTTATCACATGGCATTGCCAGCGTTTAAAAAAAACAGGCAGTCGCGGCAATACATTGAAATACTCCATGAAATATTCTAATACTTGCAATATGCTCGAAAGTTTTGCTTTACGGCAACAAAAACAGGCTCAAGCTGTGAGCGCATATCAGCACGCATAAGCTTTGGAGCATATTTACGGCTACGGCTGAATTGCCAAAGGCGCATAACCTGTTTGCAGCGCGAAGCATTAAAAATATATGCAAAAATATACACTCAACATAGGCATTATAGGCGATTTTGAGCCGGAGCGTCCCTCGCACGCGGCCACACAGTCCGCGCTGGAGCACTGCGCGGCGCATCTGGGCCTGACGCTGCAAACCAGTTGGCTGCCCACCCTGCCGCTGGAAAAAACCTTGCTGCAAGAGCGTGCGGCCTACAACGGCTTTTGGGGCTCGCCTGGGGCGGTATACAAAAGCGTAGCCGGGGCCATGGCCGCCATACGCTTTGCCCGTGAGGCCGGCCGGCCCTACTTTGGCACCTGACGCGGCTTTCAGCACGCGGCTATGGAATATGCCCAAAACAAGCTAGGCCTGCCGGATGCCCTGCATGCCGAAGACGCGCCTGAAGCGCCAGACCACCTCATAGTGCCTCTGGCCCTGCCCATGCAAAACGCGCGTGGCAAAATACTGCTGCGCCCAAACTCCAAAGCCGCTGCCTGGTACGGGCAAAACGAGGTGATGGAAACCCACAACTGCCGCTTTGGCCTGAACCGGAAAAAAGAACTGGCTCTGGATGCAGGGGGCTTCAAAATATCCGGCGTTGACGAGCAAGGCGCGGCCCGCATTTTGGAGCTGCCTGAGCATCCGTTTTATGTAGCAACGCTTTTTCAGCCGCAGGCATCCTCCACCCCGCAAAAACCGCACCCTCTTATTCTGGCTTATCTGCGGGTTGTTCGCGCAGTCAAAGACGCAACGGCCTAGAACAGCGTTGCCATATCTGGCTCCGCCCAAATCCCCGCGAGGCGGCCAGGCCCGTTTAACCTATGCTTTTAAATTATTAGGAATATGAGAATAATGAATATGAACACGCCTTTTACCAACAATTATGACAGCGAATTTCTTAAGCATACGATGATGGGCCCAAATGCCATGCGCATTACGGAAGAACTGGCGAATTTCCTCCCCATTTCACCAGGCATACGCATTCTCGACCTGGGCTGCGGCATGGGGCTGTTTCAAGAAGCAGACTGAAAAAATTCTACCCCTCTGAAATAGCCCTGGTTCCACCCTCAGGTAAAAAACAGATCTTAGCGGGTACGCCGCAATATACCTTATACGCCGCCGCCTGCCAGCCGTTCGGCCATGAATCCAACCTGCCTTCAAACCACCATTTTTTTTCGCGTAAACTTAAATATTTTTAAGTTTACTTTTAAATTTATTTCATTAAAAATCTGGTTGTTAGCAAAATTTTACGGTTTTAAATTAAATATTTTTATTTTTATCTCAATTTTGATCTTGAAAATTAAATAAATTTAATTAAACTTTTATAAAAGAGGAAGCGATGAAAAGAAAGCCGTCCCCAGCGAAACCAATAGTGGAAAGCAAAAGGGAGCATGACTTTAACGATTTCAAGGAGTTTGAGCGGAGCGCCCCTTTTTACCTGGGCCAGCCTTTCAGCGATGAAGACCACCACCTGCTTGGCCTGGTGGCGGCCACGCTGCCGGGCTTGTCGGCCATGCTGGGCAGCCACTGCGAGGTGGTGCTAAACTCGCTGGAAAACCCGGCGCATTCGGTAATAGCCTCTTACAACGCCAACGTTTCTGGCCGCAAGGTGGGCACGCCCATAACCGCGCACGGCCTAAGGGTAATAAACGGCATTCTGGCCAAGGGAGAAAACCACCTTTGCCAGTACCCGCGAGGCCCCAAGGGGCAGAGGATCAAATCCGCCGTAATACCCCTGCTCAACCCCAACGGGCGCTGCCTGGGCACGCTTTCCATAGGTCTTAATCTGGAAATGCCCCTGGCGGACTTTATGCAGGAAAACTACCCTCCCATAAACAACGGGCAGGATAACGTAATGGTGTTTGGCGGCAGCCCCGAAGGGCTGATTGAAGAATATGTCACCCGTTTCGAGCACGAGGCCAACTTTGAAAAAGGCCTGAAAAAACGCGAACGGGTCAGATTTATAGTGCAAAAGCTGGAACAACACGGCGTATTTCAACTGCGCGACGCCGTGGCCGAGGTAAGCCGCAAGCTGGAACTGAACCCCGGCACCGTTTACATGCATTTGCGCGAACTGAGAAAAAAAGACGTGTAGCAACCGACACAGGCATGATTGTAAAAGCCGTCCGGCACAGGCCATGGCCAACGCCGGAGACGACCGACACCCGAAACGGTGGCAGCCACGGCAATCTGAAAAGCTCTGTTTTCGTCGGTAGCCCATAAGGGCGGCACGTCGTAAATGGAATTTTTCAAATCCCGGCCGGATTTGCCACATACAACCGTTTTAAGGAGTTCATCATGCCTCAATCAGTCAACCTTACAGGCGTTTTGCGCTACGACCCCGACGCAAGCTGGAACGGCTACACCCTTATTCCCTCCTGCACCCTGCACACCGGCAAAGGGGCCATGCTCATAGACATGAACGGCCGCATCGTCCAGCAATGGGAAGGCGTGTTCGGCGGCTATCATAACATAATGTTCCCCGACGGCAGCATTATGGGCAGCACCGGCCCAACCCCCGGCCAGCGGCACGACCACATCGACCTTATCCACGTGGATTTCGACAACAAGTTGCTCTGGAAGTTTGACAACGTCGAAACCATGACCACGCCCGACGGCAAAACAATACGCGCCGCCCGCCAGCACCATGACTACCAGCGCTCCGGCAGCCCAACCGGCTACTATACGCCGGGGCAACTGCCCGACCCCAAGGGGCGCACCCTCATGAACTCCACCAAAATGGTGAAGCGCCCCGACATTACCCCTTACGAAATAGCCGACACCTGGCTGATTGAAGTGGATATAGACGGGAATATAGTGTGGGATTGGCTGCTTACCGACCACTGGTACGAGCTGGGCTTTGACGAAATAGCAAGGGCCGTTTACAGCCGCAACCCGCGCCCCATGACCACCGTTAACTATACCAAGGAAACCTACTTCAACAACTGCGCCTATGTAGGCCCCAACAAATGGTACGACCAGGGCGACCAGCGCTTCCATCCGGACAACATCATTGTCGACATACGCAGTTGGAACACCTCTTTCATCATCTCCAAAAAAACCAAGGAGATAGTCTGGAAAATAGGCCCAGATTATTCCAGCGACCCGCGCCTGGCCAAAATAGGCACCATTATAGGGCAGCACCATGTGCACATCATACCCAAAGGCCTGCCCGGCGAAGGCAACGTGCTTATTTTCGACAACGGCGGCGAAGCGGCTTTCGGCAACTCCAACCCCAACAGCTTCGACGGCGTGTACCACACCCGCCGCTGGTATTCCCGCGTGCTGGAAATAAACCCGGTTACCCTCGAGTTGGTCTGGCAGTACGGCGACCACCCGGACCCCATCGTGCGCGCCATGATCCGCTTTTTCAGCCCCTATTGCTCCAGCGCCCAGCGCCTGCCCAACGGCAACACCCTTATTTGCGAATGCGTGGGCGGCCGCGTGTTCGAGGTAAACCCCAAGGGCGCAATAGTGTGGGAATTTGCCGACCCAGGCGCTTTCACCTTCCGCGCTTTCCGCTACCCCTACGATTGGGTGCCGCAACGCGCAAAACCAGTGGAAACCGCTGTAAAAGTGCCCGCTACCGGCAGTGTGCGGCTTGATACCTGCACGCCCGACAACTCGCGCGCGCACTTCTACCGCGCCCAGGGTGAATGGCTGTACGAATAAGATAAAAGGCAAAGCGGATAAAGCCAGATTTATTAAATCTGGGCGTGATTCGGCGCTTCCTGCTCCTAACCCCTGCGGGGCGCCATAGCTCCGCTCCGGTGTCCAATTTTGCTTTCCTGCAAAATTGCTCGCCCAGGCCTGCAAGTGTAGCCCGTACTGCGCAAGCGCAACGGTTTTTGGCGGGAAAATGATGCGGGGGCGGGACCGTTGGAGTGCTATTTCGCCACCCCTTGACCCCGCCATTAGAGTTAAATGGTTATCAATTTGAAGGTGGTATGAGCCATTAACCTGCAATTTGAATACATGGGGCACATTTAATCTGTCATATCCGCCGCTTGGCGCAACCGTTTAATAGTAAACAACCTCAGCCTCCGGTCATATTTTCAGCACCGGTTCTTGACCAGCCACCTGAAAACGGCCGGAGCGAAACAAAGGCGCTGTTGAATAGTACACATTTCAACCCAAAAGGCATACGCCGTGCGCCTGCATGGCCCGTAACGCCGGGACGGTATTGGCAAAAGGAGAATTTTTGCTCTCTGGCAAGGAAAAAGTCTTTTTATTGAAGGAGTGTACTCTTACTGTACTCGACTTACAATTATGCAGGAAAGCATAATTGGACGCGAGCCTGGCGAGCGCCCCAAAGGGGCGGGCACAAGACGTGCCTCGTCAAATAAAAAGCGCTTTTGACGCAGGCAGAGGGCAAAAAGACCATTTTGACAATGCCGTCCAAGGCGCACAGTATCCGCAACCTGTATACACGAGGAAATTATGCAACGTTTACGCATGATTATGTGCGGATTGGCCCTAGTCCTGCTCCTGTTGCCCGCCCATTTGGCGGCGGCGGCAGGAGAATACAGTCTTAACTTCACTACCGCTTATTTTGACAGGCATAGCACCGTAACCAATGTATTCAAACCCTGGATCAAGCAACTATCCGACAAAACCGGCGGAAAGCTGGAGATAACCTACTTCCCGCCCAACACCATCTGCCCCGAGCCGGAAATATTGGACAGCGTGGCTGCCGGAGCGGTGGACATGGGCGGCAACACCTTTACCCGCAACACAGGGCGTATGATTCTGGCTGAAATGGGGCAGATGCCCATGCTCAGCAAATCGCCGCGCGTTGCATCCATGGCCATGTACGACGCGGTGCATAAATACCCGCAGTATTTTCCCGAGTTTCAAAAAGATATCAAGGTTATGTTCATATGGTCTTCGGCCCTGGTTCAGGTGCATACCACCAAAAAACCCATACGCAAGCTGGAAGACTTCAAGGGCATGAAGCTCATCGCCTGGACCACCGGCTCGCTGGACATGGCAAAGCTTTTGGGCGCCATACCCATGATGCAGTCCAATGCCGACACCTACCTGGCGTTGGAGCGCGGCATGGCCGATGGCCTTATTACGGCCATTGCCCCGCTGCGCTCGCAAAAGCTCACGGACATTCTGCGCTACCACACCATTTGCGATCTTTCCCTCTCACCCTTCTGGGCCGGAATAAACCGCAAAACCTACGAGGCCCTGCCAGCGCCCCTGCGTAAATCGCTGGACGATTCCACCGGCCTCGCATTCTCCGGTATTGTGGGCCAGAGCCTTGAGGACGGAGCGAAAGCCGACCTGGAATGGATTAAGCAGCAAGGTAAGGCGGAAATAATAACCCTGAGTGATGCCGAGCGCGAACGATGGAAAAAGCAATTGGAAAAGCCAATGCTTGAAATCTCCTTAAAGAAAATGGTCGAGGGCGGCATAGAAGAAAAAGCCGCTCTGGAATTCTACAACTATTACAAAGAACGCATAGCTTATTACAGCCGCAAGTAACACCCGCGTTTGCAAGGGAGGCCCGCGCCGCGGCAAAACGCCAGGCGCGGGTCTCCCCATGCCGCCAGCGGCACTGGCCCGCACTGCGGCATATGGAACGGTAAATACCTATAAAAACCATGCCTGAGGCCTTCCGCCAAGCGCAAAAACCTATTGTCCGGAACGGCAGGCGCGTAATAACGTTTTTTTAGGGCCATCCGCGCGGGGTTAGCTGAAATAACATACGTCGCAAGCAGGAACCATCATGCCCAACAATATCCAAAAACCCGCGGCAGGTGCATACGCGGCCTTGCTGCTGTGCTGCCTTACCCTTATAGCCACTATTTTTCTGCGCTCCTGCCCATCCATACTGGTGCCGGATTTGCAAGCAGCTTTCGGCATCAGCCCGGCGGAGGTGGCCATGTTCAGCTCCGCCACCCTGCTGGCCTACGGCATCATGCAAATGCCATCGGGTCTGATTACAGATGCCATAGGCGGACGTAGGGCCCTTGCCATATTTATGGGCTTGGCCGCTGTAACTACACTGGCCTTCGCTTTCTCGCCAAATCAGGAAACCGCCGTGGGCATGCGCTTTGTAAAGGGCTTCACCCTGGCCGCCGTGCCGCCCGTGGCCTCCATACTCTCGCGCTACTTCCCACCGGAGCGTTACACCCAGGCCATGGGCATATTTATGGGCGCGGGCAACATAGGCACCCTGCTGGCCTCGGAGCCATTGGCCCGCCTGAGTATAAGCATCGGCTGGCGTTACGCCTTGGCCGTTTCCGCCCTGTTTATTCTAGCGCTCTGCCTGGCCATATTTTTGATCATCAAAGATGATAAGCCTAAAACACAGGCCGCGCCAAAAAGCGGAACCGCCCAGAGCCTGCGCGCCATAGGCCGCAACATGGCCGGAATATTCCGGCTGTCGCAGTTCTGGTATCTGGCCGTCTGGTACATTTGCGCTGGCGGCACCTTTTTCTCTTTCATGACCATGTGGGCGGGGCCGTATTTGATGGACGCGTACGGCCTCAGCAAAATAGAGGCTTCACGCATTCTGCTGGGGCAAGGCGTGGGGGCTTTATTTTTAGTGCCGCTCATCGGCACCGTGGCAGACCGCTTTAACTCGCGGCGCGGCGTGCTTATAGCCTGCGCCGTGGTGGGTCTGGCCGGAAGCTGCGGCCTGGCCTTTTTTGCGGGCAGGCTGCACGCAGTATTGCTGGTGGCCTCCATTATGGCTATATCCGCCTGCGGGGCCGGCGGCAGCACCTGCGTTATGAGCCTGATCAGCCGCAACCTGCCCAAAGAGATTACCGGCACGGGCACGGGCTGCGTGTGCATGTTCTGGCCCATTGCCGCCTCTATTTTCAGCCTGCTCATGGGCGGCATGCTAAAGGTATTTGCCGGAGAAAACGGCATGGCGGCGCTTGAGCTTGCGGAAGTGCAAAGAGCCTACGGCAACACCCTTATGTTGTATGTGGGGCTATGGGGGTTGGCGCTGGTGCTGGCGGTGGTATTTATAAAAGAAAGGTTTTCCATGCCGGAAGTAAAGTAAATATGGAAGCGGCGTAACGGCGTCAATAACAGGCTATATATGCCCCATTATGGTTTCGCTTCGTATTACTCGCTCAACAGGCTGAAACCATAATAAGATAGGGGCTGCTAGCCCCTATCTTTCCGGCGCGGCATGGCCGCTTCCACATTTTTAACTACAACCCTTTCAGGTATTTAAACAATTCGCGGTAGCTTTTGGAACTTTTGCCGCCTTCCCGCTCGGCTTGGGCCGATGCGGCCAAATGGCGTATTTTCTTTGGCTCGGCAGCCTGATGGGCGGCTTGAATTACGGCCAGCGTTTTTTCGCGCGTGTCTGGGTCAACCAAAGCGTCGCGCCATTCTTCCGCCTGGTGAAAGGAGGCTGTCTCAGCCTCATGCTGCTTATAAAAATTGCGCAGGGCTTGGGCTATGCGTTCAGCCTCATCCGGCTCCAGCTCGCGCATAAGCCTGCCTATAAGCTGGTTTTGCCGGCGTCTGGCCTCATGCGACTTTATGCCGCGCAGGTCCATTACAGCGCCTAAAAGCTCGCCTGGCAAATTTAGCGCTTCCAACGCGGCTGTGGCAAGAGCCGCCAGTTCCTCACCCATTTGCTGCATGGCCGTGCTCTCGCGCTTTTTTTGCGAGCGGCTCTTGCCCAACTCGCCCATGCCGCGCAGAACTTCAGTTTCGTATTCTTGTTTACTCATTATTGTTTACTTTGTGCGCAATGTTTTGAACAGTTGTGCGTAACTAACATAACAGGTTGAAATAAAATGTTTTTATACGCACACAAAAAGTCAGCCGCAATCAAATTTTTAATTATTCCGGTGCAAAAAAACGGATTCCGGCCAAAACGCGGCAGTGCCTAAATCTTCAATTCTTCCGGGCGGTACTCGGCCAGTTCTTTTTTTTCTTCCATAAAATCCATGTACAGGCGTATCTGCTGCTGGAACGATGGAAACTCCGGCTGTGAAACAGGCGTATCGCGCGGCGAGCTTATGCTTAACGGGTTGATGTAGCGGCCTTCCTTTTTCATGCGAAAATCCAGATGCGGGCCTGTGGCGTAACCGGTTCTGCCCACAAAGCCTATAACCTGACCCTGCACCACCTTGTCGCCCTTGCGCAGGCCCTTGGCAAAGGCTGAAAGATGCAGATACATGGTCTGATAATCGTTAAGATGCTCAATTGTTATGTAGTTTCCCGCCGACTTGCTGTAACCCATGTAGGATACAGTGCCTTTGCCTACAGTTTTAACGGGCGTGCCGGTGGGGGCGGCGTAATCTATGGCCGGGTGCGCCTTCCAGTCCATGGTTACAGGATGCAGGCGGTTATGGCTGTAGCCGGAGCTGATGCGTGTAAATGAAAGCGGGGCCTTTAAAAAGGCGCGCCGCACGCTTTGCCCGTCGCTGGTGTAATATTGCGATTGCCCAACACCATCGCGAAACAAAAAGGCCTCGTAATGGTTGTTCTGGTTGTCAAAAAAGGCCGCCAGCAGCTTACCATAGCCTTTAAACTCGCCATTGCGGTAGCGTTTTTCCACCAGCAGCGAAAATTCGTCGCCCTCGCGCAGATCACGTATAAAGTTTATTTCCCAGGCGAACACATCAGCCAGAGCGGCGGCCAGAGCGGGCTTCTCGCCGCAATCGGTCATGGAGTTAAACAGATTGCTCCTGATTACGCCGGATACACGGTGCAACTGCAAATCGTATGCAATATTCACCAGTTGGGCGGCGAAGCCGTTTTCCGTGCGCGACGCCACCAGCTTGTGGTCGTCATCTATTTCGTACTCAAAACTGACAAAGGCCTCGTCTTTGGTTACAACCACGTAATCCTGCCCAATCTTGATTTGCTGCAGCGGGTGCACACTTTTGCATACGGCGTCCAAAGCGCCTATCTCTTGTACAGTAAGCCAGGCCTGCAGCAGGTTGCCCACAGTATCGCCCCGCGCGATTACGCCATGCACCAGAGCCAAATCTTGCTCCAGCTCAGGCGGCAATTCCACCTCCGCCTCAGCTTCGGCGCTTTGACCTTCTCCCGCCCCGGCGCTTTCCGGCAGCAAATCGTCTTCCACTGCCGCGGGCTCGTTCTGCTCGCGCGGGCCAGATCGCTCAACGGGCAAATATAAATGTGACACGTAAACATAGCCAAGCAAAAGCACAAACGGAACCAACAAAGAAAGCGCCAACTTTTTCTTCGCGCTTAACAAGCGTTTCTTTTTTTCGGGCATCAATTAAACCTTAGGTCTTGTCCACCGCCGGGGCTGTTGCGCCCAAGGCGATATGACGATCAATAAACTGCACGGCAATAACCGAGCAAAGTGCAAATCCCATACCCATGTAAAAGGGCAAGCGGTAATTATACATCCACAAAACACCGCCCACAAAGGGCACCACCACGGCGGCCACATGGTTTATGGTCACGCCAAGGGCCATGGTTGGGGCAATATCGTCGCTTACGGCCACCTTTTGAAAAAAGGTGCGTATGGCGACGGTAAAGTTAAAAAACAACTGCTCCGCCACATACAGCAGAGTTACAAAAATGCGGCTCTCGCTAAAGGCATAGGCCGCGAATATGCACATTAGCACCAGGTATTTTACCGTAAGCAGCCTGCGCTCGCCAAAAGAGTTAATGGCTCTGCCTATAAAACGGTTGAGAACCCAGTTTACCAGATGGTTTACCAGAAACAGCAGGGCCATTTCGCGCAGGGTAAAGCCGAAACGCTCTATAAGCAGCAAAGCGGAGAACACCATAAAAATCTGGCGGCGCGCCCCTGAAAAAAGCGTCATCACATAAAAAAGCCAGTAGCGTTTGCGCAGCACAAAGGTCTTGCGCTGCACCATGCCCGGCACGGTAATGGTTTTGCGGGTAAGCCCCCAAATGCCGCCAATAACGCAGCCGGCACCAGAAAGCAGAAACAGGCCGTGGTAAGGTACCGTATCCGCCAGCAAAAAAAGCGCCAGCCCTATGCCAAAGCTGGCGGCGGCGGTAACGGAACGCAACACGCCTATGATAATGGGCGATTCCGTAATGGAGTAATGTTGCAGGGTGAGCGACTGGTTGATGGCCTCGGCGTAATGAAAACCCACCGACGAGATAAGGGTGCAGCAAATAATGCCCGTAAGGCTGGGAAAAAATCCCACAAAAGCGACGCCAAAACCGATAACCACCACGCACAGCGACATAAGCCGCATTTCTGAAATAAAGGCCAGCAAAAAAATGAGCGTGACGGACAAAAAACCTGGTATCTCGCGCACTGACTGCACCAGGCCAACCTGCTCGCCATTAAGCCCGGCCATATTTACGGCAAAGTTATTGTACAGGGCGCTCCAGCCCTGCAAGGCAATCGCCATCAAAAAGGTTTGCACCAGCAGGTAGTTATATATCGGCTTTGATTTTATCGCGTCGTTACCGGCCACTTGCGCACTCCACAAATCAAAAGCGGATAAAATGCGCGTAAAGCTTGGCGCACAACCGCTCTAACGCAAGTCTGTACCAGCTTGCTCCGAAATTAGCTAGAACTATCGCCTGCTCTGCCGTTTTTTATGGCCAGGCCGCGCCTTGCAAAAGACTATTGATACCCTCAAGATATGCCGAAAAGACTATGATCGCTCCAGGCGTGGCGGCCATCGCCATATAAAACATGGCACACGGGCGCTTGGTTATTATAATAACCGTTTCGCATTAAAAACAACCGGCGCATTTGGGATATTGGAAACAAAAGCACTTGCATAACAGCGGCCTCGGCTTTAATGTGGGTATTATATAGTTTCAAGCGATTTTTACCATTGCAACGTTGCTCCGACATTTTTCACACCTCAAGCCGGTACTGTAACGCATATTGGATAGCCCGAAATGAGTAGAAAGCATACTGTAAGCTACGCGCAAATACTTGAAAACCAGCCATTTATAAGCATTACGTTTTCATATGGCGGGCAACGGCGCCAGGTGCTTTCCATTACGGAAAACATAGAGCAAATGGGCTTCAAGCGCGATACTTTGCTTGCGCCGGACGCGCACTGGGATGATTTTCTGCACCCGGAAGATCGCCCTATCACCCTGCGCTTGGGGCATACCTACATAGCCCAAAAACTTACCACATTCAGGCTGGATTACCGCCTGGTCAACCCCGCCGGGGAAGTGTTCTGGATAAAAGAATACTCTCATATCACCCGCGATGCCGGGGACAATATTGAGAAAATCAGCGGCATTTTGCTGCGCCTGACCGATGGAGATATTGAAAAGGCTTATTCGCGCGCGCATGTTGAGCACAGCATTGCCACCAACGAAATGTTGCTGGCCCTGCAAAATGTGCCCATGGAAGAATCTTGTGACGTTATCCTCAAATGTGTGGGCAAATTTGCCAAGCTTGGCCGCACCATTCTGTATGAGCATAGCGAAGAAAACAGCGATAACGTGGTCATGCGCGAGTGGTTCGGCCAAAATCCGCAAAATGTGACGGATGGAACAACGCAGAGCGGCGCGGCCAAGGCGGCGCTGGCGGAGCTGGACCAAAGCCTGAGAAATTACGGGCTGCTTATTATGAATGCAGGGGAGGAATCTGGCGATCTCAGCAATTTTGCCGATGTTCACGGCCTTACGGCCCTGGTGGCCATGCCCGTTTACAGTCAGGGCAAACAAAGCGGCGGTATCATTTTTTGCTGCAGCGAGGCGCGCAAGCGTTGGGATGGCCCCACTCTGGATTTTCTCAAAAACGCCTCCAGGCTTCTTTCCACCGTGCTGGGCCGTTTGAAAAACCAAGAGCAAATTCTGCGTACCAAACGCAGTTGCGAGGCCATTCTTAACAATATTGACGCGTATATCTATGCAGTGGACCCGAAAAACAACGCCATAACCTTTGCCAACCACGCCTTCCGCTCAGTGTTCGGCATGGATTGCATAGGTAAAAATGCTGACGAGTTTATACTGCTGAATGAAAAAAACCAGGTAAAACCTGAAATTGCCGTAGACCCTGAGTGTAGTAACGATTTATGGGCGGAAACACTGTTTTATGAGGTGTACCTTGAAAAACAGAACCAGTGGCTGTCCATAAGCAAAGAGCCCTCACCTTGGGTTGACGGGCGCATGGTGCATTTGATTCACTGCTATGACAGCACCGCGCATAAACACTATGAAGACGGCATTAAAAAACAGGCCTACACCGACTATCTGACCGGCCTGCCCAACCGCCACCAATGCGACGAAACCCTCAGCCGTCTGGTAAATGAGCGGCGCGGCGTCAACTCGCCCTTTTATTTATTCTTCATCGATCTGGACGACTTCAAGATAGTAAACGACAGCTTCGGGCATGACTATGGCGATGGCGTGCTTAAATCTTTCGCCAAATATCTTACGGAAACATATACCGGCAAGAATCAGGTTTTTCGCCTTGGCGGCGACGAGTTTGTTATTGTTGTGGATAGTTCCAACGGCATGCAGGTGCCGGAATATCTTGACGGCATGCTGGAGCGCGCCAAAAGCCCGTGGAAGGCGCTGGACAAAGAGTTTCACTGCTCTTTAAGCATAGGCGTGGTAGAGTTTATAGCCAGGCATGAAGACGCCAAGTCTCTGCTTAAAAAGGCCGATATAGCCATGTATCAGGCCAAAAAAAGCGGTAAGAACAACTATGCCTATTACACTGAGGGGCTGGATGGCGACGCTGTGAGCAGATCGGCCATGGAAAGCATGCTGCGCAAAGCCATAAGCAACGATTTCGCCGGCATAGAAATACTCTACCAGCCGTATTACAGCCTGCAAAGCGGGGCCATGCTGGGGGCCGAAGCGCTGTTGCGCATACGCGATGATAGCGGCAAACTTGTTCCGGCCAGCGAGTTTATAACCCTTGCCGAATATTTGGGGCTAATAGTGCCCATAGGCGACCACGTGCTGCGCAAGGCCGCCGGGCTGTGCAAACGCATTAACGAAAGCGGGCGTCCGGATTTTAACATAAGCATAAATTTTTCAGCCGTGCGGTTTAAAGATAAAAACGTTGTACAGCACATAAACTCGCTGCTGGCATCTACCGGCGTAAAGTATGAAAATGTGTTCATAGGCATAAACGAGGGCCTGGCCATGGAGCAGCGCAAAATTATGCTGGCGCATTGTCAGGAACTGCGCAACATGGGCATACGTGTTATTATGGACGACTTCGGGTCAGGTAACGCCTCTTTCATAAACATGCGCAACCTGCCGGTGGATAAAATAAAGCTGTCGCCCATATACCTGTACGCGCACGAAGACGAGTTTACGGCACACTTTATGGAAATGGTGGTCCACCTCTGCCGCTTGTCCGGCAAGGCCCTTTGCGTAAGCGGGGTGGAAACCGAAACCCAGTTGAAATTTTGCCGCAAGCTTAAGGTCGATACAGTGCAGGGCTTTTTGCTACACACCCCGGCAGAGGCGGAAACCTTGCTGGGCATTCTTGATGCCGGGCTGGACAAAATTCAGACCGGCCTGCAACCCAGACCGTCAGGTGAGCAGGTACCCGTCGTTTTGCAGATGCGGCAAGCATAAAAGCTGGAGCCGTCGCGGCTAAGGCTTTGGCTTAACGCACAAGCTGATGCGGCCGTCAGGAACCAAGGCCAATGGGCTATGCGCGCGTATGTATTCTTCCAGAACATCCTGTATAAAGCCGAAGTCGCCTTCGGGCACGCCTTTATCAAGGCCCGGAAATTTACGCATCATTTCCAGCGTGGCTATGCTGTAACGGGCGGCAGGGTCAAGCGGGGCCTCACCCACCTTTACGTTAAACACGCGCTTTCCGCCTGGTTGCGGATCAAAGCAGAAACTTAGGCCCGCCACCTGTAAAAATGTTCCGGCAGGGGTGGGGTATGAGGAAACACCGGCTTCCAGCACGGCCAAAATATCCTCGCCGCTCACGGCAAGCTTGCACACCTTGCCGTTGGCCCGCACCATATTAAGCAAATCCTGCCGTGTAAGGGGGCCGGGCTTGAAATCACCGCCTATTATTCCGGCAATGCTCAAGGCAATTTGCGTTCCGGCCTTTTGGCGCATGGCCTCGGCGAACAGGTCGCCCATATTGGTTTCGCCCAGGCGCAAATCGTTGCGCACTCCGTTAAGGCGCACGGCGGTGCTGCCCACAACCTCGGTAAAAAACGGCTCGCACAGCTCACACACGCCTTGCAGGCAGGCTGCCGTGCCGGTTTTTTCCGGCACTTGGGCAAGGGCAGTTTTATCCAGCAGCACGGCCCTGGCCGCTTTAACCCCGCCCTCCTCCAGCTCCAGTTCCACCAGGCCTATGTTACGGCTGTATTCGCCGGTTTGGGCTATGAGCACGCCGTTTTCCACGCGCCCTTCCGGCAAAAAGGTATGGCTGTGCCCGTCTATAATCACATCCAGCCCCTTTATGCCCCGAGCCGCCAGCAGGCTGTTATCCATATCCATGGCCGTATCGCCAAGGTGGAACAAGCCCACAATAATATCCACATGCGGCCTGAGCCCGTCTACCAGGCGTTGCCCTGCTTCCACCGCCGGAATGCTGGCAAGGCCCGAGCTTGCGCCCACGCGCGGCGTGGTTAGCCCCACAATGCCAACCCGCAAGCCGCTGGGCAACGTAACGGTGGCGCTGCCGGGCAAAACACTTTTGCCGTCAGCATCTATGATATTGCCAGCCAGAATTGGAAAGTTGGCTTTGGAGGCCAGTTGCAACAAGCGCGCGCGGCCAAGTGCGAAATCGGCGTTGCCAGCGCACATGGCGTCAAGGCCAAGGGTATTCAAAAGCGAGAGCACGCTCTCCCCCTCGTCAAAAGAGGCATAGCCGCTGCCGTTAAAGGCGTCTCCGGCGTCCAGCACAAGGGTATCGGGGTGCTCGGCCTTGAAGGATTCTATAAATCCGGCGATTTTGGGGTAGCCTATGGCTTCGCCCTCTTCACGTATAAAGCCGTGAATGTCGTTAATGTGTATAATATGCAAAACAAAACCCTCCGTGCCCGCAAATTTTACGGCTTGTGGCAAACAGCGCTTGGGGCTATTGTGCGCCCATGCATCAATATAACACGCCACAAAAAAAATCCAGCGGCTGCAGCCTGCCGCAAATATCTCCTGCCTTGGCCGCCCGCCTGCGCGGCTGGCACCTTGGCGTGGATGAGGCCGGACGCGGGTGTCTGGCCGGGCCGGTAACAGCCGGAGCCGTGCTGGCGCCGCCGGGTTTTGACTTTGCGGCCGTCCCCGAGCTTGCCGGACTGACTGATTCTAAAAAGCTGAGCGCGGCCAAGCGGGAAAAACTGGCTGCCGCCATCAGGCAAAGTGGCTTGATTTGGGCCGTGGGTCAGGCCAAACCTGCTGAAATAGACCAGGTTAACATACTTAACGCGACGTTTAGAGCCATGAGCCGGGCCGTGCTGGCGGCGTTGCGTCTGGCTATTTCAGTCCGCGCCTTTGACTTGCCCGACCCGGCGGAGTTGCCTTTATTCGTAGACGGGCAGCACTGCATACCCCTGCCGCAATGGCAGGCCGCCAGGCAGCGCCTCATATTGGCCGCGCCCCCGCGCCAGTTTGCCGTTGTAAAGGGCGATAGCCTTATACCGGCCATTTCCGCCGCTTCCATTATGGCAAAAACTCACCGCGACGCCCTTATGCTGGCCCTGCACCGCCGCTACCCGGATTATGCCTTTGACCAGCACAAAGGCTACGGTACCGAGTTGCATATGCAAAAACTGGCCGCCCTTGGCCCCTGCCCGCAACATCGCCTGAGCTTTGGTCCTGAAAAGCCCGTAATGCAACAAGCCTCGCTTTTTTAAAGGTATTGCCATAAATCTGAAACGGCGTTTCGATGCCTGAGGCATTGAAACGCCGTTTTCCACCTGTAAAAGATACTGTGATATTTTATGATGTTACAGTATTTAGAAGTATTCCAATATATTTAAGCTTACCAATCACCAAATTCAACCAGAGTGCCGCGCTGCGGATCGCGCTCGTACATTTGGGCCCGCTCGGCGTCACTAAGGTAAAGCCACTGAAAAACATTGGTCCTGTTCTCGAAATCGCTGTAAATTCCTATAACATAGTACAGTGTTTCATGGCGCTCTTTTTCTTCAATGGAATAGCCTATGCTGGCCGAGGGGTCGTCAAGAGCAGCCAGCACCAACTCTTGTGTGGAATTGGCAAGGTAGTATTCCACCGCGTCCCTTATTCTGATAAGGAAATCATCTGAAAAATCCAGACCGGTTTCGTAGTGAAAAGGAATAGGCTCTGGGTGGCTGACCCTGAAGCGCGCAAGCTTGCCGTCTTCCAGCTTGTTTATGCTTAGTGCCCGCTCCCTGATTTGCGAAAATTCTTCGTCCTGGTCCTCATCCGTATCCCAACTATCCATATTCCATTGCACTTCCACCAAATCGCCACGAATCCATGCGGGGTAGCCATCTTTGTCGGAATAGGCGTCGAGCATGACAATTCTCTCGCCATCCTTCTTCACGACAAAAAAGGCGTAATCGCCCTGGTCGTTATACTCAACGTATTCTACCTCGTCGGTATAAATTTCTCGCTGCTGCAACGGCTCACCCGGCCGGATATAAGAAGTGAGAAACTCCTGCTCGCACTCCTCCTGCACTATTTCGTAATTTTCCGGGTGGTTGGTGTATAGAAAACTCAGGCCATGGTATAAGTCCCATTTAAGCAAATCGTCTCCGGCAACTTCAAACGAAAGGGTATCCGCATAGTTGCAGCCGGGTTCCAACTCGACAAATGTTCTGCCGTCTTTGCTAAAAGACGAAATAACCCGGCATGATATCTCCTCTTGCCCCGAAATATCCACAAGTAAACCCTCTTCATATATAATCTCCCGATTTTGGGCGTCGCACGGGTGGAGAATAATTGGAACATCGTTCTCAATAGTAACCATTGACCATTTGCCATAGTAACTTGACGCTGAATGGGCGTTACATACAGTCAGAACGAGCATGAGAGTGGCGAGAAAAAGAATTTTTGTTTTCATATGGTTGCCATTCGTTTAGATGTTTGGCCAGATACCGGCAATTGTCCCGTTTTTCGAGCGGTAACGCATAAGATAGGGGTAGTCAATCGCGATTGCGCCGTGGCGAGCTATTTATGCAGTAGGTATAAAAACAAATGGCTGACTTCATATACAGCATGCCAACCACCTATTCCCATCAGCAGTATCCGGATTTTTACCTTGCCAGCCCAAGCCCCAAAAGGCATTATGGCCGCATGCAAAGCCGTAATACCCCACCAGCGCGGCATCTGGCCACGGGCCAGACCGGCGAAGATATGGCTGCTGCTTACCTGCAAGGTAAAGGGCTGCTCATTTTAGCCCGCAATTGGCGGCCTGCCGGGCGCGACGGCGGGCTGGAGCTGGATATAGTGGCCACGCAGGGCGACACCATGGTTTTTACCGAGGTAAAAACCCGCACCCACGCCCCAAATTCGGCCTTTGCCCCGCAGGATGCCTTTACTGCGGCCAAACGCCAAAAAATTTTCAAGGCCGTAAATCTGTACATGCAGGAGCACGGCCTTTGGCACAAACCCTGCCGCGTGGATTTGCTGTGCGTGGTAATTTACCCAGATAACACCTGCAAGCTGGAGCATTTTGAGAATGTCCTCACCTTATCCCAAGAATGCGGAACAGGGCGAGCTCTGGGTGGTGGCAACACCCCTTGGCAACCCTGGTGACTTTTCGCCCCGCGCCCGTGAGGCCGTAAGCGCGGCGGATATGGTGCTGGCGGAAGATACGCGCCGCACCGGCCTGCTGCTGGCCCAATGCGGCCTTAAGGCCGCCCGCCTCTCCAGCCTGCACGAGCATAATGAAGATGGCCGCATACCAGCCCTGCTGGAAGAGCTGGCCCAAGGCCGCAACCTGGCCTTGGTTTCCGACGCTGGCACCCCGCTGCTCTCCGACCCCGGCTACCGCCTGGTGCGGGCCTGCCGCGAGGCTGGCGTGCGAGTGCGCCCTTTCCCCGGCCCTTCCGCCCCGCTCACGGCCCTTTGCGCCAGCGGCCTTCCCCCGCAGCCCTTTGTATTTTTGGGCTTTCCGCCGCGTAAGGCGGGCGGGCAAAAACAGTTTTTCGCCCCTTATGCGGGGCTGGAAGCCACCATAATATTTTTCGAGCGTAAAGACAGGCTCCGCCAGACGCTGGAGCTATTACACGGCCTGTACGGCCCGCGTGAGGCCTGCATTGCCCGCGAGCTAACCAAGACTTACGAAGAATTCATTTTCCTTACGCTGGATAAGCTGGAACTATTGCCAGAAGAGCTTTTGGGTGAGCTTACAGTGCTTGTAGGCCCGCCCAAAGCCGGTATGCGCATGGACGAAACCGAGGTGCTGCGCCTGGCCCGCGCCTTGCAGGAAAAATCCGACGGGAGCCTTAAACCGCGCGAGCTTGCGCGGCAGGTTAAAGACGCCGCGCAAGGCTGGAACACTGACGAGATTTACAGCCTTTTGGGCAAATGATATATTTCAACCCCGCATACGCTTTGCGGCATGCGCGCGAAACAAACAGGCTTTCCGGCGCGGGCGCAAGCTCAAAAGGCATCTGCGTAAACAGGCTTGGCGGCAGGTGAGAAATGAAAGGGATATTATCCGCAAAAACCTACAGACGCTGCCTTATGCGCAGCAGCATGCTCAATTTTATGTATACCGCGCAGGGCTTGCAAAGCGTGGGCTTTTTGTACTCCATAATGCCGGGCCTGCGTGAAATACATACGGACGACGCGGCCTTTGCCGAAAGCTGTGCCAGGTACTCGCGGCATTTTAACTGCAACATTTTCTGGGCCCCTTTTCTGGCCGGGTCCTTTCTGCATCTTGAACGGCAAATAGCCAAAAAGGCTGTTTCGCCCGACTTTGTTATTCCCCTTCAAGACACAACTCTAAACTCCCTTTCCGCCGTGGGCGATTCCTTTTTCAGCGGCAGCCTTCTGGTAACTCAAATGCTGGCTCTGGCCTGTCTGGTTATGTTGCAAGGCATGGCCGCCGCCTGCGTGTTGGCGGTTATATGGCTTGTTTTATCGCTGGTTTTCAAGTTCGCCTCATTCAACTTGGGCCTGGCCAGAGGCATGTCAATGCTGCGCTATGTGCGCGGCCTTAATCTTATAAACAAGGGCGATTACCTGAAGCTGTTCAATGCCGTGCTGCTGGCCGCAATTATGGCCATGGCGACGGATGTGGGCATTGAAGAAGCCAAAAGCCAGATTGATTTCAGATTTGTGGCGCAAGCATGGGTTTTTCCGCTGGGCATAACGTTTTTGCTGGCTTACGCCGCGTCGCGCATGCGCGTTTCACGCAGCCTGGCCACAATTATTATAGTATGTTCTTTAAGCATAGTTCTTTAAAAGTAGCTGGACACAAGCCTGCACAGTGTATAAATTACCACTAAGTTAAAAAATTAACTCTAGATATTATCAAAAAATCAAGCCGGGCCAGCCCCGGCATTAAAACATTACGGTACGGCTTGTATGACATCCACCCAACTGGAATGGGCGGCTGCCCCAAAAAACGCTGCAGAAACTTTCTCCGCCACTGTGCTGGTGCTGGACGACTTTGGCCTGCACGCCCGCCCCGCAGCTAACCTGGCCAAAACCGCCCAGGCCTTCAAATCTGAAATAACCTTGGGCGCAGGCGGGCAAACCGCCGACGCCAAAAGCATTTTGGATATTCTAGCCCTGGCGGCCTCGCGCAACACCAAGCTGACGCTGCATTGCCAAGGCAGCGACGCTCAAGAGGCCGGCGAATCCATACTAAAACTGTTTGAGGCCAGATTTCATCTGGACGTCTGAAAGCAGCGCGCCACCCTTGCGTAAACCGGCCCAGACGCAGGCAAGACCGGCCCATACTGGTAACAACCATGGCACAAGCAAATAAAACCACCCACGGGGCGCAAGCCCACGCAGGGCCGCGCCGCCTGTTAAACGGCATTGCAGTTTCTTATGGCATAGCCATAGGCCGGGCCTATTTTATAAACAGACGCGCGGAGAAAACCTCAGCCAATATGGGCATAGCCCTGGCGGATGTTCAGCTTGAAGAAAACAGGCTGGACCAAGCCAGCAGCGCGTTGGCGGCGGAATTTGAAAGCGCCCGCGCTCAACTGCTCTCTTCGCAGCCTGATGCTCCCTATGTGCGGGAACAGGCCGAGCTTTTAAACGCCTACTCCATGATTTGCCGCGATCCTAAAATGCTGGCCGCCTCCAAAACTATTATTCGAGAAAAACTTATCAGCGCCGAATACGCCTGCGAGCAGGCTGTGCTGGCAATTGCCGGAACCTTCGAAAAAATAGATTCGCCCTACCTGCGCGAGCGGGCCGTGGATGTAAGGGCCGTGGGCGAGCGCATTGTCTCCATACTGCGTGGCGAGCACCTGCAAAGGCAGCTTTCCGGCACTGAAAAATATATACTTTTCGCGCATGATCTAACCCCGGCCGATACTCTGGCCCTCAGCCCGGAAAAAATCCTGGGCCTTGCCACTGAAATGGGCGGGCGTACCTCGCATACCGGCATTCTGGCCCGCAGCATGCACAGGCCTTGCGTTGTTGGCATAACCGATTTGGAAAAAGACGCCGCCGACGGTCAGCTTGTGGTAATAGACGGCATTCGCGGCCAGGTGGTAATCAACCCCGATGAAAACGAGCTGCACCACTACACCGCCCTGCAAAACCGCTTTGAAGAATATGAAGGCAGGCTGCGCAAAGAAGCGCTGCTGCCTGCCGAAACCGAAGACGGCATCAGGGTGGCCGTATACGGCAACATAGAAAACGGTGCCGAGGCAGGCCTTAGCGCCGCTCTTGGCGCTGAGGGCATAGGCCTGTTCCGTACCGAATTCGGCTATATTACACGCCGCAACCAACCTACCGAAGACGAGTTGTACGAAGAATATGCCAAGGCCGTAAAACTGGCCGCCCCTGGCCGCGTGGTTCTGCGCACTCTGGATGTTGGCGCGGACAAAACCCTGGCCGGCACCCTGCGGCTGGAAGAAGACAACCCAGTGCTGGGCCTTAGGGCCATACGCTACTGCATGCGCCATCAGGATATTTTCCGGCGGCAGCTCAGGGCTATTTTAAGGGCCAGCGCCCATGGCCGCGCCGCCGTTATGTTCCCTATGATTTCCGGACTGCACGAGCTCAAGCAGGCCAAATCCATTTTGGGCGAAGTGCGGCAAGAGCTGGATAACGAAGGCATAGCGTACGACAAAGACATTCCACTGGGCGCTATGATCGAACTGCCCTCCGCCGTATTCATGGCCCAGGCCCTTGCCCGCGAGGTAAATTTTTTCAGCATAGGCACAAATGATTTAATTCAGTATATTCTTGGCATAGATAGGGGCAACAAATACGTGGCCTACCTTTACCAGCCCTTGCACCCGGCGGTTATTCAGGCCATACGGCTGGTGGTGGACGCGGCCCACGAGGCAGGCATAACCGTGTGCGTGTGCGGCGAAATGGCGGCGGACCCATACTGCCTTACGGCCTTGCTGGCCATGGGCATAGACGAATTTTCCCTTAATCCGCAGTCCATACCCATGGTCAAATACATAATACGCCATATGGATACGGAGGAACTGCGCGAGTTGCAACGCCGCGTATATAACAGCAACTCCACCCGCACCACCTCCAAACTTATTAAACAATACCTGTACGAACGCATACCGGGCGAACTCTCGTTTATAGACCCGGCCAGCGATACGGATGTGTAACATGAGCAAGCCGACCAGCCCCGCCCAGATAGCCACCAACAAAAAAGCCCGGCATTACTACGAGCTGCTGGAGTTTGTGGAAGCGGGCATAGCCCTTACCGGGCCGGAAATTAAAAGCATACGGGCCGGGCTAATCAGCTTTCACGACGCCTATGTGGTATTTCGCAAAGGCGAGGCCTTTTTGCAAGGCGTGCATATAGCACCCTATGTCAACGCGGGTTATGCTCCGCAGGAGCCGGACCGCGAGCGCAAGCTCCTGCTGCACGCCCGCGAAATAGAGGTGCTTGCGGCCAAAGTGGAACAGAAAGGCCTTACCGTTGTGCCGGTTAACCTGCACTTCAGCAAAGGCCGCGTTAAAGTGGAACTGGCCCTGGCCCGCGGCAAAAAAATGCACGACCAGCGCCAAGACCTGAAAAACGCCGCCGAACAGCGTGATTTGCAACGCGAGTTGGCCAGAAAAGACGCATGATAAAAAACACATAGTGGATGAAGCCAGTCTGATAAGGCCTGGGCGCTGCCCAGCCCCGCAAGTTTTACTGAAAACCGGGTCAGCAATAAATCATAACCACCCGTGAATGATATGCCCATATCAGTGGCCTGCCCCTGTTAATTAGACAAAGGGCAGGCCACTTACAGGTGTTTTTTTGTTTCGCTTAGTATTACCCGCTCAACGGGCTGAAGCCACAAGTAAGGTCCGGAAGCAATGCTTCCGGACCTTACCCATAATTACGGCATTTATCTCTATTTATATATCACATCGGCAGTTATGTCTTTTATGGAGGCACAGCCGGTAAGTATCATGGCCTGGGCCAACTGGCTTTTCAGCAGTTCAACATACCTGGCCACGCCGTCGGCTCCGCCGCCTATGGCGGCTATGCTGAAGGGCCTGCCTATGCCGACCATATCCGCGCCCAGCGCCAGCATTTTGAGCACGTCAAAGCCATCGCGCACGCCGCCGTCCACCATTATGGACGCGGCTCCCTTAACGGCCCTGGCAATGCCAGGCAGCACGGCCGCCGTGCCGGGGGTGTGCTCAAACACGCGGCCGCCGTGGTTGGATACCAATATGCAGTCCGCCCCGGCCTTTACACACAACTCGGCGTCTTTGACCGTCATAATGCCCTTGGCGATAAACTTTTTACCGGCCTTGTGCGCGTAATTTATAAATTCCTTAAGCTCAGCCGGGCTCTTCGGGCCAACGGGCCTGCCCTGCTTGCGCAAGGTAACCAGACCGGCCGCGTCCAAATCGCTCCCTATGGCAGGGCAGCCGCAGGCAGCCGCGCGCTCGGCCTTCTCGTAAAGCTCTTTGCTGTCCCATGGTTTTATAAAGGGTATGCCGCGCCCACCCACGGCGTTTATGGCGGCAATGGCGCAATCCATAATCGGCGCAGGCACTCCATCGCCCGCGCAACCAATGGCCCCGCCTTTTTTGCAGCCCTCCAGCACGGCATTTACATAGGCCTGTTCCGTCATAGGCTCGTTAAAATTGAACATGCCTGCTATTGGAGAGGCCGCCACAGGCAAAGCCAGATCTATGCCCAGCCAGTTTACCGAGGTATCGGGCATTTTCGCGTCATGCACCAGACGCATATTAAAAAGTGTATCTTGCAGCGTTTTGTAGTTGTTTTTAAAAGAAGCTCCAGTGCCCAAGCCGCCCATGCCAGGCACCTCTCCGGCGCAAGCCCTGCCGTCGCAAGCTGGGCAAACGCGGCACGCGCCTTTCATAAGCTCGCGGGCTTTATCTCTTATATCTTTCATCACAGACTCCTCTTCTGTTTCAGAATATTCGCATTCAGCGCAATCAGCCGCCATTTCCGCATTGGATACACCATTAGCGCAAGCCAATGCTAACACCAAACTTAAAAAACGACAATTTTAGCCATGGAATAACCAATCGGCTTCAATACTACTCAGGCATCTTTCGTATAAGAGTTATAAAAAAGCCGGGCCACCAATGGCGGCCCGGCAGGTTTAGCTTGAAACGGAGCTTGCCGCGCGCCTATTTGGCGGCAGCGGCGGCGGCAGCGGCCTCGGCAGCCTTGGCCGCATCGGCCTGATCCTTGGCCGAAAGGCCGGAGTAGTCTTTAAACCAGTAAGGCGCATCAACGCAGTGCCCTTTTTTGGCCAACTTTTTGCCTTTAAGGCCTGGGAAGTCGGCGCCATAACGGTAGGCACGGTGCACCATGTTAAACTGTATGCCAGCGGAGCTATGTTGCGGCAAGGCGTCAACCTTGTCGATAATCACACGCTTGGATACGCCGTTGAAGCACCACGGGCTCATGAACACCCACACAACTTCTTTTTCCGGAGTGACTTCAAAAATCTGCCCGGCATTGGTGGAGGTAATCAGGGTGTTGCCGTTGGGCAGGCGCTGAGTGGCGCCTTGGAAGGGCGAACTGAAGCCGTTGGGGTTGTTGGACTGAAATTCCCAAATAATCTTGCCGGTTTTGGGGTCCATTTCCACCGCGCGGGAGCGGTTGAGTTCCGGGCGCAGCCAGCCGTTGTCAAACAGCAGCACGGTGCCTTTGTCGGTAAACTGCGGGCAATGCGGCCCAAAAAGGATCTGGTCGCCGTCGTCGGCAAAGGAGGGTTTTCTGCCCTTGCCGTAAGCGGTGGGGTTGCCCCAGCGGTATTTCATTTTTCCGGTCTTGTGGTCAATAAAATAGAATTCGCCGAAGTTGCGCGAGTTAAGCAGCACGGTATCGGTCTTTTCGCAGTAGTCTATGGTGTTAAAGTGGGTCCAGTCGGCAAAGGCAAGGTAATCGGTGGGGTCAGGCAGCTTGAAGTTGATGTCGAACTGATCCACGCCAGTGCCCAAATGATCCCACACGTGCCATTCCCATACGATTTTTCCGGACTTATCCACTTCAACCACATAGTCTGGGCAAAGTCCGCGCACATTTATGCCTTCGTGCAGGTGCCCGTTTTTGGGCAGGGTGGCGGGGTCGCGCCCTGCGGCCAGACATTCCTCACGGGTTTTCAGTTCCCAGCCCAGCAGGAAGGTATTGCCGTTTGGCGCGCGTTTGAAGCAATGGTGGTGGGTGTACATGTCGCCTTTCATGTAATAGGCCCAAACTACCTTGCCTTCCCAGTCAATTTCTTCCACGCCGCCGGCAGTGCCGCCAAAGTTCATGGTGGTATGGGGCGGGCGCGTGCCGCGCAACAGGTTGCCGTTGGGCAAAAGCTCGGCATACAGGCCGGGGGGGGTTGTGCTCTCCCATTCGTGCACGATGTCGCCTTCCATATCCACCAAATAGGTGGATTTGGAGAAGGACGGCGTAACCAGAGTGTAGCCTTCATAGGCTTTTTCTTTGTTCCATTGCAAAACACCAGTAGGACCAATCAATAGTTCCATGACATCTCCTGTTGTTGGTATCATTGGGTTAAGGTCATATAAAAATATGGAAAGCGCTCTTCCCAAAAAGCCTGTTAAGAATACACAACAAAGCAAATATCTTCAACTTTTTTTGCCTCAAAACAAAAAATCCCGCCGCCGCGTTAAATATGCCAAGCTGGAGCGCTAATGCTCATTTCGCATTATTTTCAGCAAAACAGCAAGCGTTACCCCAGCGAGGCAGACCTGCCGGCCTTAAGTGGCAAGCCCTCCCGCGCGGTCTGCGCGGATGCTGCCCTTCAAACACCTTACCGGCAATGAATTTTGTTGATTATAAAGCAGTCTTGGTGTAACATATCTATTTAATATAGTAACAAAAAAGTTGGGGCTGTCTGAGTTTTTCGGACCAGAAAGCTACGACAGTTTTTAACAAGTTATAATGTCATGCGTTTTTTACAGTGGCATAGCATTTGCATATCTACCATAAAGTGTATAATCACTAACGATCGAGGTTTACATACCATGAAACGTATTTTTATCATGTTCGCGATGCTCTGCCTGCTTTTGTTGCCCCAGGCCGCCTTTGCCGACAGTTCTTTCGACTTTGACTACATGCGCGACCCCACAGGCGAGAATATATCTTTCGTTTACAACGGGGTAACTTATGACAACTATGCCGTTGCGGGTTCGTCCATACATTTCAACGGCGATTTGCCGCATTTTCTCAACACGACCCAAATAAAATATGGCTTTCTGATGGAGCCCGGCAAAAGCCTTGCGCTTAACCACCACAGAAGTGGCCTGAACAATAACTTTTTTGCCAGCGCCTCTCAGGAAACTTACATTGAGAGCCTGATTTACGGTACCGAAGAGTGGATCGCAAACCCGCTGTATTCCAACCCCGCATGGAAGCGCGTGCTCATGTCCGTGTTGCACGTGGCCATTCTGCAGGAAGTGTACGGCATAAATCTTACAAATTACATGACTGCAATGCAGAGCGGCATTAACGATACGGCATTTTTACAAACCTGGCTCGGCAAAATACAGACCAAGGCTCAGGGCTATGACCCAATTGCCAACCCCCATGATAAAATAAACATATTCATACTCGACCCTGAGGGAGCCAACAAAGACGTGCTGGTATATGTACGCGGCGACCTGCCCGTTGTGCCTGCCCCCGGAGCCCTTTTGCTCTTCGGCACCGGCATAGGGGCCCTGGCCATGCTGCGCAGAAAGAGAGCCTGACCAGCGTAAGTTAATTTAGATCTTGCTTTTCAAGACACTACCGAAAACCAGATATAAACTGGCTTTAGGAGATCACCATGGCTTTTGAAAATAACATAAACAACAGACTGTCGGTGCCGGACGCCGGCCAGGCCGTGACACTTGAAGTGCATGCGGGAGAGCGCATTGCCTTTGATTTCACCCCCGAAACCACCAATATGGATATTAGCCAGACCGGCGACAGCCTGCAAATAACTTTTGACAACGGCGGCACCATCACGCTGCAAGGTTTTTTCGAGTTCCTTAATGATGAAAGCGCGGCCAGCATAGCCCTGCCCGGCTCCGACGTAATATCCGCCATTGATTTTCTGAACATATTCGCGCCAGACCTTGCCCCTGCTGGTGGCGAGGCCCGCGCTGGCGGCCTGAACGTTTACGCCGACAGCGCCGGAGACATGATTGGCGGCCTGGATGCCCTTGACGATCAGGAAGGCTTCCGCTGGAATTATCAAAACCGGCAGGAAGAAACCTACCAGCCTGGCATTGTCGCCACCGGCGGCACTCCTCCCGTGCCTGGCCCCGTGCCATCCGGTTCTTTCGGACCTTACGGCCTGCCTACAATTCCAGGGCACGGCACGCCACAGCGCCTGTTCAACAAGGGCCATGTGGATGTCTACTTCGACCTGCAAAACGCGGCGGTGGCCAACAGCTTTATTTGCACTCTTTCCGGCTTTACGGCCGGGTGGCTGCTCAGCCAAGAAACGCTGGATTTTCTGGCCGCCAACAATATCAGTCACAGCTATGCCGAAAATAACGGACAAGGCGAGTATACCTTCGATTTTACCGGCAGCACGCTTACGCACATTGACATAAGCCTTGAAGCCCCGCTTTCCATATTTATGGACGTGAGCACCTTCAAATCACTGCTGGACAGCGGCACCATAGACATTACCGACCTTGACGCCATGGGCACGTACACCACGGGCAACGCCTTTACCTACCTGCCCGGCGGCCTGCAGGCCTCCGTTATAATAAACGGGGTTGCCCAGAATTATCAGACCGAAGAAATAGAAGTTAACTCCGGCATGAAGTATGAAAATGGCTACAATCCCACCGATCCCAACGACGATCATGCCGGGCGCCTTATCATAGGCCAGCCTGGGCAAAGCGACGACACGCTCTATTCCGGCAAAGGCAGCGACCTGCTTTATGGCGGCGAAGGGCACGACACCTTTAAATGGGACGCAAACAACTTTTCGGCCAACACCGCTGACCGCATACTTGATTTTGACCTTGATACTACCGGCAACAGCTCTGACATGCTCGATTTCTCCGGCCTGTTCGCCAATGCTGGCGGCAATGTCGCGCAGTATAACATTCTGTATGAATTTGTAAGCTGGAACACATCGGACTACGACCCCAACTCGCCCACCAGCCTGCAAAAAACCGGCCTCAAGCTGACCATAACCAATGACGACAACTATTCTCAGGAAATTTATCTTGACGATGTGGACTTCGCCAACCTGCAGCAGGCCGCTGTGGATTCCGGCAACGCCGGAGCCGCCATGTGGGATCCGGTGGCAAACGCTCAAGACGCTTTGGACTTTTTCTACCAGACCTATATATCCTAGGGTTTGTAGGCACTGATGCGTACAGAACCTAAAAAATAATTCGCATTATACATGGAGGGGCGTAAAACGCCCCTCTTTTGTTACATGGCCTGTGTTTTGGACTGTTTACATTTGACATTACAGCAAGCAAGGCTTATCAAATAATATTATAGTTACCTTTAAAATGGCGGCTAGTCTGTCAACCATGCATCAGGTTATCAGCATCGCACACAAACCCTCTCCCATGCTGTTTGTCTTTCACGCCGCCTTAACAAGTGAGGCAACTTTTGGCTAATCAAACCGCTAAATCAGGCAAGCAGTTTATTTTTCTGCTGCTAGGCGCTCTGCTGGCCGCCATCGTTTTGCTGTATTGGAGATCAATCCCAAAACTATTGCTTTTTTGGGACAAGCCAGACTATTCCCACGCCTATATCATACCCCCACTTTTGGCCTGGATTTTCTGGACCGAGCGTAAACACCTGGCCGCAACTGCCGACAACAGCTACAAATTCGCCTGGTTCTTTCTGGCCTGCACTACGGTACTTTTTGCGCTTGGCAGCTTTAGCGCCATTCTGGCCCTGGTGTTTCTTTCCATCTGGGCCCTCCTGCTGGCCCTGCTGGGCCTTTTTTACGGCGACCGCGGTCTGAAAACCCTGTGGCCGCTGGCTATAACCGCCTTTTTCGCCGTGCCTTGGCCTGCCTTTATTTTCAACAACGCCAGCTTTAAACTGCGCCTGCTTTCTTCTTGGCTCTCCGAGCTTATGCTGCGGGCTATTTCCATTCCCGTATACCGTGAGGGCAATGTAATAGATTTGGGCAGCATCCAGCTTGAGGTGGTAGATGCTTGCAGCGGTTTGCGCTACCTATTGCCCAGCCTGCTTATGGCTGTGCTGGCCGGTTGGCTGTTTTTAAAGCGCCCGCTAATGCGCGTGTGGCTGGTGTTTTTTGCCGTGCCGGTGGCTGTTTTTTCCAACGCCTTCCGCATTATGATTACGGGCGTGCTCTGCCGTTGGTTCGGACCAGCCATGGCCGAGGGTTTTTTTCACGATTTTTCAGGCTGGCTGGTTTACGTAATTTCGCTGGTGGTGTTGCTGGGCCTTTTGTACATACTGCGCCGTCTTGAGCAACGCAAACCAGACAAAATACCTGCCCCGCTGCCGGAAAAAGATTTTCGCGCCATGGACAAACTGCCGGGTAAAAAAAATCTGCTTATAGTGTTGGCGGTGTTGTTGGCGCTTATAGCCGTAAATACTTGGGCCTCTCATCCGGCGCCAACGCTTGAGCGTATGGACATGGCCAAATTTCCTCTCCGGCTTGGCGACTGGCAGGCTAAAGTAATAGATCTGGAGGCTGACACAATTAAAGGACTGGGAACGGACCAAGTATTTAACGCAAGCTACATAAACCTGCAAACCGGTGATCTTCTGTACTTTCTAATCACCTACTACCCGGAGCAGGATTCAAGCGCTTCGGCCCATGCCCCGGCCTCCTGCATGCTGGGCAGCGGCTGGAGCATAATGCAAAAAAAAGAGGTTGCGGGCAGCGAAACACCGCATGATACACCAACGGGGCGTATTCTTCTAAAAAAACAAAATATTTACATAGTTTCAAACTTCTGGTTTCAACAACGCGGGCGCTTAATAAGCAACGAATTTTTGAACAAACTCTACCTGTTTATGGATGCAATGCGCACGCGCCGCACAGATGGCGGCCTGGTGCGCATAGAACTGGTGTTGCGCCCTGGCATGACGCCGGAAGAAGGCCAAGAAATTATTAACGGGTTCATCGCGCTTATAAAGCCCGAAGTGCCAAAGTTCATACCAAACTAGCCATGTTCCGCCAACAAGCTCTGCTCATAAGTAATCTGCTCATTCTGGGCGACGGTATATCCTTTATTACAGGGGGTTACCTTTCCTGGTACATCTACTGGAAAATGACCTGGGAAACCTTTGAAATATCCTCCCTCATGTTTTTACTTATGGTGCTGGTGCTTATTCTGCTAAACGCCTTTGTACTTGGCCTTATGGGCATGTATGACGATAAAATACTGCCAAAGACCGTGGAATGCGCTTTGCGCCTGGGGGCCGGAGTTGTGCTGGAGTTTGGGCTGCTGCACACCATTATAGTTTCTTCAGGTATTTACCCTATCCCGCTGGATTTTCTGCTGCTCTATATGGCTTTGGTTTTTGCAGGGTTGCTGTTTAACAGGTTGCTGGCTAAAATATGGCTAGACGCGCGCAACCGCAACCCCCGGCATATGCGCCGCATTTTGCTGGCTGGTTCTGAAAACCGCGTGGCGGTTGTGCTTGAAGCCTTGAAACACCAACATAGCTGGGGGCACCACGTGGTGGGCTGGCTTTCCTTCGGCCCAGTGACGGACAAGATCGCGTTGCCGCATTTGGGCGACTTTGATGCCCTGACCCCGACACTGTACAATGAAGCGCTGGACGATGTGATAGTGGCCCTGCCGCACGATGCCCCCATACGCCTGCATGGCCCGGTGGAACTATGCAGACAGCTTGGAGTGACCATTCATATAGTGCCGGGCATGTTCAACCCTACGGAGCAAATACGGGGTCTTACGGTGCAGCACATAAAAAATGTGCCCACCCTTACGGTTTATGGCTCGGCCATAAGCCCCAGCGGGCTGTTTTACAAGCGCATTCTGGATATTGCGGGTGGTTTGGTAGGCTTCAGTATTTTTTTACTGCTATACCCGCTAATTGGCTTGGCCATAAAGCTGAATTCGCCAGGCCCTGTGCTATTCAAACAAACCAGGGTTGGCCTTAACAACCGCCACTTCAAACTTTACAAATTCCGTTCCATGCGGGTGGATGCTGAAGAGCGCAAAAAAGAGTTATCCGCCTTTAACGAGATGGACGGGCAGATGTTCAAAATGAAAAACGACCCCCGTGTGACGCGGGTAGGGCGTTTTTTGCGTAAAACCTCGCTGGACGAGTTTCCGCAGTTTATCAACGTGCTGAAAGGCGACATGAGCATGGTGGGCACGCGCCCGCCCACGCCGGAAGAGGTAATGCAGTACGAGCCGTGGCAAAGGCGGCGCATATCGATGAAACCTGGCATTACCGGCATCTGGCAGATTAGCGGGCGCAACAATATCAAGAATTTTCAGGATGTGGTCAAATACGATTTGGAATATATTGATGACTGGCATTTTTCACGTGATCTTTATATTCTTTTAAAAACTTTATGGGTGGTCCTTGCTGGCAAGGGTGCGTCTTAAATTAAGGAGTGCTGCGGCATGAAACGCTTTTTTATCATACTTTTACTTTCGCTGGCCGTTTTGGGCTGTTCCTCAAAAGAGGAGCGGCGCGATTCTCTTATAGCCAATGCGGAAAAACTGGCGGCGCAAGATAAATGCGCCGAGGCCAGAATTGAGGCCAGAAACGCCATAAAGCTAGACCCCAACGCAGCCGGGGCTTATCTGGTATTGGGCCGTTGCGAGATGAAAGAGCAAAACTGGCGCGGAGCTTTTGGTTCCTTCAACCGGGTGCTGGAATTGGAGCCGGATAACCTTGTTGCCATGGAAAGCATGAGCCGCCTGTACCTTATGGCCAATGATCTGGAAAACGCCAAAAAACTTTCCGAAAAACTGCTGGCTGTCGACCCTGCTTCCATAAACTACAAAATTATCCGTGCCGGTGTGGCTCTGCGCGAAAAGCATATCATGGCGGCCGAAAAACTCCTGCTGGAAGTGCTGGCGGCCGAGGCTTACAATGAAGAAGCCACCATAGGCCTTGCCACCGCCTATATGGAAAACGGCCAACTGGACAAGGCCGAGGCTCTTATGCTTGATGCCCTCAAGCACCGCCAGGATTCTTTGGTTTTCCTCAACTATCTGGCCAATATATCAATGCGCGGCAAAAAATTTGCCGAAGCAGCCACTTACTTGGAGGCAATGCGCGCCTTACAGCCGGATAACGATGCCGTAACCATGCGCCTGGCCGATATGTATATGCTTACCGAGCGCCAAAACGATGCCATGGCCCTGCTTAAAGACGTACTGGCCAAAACCCCCGGCAAAGACTCCATACGTACACGGCTGGCTGAAATATTCTATGGCGCGGGAGACGTTGAATCGGGGCTGGCCGTTTTAGACCAGGCCCCCAAAATGACTGCGCCAATCAGATTCAGCAAGGCCTCCGGCCTGATGCGCCTGAACAGGAGCGATGAGGCAATCGCGGAATTGCAGTCCATAAGCAACGCTCCGGAAGCCGGCCCAACAGGCCTTGCGGCCAAGCAACGTCTGGCTGAAATTTATGTGTTGCAAAACAAAACTGATGCGGCGCTGGCCGAGCTTAACGAAGTAGTAAAACGCAACCCCAACGACAATAAGGCGTTGGCCCTGCGCGGCAGAATTTTCTACCTGCGCGGCAGCTACACAGAGGCCGTGGCCGACCTGCGCATAGTGCTGCGCGATAACCCCAAAGACGCCAGCAGCGCGCTGGCCCTGGCCGAATCGCAACGCTCCCTTGGCACGCCAAAATTGGCTGAGGAGACTTTAAAGGCCTCCATAGCCGAATCGCCATCCTACATGCCCAGCTACCTTCTGCTCTCGGCGCTGCAACGTGTTGGAGGCAATAACAGCGCCGCTCTGGAAACCATTAAGAGCGGCGCGGAAAAAACCGACAGCCCAGAGCTCCACTTTGCCTATGTGGACCAACTCGTTATGTCCCAAGACTATAAAACAGCGCGTGCCTACCTTGATAAACTTGCCGCGCGTGAAGATCTGTTCCTGCAAGCCACCATGCGCAAGGCGGCTCTGGCCGCCGAGCAAAAGCAATACCGTGAGGCGCGCGATTTTTATGCCGCCGTGCTGGCTAAAAACCCCGATTACGGCCAGGCCGCCGAAGGCTATGTGCTTATGGAAGTTGCCGCAGGGCGTAACAGCCAAGCCCTAGCCTGGGCTAAAAAACGCGCGGATGAGCGGCCTGAAGACCCCAGCGCCATGGCCTTGCTGGGTGAAGTGAACCGTGAGAACAAAAAAATTCCGCAGGCCATTCAAAACTTTAAAGATGCCTCCATTCTGGCCCCGCGCTGGGAGCAGCCCTATATTCGCATAATTCAGCTTTACCGCCAGCAAAACAAGGCGGACGAAGCCGTAAGCTACCTGCGCGCGGCTTGGGAAAATAACCCGGATAACTATACCCCGGCGGTAATTCTTTCTTCCTACTATGAATCCATAAAGGAATTTGCCAAAGCGGAAGAAATTTACCGCCAGGTTCTGGCGCGCACGGCAGATTTGCGCGCCGTGGAAAACAACCTGGCCTATATAATAACACAGCACAACGCCACCCCAGAGCGGCTTAACGAAGCGCTGCAACTGGCGTTAAACGCGGCGGCCACCGGTTCGCCCCAGGCATTGGATACCTTGGGTTGGGTTTATTACAAGCAGAATAAACTGCCGGAAGCTCTTGAAAGCATAAACAAGGCCTACCAGGCTGGCGGCGACAAATCGCCTGCCATCAGCTACCATCTGGCCGTGGTTCATCATGCCATGGGCAACGCAGCCGAAGCCAAAAACATACTGCAAGAGCTTTTGAACAGCAAAAAAGATTTTGACGAAAAGCAGGATGCCGAAAAGCTGCTGAAGCAACTATAGCCACAACTCCGCCCGGACCGCCTGCGCCTTAAGCGTATGGCGGTCGAGCGGCTTGCGTACATATGAACAAGAGCCGGTTAAGCGCAATAGCGCTGACAATACGTTTTTTACCGCGTTTGCAATGCGCAATATGCATTATGGCCACCTGTCTATTAGTGGCCGGACATGCAGTTGCCGAGGTGCGCTTTACACCCGGCGTAAGCGCACGGGCACGCTGGACCGACAACCTGTTCATGAAAGACAATGCCGATTTTGAATACCTGGTAAAACCCACCGCTGAATTTATATACAGCGCGGACCGCTCCTCCATTCAGGGCAACGCCGACGTTGCCCGCTACATGTATGCGGATCAAAATCAGTATGACAGAACGGAATATACCGTAAACGCCAAAGGCGCGCACAAATTCAGCGAGCGCCTTAGCGCGGAGTTGAGCGGCGGATGGGTGAGCGACTACAGTATTGACGATTACAGAGACAGCACCGGCGTGCTGCAAAATAACGTGCGCCGCGATACCTACACCGTGGCCCCCACCATTATCTACCAGCTTACGGAACTTGACACGCTGACCCTCAGTCTTAATTATGCCGACGCCACCTATGCCGAAACTTCCTTCGCCAATTACACCATGGCGGCTGCCAGCCTGTTCTGGCAGCATTATCTGGTAGAAGGCACCGTGGCTCTGCAAGGCCAGGCAAACTGGCAAAATTTCAGTTTTGACGAACCGGAAGCAACCTACCAAAGCGGGTTTATTCCGTTTTTGGGAACGGAGTACAATATAAATCGCCATACGGTACAAAACGTGTACAACGCCATGTTCGGCATTTATTGGCTGCCCATATCCAGGTTGAGCATACAGGTGCTGGTCGGCGGCAACTATACGCAATCGGCCGTAACGTCCAAAACCGACTCCACGCAGTACTCTTTTGGAAGCATCGCCGGAACGGACAGCACTAAGGAAACTAAGCATTACAACAATACCGGCTTCAGCGGCCAGGCCAACATCCAATGGCAGCTTGAAACCGGCAACTTGCGGCTTGTTGCGCGGCAAAGCCACGTCCCCTCGATTTATGGCGAGATTAAAGTTGTCAACTCACTTTCTTTAAACGCGCATAAAAGATTTAGCGACAGGCTGAGCGGCAACTTGGCGCTCTATTACAGCAACTCTAAAACCGATGACACCTCCGGCGCCAACAGGCTGAAAAAAAACTATTATTTGCTTAGCGGCTCCGGTACCTACAAATTATTGGAAGATTTTGCCATGCAACTACGTTATGCGTACGAGCACGGTAACGACAAAATCAACGATGATAAGGATCGGGCCAACTCGCTTACGTTGCAATTCACCTACGCTCTGCCCATGCAATTTTGATGGAAGGACACATGAACCAAAATAATTTTAGCGAAATACACATGGTAATAGACGTGCTGCGCAGGCGCAAACGTCTGCTTGTGGTCACAATATTCTGCTGCCTGCTGTTAAGTCTTCTGCCAGTTATGCTGCTGCCTTCCATGTACCAGAGCACGGCCGTTATTTTGATTGAAAGTCAGGAAATACCGCAGGAACTGGTACGCTCAACCGTTACAGGCTATGTTGAGGAGCGCCTCAAGGCCATAACGCAAATATCTTTAAGCCGCGCCAATCTGCTGAGCATTATCGAAAGGCACGGTTTGTATCAGGAAGAAAAAAACCGCATGACCACTGAAGAAATTGTGGAAAAAATGCGTAAAGATATTTCCATGGCGCCAATCCAGGCCGACGTCATAGGCGCCAGCGGGCGTCCTGTGGCTGCTACCATAGCTTTTTCACTGAGCTACAAAAACAAAAACCCGCGCATGGCTCTTAATACCACCAACACGCTGGTATCGCTGTTTTTGGAAGAGAACTACAAAAGCCGCGAGGCCAAAGCCTCCACCACCTATGGCTTTTTAGAAAAGCAATTGGCCGAGCTAAGCCAGCAGATGAATACCATTGAAGCCGAAATAGCCAAATTTAAGGACACACATCTTACGGCCCTGCCGGAAATGGTGGCCATTAACCTGCAAAATCTGGAGCGCATCCAGCGCGAGCTGGACACAAAGCGTGAATATATACGCAGCCTTACCGACCGCAAGGTTTACCTTGAAGGGCAACTTGCCACACTCTCGCCTACCCGCCCCTATGCAGGTACCGACGGACGCGCGGTGCTTCAACCGGCTGAAGAACTGCGGGTGCTGCGTAACCAATACATATCTCTTAGCGCCACCCGTTCGGAAAAACACCCGGATATTATCAGCCTCAAGCAAAAAATAGCCGCTCTGGAGGCTTATGTTGGCGATAACTCCAGCGCGCTGGAAGATTTGAAAAAAAGAAAAATGGAGCAAGAGGTAAAAATAACCAACCTTTTGGCAAAATACACCTCCAACCACCCGGAAGTGCAGGCCGCGCAAAAAGAACTGGCCGCCATTGAAGCCCTTATTGCCGAGGCCTCCACAGCCAAAAAAACCAGAAGCTCCCAACCCACGCCGGATAACCCTGCCTATATAACTGTGGACACCCAGCTTAAATCCACCATGCTTGAAATAGAAGCTGAAAAAAACAACATGTCGGATTTGCAGCGTAAATATGACGATTACCAGAAAAGGGTGGAAGAATCGCCGCAAGTTGAGCAAACCTACCGCAAGCTCCAGCGCGATTTGAACGTGACGCAGTTGCAGTACCAAGAGAACATGGCCAAGCTTATGACCGCCCGCGAGGCCAAAGTGCTGGAAGAAGAAAGGGTGGGCGAGCGTCTGACCCTGATAGATCCGCCCATCATGCCGGAATCGCCCATATCACCTAACCGCCTGTTACTTCTGGCTGTCGGTTTCGTTGTATCTTTTTGCATAGGCGGCGGCACAGTCGCATTGCGTGAAATGCTTGATTCCAGTCTGCACGGTCTTTATCAGGTATCGGCCATCACCCCCCTGCCTGTGCTGGTAAGCATACCCTACTATGCCACCAATATGGAAAAGCGCAAACGCCGCACCCAACGCAATATTATTATAGCTGCCGGCATAGTGCTGATTATTGGCATGACTCTGCTGTTCCACTTCGCTTTCATGCCCTTGGACGTACTTTTTTATACGCTGCTGACTAAAATACAGGCGCGCTTTTAACGGATAGATATATGAGCAAAATAGAAAAAGCACTTAACAAGGCGATGCTGCAGCGCCAATTGCGCACGGGCAACACCCCCTATACGTTTGACAAGGCCGAACCACTTGGTGCCCCCACCTACACGCGCACTGCAGTAGAATCGACCATGAGCGTCGAGCTGTTGGAAAGAGAGCGCCTTTTGGGCGGCACGCAAGCCACGGCGCTGCGCGATGCCATAAACCTGCTGCGCACGCAGATTTTGCAAAAAACCCGAGGCAACGACTGGACCACAATAATGGTTAGCAGCCCCAACCCGGGTACAGGTAAAACCACCATTGCGGCCAACATAGCCATAAGCATAGCGCGCGAGCTTAACCATACTGCCCTGCTGGTTGATATAAACCTGCAAAAGCCGGATATTGCGGCAAGGCTGGGCCTGGGCGAGAAATACGGCCTTTCCGATTACCTGCTGCACCAAACCCCCATTGAAAATCTGCTGGTCAACCCAGGGCTGGAAAAATTGGTGGTGCTGCCCGGCGGCGAGCCGGTGGCGCACTCGGCGGAAATTTTGGGTTCCGCCCGCATGAAACAACTGGTAAACGAGCTGAAGCACCGTTATTCCGACCGCTACATCATTTTTGACGCCCCGCATATTGTGGATTCGCCCGACGCGCTCATTTTTTCTGAATATGTCGATGCAGTGCTGCTGGTGGTGGGAGATTCCGAAACCAAAAGCGACGAGTTGCGCAAAACGCTTGAGCTGCTGAGCAACCGTAATATACTTGGCATTGTGCTGAACAAGGTGCGTTAAAATGTATGAAAATTTTTACGGACTGAAAGCCAAACCGTTCAACATCATTCCCAACCCGGATATGGTGTACGGCAGCAAGCGCCACAAACAGGCCCTTACCTACCTGAACTACGCCCTGGCCGACGATATCGGCTTTGTGCTCTTCACGGGCGACGTGGGCACCGGCAAAACCACCATGTTGCGCCGTTTTCTGTCTGAAACCACGCCCGATACCGATGTAGCGGTAATTTTCAATACCAACGTATCGGCCCTGGAGCTTCTGCAAGTCGTTTTAAGGGAATACGAGATAGAGCCGATACCCGCCAGCAAGGTGGAATGTCTGGCCGCGCTTAACGACTACTGCATTGATAACTTTGCCAAAAACCGGCGCACCCTGCTTATTATAGACGAAGCCCAAAACCTTTCGCGCGAGGCGCTGGAAGAAGTGCGCCTGCTCTCCAACCTGCAAAGCAACAACCAGTGCCTGTTGCAGATGATTCTGTGCGGCCAGCCCGAGCTTAAAAGCATTATCCATGCCCCCGGTTTTGAGCAGTTATCGCAGCGCATTGCCGTACGTTACCACCTTACCCCCCTTAACAGGGAAGAAACGGGCGAATACATACGTTTCCGTCTGTCCTGCGCCGGTGGCGAAAATGCGGAACTGTTTGACGAAGAGGCTATAGACCTTATTTACGCCAACACCAACGGCATACCGCGCTCCATAAACATTTTGTGCAATACATCGCTGGTGTACGGTTTTGCCGACGAGCTGCCCAAAATAACCAGAGATGTGGTGCAAACCGTTATAGATGAAAACGGCGGCATGGATGCGCCTGAAGGCGAAGCAGCCCAAGGGCAAGATACATTCGCCCCAGCGGTTGCCCCTGATGCGCCCCTGTATTCGAATGCCCATTTGCAGGCGCCAAACACCTCCGGTTATGGCCAACAGCTTTATGCATTGAAAAATGAGGTAAAACGGCTGTCCGACAGATTGACCTGGCTGGAGACCAACCCAACCTTGCCGGATGAAGGCAACGATAAAATGCTCAAGGCCTTAACCGCCCTTGTAGATAACGAACGCACCAGATACGAGCAGCTTCAGCGGCATACGGTAAAGCTTGAGCAAGAAGTGCTCATACTGCGTAAAAAATTGAGTATGTTTGAAAAGAACAATTGATTTATAGGTTTTCGCCTTTTCAAAAAAACACAAAACGACTTTTCTCTTTCAGGAATACCCCAGCATGGCGAGCTCTGTTTTAAAAGTTGCGACTGCGCACATGATTGTGGTGTTAGGTTCCAGCGGGGCCAAAGCCATTGCCTTTGCCACATCCATTATCCTCGCCCGGGTGCTGGGCGCGGAAAGCTTTGGGCAACTCAGCCTTTTTACGGCCACCATGCTCATTACCTGGCAGGTGCCTCCAGCCTTTGATACGGCTTTTATCCGCTATGCCAAGGCAACCGACTCCAAAGACGATATTATTGATTCGCTACGTGCCGCCACGCGCCTGAAACTGCTCTTTGCCGGCCTGGCCATCTTAAGCGCCTTTCCAATTTCCGCTTTAGTAAACAATTTCAGCGGCGAAGTGGCCCATAACGGCAACCTGGTGGCGGCAGGCATAATTTGCGGCAGCATGCTCAGCTTTGTGTCCAGCCTGGCCAACATAATGCGGGTGCGCGAGCAGTTCGCCAAATATTCTTTGGTGCAGGGCGTATACAACCTGGCGATTTTTCTGGTTGTCGTGTTTATGGCTTACGTACTTCAAGCCGCCAGCATACAAAACGTTCTGTTTATATACATGGCCATGGCCCTTGCTTTTGGCGGGGGCAGTCTGGGCATCGTAATCAAATTCTCCGGTAATCCGTTTAAATCCACGGATAAAGCAAAAAAAAATATTTTCAGCTTCGGCAAATGGGTTTTTTTGGTAACGGTGGCCTTTCACTTTGCCTCGCGCATCGACATTCTTACCCTACCCTATTTTATAGAGTATACCCAAGTTGGCATATACGCCGCAGCCTTACAGTTACTTCTAATTATAAACACGCTCAATTCGTCAATGAGCGCTGTTTTCATGCCTCGCGCCATACTAGCTATAAAATCGCGCGAGAACATGACCAATTATTTTAAAGAATCTGCCATACCCATCTGCTTAGTGCTATGCGCCATTATTGTGCTTTATATTATCGCCCCGTTCTGCTTTGGCTTGTTTTTTCCACCAGAGTATGCCCCGGCCACAAACATTTTTCGCATACTTCTAATAGGGCAACTTTTTCAAACCGTTTACTTGCCGTTTACATATTTGTATTATGCCATTGATAAACTTGGTATTCGTTGTGCACTTGAATATTCCAAGCTCGCTTTAATGCTGGCCCTGCTTGTGGTGTTCATTCCGTTGCGCGGTATGCCAGGCGCTGCTGAAGCCATGAGCGCGGCCATAGCTATAAACTGCATTATGTGCATTGGGCTTTTCGTTGTTTTATTCAGAGGCTTGAATACCTTTACAGCCAAGAGAGACTAATAAAGGAAATATGCTCATGAAAATTCTAATTGCTGAAGACATACCAAGCCACAACAAAGGCGAAGAAGCGCTGTTTCTGGGCCTGGTGGAATCGCTAAAACCTCTTGGCGCAACCGAAATAGCCATGCTTTCCTGCAACCCGCTGGTGGATGCGAAAAACTACCAAGGCATGGCGAATATTATAGACGCGCGCGGCATCACCCCGGCACACCTGGTGGATTACACTTCTGCTGGCAGGTTTGGAAAGTACTTGAATATGTTACAATTTTTTTTCAAGTATGCCGCCTTTGGCATGTTATATAAGGTGCTCGGGCGCAAGGCTCTTGGCATTATGACTAATTCGGTATGGCGGGCTTACTGCGATGCGGATTTGGTGCTAATGGCGCACGACAACTTTTTCTCCCCGCGTTACCACGGGCTATTGGCCAACTTTTGCCACGCATTAGGAAAAAAGGCCGTTATTTACGCCGGCACCACGGAAAACCCGCTTTTTCATAGCAACAAGCGCTTTGCCCGCGCCCTGTTGAAAAGCAGTCTTGAGAAGCTCCCTCTAATACTATTGCGTGAAGAAATATCGCGTAAAAACCTTGGCAAACTCGGCATGGATATATCAAAGCCCAATATTGCCGTGCATACCGACCTGGCCTTTCTGGTGGAGCCCATAAGCCGCGAAGAAGCCAACGCCCTGTTGGATAAAGAAAACATACCGCGCGATCGCCCCATTATAGGCATGACCATGACCAGGCGAAAACTGCATTTCGCCTACCGCCACCTGCCGTTGGAAGAACGCTACCGCAAGGGCACCGAGGCCATGACAGCGCTGGTTGATTACATGACCGAAAAAATAGGCGCGACAGTGGTGTTTTTACCTCACTCCATAGGCCCCACCAAAATGCTGGACGACAGAATAATTGCCGAAGAAATTCGCAGCGGCGCGGTAAATCCGGCACGTATTTTCAATATAGGCACCGAGTATTCCGTGCGTCAACTCAAGGGCATGGCCGGGGAGTTCGACATGGCCGTTGGCGCGAGGTTGCACTTTATTATTGACGCAGTGTGCAAGCATGTTCCGTCATTACTCATTACGCACGACGGAGACGCCCGCTGCCACGGCATAATAGGCCAAATGGCTGGTCTGGAACAGTGGCTGTATAATGTAGACAATATCGAGGCAGGCTCTTTAATAGCGTTAACCCAAAAACTTTGGGATGAAAAACAGGCGATAAAAACGTATCTTGAAAGTAAAGTGCCGGTTTTGAAAGAGGATACTTACATGCACGGTAAAAGATTAAAGCTCATTTTGAAATAACCCTGACATTATCATGAAGGTAACATGCTGAGCTTGCCAGGCAAACAACTCGTATTTGACATATCCCGCTGTGCGCAGTGCGGGCTATGCCTGGCGGCCTGCCCCAGCAAGGCCCTGTTAAAGCGTCTGGATAAACGCACCGGCCTCACCCATATCTCCGCCGCTTCGCACTGTGTTGCCTGTGGAAAATGCGTTGCGGTTTGCCCCGCGCGTATTTTACCAGACAAACAAATTACCGGCCCGGTCACGCCAAGGCAAGTTGTGCTCAGCGCCCATATAGACGACTCAACCCGCAAGGCGGCCTCCTCAGGGGCGGCCATACGTGGCATTGTGCGGCAGGCCCTCGAAAAAGGCCTAGTGGAACATGCCTATCTGCTGCTTAAAGATGATAAATACCCCTGGGCCAAAGGCTGCATTGCAGGCAAAGACTTTGACATGGCTTCAGCCGCAAACTCAATGTACCTGCCAGTTTTGGCAGGCGAAAACCTTGATCAGGTTCCGGGTGGAAAAAGCATTCTGGTGGTGGGTACAGCCTGCCAGCTTTACGGCGCTTTTCGCCTGCTGCGCAAACGGTATGAAACAGTCTATTCTGTGGCGGTTTTCTGCAAACAGCAAAAAACACTTTATTCCAGCAGGCATTTCGCCAAACGCTTGGGGGTGGAATTTTCTTTTGACGGGCCGCCCATGCAATACCGAGGCAATGGCTGGCCGGGCTTTGTGCAGCTTGGCGGCAAGGCAAAGGCCTGGCGTAAGATGGCATCATTCCCATATGGGCAAAGGCTTTGGCGCGTGCCAGGCTGTCGTTTATGCCCAGATCCGTTCTGCCTTGAAGCCGATATTTCAGTGGCCGATCCTTGGGGTATAGATAGCGATTCTGCAACCGGGCGCAGCCTCTTGGCCATATGGAGCGCCAATGGGGAAAAACTGGTTGACAACGCCGCTGAAATTCTTGTCAATACAGCCTCCGGCACAGATGCGCTGCTTGAGTCTGTGGAGTTTGACGGAATTTTGCGCAAGTCGCAATTAACCGCTTACTATGCCGGAAAAAAAGTCACATCACGTGTGCGCATTGCCGGCATTTTAGAACGCAGCCAAATTGCGCTGCTTGAGTTTCTGGATAAAACCCTGCCCATACCGGAATTTGGTTACCGTGTATTGGCCCGTCTTCCACTATTGGCGCATATTTTACTTAAAAAGTAACTTTTTTTGGAGAACCCCCATGAAAATTCTTGTTATTGAAGCATATACCGCCGCCAATATAGGCTCAGGCGCGCTGGTGGAAGACAGCATCACGCTTTTGAAAAAAAGATACCCTGATGCTGAAATGGAAATTTTGGCCCAAAACCCTGAATCAATATATAACCTGACCGGTTTGCCCACTTATGGCGAGCTGATTACTTTTCCCCTTAACCAGCCAAAATGGGTGCAGGTTTTATGGCTAATCCGCACTAGCATATGGATGTTCTTTCACACCTTTTTCTCGCTGCTCAGTAAAGTTGGCATAACCGTTGCCGAGCACCTTTACACCTATAACGGCAATACCAAAACGGCTCTGAAAAAAATGCAGGAAGCCGACATGGTTGTCAGCATCGGCGCAGAGCGCATTAACGACAATTTTTACAAGATGATCTTCTTTTCTCTGTATATTTTGTGCGTAGCGAAGCTGAAAAAGAAATTTCTGGTGCTGTTTCCGCAAACCATCGGCCCCTTTCACTTCACGGTTACGCGCTGGCTTTCGGCCAAGGTGCTTTCGTGGTGTGACATGGTTTACGTGCGCGACCAGCGTTCCTATGACACGGTTATGGCCATAGGCGTAAAAGGCAACCAGGTAATAAGAACCTGCGACGTAGCCCTCATACAGCCCCCCGTCAGCAGCGAGAATGCCTGGAAACTGTTGGCGGAAAAGGGAATAAACAAGGACGAAAACCCGCTTATCGCCATATCCGTAATGCAGTGGTTCTACTTTAAAGCCGAAGGCGGCAGCAGGTATGAGGATTATTGCAAGGCCATTGCCGAAACGGCCGATAGCTTTATTGAAAACAAAAAGGCCCGCATAGCCTTTGTGGCCACCAACGTGCGCGTGCAAGGCTGCCGCGACGACGACATTGCCGCGGCCCGCGCCATAAAAGCGCTGATGAAGCACCAGGAATCGGCCTTTATTCTGGACGTGCTCTACTCGCCCAGCGAGCTTAAAGGCGTGCTTGGCGTAATGGATTTATGCATAGTCACGCGTATGCATGCCTGCATTCTCGGCACAAGCATCCACGCGCCCACCATGTCCATAAACTACCAGTTCAAACTCAAGGAATATATGCAACAAATGGGCTTGGGAGACTATCAAATCGACATCGATGTGGTTGATGCCAAGTCCCTAATGCCGCTGGCCGAAAAAGCCTGGGCCGACCGTGACAAAATCCGCGCCATTCTGGAAGAAAAAGTGGCGTACTGGGTAAACAACCTGCAAGAAAGCATGGCCAAACTGCCGGATATAAAGTAGCCGGGCACGTTTTCAAAGCGCCAGATTCTAGAGATATGTCATGTATACACTGGTAAGTATCGGCACGGCGGTAACAAGCGTATTAATGCTTGTTGCTCTGTTGCGCCCATTGCTGATGCTGCGCCTTTATTTCATTTTAAGGCCCATTCTAACGCCATTTACCTTTTGGAAGTATACGTTATTCGGCACCATGCCAATTGGGACCCCGTATTTGGCCATAATGAGCGCCGGGGGTTTTCTGGCTTCTTTTGGCAGTGGTAAAAGACTGTGCCCGCCGGGCCTTTTATTCATGTATTTTTATCTGTTCATCAGTCTGCCAAGTATGCTGATCACTCCAAGCCTAATGGCGGCGGCCACCTTGCAAACCAAAGTTACTGTGGCTATTTCCGCCTATCTTATAGCTTACAACTACACTAATTCGCGTAAAGCGCTCACCTATATGCTTTTCAGCATCGTGCTGTTCAGCGCGATAGCGCCATTTGCCTATGGCGCGTATCAATATGTAACCGGCACAGCCAATGCGTTTACGCCTTACTGGTCGCCTACGCGTATAACCAGCGTTTTCGCCTTGTCCAACGCTTACGGCGAATACCTCAATATTGTAATATTGCTGCTAATAGGCATGCTTTTGAGCTCGTATTACAAAAAACAGCGTAAACTGCTGCTGATTTTGCTTGCCATAGCCGGCGTTGAATCTTTGCTAAGCCAAAACCGCGGCGCATGGATTGGCCTTGTAGCCGGGCTGCTGGCCGCAATGGTGATATACCGCCGGGTTCTTCCCATAAAATGGGTGCTTATAGGCGGCCTTGTTGTAAGTATTTTTGGCGGGGCTTTCATTATGGCCAGGTTTGAGATGCTTTCGCAAGTGGGCCAATGGGGGAATAGCCAAAATACATTTTCCGGGCGCTTGGATTATGTGGCAGACCTGCTCAGCCTCGCCTTTGAAAACCCCTTTATCGGCAAGGGCGTGGGTTACGCCTATGAACTACCGGGCCTGCCGCACAATGACTTTATGTGGATATTTCTTGAAAACGGTATTTTTGCCGTGCTGGCATATATCTTCTTTCATCTGTTTAATATTCTTACGCATATTAAAAACAGAAATACAGAGAATTGGCGCTGCTTGCAATTCTCATTTTGCGCAATCAGCATTTACTTTTTCATTCACTCCTGGCTTCAAAATATTTTTTCAAATCCGTCAATTTTTCCATTTTTTATGGCCTGTTTTGGTATGGCGGCAAAACTTATGGTTCTCAAAGATACAGGCGAAGAGAGCTAAGCCCAACAAACTGAGCGCGTAAATCAATTCGTACCGGAAAAAGGTCTTAAAAATGTATAAAAGCAAATATGGCAGCACGTTACTTCTATTGTTATTAATGTTGTTGTGCCCAGCCAGCGCCAGCGCGCAACAGCCCAAAGGCACATGGCAAAAACTGCCTCTGGCCACAAAAGTTATAGATAAGGCAACAGGTAAAGAGCTTATAACCGCAGGTGAAGGCTCGCAGTATGTAATGGCCCTAACCTACTCCGCATCAAACCCGAACATTGCTTTTTTCGGCACCGATACCAGTGGGATATGGAAATCTGAAGACGGCGGTAAAAACTGGCGCCCGGTATTTAAGGGTTTCACATCCCACGGCTCATGCTCCATAATGGTAGACCCTGTAAACGCCAACATCGTTTTTGCTGTTGGGTACCTTGGCTATTTGGGGAGAAAAGAAAGCGAGCCATACAAGCAACAAATACAAGGGATATTCCGCTCGATGGATGGCGGCGAAAGCTGGGCCATGGTTCACCCAACCCCTTTCTATCGCAGGCCGGGTAAAGGCACGCTTTTTGCCGTTGATTCAAGCAGTGTTAAAAACGGAGCTACACAAACGCTATTTGCCGCCGGAAGCGACGAAGGCCTGCTACGCAGCGACAATAACGGGCTTAGCTGGAAAAAAATGACACTTACCGGCGATAGGGTGGGGGAATTACACGACATAAAACAACTTGGCACGGGTAAGGGCGATCTTATCCTGGCTGCGGCTAACGGGCTCTTTAAAGTAAGTGGAAACAGGGCTGCCCGCATAGGTAAAAACTTGCCAAGCTTCCCCTATACAGTAGCTGTAACACCGGCAAACCCCAATATTGTGCTTACCGCCTGCGGAAAAGACGGCATCTACCAATCATCAAACGGCGGCGCAACCTTTACCAAAGCCACCTGGGCCGCATCTGCGGCCAACGGCCTGCGCATAAGCTCGGCTGTTGTAAGCGATGTAGCCATAAGCCCTGTTGATGCCAATATCGCCTATGCACGGCTGGATCGTATTGGAAAGTACGGGCCGTTTTACAGCCATGACGGCGGTTTAACCTGGAAAATGCCCGACAACACCAACCTTGACAGATCAATGCAAGATGAGAATTTTTACTTCTCCAGCCCCTTTGCGCCTCACCCGCAAAAAGCCGATGTGGCTCTGCACGTTTCCAACGGGCACGCCCGTATTATACGCACCGAAGATGCCGGCAAAAACTGGAATTATTCCGGCTGGGGATTCACCGGCGCCTTGCTGGAAAGCATGGCCTTTCAGGCTAAAGACAGCACCTACCTCGCGTTGGTTGATCACGGCATACGCCACACCCGTGACGGAAAATTCTTTAAATCTGTGCCCATAAACAGGCTGCATGGCGCAAAAAGTTGCGGCGCCATAGCGGTGCGTGAAAAATATATACTGGTTGCCCTTGGCGCATGGAACAAAAAAGGCATCGCGTTAAGTAAAGACGGCGGAAATACCTGGGCCTATAATACAGGCATAGAAACCGCCAAGGGTACGGCCTTTATTCACCCTAAAAAAGCACAATACATGTTCATAGGCCAGGGCTCATCCATTAACGGCGGCGCCATCTGGCAGCCTCTCGGCAACAATGCCACCGGCGTGCTTACCTTATATGCCTCTGTTGAAATAAAAAAATCCGGCGAGTACAAGTTACTGGCCATGGGCAACGCTAACGGCAAGGCTCAATTATACGAATCGCGCGATTATGGCGAAACCTGGCAAAAAATAGGGCAACCAATGCCTTGCGGCCTGCAAGCCGTAATGAGGGCTGCGGCTGTTGAGGAAAAAATCTATGTGGCTACCTCTTGGCTTGGGGTTCAGGTCTTGGATCTAACCTCTTACTCCGGCACTTGGAAAACAGCAGGCAAGATGGAGCGTGACGCAATTGGGCAGTTACATGTCGAGGCCGTTGCGGTTAACCCCAACAACCCGCAAGAGGTATGGGCCGGGCGAAGGAGCCCCGGTCTCGGCAAAGGTCAGGGCCTGCTTTACTCCAACGACGGCGGGGACAACTGGGTTGCCGTTTCAGTTGCGGGCATGCCGCTATTCAGTATCTGGAGCCTTGCAGTTTCGCCATTTGACGAAACGCTCTATGTGGGTACGTGGTATGGAACTTTCACCTTTACTCCACAAAAAGGCCTGAGCGGCAAAACGGGCAAATAAGCACTTTCACGGAGGCCGGGTTGGTACGGAATGAATAATCTTAAAGTGCTGCATATAATAAACGGCGAGTTTTACTCCGGCGCGGAGAGAGTGCAGGATCTGCTGGCCCTGCGCCTGCCGGAATATGGGTATGTAGCGTATCTGGCCTGCTTGAAACCGGGCAAGTTCAAAAGCAACTGCGCCTGCTCCGGCGATCTCGTACATGACTTTCCCATGCGTTCGCGGGTGGATTTCGCCCAAATTGGCCGCCTTGTGGATTTTATCAAACAAAACGATATTCGCTTAATACACACGCACACGCCCCGTGCCGCACTTATCGGCCTTGTCCTCGCCATGCGCGCCGGCCTGCCCCGTGTACACCACCTGCACAGCCCCACCAGCCGCGATACCGAAAACAAGCTGCGTAACGTTATTAATGCGGTCACTGAGCGCCTTAGCGTCATGGGCGTTAAACGCTTCATCGCCGTTTCAGACAGTATTGGCCAATGGGCCGCAAGCATGGGCATACCCCGCGGGCGCATCACGGTTGTGCCTAACGGCGTGCCTGCAATGCCGCCGGTAGATCGCTCCGGCAGGGCCGAGCCCTTAACCGTCGGCTCCGTGGCATTATTCAGGCCGCGTAAGGGGCTGGAGGTGCTTATACGCGCCATTCGCCTTGCTCGGGATAAAGGGGCTAATCTTAACCTGCGCGTGGTCGGCGGCTTTGAAACAGCTGAATATGAAAAGGCAATAAAAGATTTGGCTAACCAGCTTGAACTCCAGGAACATATCGTTTGGAGCGGCTTTCAAAACAACATTCCAAATGAGCTTGCCCAATTGGATATTTTCGCTCTACCCAGCCTTTATGGCGAAGGCATGCCCATGGTTGTGCTCGAGGCTTTGGCTTCCGGCCTGCCCATTGCCGCCAGCGATGTGGAGGGCATACCGCAAGTGCTGGGCCGTGACGGAACAGCCGGCCTGCTGGCCAGGCCTGGCGATGCGGAATCTCTGGCCGCCCAACTCTTGCATATAGCGGGCATGACAAATGCCGAACGAAATAAAATGGGCATGGCCGCGCGCAGCCTGCATGAAAAAAAGTATTCCGATCTGGCCATGGCCGAAAACGTCGCAAAGGTGTATGCCAATGTCCTTGAATACAAATAGAATATCTATGTTCGGCGTTGAGATTGATGTGTTAAACCGGCATCAGGCCGTGCAGGCCTGTATGGATATTATTGCCGAAAAAATGCAATCCTGCCGCTATGTTGTAACGCCTAACGTTGACCATGCGCTGACTTTGCAAAAAAATGCGGCATTCAGAGCCGCTTACAAAGGGGCAGCCCTGGTGCTGGCTGATGGCAACCCCATAGTCTGGGCCTCAAAGCTGCTGGGCAAACCCCTGCCGGAAACAGTTACGGGGAGCGATCTGGTCCCGGCGGTAATGCGCGCCTACGCAAGTGCGGGCACAACTCTTAAAGTGTTCCTGCTTGGGGCTGGGCCAGGGGTTGCCGAAAAGGCGGCGGAGAACATCAAAAAAGATATGCCGCATGTGGATGTAGCCGGTTGTTACAGCCCGCCCTTCGGCTTTGAGAAAAACCCGGCTGAAACTGAAAAAATTATCGGCCTGGTAAATGCCGTGCGGCCGCAACTGCTGGTTATAGGGCTTGGAGCTCCAAAACAGGAGTTATGGGTCTGCCAAAATGCGGCCAGGCTCCATACAGACCTTGCCATCTGCGCCGGGGCGGTAATTGATTTTATGGCCGGGGAAAAACCGCGCGCGCCTGAATGGATGCGTAAACTGGCTCTGGAATGGCTGCACCGCATGCTCAGCGAGCCCAAAAGACTGGCCGCCCGCTATGCCAAGGGGGCAATTGTTTTCCCATGGCTTGTGCTTAAAGAATATATGCGAAAATAGCAAAGGCTGAAGTATCTTTAACGCAACAACAGCCTGGCCATTTTTTACTTAATCAGCGGTGTAGCAATACAATCATAACTAGTATAACCAGGAACAACCATGCAAAAAGTATTAAAAGTAATAGCAAACAAATTTGGACATTTGCTTTGGACTGTCAAAGTACAGTTATCGGTCAAATTTGAGCAAGAACGGCTGCTTTCCATTATAATAACAAAAGCGCATGGTATCGAAAAAGGCCTGTCCATAAGAGATGATATTATCAGGCTAGGCTTTGGATATCCCTCTATCAGCTCCATGCTGGCGCAGATTCGCAAGTACCAGAGCAAAGGGTACAACATGGATGCAACCGGCATACTAATGGCCTCAGGAGCGGTGGCGGCTTACCTTGCCTTTCATAAAAATAGAAACTTCTCCAATGACAACATAAACCACATAGCCGCTGAGTATGAATGGCTTAAAAAGCATTTACCCGAGAATAGCGCTGCGTTAGGCGGCACAATTGAAGTAGAAAAATCGGACATGAACTTTGATTTTGATGTGATACGCAATTTTTTCATGACACGGCACAGCGTTAGAGACTTTTCCAGCGAAAATATCAGTGACGAACATCTACGAGAGGCCGTAAATCTGGCCATGCGCGCACCTTCTGCATGCAACCGCCAAGCCAGCAGAGTGTATATCGTCGACAAATCCAAATGCGAAATATTTAAGGATTATTTAAAAAACGTGGGCGGGTTTCAGGAAGACATAAACAAAATAATGGTTGTTACCGGCAAAGCAAGCAGCTACAGACGTGGCGAAAGATATCAGTACATAGTAAGCGCCAGTATGTTTGCAGGCTACCTCACCCTGGCCTTGCATGCAATGGGTATTGGCTGCTGTATAATACAGTCCCCAGTAGTGTATTACCGCCAAACGGCCAAGGTAGCCAAAGCCATTGGCATTCCAGAGGATGAGCAAATTATTTGCATGGGCGGCCTTGGCATGCTCAAAAGCTCTTTTAGAGTTCCTATGTCGACACGCTTTAAGCTTGAGGAAGTTATGCGTCTTGTGCATTAGTTTAAACAAGCTACGGCATGAAATGAAAAGAGGCATGCTAAATATTGTTAAAAACCGGCTTAATAATACGCTGTTGCCAAAGTCTTCTTTGGCAACAGCCCCCCCCCAAACAGGCACGGACGGCATTCACTACCGCCGTTAAATGCCAGAGTTACGTGCCTTTACACCAGCAGGTCTTGCGGGGCGCCATAACCCTGAATAAGCCTCTCATTTAATCGCTCCTTCAGACACAGCATGCAACCAGTGCCCGCAATGCCGGACTGTGGCTCTGCCTACTCGCTTGCGGCAAATATGCGATTCATAAATAAAATAATTATATCCCGCTTTATAGCGAAAAGTTGTTTACATATTTCGCTCTGATTGCTATCAGAAATTTATCCATATTAACCGGACAGAATACTGATAAAAGCTGTGCTTCAGCACGTTTATACACTCCAATTACTTTAATTAGTTGAATATTTCCTTATTATAATATTGCATTATTCAATTATTTCGCAGTAAAACACTCGGAATACCCAGGCTTATTTATGGCGCTATTACTTACTGTAGGACTTAACACCACAACAAGAGACAATTTAGCCATTCTGGCGGAGACTCTCGGGCATAGCATAATTCATACCGACAGCTACGATAAATGCATTGTGGCTTTGGGCGGCCAAAACTGCGACATTGCCATATATGGGCTGCAAAGCTCGCAAAAAGATGGGTGGCCGTCCATGCGCAGCCTGCCGCACCTGCCCGGCTCGCCCGATGTGCTGGCGGTGGTGGAAGACGGCGACACCGAAGCAGCCGAATATGCCGTGCAATCCGGCTCGTGGGACATAATCTATATCCCCTACTCCGTGGAAGCCGTAAAAATAAGCATAAACCGTTGCCTGTACCACCGCATAGCCCGAAATGCCCAGCATAACATTGATAATATCAAGCGTACCGGCATAATAGGCGACAGCCCTCTTTTAGAGCGTTGCCTGCGCCAGATGAATATTGTGGCGAAATCCGATTCCAGTGTGCTTATTTTGGGTGAGACCGGCACTGGCAAAGAGCTTTTCGCCCGCGCCGTGCATGAAAACAGCACAAGGGCCGCCCACCCGCTTATAGTGGTTGATTGCACCAACCTGCCCCCGACTTTGGCCGAGAGCATACTGTTCGGGCACGCCAGAGGCTCCTTTACCGGCGCGGTGGAATCCACCGACGGCCTGTTCAAGCAGGCCGACAAAGGCACCATATTTCTGGATGAAATAGGCGAACTGGATTTGAACATCCAAAAATCGCTTCTGCGCGTTATACAAGAAAGACGCTTTCGGCCCTTAAGCGCAAAGCGCGAGGTGGAGTGCGATTTCCGCATAATTGCTGCCACCAACCGCGACCTTGAAGCCATGGTGCAAGAGGGCAGGTTCCGGCAAGACCTTTATCACCGCATCAACACCCGCACTATTGTTCTGCCGTCGTTGCGCGATCGCAAAGAAGATATCCCGCAACTGGCTGCCCACTACACCGAGCTTTTCTGCAACAACCTTGGGTGCGAGCCCAAAGAAATGGCGGCGGAAACCATTGAGGCCTTCAAGCTTTATCACTGGACAGGCAACATACGCGAGCTGGTAAACGTGGTGCACGCCACCGTGCTTAACGGCATTGCCGAGCGCAGGCTCTACCCGCAACACCTGCCGGAAGAAATACGCCTGTTTCTGATCCGTTCCAAAGTAACCTCGCAAGATCTGCTCAATAACGCCACGGCCCATATTCAAACACAGGCCCTGCGCAGTAGCGGCGCCTCAGGCATTTCCGGGCAGTCGGCCGCGGGCCTTGGCGGAATTAATCCTGCCAACCAGGACGGCAATCTGAATAAACAAGAAAATACTCCGGTATTAATGGACTTTTCAGCCCTTATGTCTTCAATTCCCGGAGGGCTCCCCACCTTAAGGCAGGTGCGTGAAGAGGTTGTCGGCAAAATGGAGCATGGTTATTTAAGCCGACTTATACAATGCTGTAATGGCAATTTCAGCGACGCGCAACACCTTTCCGGCCTTTCTCGAGCTCGCTTGTATGAGCTATTGCAAAAGCATTCCTTGTCAATATGACTTTAAAGGCACCTCTCATATACTTGGCACAATTATTGCAATTTCCTAAAAATTATCTAAATGTTTAGCCTGCAAGCAGAAATAGTATGAAAAAAATAACTATCGAACTGCCCGAAAAATTGAGCCGTGCGCTTGATGTAGAAGCGGACAGAATGGAAATGACAGTTGATTCACTGGTTGAAGGGCTGGTCAAAAAATTCTTGCAAAAGCAAAGCGTAAACGTTGACGAGCAATTAGAAGACGACCGCCGTTCCGCCCCTCGCCTTAAAATAAAACAGTCGGCCATTTTGTACTTTAAAACTGATAATGGCCGATACGGCCTGTACAAATCCGGCGATCTGAAAGATATCGCCCAGGGCGGCGTGCTGGTGGAGTGCGACAATAGCGTGAGCAACGGCGACCTTTTCAAAACCGGCTCGGAATTCGAGTTGATTTTTCAGGTGCAGGAAGGCCAGCCCCCCCTGCGCATGCAATGCAAAGTATGCAGGGTAACGCAAACAGAATCCAAAACCCGCATGGGTGTGGCTTTTTCCCAGCCGGATCCTGAAAATCATCAGGTATTGCTGGAATATTTGAACTAGGCCTTTAATCTTCTAAAGCAACTGGCGCTTGAAATAGTAGTTTAGCGGCACACAAAGTTCGTCTATGCCCTATTTCACGGCAAGGTAAAAAACGTTGCGAGCACTTCAAATGTGCAATGCCCTAAAGGATTAACATGCGCTTCAACGCACTTATATTATGTGCCATGCTTTTTTGCTGCGCCGCTTGCGGCAGCACCGGCACGCTCAGCAACCCGCAGGATTTGGCCGGACCGGCAGCTACAGCGCCTTTTACCATCAATTACGGCGATGTGCTGGAAATTACCGTATGGGGTAATGACGAATTGGCCCGCAAGGTAATGGTGCGCGCTGACGGAAACATATCGTACCCCTTTATGGGTGATATGCGCGTGGCAGGTAAATCCATGGATCAGGTAAAAAGAGAGCTTACCCGCCAGTTGGTGGAGTATATTCCCAATGCGCAGGTAACGGTCTCTTTGTACGAATCGCGCGGCAATATGGTTTATGTGGTGGGCAAGGTGCAGCGGCCTGGCATGTTCCCCATATACGGCCCGTTAACCCCCGTACAGGCATTGGCCTTGGCCGGCGGGGTAACGCCTTTTGCCAGCGCGTCCAATATTTACATTGTGCGCACCATGGCTGACGGCACACAAAAAAGCTACCCTTTCAACTACAACAAGATAGCCTCGGGCAATACCGAGCAGAACATACTGCTCCAGCCCGGCGATACTGTGGTAGTGCCATAACCGCGTTGCGTGAAAATTATCTGTAAAAGCCGGTTTTCCGGCTTTTATCATATTTATGGCTTCAGCCGGTTGAGCTAGTAATACGAAGCGAAGTCATAACCACCCGTAAAACGGGTGGTTATGATTTGACATGGCAATTTGGAATTAATGAAAAGCCGTTCAACAGGGCGGGCAAATGCGTGCTTACCTAAAGCGGTTATGTGCATGCCATAAAGCAAAACACACCCATAAGTATAATGTGAAGTAGCCAGCCCCATGCCTCGCAAGCATATTCCCTCTAAAACAACAGCAGCGTCAACCGCCATAGCAGCGGCGTGGTCATAAGCGCCCCCACAATGCCTATGCCCACCATCAGACCGCATAACCTCGGGTTAAGGTTAAACTGGCTGGCCAAAAGGCTGGCGGTTATGTGCGAGGGCATGCCCGCTTCCACCGCGCTTACCTGGGCGATATCGCCTTTTGCGCCAAAAACCAGAGCCAGCGCAATTACCAGTAACGGACAAATAATAAGTTTGTACAAAAGCCCCACCGCGATATGGCCGATGCTGTCGCCGCTATCCTTAAACCTGAGTTGCAACCCTATGGAGAACAGCGCCATGGGCGAAACCGTGGCCACCAGTTTGTCCAAAAATGGATTCAGAGGGGAGATATCGATAAAACGCGGCAGCACCAAAGCGCATACGCAAGCTATGAATGAGGGAAAGGTCAAAACTTTTTTCAACAAAAACCACAAATTTACCTTTTCTTCCGTGCCGCTGGCGGCGTTAAGCACGGTAGCCACGGCCACGGTGCAAAACAGTATGAATGTGCCAAGGTCGAACACAATAGCCACACTTAGCGCATCCGCCCCATAAAAGGCGGTGATAAGCGGAAAACCCAAAAAGGCGGTGTTGCCCAGCCCGCAGCATATCAGCAAGGCCACCCTGGTGGAGTTATCAATGCGTTTTCTGCGGGCGTAAGCCCCAACATACAGCCAAGCCGCGCACCACAGTAAAAGCGGACTGAGCACCGGCAGGAGCATTTCCATGCTCCAGTTTATTTCAGGCACATAACGCAGCGAAAGGGCCGGTATGGCTATATACAGCACCCAGGCGTTTATGGCCTTGTATGAATCCTGCGGCAAAGAAGTAACCCGGCGGATTACAAACCCAAGACCTATGCAAACTATAACCAAAACGAAATTTACCATCATGACCTCTGCAAGCGGCCTGGCGTAACAAAAAAACGCGGCCCGTCCGTTAGTCCGCATATACCCGGCCAGTTTTTATCGCAAGATAAAACTGGCCGGGCATCAAGAGCACGGGCAAAACCATATCCGGCCAAGGCGTATGACTTGCCGCCAACCAGTCCGGCAGCGCCGTACCGCGCGTTTTTAAACGCGCTATCAACATACCTGCGCCCAGCCCGCAAGCCGAAAACAGCATGCCCATGAAATGCCCCACCCCCGCAAAACCCACCAGAGCAACAGCCGAAACATAGGTGGCCACATAGGCAAAGGCCCGCACCACCGCCCCCACCCTGCCGGGCAACAACAGTTTTTTGCCGCGCACGCCATAAGTGAACGCTAAAATAACCGCCGCGAAAGCAATCCGAACAAGTATTCCAAGCAAGCTCATTTTCGTTTTCCTTATCCTGTTCTTACGGCTTGCGCCGCTATTTTTACAACGGAAAGCCTGGCTCCCCAAGCAATGGCCGCGCATACCAGCATCATCCAGACATCCACATTAAACATGTCAGCCTCCTTTCAGGGATAATGAATAATAAAAAAGCCGCCGGCCCACGGGACCGGCGGCTTAAACACACAATAACACGGTGCTTTTAAGACGTCGTGCAAAACCCGTTGCCATGGCGGCGGGTAAACGCAAAAAAGCTGAAAAATACAGCGGAATATATCTCCGTATGCATATTTTTGCCGTTTTTCGTTAGCATGACTTTGTCCTTCACACTGAATTAGTTATGGAAATGCCTAAAACAATTTTTCGCAAACTGCCAACCCGTTTTCGTACAACAGGACAATTTGCCCCGCATTACGCTTCATGCTATCTTCCAATTCTGGAAGCAACCTTAAACAAGTTGTCTGGTTTTATCCACCCAACGTCAATAATGCGGGTTCATCATGAGCGCCAAGTTTGATTTCGAGTTCGTGGTAAATGAAGATTTTGTCAAAGCCCACAAAAAGAGCCAAACTGTAATGATTATCGCCAACAACGAGACGCATATAGTTTACATGCAGGCTTACAAGTCTTTGGGAAAAGGCCTGTACAAACTGTATGGCATCCACCCTCCGGCCGGAAAAGAAAATTACACGGCCATACTTAAGCTGGAAAATATTTAAGACAGGCCAACCACGGCACGAGCTGGCCGCTGGCCCTGTAACGCCTGCACGCTGGCTGGCCGCCCGTAAAATACCATAATCCCCTCCTGCCTATTGGCAGGAGGGGATTTTTTGCCAGGTTGCATTAACACGCCCAGCCAAACGGCCGAAGCTTATAAACTCAGAGGGCAACAACCACTGTTATAATGAAGTTTTACAAATCCTCTTCGCCCAATATTCTAAAATCAAAATCTCCGTCCTGCTCCGTCACGGCATATGATAAATGCTCTTTAACGTGGTTTTCCGCGTCAAAAACCAACACCTGAGGGTTAAGCCCGCATAAATCCTTCGGTTTCTGAACATATTCCACAGCGCCTATAATAAGCTCGTCGCCCTTCTGGCACGAGCGTGCCGCCGCGCCGTTAAGGCAGCATACGCCGGAACCCGCCTCGCCGTAAATTACATAGGTGCTTATGCGGCTACCGCTATTTTTGTTCCATATATATACGAACTCCAGCGGATAAATTCCAGCCTGGCGGCAGATAAGCGGATCCAGCGTGACGGAGCCATGATAATCAAGTTCCGCTCCGGTAACCCTTATGCCGTGCAGTTTTGCCCGTAATGCTTTAATCATGTCATCTCCATAACGTATAAAAGCCAAACGGGGCATACTATCCGTCCGTCAGGCCGCGAAGTCAAGACGAAACAATGTTGCCCGCATACGCCGCCCGGCATCCGGCGGCAGCCCGCGAAGACCTCTAAAAAAAACCGCCCGCGCATATGGCCGGTAACTGCCGGGTACGATAAAAATAGCGCCAGCACACTGTTGCAGCAGGCTTGGCTTATAATACCAGGCAATATTAGCAGTGTGATTAAAAGCGCTGTTATTTGCTTAATAATTGCCACTTTTTTTTGGTGGGTGCATACATTTAAATAGCCGCCAATTAATGGGCAGTGTTTATTCAATGTTTTTCAACACTTTTCCTGTGTTGCGGCCAGAATATATTATCATATGACAAAAACGGGCAAAAATATGAACTATTATGAAAAGGCTGACAATCTGCTGGTAGGGCTGTCGCGGCATATCGGTCTTAAAGAACCGCAGCATCTGGACAAATATGGAGAAACCTGGCTGGTGTCGGAAGGCAAAAAATTTCTTTTCCGGCTAAATGAAATACAGCGTGAGCTTACAGTATCGGCCTATATAGCCCCTTTAAGCGGAGAAAACACCAAAAAGCTGGTGCTGCGCGAGCTGTTATCAAGCAATTTTTTCTGGGCCAATACAGGCGGCGGGGTGCTGGGGCTGGACAACACCAGCGGCTGGATTTGCCTTTCAAACACATACAAGCTGGATAGCACGGCGGAAAACGCCTTCAACTCTTCTTTCCTGCGGATTCTGGGTTTGGTCAAATACTGGCGCAACCTTATGCTGTACCTTGATGTTGACGGCGACACCGCAAGCTCAATGCAAGCTTAAACATGGCAGGTGCATAATTATGGACGAACGGGAACACGCCGCGCAGCTTGTAAACCACCTGGCGGAAGCGCTAAAAAGAAAGTCGCTATTCCTTAACGACGCGGACAGAGCCACATTGGAATACGGCAACATTCCATTCAGCATTTCTTACCTGCGAGAGCATAAATGCCTGCTGGTGCGCGCGCGCATATGCCAAATTGATCTGCAACTCGCAAACGATGAAGTAATGGAAAAACTGCTCAGCGCCAACCACGCGCATAACGAATCCGGCAGCGGAATCATAGGGCTTGATGCCTCCACCAACACCCTGTACCTGACCGAGCGCATAGATTTGCCTTTGCGCGAGCAAGAAAATGGCTCAAGCCTGCTGACCCTGCTGGCGCGTATGGCGCCGGTAGCGCGCTGGGCGGCGAATTTGCTTGCCCAAAATCCGGCAAGCCAGACGGGGGCGGCCTCCTACAGCAATGCAAACGCCCCAGCCTGAGACCAGCCGGATACTAGATAGTGTAGTCACGAGGGTCTTTTTGCCCTCTGCCTGCGTCAAAAAGTCTTTTTATTTGACGAGACACGGCCTGTGCCTCGCCCCTCCGGGGCGCTCGCGTTGCTCGCGTCCAATTATGCTTTCCTGCATAACTGTCGGTCGAGTACCGTAAGAGTATACTCCCTCAATAAAAGCCATTTTCCTTGGCAGAGAACAAAAATACTCCTCGTGACTACACTATCTAGCCCAACAGCCCCGTATGCGCAGCATACGGGGCTTTATTTATTAATAAAATTAGAATTAAGCCTGATTGCCATAGGTTTTGGCCCCCGCATGCCAAAACATGCGGGGGCCTGTCCAAGGATAGGAAAGGAACTCTTGCCACCCCAAGCCCCTGCCGTGAGACAACAGGGCGGCGGTTACGGCTAAAAAAGCTATCTTTTAATTAGCCTGTTTGCGGATAAAAGACGGAATTTCCGACTCATCTCCGTCAAATATGAACAAATCGTCGCCAGGGTTATGCGCTATGGTCTGGGCCGGTTTGTTAAGGCGCACAATGGTAGGGGTATTCAAATCTCCCCCCGGCGTGACCGGAAACCTGCGCCCATCCGGCGATGCTGACTGAAAAGCGCCTCTGTTAAGGCCGCCGGGCTGCGTTACGCCGCCCCTGGGGGCAAAGCCGCCCACGACTGGCTGCGGCTGAGGATCGGCAATAATGTGGTTTTGCGCGCCATTGTCAATGCCGGTGGCAATAACGGTAATGCGAAACTCGTCATTGGCGTCGTCAGAGAACACGCTGCCGAAGAAGATAGCGGCATCGGGGTGCGCGGCCTCGCGTATGATGGTTGCGGCCTCGGTAATTTCAGCCATGCCCACGTCGGCGCTGGCCGTAATGTTAAAGAGCACGCCGCGCGCGCCGTCAATGGAAACGTCTTCCAGCAGCGGGCTGGTAATGGCGTGCATGGCCGCCTCGTGGGCGCGGTTTTCGCCGATGGCGACGCCTGTACCCATAAGGGCCAGACCGGATTCGCCCATAACGGCTTTAATGTCCGCAAAGTCCAGGTTGATCATGCCGGGCTTGGTCAACAGCTCGGCAATGCCTTTTACAGCTTGGTAAAGCACCTCGTCGGCCTTTTTAAGCATGTCTTTGAAAGTGGCGTTTTTAGGGGCCAGGTGAATCAGACGCTCGTTGGGTATGGTAATAAGGCTGTCCACATGCTTGCGCAGTTCAGCGGCTCCTGCCTCGGCGGAGGCCATGCGGCGGCTGCCCTCAAAGTTGAAGGGCTTGGTCACCACACCCACGGTAAGAGCGCCCATTTCGCGCGCAATCTGCGCCACAACGGGGGCAGCGCCGGTACCGGTGCCGCCGCCCATGCCGGCGGTAACAAACACCATGTCGGCCTCGCCTATTATCTCTTCAATTTGCGCGCGGCTCTCCTGCGCGGCTTCAAACCCCACTTTGGGGTTTGCGCCAGCGCCAAGGCCTTTGGTAAGCTTGGCGCCAATTTGCAGCTTATACTCGGCCAGAGAGCCGACCAAGGCCTGCACGTCGGTGTTGGCCACAATAAACTGCACGTCGGCTATGCCGGAGGCAACCATGTTGTTAACAGCATTGCCGCCTGCGCCGCCCACGCCTATGACTTTAATTTTCGGGAGCATGTCAAAGCCCAGATCTTCAAATTCCATTTTCCTCTCCTTCCTCGCAAAAGCTTTATACGGCAGTTTTTTACGAAATATCCTTAAACCAGTTTTTCATACGTTTGAACACGTCGTTGAACAGCGAGGTATCACGCGCCTTGAAGCGCACGGTTCCGCTGCCCATTTCCTTTTCAGCCCCATAGCACAAAAGGCCAACGGCAGTGGCGTACTTGGGGCTGTTGACAACATCTTTAAGGCCGCCCACGTTACGCGGAAAACCAATGCGCGTGGGCATGCCAAAAATTTGCTCACCCAGTTCCTGACAGCCGTCTATAAGAGCGGTGCCGCCTGTGAGCACCACACCGGCAACGGCCTGATGCTTGTAGCCGGAACGGGTTAAATCCTGATCCACCAGCGCGAGTATTTCTTCCATGCGCGGCTGGCATATTTCGGCCAGCATGCGGCGCGAAAGCATGCGCGGCGAGCGGCCGCCCACGCCGGGCACTTCTATGAATTCGTCATTGTGTACCAGGTCGACCATGGCGCAACTGTATTTTACCTTTATCTCCTCGGCGCTGGCCAAGGGGGTGCGCAGGCCGTAAGCTATGTCGCTGGTCAGGTTTTGCCCGCCCACGGCCAGCACGCCGGTATGCCTTATGGCGTTTTCGGTGAACACAGCTATGTCGGAGGTGCCTCCGCCCAAATCCACCAGTATCACGCCCAGCTCGCGCTCTTCGTCCGTAAGCACGGCCTTGGATGAAGCCAGCGATTCCAGCACTATATCGGCCACGTCAAGGCCGCTGGTCTGGCAGCAGCGCACAATATTCTGCGCGCTGGCAACCGCTCCGGTTACTATGTGCACCTTAACTTCAAGCCGCACGCCGGCCATGCCCAGAGGGTCGAAAATACTGCGCTGGTCGTCTATTATGTATTCCTGCGGCAGGGTGTGAATAACCTCGCGGTCCACGGGAATATGCACGGCTTTGGCGTTTTCGATGGCCCGCTCAACGTCTTTGTCGTTAACTATGCCGTCTTTAATTTTGGTTACGCCGGGCATGTTTATGCCCTGAATATGGCTGCCGGCTATACCGGCGTAAACGGAGCGTATCTCGCACCCGGCCATAAGCTCGGCCTCTTGCAGGGCCTTTTGAATGGAGTTTACCGTATTGTCTATGCTTACAACCACGCCCTTGCGCAAACCGGTGGAAGGACAACTGCCTATGCCCACTATATCAACGCCGTCAGGCGTGGCTTCGCCCACCACGGCGCAAATTTTTGTGGTGCCTATATCAAGACCGACTATCAGATCCGATTTAGCCATTGTCCTTCCTCCATCCGTGGGCTTTCAGGCCCGCGCCGCGTGGCGGCGCGCAGGTATTAACCCGCTTATTTTTTTATAATCAAATCTTTTAGGCCGGACGCTTGGCCACCCATACGTCTTTGCCATGGGCCCTTATTTCCGACATCTGCTTGAGCTCGCCCCGGCGCGACAGGTCATCCAGCACTTTCACCAGGTTAAAGACATTGGCGTCCCAGTTGTCCAGCCCTATAACCAGCCTTGCGCCCTCGCCCAGCCTTAGCTCCAGAGTTCTGGAGGCTGTGAGCCTTACCCATGAGGCGGTGGAAACGCTCAAGGGGAAATTAAGGTGCTCAAGGCTTTGCACCAGCTTTGGCAACTGGCCGGACAAATATTCCGCGCCCTGCTCTATTTCCAGCACCGGAAGCGAAGAAAAACCGCCCGGAGCCACCGGCGCTATGGGCGTACCGTAAGCATCGGCGTAAACAAGGGCGCCGTCCTGTTTTATCCAGTATTTTGGCTCGTATTCCTTAATCACTATACGCAGGCCATCCGGCAGCATGCGCTTAACAGAAAGCTCGGCCACCCAAGGGTTGCCTGCCAGAGCCTTTTCCAACTCTTCAATGGATAGGGCCAAACTGTTCTGGCCGTAATTTACCCCGGCGCTTTCTAAAACTTCTCTAGACTTTAACCTGTTATGCCCATCTATTTCAATAGTTTTTAGGGCAAAATATGCACTATTTGTAAAGAAATTATAGGCATACACCAATGACAGCCCTGTAACAAAAAAAAGCAACAATCCCAAGAAGATACCGCCGCCCCAAACAACGCTCCCGCGCATTTTCGCCTTGAAATCATCGGAAAAACGGTTATTTTTTTTGCCCGCCTTGCCATTGTTATGCAAATTTGCCCGTAAACGGTTGGCGTTGGAAAATTTTTTCAACTCGATTTTTCCGGCAGCTTTGGCGCCGCCGCGCGATGGGACCGAGCGGTTGGCATGTTTTTTTCTTAGGGCCATACCTTAACCTCCAACTCCAGGCCCACCCCAAAACGCGCCTGTACCGCCAGCACGGCATCTTCAATAAGCGCAAAGGCTTCTTCAGGCGTGCCGCCGCCCTCGTTAACCAAGAAATTAGCGTGTATACCGGAAAAAGCCATTCCGCCAAAACGCCTGCCCTTAAACCCACTTACGTCCAGCAGCCTTCCGGCGGCGTCACCTTGCGGATTTTTAAACACGCACCCGGCGCTGGGCAGCGCTATGGGCTGGCTGGCGCGTTTTTTCGCAAAACAGGACTGCACATGCGCCTTTAAATCTTCGGGCTTTTGCTGGGGGCAGGCGAAAACCGCCCTGGTTATCAAAAACCAGCCGGAACCATCGGCCACGCCCCGCAATGCGGGTATTGAAAAATGCCTGTAGGCAAGCTCAAGCTCATGCGCGGGCAGCGTAACCAGCCCAAGGACTGGCGAAAACAGCGTAACCTCATGCAGGCAGTCTTTAAGCTCGTGCCCAAAGGAGCCCGCGTTCATTGCCACGGCCCCGCCTACCTGACCCGGCACGCCAGCCAGGCCCGTAAGCCCTCCCAAGCCGCCTGCAACCATTTTACCCAAAAGCAAAGGCAAGGGAGTTGCGGCAGAGGCTTCCACCAGCGTCTTGCCTTTTTCCTCGCCTGTTATTTGCGGCATGCTGTCGTCAAAGGCGCGGCCCAAGGCAACCAGCACCAGAGGGAGCTTGCCTGAACGGGCCAAAATATTACTGCCGCGCCCAAGCATAACCGGCTTGCCTCCAAGGTCGGCAAGAGCCTGCGGCAATGCCTCCAGCCCTTTGGGATCTTCCACCGTAACTTTGGCAATGGCGGTGCCGCCCAGCCTTATGGTGGTAAGCCCGGCCAAAGACGGCGCGTCTGTTATGCTTAAGCCTTTATATTGCATGCTTTTTCCATTTTCCGCGAGTTAGCCGTACCGCCGTCTCAGATGCCTAAACCTTGCAAAGCTATTATTATGGTTTTTAAACAACCCAGAAAAACTCGTTTCATATCTCCCCCCCCAAATTTGCCGAAAAAAGCCTGAAAACCGCTGCCTGGAAATCCGGCCCAGTTACTATTTACCATCCAGCCAGCGCTGGCCAACGTTCCAGATATTGCCCGCGCCCAGCGTCATAAATAAATCGCCCGGTTTCAGAACGCCATCAAGTGCCGCCGACATCTCGTTAAAATTCTGAAAAAACTGCACGTTTGTGTTGGATACCTGCTTGATGCCCTGCGCCAGACTTTGCCCGCTTACGCCCGGAATGGGCGCTTCAGAAGCCGGGTAAATCTCGGTAAGCAAAAGCTCGTCGGCATCGGCAAAGGCTTTGCAAAAATCGCCAAACAAGGCCTGTGTGCGCGTAAAGCGGTGCGGCTGAAAAGCCACCACCAGACGCCTGTTAGGAAAGCTCTGTCTGGCCGTGGCCAATGTGGCGCGAATTTCCGCCGGGTGGTGCCCGTAATCGTCCACCACCAGCACGTCGTTTTTAACGCCCTTACGCTCAAAGCGGCGGTTTACGCCGGTAAACTTGCCAAGGCCGCGCATGCATACATCCGCCGGAATTTGCGCCTGCATGGCAACGCCAATGGCTCCCAGGGCGTTCAAAATGTTATGCTTGCCTGGATGATGCAGGGTAACTTCGCCCAGGGGGCAACCTTTAAGGCGTACTCTAAAGCGGCTGCTCTCGCCCATTTCCAACACTTCAGCCACCAAATCGTTACCCGCGCCAAAGCCATAGGTGATCACAGGGCGTTTGACTTCCGGCAAGATGCGCCGCAGGCCGGGGTCGTCTCCGCAAATCACGTTTATGCCGTAAAAGGGCACTTTGTTCATGAAAGCCAGAAAAGATTTATCTATGCTGGCCTGGTCGCCGTAAAAATCAACATGGTCCATATCCACGTTGGTAATTACGTTCATGATGGGAAAAAGGCAGAGGAAGGAACCGTCGGATTCATCGGCCTCGGCCAGCAAATATTCGCCTGTGCCCAGGCGGGCGTTGGTGCCGTAAGCGTTAAGCCTGCCGCCTATTATCACGGTGGGGTCCAGCCCGGCTTCTTCAAAAATGGCGGCGGTAAGGGATGTGGTGGTAGTTTTGCCGTGGGTGCCCGCAATGGCTATGCCGGTGCGCAGGCGCATAAGCTCGGCCAGCATTTCGGCACGTGGAATAATGGGTATGCCGCGCTCGCGGGCGGCCAGCACTTCCTCGTTATCGTCACGTATGGCGGTGGATTTAACCAGCACGTGCACTTCCGCCAGGTTGTGCGCGGCGTGGCCTATGGCCACGTTTATGCCCAAATCGCGTAAATGGCGCACGGCCGCGCTTTCAGCCATATCGGAACCGCTTACCACGTAACCAAGGTTGTGCAGCACCTCGGCTATGCCGCTCATGCCGGAACCGCCAATGCCAACCATATGAATTTTACGTATTCTTTGCACCTTGCATCCCCTTTATTTAATACGGCCTGTCACCGGCTCCACTTGCTATCAACTGCCAAGCTCTGCCACTCCGTATTCAAGTGGCCTCAACCCTTAAGAGTAACTATCAACCCCAATTTCACCAACGTTGCCGGGTCAAGGGGGGTTCGAAACGGCACTCTAACGGTCCTGCCCCCGCATAACTTTCCGGCCAAAAACTGTTGCGCCTTTCAAATGCACAGCCACCAGTCAAACAGCGCGGGCCGCTTTTGCGGCAACAATTTTTTCAGCCTCTTCAGCCACGTTTCCGGCCGCCTTGGGCTGGGCCAGCAACAGAGCCGCGCAGGACATGGAGCGTAACGTATCGGAATCGGCCAGCATATCGCGCACTATTGCCAGCAGGCTCCCCTTTTTTATGTCCTTTTGCTCCATAAGCCGCGCCGCGCCCACTTTTTGCACCTGTTGGGCGTTAAAATACTGATGATTATGCGTGGCAAAAGGGTACGGAACAAATACAGCCGGAACTCCAGCCACGGCCAGTTCGGCCAGAGTGGTGGCCCCGGCGCGGCATATGCTTAAATCGGCCCATTCATAGGCTTTGTTCATGTCGTCAATAAAGGCGTCCACGCGCACGCGAGCCGGCGGAAAACCGGCGCAAGCGGCTTGTACCCGCTCGTAATCAAGCTTGCCGCTTTGAATGCGTATGTTTAATCCGGCCTCAAGCAACCCTTCAAGATCATCCAGCACCGCGCTGTTAACGGCCTTGGCGCCCTGGCTGCCGCCCAGCACCAGCAGGTTTATTTCTTTAGCCTCACCAGCCTTGGGTGCCAACGCGCAGGCGTTTTCCTGCTTCAAATCTCGTATGTTTTTGCGCACAGGGTTGCCGGTGAGCACGCACTTGCCTTCTGGAAACCACTTTTCGGCGTCTGGTAAGGAAATGCACACCTTTTGCGCCATGCGCCCAAGCAGGCGGTTGGCAATGCCCGGCACGCTGTTTTGCTCGTGAACAAGGGTAGGCACACCACGCAAGCGGGCCGCAAAAAGCCCAGCGGCCGCGGCATATCCGCCAAAACCGATTACCACGTCCGGGGCGAAATTTTTTATTATGGACCTAGCCTGCATCACGCCGCGCAACATCATAAAACCCGCGCCAAGGGCCTTGAGCCCGCGCCCGAAAAAACCGCGCACGGCCAAACCCATAAAAGGCAGGCCCGCTTTTTCGGCCAGTTCTTTTTCTGGGCCGTATGAGCCTCCCATAAAAAGTATTTCCACGTCGGGCCAGCGCTCTTTAAGCTCTTCGGCCACGGCCAGGGCCGGAAAAATATGCCCGCCGGTTCCGCCGGTGGTTAATATTACTTTACGCATTGCGTTTTTCCCCCTGCTTGTCCGTTCTGGAATAATTGAGCAAAAGCCCCACGCAGATAAGGGAAGAAATGAGCGAGGTGCCGCCGTAGCTGAAAAATGGCATGGGCACGCCCTTGGAGGGCACGGAGCCGCTTATAACCGCCATGTTCAGCACCATGGGCAGGCACAGCACCAGAGTAAGGCCGAAGGCCGTAAGCCTGCCGCGCAATTCCTTTTGGGCCAGGGCGATGCGCAGACCGCGCCAAAATACCAGAGCCAGCAGTATGAACACCACGCTGATGCCTACAAGGCCTAATTCCTCGCCCAACACGGAGAGTATAAAGTCGGTATGCGCCTCCGGCAGATAAAAGAGCTTTTGCCTGCCCGCGCCCAGCCCCACGCCCGTGAGCCCCCCTGAGCCTATGGCGTAAAAGGATTGAACCAGTTGGTAGCCGCTGCCCTGGGCGTTGGCGAAAGGATCCATAAAACTGGTAAGGCGCTGAAAGCGGTAAGGCTCCATAATAATCAGCAACAAGGCCGTGCCGCAGGCCAGAACGGCTGAAAGCATAAGATAAAGCAGACGCGTGCCGCCGATAAGGCACATGAAAAAGAGCAGCATGGTAAGCACGGTCGCGCCGCCGAAGTCAGGCTGGGCCAGCAAAAGCAGACAGAACAATCCGGTAATAAGAAAGGGCGGTATGATACCCCGGCTGAAAGTTTTTATGATGTGCTGCTTGGAGCTCATAAAGAAGGCCAAATAGAGCACCAGAGCTATTTTTGCGAATTCCATGGGTTGCAGCCGTATAAAGCCCAGGTTCAGCCATCTGCGCGCCCCGTTAACCGAGACGCCCACCGGGCTCAGGCACAGCGCCAGCATGGCCAGCACGCCGAACAGCGCTGGGTATTGAATGTTCTCTATTAAAGACCTTGGCATCTTGTAGGCTACAGCCAGACCAACAAGACCCATGGCGGCGAACATAAGCTGGCGTTTGAAAAAGAAGTATTGGTCGTTATGAAAACGCATGGCCGCCACACCGCTGGATGAAAGCACCATGGTAAGGCCAAGGGCCAAAAGAACAAGCACTATGCCCAAAAGCCACCAGTCCGGCGCGCCGCCGCGCGTGTGGGTGTTGCCCGGCGCTTCATGGCGCAGGCTTACATGCCGGGCGGATTTGAACCTGCCCGCGTAACCCGATGCGGCTAGACCGGCGCTTCTCATTTTAATAACTCCGCTACACGTTTAAAATCTTTGCCGCGCTCTTTGTAGTTGGCATATAAATCAAAACTTGAGGTAGCCGGGGCCATAAGCAAGGCGTCGCCCGGCACGGCCATGCCTCTCGCGCGGCGCATGGCGGCCTCCAGGGTGGCGTCCCAGCTTACGGGCACACAGTCCGCCCAGGCTGGCTCAAAATGCTCGCGACTGGCCCCAAACAGCGCCACGGCCTTCACTTTGGATTGCAGCAGGGGTTTAATCCCTTCCAAATCTCCCCCCTTAAACACGCCGCCAGCCAGCAGAATTATAGGCCGCTCCAGCGCATTCAGGGCCACGCGCAAGGCTTCTATCGTAGTGGCTTTAGAATCGTTTACATACAAGATGCCGCCCCACTCGCCCACACTTTCCAGGCGGTGCGGCAGCGGCGCAAACTCCGCCGCGGCGCGGGCGGCATCTTGCTCGCTCACGCCAAATTCACGCACGGCCAGCCATGCCGCTTCCAGATTTGCCTGATTATGCCTGCCCAACAGCCAGGTTTGCGCAAAGCGCCCCTGCACGGCGGGGGCGGAAAAATATTCCATGCGGCCGCGCAGGTGTTTATCTTGCGCCAGTTGGAACAGATCTTCGCCCAAAATTGCAAGGTCGCGCGGGGTTTGGTTGGCGAATATTTTTAGCTTGGCGTCGCGGTATTCATCCATGTCGCGGTGCTGGTCCAGGTGATTTTCCGAAAGGTTTAGCAGCAGGGCCACATGCGGGTGAAAGGCGCTGGTAAGCTGCAACTGAAAACTGCTTACCTCCAGCACCAGCACATCAGCGGTTGGTCCGCCGTCTTCACGCGCCAGTATGTACTCTGAAAGAGGCGTGCCTATGTTGCCGCCCAAAAACACCTTTTTGCCGCCAGCCTCCAGCATGGCCGCAATAAGGCTTACAGTGGTGGTTTTGCCGCTGGTGCCGGTAACGGCTATAATTGGCTCGTGAGCGAAAAACGCGGCCAGTTCCAACTCGGAGATGCAAGGCGGGTTGCCCGCTTCTTTAAGTAATTCTTCCAGCATGCGCACAGGCACGCCGGGGCTGGGCACCACCAGCGCGGCCCCGGCAAACTGCTCCTGCGCGTGCGGGCCGTTAATAAGCTCCAGTTCCAATGGCGCGGCCTTGGCTAAAAAATCCTCTTTAAAACCTTTGGGGTTGCTGTCCAAAAGGCGTACCTTGGCCCCCAGCCTGCGCAAAAGCGCGGCTGCGGCAAGGCCGGACGAGCCGCTGCCCACCACAACTGCCAGTTCGCCGTTTTTTATGGGACTATCCACCAGAGTTCTCATTTTCATCATATATACCGCCCGCCTAGCGCAGCTTGAGTATGGAAAGAGCTGCCAGCCCGAAAATTACGGAGGTGATCCAGAAGCGTATGATTATTTTCGATTCCGGCACGCCCTTAAGCTCAAAGTGGTGATGGAGCGGAGCCATGCGGAAAATACGCTTGCCGCCGGTAAAGCGAAAAAAGCCAACTTGCAGTATGACCGAAAGGGTTTCCAGCACAAACAGGCCGCCCACAACCACCAGAATAAGCTCCTGCTTGCACAGCACGGCCAGAAAACCCAAAGTGCCCCCCAGTGAGAGCGAGCCGACGTCGCCCATAAATACCTGAGCGGGATAGGCGTTGAACCATAAAAAACCCATGCCCGCGCCTATAAGCGCGCCGCAAAATACCGCCACCTCGCCCACGCCTGGTATGTAACCGACTTGCAAATAATCGGAGAATTTGACGTTGCCCGCCACGTAAATAAACACTGTAAAAACCACCCCGGCCACAATGGTTGGACCTATGGCCAAGCCATCCAGGCCGTCTGTAAGATTTACGCCGTTAGAGCAGCTAACCATTACCAGCAGGGCGAAAGGCAGGTAAAGCCAGCCCAAATCCGGCGTGAGGTCTTTGAAAAACGGAAAGTAAAGCACGGTGGAATACGCAGGCAGGCGCACCAGCAAAAACATGGCTACCCCGCCTATCAGCAATTGCCCCAGCAGCTTTTGTTTGCCGGTTATGCCCTTGTTGTTTCTGCGCCTTATTTTAAGCCAGTCGTCAATAAGCCCCACCAGCCCGAAACCGGTGAATACAAAAACCGAAAGCCAGACATAGGGGTTGGTCAAATCGGCCCATAGCAGCACGCTGGCTACAAGGCTGAAGGCTATGAGCACCCCGCCCATGGTGGGGGTGCCTGCCTTGGCTTTGTGCGCGGCCACGTCTTCCAGAATATACTGCCCGTATTTAAGCCGTTGCAGCCAGCGGATAAAAACCGGCCCCACCACTATGGAGATGAGCAAGGCGGTCAGCAAGGCCCACACAGAACGAAAGGTAATGTATTTGAATACGTTGAATATGCTGAAGTATGAGCTTAATGGAACCAGTATATGGTATAACATTGCCGCGCCTTTAGTCGATCAGGTTGTTTAGGTAACGCTCGCGGAACAGTGCCGCGTATTTTTCAAGCCGCATGCCGCGTGAACCTTTAAAAATAGCTACGCCGGGCGTTTTTCCAGCCGCATTTGCCTTGGCGTGCTCGCCAAACAGGGCCAAAGCCTCCGAAAAATCCTTTTCAGTCTGCGCCTGCCGGAACACGCCCTTAAAGCCGCCCTGCGCCAGTCCAGCCATAACGGCCTCGGTCTGGCCGCCCTTCCACAGCACTACCTTGGCCCCGCTTGTTGCCATGGCCAAGCCATAGTCTTTATGCGCCCTTACCGCATCGTCGCCCAATTCCAGCATTTCGCCCAGCACCAGAAAAAGCGGCCCTGCGGCCTCGCGGGCCATTTCCGCCGCCGTATCCAGCATACGCAGGGCGGAGAGAGGGTTGGCATTATAGCTGTCGTCAATAAGGGTAAAGCCTCCGCGTTGCTCACAATTGAAGCGCTGCGCAGGCAGTTGGGCCTGAGACAGCCCCATGGCGATTTCAGCGTTGGAAAGCCCCAAAAGATGCGCCGCGCCGGACACGGCAGCTACATTTTCCGCGCCGTACGCGCCGCGAAAAGGAGCAATTACTTCAAACTGCGTGCCTTTTACGCTTACCAGGTAACGGCCGGAAACCGCCGAAGCCGCGCCTGTATATTCCGCATAATAGTCGGCATCGCGCGATTTGGTTGAAAACAGGCGCAGGTCAACGCCCAGGGCCTTACTTTCTGACAGTAAATCAGGGTAATCGGCGCTTACCAGAGCCTTGCCGCCGGGCTTTATATGGGTGAGCAAACGGCTTTTGTAGTAGGCCACGCCCTTGTCGGAAAGCCCGCTCAGGTGCGCGTCGCCCACGTTAAGCACAATGGCGAGATCCGGCTGCAAAATCGCCCCCAGCTCGTCCATATCGTGCTTCTGGTTTATTCCGGCTTCAAATACCCAGAACAGCGCATCCAAATCCGCATTAAGCATGCTCATTGGAAGTCCTATCTGACTGTTCAGGTTTAAAAAATTGCGTGCGGTTTTGCCGCGTACCGACAGCACGGCGGAAAGCGCCTCTTTAACCGAAGTTTTACCCGCGCTGCCCGTAAGGCCGGTTACTTGGCCATTAAAGGAGCCGCGCCAAGCCGCGCCCAAAATTCCAAGTGATTTTACGGAATCTTCACAGCGCAGTACTGCCAGCGGCGGAGTTTGGCCTGGGAAAACATCTTTTTCGGCCAGCACGGCCAAAGCGCCCTGCTCCGCTACTTTGGCGGCAAAATCGTGCCCGTCGGCCCGCTCGCCTTTTATACAGACAAAAAGGCTGCCCTGCTCCGCCTTGCGGCTATCCGTAACCACAACGGCAGGCGTGGCCTCGGCAAGCTCGGTCGGCAGGTAACTTTGTGGGTTATGGCCCAAAATTGCGGACATTTCGCCAAGAGTAAACATATTTAGCCTTTAATGCCGAACAGCTCGCGCAGCACGGCCTGATCGCTGTAGTAAATTTTTTCCTTGCCTATAACCTGGTAGTCTTCATGCCCCTTGCCAGCCACCAGCAAGGCATCGCCTGGATGCATTAATGATACGGCCAAAGCGGTGGCGGCTTTACGATCCGGCTCAACATAATACTCCACGCAACCTGCCATGCCAGGCAGCACATCATTTATAATGCTCATTGGCTCTTCAGTGCGCGGGTTGTCAGATGTAACCACGGCCACGTCGGAACCGGCGCAAGCCGCGCGGCCCATAATGGGGCGCTTGGTTTTGTCGCGGTCGCCGCCGCAGCCGAACACCGTTACAATGCGTTTGAATCCGGCGTCGCGCAGGGCTTTTAGGGCCTTTTCGATGGAATCCGGCGTATGGGAATAATCCACAAAAGCCTCACGCCCTTCGGGGCCGGAGATACGTTCCAGCCGGCCTGGCACGCCAGTGAGGCTCTCTAAAATTTTAAGGTCCCGCGCCGCCACGCCAAGGCCCAAGGCCACAGCCTGCACGCCCAGAAGGTTCATGGCGTTAAACTCGCCAACCAAAGGTGAGAGCAGTTCCCATTCTTGCCCTTCGAATTGCATATGCAAGCGCAGCCCCTTGGGGCTTATGCCCAAGATTTTTCCGCGCAGGCGGCGGCTGCCGGGGGCCTGCCCCATGCCCAGCCCGTAAGCTATGTTCACGCCAGGCAGGGCGGAGCATTCGGTAAGCAGGCGCAGGCCATAGGGGTCGTCTATATTAATGGCCCTTACCTTGTCGGCCAGAGGGAAGCCGCCTTCGGAAACGCCGTTGAACAGCCGAGCCTTGGCTTTGTAGTATGTTTCCATATCATGATGAAAATCGAGATGATCTTGCGTAAGGTTGGTGAACAGCGCTCCGCTGAACTCCAGCCCGGCTACCCGTTGCTGATCCAGCGCGTGGGAGGAAACCTCCATAACGGCTGTATCAACGGCCAAGCGGTTGAACTCGCCGAACATTTCATGCAACTCAAGGCAACCGGGCGTGGTAAGGGCGGCAGGGCGCACCACGCCCGGCCAGCGATAGTTTACAGTGCCCAGCACAGCTACCGAATGCCCCAGCCCGGCAAAAAGCGCCTCCAGCAGATACGCGCTGGTGGTTTTGCCATTAGTGCCGGTTATGCCAACAAGCCTGCTCTGCGGGTTGCCGGAACGGTAATAGGCCCGTGCCAGAGCGCCAAGAGCCGGGCGGGCGTCCTGCACGGGCACGGTTTCCACCTCGCGCCCCTGCGCGGAGCATATGGCCTGTACTTTTTCCGCATGCTCTCCGGAGCAGACTATGCTGGATGCCCCGGCAGCCACGGCGTCGGCCAAAAAATCCAGCCCGCCCTTTGCGCCGGGGGCGGAGGGCGGCAGCACCACGAAAATATCGCCCGGCGTTACCTTGCCAGAATGCACGGCAGGCCGTGCCGCTTGCCGCCCGGCCAAGGCCAGAAGCTCGTTAAATTTTTGCTGGCGGTTCATATGGCGCTCTCCTTCAGCCACAATACAATCTGGGGCGCCTCAGCGCCTTGCTGGTTAAAACCGTGCGCTGGCCAAGGGCTGCCGGGCAGGGGGGTCTGGTTTTCCACTACTTCGCCCTGCCCTTGTATTTGCGGCATTATGCCGTTAATGGCAAAAATCTCTATGGCCTGGCGCATGCTCATGCCGCGCACGTCAGGCACCACCGGCATATCGGCCTGCAAGCTGCCGGGCTGGGCCAACCTGCCCTTTACCTCGCGCGTGCCGTTATGCCCCACGCCTTGAGAGCCGCCAGGCACTGGTGAGGCTGAACGGTTTTTAAGCGCCGCGTCCTGCCGTGCTTTCATCTGGGCATATTGGGTTGGATCGAAGGTGGAGGCGTTGCCGGCGGCCAAGCCTGTTATGGCGGCGCTGGCAGGGTCAGGCAGACGCCCAGCATAGGCCAGAGTTTCCATGGTAACCTGCTTGAACACAGGCGCGGCCACCGAGGCGCCGTACTGGTTTTTAAGTGGCTCGTCCACCACTACCAGCACCAGCACTTCCGGGTTTTGCGCGGGGGCGAAACCAGCAAAAGATGCGGTGCGTTTTTCACCGTAAATGCCGTTTTCGGCTTTTTGAGCCGTGCCGGTTTTTCCACCCACTTCCATGCCAGGTATGCGGGCGAAGCGCCCGCCGCCGTCATCCTCATGCACAACGGAGCGGAGCATGCGCAGTACCTCGGCACTGGTCTCGGCCGAAAAAACTCTTGTTTCGCCAGCAAAAGGCTGCTGGCGCAAATCGGCATTGCGCACTATTTGCAAAGGCTTTTTCTCGCCATAGTTGGCCAGACACAGATAGGCCTGGGCCATTTGCAGGGTGGTGGCTGAAAAGCTCTGCCCAAAGGCGGAAGAAGCCAGATCCGTATCTGGCCATTTGGCGGGGTTGCGCATGATGCCGGGGTTTTCTCCCATCAGGGGGAGGCCCGTGCGTGTGCCGAAGCCAAGTTTTTGCAGGTAGCCGCCATAGGTTTTGGCCCCCATGTCGAGGCCGATTTTACCCACACCTATATTGCTGGAATAACGCAGAATCTGCTCCACCGTCAGTTCCTTGTGCGGTCTGGTGTCGCGTATTACTTTACCGCGCAGGGTCCATTTGCCGTTTTCGCAGTTGTACACGGTTTGCGCGGTAATTTTGTGTTCCTGCAAGGCAGCGGCCACGGTAAAAGATTTTATGGTGGAGCCTTGCTCAAGCGCGTCCATGGCCAGCTTGTTGCGGCGATCGGTAGCTGAATGCTGGTTGTAAACGTTGGGGTTAAAAAAAGGATAATGCGCCCAGGCCAGAATATCTCCGCTTTTAACGTCCACAATAAGGCAGCCGCCCCAGGCGGCTTCGTTTTCCTGCACGGTTTTGGCTATGGCGTTTTCGGCAAAAAACTGTATTTGCGCGTCAATGGTAAGCTGCACATCCTGCCCCGCAAGCTCGTCAATCTCCTGCCTGCCGTCGCGGTACATGCGCCCGCCTCTGGCGTCGCGATCTACTATCTGCCGCACTTCGCGGCCGGAGAGGCGGTTGTCGAACACGGCCTCAAGGCCGTCCAGGCCTTTATTGTCCAGGCCGACAAAGCCTATAAGCTGCCCCGCCAGATGCTTGTAGGGGTACACGCGCTCCTGTTCTTTTTGCAGATAAAGGCCCGGCAGGCCGGATTCCGCAATCAATTTGGCATCACGATCGGATATTTTGCGTTGAACCCAGACAAAACCCTTTTTGCCTTTAAGAGTGGCCGAAAGCTTGCTTTCAGGCTGGCCAAGAGTGCGTGCGAGAAAGGCCGTTACGGCCTTGAGATCTTCAATTTCAGAAGGACGGGCGGAAAGGGAGTAACTTTCAATGCTGCCGGCCAGCACGTTGCCGTTGCGGTCCAGAATGGAACCGCGCCTGCCCACATGCACCTCGCCGGTTTTATGCTGGCGCTCGGCCCGGTTGGCGTATTCCGGCCCCTGCACTACCTGCAGCACGTAAAAACGGCTCCACAAAAGCAGCCAGACCAGCAGCAGCGAAAAGGCCACCAGCAGCATGAAAACCCTGCCCCAGTCCACCTTGCCGCTTTTGGCCCCAAGGCCGGCAAACACAGCGGCCAGCCTGCCGGAAGACTTGCTTCCGGTAAAGCTCTGGCGCATGTTGCGCTTTGTTTTTTTACTTTGCCCGAAAATCATATATTTTCCACAGCATGGCTAGGGCAAACGCCGTATCTGGCCAGGTTTGGCGTTATGCATGCCAAATTCGCGGGCCTTGACCTGCAAATGATACGGCGAGAGCAACCTGTCGCGCTCCACTTCCAGTTTGGATGAATACGACACAAAATCGGCGTAACGCGACTGGGCGTGTTTAAGCTCGTACCCCAGCGAGGTACGCTGGGTGTTTATCCACACCATACAGAGGCCCAACACAAAACTTACGGCAAGGGAGGCTGCCATGGCCGCCAGCCACGGGCTGCGCGCTGGTGTGTTGTTATTGCTTCCGCTCATGCCTGTATTCTCTGATTTAACCGTTTTTCCTCTGGAGGGAATTTCGTCCTTCCCTCCGGAGGTTCTGTAAGCAGCGCCTTTGCTGGAACCTTGCTTACAATTAGAATTTTTGTTTTCTGGCAAGGAAGACTGGTTGATTCGCCGCATCCTGCGGCTCCCCCTACGGGGCGCCTTCGGCATCCAATTTCGCAATCCTGCGAAACTGTTAATCCAGAGCGCTGTATATGCAGACATACATAAGCTTCACACCGGACTGACCTGACGCGGCCAGAGGGCAGGCAATTATGAGGCAGCTTCTCCATCGCGCTTCCGGGCGGTGCCCTTACCTGCGCCCGGAGTTCCTTCCTCTGCCCTTGTCATGGGCCGCAGCCTTACCAAATTTTCCCTTACCCCGCCCGCCATGCTCGCCAACAACAGTGGGCGAGCTCGGCAGAGTGAATTTTTTATCCGTGCGCTCAGCCACGCGCAGTTTGGCGCTTCTGGCCCGCGGGTTGGCCGCGCTTTCGGCCTCGGAGGGCGTAAGGGCCTTTTTGGTCACCAGCGTCAGCGCCGCTTCATGCCCGCATACGCAGCGCATTACCTGCGGGGGGCACAGGCAGCCGGTGGCGGCTGTTTTGAAAAAATGCTTAACAATTCTGTCTTCAAGCGAATGAAAGCTTATTACCGCCACGCGCCCGCCGGGCTTAAGGCGCGGCACCACGCGCTCCAAAAAGGTTGTCAGTTCGTCCAGCTCGCCGTTAACAGCCAGCCGCAGGGCCTGGAAGGTGCGGGTGGCCGGGTGGTTGCGCGCCGTGGCCCGCCATTTGGCCGGATAGGCCATCTCCACTATGTGCGCCAGTTCAAGGGTGGTTTCTATGGGCTTTCTGGCTCTGGCGTCATCTATGGCTCTGGCTATACGTCCGGCCTGCGGCTCCTCGCCCAGCGTTTCTATTATGTTTTTAAGCTCTTCTACCCGCGCGCGGTTAACCAGAGTGGCGGCGTTTTCACCCGCATTCGCATTCATGCGCATATCCAGCGGGCCGTCTTGCATAAAGCTGAAGCCGCGTTCCGGAGTATCTATCTGCAGGGATGAAACCCCCAAATCCACCAGGGCGCCGTCTATAAAATCCCAACCCAGATTATCAAGCTCAACTTCAAAATCGGCAAAGGCGCACTGGGCAAAATGAGCGGCGGAACCAAACCGCGCCAGCCTCTTTTGGGCCAGCTCAAGGGCCCCGGCATCTTTATCCAGCCCCAAAAGCTCCGCCCCGCTACCCTGCAGCGCCCCTGCCTTAAGCAGTACATGCAGGGCATGGCCGCCCAGGCCCAGAGTTCCATCCAGATAACGCCCGCCCGCTCCTGTCACCAGGTGCTCAAGCACTTCATCAAGCATTACGGATATATGCCGGGCCGCTATGGCTTCCAGTTCTTCATCCGTCGGCCCGGCGGCGTGGTTTGCATCCATCATGGCGGACTAAAAAATAAAGTTGAGGCTGTCTTGCAGTTCTTCCGACACGTCGTCGAAATCGCCGCTGATAACCGTGTTAAGCCGCTCTGGCTGCCAAAGCTCAAAACGCGCGCCCTGCCCCATCAAAATAGCTTCCGGGCCTATGCCGGCGTAATCGAGCTGCACTTTTGAAAGGCGTATGCGCCCTTGGGCGTCGGCGGACATTTCCTCCGCTCCGCCAACCACCAGGCGGCGAAAGTTACGCACCTGCCGGGAGGGGTTTTTCACATTATTTATGGCTTCTTCAAATTCCAGCCAGTCCGGCAGCGGGAAGCCGACTATGCAGTTATCATAGGTGGTAAGCACCAGCCGCCCTTCGGACGAGCGCGAGAGCAGAATCTCGCGAAATTCCGGCGGGAGCATCAGACGCCCCTTGGCATCCAGGCTGCGGTTGCTTTTACCTCTGAACTTCATTTTATTGGCCGTTTTTCTGTTTTGGAATATTTTTTACCACTATCTACCACTTTTACCCACATAAAAACAAATTTCGGCATATTGTCAAGCCATAAAAACGAAAAAACGGCGGCCTAAAAGGCTTGCCGTCCGCCAAAGAGCTTGAGTAATTACTTATATGGATGTTATAAATTAATTGTTGAGCAACCTAATTATGTTCGACTGCTACAACAACTCAAGTTAGGGCATAGCCAATAAACAACGGCCTGCGAGAATATTCCGCAGGCCGTTGTAATTACGCCGTCCGGGTACGATCCAGCCTTACGCGCAGGGAGCAACAGTCATCCTATGCACCTGATCGGCGCATCATGTATAGCGCACTCCTCATAAGCCATAAGCGTTTATTGTCATGTGTTCCAGTTTTCAGCATTCTACAAAAAACGCGTAATCTGAAAGGCCAGAATACCCATAATAAACGCAAGCAATGCGGTGTACCCCACAATAAAGCCCACAACCTTCAACGACCTTGTTTCGTTAAACATCATCCCGATTGTGGCGATGCAGGGTATGAACAGACTTTGGGCGCACATGAAAGCTATCGCGCCGCCCTGGCTTATGCCAGCGCGCAGCACCGTTGGGAGATCTCCTGGCCCGGCGTTGTAAACCACGCTCATCGTAGCCATTACGGCCTCTTTGCTTATTGATGACGCCAAAAGAGAAGTAAGCAGCTTCCAATCCATGCCCATAAGCTCGCCCAACGGCTGGGCCAAGTGGCCGAATTTGCCGAGCAGGCTTGTTTCAATGCTTCCGCCGGGGTAATGCGATATGACCCAAACAAGAACGGTAAAACTTACAATGACAGTGGCCGCCTTTTTTATGAAGGCCAAAATGCTGCGGTATACTTGCCTACATATGGTTCTGAAATTGGGCCGGTGATAATGCGGTAACTCCAGCAAAAGGCCGGGCAACGTATCGTTATTGGGTGCGAAACGGTTGAAAATGAGGCTGCAAACACCCAAAAGCAGGGCATTCATGCTCAGAAGCCCGATAATAACCATAACCGCCGCCGCCGGAGCAAAAAACCAGGAAGCGAGGGTTACAAGCACAATAATTTTAGCGGCGCACGGCACGAGCGGAATTAAAAGCAGGGTAAGAAATCTCTGTCGGGCGTCATCCATGGTTCTAAGCCCTATTACTCCGGTTATGTTGCAGGGCAGAGAAAACAACAAGGGCACGAAAGCCCTGCCGTTAAGCCCTATACGGCGCATGCACCTGTCCATGAGCAAGGCGGCCCTGGCCATGTAGCCTACGTCTTCCAGCAGTGCAAAGACGGCATAAAAGATGATTATAAAAGGCAGCATGGACAATACGGCCCCAAAGCCCTTCCAGGTGCCGGTAACAAGGGAGGCCAGCAGCGGGAGAGAACTTGGCATTAGGGCGCTTATAGACGGCTCCAGCCATTTGAAAAATTGCCCGGTTGCCATAGCGAGCGGAAACCCCAAAAGGAAACCGGCGATAATCGCGGCAAGAAGTATGGCGGCCATTGCAATCATTCCCCATACAGGGTGCAAAAACCATTTGTCGGTCGCGCGGGTTGAATTTTTTCTGTTCAGATACTCAGCGCTGCCGTAACCGCAACAATTTTCCAGCTAGGCAAACTTGGCTTGCTGCAACAACAGCGGCGTTTCAGCTTGAAATGAAGGGTAAGGCTCGCCCTGCGCCTCGCAAGCGGCCCGCAACGCCTCCCGGCTGGGCGCGTCTCCTTCGAAGGCCTTCCAGACTGTTGCCTCGCTCTGGCGGGTATTTTGCGAATGCTGCTGCAATAATGACACAGCCAGGCTCATTTCCGCCCGCAGTCTTTCCGGCAAACAGTCAGTAATCTCACGCGCGGGAAAACGCGGAGCTGGCGTATTGCCTACTGCATCCGACACCGCGCGGCGCAACGCCTCACGCCCTGATTTTTGGGTGGCGCTTACTAAAACCACCGGTACCCCGAGGCGTTTTTCCAGAACAAGCGGGTCCGGAGACAAGCCGTTTCCGGCCGCCACATCGGCCATATTCAGCGCTATCAGCAGCGGGTTACCCAGCAGCATGGCATCCAGAGCATAGGCAAGGGTTCTTTCCGGGCTGCAGGCGCTGGCCACTACCACTGTCAAATCCGGCGCGTTGTCACGTAAAAAGTTGACGGCAATCCGCTCGTCTTCGGAAGCGGAGGCATCTGGGCGCAAGGAGTAAGACCCCGGAAGGTCTATGACCGTATACCCCCCCTGCTCTTCAGGGGCACGGCCGATCCGCTTTTCAACAGTTTTACCGGCCCAGTTTCCCACATCCTGATAAAGCCCTGTCAAAGCTGTAAAAACCGTAGATTTACCCGTATTTGGCTGACCGGCGATAACGACGTTTAAAGAGCTGATATCACCGGCGCTCATAAGTCACGCTCCGTGCAAGATACGGATACCGCGTCCGCCAGTTCGCGGGAAAGAGCAATAAAACTGCCGCGCAGCTCCACCACCATGGAGCTTTTTCCGTGGCGCAACACCTGTATGATACAACCGGGCAGAAGACCGAAAGCCGCAAGCCTGTAACCGGAGGCGGCCGGGCATGATACAGAGGTAACCACGCATCTTGCGGGCGTGGTTATGGAAAAAAGAGTCATATGGTATTCCCCTTATTGAGTTTGGCGTAAGGGTAACGCGCTGGAAAAAAGGCGGCTAACGGAATAGGCTAATTTTTTGTTGTAAAAGGACAGTATTCGTCAAGACCCCCAGCGAGCAAGCATCACATGCCCTATCGCCGCCGGCATCCCTCAGGCGGCATTGCTGACGGGTAAAGTGGCGAAGCTCACACTATACTTGCAGGCGTCCTTAGGCAGCACACCGAAGGCCTCTTTAAATATTCTGCTGAAATGCCCGAGAGAATTGTAGCCCACGCTCAAGGCCGCCTCCGTAACATTCATTTTTCCGGATTCAATCATTCTTTTGGCGTACTCAAGCTTGGCCTGGCGGATGAAGTCGTGAATAGTGGCGCCGAAACGGCATTTAAAAGACGCCTTCAGTTTGCTGGGGCTAAGCCCGGCTAACCGCGCAAGCTCCGTAATTGTCATGTTTACTTCCAGATCGGCCAATATAATCTCGCGGACATTGTTGAGTTTTATCGTGTCATCCCGCGAGATGCGCATGTTACGGTTCTCGCCGCTCAAAGGGTTGGCAAGCAAGTGATGCAGCAACTCCAGTGTTTTGGCTTCGAGCAGGAGGTTCTGCCAAGAGTCGCTCCACAGTGTGGTGTATATGGCAGTTGCCAACGAAAGGGCATTCGCGCTCGTGCTGTGAAACTGGGCCATCCGGCATGCCCTGCCCTCGGCCAGCGCCAGAACGTCTTTTCTTGCATGCAAGGAGCCTCCCACATACCAGGCAAGGCTCTCCAGCGGTATGGCTATGCCTATTCCCTGGCAGGCAACTCCGGGCTCAAAGCGGCTTTGCCAGAAGAGCCCCGGCATATGCACCATGCCTACACTGCCTGTAACCACCACCGGCGATTGCCCTGGCATCGAAATGCCCCACCGCCCGCGCAGGCAAAGGCCAATTTCCAAAAGCCCGTCTGGCTGTGTAAAAGAACAAACGGCAGGACGGCTTTCCCCATGCGCAAGCTGAAACCGCGTAATTGAAAATGCGCGGAAGTCTTTTGTTTCATAACACGCCATTTTATCCAAATTTGCACAGGCCATACGTTTTCCGATCATTCATATTTGGCTCTTTAACCATAATTATATTATTAAAAATGAAAATCATTGTCAACAAAGAACACTCCGGCTTTTATCCCTTCCCTGCCTGCATTTTGTGAAACAAGTTTGAACAATTGTCTCTTTTGAACAAATAAATGACCAAATCCGGCAGCGCATGGCCGGGCCCTATTATAATGCTGTTCTCACTCAGATATCTACTCCACAGCACATTTAAGGAGAAAAGCATGAATAGCCTAAAATTCAAGCCGGTGTTAGCCGGGTTGGCAATGTACGGTTTTATGTTCGCCGGGGCCGCCGTTGCAAACGCGGCGGAAGAGCTGGAGCAGCCCCTATACCAATTGGCGCCAGTTAAGGTTAGCGCCGAAAAACGCGAGGAAGACCCGCAAAAGGTGCCTCTGAGCGTAACAGCCATTACCGAGCAGGAAATTGACGATGCGGGAATAAACACTGTTGAGGAAGCCGTAAGTTATGTGCCCAACGTTCATTTTATAGATTTCGGCGCTGCCTTTGAGCAGAAAATTTTTATGCGGGGCATAGGATCCACCCACAACGCCCCTGCTGTTAACTTCAATATCGACGGAGTGACGCAGTTAAGAAGCGAATCTCTGGACAGATCCCTTTATGACGTGGACTCAATTGAAGTGCTGCGCGGGCCGCAGGGAACTCTCTACGGGCGCAACAGTATGGCCGGGGTGATAAACGTTATCACCAGAAAGCCGGACAACGATCTGCGCGGCAAATTGAGCGCGGATATCGGCAACTACGATTACCAGCGATACATGGGCTCAATAAGCGGCCCGACGGTAAAAGATCACCTCTTCATCGGGCTGGCAGGCTCCTATGCTTACCGCGACGGTTTTACCCAAAATACTTACAATGGCAGCGATGTGGACTGGATGGAGTCCTCGGACGGGCGGCTGAGCCTACGGTGGGCGCCCGGCAACAATTTTGAAGCCAACCTCACGCTATTTGCCGAAAAAGACACCCACGGCGGTACGGCGCTGCAACTATTGGAGCGGGTAAAGGAAAACCCGCATGAAACCGCCTTTGACCATAAGGGAGATTCCAGCCGCGAGGTGGCGGGCGGCGCGCTGAATCTGGAATGGCTTATCGGCAGGGGCACCCTGACGAGCATAAGCGCGGTGCAAAGCATGAGCCTTAAATCGGACAGCGATTATGACTACAGCACGCTTGATATGAACACCTTCGACCACGACAGTGACAACTGGCAGTATTCGCAAGAACTCCGCTACTCCCACGGCAAAGAAAATGATAAAATAAAGTGGACCGCCGGAGTATACGGCTGGGGCAGCAATGAGAGCGACAAATCCATTACTGAAACAGGCCTGGACATGCCCCCGGCATGGGGAGACCCCGGCGATGAAAATACCAGTGATACCGATTTGGACGCATACGGCTTTGCCGCCTTCGGGCAAAGCACGGTGACCTTTTTTGACAGGCTTGACTTAACCGCGGGCATACGTTGGGAGTGGGAGAGAAATAAAGGCGTGTTTGATGATTATACGGATTTTGCTGTAAGCGGCACAAGAGTGCAAAACGTTGACTCCAGCGCCACCCAAATAAACCACGAATGGTTGCCCAAATTCAGTGTGGCGTACCGCTTTACTGACGACGTTATGACATATGGCACGGTTGCATGGGGGTATCGTTCCGGCGGGTTCAACTTTATGTATGACCCCAACGACCTGAGCAGCCTCAAATTTGCTCCGGAAAAATCCATAAACTACGAAATCGGCGTAAAAACAAAGTGGTTGAACAACAGACTGTTCGCCAACCTTGCGGCCTATTATGTTAAAATCGACGACATGCAGGTCTCGGTGAGCATTCCCGGAAAAATGACCTTGATGGTGGATAATGCAGGCAAAGCAACATCCAGAGGAGTTGAGCTGGAACTTGGGGCAAGGCCCTTTGCCGGTTTTGACGTAAACGCCTCCTTCGGCTTTGTGGACATGGAATATGACGAATACGAAGACTCCGCAAACGGCGCCGACTACTCTGGCAAGATCCCCACATATGCGCCGCGTTATACCTATAGCTTGTCGGCACAATACAGGCGCCCCCTCGGCCGTGAATATACCTTTTTTATACGCGGCGAGCTTCAAGGCCTGGGCAAACAATACTGGGACAGAAACAACGACGTAAGCGAGGGCGCTTACAATATTGTAAACGCACGCGCGGGCATAGAATCCGAACACCTCGATGCGTATTTGTGGGCGAAAAACCTGTTGGACGAAGACTACCGGAAGATCGCCTACCACACCGGCATGGGCACCTATGCGCAGACTGGAGACCCTTTCACATTCGGGCTGAACGCCGTTGTAAAATTTTAGTATGGCCTGCCGCATTTGACGCTGGCGGAGTCTCCTTCAATAAGCTGTATAATATTACGCGAAAGTAGACCGCGAAGTTTTAATTCGTACGGTTGCAGGCCGTTGCGCAAAGCAGCGGCCTATTTTTGCATAGCTAATGCGCCATCAAATAAAAAACTTTGCACTGAAGCGCGCAATAGCAGGATACCCATGCCGTAACAACCTGCAAGCCATGGCAAAAAAATCACGGCAAATATGCGTCGGCTTCATTACAGGCTTGACTTTTGCCCTGGCTCAGGGCAAAACGCCCGAATAGAATGCTCTCTCGCCCAACCCCAAGGGCCGGACAGCGTGGCCGCAAGGTCATGGCCGGGTAAACCTCCCTGCCCCAGCCGGAGTAACTCAGTTGGTAGAGTAGCTGATTCGTAATCAGCAAGTCGTGAGTTCAAGTCTCATCTCCGGCTCCATTTTTACGATAAAACAAGGGATTCAGGCGTTACCCTGAGTCCCTTGTTTCATTTGCGCCCAAACACTGCTGGAATTTACCGGAGACTGGCATGAAAGATTTACACAAACAGGTGGGCGATATCTGGTCTGGCAGGTATGAAAACGGGCAATCGGCCGGGCGCATGCGCTGGAGCGGCTCCGAGACCGTAATAAGGCACATCTCCAACATTATTTGCGGTGCGCCGCTGGCATCAATTAACGATGCCAAAATCAGCCTTTTGCAAAAAATTTCAAAACGTCTGCCCCACGCAAGGGGTATTTCAATAGGTTGCGGCACCGGCCTTAATGAAATAGCCCTGCTTGAGGCCGGTATCGTATCCCGCTTCGACTGTTACGAGCTTTCGGAAAAAGCCGTGGAAAACGGCATGCTGGAGGCGCAAAAGCGCAATCTTGAGGGTCGTATTGTTTTTCACCGGCAGGACGTTTTCGCCTTGCCGCTCGCGCCCGGCAGTTTTGACCTGGTTTATTGGGACAACGCCATGCATCATATGTTCGATGCCGATGCCGCCATGCGCTGGAGTAAAGAAATGCTGGCGCCAAACGGCTGCTTCTTTATGCACGACTTTGTCGGCCCCACGCGGTTTCAGTGGAGCGAGGAGCAAATGCGCCTGGTGAAGCAGGTGCTTGAGGGCCTGGATGACGCTTACTTTTTGATCCCAAACAGCGAATATATGTGGAAAAAAGAGCCCAGCCGGATGAGCGTGGAAGAAATGATGGAGGCGGACCCAAGCGAAGCCGCCGATTCCGACAACATCCTGCCAGCCTTTGCAAAACACTTTCCCGAAGGCGCGGTCATTCCGCTGGGCGGGCTGCTCTACGCGCTGGGCCTGGACGGCATTATTGTAAACATACCCGAAAAAAGTCTGTTACTGCAAAAACTGCTTAAACTGGACGAAATGTTCGCCCGGCAAGGGCATAATTATTACGCCGTAAGCTATTATTGCGCATAGCCTGTCAGTTTAATCCCTCCGGCAAGAGCGTGTGAAAAAGCCGCGCCATGCTATTCTTTAACCGCCCGGTCATGGTCGTAAGCAGTTTTTTCATTATATGGATTCCAAGATTCGTATCGCTTGAGGCCGCATTTTTTGCATTTGTAGCGCGCATCGCCGGTTCCGTCGTGCGAATCGTGCTTCACGCAATCCCAGTCGTGATTTCCTTCAATAATAATTGCCCCGCAATGTTCGCAAAAACAGCCTGAAATACAGTGCCCGTCTTCACTTTTTTCGCAATGGCCGCCCGCGCCGTCTATTCTGATATTAACCGGAACCTTCCGCTCCATGCCGCATGTAGTGCAACGCTCGGTCCCCAGATGTTGCCCCATAAACATCCATGTGTGCTCATCATTCTTGCGCTTGTAGCCACATGCGGAACATTTGGCAAAGCAGTTTTCTTCCTTGAATTTTATCCATACATGCCCAAGGTATTCGCCGCAGCGTTGGCATTTGCAATTAGCCCATCTTTTATGCCCGAATCTTTTACAAAATTTTCCCGACCTGAAATATTTTTCAATGGCCAGCATGGGCAGCGTTAACGTGGCCATGCCCCCAGCCAATACAAGCAGAATAAAAGGGCCTATATTGGCATTAAGGCCTATGGAGACAAAACCGACCAAGGCCATACCCGCGCCAATTGTCATAAAAGCAAAACCGGCGTTACGGACGGATATATGATGATAGACGCTGAAGATAGCGAACCAGGCGATGGCCGACAACCAGAGGGCAAAATACAACAAAACAAATTCCATATTTATTCCTTAAAGGTTGCTGAATTTTTACAGGCATTCAGTCTTGCAATAAAACCGCTTCAACTTGCAAGGGCGCTGAAAATAGCCTCCGTAATACGCTCAACTGCCCTGCTCCCCGCCCGTAATGCCGAATTCTATGGGCGCTTTTATATAAAAAATGCGCAGTTTTTCTTCGTCTATTCTGGCAAACAGTTGTTGCGCCTGTTCGGAGTTTACAGCCATGCTCACTTCCACCGGTTGTTCGCCCAGTTCAAAAAAGTGCGCCGAATAATACTTGCCGTCCCGCCCGTACCCACCCTGCGCTGAGGTAACTGTTGCGCCTTTTATCCCCATGGCCTTGGCCTCTTGCAGCAGCCATTCCGTTATGCTTAACACGCCATGAGCGCGGCCCTGCTGTGAAAAAAACGTCAGTTGCCAGCCTTGCATGCCGCCCCCCTATCGGAAAAAAGATCTCACAAGGGCAAAGCTGCCCATGCCCAAAAACAGCATTACAAGCGATCCGCAAACATGCAGGGCAATGGCGGCCGAGGCTGCCATAAGGCGCTGTTGCTGCAAAAGCGTGCCCACTTCCGCCGTGAATGTGGAAAATGTGGTCAGCCCGCCCAAAAAGCCGGTTATAATCAGCAGCCGTAATTCCGGCGCCATATCTGGCATGGCGTTGAATACGCTTACGGCAATGCCTATAAGATAGCCCCCCAAAAGGTTGGCCGCCAGCGTGCCCAAGGGTACGGGCGGAAATACGGCGTTAAGCGTAAGCCCCAGCAGCCAGCGCAAAATAGCCCCGCAAGAGGCCCCGGCGCTGATGCAAACAATAGTTTTAACCATGTTGCCTCCATACTGCCGCTCAATATATGCCTAAATCGCAAAAAACAGAAGCGGAGCAGCCGTCTTTTGCATTCCGGCTATATGCCCGCGCACGAGGCGGCCTATAAAAGCATGCTGGAACAGGTCGGGCTGGCTGGCCTTAAAATTGCCGGAAACATATACTCCTATAACATGATGAGTTACTTTATCACGTGTAACCCTAGGGAATATGTGGCAAAGTATTGCATACACGTGGAAAAATAGCATATTTGCGAAATATGCGCGCCTTTGCGCCCGCCTTTCGCAAGCCGCCGCTTAATCCATATTGGCGGGCGTAAAATTTGTTTTGCTAAAAAAGCATGTATGTCCGAAAATGGCGAGTAGCTTTTTCCTTAAAAGGCTACTTCCGTTTCAAAGGGATGCAAGTTATGCAAATTATGAATAACCACGCCTGCTATGCCGCGTTTAAAGCAAAAGACGCCCGCTTTGACGGACGTTTTTTCGTCGGGGTAGCATCCACTGGCATTTACTGCCGCCCCATCTGCACAGCCAAACTGCCCAGGGAAGAAAATTGCACATTTTACAATTCCGCGGCGGCGGCGGAGCAAGCCGGGTACAGGCCCTGCCTTATGTGCAGGCCAGAGCTTGCGCCGGGCGCCGCCCCCGTTGACGCAACCTCCGCCCTGGCCCGCAAAGCGGCAAGGCTGCTTGAAGAAAATTGCGGCAGCGGGCAAAACATGGAGGAATACGCGCAACGGCTGGGCTGCTCGGCACGGCATTTTCGCAGGGCTTTTACAGCCGCCTTCAAGGTCTCGCCAGTGCAGTATCTTCAAACTTGCAGATTGTTGCTCGCCAAAAATTTACTTACGGATACGGCGCTCTCGGTAACAGACGTGGCCATGGCGGCCGGCTTCGGCAGCCTGCGGCGATTCAACCATCTGTTTAAAACGCAATACCGCCTCTCGCCCGGCGCTTTGCGCAAACAGGCCCCCGGCGCAAAAAGTAACGGCGGCGAGGTCACGCTTGCCCTGGGCTACCGCCCGCCGTACCAATGGCGGCAAATACTCAACTTTTTGGCGGCGCGGGCCATACCCGGCGTGGAAACGGTTTGTGACGACAGCTACATGCGTACGGTACATTATGCCTATGGAGAGCAAAAGCATGTTTACGGGTGGCTCCGTGTAGGTCACCTGCCACAAAAAAACGCGCTGGCCGTAACCGTAAGCTCGGCGCTGTTGCCGGCCCTCCCGCACCTGCTTGCCCGCGTGCGTAATATGTTTGATCTTTATTGCCGCCCCGATGCGGTTTACGAAACCTTGTTGGTAATGAACAGCATAAAACCAGGCCTTTGCGTGCCGGGCACAAGGCTCCCCGGCTGTTTCGAGCCTTTTGAAACAAGCGTTCGCGCCGTGCTGGGCCAGCAAATAACGGTAAAAGCGGCAAGCACTCTGGCCGGAAGACTTGCGCAAGCCTATGGAAAGCCGGTTGAAACCGGCCTGCCGGGCCTGACCCACGCCTTCCCTTCCACCCACGATATTGCGGCCTTGGGTGGCGATATTACGGCGCGTCTCGGCCCTCTTGGCATCACACAATTGCGGGCAAACACCATTTTGGAGCTGGCCCGTAAAATTGCCGGCGGCGAGATTGAGTTTACACTTTGCGTCCAACCGGAAACGGAAATAAAAAAACTGCTGTCCATTACCGGCATTGGAAGCTGGACTGCCCAATACATTGCAATGCGGGCCATGGGGTGGCCCGATGCCTTTCCGCATACGGATCATGGCATAAAAAAAGCCCTTGCGCCGTTATCTGAAACCGAAATTCTGAAAACAGCCGAAACCTGGCGGCCATGGCGCGGCTATGCGACGATAAATTTGTGGAATTCTTTATAGCGCGTTTTACCTTTCAAATTTTATCCCATGGCAAAACGCTCGGGCCTTACCAGGCATAGCCCGGAAAGGCTCATGCAATTGGCGCGGGTAAGCCTGGCTTGCCATTAAGTTGCGACCGCAAGGTGAAATAGATCTGAAAAGGCACAAGGAGACTGCCATGCATTACTCAACCACTTACAGCTCGCCTTTGGGCCCGCTCACGCTGGCCAGCGACGGAAAAAACCTTGTGGGCCTATGGCTGGACGGACAAAAATATTTTGCCGCGACTATAAAGGGGCCTGTTGAGGAAAAGCCGGATTTGCCGGTGTTTGCCGATGCAAAAAAATGGCTGGACGCGTATTTTGCCGGTAAAAAGCCTGCTATTTCAGAATTGCCTTTGGCCCCCAAGGGCGGAGAGTTCCGAAATGCCGTTTGGGACATTTTATGTGAAATCCCCTACGGCCAATGCGCTACATATGGGGAAATCGCAAAAAAAATGGCCTTGCTTACGGGTAAAAAAAACATGTCCAGTCAGGCGGTAGGCGGCGCGGTGGGGCATAACCCCATTTCCATAATCATTCCGTGCCACAGGGTTGTCGGCGCTGGCGGCAGCCTGACGGGGTATGCCGGCGGCATAGGTAAAAAGCTGAAACTTCTGGAGCACGAAGGCGTGAACACGTCAGGTTTTTTCATCCCCGGCAAGGGTACGGCCCTATAAATGGAGCCGCCATGTCTGGCATAGGCATGAAAACGGAAAGCAAACCTGGAGATGGAGTTGAAAACAGTTATGCCGCGCACAAGCCATTTTGAGTACGGGGAACATGAAATTGCGCGCCTGAAGGCAAAAGACCCCGCGCTGGGCGAGGTAATGGACAAGATAGGCATGGTGAAACGGGAGGTTATTCCCGACATGTTCATGGCTCTTGTTAACGCTATTATCGGCCAGCAAATTTCCACAAAGGCGCACATTACCGTGTGGGAACGCGCGCAAAAAATGTTTTCGCCGTTTACGCCGCAAAACATTGCTTCCCTACCCGTCGAGAAGCTGCAAACTTGCGGCATATCCATGCGAAAAGCCGCGTATATCAAAGAAATAGCCGCCAACGTGGTTGACGGAAGCCTCGACCTAGCCCAACTGCATTCAATGAATGACGAAGCGGTGTGCAAGCGCCTGAGCGAAATAAAGGGCATAGGAGTATGGACTGCGGAAATGCTGATGACCTTTTCCATGCAGCGCATGAATATTATGAGCTGGGGCGATCTGGCCATTCAACGCGGGCTCAGAATGCTTTACCGGCACCGCAAAATTACCCCGGCGCTCTTCGCCAAATACAAAAAAAGATATTCTCCGTATGCAACGGTTGCCAGCCTTTACCTTTGGGCGCTGGCTGGCGGCGTGTGCGACGGATACGTTGACCCGGCTCCGAAAACCGATGCGCAAAAGAAGAGTGCGGCTAAAAAGCGAAAAAGTGAACCCGCCAGCTCAAAGGAGGGAGCCAGTACCGTGCAGCCAAAAACGAAGAAAGACTCGGTATAAAACACTATATACCCATGGCCGCCAGCGGTAAATTGCGCCGTATGTCTGAGCCGGCAAGTATTTAAGTGGAACTGCGATGGTACTGGTATTGTTTAAAGCTACAGCCGCTTCACAAATCCGGGCATATACTGAAACAGACTGTACATAAGCCCCTGAAGATTCCAATAATTTTTTCGGCGTATTTGCGGAGTGGCAAAGCCTATTTTACCGGCTCACGCACAAATTCCGTTACTTTTTCCATGACTGACGCAACGTTTTTTACGCCTTTGGCCTCTTGCTCCCTAACCCAAGCCGCCTGAACAGACTGATATTTAGTGTTTTTCTGCCATTGCGCAAGCTCGGCGTGGGTAAGAACGCGCACTTTCGCGCCTGCCTTTTGCAAATCTGCCACCTGTTCAGCAAAGCTCTCGTCCATAACCCGGCCCAGACTGTTGTAGGAAATCTCCGCCGCGCGTTGTATGGCGGCTTTATCTTCCGGCGCAAGCCTGTTCCAGACGTCTTTATTCATAGCCACAAAATAAACATGCCCAAGCCACAGATCTTTGGATAACAGCACGTTGGGGGCGGCGGTATGCACATTAAGCATATAGCCGCTATCCACGTTAACCATAAGTCCGTCCAGCTCCCCTGCTTGCAGCGCCTTGAAAACGCCTTCGCCCCAAGGCATGGAAACCGTTACGGCCCCTGTATTGCGCAAAAAATCGCGGTGCCAGAAGCTGGCGGTGCGCCATCTGCCGCCCTTTGTCTCCTCCAGGGCATTAAACGGCTTGGTGCTGAAAAAGGCCACAGGGTAGCCGGTGGCGGAAAACAGGTTGATCAGGTTGGCCTTTTCCATCTCCTGCGGAAAATCCGGCACAGCCTCATACACGCGGCGGAAAAACCGCACTTGCGCATCGCCGGAAGGCCCCAGCGGAAAGCCTTTGAATATCTGGTGCAAAGGGAGTTGCTCCGGCGCATATTCCGGCACCACAACGGCCATATCCATACCATCGGCTTTGGCGAGCTTGCCCGTGGCCTCATAACTGCCCGCAAGCTTGCCGTCCCAGTATGCCTCTATTTTCAGGCGACCTCCGGACTCCTTTTCCATGGCTGGAAAAAGAACGTCGTTAATAAACCTGGTGCGCATGCCGCCCAAGGGCTCGTGGTCGGAATAAACCAGCACGGTGGCCGCCAATGCCGGGGCGGGCAGCAGCAATAACGCAAAAGCGGCTGCCAGCAATTGTTTGGATATATGCATGCTCATGCTCCGGACAAAATGTGAATTACAAATCAAACAGCTATATTATTCCAGTTGACGGCCGTGCGTTTTTAAATCAGGCGCACCAGGCCGCTCTTGTTTTCAACAGCGGATGCCAGCATGCAGGCTGGATGAATCCGCGATATTCCATTTTAAATTCCTCTTCAGTATTTAAACCAACCAGTCAGGCGCAAAAAACTCATAACCGTCCTGACCCGCTGTCCAGGGGGCAAAATCCGTCTTTTCAGAAACAGCCCTTAGCGCTTGCCCTTGGTGAAAGTCAGTTCAAACAACTCCCAGTTATGGTACAGCTTGCCGTGCGTGGGCGTAAAACGCAGTACCACCAGTTGGGGGTCGTCCGGGCCGTCGTAGCCCATCTGCTCAAAGCCGTCTTCCCATACGGAATTGCGCGTGGCTTTATCCGTAACCACTTCGCCCTTGCCCATCAGCAGCAGGGCGTCTCCGCCGCTATGGTAATACATGGACATATTGGGATTTTTAGCCAGATGTTTAAGCTTGTCAGTGGTTACACGCGTAATGGCGTAGGCTGTAAAGTCGCCGTTGCCTGCCAGTTTTGACGCATCGTGCTCATCATTGCGCAGGTTGGACATAACCCGGATTTGCGGAAAGCCGTTTTCATCTATGGTTCCTACCATCACCAGGCCGTCTCCGCTCTGCAGTTCGGCGGCAAGGGCGTACATTTCCGCCGGAACGGCCTTTGCCGCCGCCATGCCTACCCCACCCAACGCCAGCCATAGACCCAAACCAACCAGAACAGCCGTCAATTTGCATTTGAACATGTTTTTCTCCGTATGAATTTGATATTAGGCTTGCGCCGTGAGATCTCGTGTTTACCAAAACCTGTATCAGCATAAAGTATGAAATAACTTTATAGTCAATATAAAAAGAGAAGAAATTGCGCGCATGGCGCATTATCCTTACCGTGCACGCCAAGCGGCATAAAAAATGGACTTTCACATTTTGAACAGTTTTTTTGTTTCAAAGCTTTTCATATAGGTTTATACTGACAAAATCTGAAGGGTCCAGCTATATTGCTTGTGGGCCCTCTTTTGGCGCGAGCCGCTTTTTACAAGGATTCACCAATGAGCGATATTTTCGACTATATGGCATGGCGCGGCGACATAAACATGACGCAAGACGGCTTTAATGAGGTGGACAACCTTATTCTCTCGCGCTTTTCATATGTGCCGCTTGACGGCATAGTGTCTGGCGACTTCCACCAGAATGTAAGCATTGCCGAGGCCACACGGCGCTTTACCGAAACGCCGGAGCTGGAAAAACTGCTGGTTATGCAAGAAGACAAGCGCCTGTTTGAAGAAATCGGCAAATGCAAGCGCTTCGCCGACATGCAGCTTTGCTGCTATATGAACATAATAGACGAAGATAAAGACAAGCAATTTTCCGCCGTATCCATTAACCTTGGCAACGGCAGTTTTTTCATATCCTACCGTGGCACGGACAACACCCTGGTGGGCTGGAAAGAAGACTTCAATATGAGCTTTCTGCGCCAGGTTCCCGCGCAAAAAGACGCCGTGCTCTACCTGCAAAAAGCCGCCGCGCACCTTGAAGGACCCCTGCTGCTAGGCGGGCACTCCAAGGGCGGCAACCTGGCTATTTACGCCGCCGCTTTCTGCCCGCAACAACTGCAAAACAGAATAACGGCTGTGTATAACAACGACGGCCCCTGGCTGCATGCCGATATGGTTGAAGCACCCGGCTACATTGCCGTGCGCGACAAAATACAGGCCTTTATACCGCAAACCTCCATTGTGGGCATGCTGCTGGAAAACGAAGGGCGCTACACCGTAATACGCAGCACCCAGAGCGGAATTTTTCAACACGACCTCTACTCGTGGGAGGTATTGGGGCCACGTTTTATTTACCTTGCCTCCATCACCAACGGCAGCAAATTTGTGGACCATACCATAAAAAGCTGGCTTACCGTCTGCGGCGAAGAACAACGGGCCAAATTTGTGGACGCGCTTTTTCAGATCATGAGCGCCACCGGCTCCAGAACCTTTCAGGAAATGAGCGAGAACTGGTACAACAGCGCCATTACCATGCTCAAAACCTTTATCAATATGGATGAAGACATGCGCAAAGCCATAGGTGGCACCCTGCTGCTGCTTATGAAGGCGGCGGGCAAGCACCTTTCCTTCATCATGCCCGGCATTCCATTCATTTCCAGCGGAAAGGCGCAGGATGCCATTCAGGAGCAGGACGCGGCAACTGAGCCGGACTCCGCAAAAGAGAAAACAAACCTGCCCAAGTAGGCAGGCGCGCTCCACCGCCGCATAGCCAGCGCCATGTATGCCCTGACCGGCCTGTTTATATCCGCCTTTGTGGCGGCCACACTCCTGCCAGCGCAGTCCGAACTGGCGCTGTCCGCCCTGCTATTGCAAGAGGCGTGGCCCGTATGGCTGCCCATAGCAGTGGCAACGGCCGGAAACACCTTTGGCTCAATAGTAAACTGGCTGCTGGGGCGCTTTTGCATGAGCTTTCAAAACCGGCGCTGGTTCCCCATAAAGCCGGAAACCTTGGCCAAAGCCGAAGGCTGGTACCACAAATACGGCAAATGGTCGCTGCTTTTGAGTTGGGCGCCAATCATTGGCGACCCGTTGACGCTGGCCGCCGGATTACTGCGGGAACCATTGAGATTTTTTGTGCCTATCGTGCTGGCGGCAAAATTGGCGCGGTACTGTCTGGTGGCGGCAGTGGCATTGCAACTGCTGTGAGATGGTTAACGCTCCACGGTGGCGTGGTGCGACGCGCGTGCTGTTACGGCGGCTGTGCGTTGCTTGCCCGTTTTATTTGGCCTTTTAGCCATTAAAAATGCGCGTCACTGGCATGACGCGCATAAAATAAAAAAGCAGCCAGACATACTGACAAAAAAAGCGCGGTTTAATAAAAGCTATATCGCATAATCCAGACAAGAACGGCTGGCGGTGCAGGCTTTTACAAGTTCCAAAAATTCCAGATGCAAAGGGTGGGCTGCGTAGGCTTTAAGGTCTTCCATCGTATTATGGGTGGACATAAGCGCAAGCGCCGCCTTAACAGTGCTGCCTGGCTGAATGGCGGTGGAAATTTCCAGCGAAATCAGGCTGGGTATTTTACCGTTAAGAGCTTCGCCAGCAACCTTTATACGCCGGGCGTTTTCAACAGCGTCACGGCCGTCGGCCTCATCTTTCAGTTCCCACCAAACTATATGACGTATCATAAAATCCCTCTCTGTAACTTGATGTCAGGTCTTAATTGCATGGGCAGCCCATATGCCATGTAAGGCCTACTGTCATTAAAATTATACCGTCACGGGCGCGGCTCGCTCCGCCCAAGCTAAACAATTTAGCATTTATGGGCGAAAGCGAGCCACTACCCGTGGTGATACTCTTTCCACGCCACCCTGCGGCTCTGGCGGACCACTCCGCAGGGTAGCGAAATTGGACGCGAGCCACGCGAGCACCACGAAGAGGTGAGGCGTGAGATGCGCCGAATCAGCCCAGCACTTATAAATCTGACTTCAGCCGCCATGTCTTTCTAGAAGACATTTATGAAATTACTTCCAGTACCAGCTAAATCAGGTTCTTTTTGTTGGCCGCTTCCTCCGGTGTAGGCGCGGCGCATACGCCAGAGCCGCCGAAGAACGGTTTGCAGCCGGGCACTTCCACGGTACGCTCCGCACCGCGCGGGGCTGCGCCCGGCATGCGGAAGTCGCGCGCGTCTACTTTTACAACGGGCTGCTCTTTGGGCGGCTGCACTTGGGGTACCCATGCGTAGGGCACGCGGTAAGCGCGGTACACTTGGTTTATAGGCACAATATTGCCCCAGTAGGGGGAGATGTATTCCCACACCACACGGTGGTCCGGCGTTATTTCAAGTATGTTGCCGGTGGCCCCGGTGGTTACCATGGTGTTGCCGTTGGGCAGGCGCTGGGCGCTGCTTACAAAGGGGCTGTAAAAACGGCTGCAATCCACGGGGAATACCAGACCCAGCTCTTTGGGGCCGAGTTGCCAAACTATTTTAAGGGTAACCGGGTCTATTTCCAGCACTCGCGAATAATCGCGGGTGGCGTATTTCTCGCCGGTGGCGCTGGCCGGGTTGGGGCTGCCGTAACCGGCCCAGCCGCCGTTGTCGAACAGCAGGATATTGCCCGCGCCGGGGAGGCCAGCGGGAATCATATGCGCGTGGTGCTGGCCTATAATCCAGCCCAAGGCGCGCAGTTCCGGCGTACTGTCGTAATTGGGGCCGAGCCGCCAAACCACCTTGCCGGTGGCCTTACTGATTATTAGTATGATGTTAAGGGCGCGGCAGCTTATAATAATGTTGTCGGGGTGAAAACGCTGATCTCCGGCTTCAAAATGCCTGTTGGGGCCCAAAAGCGACATGCTGTTGGTGTGCGCCCAGTCGGCAATGCCGCCACGCGCGGGGCGCGGGTTGGGGTGCTTGTACAAGGCGTTTTTGGCGTCTTCGCGCAAGTCCAATTCGTCAAAATGCTCGCTTAAGAGCCATTCCCACTTTTTGTTGCCTTGCCAGTCAACTTCGTAAATTACGTCGTCCAGCAACTGACGATGAGTAATAGCGGGGTTTTTGGCGTCTTTATGGCCCAGAATTACGGTATTGCCGCCGTCGGTGCGCGGCTCCATGCCCGGCACGTAATAGCCCACGGGGTTGCCTTCGCGCTGGTAGTCGTGGTGCAGGCGCGCCATCCAGCGCGGATCTTCGCCGGGGTCGTCTATGTACTCGTAGCGGTCGAACTTCCAGACTATATTTCCGTCCCAGTCCACCTGCACCAGGTCGAACTTGTCCTGACTGGAAAATTTGGTGCTGCGCTCGCCGGTTTGGGCCAGTAATTGGCCGCCTGGAAGCAATTTGGGTGGGAAGCCGTGCAAGCCTTTAAAAAACTGCACTTCCCGCCCGTTCATGTCTATTACCATTACTCCGGCTTCTTTGGCCTCGTAAACCGTAAAGCCGTTGAAGCAGGCCTCGGGCTCGTAAACCGTGGTGCCGGTTGGGTAAACTGAAGGGTACGTCACAACGGACTCCTTTATAATACTAGTCGCGAAAAGGTTGTTCCGCGAGCCGCGTTTTTCGTACCTGCAAAATGGCATAAAGCCCGTTGCCCGTCATATTGCATTTTATGGCGAATATATAAGTCTGGTTTATACTTTTTAGTGACGCCACTAAACAAAATATAACTGTCAATTATATTTCATTGGTAAAAAAGAATATGACCTTGGAGTTGCCTTATGCAATATTTTCTCTACAGCAAGAACCAGCCGAGCCTGTCATTCAATCCTGAGCCGCGTTTTTCGTTAAACGGCTGTTGCGGTTGCAGGCTGGAACAGTGCGGCAAGACGCCGCAAATCCGCCCGGTAAGGTTCTGTTGGCAATAGTGGTAACAGGGCATGAGGCAAGGCTGATCTCTCCGGTTACCAGCCCAACATCAAACGCGTGAGTTTGTTATGATAAAAAAGATACCCCTTGAAATCATCGTTTGCTTCGTGCTCGTTCTGATTGGACTGGGCGCATACCTTACCGTGGGCTTCGCGGAAGATACGGCTTCGAAGTTTCTCTTACGGCAAGAAAGAAATATGGGCAGCCTTGACTACAAATCGCTCCCGCAAATTTACGCCCTTGCTCTTATTACGCTTTGCACGGCCAATATTTTTCTTATGACGCTAAAGCAGCGCCGCTCAGAGCAGGCGCGGGACGAATCCATTACGCCGGAGGACGGGGCGGACGCCCAGAAAACGAGAATAGGCACACGCACCGTGGCTACTGCCGCCCTTCTTATAGCCTATGCCGCCATTATGCCGCTGGTGCCGTTTTTTGTTTCTACCTCCGTGTTTTTATTCCTGCTCTTTATTCTGTACGGCAAAACCAATCTGAAAATCGTTTTGCCGCTAACCTTGGGCGGCACGGCCTTTTTCTGGTTTGTTTTCATTAAAATCGCAAGTCTCCCCATCGGCACAATGTAGCGGCACAGGAGTATTCATGAATGAAATTTTAGGTACCATGCATCACATAGGCAGCGGTTTTTACCTGGCCGTAGCCGACCCGCTCAACCTTGCCCTGATGGCGGCGGGAACTTTTTTAGGGCTTATAGTGGGCGCTCTGCCGGGTTTTAGCTCGCCCATGGCCATAGTGATACTGCTGCCCCTTACCTATCACCTTAAAATACCGGCCATAGCCGCCCTGCTGCTGATGATGGGCGTTTACTGCGGCACCAAGCTGGGCGGCTCTTACCCCGCAATTTTGCTGCGCACGCCCGGCACACCCGCCGGGGCCTGCACCGCGCTGGACGGTTACCCCATGGCCCAACGCGGCGAGGCTGGCAAAGCCATTGGCTACGCCATATTGGGCTCCACCTTCGGCGGCGTGTTCGGCTGGTGCATTGCCGTGGTTTGCGTCCCGCTTTTAGGGCATGTGGCCATACATTCGCGGCCTGAAGACATAGCCCTTATAGGCCTTTTGGGGCTTATGCTGGTTTCGGCCTTTGTAAAAGGCAATATGGTGCGCGGGCTTATAGGCGTGGCCTTTGGCCTGCTTATCGCCACCGTGGGGCAAGACGCCAACGATGGCGCCGAGCGCTTTGCCTTCGGCATTACCGAGCTAAGCTCCGGCATACCATTCGCGGCGGCGCTGGTGGGCTTTTTCGGCATTGCCGTCGTGCTTTCGGATATCAAAGAGATCGGCTCAAAAACTGATATGATCAGCAGTGGGCTCTCACTGGCCATGCCCAAAATACGCGAAGTGTTCAAGTATTGGAAATGCATGGTCATAGGCTCATCATTCGGCACAGTAATAGGCGCAATACCAGGCGTCGGGGCCGAGGGCTCCACCTGGATAGCATACGCCACCGTAAAAAACCGCAGCAAACACCCCGAAATGTTCGGCAAGGGCGCGCCCGAAGGCGTGCTTACGCCCGAGAGCACCAATAACGCCAACAACGGCGGCACCATGGTGCCCATGCTCACCTTGGGCATACCCGGCGACTCCTCCACCGCCATCATGCTGGGGGCCCTCATTCTGTACGGCATAGACCCCGGCGTGACCATGATGCGCGACCAGCCGCAAATGGTGTACGCCCTGCTGGCCGGTTTGCTTATATCCACCATCATGATGTTCTTTATGGCCTGGGTCTCCAGCGGGCTGTTCATTCGCGCCTTGCGGCAAGACCGCGCCTGGCTCTTTCCCTTTATTCTGGTGCTGGCGGTAATGGGCGCTTTCGCGGGCGAGAACACCATGTATCCGGTATACGTCGCTCTTATTTTCGGGGCCATCGGTTATGTGTTTGAAAAGTGTAATTTCTCTGTTGTGCCCATTGTGCTGGCCATTATTCTGGGGCCGGTTATAGAAACCAACACCCGTTCCGCCCTGGCCATAAGCTCCGGCGACTGGTCGGTGTTTGTAAGCAGTTGGTGGCGCGTGCTCATGCTGGCCGCAAGCCTCCTGCTGTTGGCTTCCAATCTTTACAAATCTTTCTTTAAAACCAAATAAGGACATGATCATGCTGAAAAAAACAATTGCCTTACTCACCCTGGCCCTATGCGTATGTTTTGGCAGCTTGTCGGCGTCGGCGGCTTACCCTGACAAGCCCATTCACATGGTGGTGCCCTGGGCCGCTGGCGGCGGCACCGACGTGGTGGCCCGCGCCCTGGCCGAATCCATGAAAAATTATATAGACGTGCAGGTGCTGGTGGAAAACATCACCGGCGCGGGCGGCTCCGCCGGCAATAAAAAAGTGGCCGATGCCGAAGCCGACGGCTACACCATACTCTTTAACGGCGATACCGACATTTTGGGCAGCGTTACCGTGATGAACGCCGGCTACACGCTGGACAGCTTCAAATACATAGGCGGAGTATTCTACAGCCCTACCTGGATTATCACTAACGCCGAAAGCGGGCTGAACAGCTTTGACGATTTCATAAAACAATCCAAAGCCAATCCCGGCAAGATGATCTTGGGCTCCACCACCCCCTCGGGCGCGCAAATGGTTATGTGCGCGGCCATACAGGAAAAAACCGGCGCGCCTTTCCGCATCATCCCCTACCAGGGCGGCAAGGATATCTCCAAGGCCCTCTTGGGCAACCAGACCCATGCCGGAGTTATTCACGCCCCCGTTATGCTGCCGGAAATCAAAGCCGGAATCATCAAGGTGATAGGCACAGGAGGGAGCCTTGCCAACTGCACCTACGAGCCAGTGCGCAATATGAAAACCCTTAAAGAAACCGGCATTAACGTGGAAATGGGCATTTACCGCGGCGTGATGGTGCCCAAAAATACCCCCGATAACGTGGTAAAAGCCCTTACCGAGGTTGTAAAAAAGGCGGCTTTGAGCGATGAATTCAAAGAGTTTGGCGAGCGCTTCGGCTTTTTGCCCCAGTGGTGCGACGGCCCGACTTACGAGAAAAGCATAAAGGCCCAGTTGCAAGGTTTTGAGCATATGCAGAATTAAGACATAATTGATGAAGCCAGATTTATAAGGTCTGGGCGCTGCCCAGCCCCGCCAGGGGCCGTGGAAAGAGCATCGCCCCTAGTTGTGCCTCGCTTTCGCCTGTAAATGCTAAATTGTTTAGCTTGGGCGAAACGAGCCACACCTGGACCCCGCAACTAATGATAAAAATTTGGTTGCCTGTATGAACACTATTGTTCCTGCAATGTTAGTAATAGTTAGCAAGAAAAGAGTTCATCAACAATTTTAGGTCAAGACAGTCCGATTATTATCTGAGACAGCCCCGGAGATACAATGAACAAAGCTGAACACTTGCTTTCCATGCGTACCGTAAAGCGCGGACTCAAGCAAAAGTGCTCGCCCATTCCTTGCGAAGGCGAGTGGGTGCACTCCACCCAAATAACGGACATATCCGGCGTTTCGCACGGCGTGGGCTACTGCGCCACCATGCAGGGCGCATGCAAGCTCAGCCTTAACGTTAAAAAAGGCCTGATTGAAGAATGCCTTATCGAAACCATAGGCTGCTCCGGCATGGCGCAATCCGCCGCCATGGCAGGCGAGATACTTACCGACCGCACCCTGCTGGAAGCAATGAATACCGACCTGGTATGCGACGCCATAAACATGGCCATACGCGAGGCCATGCTGCACTTTGCCTACGGCCGCTCGCAAACGGCTTTCTCCAAAGACGGCCTGCCCGTCGGGAGCCTGTTTGAAGAACTGGGGGCCAGAGCCTGTAGCCAGATAGGCACGGTATACGGCAGCAAAGACAAAGGCCCCCGCTATCTGCACCTCAACGAAGGTTACGTCACCAGCATGGCTCTGGACGAAAACGACGAGGTCATAGGGTACGAGCTGCTCAACGTTGGCAAAATGCTCGGCCTTATCAAGTCGGGCGCGGACGCTGGCGAGGCCTTTACCCAAAGCAAAGAGCTGGTGGGCCGTTATTCTGAAGCCAAAGCTTACATAGACCCAAGGAAGGAATAACATGAGCCACTTTGAAGGATATGAAAGACGCATCCCTCAGGTTGATGCCTGCCTTGGGAAGTACGGTTTTACCAACCTGGATGAAGCCCGGCGGGAATGCCTGAAAAACGGCATTGACGTCGAAACCATAGTGCGCGGCACCCAAGGCTCCGCCTTTGAAAACGCAATTTGGGCCATTACCCTTGGCGCGGCCATTGCCTGCCGCATGGGCGCCTCAACCACGCAAGATATAGCCCCTGCCTTGGGCGAGGGCCTGCATGCCTTTTGCATACCAGGCTCCATAGCCCACAAACGGCAGGTAGGTTACGGGCACGCCAATCTGGCCGGAATGCTGCTGGACGCCAAAACCAAATGTTTTTGCTTTCTGGCCGGGCACGAATCCTTCGCCGCCGCCGCCGGAGCAGTTAAAATAGCCGAAAACGCCAACAAGGCCCGCCAGGAGCCGCTAAAAGTGATTCTGAACGGCCTGGGCAAAGAAGCGGCCTACATGATCTCGCGCATAAACGGCTTTACCTACGTGCACACCGCCTACAACTTTGAAACCGGCGCGCTTGAAATAGCGTGGGAGAAGCGCTTCTCCGCCAAAGCAGTGGGCGACATACGCTGCTATGGCGCGGACGAGGTAAATGAAGGCGTGGCCATTATGCAGCACGAAAAAGTGGACGTTTCCATAACCGGCAACTCCACCAACCCCGTGCGCTTTCAGCACCCGGTGGCAGGCATTTACTACCGCCAGTGTCAGGATACCGGCCATAAATACTTCTCGGTGGCCTCCGGCGGGGCCGTGGGCAACACCCTGCACCCCGACAACATGTGGGCGGGGCCGGCATCTTACGGCCTTACCGATTCCATGGGGCGCATGCACTGCTCCGCCATATTCGCCGGTTCATCATCCGTGCCAGCGCACGTGGAGATGATGGGCTTTATCGGCATGGGCAACAACCCGCTGGTGGGCGCAATGGTGGCTGTTACCGTGGCCTTGTTGCAACGCGGGAAGAGCTAACAGGCATAGTTGATAAAGCCAAAAGCCTCCATGCGCACATGACGCATATAAGAGCCGGATGCGAAAGTATCCGGCTCTTATTGCATTTCGTAAAAAAATAACTAAAAGTTATATATCGCGTTTGCGCGTAATCAGCCTAAACCACGGAGCCACCAATGCTGCCCTTGAACCTACTGCGGGTTTTTCATGTTGTTGCCAGGGAGCAGAACATGGTCAAGGCCTCCGAGCTTTTATTCGTGTCGCAGCCTGCTGTAAGCAACGCCCTTAAAAAGCTGCAAAGCGATATCGGCATCCGGCTGTTTTACAAAAACGGGCGCAACCTGTGCCTTACGGAGCACGGGCAGGAGCTGTACAAGATGACCGGCCCCCTGTTTACGGCCGAGAGCGAGATTGAGCGTTTTTTCGAACAGATAAAAGCCACCACTCGCCAGAGCATTCATATCGGGCTGGTGACCATTTACGAGCGTTTCGGCATTGAAAAAATCCTGCAGCACTTCTCGCAGGTGGACCACTCCATATCCGTCTCCATTCACTCTGGAAACTCGCAGGGCATTGCGGAAATGCTGCTGAACAAAAAAATCGATATGGGCATAAGCGGCGACGTGCTCGCCAACCCTTCTCTGGCTTATCAACTGTACCAGCGGCACGAGGTTTTCATGGTGGTTCCCGCAGGGCACAGGCTGTACGGGCAGGCAACCTTTACGGCGCGTGACGTGGAAAACGAGCGCATGGTGCTTAAAGAGACCGGCTCCTCCGTGCGGCGCACCATAAACATATTTTTTGAAGAAACCGGCATAACCCCGCAGGTAATAACAGAACTCTCCAACCTCGACTCCATCCTTAACCTGGTGAGACGCGAAAACTGCATCACCTTCCTGCCGGATTTGTCGGTTCCGGACACCAGCGCGAAGGATTCTCCCTTCAGCGCGGCCAGCCACGCCAAAGGTCCCCTGTGCTTCAACACTTACATCGTATATCATAAAGACGGCATGTATACGGAATATACGCGCAAGATAATCGAACAGTTCCGCGCCGTTGCTGCATCGTAAAAGACATACCTCCATAAATCATTCATCTGTATCCGGCATTCAGGCTGGCTATTATACTGCGCCAGGCAAGGCGCTACTTGTATAAATAAAATTCATTTCATATAGTGGCATATTGACATCAACGAATCGGGGCAGCGAAAATGCGTACAATACTATGCCAAATTATTCTTCTGGCCATATTATCCACAACCGCTCAAGCAGACACTTTCAGCATTGGCGAACAGATATTTTCTTACTCCACACCGGCAGGGTATGTTAAATTGGAAAAAGGACAAGGCGAGTTGGAAAAGGCCATTGTTGAAAATTTTGAATTTATCGTGAGGCAGAGTGGCGGACGCCTTGTGGCGCTATACATATCAGATGACGATTATAAAAGTATGTCTCCTGAAAACAGCTTGCACGATTATGCCATGATAGTGAAAGTGGACAGCCTTGATGAATTATATGTTACGGATAAAGACTTTGCGCAGATAAAAAAGGATCTGGCCAATACAACAGCAGAAGATATGGTCGACAATAACGCGCTTAAAGAAATTGGCGAAAACCGGAATAGCGAGCTGTCACTAACTCCTGAATCCGGCATGCGTGAACTGGAAAGCACCCCCACCTCCATAAGCCTTCTGCTGAAAAGCTCGGTTACAGCCCACGGAAAAAGCGCATATGTGGGCAGTATTACCCACGCCTTGCATTGTAATGGAAAAGTCGTGTTCGTTTACCAAAATATGGATATAGGCAACCCTGACAACCTCAATGTGCTGCTTGGCAAATACAAAGGTTTTCTGGCGGAACTTAACCTTACACCGGAGAACAACCCAGCCCCGCCGGCCAAAAACATCAGCGCCACTGAGGCTGTTGGTGGAGTACTCAAATATATCGTGATAATTTCAGTACTCAGTACCCTCGCCCTTGGTCTTATAGCTGCCCTCATAGTGAAGAAAGTAAACAAATAGAAAAACCAGACACTTTTAAATCACTTCTTCCATATCAAGTCATATACGCCTGGCCTCACGCAGTGCGGCACGGGGGTTTTGGCTTGTCTGCCATTTCAGTAAAAAACTCGCAAACAAAAAATACACCTATATCTTGGCCTCAACACTCACTTATTATTTTTGCCCGCCATTGCGGAGTATGGGCAAATGTCCGCAAATGGTGTAAATAATTGCTGCCACTTCCAAATCGAATTTGAAAAAACATGTGCCGCATCAGACCACACCCGTGCGCCGCGCATGCAAATGAGGAGCACCCAATGGAAAAATCTAAAGTATATTTTACAGACATGCGCTGCAAGGTCGGCACCAGCCTGCTTGAAAAGCTGGATAAACTCATGTTGGCCGCAGGCATTGACCAAATTGACTTTAAAAACGCCTACGTCGCCATCAAGCTGCACTTCGGCGAGCCGGGCAACCTTGCCTTTTTGCGCCCCAACTTCGCCAAAACCGTGGCGGACAGGGTAAAACAACTGGGTGGGCGGCCTTTTCTTACCGACAGCAACACCTTGTATGTGGGCAGGCGCAATAACGCCCTGGTGCACTTGGACGCCGCCTATGAAAACGGCTTCTCGCCCATGTCCACCGGCTGCCAAATCATCATAGCCGATGGCCTTAAAGGCACAGATGAAGTGGATGTGCCCATAAAAGGCGGCATCCGCGTGAAAAGCGCCAAAATAGGCCGCGCCATTATGGATGCCGACATTTTCATCTCTCTCAGCCATTTCAAGGGGCACGAGCTTACGGGCTTTGGCGGGGCCATAAAAAACATCGGCATGGGCAGCGGCAGCCGCGCCGGTAAAATGGCCATGCACTGCAACGGCAAACCAACAGTCAACCAAAACAAATGCGTGGGCTGCCGTACCTGCGCCAAGTATTGCAACCAGCAGGCCATAAGCTTTGGGCAGAATAAAAAAGCCGGCATAGATCACAAACTTTGCGTCGGCTGCGGGCGCTGCATAGCCACTTGCAACTACCACGCCATCAGCACCCCCTTTGACGGCAGCAGCAACGACGTAAACATACGCATGGCCGAATACGCCAAGGCGGTTGTTGACGGCCGCCCGCACTTTCACATAAGCGTTATCAACCAGGTTTCGCCTAACTGCGATTGCCACGGTGAAAACGATGCCGCAATCGTGCCGGATTTGGGCATGTTCGCCAGCTTCGACCCGGTAGCCCTTGATAAAGCCTGCATAGACGCTGTAAACGCCGCGCCGGTTATTCCCGGCTCCGCCCTCAGCGACAGCTTGGGCAAAACCGCGCATGCTGGCTGCAACTGCTCCAAAGGCGGCGATCACTTCCACATAGTCCACCCAAGTACCGACTGGCGCAGCCAGATTGCCCATGCCGAAGCCATAGGCCTTGGCAGTGGGGAGTATGAGCTTGTTACCGTAAAATAGCGCGAGCAGGCGATAACCTTGGCGGGTGCGGCCTGCTCAGGCAGCAAGGCAATTGTGAAGCGATTTCAAATCCCCCATCGGGGCAAGTAAGGTTAAAGAGTTTTCGGGCGTTAACCTGAAAACCCGATGGGGGTTTTGCAACTTGCGGTTAAAATTTAACCGGCGAAGTATAAGTTCAGATATATCATTTTGTTAGCTGGTAACTCCCTGTCTTGGGACATTTTTAACTTGCAAATATCTGTAGCACCATATATGTATTAACATGCAATTTAAAAATTGATCCGGCGTTCAAAATACACCAAGTTAAATACGCGCGTGGTATGGCAAATGTTCAAGCAACGCGCAAAATAATCTTAAGCTCAGAGGGCGGCTATGAAAAAGATGGAAGGCATTTTCGCGGTAACGGCCACTCCGTTTACAAAAGACGGCGAGATTGATTACGGCACGGCTGAAAAACATATCGAGCGCCTCATCGCGTCCGGCGTGCATGGCTTGCTGCCTGTGGGCGCCACCGGCGAGTTCGCGGCCCTGAGCATGGCGGAAAGAAAACAGCTTGCCGAATTTGTATGCAAACAAGCCGCCGGGCGCGTGCCGGTTATAATCGGGGCCGTATCGCAAAATGTCGATACCGTGCTTGAAGTGGCCACCCACGCCGCGTCCATAGGCGCTGCAGGCATAATGGCCCTGCCCTGCCCCGGCCTGCACCTGAGCCAGGATGAAATATACTCCTATTACGCCTACCTTTCCTCCAAAGTTACCATACCGGTCATGGTTTACAACAACCCCGGCAGCGCGGGGGTAGATGTTGAGCCGGCCACCATAGCCCGCATAGCCACCCTGCCGCACATGGATTACCTTAAGGAATCAACCGGCAGCATGCAGCGCATGACCATGATGGTAAACAACCTCTCCGGCCAAATCACCACCTTTTGCGGCTGTGAAGACCTTGCCTACGAAAGCTTTATCGCCGGAGCCAAAGGCTGGGTGTGCGTGCTTGCCAACATAGCCCCAGCCATGGCCGTGGAAATATGGAATTTTACGCAAAAAGGCGAACTCGCCCAAGCCAATGCCGTTTATCAAAAAGTGCTGCCCATACTGCGCCTTTTTGAAGCCAGCGGCCAACTTTGGCAGGTAGTCAAATATGTAATGCACAAGCAGGGCTTCGGCACAGGCGTGCTGCGCCGCCCGCGCCTGCCCATAACGGCGGATGTAAAAACAGACGTTGACGCGTTGCTGAAAAAATACGAGTTCAAATAAAAGGCATAGTGGACTAAGACAGATTTATCCGATCTGGGCTCCGCCCAGACCCGCCAGGGGCATGGAAAGAGCATCGCCCTAGTTGTGCTTCGCTTTCGCCCGTAAATGCTAAATTGTTTAGCTTGGGCGAAACAAGCCACACCTGGACCCCGCAACTTTGATCACAATCGGGTTTGCCACCCCTTGCGGTACGGTCACAAACAGCGCAGCCTGAAAGCAAAGCGCCAAGGGTTTAGCATGAACAAACGGGAAGCGGCTGAAATAGTTGTAGTCGGCGGCGGGGTTATTGGCGCCGCTGTGGCCTGTTATCTGGCCCGTTCCGGCGCGGATGTCGCCCTGGTGGAGCGCGGCGAATACGCCTGGGGCACCAGCAGGCGCTGCGACGGCCACGCCGTAACCTACGACAGCCCCCCGGGTTATTTCAGCCGTTTTTGCAAACTGGGCCTCGATCTTTTCCCTCAAATAATTCCCGAGTTGGACTGCGACATACAGTTTGAGCCCGAAGGCCTTGGCCTGCTTGTTGATGACGAGCGGGACCTGGATACAGTTTACGCCACTTATGAAGGCAAAAAGCAGGAAGGCGTAAAGGTGGAGCTTTGGGATAAAAACGAGCTCAAACGCCACGAGCCCAATGTTTCCGACAAAGTCGTGGCCTGCCTTAACTTTATGGGCGACGCCAAGCTTAACCCCATGCGGCTTACCTTTGGGCTGGCCCAACTGGCCCAGAAACACAACGCGAAAATGCACAGCCGCGTCACGGTAACGGGTTTTTCCGCCCCCAACGGAAAAATAGAAGCCGTACATACCGATTCCGGCACAATCAACGCAAACAAGGTGGTTTTGGCGGCAGGCGTATGGACCCCGCTCTTGGGGCATATGCTCGGCCTTTCCATACCCATCCGCCCCCGGCAGGGGCAAATTCTGGTAACCGAGCGTCTTACCGGCCTGGTGGGTAAAAACTACGCCGAATACGGCTACCTTGCGGCCAAGGGCGGCAAACAACGCAGTAATGTAACGCCCGCCATGGAAAAATTTGGGGTGGCCACAGTGCTGGAGCCTTCGGCCGAAGGCACGGTTCTTATCGGCAGCAGCAGGCGTTTTACGGGCATGGATACAGAGCCGCACCCTGCCGTTATGCAGGCCATAGCCCAGCGGGCCTCACATTTCTTCCCGCGCTTTCGCGACGCGAAAATTATACGCGCCTACGCGGGCCTGCGCCCCGCCTCGCCGGACGGCAAGCCTATTATATCTCCCACAACAATTGCTGGTTTTTATGTCGCCGCCGGGCACGAGGGCAACGGAATAGGGCTCTCGCTGGTAACAGGGCTGCTGGTGCGCCAAATGCTTAACGGCGAGCAGCCCTCCATGGAGCTTGAGCCGCTGCGGCTTGACAGATTCGACACGCCTAAGTCCTAGAGTATTTAAACTTTTAAAAATTAAAATGCTCTAAACAGGAGCCAAAAATGATCATCAGCCATGTAATAGAATCCATCGATACGCATACTGCGGGTAACCCCACCCGCAACCTTGTGGCTGGCGTGCCGGATATCCCCGGCAAAACCATGCAGGAAAAAATGCAGTACGTGCGCCAGAACCTTGATTGGGTAAGAACTTTTGTCATGCACGAGCCGCGCGGCCACGCCAATATGTCCGGCACCATCTGGCTGCCGCCGTGCAACCCCGAGGCGCACATGGGTATTCTTTTTATAGACGCCAGCGACCTTATGAGCATGTGCGGGCACAGCACCATAGGCTGCGTTACCGCCATGCTTGAAACAGGCCGCATACCAATAACCTCCGATGTTATGAGCGTTAATATAGATACCGCCGCCGGGCTGGTGCGCACCAAGGCCTATATTGAAAACGGGCGCGTAAAGCGCGTGGCCTTCCGTAACGTGCCGTCCTTCCAGTACGCCTCCGGCGTTGTGGATGTGCCTGGTTACGGGCAAATTCCCTACGACGTGGCCTTTGGCGGAAACACCTACGCCCTTACCGACGCCAAATACCTTAACAACCTGAACCTGCGCTCCGGCCATCTGGGCGAAATTCAAAAGGCCGCTCAGGCTTTCGGCTATGCGGTGCGCAAGGTTGTGGATTTTCAGCACCCCACGGATCCTTTCCTCAAAGGCATCTCGCACGTCATGTTTTATACCAAGCCGGATGATCCCAAGGCCACATACAGAAACACCGTCATCTTCCTGCCCGCGTCGGTGGATCGCTCCCCCTGCGGCACCGGCACATCCGCCCGCGTGGCCTCGCTGTTCGCCAAAGGCGACTTGGGCCTTAATGAGGAGTTTGTGCACGAAAGCGTTATAGGCACACAGTTTACAGCCCGTATTGTCGAGGCCGTAACCGTGGGAAACTGCAAGGGTGGAATACCAGAGGTTGCTGGCCGCGCCCATATTACGGGCATGCATAAATTCATGCTGGACCCGGAAGACAGCCTGGGCCTTGGCTTCCGGATGGATTAAAGTGTAACGGCGCTGTGCCTTTGAGGTTTATAAAACCTTAAAAGCGCTCACCGGCAAGGCATTAGTAAAACTTACGCGGCGGCGCGGCTCTTTGCAAACCGCTCCAGGCCCGCAAGGCCCCCGTACTTGAGGCGCTTATGTTCAAACAGGTTTTTCCCCCGTCAGCACAACAGGTGACAATATACTTTGAAGGCGCGCCCCTAAAAGTTGATGCTGGCATTACCGTGGCCGCCGCCGTTTTGTCGGGCGGGCCCGGCAACGGGCCTCAGCACAACAGGGTAAGCCCGCACAAACACGAAAAACGCGGAGCCTACTGCAATATGGGCGTTTGCTTTGAATGCCTTATGGAAATAGACGGCAAACCCAACCAACAGGCCTGTTTGACCGTGGTAAAAGAAGGCATGCGCGTAAACCGTCAGCTTGGAGCGCCGGATTTTAGCGGCAAAGACAAACCTGAAGCAAAGCCATTGGGTTAGCGTTATGAAAAAGATATGGGATCTTGTAATTATCGGCGCTGGCCCGGCCGGAATGTCCGCCGCAATCGAAGCATCCCGTCTGGGGCTATCCGCGCTTGTGCTTGAAAGACAGGCGCAGCCGGGTGGGCAGATTTTTCGCGGCGCTGGCGCAAGCTCTTTGCAAAAAGTAGAAAGCCTCGGGCCGGATTATGCCAAAGGGCGTAAATTGATTGGCGAGTTTCAAGCTTCCGGCGCGGAGTTTATGCCTGAGGCCACGGTATGGCACATACTGCCCGGCAAGGTATACGTGAGCCACGCAGGCCAAAGCGTTGAAATTCAGACCAAAGAAGTGCTCATTGCCACAGGCGGCATGGAGCGCCCCGTACCCGTGCCTGGTTGGACCCTGCCCGGCGTAACCGGCGCCGGAGCCGCCGACGTGCTGCTTAAATCCGCCTCACTCCTGCCAGCGGGGCCGGTGGTGCTATGTGGCAACGGCCCGCTTATTCTGCAAACCGCGCTGCATTTGAAGCATTGGCAGGTGCCGGTAGCCGGGGTTGTTCTTACCGGCAGCCCTGCAAACACGCTTTTGGCCGCGCGGCATGCGATAGGCGCCCTTGCAAGGCCTGCCTATCTTGCACGCGGCATCGCCATGGGGCTGCGTACCGCCTTTGGCGCGCGCTGCTACCCTGCCGCAAAAATAAATTCCATTGAAAACTCCGGCACAGGCCTTACCCTCAACTTTACCAGCCTTGGCCGGAAGCGTTCTTTAAACGGAAATGCCGTAATGTTACACGAAGGGGTGGTATCTGAAACACGCATCACCCGCCTGGCCCGCCTGCGCCACATTTGGTGTGAAAAGCAGCGCTACTGGCACGCCGAGGCCGATATTTGGGGCCAAAGCAACCTTGAAGGCATGAATGTTGCCGGAGATTGCGCCGGAGTGCGCGGGGCGGACGGGGCCATGGCCCTGGGCAGGCTGGCCGCCCTTAACATAGCCCGCAAGCTGGGGCATTTGACAGTAATGCAGCGTAACAGGCAAGGCAAAAGCCACCTGCGCGTTCTATCAAGAGTGAACGCCATGCAGCCGTTTATGGATACGGTATTCAAACCAAGCCCCCAAGCCCTGCTCCCTGCTGATGACGCCATGGTCTGCCGCTGTGAGGAGCTTACGGCCGGTGAGCTGCGCAAATACATAATGGCAGGCTGCTACAGCCCAGATAGCCTTAAAGCCCAGGCCAGGCCCGGCATGGGCGCCTGCCAGGGCCGCATGTGCGCGGCGGGCGTAAGCGAAATGATCGCGCACTGCCACGGCATACCTTTGGAAAAACTGCCGCCCTATCATGCCCAGCCTCCGCTTTTTCCGCTAAACATAGGTGAACTGGCGGATATTGACATGGCCCCGGATGCCTTTTAGCCGCGCTTTGAATAATTATTGTGGGCAAATGACTTATAAATACATGTAGTAACATACAAAATTTGAAAGGAGCCTGAAATGTTTACTCCCCTTACCAATGACGATTACGCGCAAAAAATTGAATCAGCCGAACAGGCGGTGCTGCTTTGCCATAAAAAACTCTGCCCCCACTGCAAAAATATGCATACCGTGCTGGGCAAATTCGGGCAGACCGTGCAAGGGGTAAACTTTTATACTCTGGATAGCGAAGAAAACGCCACAGCCATGCAGGCTTTGGGGGTGGAAAGAGTGCCTACCATTCTGGTGATCAGGGGCGGAAAGGTAACGGCCAAAACCAGCGGGCTCATGAATCCTAGGGAATTCGCGGCCTTTTACGCCAGGAGCTAGGTGCGGCCATGAACAGCGAAAAATACGATATCTGCATTCTGGGCGGGGGCATTGCCGGTATGACGGCGGGTATATACGCCGCGCGCTCCAACCGCAAAACCATACTGCTGGAAACAGCCATTACCGGCGGGCTGGCCAACTCCACCTATATTGTCGAAAACTACCCTTCGCATAAAAAAATACACGGCATGCAACTTATGCAAGACGTGCGCGACCAGGTGGAAGAGCTTGGCGTGCGCATAGAAGAAGTGGTGGAAATTCTTGAGCTTGACTTAACCTCGTCTCCCAAGAGGATAACAACATCTGAAGGAGTTTTCGAGGCCGATGCCGTAATAGTGGCTACCGGCCGCAAACCCATACCGCTGGACGTGCCTACGGAATGCGCCCAGGTGCACCACTGCGCCATTTGCGATGGCGCGCCCTATAAAGGCAAGCGCGTGCTCATAGTAGGCGGCGGCAACAGCGCCTTTGACGAAGGGCTTTACCTCAAACAACTGGGCGTAAACCATATTGAAGTTATCGAGGTTATGGACAGGCTGTTCGCGGCCCAAGCGGCGCAAGACGCCCTCTTCGATTCCGCAAACGGCACTTGCGGCGTTAATTGCAGGCTGACCACAGTTTGCAAAGACCTTGTGCTGGATGATGATGGCAACCTGAAGTCCGCCATACTGCAAAACAAAACCACTGGCGAAACAACCAGTGTGGACATAGACGGCATATTCGTGTTTTTGGGGCAAGTTCCCAATACCGATATGTTCAAGGGCGTACTTGACCTTGACGCCAAAGGCTATGTGCAAGCGGACCCTAATATGCGCACCAACATACCCGGCGTGTTCTCGGCAGGCGATGTTAACGTAAAACAGTTTCGCCAACTCACCACTGCGGCGGCCGACGGCACCATTGCGGCGCTTATGGCCGATACATACCTGAGGAAAAAGTAATAGAAAGCAAAGTGGGCCAAGACAGATTTATTAGATCTGGTAGTGCTGCGGCTATTATCAATCCTGATTCATCTTCAGTTTAATTTTTGCACAACATGGAGAGCCCCCTGCGGAATACGCGGGGGGCTTTCCATGTCGGCCTGTTTAGTGGCTGTATCCAAAAAAATGGATTTTGTTCCCTGGTAAGGAAAACGCCGATTTTGGGCCATGGGTAGTACTTTTATTGTACAGCCCCGCACAAAATCGGCGTTTGGCGCAGTACAGGGTGCAAAAGGCGCTTTTTGGAGACAGCCCTAGAACTTTACCTGTCAATATTTATAAATATTGTTTTCTGCTCGGTGTATTGATCATGCGATTCCCGCCCTTTGTCTTTGCCGCCAAAGCCGGAAAGCTTGTAACCACCGAAGGGGGTGGAGTTGTCACCCTCGCTGAAGCAGTTTACGGATACCGTGCCTGCCTTAAGCTCACGCGCGTAGCGGTGGGCCTTGGTAATATCTTCGGTAAACAGCGAGGCTTGCAGGCCGTATTTGGTTGAGTTGGCAAGGGCTATGGCTTCTTCATCGGAATCCACGGTTAAAATAACCGTTACCGGCCCGAATATCTCTTCTACCGCTATGGTGGCATCGGGCTTTACGTTATCAAATACCGTCGGCGGTATGAAAAGGCCAGAGCCTATGTTTAGCGGCTCGCCGCCGGTAATTATGGCGCCGCCCTCTTTCTTGCCCTTTTCAATATAGCTCATAACGGTTTTAAACTGCGCCTCGCTGACCATGGAGCCCAGCATATGCGCCGGGTTGAGCGGGTCGCCTATTTTCCAGCCGGACAAACGCTTGAGAAAGGCTTTTACAAATTTATCCTTGCTCTTTTTGTTCACTATAATTCTGGAGTTCTGGGTACAGTTTTCGCCCATGTTCCAAAAAGCGGCGGAAAGGGCCTGCCCGGCCACAAAGTCGAAATCCTTAACGTCTTCAAGAATAACAAAGGGGCTTTTGCCGCCAAGCTCCAACACCACACGCTTTAAATTGCTCTCGGCGGAATATTTAAGGAACTGCCTGCCCACTTCGGTGGAGCCGGTAAATGAGACTACCGCTACATCGGGGTGCAGGCCAAAGGCCTTGCCCAAAACCTCGCCGGAGCCTGGCACAACGTTAAACACGCCGTCGGGTATGCCTGCTTTTTTGGCAAGCTCGGCCAGCTTCAGGCAGGTTAGGGCGGTAACGCTGGCCGGCTTTAAAATAAGGCTGTTGCCGGTGGCAAGGGCCGGGCCCATTTTCCAGGCGGCCATTTGCAGCGGGAAGTTCCACGGCAGCACGCCTACCACCACGCCGCAGGGCTCGCGCTCTATTAGCGCCACTTTGCCGCTGCCGGAAGGCGCGGTGCTGCCGTAAAGCTTTTCAGCGTAATCAGCGTGCCATTCAAGGCAGTGTATTGCTTCCGGCAAATCGGTGGCCAGGCATTCGCGTACGGGTTTGCCGCTATCCAGCGTTTCCAGCACGGCCAGCTCAACAATATTTTCCTGCATAAGCCCGGCCAGCTTCAACAGGATTTTTTTCCTTTCCGAAGGGTGCATCTTGGACCATACGCCGCTTTCAAAGGCTTTTTTCGCGGCGGCTACCGCCAAATCGGCGTCTTCTTGCCCGCAAGAGGCAACCTTTGCCAGAAGCTTACCCGTGGCCGGATTAACCGTATCCATGGTTTTTCCGGATGCGGCATCGGCAAATTTTCCGTTAATAAAGGCCTTTGTGGGGTATTTCAAGCTTTTGGCAATACGTTCATATTCACTATGCGCTAAAAATTCGGACATTTATTTCTCCATACGCAATAAAAGCTAAACTGGTTGGCTAACAAAAAGCGGGCTTATAGAGCGGCACAAGCGACCGTTTTCCATAAGCCCGCTTAAACACTGAAGACTACTTGGACATAGAGGCTTTTATAAGTTTTTCATTCTTCTTGGATTCAGAATATACAAAGGCCTTGGTATCGGCCGCGTTCAAATAGCCCGGCTCAAGCTTGAGTTTGGCCATATTCTCGCGAAAAGAGGCTGAGGTGCATACCTTTTCCATGGCTTTGCTTATGGTTTTTACAACGTCGTCAGGCGTCTTTTCCGGGGCCATCAGCACCATCCACTGGCTGTAGTACACTTCTTTGCCAAATTCCTTAACGCTGGGTATCTCAGGCAGCACTTTAAGGCGTTCCGGCGCAAGCAAAACCATGGGTTTTACCTGAAAGGTCTCCAATACGCCGGCGGTGCTCACGTACACCTGAATTCTGTTGCCAGCAAGGTCTTGCAGGGCGTCGGCATCGCCGGAGAACGGCACATGGGTAACCTGCACGCCAAAACTTTTGAACAGATCCATAAGGGCAAAGTACGGGACGCTCCCCACGCCTGTTGAACCCCAGAAGTATTTGCCGGGGTTGGCTTTCATATCGGCAATCATAGCGTTAAAGTCTTTCCAGCCGGAGTCGTTTTTAACAATTACGATGTAGGGTGACTCCATAAGACGGCCTATGTATTTGAAAGACTCAAGGGTGTAAGGCACCTGGCGCATGTGCGGGTGCATGGCCAAAGGGGCGCTGGGGGTAACGGCAAGGGTGTAGCCGTTGGGTCTGGCGTCTTTGGCGGCGCTCATGCCCGTCATACCGGCAGCGCCCACAATGTTTTGCACCAGCACGTTTTGCTTAAACTCGTCTGTAAGGCCGTTGGCCATCATTCTTGCAACAAGGTCGGTTTCGCCGCCAGCCCCAAAGGGCACGATAATCGTCACGGGTTTATCCGGGTAAGCGGCAAATACCGGCACGGACGAGAAAATAAGGCATAGAACGAAAGACAGTACTATCAGTAAACGTTTCATCACGGCTTCTCCTTGTGTTTTTGCGCCGTTAAAGATCCGAAAAAGCTCCATTATGAATCCAAATTGCATGTGCTGTTTACTTTTCGCCTATGGTTGCGAAAGGCCGTAATAAAGGGGAGCACCAGCAACACTGCGGCAATTATGAATAATACCAAAGCCATGGGCGAGGATATTATGTATTCCGGCACCGTGCGGTTACCTTGATAAATAGCCGCCTGCCCTATGCGATACTCCAACTGCGGCCCCAATACGTAGCCTATAATAAGCGGACCCACCGGAAAATTGCCCAAACGCATGCCAAAGGCGAATACGCCTATAACCAGAGCTATCCATACGTCGGTAACGTTGCCGCGAGGCAGGTACACCCCAAGTATGGAACAAATGAGAATCATGCTGAGCAGTAGGGAAGTTGGCATGCGCAGCAAGTACCCGAAAAAGCGCGTCACCAACAGGCCGGTGGGCACAATAAGCAGGTTGGCGGCTATAAGGGTTAGGAAAGTGACATACACTATCACCGGGTTATCTTGCATAAGCTGCACACCCGGCGTGATGCCGTGCAGGGTAAAGGTGGCCAGCATTATGGCCATTACCGGCTCACCTGGAATACCCAGAGCCAGTGTGGGCACCATGGTAGCAGTGCCTGCGGCGTTATTGGAGGCCTCACCGGCAATAAGGCCGTCCGGCTCGCCCTTGCCCATGCCCTCGCGCCGCGGTGAAAGACGCTTGGCGGAGCCATAGCTTATAAACGTCGCGGCGGTAGGCCCGGTGCCGGGCAGCGCGCCCAACCCCACCCCTATGGCTGTGGAGCGTAATAAGGTGGGAATGCGTCCTTTCCATTCGCGCAGTTTGGGGAAGAGGATTGTACGGCACTCCACGGGGCTGGAAACCGTATCGGCATGCACTTCATAAACGCGGTAAAAGAGCTCGGCCAGCGGAAAAATACCAACAACCACGGGCATGAGGTCAATCCCGCCGTTTAAAAAGCTTTGGCCAAAAGTAAAGCGCATTTCGCCGCTTAAAGGGTCGCTGCCAACTGTGGCTAAAAACAGGCCTAAAAAACCCATTAGCAGGCCTTTTACCTGGTTGCCCTCGGATAAACTGGTTATGCAAGCCAGCCCCATGCATATAAGAGCGCTTATTTCAAGCGGACCGGCATATTTAACGGATAATGCGGCAATAATAGGGGCTGCCAGCATAACCACCAGGCAGGCGCTTAAACCGCCAAAGGTGGAAGATGCCGTGGCCCAGCCAAGAGCTTGGGCGGCCTGACCCTTTTTGGCCATGGCGTAACCATCAAGCGAGGTACAAGCGCTTTGCGGCGTGCCTGGCGTGTTAAGCAGCACGGAGGTAATTGAGCCGCCGTAAATTGAGCAGCAATAAACACCCAGCAACAGGGCTATGGCCGCAGAACTTGGCATGAGCATGGTAAAGGGAATGCAAACGGTAATGGCCACTGCCGTGCCAAGACCAGGCAACGCTCCCACAATTGTACCGAAAAAACCGCCTATGCCCAAGGCCAGCAGGGTTTCCCAAGACAGTATAAGTGAAAAGGCTTGACTGATATGCTCAAACATAAACGCCGCCCTTTAAAAAAAAGTTTCCATTATGATGTTGTCGGGCATCGTAACATTCAAAAGCACTTCAAAAACCAGCCAGGTAATAAAGGTGAACAGGCAGGCTTGAATAATGTTGGGCAGCGGCTTGCGCCTGCCCATTACCAGAGCGAAAAGCAGCATGAACACAAATGTGGAGAGAACCACCCCGAACCAGCTAAAAAGGAAAATGTACACAGCAACAACGGTGATTACGGAAATAAGGCCGCGCAGGCTTTTTTTAAGCGCATCCGAATCAAAACGCGCCTGCGGCATTACAAGATAAAGCACGGCGCTGGCAAGCCACCCTGCCAGCAAACAACGCGGGTAAAGCATGGGATCAAGCCCTTCATCAACGGCGAAAAGCACTCCGCGCTCGACAAACGTGGCTTTGAGCAGAATAATTCCGGCGACTATAAAAAATAAAGCTGTGGTCACCTTCACAGTATTGACGCTTTTGGTCATCACATTCCCCGAACAGCCGCAAAGGCCGCGGCATAAGGCATAGTATTAGGTAATCAAACAATCTCTCCACTAATCGTATATTTTTATGAAAGCTTTTTTAAATTATTGGCAAGGTCGGCTAAATAAACCGCCAACTGCCTTTATATGCCAGTTGCTCCGCCTGGCGGTAAAAAACGCCTTAAAAGCGCGGTCAGTTCCTGCGCGCCAGGCATTGCGCCAGTTTTCAGAGACCAGAATTGCCCGCCTATTTCCAGCGCCGGCACACGCCCCATCAGGCGCTCCCTTGCCAACGCGGGCGGTTCGGATACGCTGTTGACCGCGACTTTAAGCCCAAGCTCTTTCGCGCACTGGCAAACAAGGCGCTCCAGGGCGGCAATACGCTCCGCCTCATAATCCCAAATGGTTATTCGCAAAATGTTTTCAGTCAACATTATTCCTTTTAAGGCGCCTCCTTTGCCGGCAAAGAAGGCGCCCCGGCAAGGCAACTAGGATGTGCGCAACTCGCCCATAAACTCGCGGAGGCGGTCAAACAGCTCTTTCGCTTTTTCCGGCTTCTCGCCGGCTATATTCTTAAGCTGAAAAGGATCTTTGCGGCGATCGTAAAGCTCGTCGCGTTCCGGCACTTCACTGGAACTGCCGGAGGTACAGGTCCACTGCTCTTCGCCATCCAGCGTGGCGTTTTTGAGGTGTTCCTGATAGGCGCGGTTATAAAAAGCCGTATCGCGGTCCTCAACAGCGTTGGCCTGCTTCATTTGCAGCAAGTGAGCGGTGGAAGCGCCCAAATCTTGCCCGTAAATGGCAAAACGCGCGTCGCCCACGGTTTTTTCATCGTCTTTAAGCCAGTGAATAAAAGACCAGTCTTCGGTTATAATGGACCAAGAATAGCGGTAGTAACCGGCAATGGCGAAGTCGCGCACCTTTTCCGCCTCGCCTCTGGCCATGGGCAACAGCGAGAAGCCCTGCATGGCCGGATGCACACCTATGCCGAGCCAGTCCACCACCGTGGGGGCCACGTCACACGACTGCACAAAGCCTTTTACTCGCTTGCCGGAAGGCAGACCGGGCCCGCGTATAATAAAGGGAATGTGGGCCAGTTCCTCATAAGGCCAGGGGCGGCACTTGCGCATAATGCCATGGCCATGCTCGCCCTTGCCCATTGGGGAGCCATGGTCGGAAACAAGTATTACCATGGTGTCTTCATCATGGCCTGCCTCATGCAGTTTTTTCATGAACCAGCCGAACCATTTATCCACCATGGTCACCTTTTCGGCGTAAAGCATGCGGATATGGTGCAGCTCCTCATCGGTATAAAGACCTTCCACATGGCCCTGTATGGGCAGGAACATGTCTTTGCCCTTGTAGTCGGGGTCGTAGGGGTTTTTCAAATCCGGGTCGTATACAGAGGGGGCGTCCCAAGGCTCATGCGGGTCAAAGCAGTCTATCCACATAAAAAAGTTTTTGTTTTTGTCGAATTTGCCCAGTTGCTCGGCGGCGGCCTTCATAATTTGCGCCGCATGCTGGTTTTCGTCCGACTTCCAATACTGGCGCTCTTTAAGGTGGCATTCCACCTGGTTCATAAGCGGGGTAACGACGTTTTCTTGCAAAATGGCGTCGGCGTCGCGAATAACGTGGTCTTCAAAATAGTCGGAGGCTTTGAAGTCGCCAAAAAGCTCGTCGTTGGCATAGTATTGATGGTCGGTTTCATGCCCGTGCAGGAAAAACACATGGTCAAACCCGCGTGAGTAGCCAAACTTGGGCAGGCGGTACGGGCCAGCATCGTGAATAAGCGCGGTATCAATGGGTTTTCCCCAGCAAAGGTCGGCAATGGTGGTGTCGTCTATGTCCAACTGCGACCAGCCCTTTACGGGCAACGTGTAACGGCCCGTGTGCATGGCGCGGCGGCAAGGCACCGTGGGCAAGCCCTCGGTGTAGGCGTTTTCAAACAAAACGCCCTGGCTTGCAAAATAATCGATATTTGGGGTTTTAATCCAGTCATTGCCATAACAGCCCAAGTAGTTGAACTGTAGGGTATCCAGCATGACAACTATGACATTCTTTTTTTGGCTTTCCCGCATTTCGGTTTTCCTCTTGTAAGTTAATTCTCCAAGCATTAAGCCTGGTTAAAGCGATTTTTTCCGGAAAACGTAATATATGTTACGATATATATGTAGTTACACTTTTGCCGAGAAAACCCTTCCTGTCAACAGGCAAACAGCCCTAAAGTTATTTTTTTCACTTTTGGGCTGTTTACTGTCTGAAATTACTTATAAAAATTATAAAACGATGCCGGCTTGCCTCTCCGCACTTCTCGCAAAACATTTACATATGCGCAAATACCTTTGTTTTTGCTGGTAATTTATGTAACGGCCAACGAATTATGCCTTGACGCAATTGAATAGTTGAAAAGGCACAAAAATGCGGTTACAAGCGCATGTACCGACATATAACTTCAACCCATGCAATATACGCTTATGCTTCAGGATAAAAGCACATACCCAAGGCTACCCATAAGCCAGCTTCGCAAAACCATGGCCCAGTCAGTGGACCGCGCCTTTGCCTCACAAGGCTACCCTGTGACTATGGAGCAGGAGCTGGTGCTGCGCAACTTGAGAAACTGCTCTGATATAAGCCAAACGGATCTGGCGGCGCTAACAGGGCAAGACCGCAACAACCTTTCGCGCACCGTTGCCATTATGGAAAAAAAGGGATTAGTCAGTAAAGAAAACAGCGAAACCGACAAACGCTACTGTAAAATAAGCATTACCCCCGAGGGCGAAAAGGTGCATGACCGGCTGTGGCAAATTCTTGAAGAATGGCGTTTTCATCTCTTTACGGATATTCCAGTTGAAGACTTGCTGAAATTTAAGGACACGTCTGAAAAACTCATCGCCAACATGGATAGAATGGGAAAGCACTTCAGCAAATCCAGAAGCTGATTTGAAGTAAGGCAAAACAATACTGGCCATATCAGTTTTTACCCGCATAACCAGGTATGAAACCGAAAGGGTGAAGCGCCCTGCGTTTTGGACTGCGCCCTCTCAACTATAATACAAATTATAACTAGATTTATATTTATAATAAAGGCGGCTCTTATTTAAAAATAAGAGCCGCCTTTATTATAATGCCTAACGGCCATCGTTCAGGGCTATAACATCCTAAAATTAATCATGTTAAGTGCTGTTCTGTTTTGCTATTGCATCTGATGCGATAATTGTGACACGCTTTGACTTTAATCATATCAATGTTACAATTAGTTACAGTATGTTACTTCATCTGTTACACTCTATTAATGGTTGTTTTTAACGCTAATTTTTAATCATGACGAGATGCCTATGTCTGTAATTACCAGCTTTGACATCATGACTAACAGTACAGGCGGTTATAAACTGCACATAAAAAATGACGGTACTGATTATGCTGGGTTATGGGCCAGCTTCCGCGCCGGTACACTTGAGCGCCTTACACGCATACGCGGCACTGCCACGGTTGATGTTTATAAAACCACGGCATTCGGGCGCGACTTCATTATAAAAATAGATAGGGGCTACCCGCACCATATTGACTCCAAACTCTGGCGCATTTTGCAGGGTCCATTTTACTCGCACAAAATGCGGGCCATAAACAGATCCGTACGCAACGGCTGCCGACTTACGCCGGAATTTCTTATGGTGGCCGAAAAAGAAGGAGGCCTTATCTGCCGCGAATCTGCCGTTATTATGGAGTTTTTACATGGCCGCGCCCTTACGGGCAAAAATGAAGTCATCGCCCGCCAGCAGGAGGTAATTGACCTTTTGCAAGAACTGCACAGGTATGGCCTGCCCCTGTGCGACCTTAACCCCGGCAACTTTTTCATAACCGGCGCCGGGCTTAAGGCCATAGACCTATCCGGGCGCGGCTCGTCTTGGACGGGCATAGCCAAAGACGCCTACCTGCTTAAAAAGCTTTACGGCCTGGAGTTGCCGCAAAAATCTTTTTTGCGGAAGCTGGCGGTGGGATACGTGAGCGTGCTTTTCAAGCTGCGCTATGCAATTCGTGACTTGAAGGGCAAGAATAAAACGAAACGGGACTTGGTTAAGGCGAATTAAGCGTATAATAGGCACTTAAAGTATAGCTGGAAAGCCTCCTTACGGGGGCTTTCCAGCTATTTTTTAATCATGGCAGCGCGTTAGCTTACTTCTTAGGCCCATCATAGTTGAACCCGCCATCAACTTTTACCGTGCTCATGGCACCGCGCGGGGCCGCACCCGGCACGCGGAAGGTAGAAACATCCAAGGGCGCTATGGCCACAGGTTTGGGGGCTTCCAGTTGCGGCACCCACTCAAAAGGCACGCGATAAGCGCGGTACACCGCGAACATGCGCAACGCCACCTCCATTTTGTAGGGGTTTTTCCATTCCCATACCAGCTCATGCTCGGCGGTAACTTCAAACACACGTCCAGTGGAGCCTTCCGTAATCAATGTATTACCGTTGGGCAGGCGCTGGGCCGCGCTGATGAACGGGCTGTAAAAACGGTTGGCGTCCAGAGGCATCATAAAGCCTGCTTCGGCCGGGGTGTATTGCCACACTATCTTGAGCGTGGTGGGGTCAAACTCCAGCACGCGGGAGTAGTCGCGCTGGGCATATTTAACCCCGTTGGGAGATGCCGGGTTGGGAGCGCCATAGCCGCTCCAGCCGCCGTTGTCGTATACCAGTATATTGCCCTCGCCCGGCAGGCCGCGCGGGATCATATGCGCGTGGTGCTGGCCTATAATCCAGCCCAGTTCTTGCAAGGCGGAGGTGGCGTTGTAATCCGGCCCCACCTGCCAGACAATCTTGCCGGTCTTTTTATCAATAATAAAGATTATGCCGGTTTCGCGCCCATCCATAATCAGGTTGCTCGGGTTAAAACGCTGGTCGCCCGCGTCGTGCCACTTGTTAGGCCCTAAAACCGAAAGCGAGTTGATATGCATCCAGTCGCCCACGTCTGGCGCTACGCCGTGTTTGCCGCCAAGTTTGCCCCTTTGCACGTTGTTGGGGTCGCGGAACAGGGCCGCTCTGGCTTCCGCTGAAAAGCCCATTTCCTCAAAATGGTCGGAGCAGACCCACTCCCAAATAATCTCGCCCTTCCAGTTTACTTCATAGACGATATCGTCAACCAGCAATTGATCGGATATGTTTTTGCAGTGCAGGTTACGGTGAGCCAGCATCAGGGAGTTCCCGCCATCCGCTCTGGCATTCATGCCGGGCGCGTAGTACCCAACCGGGTTGCCTTCGCGCTGAAAGTCGTGGTGGGTACGCGCCATCCAGCGGCCGGGGTAGCCTGGGTCTTCAATAAACTCGCCGCGGTCGAAGCGCCAGACCACCTTTCCGTCCCAGTCAATCTGCGCCAGCTCCATACTGTCCTGGTAGCCGTAGCGCGGGTCGCGCAGGCCGCATTGGGCCATTATATTACCGCCCGGCAGCATCTTGCAGTGTGTTGAGGGCACACCTTCCCAAAAGCGCAGTTCCTGGCCGTTCATGCCAATCAGCATGGGGCATTTACCCATGGGAGCGGCAACAGTGTAGCCGTTATAGGCCTTATCGGGGTTATAGACAGTGACGCCCGTGGGATAAATTGTAGGATGTCCCATTGATTGCTCCTTTTAAATAAGCAAGTTTTGTAAAACGGCATAATTTGTGTAAAGGCAAACAGCAGCGCGCAAATTAGCAGATTTATAACAAAAGGCATTGTGCCATTGCAAATTCTTATTACAGGCGCGGCCCCCTGCAACCATGCAAGCGGCACTCCATTTTAAAGTGTTGGCATTACTTTTAAAGCGCGTCCAAGACCAGCTTCTACAACTCCATATTCCTATTATTTTTATGCACATAACGCAGGGCCAGAATGGTAATGGCCGTGGCCAGCACATCGGCGCAGGGCAAGCTGAGCCATACGCCCTCCAGCCCCAAAAACTTCGGCAGAATCACCAATATGGGCAGCAGAAAAAGCATTTGCCGCGCCAAAGACAGAAAAATGGAAAGCTTGGCCTGCCCCATGGACTGAAAGTACGCGGTAATAACTATTTGGCTGCCCACCAGAAAAAACATCATCGTGCATAGCCGCAGGCCGGTAACCGCCATATCGATCATATCCGGATGATCTGTAAACATGCGGGCCAGAACGCCCGGCGCCAGTTGAAAAAGCAGAAAACCGGAACTGGTGATGATTGAAGCAGCCACTATGCCCTTTACAAGCACGCCCCAAACCCTATCCATATGTCTGGCTCCAAAATTGTAGCCGATAATGGGCTGCATGCCTTGGGTAAGGCCAACCACAATCATACCGTAAAGCATTACAAGCCGGTTGACTATGCCGTACGCGCCTATGGCCAGGTCGCCGCCGTAACTCTTGAGGCTTTGGTTCAATATAACAATCAAAACACAGCCGCAAATATTCATAAGCGAAGGCGCCAAGCCTATGCCGAGCATGGGCTTTACCAGCAGCCAGCGCAAGCGAAAAATGCCGCGCTTGAAATGCACTGTGCTGTTTTTATTGAAATAATGGAACATCATGGCGGACAAGGAGGTCAACTGGGCGATAATTGTCGCCATGGCCGCTCCTTTCATGCCGGTATCAAGCAAAAAAATGAACACAGGTGTCAAAACCAGGTTAACACCCACGCTAAGCACCGACATAAGCAAAGATTTTTTGGGGTAGCCAGAAGCTCGCATAAGGTGGCTCAGCGCCACCATGGTTGCGCCAATTGGCAAGCCGTATAAAATTACGCGCATATAATCGTGGGCATAGGGCAAAGTCTCGGCGCTGGCCCCAAAAATTATTAGAAGAGGATCAAGCCAAAACAGGCAACTCACGGAAAATACAATCGATAGGGTGATGCTGAGCACGATATTGTGGCCCAGCACCATGGAGGCGCGCTCGTAATTCTTCTCGCCCAGCGCAATGGAACAGACCGTTGCCCCGCCAATGGCCACAAGCATGGTAATGGCGAACACCAGGTTCATAAAAGGAAAAGTTACCGCCAAGCCCGTAATGCCCAGCGGCCCTACCCCATGGCCTATAAATATGCCGCTGCATATGTTGTACAGCGATATTATGGTCATATTGGCTATGGCCGGAACAGAATAGCTCAAAAGCAATCTGCCTATGGGCTCCGTCTCCAGGCGGTTTATACTGGTCTGACTCACCTGACATCTCCAGCGGTATAAAAAACGAGAACCCGATCAAGTGGTTGAGGCACAGGACCGGCTTTTCCTTCATTTGATGGCTATGTGCATAGTTGCACAAATATGTGATTTGGTAAAACTTGTTCTGATGGTATTTTGTGGTCATAGGCATATCCCACTGACATTTATGCAAAATACATCTACATACGGATCTTTGCCAAAAATAAAAGGCTGCTCCGCTAAGAAACGGAACAGCCTTAAATATGCGGCGCACTGGCGGTGTTGCGCCATGGCAGGCTGCCTAGCCGCCAACTCTTACTGCCAGAATAAGGCATGCCGAGGCGTTGCCGGTGCCGCGCGCAAACACGGCGCCGGCTTTTGCGCCACCGGAATAATGCGGCTATTCTTCTTTATTGCCTTTTGTGAACTTGCCAAGGCCTTTGCTAAGGCCGGACATAGCGCCTTTGGCGGCGTTTTTGGCCTTATCGGCAGCGCCGGATTCGCCTTCCAAAGCGGCGGAGTCCGTTGCGGGCACTTCTTTTTTAGGAGCTTTGCGAGCCAAAACATCGCCATACAGGCCGCTTTCGTTAAACTTGATAAGCTCATGCACGCGAGAAACAGACCACGGGTGCGAGCGGCCGTTACTCAAAATAATTTTCTGCACCATACCAAGGCCGGATGAGCTTACTTCTTGGAAGTCTTTGCTTTGCTCAATAAACTCATCGAGATTAAGCTCGTTTATATAGCGTTGGCTGGAGCCGGCCAGTTTCATAAGGGCCTTGCAGGAGGCGGTAAAGTTTTGGCAGGCCAGGTAGCCGCCTCTGTCGCAAGAGAGTTCGGCCGCGCGGTACCATTCGTAATAAGCGTAATTCAAGGCATATATGGCGGGCTGCGAAAAAGTGCTGAGGCCAGGTATGGTAGACAGCACGGCGCCCAGCAAATTCTCGCCTAAAATTGTGCCCAGGGCTTGATAAATGATGTGCTCGGATTTGATGTGGGCAAGCTCGTGCCCAATTACAAAGCGCAACTCGTCGTCATCCAGCATATCCAGCAAATAGCTGTATACGCAGACAATCGGCTTATCGGGGCATGCGGTGTAGGCGTTAAGCTCCGGCGCGGAGCTTATGTAGAAGAGCGGTTCTTCAACCTCCAACACTTCGCAGGCTTCCTTCATAATCTTGTGGAGGGAGGGCATCTGCCGCTCCGTCACTTTCAGGTTACTGCCCAAAAGCTCAAGCCTGGTTATGCTGTTTTGCGGCACGGTGCAGAGATCAAGCACTTTGGGGAACAGAGGAATTTTTCTTAAAGTTTCCAAGGCCACTCTATCCAGAGGGTGTTCATATTCTGTAGATTGCAAATCTTTTATTATAACGCGTTCCATGAGTATCCGGCTCCTTTTGGTAATTCTGCAGTAAATTCAGTACGGAACAAAAAGGCAGATGCGTATTGCGCTGCCAACAGGTGTGGCTATAACGTAATTTTTTGCTGAACGCATTGAAAAATTTCAATTGTTCCAGATAAAATTAATCCGTAACTGTCAACATACCAAAATTGACGCCGCAAAAGCCAAATCCACTCAGGCATTTCAAGCCAAAGTGGACTTGGATTAACTTTTAAATGCGCCTGCCAGAATTTGAAAGGTAGCCACACGGGCGCGGGCAAGTTTATATTATGTTACCCATTGGAATATTATACTTAAATCTTGCATATGGGAAAAAGATGCGGCAAAAGTCACTAAAGCATTTCAACTGTGAAAAAGCCGCAATACTCTGGTGCTGTAGATATGTTAAAAAGTATTGCACACAAAATAAAAAGCCCGGCACAGGCCGGGCTTTTTATTTTGCACGTCACCAAATATTCTTAGTAGCGCGGCTGACGGGGGGCTTTAGGCTGGGCTTCGTTCACCTTAAGGGTGCGGCCGTCCATGCTCGAGCCGTCAAGAGCCTGTATGGCGCCGGCTGCGTCGGCAGATTCCATTTCCACAAAACCGAAACCACGGGCGCGGCCGGTTTCACGGTCAGACACCAGGTTAACGGAATTTACGGTGCCGTACTGAGAAAAAAGATTACGAACTTGTTCTTCCGTTGCCGACCAGGGCAGGTTGCCCACATAAATAGACTTGCTCACAAACAAACCTCGTTAAAAAAGTTTTGCACATGACGTTTGCATCCATATGCAAAACAGTTCTGTACATTTCCGATGCTCATACCCGCTATTTGCAAAGTACACAAGCAAATAATTTTATTTTCAGGCGCACCGGCAATTCCCACACAAAAAACCGCCGAGGTAAGGTTTAAATTTTGCAGTACGTTTGCAGTGACTTGAAGATGCGTTTTAAGCTTAGCGGCCAATGTAACCAGGCGTAATATCAGCCAGATACGGCAAGCACGGGGCATCCAGCGGCAAAGGATAAAGCTCGCGGCTTGGTGTGAAACGATAATTATCACGGCGTAAATAGGTAAGCTCAAGCGCCGTCCAAATCTGTTCTTCTCCAAACACCAGGGTGTTTCCGCTATTATTCACATGCGCGTGTATTACTTGATGCGTTTCCGCCAGCCTTGACAGGATATGATTACGTACCGGCAAAAGCAGCAGTTCAAAAGTAGGCAAATGCAGTTCCACAATTATTTGTGAAAAGCATCTCAGATGCTTTTCATCAACAGTATCCAGCACCTGCCACTCAGCCCCCTCTATGTCCATTTGCAAAATCAGGTCGGTTCTGTGCGTATGGTTGTTGGCATCAAGCAGGCTGCCTAACGAGCGGTAGCCGGGGCGGCTGTCGTCCGCGCCAATATAGAGCTTTTCAAACGCGAAATTTGGGTGCGCATGCGGGGGGCCTTCAACACTGCCGTCGTACTGATAAATTGTGTAGCCCCGCTCGGCCATATCGGTATCCCAAGACACCTCGCAGGCTATGCCTAAACTGTAGGCTATACCGCCGCGCCCAGGCTCAAGCATAAGGTAACCACCGTCGTGCATGGCCCCTACCCGTATCAAGGGCTGGCCAATAACCTGCCGTGGGCGGATTAACCTTCTGAACTGGCTGATATGGCTCAAGATAGACGGGCAAGGCCGTGAGTATTCTATCCGCACAGATCCGGCCTTACCGCGCGCAGAATCAACCTGTGACTGCCTTGCCAAAATATCATCCGACTCCCGCATGCAGAAATCAAAAAAGCTTTGCACTTCCGCCTTGAATTTTTCCACAACCGCTCCTTAGGCAAAAAATTCTCTTTCAGGCGTAAGTTGCAAAATGAGTACCAAATGAACATTCCTGTACATCCGTGGGAACAACCTGCAAAAAGGCGGCTACAACCTGTTAGGCGTAACCGCCTGAAGTTTTGTGGCGCGTCGGCATGTGCGGACGCTGAGATAACCGGCTTAAGACATACTTTTTAACTATAACCCTTGAATATTAACTCAATGGTTATTTCTGAATAAAATATGCGCTCCCGCCAATGGCGCTCTCAACAACTTTGTAAGATTCAGACTTTGGCGTAAGCCGTCTAATCTCAGCCTCAGTAAGTTAGGAGCTTTTTCAGGCAGAAAGAGTAAAGCGACACGTTACCCTGCTGGACATGAATACCACATATATATTAGGATGATGTGACAAATATAATTTACAACTGACATTACAGCGTATCGCATGGCACAATGTGACAAGTGCCTTAATATTGTTCTGGCTATGTTATTAAAGTTCTGCTGAGAGATTGTGTATGAAGTTTTTTCTCAATTTAGTCTGTTTGTTTATTCCATCAAAAGATTTACGTCATAAAATCAGGGATATGAATTTTTTAATTTTTATTCTGAAAATGTTACAACCGTTTTTCAAACAGGATAGATATATTCTTTTTGACGATTTTGCAGGAAAAAACACAGAATGCATAGATTCATATTCCCTTTTCATCTATATGCGCGACAAGGGCATGAATGCGTATTATTGTATTTGGCATGAAAATAAATTTTATGAGGAATTGAAAACAAATAATGATTTAAAAAATGTTATCGTTTTGAATAAAAAAAACGCGCATGGTGATTTTTTGTATGGCAGCTTCTGGCATTTGGTCAGGGCCAAGTATGTAATAACATCTTTTGGGTGGTTGCCAGCCTATCTTACACATTTTTTATACCATAATAAGCGCTTGGTATATTTTCGTATTGGGCATGGAAAAACATTCCTCAAATCCTCCCATCTGCTCCGTAGCCACATGAAGTTCAACAAATTTTTAGTATCATGCAAGGCCGAACAGGACATACTTATCCACTTGGGCTGGTCGCCGCAAAATCTTCCGATACTGGGTATTCCTCGCTGGGACATGCTGGTACGCGCGCAATCCAGACAAAAGAGCATTTTTGTTATGTTTACATGGCGCAAAACGTTTCTTCAGCGTTGGCGCAAGGCTTATCCGGCAGATGAGGAAAGCAGCGAATACTTCAAAAAAATATATGCTTTTATGAACAATCCTCAATTGCAAAAACTCCTGGTGGAAAACAATGTAAAAATGAAATTCGCCATGCACCATGCGTTGGTTGATTTGGCTGCTTTAGAATTTCCGAATTTTGCAAATATTGAAACAGTCATGCCTACAAATGTATCAAAGCATATAGGAACGGCTGATTTACTTATAACAGATTACTCATCTATCGCATTTGACTTTCTGTTTCTTAACACGCCGGTAATCTTCTATCGCCCAGACTTTAACGATATGAAATTATGTGAAGATGATTTGATTGATTTCAACAACGCAAAAAACCAAGACGAGAAACTATTCAATATTTGTTATGATCAGGACAGTACAATTGCACTGCTGCAACACTACATCAGGAATGGTTTTTTGCTGGAAGATGAAAACAAGGATAAAGCGGCGAAGATGTTTGCTGTGCGCGAGAACATCCGCGCTGCTATCGTGGAGTATACCGAATCCTCATTTGCTGTAAGCCCATCCAGAAAATCAGGCAAGGCGGCATCTCCACTATTCAGGAGAGCGGCGTCACGTTGAGCCCGCAAAGCACGGTAAACCTACCGTAAAATAGTTCAGATCAAAACTGGAAAATTCCGCCAAACCCAGTTCCAGCAAGAACCCCATTCCTCCTGTTGGCGTACATGCACAAACATCCAGCCAACAGTTCCATCAATCACTTTGTAGGGTCTGTTTCTGGGCTTAAGCTGTTTCAGCTTGTTTTCAGTAAGGGATTCGCGCTTCATAGGGAATAAACCTCCGGTTTGGATGTGTATTCCCAATTTCTTACAGGATGATTATTTTCATTCCGAGAGGGTTTCAGAAGTTTTTTTGAACAACCCAACTACACTGAGGACCACTCCCTTACTATTGGCATATCTAGCTCTGGCTTATTATGATATTTAACAAGTTGTTCCAATCCCATATGCTGGCGTTTTGTCAGTGGGACTTCATGGATATTAGTAAATACATTTTGTGCACTTTCCAAATACGCCTCTTTTCCAGGTGCGATCTTTTTTGGATAGCAAGCAACGAACCAAACTTCAAAAATCTGCATCGCCTGCGTATATCCACCAGCCAGCTTGAAAAAATCTTTACATGCGATGTAGATAAATGGTTCTACATCTCCAAAGTCAAACTCATCTATATCAATTTGGGGATCGTAATCCGCATGCTTTAGTTTATTGTAGGCACTTTTAGCACTGTTCATTATAAGTTTTAGTTCTTCAGGGTTAGCATTAAAGCTCTCAACAATTGACACTATATTTTTCTTTGCAAGCATATTTTTGATCACTTGATGCGCTGATGAAATCAAAACATAGCAACCTATTGGGCTTCTCCCTTGAAAAAAAAGCCAAATAGCTTCATTGATTTGGTGCTCTGCCCCCATAATACGAGTGTAGTACATATCTATATGCTCCTTTACCATATGAGCTTAGCATAACTCGGCTAAATAAAAAAATTTTCATATTGGGTTCCAAGTACAAAAAAAGACCCACCGAAGTGAGTCTTAAATTTTGTGGCGCGCTGGCAGGGATTCGAACCCCGGACCTACAGGTTCGTAGCCTGTTGCTCTATCCAGCTGAGCTACCAGCGCCCGTGAGAAGAGGCTTATACGTTTAGAAAGGTCTTTAAGTCAAGCGTATTTTTGCAACTTTTGTTTTTATTGTTTAATATATTGTTTTTTATGATTTTAATTTATATATTAAAGATAAGTGCATGACTGCCTGCGAAGCTCGCGCGAGTTGAAAGCCATATAAAAATTGTTTTCTGTTTTGGGGCAACGCAGATCGGCTCAGGGCGTAACGCTGTTTACACGTTGTATACAGGCAGCCATTATGTCTTTATCGGCAGCGCCTGCCTGCCCTACTCCCAATTTTTAAGGGCCACCACCACTTCTACCTTTGAGGCCTGACGGGCGGGCCAGGCCCCGGCCAGCACCCCCACCAATACAGAGGCTGCTGCGGCCAGCAGGCAAAAAAGCGGCTCGTACACAAAGGGCAAGCCGCCCACGGTGTAAACCAGCGTTACCAGCAGCAGAGCGAGCAACACGCCAAGCACGCCGCCGGTTCCGGCCATAATTCCCGCTTCGGTTAAAAACTGCCGCACAATGTTCTTGCGGCTGGCCCCCACGGCGCGGCGCACGCCTATTTCGAGCTGTCTGGCCCGCACCAGCAGAATCATTATGGAAAATATGCCCAAGCCCCCCACGGCAAAGGATATGCCCGCGCTTAAAGCGCCAAGGCTGGTGATAAGTTCCAGAGTCTCGTTACGCAGGCGGGCCGCGTCTTCCGCGGCGAACACCCTGAAGTCGTCGCGCTCGTCGGGCCCTATGCGGTGCCGTTTGCGCAGCAGGGCAGTAATGCTGTTTTTAGCCATGGCGGAGTTTGAGCCGTCATATAGATTTATATACATGCCGCCTATGCGCGAGGTGTTTACCAGCCTGCGCTGATAAGTGCGCAACGGAATAAAGGCCTGCTCGTCAAAGCTGCTGCCGCCCAAATCCGCGCCCTTGGCCTCCAACACGCCCACAACGGAAAAATATGCGTTGCCTATGTAAACATTTTGGCCCCAGGCCAGATCCGGAGCCTGAAAAAGGCGCTCGGCCAACGTGTTGCCCAAGACGCACACCAATGCCATGCTTTCTTCATCCTCATGCTCAACAAAACGCCCGGCCAGCATCTCCAAAGCGCGCACCTGCACATAGCTGGGGTTAACACCCATAATCTGGCCCGATGTCTGCACGTTACCCGCTCTTACCCGCTTGCTGGTCTGCAGAAACATGGACATGTTCTCTATTTCCGGCATAGCGGCGCGAACAGCGTCAGCATCCTCCATGGTAACGGTTGTGGTTATGCCAAGGCTGGCGCCGTTGCCGATACGGCCAAAGCGCACAGGCAAGGCCCTTACCTGCACCAGATTGGGGCCTAGTTTTTGCGTTTCCAGATCCGCCTGCAAGACAATGGCCGCGCCTATATGCGTAACGGCTGTGAGCACCAGCGTGCCCAAAAATACGCCCAATATGGCGAGCATGGTGCGCAACTTGTGAGCCGCCAAGGCCTTTATGGCTATTCTCAGCCCCTGCACCGCCCTACTCCGTTTGCCCTTTAAGAGCGCTTATGGGCTCCAGCCGCGCGGCCTTGCGCGCGGGCTTAAGCCCGAAAACCACGCCCACGGCCACCGCCGCCAGCAACGAAACCCCAAAAACAAAGCCGGAAAACTCAATGCCGAACAGCGTGCTGTTAAGGGTTTGCCCCAACAGCATGCCCCACACCACGCCCAAGGCCGCCCCGCCTATGGTAAGCAGCACCGCCTCGCACAAAAACTGCATGGTAATGGCCGCTGAAGGCGCGCCCACCGCCTTGCGCAGCCCTATCTCGGTAGTGCGCTCGGATACGGATATGTAAAACAGATTAGCCAGCACAAAGCCGCTTACGCACATGGCCGCAAAGGCCGTGATGCCCAAAAAGATGGTCAGGCCGTTTTTCACCATGCCTATAAAACGCTGAATATCCAGAGAGGTTACGATGCTGAAGTCGTTGGGGTCGTCCTCCTGCAAGCCATGCAAATAGCGCAGCAGGCTGGTTACGTTGGCGGAGTGCGCATCCATATTTTGCGGGTCTTCAAACTTCAGGCGCACCATGCGGAAGTACTGCCTGTCCTGATTAAAACGCTTGATCAGCGTACTCAGCGGCACTACCACCGTATAATCCAACTGGTCCGCGCCAGAGCCGCCACGCTCCGTAAGCACGCCCACAACGGTAAAAGGTATTTTGGCTATCTGAATGTCGCGCCCTATGGGGCTTTGCTCGCCAAACAACTCACGCGTTATTTCCGATCCCAACACAACCACGCTGTCGGCGCGCTCCACATCGTCCGCGTTTATGTCGCGCCCCTGCGCCAGTGGCCAATCCCACACCCGGCTGTAATCTTCCACCGTGCCTTGCAGCCTGTCCGCCAGATAGTTGCGGTTGCCGTTAACCAGCGTGACCCCGCCCTTGAAGGAAAGAGGCGCGACGATATACACGCCTGGGAGCGAAGCGCGCATAACGCTTACATCACGCCATGATATGGTTCTGGTACGCTGCCCAACGGCACGGGAAAACATGTTGCCGCCCTGCACAAAGGCCGCGTCCGGCCCAAAAATGCTTACCATTTCGTCAATCTTGCGGTTGGCCCCTTCCATGGTGGCAACAATGACTGAAAGCGAGGCAATACCTAAAGAAACGGCTATTATCACAAACAGACTGCGCAGCTTGTAAGCAAAAACAGCCTTCCAGCCCTGCCCCAGCGCTCCCCAAAAAAGCAAGGCATAGTACCGCGCGCGCATATCAAAGCCGGCCCTTTAAAATACCGTCCGCAGCATCACCGCCCGCCCGCGCGTGCTCTGCCTCACTGCTCTCAATATACCTCTCAGCCTCGCCTTTCGCGCCATGTGCCACGGGTTCTGTCGGCGCGTCGCTTTCCATAAGCCCGTCTTTTATCAAAATGCGCCTGCGGGCCGAGGCTGCGGTTTGCGCGTCGTGCGTAACTATTATTATGGTCTGCCCTTCCCTGTTAAATCTGGTCAGCAGGGTCAGAATATCCTCACTGGTTTTGGAATCCAGCTGGCCGGTAGGCTCGTCGGCCAGAATGAGCGAAGGCTCGTTGTACAAGGCGCGAGCCAGGGCAACGCGTTGTTGCTGCCCGCCGGAAAGTCTGGCGGGCAAAAAATCCATACGGTCGCCAAGGCCTACACTGTCCAGCAGGTATGCCGCCCGCTCCTGCCCGTGCTTGCGGCTTTTGGTACTGTACATGCCGGGCAGCATTACGTTTTCCAGAGCCGTGGCATAGGGAATAAGATAAAAATTCTGAAACACGAAGCCGGTTGTATCCGCCCGCAAGGCGCTTAAGGCATCGTCATCCAACTTGGAGACGTCGTGCCCGTCCAACTCGTACAGCCCCGCGCTGGCTCTGTCCAGCAGCCCCAGAATCTGCAGCAGGGTGGATTTTCCGGAGCCGGATACGCCTTGTATGGCCACATATTCGCCAGAGCGCACGTCAAAACTCACGCCGCGCAGCACCGGCACAACAAGGTCGCCCTGCTGGAAAACACGGGTGATATCGCGCAGGCGTACTACCGGATTGGTATTGGCATGGGGCATATAAGGCGCTCTTGGCTGTTAAGGTTATTTGGGCTTAGGTCTGTATCGGCAACAAAACGGCTGAAATTATCTCGGCCTTGGCCCGCCGCCGCCAGGTCCAGCGCCAGGCCCGCCGCCGGGGCCTCCGGGCCTTGGCGGGCCAGCCGCGCTGGTGGTGATGCCGGAGGTAACATCAGTGCCAAGCACCACGCGAGTTGCCACCACATCTCCCTCTTTAAGCCCATCCAGCACTTCGCTGGTACGCTCGCCCTGCATGCCGAAGCGCACTTGCACAGGTTTTACAGCCGCGCCATCGCGCACAAACACCACCTGCCTGCCATCCACCCATTTTATGGCTTCGTTGGGCACGGTAAGCACACCAAATTTTTCCGCCACAAATACGGTGCACTGTGTGGTCATTTCAGAGCGCAGAGCGAGGGAATCCTCTTTGGTCAACGGCACTATGGTCTGATAGTACACTATGCTGTCGCGCACCTCGGCCTCGGGATAAATGCGATAGACCTTGCCGCTGAAAGTCCGGCCGGGCAGCGCATCCACCCTGAAGTCAACACGCAGGCCGGGCTTGACCTGGCCCACGTCGTTTTCATCTATGTAAACCCACATTTCCTTGCGCGATAAATCCATCACTGTAATCAGATTTGCCACCTGCAGGCCAGCCACCACGGTTTCGCCCTCCTGAGCGGCTATCTGGCTTACTACCCCGTCCATGGGCGAGCGTATGGTGGCGTAGGAAAGACGTATTTCAGCGGTGCCAAGCGAGGCTTCGGCCTGCACAACCGCCTGTTTGGCGCTGGCCTCCTGCCGGGCGGATTCTTCTTCAAGCCTATCCAGCGTGGCTTTGGCAACAGCCAGAGCCTGTATGCCGTTAACGGATTTTTCCCGCGCGGAGTCAAGGTTGTTTTGCGAATCAAGATTGCGCCCCGTAAGCTCCAACTGGCGCTTGTAGCTAAGCTCGGCGTATTCCGCCGTGGCTTTGGCCGAGGCCACTTTGGCGGCAGCCTCTTTAATTTGCAGCGGGTAGCTTACCTTGATGCGGTCATATTCTATCTGCGCCCGCTTAAGGGAGGCCTGAGCCTCCGCGACCACGGCCTCAAGCTCGCGGCTGTCTATCTCCGCTATGACCTGATTTTCCGTTACCGCGTCGCCCACGCGCACGTGCATTTTGCGGATTATGCCGGTGGAACGCGAGCCGATTTTGACGGTGGCCCCCACCTCCGGCTTGATTATGCCTGTGGCGGAAAGGGTTTTGACCACCGAGCCGATTTTGACGGAGTCAGAAGCCAACGCCTGAGTTTTAGCCCCACTGCCGCTTTTGTATATAAGCAGCCCACCGGCCAGCAACGGCACGGCAAAGACAAGCAAGGCCATTTTCTTGTGGCTCAATATAAAACGCGTGAATGAACGCCCTTTTAACAATGCCATATTTACTCCACTTATACGCGCCCAAATACATGGCAGCGCCAGCCATATCAGCCAATGTCAGCGGCCAGGCACGCCTGACGCCGCAAGCAGGCCAAATTACCTGAACAGTTTGCACTGTTGCCGCAAAATAAGCAAATGCCCGGAGGTATAAATTGCTGTTATAAGAGATAAATTATGAGGAGTGGTGAACCAACATCAAGAGCCTATGGCGGCTATGCCCTGCCCCGCCCCAAACAGAGCAGTATAGTTTGCAAAAACATACCCTCTTCCCGCTCAAACCGGCCGTCAAACTCAATGACAACACGCGCGGCGGCAATAAACCCGTCTTGCGCCTCGCGCGGGGCCAGACGCAACTCATGCATGGCCTCCTGCAGGTCCTCTATGGACGGCCTATCGGGCAGCGGCGGCAACGCGCCATCAACGCCAGACAGTGCCTTGGCTCCTGCCGCAAAGGCCTTGGCCGCGTCTTCCGCCGTTTGCGCAAGCAGGGCCAGCGCGGCAAGCAGCGTTAAGGCAGACTGTCTGCGCCGGCCAGCCGCGCCTGAAGAGCGCAACAAGCCCCAGCCGTCATCTTCGTCCGCTGGCGTAAACTGCGCGCCCACAACGCTTTCCACTATCTGGTACATGACCCATTCTTTGAAAGTAAAAAGCTCGTCAGCTTCAATAAAAGAGCGCAGCCCGGTTATGAACACCTTGTATTGAGCCTCAGACATGGTCTTTAAGGCCGGAGCGGACAGCTCTATGAGCGGCACGTATTCATCTGGGCTTACCAGCGCAAAGGCTTCGTTATAATCCAGCACCGCCTCGCGGGTGTGCGCACGGCCCAGTGTGGCAAGCTGCTTTTGCCGCATGGCCGGATTATCATCAAGCAGCAGTGCGAACATCATCAGGCAGGAATCAAGCGGCTCGCGGCTGGCCGCCAGCAGTTTGGACAACGCGGCCCCACCGTTGGCAGGCTGTGAGCTTAAACTTACGGTAGTATTATGCTTTTGCAGCCATTCCAGCGCGTTTCTCTCCTCTCCGTCAATGTCCCTTCCGGCAAGCGCGGCAACAAGACGGCTTTTTAAGTCTGAATTTCCCATCTGTCCGGCACTTGCCAGAACAGATTCAATGGGCGGCGCTGCCGACGGCGATTCCTCATACTGCGGGTTTTGCGGCAAAGTGCCGTTCCAATCCGGGTTAATACGCAAAATGCGCTCGGATATGGGCGGGTGGGTGTCAAGCAGGCCCGCGCTGCTGCGGCAAAAAAAGAAATGCCCGTAGCTGTCCGCGCAGGCAGCCACACCTTGCAGACGCGAGCCTGATGAAAAAGCCGCGATTTTTTCCAAAGCTCCGCACAAAGCCTTGGAACGTGTAAACTGCACGGAAGATGCATCGGCCAAGAACTCACGCTGGCGGCTGATGGCAGCCTGCAAAATTTTACCCATAAAAGCGGTAACATAGCCGAATAAAACGCAAATAAGGCCAAGGGCCACAACCATAGCCACGCCGCCGTTCTTTTTACTGCTTGCCCGTACTGCCATGCGGCTGGAGCCGCGTAAAATCATGCGCCCGGCATCGGCCATGAACATCATGCCGAAAAGCAGCCGCGCAAAGCGCATGTTCATGCGCATATCGCCGTTAAGTATGTGGCTGAACTCGTGCCCCATAACAGCCTGCAGCTCATCGCGGCTCAAATGTTCCAACGCGCCGCGCGTAACGCCTATTACCGCATCGCTAATGCCCGCGCCCGCAGCAAAGGCGTTTATGCCCGGCTCGTCATTCATAATATACACCGGCGGCACTGGTATGCCGCTGGCCAAGGCCATTTCATCCACCACGTTCAGAAGGCGGGTTTCCAAATGATCTTTTGGGGCCGTTATCAGGCTGGCGCTCATGGCTTCGGCCACGCTCCTGCCGCCGGAATTCAAACTGGTTGGAGAAAAAAGGGTAAAACCGCCCAGCGCAAACAGGACAACACCAGCCAGAAAAAATGTTCCTGAGGTGCTATAAGTTTCGGACGTTCCTAAAAAAGATAGTTGAACAACGAAGCCCGTAACCAGGCTGAAGCCCAGCAACATGGCGGCATAGAGCAAAAGCAGCCGGACGGTTCGCTTTTTGGCCGCTTCCTGATGTGCGGAAAAATCCATGGTTTAAAACTGAATTTTGGGGGCTTTTTTTATTTCGTCCTGGTTGTCAAACACCAGCAGCATGGCGTCTTGCGTATGCCCGAAAAAGCCCGCCACCAGGTTGGCCGGAAAAGAATTGCGCTGCACGTTGTAGGCGGTTACGGCGTCATTAAAAGCCTGCCGCGCGAAAGCCACCCTGTTTTCTGAAGAGGCCAATTCTTCATTAAGCTGCAACATCACGCTGTTCCCTTTGAGATCCGGGTAAGCCTCCAACTGCACGTTAAGGCCGCCGAAACTGCGCGAGAGCGTTTTTTCCGCCGCGTTAAGGGCGGCCATGCCCACGGGGTCGCCGGGGCGCTCCGCTGCGGCCTTGAGGCTGGCGGCGGCGTTATTGCGGGCCGCGATCACGCTGGTAAGGGTTTCGCTCTCATGCTTCAAATAGCCTTTGGCTACTTCCACAATATTGGGAATAAGGTCGTAGCGGCGGGTAAGCTGCACGTTGATTTGCGAAAAGGCGTTTTCAAAGCGGGCTTTCAGGGCCACCAGACGGTTATAGATGGATATGGTGAAAAGCGCGGCCAAAACCAGAATAACGCCCGCCGCTATAATAACGGTTACAAAACTCATGTGGTTACCTTTTTATATGTAATGCAGGCGGCGCAAGGCGGCATTTTCGCGCAAACCTTTCTAACGCACGCGTACCGCGTTCTTGCCGCTGCTCTTGGCCTCGTACAAGGCTTCGTCAGCTTTTTTAATAAGGCTCTCCATGCTCTCGCCGGGGTTGAAAGTGGCACAGCCAATGCTTACCGTAACAGCCGGAACACAGAAAAAATCACTGGCTTCAATAGTTTTACGTATTTTCTCACCTATTTTTCTGGCCTGCTCGTGGGAACCGCCGCTGATGAGCACGATAAACTCCTCGCCGCCATAACGCGCCACCACATCATTGCTGCGCAGCATTTCTCTGAGCAGCTTGCCCAAGGTTTGCAACACCATATCGCCGCACAGATGCCCGTAATTATCGTTAATCTGCTTAAAGTTATCTATATCAAGCATTAAAACGGATAAGGGCGCGCCAGGGGTTTTGCTGGCCGCCATTCTTTTACGCACTGTCTCCAACTTATCCTGCAACACCTCCATAAAGGTGGTGCGGTTGAATATTTGGGTCAGTCCATCTATGCGCGACTTTGTTTTAAAAGTTTCAAGGCTGTTAACCAGGTTGCGGTTGTCCAGCAACTGCTGGCGGGCCTTGCGCAAAATACCGGATCTCTGCTGGTAATCCTCATGCAGCATGCGCACAATAATAAGCTGCGCGTTGTTGATAGTTGCGGCAACGGCTATAAAGGCGCTGCCGGCTCCTGTTTTTCCGTCCTCCTGCCATACGCCGGATGAATACTGCCCGGCGCCGCCACCATCAAAAAACTCTTCAGCGTCGTCCAAAAAGAACTCCAGCATGGGTGAGTTTTCCCAGGGAGTGTTATTGGGCGAGCCATCGCTGCCGGGGAAGCATTGGTGGTAAAAAGCTGGCGCATCGCCCAAAAGCTCGTACTGGCGTGGCCCATGGCGTTTTAGAGCCGCTATCTCAAGAGATTGGAGAATGCCGAGGGCCAATGCGGAATTATCGGACATGATTTTCACCTGCCAACATATCTCTGGCCAGCGCCTCAAAAGCCGCATTTACAGCCAGCCCCTCCTTTGCGCTTGTGCGTAAAACTTTCACGCCGCTTTCTTCCAAAACGGCAAGCTTGCCTTCAGTTATTTCCCATTCAGAAATGAGATCGGATTTATTGATAATGAGGTAGTTAGGCACGTTGCCTACCTTGCCGAGAGCAGCTTCGCGGGTGCTTAAGGCAATATCGAGAGTTTCAAGGCGGGTGCCGTCGGCCACGACAAAAAAGCCCATGGCCCCGCGCAGGTAAGACATGTTGACGGAAGCGTAAATATCCTGCCCTTCCATATCCCACAGCACCATGGTCAAATCGCTGCCGTCAATATTAAAGGACTTTTTGCTTATTTTAACGCCCACGGTGGAAAGATACTTGTTGGAGAATATGGAATGCACATATTGCTCCACCAAAGATGTCTTGCCCACTGAAAAGGCGCCGAGCATACATACTTTTTTACTAATCATCGGTACCTGAAGGCGGTATGGCCGCCCCTTGCTTGGTGTTACTCACGCAGAAAATCAGTTACGGACATTGCGGCACGGGTAAGATGCACGCGCATCTCTATGCGGCGGCTGGCCTGATTCGCATCTTTGGCATGCTGCTCATCCTGCGCCACCCCGCTCTGCTTGGGGTATTTTGAGCCAAGCCCATACATGGATATAGGCATGCTGGAACCACGGTCGTAAAGCATTGACGCCACCACAGCGGCCCTCTCGCGGCTTATCTCGTAATTACGGCGCTCCTGCCCCGTGGGATCCGCATGGCCAAATATGGTAAGGGTCATGGAAAGCCCCATGGGCGCAGTCAGGTTTTCCAGCAGCACCAGTTTTTCAACCGCCTGCTGCAGCTTTGGCTGGTCGGCCTTTACCGGCGCATCCTTACCATGCACGAATTCTATGCTTAACTCTTCCACATCTTTAATTAATTCCAAAATTCTGCCCATAAGCGGGTCATTCAAGGCGCTCATATCCACACGCGTAATGCCGGGTATGGCCTTGGCCTGCTCTCGTGCCTTTAAAATCCACTGCATGGGGGCCGTGCCGGAAAAAATCAAACCGCCGCGCGCATCATACTCCATATGCACAGTGCTGGGCAAATCGGTTATGGCAAGCCGCGATCGTTTTTCCACCAAAACAGGGTCGTAAGATATAAATGGAATGCTCTTTATGGCAAACATATTGAGATCCATGGATTGATCCGCAAGAAGAATTTCCGGCTTATTGGCCAGATTGTCCTTCAAAATTATCACTTCCCACGGTGGGGCGTCTTTTTCGGAAATACTTATAAGCATAAGGCCTGGCTCCGCGCGCAGTGTGTTAAGGGCGGCCTCTTTTACATTCTGCATTTTCGCGTTGTCATATTTGGCGTAAACCAACGCCCCGGCCAACAACAGCACCAGCATAACCGGCATGAGTTTGGCCCAGAGGGGAATTTTTTCGTTATCGTCCACATAGCGGGCGATCATACAGTCTTCAAGGTACTGCGGCGCGGTGGCAAATGGCGCGGTATCGCCATTAAAAGCGGCCAAAAAATCGGCGTACTTTATTTGCAGGGTTTCCAGCACCGCGCGCATTTGCGCGTTAAAGCCCGCCGGCGGGGTGCCGCGAACCACGCAAGCCAGATAGGCATGAGTGGATTTTTCAATAAAAACTGTAAATTCGCCAAGGCGCATTGACTCCAATTCGCCTTCGGAGCCAGCGGCAAAGCAATCGCGGGCGAAATCCTGAATAGCCGTCAGCATGGCCGACACCATATCCGCATCTTGAGCGTCAGCTCCATCTCCAATAAGATGCGAAAGCACAAGGCCGGTCTCGCTGTGGATAAAAAACGTCTGCTCCACCCTATAAACAAGGGTGTGCAGCATTACGATTTCGCCAAAAGACTTGCCGGAGCGCATCGCCTCTATGCGCCATTTAAATCCGCGCCAGGAAAAGGCCATCTCCATGCTTTTGCTGAAGCTCCCCATCATGGAGCGGAAGGTTTCGGCTATGGATTTGCGTATGGAAGGGCCCATAAGAGGGAAAAGAACGCTTACAAAATCATCCTGATGCCTGCGCAAGGACCTTTTGATTATATCGTCCACCACCGGCTCAAGGGCCGCGCCCAGGCTTTTATCCTGCGCGTCGCGCATGGCTATGGCCTCGGCCAGCACATCGCTTACCTGCTTTACATTATGCCCGCGTCCGGTCAAATAGGCCTTAAGGCGCTCCAGCAGGGTAAGCTCGCGCGTGAACAAAAGGGAGCGCAGCCTTTCAAGCTCGGCATCGCCAGGGGCGGAGGGCAGATCGCGCCAAACATCCTCGGCATTCTGGCTGCCGGTTTTAACAGGTGTAAAAGATGCGGCCCCGCTGGCGGCCTCAATTTCAAAATTTTGCTCCGACCGCGCATTTTCAGCTTCCGTATTGTCGCTTTGGGCTGAGGCTGGCGGCTGGCTTACAATTCCATCCATTGTCAAGCCCTGCCGGAGCCGGACTTACCGCCTGCGTGAGCGGCATCGGCCTTTGCAGCCTCGTTACCGGCAGGCCATTGCCCGGCAAGGCGCACGGCCGCTTCGGTAAAAATACCGGCAATATCGCTGCGCGAAAGCAAATCGGTGCGCAACTGGCCGGAAACATTGGCAATGGAGCCCAAGGCGTCTTTGTATTTATCGTCAATTTTTTCAGAAAGGCGGGCGTTTTCGGCCAGCATAAGCTGGCGCAGGTCACGCTCGGCCGCGTCAAGCGTGCCGGAAAGGGCTGTAAGCTTGCGCTCCAAAGCGTCTTCACGCGCGGCCAAATCTTTGGCCAAATCTTCCGCCAGTTGGGCAATAGCTTTGGCACGGTCGCGCTGTTCGGTTTTAAGCGCTTCCGAGCGCTCGGCCTGCTCGTTTTTAAGCGCTCCGGCGCGTTCGTTCTGCTCTTCCTGAAGGCGGTGCATAAGCGAGGCTGTTTCGCTGTTCATAAAATTCTCCAGCGATTTCATGCGCTCTTTAAGGCTGCCGGACATATCGGAAATTTCTCGCATAAGGCGCTCTTCCTGCCGTTGCAGGCTCGCCTCCATGTCCTTCAAATGAGTACCTAAAAGCAGCTCACGAACCTGCTCCATAGATGCGTTGTCAGAAGAACCCGACATATCTTTGCTCCAATTATCAGGAAGTTAAAGTTAAAATATATGCAACAGGCACTGTAAAATCCTGCTGCAGCCATGGTTAACATTACGTGGTGGCGTTATGCAGTGCTTCGGCAAGCAATGCTTTAACGGCTCAAATTATCAAATAACCAAAAGTGCATCAAGTGTTAAAAACATTGCAAATATAAACAATAGAGTTATGAAATGCGATAAAATTCAGAGCGCGCATAAAATCAGACAAAAAAGTACAATAAAAAACTTAACAAATTATAGGTGTTGTTTCTAAAAAGACGAATTTTGTTCTCTGGCAAGGAAAGCGCCGATTTTTGTCCAGGGATAGTACTCTGATGGTACAGCCCTGGGCAAAAATCGGCGCTTGACGCAGCCTATGGGGCAAAAGACGCTTTTTAGAAACAGCACCTGGCCCTGCCAAATATAAGCAGCGTTCTTTTAATCGCAGTCTCAAATTGATCCGCCTGTAAAATACGGTCCGGTTACCCCATAACGCATTTTGCGGGTGATTAGCCATATACTGATCTATTACACGCGAATATGCCTTGCAAAAAAACAGATGCCCCATGCGCGAGGAGTCAAAAGCCGCTTCAGTAATCCGCAAATAGCTGTTTTTTGTTGTCATGGCCTTACGTTTATGGCATTATTCCTAACCTGATATAGTAATTATAGTAAAGGAGCGCGCCAAGGACGCCTGCCACGCGATTAAAACGCAATATTCAATCTATTCCACGTAATGTGTTTGCACATACACTCTCTCCCGTTCATTCTGCCCCTCCGCATTGTTATCGCCCATGCCCGCAAGGCATGGCAAAAGTACCCGCGGTTTTAGCGCCGAATCGCCCACTCCCGCTTGGAGCGCGCCTTCTCCTATATTACCTGTAATACCAGGCAGGCCTTGCCTGCCAAATAAACAGCCGTTTTGCGCCGTTAGCCTCCAAACAGCATTTTCCGGCAGCCTTGCTTTCTGCCGCCAGCAAGGACGATTCCGGCCCGTGGGCTATTCCAGTTCCCGCCGGACCAGCATAATGCGGATGGATGCTCGGCATAACACGGCTTGAAACAAAAGAGGTGAAAAAATGACCCAACGCCCCAAGTCCAATGACGTTCTTAACACCACAAACCGTGGCACGCCTGCGGAATCAGGCCTATGCACCCTGTGCCGGGCCGATTGCGCGGGCAAATGCGAAACATGGCTCTCATGCCTTAAAGGGCGCGATGTGCTGTACCCCCGAGATTTCGGGCAGATCACATCAGGCAGCGGCAACACCGCGCCGCAGGGGGCCTGCTATAGCGCCCTGCGCGTGCAGGGCTATGCCTACGGAGCCGAAAACGCGCCGGAAAGCGCCAAAACAGGCGATGTGCTGTTTACCGATGTTTCGCTGAGAACAACCATCGGACAAAAACGTAAAATACCCTGCCGTTACCCGTTTATTACAGGCGCTCTCGGCTCCACGGCCATTGCGGCGCGCTATTGGGATTCGCTTGCCTCCGGCTGCGCCTTGTGCGGCATACCGGTTGTAATAGGCGAAAACGTGGTGGGTATAGACAAAGCGGCCGAATTCAGCCAGGGCAAAGTGAAAAAAGCCCCGGAGCTGGACAGGCGCATTGCCAGTTACCAGCGTTACCAGGACGGATTCGGCGCGATTTTCGTGCAAATGAACGTGGAAGACACGCGTAACGGCGTGGCGGAATACGTTATTGAAAAATTCGGCGACAAAGTGGTGCTGGAACTTAAATGGGGCCAGGGCGCTAAAAACATTGGCGGCGAAATTTCCGTTACCGACATAGAATATGCGCGTTTTTTAAGCAAACGCGGCTACCTGCTGGACCCTGACCCCAACAAGGCCGAAGTTGAGGCTGCCTACCATGACGGCATTATGCACTTTGCCCGCCACAGCCGCCTTGGCTACACCAATTTGCAAAGCGTTGAAGAAGTGCGGGAAAGTTTTTTGCAAAGCGTAAGCCACCTGCGCGGCTTGGGTTTTACCAACATAAGCCTTAAAACCGGAGCTTACGGCATGAAGGCTTTGGCCCTTTCCATGCGTTTGGCCGCTGAGGCAGGCCTTGATCTTTTGAATATCGACGGCGCTGGCGGCGGCACAGGCATGAGCCCCTGGGATATGATGGAGCATTGGGGCATACCCTCTTTGCATTTGCATTCCAAGGCTTATGAATACGCCCAGGTGCTGGAAAAACACGGCTTCACCGTGCCAGCGCTGGCCTTTGGCGGGGGTTTTGCAAGTTCCAGCGCTATTTTCAAGGGCCTTGCCCTGGGCGCGCCATACACAAAAATGATTTGCATGGGGCGCGCCATGATGATCCCCGGTTTTCTCGGTTCCAACATTGAAGGGGTACTGCGCCCGGCCAGAAAGGCCCTGACTGGCGGTAACTGGAATGCGTTGCCTAAAACCGTTGCCGACATAGGCGCTACGCCGGAAGCCATTTTCGCGGGCTACCATAGCGTGGAAGAAAAGCTTGGCAAAGCGGCCATGGCGGAACTGCCCCTGGGGGCCGTGGCCATGTGGACGATGGTGGATAAACTGGCCGCTGGCCTGCAGCAGTTCATGGCCGGAGCCAGAAAGTTCAACCTCGAAGCCATAAGCCGCACCGATATCCTCTCCGCCAACCGCGAAGTTGAAAGCGTAACAGGCATTCCGTTTATGACGGATTTTCAAGATGAGGCGGCAAAAAGCATTCTGACAAGCTAACTGCTTGTCGGCTCCCGCCGGGGTGGACGCAACGGGTATGGGCCGCGCCCAAACTCCATGGCCTGCCCCGGCGGATGCGTATGCAACGCGTAAGGGCGATAGCGCTTGCGCGGCAACAGGCATTTTTTAGAAAACCACCCTGCCTTGCAAAACAGCCTGCCCTTCAAAACAGGCCAACGCCTCTCTCCGCTTCAGGGCTAGCTGCCATCCGGGCACAATATTCGCCTAAACCATAGCAATCCGCTATTGTATTTTGCAAATCGCAAAGCCCCAGCCAATAAAGCAATCATATGACCCCACATTATTTTTTGCGTGGCATGACGCATGACTCACTTGGATAATGGGATGGTTTTTGCTAAGGTCAAAAAGAGTTCAATATCAACTCTGCAAAAGACGGTGCAAAACGGCTGTACGCTTGGCTTGGGTTTTGCCTGGCCAGAATTTGTTCAGGGCGTGCGCCAAAACAGCGGCAGGTTATGCATGGATGGAAAGCCACCGTGTTTTCCGCGGCTGACCATGCCTACCCGGAGGAAAAATTTATGAAAGGTTTCGCAATGCTTGGTATAGGCAAAACAGGCTGGATAGAAAAGGAACGCCCCAAATGCGGCCCGCTTGACGCCATAGTGCGCCCTCTGGCCCTCTCGCCATGCACGTCGGACGTGCATACGGTGTGGGAAGGAGCCGTGGGTGACCGTAAAGATATGATTTTGGGGCACGAAGGTGTTGGCGAAGTGGTAGAGGTCGGCTCGCTGGTAAAAGACTTCAAACCCGGCGACACAGTTATCATACCGGCCATTACCCCTGACTGGAACTCCCTTGAGGCCCAGGCGGGCTATTCCATGCATTCGCACGGCGCGCTGGGCGGTTGGAAGTTTTCCAACTTTAAAGACGGCGTTTTCGGCGAATTCTTTCATGTAAACGACGCCGACGGCAACATGGCCCTGTTGCCCAAAGGGCTTGACATTGCAGCCAGCGTAATGCTGAGTGACATGATGCCCACGGGCGCGCACGGGGTTGAGCTGGCCGACGTGCAGTTCGGCGACCAGGTGGCCGTTATAGGCATAGGCCCTGTGGGTCTTATGGCCGTTGCCTTTGCCGCCCTGCGCGGCGCTTCGCGCATATTTGCCGTGGGCTCGCGCCCCACTTGCGTGGAAGTAGCCAAAAAATACGGCGCTACCGACATAATCAACTACCGCGAAGGCGGAATTGTTGAGCAGATTATGGACAGAACGCACAAAAAAGGCGTGGATAAAGTGGTAATAGCTGGCGGAAACGTCGATACCTTTATTGAAGCCGTTACCATACTCAAGCCAGGTGGGCGCATAGGCAACGTAAACTACTTGGGTGAAGGCGAATTTGTGCGCATACCACGCGTGGAATGGGGTGTTGGCATGGGCCACAAGCAAATTTTCGGCGGGCTTATGCCCGGGGGACGCCTGAGAATGGAAAAACTGGCCTCCATGATTGTGGCAAACCGCATAGACCCTTCGCTTATGCTGACGCACCGGTTTAAGGGTTTTGAAAACGTCGAGCCAGCGCTTATGCTTATGAAAGATAAGCCGCGCGACCTTATCAAACCGGTTGTAATGATCTAATAACCAAGTAAACGCGGCCTTGGCCGCAAACTGTAAAAAAACGCCGTCCGTAAAGCACGCTTTACGGACGGCGCTCGTTATTTCCGCAAGGCCCCAAAATGGGCATGCCGCGCAAAAAATCCATATTCCCCCACCTGCAAATATGCACACGGCAAGCGCAAAAATTATTCTTGTTATAATTTGTGAAATGAGAACGGGATTTGTTGACCCAAATGAGTACAGCGCATACAAGATAAAATGGAACCATTGTAATTAGGCTAAAGGAACAACAATGCGCGAGAACAAATATCACTTGTCGTCCTTGCTGGGCTATATGTTGATGTATTTTTCGGAATACGCCACAGTAAGAAACGCCTTGGGCGGGCAAAAAAAACTTGAAGGCACTGGGTTATTGTCCCAATTCAGGGCTTTGCGCGTAAATTGGCTTTATCTCTTGGCGCTGGTCATCAATATGACTTTTATGGTCTCCGGCATATTATTCCTTTTGTACTCCAGCAGGCTGAGTCATGAAGAGACCATAACCGACATTAAAGTAGCTACGCGGCAACTTAAATTTGCCATAGACGAGCATGTCAGCGAAGAACTTTCCACCCTTTCCTCAGCCGCCATCGCTATGGAAGGAAGCACACTGCTGAATGAGAACAAAAAACTGTCCGACGATGACAAGGTGTTCGACAAAATAACACAGGCTCTTTCCTCCTATAATTCCTATGTGGAAATCGGCTTTGCCGGTTTGGACGGGCAGGCGGTATGGCGGGACAGCTTTGGCCGCAAGCGCTACACCAGCCAACTGAACGACGATTTCATCACCCAAGTGATAACCAACCAAAAAACACTCAGCAACACACGTTGGGACGAAGTTAGCGGAACGCACGTAAATGTTTACGCCGTACCGATTTACGCCTCCGGCACTACCACGCTTAAGGGCGTGTTGTTCGCAGCGGCCCCTGAAGATCAAATGCGCGTTATAATCAACAACTCGCTGCATTCCGGGCAGGGGCTGGCTCATATTATCGACCGTAACGGCGTATATGTTGTAAAATCAAGAAACCCGATGTCATTAAGCACGGGCAACGATATTTTTGCCCTGCCCAAACCATTGGACCAAGCTACGCGCGATAAAATACTAGCCACCATGCGCGATGGCCAAAGCGGATACCTGGTGAGCTCGATATACGGGGAGGACAGACTTATTGCATACGCTCCGCTGGACATAAACGACTGGTATGTATTTTACATAGTGCCAGAAGATATGGTCAACGCGGGTTTGAAAAATATTATAAGCGGCGCCATGGCCATCATTATAGTAGCCATGATCATATTTGCGGCGTTTATCCTGCTGATACACAAAATAAACAACAAAGCCCGCCGCATGCTTGAAAATATCGCCTTTATCGACCCTGTAACCAACGAGCGCAACTATAACAAATTTTTGCTGGATGCGAATATCATCCTTCGTAACTCCACAGGCAACAACTACGCGATTTGCTACAGCGACATCCAGGATTTCAGATACATAAACGATATCTTCGGGCGCGCGGCGGGCGACAGGTTGCTGCGCTACTGGTCGGCTTTTTTGCACGAGATAACACATGAGGGAGAAATTTTTGGACGCATGGGCGGCGACATTTTTGTGGCTTTGTTGAAATACCAGAGCAGGCACGAGCTTGAAAGGCGCTTTACAAGCATGGCCCACCGCATGGCTGTTTACCCAGAAACCCTCGCGCGCGGGTACAAAGTGGAAGTTTGCGGCGGAATGTACCTTATGGGAGAAACCAGCGATCGGCTTGGTCTTAACGACATGCTGGACAGGGCCATAACAGCGCAAAAGTCGGTTAAGAAAAAAAACGGCGGAATGCGCTTGGGTTTCTATTCGCGCGAAATGCGCGCGCAAAAACTTTGGGAGGCAAAAGTAGAAGCCACAATGGAAACGGCGTTGGAGAACAACGAGTTTCACATGTATTTGCAACCCAAAATCGACATACAAAACGGAAACCGCATTATGGGGGCCGAAGCTCTGGCGCGCTGGATTCCACCCGACAAAGACCCCATACCGCCAGACAGGTTTATCGGCATTTTTGAGCGTAACGGCTTTATAGCGACGCTGGACAAATTCATTTTTGAATCCGCCTGCCGCCATTATAGCGAAAGCGTTACATCAGGCAACACACCGCAGTATGTCCTTTCGGTAAACGTATCAAAACTCACCCTCATACAGCCGGAGTTTTGCACAATATATGCCGGCATCAAAGAACAATACGGCGTACCGGATGGTTTTATCGAGCTGGAGTTCACCGAAAGTTTGGTGTTTGAGAACCATGCCTTGCTGCAAGCCATAGTGTCGGCTTGCAAGCGCAACGGTTTTTTATGCTCGCTCGACGATTTCGGCGCGGGTTACTCCTCGCTCAATCTGCTGAAATCAATATATGTGGACGTGCTAAAGCTGGACAGGCAGTTTTTCAAGTACGGCGATAACCCGGCACGCGGGCGCGAACTGGTGAAAAACATTGTAGTCATGGCAAAAGCCTTGGGCATGAAAATAGTGGCCGAAGGCATTGACAGGCCGGAACAAGTTGAGCAGTTGCGCGAAATGGGCTGCGACGCAGTGCAAGGGTATATTTTTGCCAAACCCATGCCAGTTAATGATTTTGGCCAGTTCTACAAAAACTGGTGCGACAGCGGCGGGCAGCAGTGGGAGATAGATGAGATTGTAACTTCCCCATCGTGATAGCTAAAACAAAAAAATCCATTCCGCCACTGCATTGGCACAAAAACAGCCCGCGTGAGGTGATAAAAACAATTGTTTTAAGGGCGGCGCGCGGTATAGCAAAAAAGGTTTTAAAGCCTGAAACTCACGGCGGATAACGGCTGATTAAAACTAAGCAAAATTTAGACGCACTTGTTATTGACACAAATGCGCTTCTAGATTAGTTAATCCTCTCGCGTCGGGATGTAGCGCAGCCTGGCTAGCGCACCTGAATGGGGTTCAGGGGGTCGAGTGTTCAAATCACTTCATCCCGACCAGAATTTGAAAGACCCACGGCAAATTGCCGTGGGTCTTTCTTTATTTTATATAGCGCCTTCAGCGCCTTTGATATCTGCCCACGAAAGATTAAACCGGGCGAGATATTTACGCAGCCTGTCGGCATCGTTGGGGTTTTCCTTTACCTTGCGCGAGGCCGCAAACAGGCGGCGGCCCGCTTCGGAAAGCGTCGCGGCCTTTCGGCATTGGCGCACAACGCAAGCCAGTTGCGCCGCATCAAACAGGTCAAGTTCCGTTACCGCGTCTCCAAGCACAATCTGTAAAAGTTCGGCATCACTCGCGCCGCAATCGGTGGTTTTACCAGAAAGCGCCTTCCAGCCAAGCTTCAGGCGCTCCCATTCTTCGCGCGCTATGCCGGCATCAATGCGCCCCCCGTCGGCAAGGGTGCCCATGCGCATAACTGCAGCCGAAAGATCGCGAAAATTTCCGCACCAGGCGGCATCACGCCCTGTAGCCAAACCGATGAAAAGCTCGCGGGCCTCACGGTTAAAATGTATCCGGCGGCCTGTTCTTTCCGCGAACCTCTCCAGCTCATAATCAAGGTTGGGTTCCACATCTTCCGGGCGCTCGGCCAGACCCGGCAGGCGAAAGGCCCATAGATTGATGCGGGCCAACAAATCCTCACGAAATTCTCCTGTGGCTGCAAGCTCTTCCAGCGGGCGATTCGTGCCGCAAATAAGCTGAAAATCGCTAATGCTTTCCGCATCCGCTCCAAGTGGATAAAAGCGTTTTTCCTCAATGGCCCGCAGCAACATGGCCTGTTCGTCGCCGCCCAGCTCGCCCACCTCATCCAGAAAAAGAACGCCGCCGTCGGCCTGACGCAAAAGCCCTGCCCTATCCGCCATAGCCCCCGTAAAGGCCCCTTTTTTGTGCCCGAACAAGGTGGACATGGCCGCATCACCGCGCAACGTGGCACAGTTTACGGCAACAAATTCCCCATTGACCAGGCGGCGGCGTTTGCGCAGCTCGTACACAAGCCGTGCCAGACGCGATTTACCGGCCCCGGTGGGGCCTGTGAGCAAGATAGGCTCGGTGGATTCCGCGCCAACTTTTTCAATGCGTTCAATAGTGGCATTAAACGCCTTGTTGCGGGTATCTATGCCCGACTTCAAAAAAGAGGCGTCCACCTCCGCCTGCCGCCTGAACCTCTCTGCAATTCTGTCGTAGCGCGAAAGGTCCAAATCTATTATGCCATATAAACCGGCAGGTTTCTGGTCTCTTTTGGGGTGGGGGCCGGTTTGCAGAAGACGGGCCGGAATATGGCGCGACTCTATAAGCAAGAACAGACAAATCTGAATAACGTGCGTTCCTGTAGTTATATGAACCAGATAATCTTCATGCTCCGGGTCAAAAGAGTAGCTGCGGGCAAAATCGTACAAAGCCGCATAAACCTCTTCAAAATCCCACGGGTTGCGCAGTTCAAAAAGGTGCCGTTGAACGGACGTTTCCGGAGAAACCACGGCAAGATCCTTTACAACCATGTTGGCTATGGGCGCATGCGCCCGGCTGTATAGCAAATCAAGCCTATCTATGCGCAGGTCGTCGTGCTGGCCGAGGGCCACGGTGGGGCGCCAGCGCTCCCAGCGTTGCTGCCCCATACCACGGTCAAGCGTGGAACCGAGCATTCCTATAACTACTGTTTTCCGTTGCATATTTATCCTATAGTATAAATTTTTATTATTTAAGATAACATAAAAACATACCGATAACAAGCATTAAATATTAAAACAATTAATATCAATATGTTATTTATTTACATCACATTGGCACGCCTAATGCTATGGAAAAGTTGCCCATAAGGACTGTCCAAAGGGCATGTCGTGCCCCGCAGGCGAGGAGTTGGCCTGCGGGGTGGGGGCACACAAAAAAGGAACATTATCATGCGGAATAAATACATTACCATAGACGGCAGCATGGGCGAAGGCGGCGGGCAGGTGCTCCGCGCCGCTCTGGCCTTATCCATGGCCTCGGGCAGGCCGTTCCACATGGTCAACATACGGGCAAACCGCCCAAAGCCTGGCTTGAAGCGGCAACACCTTACCTGCGTAAAGGCCGCGCAAGCGCTTTGCGGCGCGGATGTTAAAGGCGACGCGCTCAACTCCCAGGAACTGGTTTTCAGGCCCGGCGCAGTACGCCCCGGCGAGTACGCTTTTAATGTGGGTACAGGCGGCAGCGTCACTCTGGTGCTGCAAGCCCTTGTGCCCGCCCTGTTGCTTGGCTCAACGCCATCGCGGCTTACGGTTACTGGAGGCACGCATGTGCCCTATGCGCCGCCCTTCGAATTTATGCGCGACACGCTCTTCCCGCGCCTTGAGGCGCTAGGCCCCAGACTGGCGGCGCGTATGAACAGCGTTGGTTATATGGATATTGGCGGGGGCAGCGTGACGGTGGACATACACCCGGCAACAAAAAGCATTCCGTTTAATCAGCAGGATGCCGAACCGTTTAAAGGCGCGGAAGCCGCCATTTACGGTCACAATCTGCCCGATGGCATTATACAGCGGGAAATAGACGTGCTGTTGTCAGACCCCTATGCCTCGCTTGGGCTTACAGCAAAAACCATACGCCGCGAAGACAGCGCCACATCACCTCACCCCGTTGAGGGCACGGGCAATATGGTGCTCATTACCGTGCGCCATGGCCGCTACGCCACAGTACTTGGCGAATGCGGCTGGCGGGGGCGCACTGCGGAAGTGGTGGCGCGGCAAGCCTGCAAACGCGCATTGCGTTTTGCAAGAGCGCATGTGCCGGTGGAAGAGCACCTTGTGGATCAACTGCTGGTGCCGCTGGCTATTGCCGGAGGCGGAAGCTTTGCGGCAGAAAGCATAACCCCGCACACACAAACCTGTCTGGCTGTTATTGAACAATTTACAAATATGAAAGCGGACCTGACTGCCGCCGAAACAAAAGGCACACTAGTTACCTTGCGCTAAAATCCGCACGGAGAAATATGATGATTACTTCAAAAGAACTGAACCAACTTGGTGTACCCAATAACAAGCTGGTAATGCCACTGGCCATGCGGCTGGTAAACACCGCCCTCGCCCAAGGCGCTTGCGGCGGGGCCATGCGCGATGCGCTGCGCGCGCTGTGCAAGGCCCCTGCCGGCATGATTGAAGACCCTGTTTTGGGTCAACTAGCTCAAGCCATGCAAGAGCATTTCCCTGACGGGGCCGCGTTTACGCCGCGCGCAACACCCGCGCCATGGCGGCAATGGGGCGATGTGAACACAGAAGATTCCGCCATACGCCAGATGGAAAACGCCTGTTCCCTGCCCGGAGCAGTGCGGGGGGCGCTTATGCCCGACGCGCACACCGGCTACGGCCTGCCCATAGGCGGAGTGCTGGCTGTGAAGGACGCCGTCATTCCGTATGCCGTTGGCGTTGATATTGCGTGCCGCATGCGCCTTACCGTTACAGACATGGCGCTTTCAAGCCTGACCTCGCGGCGCGAAGCCTTTATTGACGCGCTGGAGCGTGAAACACGGTTTGGCGTGGGTGCCGGTTTTGAGCGCGGCGAGCGCCGCGAGCACCCTGTTATGGATGCAGACTGGTCTGTAACCCGCATTAGCAGCGCCAACAAAGACAAGGCATGGAAGCAGCTTGGTTCCAGCGGTGGCGGCAACCACTTTGTCGAATTCGGAGAGCTGCATCTGGAGGCCCCGGCGGAACTTGGGGGAAAGCTGTTGCAAAAAGGCACCTACCTTGCCCTGCTGAGTCACTCCGGCAGCAGAGGCACGGGCGAAACCGTGGCCGGTCACTACAGCAAGCTGGCCATGAGCCTGCGCCCTGCCCTGCCGCAGGAGATCAAACATCTGGCATGGCTGGATCTGGCAAGCGAAGCCGGGCAGGAATATTGGGCAGTCATGAAGCTTATGGGCCAATACGCCGCCGCCAACCATGAAATGATTCATGCCCATGTGCTGCGCCACCTTGGAGCGGAAGCCGTAACACATGTGGAAAACCATCATAACTTTGCCTGGCTGGAAGAACATGACGGCGAAACGGTAGTTGTGCACCGCAAGGGGGCTACTCCGGCAGGCGCGGGCGTGCAAGGCATTGTGCCTGGTTCCATGGGCGCGCCGGGCTTTGTTGTGCAAGGCAAAGGCAACGCCGCCGCGCTTAACTCCTGCTCCCACGGGGCAGGGCGGCTTATGAGCCGCACAGCGGCCTTTAAGACGCTTAACAAAAACGACGTGCGCGCCTACCTGCAAGAACGGGGCGTGGAGCTTATTTCCGGCGGGCTGGATGAAGCGCCCATGGCTTATAAGAACATACATGCCGTAATGGCGGCGCAGCAAAATCTGGTGGATGTGCTGGCCCGTTTTGAGCCCCGTCTGGTCAAGATGGCCCCTGATGAAAACGACCGCCGCCCCGGCAGGAATAAAGGCAAAAAGCGCCAGACGCAAAACGGCCAGGCATGGCTGTGAATGGTGAAGATGCTTCGATTTAAACCGCAGTACGGCATAACAAAAACGGCCTGGCGGTAACGCAGGGCCGTTTTTGTTGCGCTTGCAGCCGGTTGGTTGAGTATTACAAGGTAAAATCATACCCGCCATTAAACCGGGCGGGTATGATTTTACTGCATTAACAGCATAGATCGCCCCGCACTGGCGCATGCGCTCGCATACTGCCTGACGGAATCATGGTCTGGTTACCAATTATACCACACAGGCTAATTCGCCAGCAGCTTGCCTTGCTCTTGTTCAGTCTGGCCCAATAGCTTGTCAGGTTTATCCGAGTATGAGATTATTTTTGGAATCACAATTTGCTTGAATTGCGGAGCCGATAACGCAGTTTAATCCTGCAACCGGAGCTAAACGAACCAATATGCGAACGATTCGCGCCATGCCGTTGCCGCTTGCTATTCTGTTAGCCATGCTGTTTCTGCCCGTTCCGGGCCTGGAGGCCGCCGTGCCCACCGGCGGGCAAGTGTGGAACATGCAAGAACTGCGGGCCATGGAAAAAACACTAAGCGCCAGTGGCTTGCAAGTATACGAGTTTGAAGAAAAAGCCAATGCCCCGGCACGCGACAGAAGGCTTGAACTGCACTTCAACAGAAATGCCATAAAGGCTGATGTTGCCGCGTTTACCCGCGTTACGCGTGGTAAGAGCATTCCACGGCTGTCTTTTCATTACGATGGCGGAATTCCCTATGCCGACTTGTGGGACGCCATACCTGAGCTACCGGCGCTGCAATGCGCCTACCTCGGGCTGGATTTGCCCTTTGCGCCAAATGGGGCCGATTTGAAGCCGCTACGCGGCGTGCCCTGCCTAAAACGCCTTTACACGCCATACGACAACCTGAACATGCTGCCGGAGTTGCCGCAGGTTACAGAATTAATATTGAAATCCGACCCGGATTATATTGCCTTCGCACCACAAACGCTTGCGGAGCGTTTTCCCAACCTGCTATCCCTTACCTTGCCGGCGGATTTTCCCTGCCTCGACTTTGCGGCCATGGCCTTGCCGCCATCGTTGGAGGAGGTGATAATCCTGCCCGAAGCGCCACTCTGGCCAGAAGATACTGGTAAAGAGCAATACAGCGATGTGCTTGCCGCCTATAATTTGAATACGGCCAAACAAAACCCCGCCATACGGTTTATCAACGGCATTCCCGCAAGCAAGTGCGAACCTTTGGCAAAGCTCACCCCGGCCCAGCGCGGGCAGTACGCAACACTTCAAGGCTATGTGTGGGCGGAAGCGGAATTCAGAAAACATGCCCCCATTGCGCGGGAGGCAAAGGCCAAAGAGTTGCCATTGCGCGGTAAAATAATGGTTTATCACTTAGGCTCATACCACGGCGCGGAGTATGAGGGCGACAACCAGGCCCTGCGCGCGGCGCTGACCAACGCCCCCAACGAGTGCGACATGCTGGTGATTTTTGAGAGAACGTTTAAAAAAATGCGCCCCTCGCGGTATTTTCACATCGGAGGCTCAGACTATACCATCGTAGGGCACCTTTACATCTTGGACCCAAAAACCAACGAGATGACCCTGGCCTGGTTTCACCACACCCAAGCCCACTCCGCAGTACCAGACCCATGGAAAAAAATTGAGGAATTGTTTTAAAAAGGGCGAGGCAGGTAACACCTGCCTCGCATACCCCGCACCTTGATGGCGCGGTCTTCGGATCCGGAAACAAGCAAACCTCCATTGGCATCAAAGGCAAGAGAGTTAACCGCCCTTTCATGCGCCTTTAGCTCTTTGCTTACCTTGCTGCAAAAGGTCTGGGCTGTGTCGACATTCGGGCGCTTTTCCCTCTGCCTGCGCCAGCAAGGCTTTGCCCTCAGTCGAATACCATAAGAGTATACTCTTTCGGTTCAAAGCCTTGCTTCCTTGCCAGAGAACAAAATCACTCTGAATGTCGACACAGCCTAGCCTCATAGCCTTCTTATACGGCCTTTTTCAGTTATACGCGGTTTTTTTTGAGTATAAGCCATGCTCACGGTAAAACATGCTCCCCCAAATACAAGCCGCAAGTCAGGTCCAGCCTGGCGTTTTAATGCGCCAACGCAAACCCCGCGCGATAAATCCTAAAGGGTGCGCCCCGCGTTAAAGCCATAGCGCCATACGGCTTTAAATAGTTGCCATTTATTTCCTGCAATAATCATGTGTTACATGAATTATAATTTTTACCTCACAGGATATTGTGAATTTTTTAACAAATTGTTGCACAGGCAACATCCTTTTTCCGGCCAAGCCTTTATACAATGTGTAATAGGTAAACCTCAAAAACTCTCTCATAAAAAACTAATTTTAAATTACGGTGTTGGCTTATGCAGGCTTCGCGCAGACAAATAATCAGCTTTGGCCTGGCGGCTGGAGTGGGCGTGGCCCTTAGCGGGCTGGGGGCGTTGCTGCCAGCCATACCTTTTGTGCGGCCGCCATACGCTCTGGCGGGCAATGCTTTTACAGCCCGCTGCATGCGCTGTGGGGCCTGCGTACAGGCCTGCCCTGATAAAGCCTTGGCCCAGCGCGATCTCTCGCCGGATTTTAAGAATATCGGCGTGCCTTACTTACAGGCCCTGCACGGCGGCTGTTCCGCCTGGCAAAACGGCTGTCGGGCCTGCGCGGCGGCCTGCCCAAGCGGCGCTTTGGACGCAGCCATGCCTATAAAAGGCCAGCGCGTGGGTGTGGCGCGCTTCACACCGAGCGAGTGTACCAATTGCATGGTCTGCCTGCGCCGCTGCCCTGTGGAAAAGGCGGTGTACTTTCCCAGCCCGGCAGGCGGCGAGCCTTGGTACAAGCACAACGAGCGCGAAATACCGCGCGAGCTGAACACCGCATCGTCACCAGCCAAGCCGGTTATAGACGAAAAACTTTGCGTGGGCTGCGGCATTTGCGTGGCGCACTGCATACCCAAAATTATGCGGCTGGACCCGCTATGAGGCGCATATGAGCGAACCCAAGCAACACCCGCAGCCAAAGCCAAAAAGCCGCTCAGCCTGGTACAGGCGCGCGCGCGTTATTACAGGCGCTTTTGTACTGCTTGGCATAATGGCGGCCTCGCGGCTTAACGTGCCTTTCTCGCCATGCGTGTTCTTACGTCTGGGGCCGGTCACCCTGGCCTGCCCGCTTGGAACTTTGGAAGTAAATCTGGCCGGGCATACGTTAATATGGGGTCTGCTGCCGGGGTTTATCATTGTCTGCGCCCTTTTGTTCATTTTGGGGCGCATGTGGTGCGGCTGGGTTTGCCCCGCCAGCCTGGCGGGTAATGCCATTGGCAACGCCTGCGCCTTTTTGCTGCCCGGCCCAAGCAGCGCGGTAAAAAGCAGATGGCGCGGCCTGGCGGAAAAAATAAGCGGGCGTTTTTCACCCGGTAAAGCGCAAATGCTGGGGCTTTTGTTTGGGTTGCTCTTGGGCGCGCTGATATTTGGCTACCCGTTTTGGAGCATTGTTTGCCCGTTGGGCGTGGTCTCGCGCGCTCTCATTGAAGCGGCTGTGCACCTGCGCCCACGGCTGGATTTGCTGTTTTTGCTGCTGCCGGTGCTAGGCATGCTCTTCTTCCGGTGGGGCTGGAAATGCGCCTGCCCGGTGGGCCTGCTGCACGGGCTTGCGGCAGCGCCAGGCCGTACCCTGCTGCCCATGGCCGACCCCAACGCGCCAAAGCCCTGCAACGAGTGCGGCCTGTGCCGCCTGGTTTGCCCGGCAGGCCTGTACCCGGCCAAAGAGATTTCCACCGCCCTTTGCACCAAATGTTTGCGGTGTATAGAGCATTGCCCGCGCGGCTGCTTGAAGCTGGCGCTTCGCCAAACTGCGCCCATTGATAATGTATAAGACGTTGTCAGGTAACATACAGAAATAACAACACTCTTAATGGAGAAGAAACATGAGCCCCTTTCTTGCATTCATTTATGCCCTCCTGGGCGTGGCTTGCGCCTATGGGCTGTGGCGTCGCGCGGATAAACAGCGCCACAAGCTCAATGTTGCAGCCTGGATATCGTATTTGGTCTGGTATGTGAGCGTTGGCATGGGCGCATCCTTCACTTTGCTTAATTTGGAAGGCAAACACCAGCAGGCCGCCATGATTGGAGCCATAGGCACGGCCATAGTGGCTATTTCTCTCGGTTTGGTGGTTTTTCGCCTGGCGTCGCCCAAAAAAGTAAGGAGCAACTAAAATGAGCAACAGCAGAAAAAAAAGAAAAGAAGAATATCACCAGGCGCTAGACTACAGCCGCCGCGCCTTTTTGGGCGGGGCAGGCATGCTGGCGGCGGGAGCGGCCTTTGTAAACCTTAAAGGCGAGGCGATGGCGGCCACCAATGACATTACAGCGCACCGGCCGGAACGTTACGGCTCGGCGCATGTAAATTTTATAAAAACCACTGAAAAAAACCTCGGCAGCACCCGCATAGTCGGGCCGATTGAGGCCGTAAGCGAGGCCAAGGCTGGCTTCAACCGCGCCTATCTGGGGGAATTCGGCCCGCAGGTGGCCTATAACCGTACCAAGTTTGTGGGCAAGCATCCTCTAAGTCTGGCGCTATCACGCACCCTCAGTTACATGGCGGCGGATAACATTGTTAGCGGCCCGCCCGCGCCCAACAAGTTACCGATTCCAGACCCAGAGCGCATGTCAAAGCATATTAAGGAACTGGGCTTGTTCTTGCGCGCCGACGATATAGGCATAGGCGTAATGCGGCACCACGCCTCATATACAGAAAGGATGCTAGCCAAGCCGAATGATCAGGACTGGTACGATTTTACCTTCAAGCATGAAGATAACTCGCACCACAAATATGTTATCGCCATTATCATAGACCAAGACTTGCGCACTATTCTGGCCTCCACCGGCTATGACGGCATAAGCGCCTCGCAAAGCTTTCGCTCTTACGCCACCTCAGGCTTTATTTCGGTAATAATAGCCGACTACATACGCAGCCTTGGCTATAGCGCCCGCGCGCACCACGCCCGCAACTACAATATGATTCTCATGCCCAACCTTATTTCCGCAGGCATGGGCGAGCAATCGCGCGCGCAAGACTGCGTGGTGCACCCGCGCCTTGGCTTTCGCTTCAAGGCCGCGATAGTTTCTACCGATATGCCGCTGCTGCCGGATAGTCCGGTGGAATTCGGGGCGCAGGAGTTCTGCCGCGTCTGCATGAAATGCGCCGAGCAGTGCCCGGCCAAAGCTATCTCCACCAACAAGGATCAAGACGAGCACAACGGTTATATGCGCTGGTCCGGCGATGCGGCCAAGTGCACCATTTTCCGCACCAGCAACGAAGAAGGCTCCTCCTGCGGGCGCTGCATGAAAGTATGCCCATGGAATAACAAGGAGGACGGCTGGTTTCACGCCGCCGGGCTGCAATCGGCCGGGCGCTTCCCCTCGCTGGACGGAATATTGCGCGATGTTGACGATATGTTCGGCTACGGCACGGAACAAATAGAAGAATTCAAGTGGTGGCTGGAATGGCCGGATATGTATAAATACCCAAAGGTTACCGGCTTTAACAGGTTCGGCAAGTAAAACGCCTATTGTGCCTCATACAACGCGCTGGTATAAAAATATTGCGTGCGCTGCGCATATTGCACGCAATATTTTTATACCAAGCATCGGGTGAAAGCCTATGAATCGCCTACCTCCATATTTCGTGCATGGCAGAGTGCCGCCGGTGGTATATGACACTTTTTTGCGGTACGGCAAAAAAGAAATGCAGAATGTAGGCGACATGTTCATTCAGGCTGGCATACTTAATGACACCGTCTATATGACTATTGAAGGCAGTTGTATTTTTATCCATACCGACGTCAAGGGCCTCAGCCGCTCTTGCGGCATACTGCCTGCGGGGGGCTTGGCCGGACTTGGCCCCGCCTGGCAAAAACGCCGTACCGAAGTAAGCGTGATGTGCCTTGAGCCCGTAATGGTTTATGGCGTGCCAGCCGAATTTTTTATTCAAAAAATTCATGCCGAGCTTGAGGTGGAAAACGAGCTTTTAAAGCATGTAATGGGTTCTATGAGCGCCGTATACCGCGCCCTGATGCTGCAAATATCCTTAAACCTGCCGCAACGCCTGGCCTTGTTTCTGCAAGCCTTTACCGCCTGCGCCGGAGCAGTGGAGGACCAAACGGGCCGCGTAACCCTGCCGCTCAAACTTACGCATGAAAAGCTGGGTATGGTAATAAACGCCTCACGCGTAACCACCACCATGCTGCTGAACCACCTTGGCAAAATGGATATGCTGGAACAGATCAGGGGCGGGTTGCGTTTTCCCGCCCGGCTGATTGAAGGCGATTTCATCATCAAAGAGCTGTGCAAGGAACACTGGAGCAGAATACGCTCGTAATGAAAAGGCTGCCTTAAACCGCATCAAAAAGTCTTGCCCGTTTACCGCCGCGCACTTGCGTTTTTAATGAACGGCACAAAAAATACAATCATACCAAAGTACAAGCACTCTGATTTTTCAGAGTGCTTGTACTTGTGGGCAACATCCGGCAGATTGCGGCAAAACGCCCTAGGCTATCCCGTATGTATTCGCACACGGCGTATAACGGCGGGGCTTGCGCCGCCACCAGATTTTTTTCTTGCCTTGGCTGGGGTGGGAGGATAAATCAGGCGGAGTGGACGTATTATTTTTGTAAGACAACAACATTGGAGAGAACATGAGACTTATATATCGCGGCAAAACCAAGGATGTTTATGAACTCGACGCCAACAGCGTGCGCCTGGTATTTACCGATAGGGTAACAAAAAACGACGCGGGCGAGATCGACCCGGGCGGAAACAACCTGGCCGAAGAAACCGTGCCTGGGCAGGGTGAAGCCTGCCTGCTTATGTCCTCCGCCATTTTCAGCGAGATTAACGAGAAAAAAATCGCACGCACCCACATGCTCTCCTACGACCTCAAAACCCTGACCATGGATGCCCTTAAAGCCAAAATGTTCACACCAGGCCTTGAGTGGGTAACACGCTGGGTATGCACCGGCAGTTTCCTGCGCCGCTATTCCATGGTGCCCGGCGTGAAAGACGGCATGTTCCTGCCCTCTCCCGTATTTGAAATAACCCTTAAAGACGACGCGGCCGGTGATCCTCTCATCGTGCCATCCGCCCTGGTTGCCCTTGGTATTGTGGAGGGGCGCATTATGGACGACATGCTGGCAGCCAATGCCGCCGCCATGCAGGCCATTAAAAACATGTTCACGGCCAGAGGGCTGGACCTGTGGGATATTAAAATAGAATGGGGCCTGGATGAAAAAGGCCAGCCTATCATTATAGACGAAATTTCTCCCGGCTGCTGCCGCGCCTTTAAAGCCGGAACCCGCCAGCGCGTGGCCGGGCTTGAGCTTGCCGAAAAATTCAGACGCTAAAAGCGCGTTATTTACTATTTAAGGCGTCGCAAACATTGTTTTGCGACGCCTTGTATTTGTGGCGAATAGCGGCCCGCCCGCCAGACCAAACCGTATTTTATAGCACGTTTTAGCTCCAGATATCTCCAGTATTCAGAGCTTCACCTTCCTATATTTCTAAATTGAAACATTATATTTTACATTTGAAACATATAAAATTATAACGATTTGCAACAAGATTTGAGAATATTTTCACAAAGCTAATTATAAAAGGCTTCTTTTATGTTTCAAATCTGAAACATAAAAGAAGCCTTTTATTTATATTACACTTAAATTAATCACTTTTTTCCAAAGGCACATTATTTGCTATTATAATGTAAGGTTACCCATATAACAAAACAAGCGCCGGCTTGCGGCGCATAACAGCATTGGAGGCAACATGTATTCACGGGTTTTTATGACAGGAGTGGTTCGTTACAATCCGAACAAATGCTGGAACGGCCTTACCATTATACCAAGCATTCAGGGAACTTCAGCCGCCCAAGGCGCGGCCCTGTATGATATGAACGGCAACCTGGTGCATACGTGGAAAGGCGTATACGGCGCTTTTGACAACAAAATTCTGCCCGGCGGCCACATAATGGGCACCACCGGCTATATGCCCGGCTACTGGCTGGATTGCCTTGACCTCGTGCAAGCGGATTGGGATGGTAAAATAAGCTGGCGTTTCAACAAAGGCGAGGCCATTGCCAACCTTAAAACCGGCGAAAGCGTAATGAGCGCACGCCAGCACCACGATTTTCAGCGCGAAGGCAGCGCCACGGGTTACTACAACCCAGGCCAAACCCCGAAAATGCGTGGCAAAACCTTGGTAAACTCCACCATTACCCGCACTCTGCCGGAGTTTTCCGACCTGAAAATAGCCGACACCAAACTGATGGAAATTGACGAAGACGGCAACTGCCTATGGTCCTGGAGCCTGTTCGACCACTGGGATCAATTGGGCATAGAAAGCATAGGCAAGGCCGTGCACCGCTGCTTTGCGCCGGAATTCGGCAAAGCCGGTTATGTAAAGGTAACTTACTGCAACAACATTAACTACCTCGGGCCAAACAAGTGGTATGACGCGGGCGACCAGCGCTTCCACCCGGACAACATCATTTCCGACATCCGCATTCTCAATACTTCATTCATCATAGACCGCAAAAGCGGCGACGTTGTCTGGCGCATAGGGCCGGATTTTGAATCCACCAAAGAATTGCAGAATATAGGCCAGATTGTGGGCCAGCACCATGTGCATATGATTCAGAAAGGTCTGCCCGGCGAAGGCAACATACTTATATTCGACAACGGCGGCCAGGCCGGTTTGGGCAAGCCATCGCCCTGCTCCCCCAACGGCTACAATAACGCCACCCGCGCCTATTCGCGCGTGATTGAAATAGACCCCGTAACCCTTAAGGTTGTGTGGACCTACAACGACCCCTCGGAATTCAACGGCGGAACGGAAGAACTGACCATAACCAACAACCTGTTCAGCCACTATTGCTCCAGCGCCGACCGCCTGCCCAACGGCAACACGCTGATTACAGAATTTTTGCACGGCCGCATCATAGAAGTGACGCCGGAACGCGAAATAGTGTGGGAATTTATCAACCCGGCCGGCAAGGTATTCCGCGCGCACCGCTACCCATACGATTGGTGCCCGCAGGTGAAAAACTGGCAGGAGGAAGCCATAACCCCAATTCACAACAGCCGCCTGCGCATCAACACCAAGGGCGAGCCGGTGCTGTTGCCTGAAAACGAGTTTTTCACCCAGGGCGAGTATAAGTAAGGAGCGTTTTATGACCCTTTCTCCCGCAATCAGGCCGCTGGAAAGGATACTCGCGCCGCTGTGCAAGCTTTGCGCCGCCTTGGGCGGCGTAAGCCTCTTGCTTATGGCTTTGCTTACTACCATTGACGTGCTGGGGCGCAGCTTTTTTGAGACCCCCCTGCGCGGTACGCTGGAGATGGTAAGCGTAGGCCTGGTGGTGACATTCTTTTTCGGCATGCCGTATTCCGAGCTAAAAAACGAGCACATCAGGGTGGATATATTTACGGACAGGATGCCAGTGGCCGTGCGCCACGCCCTGGCCGTGGGCACAACATGGCTTTACGCCCTTATTATAGCCATTCTTTCGTGGCAGTGCTTCGCCCAGGCGGCGTTTCTCAGCGCGAACAATTCCAATACCGGCCTTATGAGCATTCCCTTGGGTCCATTCATGTTCGGCGTGGGGATGACTTTTGCGCTTTACGCTTTCACGGTGCTGCTTAACCTGCTTAAACGCATTGAGGAGTTCCGCGATGAAGACAAACGAAACTGGCCGGTATTGCTACTCACGTTATGCGCTGGCACAGGCCTTGTAGTTATTAGCGTTTTTCCGGAAATCCTGCCCTTCGTGTTTACCGACGTAACCACCGGCGTACTCTCGCTGGCGCTGCTCTTTTTGGGCATCTTTATGGGCCTGCCCATAGGGGCTTCCATGGTGCTGGCCTGCCTTGTGGGTATGTCGCACCTCATGCTGGCCGATGCGGCCCTCTCGCTTTTGGGCATGGTAAGCAAAACCGTGGCCTCCAACTACAGTTGGAGCGTCGCGCCGCTCTTTATCTTTATGGGCGTGCTGGTTAGCGCTTGCGGCTTCAGCCGCGACATTTTCGACGCGGCCTACAAATGGCTGGGGCACTTCAAGGGTGGGCTGGCCTCCGCCACTATCGGAGCATGCAGCGTTTTTGCCGCCGTGGTGGGCGACAGCCTCTCGGGCTGCGTCACCATGGGCTCCATAGCCCTGCCGGAAATGAAAAAGTATAAGTACGACACCAAGCTTTCCACCGGCTGCGTGGCCGTGGGCGGCACCTTGGGCATACTCATACCGCCCAGCATGGGCTTTATAGTTTACGGGCTGATTACCGAGCAGTCCATAGGCAAGCTGTTTATGGCCGGACTGATACCAGGCGTGCTTGTAACCGTAATGATGATCACCCTTATCACCATACGCTGCCGCCGCAACCCGGCCCTCGGCCCGGCGGGCGAGCGCTCCGGCTGGGGAGATCGCCTCAAGTTCACCCTGCGCAGTTGGCATATCTTCAGCCTGTTCATCATAGTGCTGGGCGGCATCTGGCTTGGGCTGTTCACGCCCACCGAGGCCGGGGCCATAGGCGTGGCCGCCACCCTGGCCATAGGGCTGGGGCTGAGGCGCTTTACCCTTGGCAGCTTGCGCGGCGCAACACTGGAATCAATACGCCTTACTTCGTCCATTTTCCTTATCTTCATTTACGCCACGGCCTTTACCCAATACATAGCCGTGACCATGCTGCCCAACCTGCTGGCCACAAGCGTGGCGGAGCTGCCCATTGGGCGCTATGGCATTTTCGCGGTTATCGTGCTCATTTACCTGGTGCTTGGCTGTGTGATGAACGCCCTGCCGGTCATAATACTTACCCTGCCTATCCTTTACCCCACGGTACTAGCCTTGGGCTTCGACCCGGTCTGGTTTGGGGTGATAGTGGTAATTCTGGCCGAGCTGGGGCAGATAACGCCGCCCATAGGCATGAGCGTGTTCGCCTTGCGCAACGTGGCCCCGGATGTGCCCATGTACACCATTTTCGCCGGCACCATTCCATTCTGGGGGCTGTTCATACTGCTCATATTACTGCTTACGATTTTCCCGCAAATCGCGTTGTTTTTACCAAACTTGCTGTACTAGCATCAAACGGAGGAGTTCATGCGTACACATCTTTTCAAAACTCTATGCCTTACCCTGCTTGTTATTCTGCTGGCAGCTTCCGCCGCCAGCGCCGCCGAGCGTAAAGTCAGAATTAACAACAGCGGGTGGGCGCCCGCCGGCCACCCTGTTACCGTATATTTTTCCGATAAGCCGGGCGAATTGCTCAACACCGTTTCCGGCGGCAAATTTGACATAAAAGTACACCCCTCCTACACCCTGGTGGGCATGAAAGACAGCTACCAGGCCGTTATTTCCGGCATGACGCCATACAACCTTACCTGGCCCGCCGCCACACCAGGCGTGTTCCCGCTGCTGGATATTTTCTCGCTGCCCGGCCTTTTTCCCAACCAGGCCACGGCCAACATGGTGTTGCGCGACCTTTTCGCCAAATACCCGCAGTTTGAAAAAGAGCTGGACCCTTCAGTAGTGCGCATATCCACCCAGGTGCACATGCGTGCCGACCTGCACATGCGCGCGCCTGTGCGCACCCTGGCCGAGCTTAAAGGCAAGACCATAGGCTGCCAGAACCCGCAACTGGCCGAGGCCCTCTCCGCCCTTGGCGCTTCCACAATGATTATGGAAATAGGCGACATGTACACATCCGTTGATAAAGGCGTGGTAGACGGCATTGCCGGCGCCTGGGGCATGGTAAGCTCCATTCGCCTCACCGAAGTTGCCAAGTACCATACCCTTATAGGAATTTGCCCGGCAGCCTCGCACTTTTTGGCTAACAAAAAGATTATCTGGGGCGCTCTCACCCCTGAACAGCAGGCCGTTATGAAGCAGATGGAACCGGCCATTCAGGGCATGATCGCCAAGGGCAACGTGGAAGCCAGCATGGACGTGCGCTTTAACATGGCCTCCAAAGAAAAAGGCCACGAAATGATTATCTGGAGCCCGGCGGATATGGACGCCATGCGCGCCAAGTTCCGCCCCCTGTGGGACAAGTGGGCCAACGAAATGGAAAAGAAAGGCCACCCCGGCAAGGCTATGCTTGAAGACGCCATAAAGCTGGTGGACGCCTACACCTACGGCTAACAAACAAGTCTCATACGAACACCGGCGGGCAACCCGCCAAGCAGGCAGCGAAGGCCCCGTTTAACGGGGCCTTCCGTTTTATAAAAATAGAAATGTGTAAAGGGAGTATAAGACGTGAGGCCTACTTTAAGTGCCTATTAAGCTTAACCTACATTAAACCCAACTCTTTCATACGGCGAAACAGTGTAACCCGTGAAATTCCCAATGCCTCGGCGGCTTTGCCCCGGCTCCAGCGGTGTTCGGCCAAGGCGCGCTGAATAATTTCCTTCTCGCAGGCCCCCAGCATGTCTTTAAGGGTTCTGCCGGGCGCATCCTGCGCCGCTATATTACGCCCGCCAGCCGCCACGGGGTGGAAGAAATTAAGGTTATTCTCAACGGCGTAACGCAAAATAACGTTTTCCAACTCGCGCACGTTGCCTGGCCAATCGTGCGCCGCCAGCGTGCGTACCACCTCGTCGGACAGCAGCAAAGGCAAGTCGTGCTGGCGCAATATATTGTGCGCCAGTAACGAGATATCCTCCTTGCGCGTGCGTAGCGGCGGCATATGTATATCCACCACGTTCACCCGATAAAACAGATCTTCGCGAAACTGCCCTGTCCGCACCATCTCTTTAAGGTCTTGATTGGTGGCGGAAATAAGGCGGAACTTGCTGGTAAGCGTACGGTTGGCCCCAACCGGCCTGTAACTTTTTTCGCTAAGGGCCTGCAAAAGCTTGGCCTGCGAGCGAGGAGAAAGTTCCGAAATCTCGTCCAGAAACAGCGTGCCGGAATCGGCGCTGGTCAAAAGGCCGGTTTTGTCCGCAATGGCTCCTGTAAACGCGCCCTTCACGTGGCCGAAAAAAATGCTCTCAAACAGTTCCTCCGGTATGGCCCCGCAGTTTACGGACACAAACGGCCCCTCGGAACGGGAGCTGAGCTGGTGTATAAGGTGCGCGGCCATGTTTTTGCCCGTGCCGGTCTCGCCGTAAATAGCCACGTTAACAAGGGATAACGCGGCGCGCAGCAAATTTTCCAGGGTGGCGCGAATAGCCTGCGAGCGCCCCGCGAAGGAAGCCAGCAAATGGTTAGCCAAGCCGCTTTTTGCGGAAAGATGGTGGGTGGCCAGCAGGTTTTCCAGCGTGGAATCACGCTCTTTCTCGGCTGTGGCGTCGTACATGAGTGAGAAGTTGGCAGGGCGCCCGTTAACGATAATTACGTTTGGGTAGGTGCGCAGCCAGCTTTGCGGCTCACGCCGGAACATGATAGGCCAGTTTAACACTGTATTCGCGCTTTGCTCGGGAGTGAGGGAATTAATGGTTCTGGCATGGTCAAGCGCCACCGCGGGCGGCATCACCTGGGCCATGCTCACGCCTATTGTCTCTTCTTCGGTTATTTCCGGAGGAAAAATCTCCCGCATGAACTCGCGGCTTATGTAGCAGAACTTTTCATCCTGCTGCACGCCAAACCAGGCCAGGCGCTTACGATCAAGCCCCTGAAGCAGGCGGTAAAGGTCCAGACTTGGCGACGCGGTAAAGGTGTAATCGGCCAGATTGGACCAAGCCAGATAAGTAAATGCGGCCCCATCCGCGCGGTCGTGCCAGCGCCCGCACAGCAGCAGGCGCTGCCGGGGCGCGTCAGCATCCGCTGCCGCGCCTTTCGCGGGGGCAAAGCAATCCAGCACCGCCAAATTCCCTTTTTTGTCCCACAACAAATGTTCCGGCCCGTAAAGATGCTCCAGTTCAGCCTTGTCCCCGGCCAAAAACAAATCCAGCGGGCTATCCGCCCGCGTTAACGGCAAGAGCAGCCTGTAGGCCTGGCTGCTTTGCGCCTCGGCGGCGGCAATACCCGTAACGCGCTCGGCATGGTGGTTCCAATACACGGCGTTGCCCGCGGCATCATTCAAACAGGCGGGCATAAAAAACAGGGCGTAGTTTTCTTCAAGAAAACGCCCCACACGCGGGTCTTGCCGCAAAATCATATTGTCGTGCTCGCCACTCATGTTTGTAACAGTAATATTTGCCGGCCTGCTTTGGCAAGAGCCTGATGCAACATTGCAACAGAGATTTAGCCCAGACGGCATATTCAGCCGCATTATGTTTCAGTGTGGCAGGCAAGGCCTGCCACAATAGCGAAGCACCCGCATCTGACTGTAAGCGTAAAAAAGTGCAACGGCATGATTTAATTTGATAAACATGCGACCGGCAGATATCAAACCAATACATAACAAAGCATATGTTATGTGCGCCCGCCAAACTTCGGCATTATTGCGCGTTAAACAGTTTTTTAGCATAGCGTAAAAATCATAATGCCCATAAAACCAGCGCCAGACTGTATTATGTGAGCTTATACGCGCGAATGCCCTTAAAACATACTAGCGTAATCAAACATATAGTAATATAAGGGCTTCGCTTTGGGTTGTGCCGACATTCAGAGTGATTTTGCTCTCTGGCAAGGCAGCGAGGCTTTGAACCGAAAGAGTATACTTTTACGGTATTCGACTGAGGGGCAAAGCCTTGCTGACGCAGCCAGAGGGAAAAAGCGCCCGAATGTCAACACAACCTGGTGTTCGCGCAAAGATGCGGACCTATATAAATACTGGAGGAGTATCGATGAAGCGTTATATTGCGGAAGTTTTCGGCACTTTCTGGCTGGTTTTCGGAGGCTGCGGCAGCGCCGTGCTGGCAGCCAGCGGCATCGGAGTTTTAGGTGTGTCTCTGGCTTTTGGCCTGACTGTCGTCACCATGGCTTATGCCGTAGGGCATATTTCCGGCGGGCATTTTAACCCGGCTGTATCGCTGGGCCTGTGGTCCGGCGGGCGTTTCAGCGCCAAAGAGCTGCTGCCTTACATGGCCGCTCAGGTCATAGGGGCCATACTGGCTGGCGGCGTGCTCTACCTTATAGCCTCCGGGCGTACCAGCTTCCACACCATTGGCGGGTTTGCCTCCAACGGTTACGGCTCCGCCTCTCCCGCTGGTTACTCGTTTATGGCGGCCCTTATTACCGAAGTGGTGCTCACCGGCCTGTTCATTTTCATAATTCTTGGCGTAACCAGCGAAGGCGCCCCCAAGGGCTTCGCGCCTCTGGCCATAGGCCTGGCCCTTACGCTTATTCACCTGATCAGCATTCCGGTGACCAATACCTCTGTAAACCCGGCCCGCAGCACCGGCGTGGCCCTGTTCGCAGGTGGGGTATATTTGCAGCAACTGTGGTTTTTCTGGCTGGCCCCCTTGCTGGGCGGCCTTTTGGGCGGGCAGGCCTACCGCGCCTTGTTCGGCAAAAAGTAAAAACTATTTCAAAACAGCCTTTCTCGCGCTCCGGCAACCGGGCTTAGCTCGGTCCGGAGCGCAATGCATATAGGCGCGCAAGCTTGCGCAAGACCTCCTGAATGCTTGAATGTAAAAAGCACATGACCAGTATAGCTGGACACAATAAGCGCCCCTTGGCTAAGCTTAAACGCTTCACCAAGGGGCGCTTGAAAACGCGCATTAGGTCTGGCAGTTGGGCGCAGTGCGAAAAATATAGGCTGGAAGCCGTCTCAAAACCGGAGCATTTGAACTTTTTTAAAAGTTTAAATGCTCCAAGACTTTTGGGGGCGGGCTATTGTGAAAGGCCCTTCTTTTCAAGCCAATCCCGCATGAATTTTATTTCCTTTTCCTGCGCGTCTATAATGGTTTGGGCCAGTTTGCGCAGTTCAGGGTCTTTTCCGTATTTCAATTCTATTTTCGCCATATCCACAGCGCCGCGATGGTGCGGGATCATGCCGCGCGCAAAGGCCGCATCCGGGTCGGGGTCTTGAACGCCCCGCATCATGTCGTCGTGCATGCCCTGCATGGCCTGCATATATTCACCGCTCGCGCCGTGCATGCCAGTGCCGCCCGCGTGGCTCATCATGCCGCTGTGCGTGTTGCCCACCATACTGTTGTTTACATTACTCATCACGCTTCCGGTATTGGATGCTGTGGCCGCCATAAGCATGCTGCCGCCCCAAACCGTAAGAGCCAAAAAAATAAAAAATTGCCACTTTTTCATAAAAATCCTCCGTAAATAACCGGCAAGCGCCGCAAAGAAGCGATCGCCACCAGTTATTGGTCTATGCCGCTGGGGGGATGTGGGCAATTATATTATGCAGTGCAAGATAATGCGCAGGCAGCGCAGCCGCGAGGGTCTTTTTGTCATCCGGCAGGCATTAGAAAATACTTGTAACCGCCTGCCTAAAGCTTTGGAGGGTTCTTTTCGGCCAGGCGCAAAATACCACTGCATACGCCCATGAGCATTGAATACTCGTTGTGCCTGAGTTGCATGCGGGCTGTAAGGCGGCGCAGAGGCAGCATGAAATAGCCCGAGTTGCCGGAGGGCAGGCTTTCCAACACCAGCATGGCCTCCTTGATTTTTTCCAGCAGAAGCCTGCTTTGCTCGTGAGTAATAAAAGGCGAGTGCCGCATTCTGCCTGCTCTGGCTGTTTTGGAGGCCGCGCCAAAAGGCATGGCCCGGCCCAACTCGTACATTACCAGCAAGGCGGCCTGGGCCAGATTAAGCGAAGGCTCCGACGCCGTGGGGATATTAATAAGGTGTGAGCACTTTTCAATAGCCTCATTATCCAGGCCCTTGTCCTCAGGGCCGAATACAAAAGAGACGTTGCCGCCCTCTTGCAAATGCGCCTTTGTGAGCGCCGCCGCCTCTTCAGGGTTAAGCACCTGTTGCCGCCAGCCGCCGGTACGCGCAGTGGAACCGAAAGATAGCGTGCACTCCGCCAGAGCATCATCCAGGCAAGCATGCGCTTGCAGGTTTTTCACCGTCTCGCGCCCGGCGCTGGTAGCCACGGTAAGGGCTTTTTCTGCGTATATTGCGCCTGGGCAGTCTTCACCTTCCTGCAGAGGCCATACTTGCGGCCACAATTCAGGCATTACCACAGCCATGCGGCTTATGCCCATGTTGCCGCAGGCTCTGGCCACCATGCCTATGTTTTCAGGAAAGCGCGTGTTAACAAGCACTATTTTAATATTATCGCGTAAGTTGCTCATAAGGCGCAATGTAGTTGAAAAACGCGAATTTTGCCATAGCTGGGCCTTGCCCGATATGGCTTTTTTGTTGTGGCAAAGCAGCTCTGGGTATAAGAATATACATGCCTGAACACTAAAACATAAAACGGAAAAACCCATCGCGGTTAGGTTGTGTCGACATTCAGAGTGATTTTGCCCTCTGGCAAGGTGGCAAGGCTTTGAACCGAAAGAGTACACTCTTATAGTAGTTGACTGAGGTGGCAAAGCCTTGCTGACGCAGCCAGAGGGCAAAAGCGCATGAATGTTGACACGGCCTGGGCCCATGCTCATAAAAACAGCGGCGTGCCTGCCTGCGCAAACGCTCATTTTCAGCATAATAACGCCATGCATATTGATATTGGCGGAGCAATTGTTTAACTTCAGCTAAATTACTTATCAGGCGTAATATGAACAAGCAGGCCATACGCGATAAACTCACGCTGAAAAAAGTAGGGCTTGAGCACATCGACCAGTTTAACCAGCTCTTGCGCTACGTTTTTCAGGTCAGCAACGAAGAACTGCAAAAAAGCGGCTATGAGGATGGCGAGCTGGTGCGCTCCAAACGCCCCATGCTTGAGCGTTCCGACGTTTTCGGCTGGTTTAACGGGCAAACGCTGGTCTCGCAGGTATGCGTATACCCCTGTGAGGTAAACATACACGGCCGCATCTGCAAAATGGGCGGCCTTACAGGCGTGGGCACTTACCCTGAATATTCCGGCATGGGGCTTATGAACGGCCTTATCCACCTGGCTTTGCAAAACATGCGCAAAAAGGGCCAGCTTATTTCCTACCTTTTCCCCTATTCCATACCCTATTACCGGCATAAGGGCTGGGAGATTTTGTCCGATCACATCAGCTATACCGTGAAGGACCACCAGATACCGCGCAAGGTGGAGCTGCCGGGCTTTGTGGAAAGACGCCCCATAGACCACCCCGACGTGCTGGAAACATACGACAAGTTCGCCCGCCAGACCCACGGCGCCATGATACGCGGCGCTTACGAATGGGGCGAATACTGGCGCTGGGAAAATGAGGAAGAACGCATCGCCGCCGTATACTACGACGAAGCGCATACCCCCACCGGGCACATAATCTACTGGGTGGACAACGACATTTTCCATATAAAGGAAATGATTTATCTGAATCAGGAGTCGCGCCGGGGCCTGTGGAACTTTATCGGCGCGCACCACTCCATGATAGACGAGGTAAAAGGGCACAACTACAAAAACGAGCCACTGGCCTTTTACCTTGAAGACAGTCAGATAGTGGAAACCATAGAGCCTTACTTCATGGCCCGCATAGTGGACGTAAAGCCGTTTTTGGAAAATTTTCCCTTTACCGGCTTCGCCGGGCCCATAAGCTTTAAGGTAACGGACCCCATAGCCCCGTGGAACAACGGCACTTTCAGCCTTACCGGCTTTGAAAACGGCAAAAACATAGTGGAAAACATACCGGTGGGACGCACGGTAAAGCTGAACATACAAACCCTTACGGCCATGCTTATGCGCTACCGCGCCGCCTCGTACCTTGCCGGGCTTGAGCGCATACAGACGGACCCGGAAACAATACTTATGCTGGAAAGCATCATACCCAACCAGCAGCCCTACTTTTCAGACTATTTTTAAGCGCAAAACAACACGCGGAAAGAGAGAAACGAACAGCTTCTCTCTTACCACGGCCCAAAGCAGGCGTCATTACGCTCTATTTATCCACGCGCCTTGGCCGCAGCATTTACGTTCTGTATATTTCTCCACACATCTTGGCGCAGCCTTTACGTTCTGTTCCCTACCGCATAACGCTTTGGGCAGTCGCGGCAGTTATCGTCCGGGGCAAAAGTTGCCAAACCCTCACGAAAAGCCTTGAAGGCCGGAGAATTCCATATTTTCATGGAGTCATCGCGGTTTATGTTGCCGAAAACGCGGCGCGCCGGGTCGGATACGTCCACCGGAGGGTTTACATATATGCATGGCGAGACCGAGCCGTCCGCCGCTATGTACAGGCTGCGCCCTATATCCTCAAGGCAGTTGGGCAACGGCTCCTCGCCGGGCAGGGAATAATATACCTCCTTGCCCATTTTGGCGGCCTGCGCGGCCACATCTTCCAACACCGCCCGCGCCCGCGATATTTTGTCACGTTCCCATGGCATAAAGGCCTCTTGCGACAAATCTTGCGAAGGTATGAAATCCATGGTGCTTACCACTGCCGCATGCACGTCCAAATCTTCCAGCAAGGCAGGCAGGCCGCGCAGAGCGTCAATTTGCGAGGCCAGCAGCAAATAGGCTATGTGTACCTCAAGGTGCGCCCCCATGCGCTCTTTACGCACGCGCTGCAATAGCTTTACAGAGTCGCACACTGTTGAAAACGAAGCCCCGTGCCGCAAGGCGTTGCTGCGCTCATCGGTACCGGCCAGCGAAAAGGCAATTATATCCAGGCCGCTTTTTACTATGCGCAAGGCCAGAGGCTCATCCATAATCAGGCCGCAACTGGTGGTGGATACACGGCAATCGGCGCGCCGGGCCAGCTCCACAAAATCAAAAAAGCGCGGGTGCATAAACGGCTCGCCCCACCCTTGCAAATGCACTCGACGCGCGTTGCGAAAAAGCGGCCAGGCCCTAACATAAGTCTCTTCGCTCATCAAATCGCCGCGCCATACGGGGCGCATGGTGGTATGCGGGCAATAGGCGCATTTGGCGGGGCAAACCGAGCTTACCTCCACCTGTAACACGTCAAATATCTTAGGGGCGCTCACTATCAGCCCCTTTATCATTTCCAATATGCCAGGACCACGCAGGCGCGGGGCTATACGTTCGTTTTCGTACCGCATAATTCTCTCACTTTACTTTGACGGCCTACGAGGCAACTCTTGGATAGAGTATTTTAACTTTAAGAAAGTTAAAATACCCTGGTGCGGTCAGCCGCATTTAGCGCTTTTTGAAAAGCGCTCCTAAAAAGCCTGGCTTGGGCGCGAGCGCCCAAGAGCATTCCACCAGGGGCAAAAATGGCCGCGCCCCCCATTTACGCTTGAAAAAAGCGATGCCTCCGTTTATCTCCAACCCAAGGTTCACTTGCGCATACCCTTTGGCCTGGGCCTCTTCAACCAGCGCGGCCAAAAGCAAATCCGCCGTGCCGGGCGGGGCCTCCCGCCTGCGAAAGGCGAACATATAAAAGGCAGTATCAAGCGGGGTAAAATCGGCAATGCAAAACCCCTGCAAAACCCCAGCTCCGTCACGCGCCGCAAACAGGCTTATGCCGGGCGCGCCCGCATAGCTTTGCAGTTGGCTGAATATATGCCGGGTGCCGCCCGCAAGCGCGCGGTTTGAAATATAATGTTTAACCAAGGCCGCGCAGTCTTCGCCCCAAGCCTCGTGCCGCACTTTTACCTCACGCGCGGCCCGGCGCAGCATGTTGCGCAGCTTGCCGTTTTGCACACCGGAAAAATCCGGCCCGCCAGCAACACTGGGTAGTTTAAGAGCCAGATAACAGTCGCGCTTTTCAGTATACCCGACCTTGCCCACGGGCGCGGCGGAAGGACGGCGGGGAGCCAGCACGGTAATGCGCTTAAGCCCCTTTTTGCCGCAAACTTCATCTATGGCCTCGTCCAGCCCTTGCACCGGAGCCGGATAATCCTCAGCCCCGGCAAACAGTTGCAGCCACGGCGTTCCGGCGGCTGGGTAACCGGCAAGAACAGCCGAATCGCCCTGCGCGTACACGGCAAAACCACAGACAAAATAAGGGCGGAGGCCAGCCACGGCCCGCACGTAGGCCGCCAGTTGCTCCGGCACAAGGGCAAGGGCCGCCAGCGCGTCCGGGCTGTCAATATTGTGCTGCATGCCGCCGCCTTGATCTTTTTATTGTCTTCTTGCCGTGCCTAGTTACAGCGCGACCTGTTGCCATGGCGCACAGCCTGTGCGGCCTGCGCGCCAGGTTACGGCAGGAGCGCGGCGTATACAGACATGCGTAAGCTTAGGGCCGGAGCAAACTGACGCGGCCAGATGGCAAAAAGACAATTATGAAATAACTTCTAACCAAAATCGCTTTTACTGCCATTAATTTTTTTAATCACGTCGCACTTCAGGCGGTGCCAGCGGCCTGGCCAAACCCGGCCAACCTTTACACCCTCGCGCCGCAACAGGTCGCGCATGCCAAGCATGTGCGCGGAGCCCACAAAGGCAATACAGCCGCCCTGCTCCACAAAAGGAAGCATGCGTTCGGTAAAACGCAGGTCGCGCACGTTAAAAACAGTATGTACGCCCCTGGTGGGAAATTCCGTACTGGTGCCGTACATGCCGCCCAAATCGCCCAGCAGGTAGCTGCGCAGGTTGTTACGGCTGTAAGCCGGCCACTTGCGGCAGTGCCGAAAAAAATCAATTATGCGCTCCGCCGGCACCGACTCCAGCGAGGCAAGCTGCTCCTCATGCGTTTCCATGGCGATTATGGACTTACCCATATCGTGCGCCAAATTCCAAGCGTCCAGATCAACGGACTGCGCCCAGCCGCGCCGCTCCAGAAATGCCGTCCATAGTGAAAAAAAGGCATACCATGGCCTGTATGCGGTCAGGTAATGCTCCACATCCACCGGTTTTACTTTTTTCTCACCGTTCAGGCGGCGCAGCATAGGGTTTTGCGGCCCCTCCACCATACATTTAAGGGCGCACAGCTCTCTTGCTGTAAGCATGTCCAAAAGCGCTGCGTCTTGCGGCTGGCGGGTTTGGCCGCTACGAGCGAACAGAGCCATGCTTTCTTCATCCATCGGGCCTTCAAAAATAACATTGTCCACTTCATTGAAGAGCTTTTCAAAATGCAGGGTGAAGGAATAGTAAAAAAAGTGCGCGCTACCGCAAATCCACGATTTTTTGCCGTTCTTCTCCAGTTCCCACAGCATGGCCAAAGTGCGCTGCTCCGGCATGGAGTCGAACAACTGCTGCTTGCTCACCCCTCCGGATTTGCCAAGATTTTGCAATAACCCGCTTATGTTCTGCTTAACGCTTGCGGCATTTTCCCTATGCTCCCAATGGGCTGACACAAAGGGCAAATCTTCTTGCGCCCCCCATTTTTTCTTAAAGCGCAGTATACCCTCGTTCACGCCCAGACCGAGGTGGATGTATTCTTTGCCCATGCGGCGGGCCTTAGCCAGCATGTGCGCGAAGAGCAGATCAGTGGCGTAGGGGGTGTAATGGCGGCGTGAATGCGCCCCTATGATGTAAGACAGGAATTTTTCAGGGGAAGTATCTATAAGCAAGGACGCCGCCAAGTTGCCGGAGGCGTCCAGAGCGTTCAAAAAACTCACTCCGGGTACGCCTGCCTGCATAAGCCTGCCTGTTTTGGCGTACATTTCGCGCACGTTTGGCCGCATATCGGTTTTAGCCAGCATTTCGCTCCACAGGCGGCGGTGAGCCGCGCCAAACTCGGCGCCTTCCTCCACCCGCAGGCTCTCCCCAGCTTTGCGCGCAAGCCTGCGCAAAGGGGCCGGCACATCGGTTCCGGCGGGCAGAATATAAAACCTGTCTTCTTCGCCCATCTCGCCGCCAAGTTCCAGTACCGCATGCGCCGGAAGCGCAGGCGCCACCACAAACATGTCAACATGCTCACAAGCCGCACTGCGGTTACGCGCGACCAGGGCGTCGCCAAGCAGATCCGCCGCCAGAATGAAGGAGCTTAAATCGAACTCGCCGCGCAACGGGTAGCCTATGCCGGTAACCCAATCCTCACCCGTAAAAAACAGGTAGTCATTCACCACCACGGGGCTCCCGCCGGACATGGCGGACATGAAATGCGCGGAATGCTCCGGCACCCGCGCCAGCAAACTTAAAGCCGGCCACTCCAGCATGCAGGAAGGCGCTTCGTCTAATATACCGGCAGGCTGCGCGCCTGCGCGCGCATTGTAGACCGGTACAAGATTATTGTGAGCGGCCCAATACATTAAAATATAACTCCGTGCAAAACCATAGCAAGCAAGCAGTATACCAATACACTTTCAACTGCACTTTAACACTACAGCTTTTGTTATAGCAATCTTTTTGAGCAAATATGCCTTTATGGCATTACCATAATAAAGAATTAAAAACTGCATTGCAAAATTTAACCAAGATAAACGCGGCATTACAACCAATGATGCGTAGAGGACGATTTAGGCTGCATATAATCTATTTGTGCCGTTACGCGGCCTCCGGCACTCAAGGGCAACGCCCAACGGGCAGGGTTGCCATTGACGCTGAAATACAAATGGGGAAGCGGACAGCTTCCCCATTTGTATTTAATATCGGTATTAACAGCAAATATTATACAGTAACCGTAACAACTCGCCAGACATGCGGCCTGTCAGTTGACGCGGTCCTTGATCAAATTAACCACAAAGGTCAGATGACTGTCCATGGCGCTGGCGGCCAAGGCCGGATCTTTGGCTGCTATGGCTTTGGTAACGGCCTCGTGCCAATGGGAAGTTTTAGTCATGGCATCGGCGGTGTTGCGCATGGAGTAAGACTGATGCAGCCGCAAAGATTTTTCTATGGTTTCGATAAAAGATTTATAGATAGTGTTTTTAGAGGCTTTGGCTATGGCCAGATGAAAAAGATAATCCGCCTGCTGAAAAGTGCTTGGCAGCCCCTTGAGCACGCAGTCTATTTCTTTCTGGCAAGCGTCTTTCAGGCGCGATATTTCAGCCAAGTCTTCTGGAGTGCAGTTTTGGGCCGCCTCTTTAGCCGCCTGCGTTTCAATAATCTTGCGCAGGGAGGCCAGGTCTTCCAAGGCCTGACCGCTAGTAAGAATAGGTTGCAGGAGGTTGTCCACAATGGGCGAGGCGTCTGGCTGGCGCACAAAAGTTCCTTTTCCGTGTTTTGTTACAACCAGCCCCATCTGAGCAAGGGTTTTAAGGGCCTCGCGCACCGGAATACGGCTTAGTTCGTACTTTTCCGCCAACTCGCGCTCAGTAGGCAATTTATCGCCCGGCAAAAGCTTCTTATTAAGAATATCGCTTTTGATGTCTTTTACAATCAAATCTGAAACGGACTGTTTTTGCAGCATAGGGCAACTCGCATACCACCGTTTTATTTAAAATTGTCTCACACAATAATATAGTAATACTTTTACGCAACAGCCCGCAAACTGTAAAGGCATCTTCTCAAGGTAGATGAATTTTAGCGCAAGACAGAGTAACGGTAAGACAAATAGCGCAAAATATAGGGCCGCGCCTGGTAAAATTTACTGTAAAAAGCAAAATACTGTTTAAAACACGCCGGGCTGGAATTTATTCCAGCCCGGCCAAGCCAGATAATGTAGCCACAAGGAGGATTTTTGTACTCTGACAAGGAAAAATTGCTTTTTATTGATGGCGTGTACTCTTACGGCACCTGACCGACAATTATGCAGAAATGCATAATTGAACGCGAGCGCTCCGCAGGAGTGAGGCACATGATGCGCCGAATCAAATAAAAAGACGTTTTGGTACGAACAGAGGGAAAAACCCTCATGATTACATTATCTGAAAGTAAACCCGATTTTACTTTTTATACTGCTCGTCCAGAATTTTCTGGTATTCCTTCCAAGGCCCTTCCGGGCGGTTTTCTATAAACGGACGGCGCTTGCTCAGGTCTTTTCCCTTAAAGCCGGGGAATTCCTTGCCGTAGCGAAAGGCGCGGTGCATAGCGTTGGACCATTTGCCGCTAACTGTTTCTGTGGCGTGAATAAGCACGCTCTTTGGCCCGTTTCCGGTCATTGGGTTTACATATTCCCACACCACCTCAGAGGGGGGCATATCCGGCTCTTTTTTCTTGCCGTCTTCGGGAATGAACACAAAGGTGTTGCCGTAACTGCAAGAAGAACCCTTGGATACTTCCACTATATGGCCGGATTCGCAGCCAATCATCAGGGTGTTGCCATTGGGCAGGCGCTGCACGTTGCTCTGGTTGCCGCTGCTGAAGCTGTTGGGCGAGGGGCTCATCCATTCCCATACGATTTCGCCTGTTTTTATATCCACTTCAAAAACGCGGCTGCGGCTGCCCAGCGGGCGCAAGTAACCATTGTCGTACACCAGCACGCGATCATTGCCTATCCATACCGGGCTGTGCGGGCCCCAGAGCATTTGATCGCCGTCGTCGCCAAAGCCTGGCTTGCGCCCGGCGCCGTAGTTGGCGGGGTTGCCCCAGCGGTAGACTATGTCTCCGCTCTTGCAGTCTATAATTATAAATTCGCCCAAGGCACGCAGGGTGCTGACTATTTGGTCCGTTTCCTCATTGTAGCTGATGTTGTTGCAATGGTCCCAGTCCACCCAAGAAGATATCACGGGAATAACCAGGTTGAAATCCAGCTTGTGGTAGTCGTTTTCACCCATATGGTCCCACATGTCCCAACGCCATACTTCCTTGCCGGAGGGGTCTATCTCGACAAAATAAGAAACGTAATGGCCGGATACCGGCCCAATGCGGGTCATTATGCCTTCTTTTACCATAAGCTCCGGTTTGCGCCCGTGGGCAAGGCATTCCTCATAACTGTGATGACGCCAGCATAAAATAAGCGTGTTGCCGTTTTTCTTGCGCCAAAAGGAGTGATGCGTGCAGGAGGTGGGAGTATAGTTTTCATATTGCCACACCACTTTTCCGTTCCAGTCTATTTCCTGCACCACGCCGCCTTCGCCCCCCAAAAAGGTGTACTGGGGCTCACGCACGCCGCCGCGCAACAGGTTGCCGTTTTCCAGAAGGTAGGCATAGCGCCCGGCTCTGGTGTCATGCTCCCAAGTATGCGCGATGTAGCCTTCCATATCCACCAGATACGTGGTTTTACCGTTAACAGTGGTGTAAAGGGTGTAGCCGTCGTAGGCTTTGGCCTTGTTGTACTGGAGCACTCCGGTAGGTTGAATCAGACTTTGCATAAAAACTCCTGTTTTGCGGCCCGCATGGGCCGGTATATTTGCGCTGTCCGGCTTTAGATAGCCTTGCGAGTAGAATTTTTGTTTTCCGCCAAGGAAAAAGGTCTCTTTATCGAAAGGGCGTGCTCTTACTGCGCTCGACCGAAATAAAAAGACTTCTTGCCACAGGCAGAGGTCCAAAGGACCCTCGTGACAACACTGGCTAGTTGCCGCGCGGCGGCTTGATGTTCGCTATCCAGATAAACCCAAGGGCGCTTAGTACGGCAGCGGCCATAAAGCTGTAGCGGTAGTCGCCGGTCCACACCCTTATGAAGCTGCCCAGATATGGCCCAACAAAAGCCGCTATAATCATTGGGGTGGAACTTATGGCGAAATGCATGCCATAGTTTTTGGTGCCGTAAAACGACATTAGCACCACGGAGAGCAATGAGAACAGCCCGCCAAAGCCCATTGCGGCCAGCATGGAAAAAGGCAGCACCATCCAGCCGCCGACCAGTGAAGAAAACAGAGCCATGCCCAAAAGCCCCAGAAACATGAACGACATGCCCGTAAACATGGCCGGTTTGGCCCCGGTTTTATCAGAGGTAAAGCCAAGCCCCAGTTTGCCTGTGCCGTTGCCCAAGGCGAAAATACCCACGGCCAGGCCTGAATATTGCTCCGGCAGGCCCATTTCCACTGCAAATGGCGCGATGTGGCCGGTGGCCATAAATCCGCCTATCTGCAAGGTTAGCACCCATAGCCAGATAAACTTGTAAGACGGCGAGCGCAGCGTTTCACGCGTGGTGAAGCTGCGGACTGTAACAATTGGTTTATCCTGCGCCTTGCCGGGCAGATTAAAATCAGCCGGAGGCATGCGCAGTACGATGGCACATATGCAGGAAACCGCCAAAAAGATTATCCCCAAAATGCGGAAGGTCATGCTGATGCCCACCGAGCCTATAAACAGAGTGGCCATGGTCGAGCCGTATATAAGAGTGCCAAGCGGTATGGACATATGGCACAAACCGCTTACCAAACCGCGTTTTTCAGGGTACCAGCTCATGCATACGGCCGTGGGTATTACGTTTATTATGCCCAGCCCCACACCGGCAACCATGCCGTAAGATATATACAGCGCCGGGAGCGTATCGGCCATGGAGGCGCCCAAAAAACCGACACTCAGCATAAAGGCGCCCAACACCACGGGCATGCGTACGCCCGCCCGGGCCACCAGCACGCCGCCAGTTAAAAGGCCAACACACTGAAAAGCCACCATAAACGTGTATGTGAGCGAGGTTTGCGTTCTTACCCACCCATGCAGCTCTTCCAACGGCAACACGAAGATGGACCACGAGTATACCACGCCTATAACCATGCCCAAATTAAGCCCGGCCAGCAGTATAAGCAGTCTGTTATGCGCGCGTTTGCCTGCGGCATCGCCGCGTGCCGCTAACGCGCCTGTTTTTTCAATTACGCTCATTTCATACGCTTCTTTTAAGTTTATCCGGTCCGGCTCATTCATTTTTGGCGCAAGCCCCAAGACCCGGCCGGAAAAGCCGGTTTCAAATTCCAATATGGCGCCTTGCGCGGCCGTTTATGCGGCCGCGCAAGGCATTTGGCTATTTATTGCCGTAGTTGGCCTGAACGTTTTTGTAGATCTTATCCATAAAAGGCTTGGCGCTGGCGGCATCAACAGGTGTCGCCTCAAGCTGCAAGCGATCGAACATCTGTTCTTTGTATTCCGCGCTGTTGCCAATTTTGATCATGGCCTTTTCAATTCTGTCAGCGGCTTCTTTGGGCATATCTGGGCTGCCCAGCAACAGGAACAAGGTTTCCTGCGAAATGCCATAGCCTTGCTCCATAAGAGTAGGCACATTGGGGAGCTTGGTAAAACGCTTTTCGCTCTCGCAAGCAAGGGCTTTTACTTTACCAGCCAAAGCGCTTTCGATGAATATAAGACCAATGGAGCCGATGTCGGCGTGGCCGCCCATAACGGCGGTAAGACAGGCGGAACCGCTGCCCTGCGGAACGGGCGACACGTTAACGCCTTCCTGCTTGCCTATGCGCAAGATAATTTCTTTGTCTTCTTCGTTCATCACACCCGCGATGAGGGGGCGGTTTTCCTTTTTAGCCCAGGCAAAAGCATCGCGCAGGTCTTTCCAATCGCGGTCGGGCTGCGTGATAATGCCTATGCGTTGCTCGGCCAAAGCGCCAAGAATGCGGAAGTCCTCATACTTGAAGCGCACGTTCATAACAACGGGGTTAAAGGTAATTTGCGGCGAGGTTACCACAAGCAGGGTATATCCGTCGTTTTTGGCGGCCAAAAACTGGTTTATGGCCACGTTGCCGCCGCCGCCGGGCACGTTGGCTATAAGCACTGGCTGGCCCAGCTCTTTGGTCAGCGCGGTAGCGGCGGTTCTTGAGGCCAGGTCAAGAAGCCCCCCGGCGCTGGAGGTTACTATTATTTTTATTGGTTTATCAGGGTAGGCGGCCATGCTCACGGAAGGAACGGCCATGCAAAACACAAGGGCCAGAACGATGAACAGCTTTTTCATAAGACTCTCCGTTAAATGGTTTTAAACGTTTGCAGCCGCCGCTTTGGCCGCGGCCGTTTTTTTAGCTTTTTTATTGGTGCTCCAGGCGCTCCAAACGCAAAACGCCACAATAAGCAGGGCCAAAAATATGGTTATGGGCCTTTCCAACAACAGCTCCGGCTTATGGTAAAAGCTAATGATGCTCTGCTGGAACGAAAGCTCAAACATGGGCCCGAGAATAAAGCCGACAATCAAACATATGAAAGAAAAATTAACCTTCTTTATTATGTAACCAACTATGCCGAAGAAAATCATAAGACCCACGGCAAAGGTGCTGCTTTCGGCCATATACGCGCCCAGCATGCAAACAAGCATGATGATGGGCATAAGAATATTCTTGGGCGCGGTAAGCATGCGCGCGAAAAAGCGTATGCAAAACAGCCCCAGGGCCAGAAGCATAATATTGCTTACAATCATGGTGGCATACACGCCGTAAACCATCTGGCCATGCTGCTCGAACATAAGCGGGCCTGGGGTTACGCCGTGCAGCACGAAAGCGCCTATCATAATGGCCGAGGCCATGTTGCCTGGTATGCCCAAGGTGAACAGCGGAATAAGCGACGAGCCCACCACGGCGTTGTTGGCGCTCTCCGCCGCCGCAATGCCTTCAAGCGAGCCATGACCGTATTCTTCAGGGTGCTTTGAGGAGTTGCGGGCAACGCCGTAAGCAAGAAACGCCGCCACGGCCGCGCCTAATCCCGGCAGGGCTCCAACTATGGCCCCCAGAGAAGAAGAGCGGATCAGGGTTTTCCAATGCATAATGTATTCTTTAAAGGTCACCCGGTTGTCTTCGCGTTTTTTGGAGGAAAAAACGTGGGAAATATCGCCGGAATCCTCTTTTTTCAAACTGAGCTTGAACCCTCTGAACAAACCCTCTGTTTGCGTAAACAGTTCCGAAAGCGCCAGCAGACCTATGCACATGGGTATAAGGGGCACCCCGGCCTCAAGCTGGTAGATGCCCAAGGTAAGGCGGCCTTCACCCACCACCGGGTCCATGCCCACGGTGCTTATAAACATGCCCAAGGCGGCGGCCACAAGGCCCTTGCACAAATCGCCGGCTTCCAAAACCGCAATCATGGTAAGGGAAAGCATAATCAAACAGCATATTTCCGAAGGTCCCATCTTGAGGGCCGCATTGGCCACCGGACCGGCCACCAGAAAAAGAATAAGCGTGGCGAATATGTCGCCGAAAGCCGAAGAATACAGCGCCATCTTTATGGCGCGCACGCCCTTGCCCTTTTTGGCCATGGGGTAGGCCTCCAGCGCCGTGGCGGCGGCTTCGGCCGTGCCGGGGGTGTTGATAAAGGTGGCCGATATGGAGCCGCCGAAAAAACCTCCCTTGTTTATGCCTATCAAAAAGCCTATAGCGGCCACCGCAGGCATGTAATAGGTAAGGGGCACGCACAAGGCTATGGCCATGGGCGCGGAAAGACCTGGTATGGTGCCCACCAAAAGCCCAACAAAGACGCCTACGCCAACATAAAGAAAGGTTGACAGGGTCATGGCGTCCTGAATGCCGGCAAATACTACGTCCATACTACCCCCCATGCGCCTGCGCCGATGCGGGGGCCTGTACCGGTGTGATCATTCTCAAAAGTCATAGCTTGCACCTTCAAAATTTTGTCCTAAGACGTTGGCTTGTTAAACATACACACATGACGGCCAGGCCTCAGGCAAAAGGGCCGGGCCGCCAGATACGCGGCGCTACGGCATTGGCACCGCTAAAATATAGGTCATGCACAGCCATACAATCACAGTTGTGCAAACGCTGACCATGGCAATGCGAACAGGGTTAAGGTTACCGCAAAGCAATTGCAGCATAACCAAAACAACTATACCGCCTGGTATAAAGCCTATAAGCTGCATAAGCGGCATGGTGGCAAAAAACACGGCAGAAAACAGCACCAGATGCACCCAGTTAGGAAGTGTAAGCGGGTTTGGGCGCTTGTCTTCATCCACCGAATCTTTACGGAAAATGCTTTTCCGGCCCAGATATGTTCTGAGCATGATGGGTATGGAAAAAATAATCATAATTACGCATAGCGTGTATGGCAGGGCGCTGGGCGGCATGCCAAAACCGCTGAACGGCGGGCAGTATGCCGGTATTAGCCACACCATGCACAGTATGCTGAATAAAAATACCGAAAAATATGTATAAAAAACGGCCTTACGCATTGTTACCTCCTGTCAGATGCGTGCTTGTATTTTGCACAGAGGCTGCTGCATTGTAAGCAGTAACTGTTTTTTAAAATTCACACGTTCACTTGCGGCGCGGGCGTTATCAAAAAAAATTTTCATGCCCTGCGCCGGCGCTCATGCCTACGCGGCATTGGCCGCCATGGCCGCTTTTCTTGCCTTTCTGTTGGAACTCCAACTGTTCCAGACGCAAAACGCCACAATCATGGCCAGCAAAAACAGCGTTATGGGCCTGTGCAGCAACAATTCCGGCTTATGGTAAAAGCTAATGATGCTCTGCTGGAACGAAAGCTCAAACATGGGCCCGAGTATGTAACCGACAATCAGGCAGATAAACGAGAAGTTCACCTTCTTTATTATGTAGCCCACTATGCCGAAGAAAATCATAAGGCCCACGGCAAAGGTGCTGCTTTCGGCCATATACGCGCCCAGCATGCAAACAAGCATGATGATGGGCATAAGAATATTTTTGGGCGCGGTAAGCATGCGCGCGAAAAAGCGTATGCAAAACAGCCCCAGGGCCAGAAGCATAATATTGCTTACAATCATGGTAGCATACACGCCGTAAACCATCTGACCGTGCTGCTCGAACATAAGCGGGCCTGGGGTTACGCCGTGCAGCACAAAAGCGCCTATCATAATGGCCGAGGCCATGTTGCCTGGTATGCCCAAGGTGAACAGCGGAATAAGCGACGAGCCCACCACGGCGTTGTTGGCGCTCTCCGCCGCCGCAATGCCTTCAAGCGAGCCATGACCGTACTCTTCAGGGTGCTTTGAGGAGTTGCGGGCCACGCCATAGGCCAAAAAGGCGGCTATAGCCGCGCCCAACCCCGGCAGCGCGCCTACTATTGAGCCAAGGCAGGATGAACGCAACAGGGTTTTCCAGTACACGATGTATTCTTTAAAGGTAACTCTGTTGTCTTCGCGTTTTTTCGATGAAAAAACATGCGAAATATCACCGCCTTCCTCTTTCCTCATGCTCAGTTTAAAGCCTCTGAACAAGCCCTCAGTCTGAGCGAACAGCTCGGAAAGCGCCAGCAAGCCTATGCACATGGGAATCATCGGAATACCGGCTTCAAGCTGGTAAATGCCCAGGGTAAGGCGGCCTTCACCCACCACCGGGTCCATGCCCACGGTGCTTATAAACATGCCCAAGGCGGCGGCCACAAGGCCCTTGCACAAATCGCCCGCTTCCAAAATTGCAATCATGGTGAGCGAAAGCATAATCAGGCTGCATATTTCAGACGGGCCCATTTTAAGCGCCGCGCCAGCCACGGGGCCGGCTACCGCAAAAAGCAGCAGGGTTGAAAAAATGTCGCCAAAGGCCGAGGCGTATAAAGCCATTTTTATAGCCCGCACGCCCTTGCCCTGTTTAGCCAGGGGGTAACCCTCCAAAGCGGTGGCGGCAGCCTCGGCCGTGCCGGGGGTGTTGATAAAAGTGGCCGATATGGAACCGCCGAAAAAACCTCCCTTGTTTATGCCTATAAGAAAGCCTATAGCAGCCACCGCCGGCATGTAATAGGTAAGGGGCACGCACAAGGCTATGGCCATGGGGGCGGAAAGGCCTGGTATGGTGCCTACAAGAAGCCCCACAAAGACCCCGATAGCTACATAGATGAAGGTGGAAACATTAAGGGCGTCTTGTATGCCCGCTAAGACAACATCCATATTACCCTCCGGAAAAGGATGCCAATGCATCAGCCGGCCGCGCCAAAAGCACAGGCCGCGCAAATGCGTTGCTATGTGTTCGCACCTTCTTGTTCCCGACAAAACCATTATTCCGCAGGCAAACATACCAACATTCAGAATGCGCGCCGTCAGGCAGGACAGCGGCACCATGGCGCGGAATTTAAACCAACCGGCGTAAATTCCGGATTAAACAGCCCATACGGGGCATATAGTACACCCGATAAAGCGCATTTGCAGCATGTTGTTTGTTTTTATGTGATAAGGCGACCTTATCATAACGCACTATTTGCCTCTGCTCCTTGCCTAGCTGCTTGTATTACTGATTTAACGGAAAAATACAGTTATAAGCAACTGATAAGGAGACCTTACCACATACTTATTTTTTATTGCACCCCACCCAATAAGTCAAGCGTTTTGTGAAAATTATCGCAAACTTTTTTACCCTCTCCAACGCAGCATTTTTCCTACAGTTTTCACATTAAACACCAACCACTTCAGGCATTCGCACATGCGCATAAAATATACCAGTTGCCGCGCATCCCGCCATGGTGATAAATTAAGGCCGCGTATGAACCTGTTGACATTTATATGAGACTAGTTCATAAACTAGCATGCTGGTAAGGTCACTCTATCTTGTTTGCGAACAAATTATTTTAATTAATCTTTTTATGAATATCGGAAACGACAATGGCACACCGCATCAGTACATCCCAATTGATAGTGAAAGAAATACAAGAAAATATCGCCAACAAACTTTACATTCCGGGTGATAAGTTGCCCACGGAGCGTAAGCTGGCCGAGCAATATGGCGTAAGCCGCATTCCCGTGCGTGAAGCCATAAAAATTCTGGCTGAAATGGGCCTGGTAGAAAGCAGGCACGGCAGCGGCACTTTTGTTAAAGAGCCCAATACGGCCCGAACAATAGAACTGATGCGCCAGTATTTGCAACTGAACCGCCAAAGCGCTCTTGAAATACTGCAACTGCGCGGCCTGCTTGAAACTCAAGCCGCAAGAGAAGCCGCCCTTAACCGTGATAAGGAAGACATGCGGCGCATTGCGGAACTGGAAGAAAAATGCGCTCGTGAAATAGATAACAAGCTGCATGGCAACCCGCACAATTTCAAGCAAGCCGACTTCGCCTTTCATAGGGCTGTTGCCTTGGCCTCACATAATCATATTTTTACCGACTTCATAAACCTCATCCATAACTCCATGGGCCTTCATCAGGGCATTTTGACCGCCGGAAACGAGAATATGGATTTTATACGCCGCCACCATCACGAGTTGCGCCTGGCTTTGGAAAATAAAGATCCCGCAGCGGCGCAGGCCGCCATGGCAAGGCACCTTGAGCATATTTTGGTTGTGGTGAAAAACGGCATGAAAGTAAGTGGAATAAACGGGAAATAGCCCGGACCTTGCGCGTCGTTTAAGCTGTTTGGCGAAATTGTTCTCGTACACTTGTAAGGTCACATTACAATTAGTTATCCACTCGAGGTTTTTATGAATTATACCCAGAGCCGAGCCGAATATGCCAAAGCCGCCGCGCGCCTGTACGAAACCGGCCTGCAAACCGGTGTTGGAGGCAACTTGAGCCTGCGCGGGCCGGATGGTGGGGGCATGCTTATAAAAAGCTCAGGCAGCCCCATGGCCGCGCCTGTGGTTACGGATTGGCAAGGACGCGTCATTGCCGGAGAGGGAAAACCCTCAAGCGAATTTTTCATGCACAGCGAAATATACAAACTGCGCCCAGACTGCGGCGGCATAGTGCATGCCCATTGCAACTGGGCCGTAAGCTGGTCGCTCACTGGGCGTGACGTGCCCCTTATTACTTTTACGGCCAAGCTCAAGCTGCCCGGCCCCGTGCCGGTTATTCCGGTGAAAAACAACAACGTGGGAGCTGGCGATTTCAGCATGATTGCCGCGCATCTTGCCGATGCCAGGGTCAAGGCCTTTATTTTGCGCGGCCATGGCTTGGTCTGCCTTGGCTCCACCCTTATGGACGCCGTATACCACACCGAACTTATTGAAGAATGCGCGCAAATTGCCTGGAATGCCTCAATAATGCAACGTTTAGGGCTTTTGCCCGATGATTTTGAAAACTTTCACGGCTTGCAGCCTTAATTGCCACAACCCTGCGCGGCAGGAACACAGGAGAAAACCATGTCCGAGTTCAAAATATACCCTATAAACACAGGGTTCATAAAACTCAGCAAGGAAAAATACCTCTATCACCACAGCACGCATAAATTTTACGATACCGAAGGGTATGTCGATTCGCCCTGCTACGCTTTTCTGCTAAAATCAAAAGACACCCTGGCCCTGGTGGATACGGGCATGGCCTCAACCGAGATTGCCAACAAATACCACCATGCGGGTTCCGTGCAGCCCGAGGGCTTTTCCATAATCGACCAATTGGCGAAAATGGGCATCAAGCCCGCCGATATTGACGCCATAATCTTTACGCACCTGCACTGGGACCACTGCTACCACGTGGCCGAATTTCACAAGGCTACACTGTATGTAAGCCGCGCCGAATATGAATGGGCGCTCAACCCTATTCCGCTGTACTACAAATCGTACGAATACCCGGCCATAGGCATACGCCAGCAGTTTGACGGGCTCTCTTTCAACCTTACCGTGGGCGAGCAGGAAATTATGCCGGGTCTTTCGGTATACCAAAGCCCCGGCCACTCCTTGGGCCATCAAACCGTGGCCGTTCAGGCAAAATCCGGCCATTACCACTGTTGCGGCGACCTTATGTTTACCAACGACAGTATGAAACCGCTGCCGGAAATAAGCTATACAATCACTCCCCCAGGGCGCTTTCTGAATATTGTCGATTCCTGGCGCAGTATAGAAGACATAAACCGCCGCAAGCAGGGCGACCGGTTTGTACTGGCCTGCCATGAGCCTTTGGTGGGAAAAATGGCCGAAAGCCTCGGCTACCTGGAATAACCGCAAACAAGCGCGAACAGATGGTTATGCCCAAACAAAATACCGTAGCCATAATAGGCACTCTGGACACCAAGGAAAAGGAAATGCGCCACGCCGCGCAAGCGCTGCGCCAAAACGGCACGCACGTGCTGCTGCTTGACGCAACGGTACGGCACCCCATGGAGGCGCCAGGCAGCATGGATGCCGCAGACGACATTGATATAATGGTTAACACCGCCATACTTTCCGCCTGCGGAAAACACTGGGAGGCCATGAGCGGGCTGCACAAGGACGAAAGGCTTCGCCTTATGGCCGATTGCCTGCACGAGGTAACGCAAAAGTTGTTTCGCCGAGGCGCTCTGCAAGGCCTGCTAACCATTGGCGGAGCGCAAAACACGGCGGTTTCGCTAAAAGCCATGCACGCCATGCCGCTGGGCTTCCCCAAAGTGCTGCTCTCCACCGTGGCCAGCGGCAGCCGCCCCTTCAACTTCATCATGGGCACCACCGATATGGTGGCGGCCCAAGCCGTGGCGGACATAAGCGGCCTTAACTTCCTCACCAAAAATTCCATAGAGAACGCCGCCTACCTCATGCTGGGCCTTTTGCAGGCCTCCGCCACGCGCAGCGAGCCGCTGAAAGGGCCGGCTCTCCCAGCCGTGGGCATGACCCTGCTGGGCGTAACAAACCTTGGCGGCGAGCGCTGCCGCGCCATACTGGAAAAAAAAGGCTTTGAGACCGTCTGTTTCCATGCCACCGGCGTGGGCGGACAGGTGCTGGACAACCTTGTGCGCGATACCGATAACATAAGCGGCGTGCTTGAGCTTACCCCGCACGAGATTATAGGCGAATTTATGGGCGGCTACACCGCCGGAGCCACCGAGCGCATTTCCGCCTGCTGCGCCAAAGGCCTGCCCATGGTACTGGCCCCCGGAGCCATGGATTTATACATGGTGGATCTTAACCGCCAACCCGTGCCGGACCACTTGCAAACCCGCAAGCACCTCTACCACAACGCCAAAATAATCCACGTAAAACTCAGTGTGGACGAAGCCGTGCGCATGGCCCACATAACGGCCTCGCGCCTGAATCTGAACCCGGCGAGCAAAACCGTGCTTATACCCCTGCGCGGGTTTGTTGAAGAAGGCTGCCCCGGCGGCAGAATGTACGCCCCGGAGGTAGATAAAGCCTTTACTGCCGCGCTCAAAGAAAAACTCCATCCCAGCATCATGGTGCAGGAAATGGATAATAATATCATTGATCAAGAGTTTGCCGCCGCAATGGTGAATGAGTTGGAGCGCCTGATGCGGAGGTAACGCGCAAAGCGATGGGAAAAGCCCCTTCTGGGCGGATTAAAAAACAAAAATAAGCGAAGCGCGCCAGTAAGAGAGTATGGATGCCCCTCTCTTATTGGCGCGCTTCGCGCGCTCATATTCATCTTATCTTTGCCACGAAGTGACTTCTTCCCCCTGCACACTAGACTATACATCCCAAATATCTTATCTTGTCGCACTTCTAACGTAACCTGAACTACCAGGTTGTGTCGACATTCAGAGTGATTTTGCCCTCTGGCAGGGAAGCAAGGCTTTGAACCGAAAGAATATACTCTTACTGTATTCGACTGAGGGGCAAAGCTTTGCTGACGCAGCCAGGGGCAAAAGCGCCTGAATGCCGACACAACCTAGGCCGTTCGTAACTTAACTTTATGCCCAACAACCGGATTATACACGCCCTGCCGCTTCTCGCAGCCGTTTGCCTTATACTGCCGCTTTTGTGGGCCACTCCTCTGGCCGCAAAACCGGAAGCCGCCCCCTTGGTGGCCGGTTCCAATGCCGCGCCTCTGGCGGCCTGGCCCGACGCCGAACTGCGCGTGAAGGTGGAAAAAGCCCTGCGTGATTCCACCCGCTCACAAAATCTGCAAACAGAACTGCCGGAAAACCGCGTACGTGACATAAAACCGGAAAATATTCCGCAGCCGGATAAAAGCAGGTTTGACTTTTCTCTCGCCGGTATGGCCAAAGTTATTCTTGTCGTATCCCTGCTTATTTTGCTGGCCGTTATTATAATCAACCTGCGCAACAACATGTGGAGCAACAGCCGCTCGCGCGCGCTGGATATGCCGCAAGACCCGGAAGCCGCCCCGGCGGCGGCCGCAGCCCGCATGGACGCGGCCCAGATTGCGGCTGAGGATTTGGCCCGGCAGGGCAACTTCGGCGAGGCCATGCACATTATGCTGCTGCAAAGCGTTAACGAAATGCGCCGCCGCCTGGATATATCCATAGCGGCCTCCCTTACCAGCCGCGAAATTCTATACCGCGTAAACCTTGCTCCAGAAGCCGGAGCAGCCCTTGCCGACATTATCCGGCGCGTCGAAATATCCTACTTTGGCGGATACCAGCCTGAAGAAGCGGAATATCAGGCCTGCCTGCGCAGCTTTGAAATACTTACCAACGCCTTAAAACGCGAGGCGGCATAATGCGCAAAATATCTTTATCCGGCCTGCCCATAACCGCGCTTATAGCCTGCGCTCTGGCTATTTTTGCCCTTTCCGTGCTGCTGCACGCCTACGACAACGACCCCATAGCCACAGAAAGCAAATCCAGGCCAGGCAGTTATTCCGTATCCGCCCTTGGTTGCGCCGGTTTTTTCGATACCCTGCGCCGTCTGGATCGCCCTGCCTTGCGCAGCGTGGGCAATACTCTGGGGCTGGTGGGCTATAACGGCACCCTTATTGTGGCCGAGCCGGATTTATACCGGCTGAACAGCAGCGAAGGCATCAAACTGATGCAAGCCCCGCGTGTGTTGCTGGTGCTGCCCAAATGGCGCGGAAAGCCGGATGAAAACAAGCCAGCCTGGATTGATCAGGTGGAGCCGGAAGCCCTTATAAACGCCAAGCGCACCCTCTCGCTGGTGGACGGGCGCAGCGACGTTTTTCGCGACAAATGGCCCGCCGCCTGGAAGATTAATCTCACAGGCCTTGCCCCGGACGCTCCCAACAACGACAATATCATACAGCTTATCCGCTCCAAAACCATGCGCCCCGTTGTGGGTAATGACGATGGCATACTGCTTGGCGAGGTGGGCGAAGGCGAAAACACCGTCTGGGTGCTGGCCGACCCCGACATAATGGCCAACCACGGCCTGGGCAAGGGCGAAAACGCGGCTTTTATGGTAACAGTTGTGGATATGCTGCGCCTGCATAAAAACAGCGATGCCGGCGCGCCCATAGTGTTTGACGAAACCGTGCACGGTTTTTTGGAGGCGCAAAGCACTCCCCTTAAACTGCTTTTCCGCTTTCCTTTTGTTATCGCCACAATTCTGGTCTGCTGCGCGGCCGCATTGCTCACGCTGGCCGGGGCCAACCGCTTCGGCCCGGCCCTAAACCCCAAGCCGGAACTGGATTTCGGCAAAAAAAATCTTATAGGCAACGGCGCGCGCCTATTGGATTACGCTGGGCACCACGCCCTTATCCTAAAGCGCTATATAAGCATGACGGTGCGCCAAACCGCCTATGCCCTGCACGCGCCAAGCGGCCTGGACGAGGCGCGGCTGGCCGCCTGGCTGGATAATATAAGCAAAACGCGCAAGACCCAAAAAACCTGCGCGGAAATTTTGCGCGCGGCGGCGGCCGTGGACGCGAGCGACCCCAAAAACCTTGCGCGCCTGTTCGAATGTGTAAGAGACATCCATAACTGGAAGGGAGAAATACTGCATGAGCCTTCAGCTAGTAAGCAACATCGTAAATGATATAAAGGCCGAAGTAGGCAAAACCATAATCGGCCAGGAAGAAGCCATAGAGCTTATGCTCACCAGCCTCTTGTGCGGCGGGCATGTTCTGCTTGAGGGCGTGCCAGGCACCGGTAAAACCTTTTTGGTGCAGTCTTTCGCTGTGTGCCTTAATCTGGATTTCGGGCGCATCCAGTTTACGCCGGACATGATGCCCGGCGACGTGCTGGGCACAAACCTGTTCAACTTTCAAACCAACAGCTTTGTGCTCACCCAAGGCCCTATTTTTACGCAAATACTGCTGGCGGACGAAATAAACCGCACCCCGCCCAAAACCCAGGCCGCGCTTTTGCAGGCCATGAGCGAGCGCGGCGTCACCATAGACAGGCAAACCTACAGCCTGGGCAAAGCCTTTATGGTGGTCGCCACGCAAAACCCCATTGAGCAACAGGGCACCTACCCATTGCCCGAAGCGCAGTTGGACCGCTTTCTCTTCAAAATAGTCATGGGCTACCCCAGCCGCGAAGAAGAACGCGAAATCGTAACACGGCACGGCCATTACTCCGCCATGCCGGATATAAACGACTTTGCCATAAAACCCGTGGTAACGCCGGAGCAACTGGCCGAGGCCCGCGCCCTTACTGCGGGCATAAGGCTTACCGACGCGCTTACGGACTATATTGTGGATATCATAAGAAGCACGCGCCAGCACCCGGCCATTGAAACCGGAGCCTCAACCCGCGCCGCCAACATGCTGGCGGCCTCGGCCCGCGCGTACGCCGCCGTGTGCGGGCGCGACTTTGTTATACCTGACGATGTAAAACGCCTGGCCGTGCCGTTGCTGCGCCACCGCATAGTAATGACCCCGGCTGCGGATATTGAAGGCATAACCAGCGATGACGCCCTGCGCGCCATTGTGGATCAGGTGGCGGCTCCCAGGTAATGAAAAACGAAACAGGCCAGCCCATACGCATCATGATGCGCCCCACGCGCAAGGCGGCGCTTTGCTTTTCGCTCTCCGTGCCCGTGGCGCTAATTGTGGTAACGGCTTTCAGCCAGGCCTGGTATGTTGCCCTGTATCTGCCTTTGGCGGCCTTGGCTTTTATTGTGGCCGATACCAGCATGGCCCTGCCCGGCGCAAAGGTACGGGCCAGCCTTAAACTGCCGCCCCGCCTTTATGTGGGCCGCGCCGCCTCAATTGCCGCCACGCTGAATGTGGCGTGGAGCGGCAGAGCGCCAGTGGGGCAGCTTTTGCTTGCCTACGGCGGCGACCAGCCCCCGGCCATACTCTACCCAACCTTAACCGGCGGCACGCAAGATTTAGAGTTCGCCCTCACCCCGCAACGGCGCGGGCGCATTGCCGTAAACGCGCTGTGGATGCGCTGGCGCGGCCCCCTGGGCCTTGTGGAAATACGCCGCACCCAGCCGGTGCAGCAGTACATTGACATAACGCCGGACGTAAAGGGCATTCACGAGGCCGCCCTGCAATTTTTATCGCGCGAGGCTGTTTACGGCGTTAAAACACAGCATATGCGCGGCGAAGGCACGGAGTTTGACACCCTGTGCGATTACGCCCAAGGCATGGATAACCGCTTTATTGACTGGAAGAGATCCGCCCGCCACCGCAAACTTTTGTGCAAGGAATTCCGGCAGGAGCGCAACCACCATGTAATGCTGGGCTTCGATACCGGCCACCTTATGCTGGAACCTGCCAACGGCATGCCCAAACTGGACCATGCCATAAAGGCGGGACTGCTGCTTGGCTGGATATCGCTGTACAGCGGCGATCTGGTGGGCGGTTTCGGTTTTGACGCGCGCCTGCGCAATTTCATAAAACCGGGGCGCGGCATGCCGTATTTCACGCAGTTTCAAAGCTTTAGCTCCGCGCTGGACTACCACGCGGAAGAAACCAACTTCACCCTTGGGTTGGCGGAGCTGGATTCGCGTCTGCAACGCCGCTCGCTGGTAGTGCTCTTTACCGAATTTGTGGATTCCATATCGGCGGAACTGCTGCTGGAAAGCCTGCAAAGAATATCCCGACGTCATGTGGTGGTTTTTGTGACCATGCGCGACCCTATGCTTGCCAGCCTGCAAAATAAAAAACCACAGGTCTTTTCAGACGTGGCGGAGGCAGTGCTGGCCGGAAACTTTTTGCGCGAGCGCGCCATAGTGCTGGAGCGGGTAGCCCGCCTGGGCGTACACTGCCTTGATGTGCCGCCCCAAGGCATGTCTGCGGCGCTGCTTAACCGCTATTTGCTCATCAAGCAAAGGGGGCTGTTATAATGAACGACAACGCGCGTACCCCCTCTCCAGAAGATCAATCCCTTAAACCGGAGCAGGCGGCGGGCATGGCGGCACACGCGCCAGCGCAGGCTGATTCCGGGCTGGCGCGTGATATGGCGAGCCTGCAAGCTGCCGGCATGCAAACGGAGCGGAACGTTGCGGAAAACCACGCCACAGGCGCGCCGGAGCACGCTATCGCGCAGTCTGAGCAGCATTCCGGGCAGCCATCGCATACAGGGAACGTAACACATGTACCGGCGCAGGCGCAGCCGGAACAGCCTGGCGCAGTCAACGGCAACCTCATTGGCGTGACGCCTCCCCATACCCCAGCAGGCCACGGCAACGCCCGTAACGGGAATTTCACCCCTACTCAGCCGGCGTCTTCCGCTTCCGGCAAAGCCGCCGCCAAAGCCTTGGTGCTGCGCAGCGCGGAATTTCGCAAAGGCCGCGAGCAGGGTTGGAAAAGGCTGGACGATATGGTCACCCGCGTTGAAAAAAGCGGCATAACCGCCCTCTCGCCCAACGAGGTGGAGGAACTGCCCCTGCTTTACCGCGCTACCATGTCTTCCCTTTCCGTGGCCCGCAACATCGTGCTGGACCGCAACCTGCTGCTGTATCTGGAAAACCTGGGCCTGCGGGCCTATATGGCAGTTTACGGGCCACGCTCCAGCATTACGCGCAGCCTGAAGGAGTTTTTAAGCTCCGGCTTCCCTCAGGCCGTACGCGCCATACGCCGACATTTGCTCCTGGCCTTTATACTCACGCTGGCCGGCGTCTTTGCGGGCTTTATGCTGGTTATGGCCGACATAAACAACTTCGGCACACTGGTGCCGGAGGGTCTGGCCGGTGGGCGCGGCCCCGGCAGCACGGCGCAGGAACTGCTTGATGAGGAAATTTTCGCGCCCTGGACGGGATTTGTGGATACCTTTGTGGTGTTCGCCAACTCGTTGTTCCGGCATAACAGCATGGTGGGCATTTTGTGCTTTTGTCTGGGCTTCGCCTTGGGTATTCCTACCGTTTTTTTGCTGGTTTACAACGGGCTGGTGCTGGGGGCTTTCATCGCCCTGCATAGCGCGCGCGGCTTGACTGTGGATTTTATAGGCTGGCTTTCCATTCACGGAGTTACGGAGCTTTTGGCCATTATGCTGTGCGGCGCGGCCGGTCTGGCGGTGGCGGAGAGAATAATCTTCCCCGGCGCTCTGCCCCGGCTGGAAAACCTCTCGCGCCACGGGCGGCAGGCCGCGTCGGTGGCGGCCGGGTGCGTGGGCATGCTTTTTGTGGCCGGCATACTTGAAGGCGGCTTCCGGCAGCTTATAAACAACACGCCGGGGCGCTACGCCTTTGCCCTGGTTACGGGCGCGCTCTGGCTCATCTATTTTGCCAAGGCTGGCAAGGACAACGGCAATGGCAATAAAATCTGACCGCGTTGGCGAGCTTTTAAGCGGAATAAAGCGCAACAGCCGGGCCCTTGTAAGCCCCGAGGGTGTGCCTCTTGATATTCAGGCCGCCTCGCACGGCGAAAGAATAACCGCCCTGGCGCTGGACCTGCTGTTCATGTTCATAGCGGTCATACTGCTGTACGCAATGGTGGTAATGCTGTTCCTTTCCGGCAGCAGCTACGGCGTGCTGGCCACATTGGTGCTGTTTCTGGCCTTTATTGTGCGCAACCTTTACTTCATACATTTCGAGCTGGCCTGGCAAGGCCGCACCCCCGGCAAAAAAATCTGCGGTCTGCGCGTTATCAACCGCAACGGCGGCGAGCTTTTACCCTCAGCCATTGTAGCCCGCAACCTCACCCGCGAGGTGGAAATTTTTCTGCCCATCAGCCTGTTTTTCAGCATGGGCGGCGAGAATTCCAGTTGGCAGGGGCTGGCCACCTTTGGCTGGGTCATAGCCATATCCATGGTGCCGCTCTTTAACAAAGCCCACTTGCGAGCGGGCGATCTTATAGGCGGCACTCAGGTTATAAGCATGCCCAAACGTGTGCTGCTGCAAGATTTATCTTTTGATGCCGCCATAACCCGCCTGCCCGGCACTGCCCCATCTGCCCAAAGCGCCGGCGGCCCACAGCCTGGCACTGCCGCGCAGCCGCAACTGGGGCAAGGTTATATTTTTACGCCGGATCAACTGGCTATTTACGGCACCTTTGAGTTGCAGGTGCTGGAAGAATTTTTGCGCCGCCCCCACACCAAAGCAAGCGAGCAACTGCTTACCGAAGTATGCCAAAAAATCTGCCGCAAAATAAACTGGCCAGAAGAAATTCCGCCGCACCGCGTGCGTGCCTTTTTAACCGACTTTTACACGGCGGAACGGGCGGAACTGGAACGCGGCCAGCTTTTCGGCAAGATAAAAGAAGATAAAAATACCGCCAGGCATTAAGACCGCTGCCAACCCCGCGAGCGAGCCAAAAAAGAGGGCAGCCAGTATTGTCTTTCTTGCACCCGCGTCTGCCGTAGAATTGCCGCATTGTGGCGGAGCGAGCCACAATACCCTTGCCGCCGCAATTGCAAATTGAATATGGTTTGCCAATAAAGAAGGCCCGCCCCAAATTGGAGCGGGCCTTTTATCGTGCAAAGAGGCTGTAAAGACCGCTGTGCTAACGCGCTCTAATCGAACACTTTCGCCAGGGATTCCATGCTGGAACCATCCTTAATGGCGCGCAGCTCTTGGTAAACCACGGCAGCCATAACAGCGCCGAAGGCGGCGGGAAGGCTGGAAACAACTATGGTGAGTATCACAATAAATATTGGTACCGGTATAATGGCGCCCAGAACTGCTGGTATGGTAAGCTGAATTATTACACTAGCTATGCCGACAATAAGAGCCAGAGCGAAAATCTTGAGGCGATAGCCCTGTGTGAGATCCATACTGCGACGGATGCTGCCTTCAACCCCCAAACGCTCAACCACACAGGCCGGAATAGCCACGTACATGATGCACAATACGATAATGCCGGGCACAACAAGCAAAATCATGCCCACGCCAACGGCCACGCCTATAACGATAGCGGTAAGCAAGAGAGGCACCAGGTGCGAAAAGCCCTTGGAGAGAGCGTCGCCAAAGCCTGGCTTGTTGCCCACAGCATATTGGAACACGGCGTACGCAACGCAACCTTGCACCATTACGGAAAGAATGCTGTTCAATATTCCGCCAATTGCCATGCCAACGCCTGCCGGCAGGATGATCATGAAAACAATGGAGGGCAACATGGCCATGAGTACCAGCCCCCAATATAAAATCAGCGTTTTACTGAATATTCCCCAGGTACGTTTGAGAATACCCGCAATATCAAAGGCGGACGAATCAAAAAGATTGCCTGCAACAGGCTGTTTGTTTTGCGCCGGCGCATTTTCTTGCTGCGGCGCGGAGTTATTCTGCTGGTTTTCGTTTTCCATGAAAGCCTCCATAGGAAAAGTTAGAAGAGATATTTGTTTTGGCGACACATATATCGCGTGTAAAGTCACGGCCTTAAAAATAAAAAGCAATACAGACCCGCGCATAATAAACAAAAGCTTTTGGTTGGGAAAGAGATTTTAATGCCCTAGTATGCTTTTGCACATATTATCAATCATTAATTGTAACATTCAAAATAGTTATGTTAAAATAAAAATTATTTTGCCATATTTTCCGGCTTAACTACGTCAACCGCCACTTAAATAAAAATGTCGCCCGCCAGTAAAGGAAAATTCATAATATAAAACAAACCCATATTATTTCAGTGAGGCGAAGCTGCTTTTTTTGAGCATGGCTTAATCAAACACGATGGCAAGAGATTCCACGCTGAAACCTTCTTTAATAGAACGCAATTCCTGATAACACACGGCAACAATTACAGCGGCGAAGGCTGCGGGCAAGCTGGAAAAAACTATATTAAGCAAAAAAGGCAATATGGCTATGGATATGGCGGCGTTAGCCACAACAGCGCCCAACATCTCTGATATTTGGAGCATAAAACCAACAATGAGGGCAATGACGAAAAGTTTAAGGCGGCAGCCTTCAGTCAGATCCACACTGCGCGCCAAACTATATAGCACTCCTTGCCGCTCCACCACACAGACAGGAATAGCCACAAAAAAAAGACATGAAATTATAAGGCCGGGTATAATAAAAAACACACTGCCTATTGCCGTGCTCACACCTACGGCAATAGCGGTAAGCAGTATGGTTGCCAGGCGTGAAAACCCCTTGGATAGGACTTTGCCAAAAGTCGGCTTGTTGCCAACAGCAAGCTGGAACACGGTATAGGCTACACAAGCTTGCCCCATAACTTCCAAAACTTTTTTAGCGGCTACAACCGCCACTGCCCCGATTTGGGATGACACCCCAAACACAAAAAACATGGAGGGGGACATGGCCAGCAACATAAGGGCCCAATAAAACCACACATTTTTGCTGAACATGTTACAAGAACGTGAAATAACGCTGACAATGCTAAAAGACGGCGCATCAGAAACGCTTTCAGTACGTTCTCCGCCAGACTCCGTTGTTTGTTCCGCAGCGCTTTCCGGCTGTGGGTCGGAGCCATTTTGCTGGTTACCGCTTTCCATGGGCTACTCCGTATAGCAAGTTGAAGATATTTGCTTTTCTAACCAGATATTGTGAAATATTTAATCAAAAACCCTTGCCAGAGCGCTTATCTCCACGCCCTCTCTGGAAGTGCGCAAGTCAAAATAAATAACCGTGCAGGCAACGCAGACAAAAGCCGTTACCACGCTCTGCACGATAATACCGCCTATATGCAGGACCATGGAGCTTTGAGTCAGAAACTCCAACAGTATAAAAAGCGCACAGCCTACAATGGCGCATATCAGGATAATCACAAAAAAAATGGCAAAAATCTTCCAGCGGTTCCCCCTGGTCAGCTCGGCACTGCGTGTAAGGCTCTGCACGGGGCCGAGCCCTTCCATCACGCAGGCTTGCACAATTACGCTGTACATGCAGTAAATAATAATGGCGGGTATTACCAGCAAAACCAGCCCCAGGCCGAGCAGCAGCATAAGCAGCAGCGAGGCCAGAAGCAGCGCCCAAAAATTGGATAGGCCACGTCTTAGGGCCTCACCAAGGCCAGCCTGCCTGCCCATGGCCGCCTGGAACACGCAATAGGTTATAACCGCCTCCACCAAAAGGCCCAGGGGAATTTGGATAATGGGGGCCACCGCATTGGACAGCAGAGGGAACAGATAGTCATAAGTCATGGTCGGCGTGACATAATCCGGCGGGGAAGGCACAAAAAAGCCCCAAATCTCGTCCGGAAGAATAGAGACAAGGGACAGCAGGCTGAACAACACAAAGTTTCCGCGCAGTATCTTTTGCGAGCGGCTCAATACCGAGCCCACGCTCAGCACGCTCGCCCGTACCTGCTCCGCCTGTTCTTGCGCGGCCTTGTCCGGATGCGGTGTTGTATTGCCGGGGTGCAGCCCCATTGCGCTTTTCTGGCGCTGCTCCGTTCCGTCCTGATTGTCATGTTCATCTTGCATTGCGTTCCACCTGGAGAATTTGAGTATGAAAAAAACGGCGCAAAAAAATATTACGTTTGCCTGTGCGCCTTGCGGGCCAACTCCGCCGGGTCTACCCGCACGAAAACGGATTCCGCCAGCACGGTCAGCTCATCCTCGGCATAAACCTCGCAAATTATACGGGTTTTACGCCCAACTGGGCCATCGGCCCGGCCCTTGAGCAGCAAGGGTACGCCCATGGGAGTTGGCTTTTTGTAGTGCATGGTCAGCCTGCCGGTAACGCAACTTATGCGCGGCAGCGTGCCTGGAGCGCGCCCCTCGGCCTGGTAGTGGCAGTATATGCTGGTCCAGTTGGAGTGGCAGTCGCACAGCATGGCAAGGTAACCGCCATACACCAGCCCCGGCCAGCCACAAAAATGCTCTTGCGGCGTCATGTGGGCCACCACATGCACACCGTCGGGATCGGGGCGGCTTTTCAGGCGCAGACCCTTTGCGCTGGCCGCGCCGCAGCCGAAGCATACCCCGTGTGGCTCCACAAGATCTTGAAGTGGAATATCCATGTTACCTTCCGCATGAAAATAGCATACGCGCAGACAGGTATAGCAAAAATATATTGCGGCAACTCTGTCTTACAACACCTGCGTGGTAGCATTTTCAAGCCCCAGCCGCAAGGCGCGGCAGACCGGATGACAAATGCGGCTACCCGCGCGAATGGCGTCAGCCACGGCGGCAAACGCCCGCCAAACCAAAGTGCGGCAGGCTTGCCACAAACACAGGCATAGCCGCGCGGCATTTTATCTTTTCCATATCTCTCTAAAAGTGTATACTAAAGACATTCTATTCACCCCTATGCACAGGAGATATCGTATGCAATATACGCAAAAATCCCTGCCGCGCCGCTGCTCCGCCTGGTGCGCGCTGTTCCTGCTGCTTGCGCTGTGCGCGGCCCAAACCGCCCTGGCCTCGGAGAACATGCTCAAATCAGCCGAATGGCGCAAAGCATCCGGCGTAATAGCCGCTTCCGGCGCAACCGCGCCGGACCCAGACATTATGGCCAACTGCGCCAAGGCGGTGCTGGATATAGCAAATAACGCCCCAAGCTACCGTTCTTCCACCGCTCTTACCCTGCCTTTTTTGGAAGAGTCCTCGTTTACTGTGGAAAAAGTTAACGCCCTATCTGGCAAAAACGCATTTTTCGTGCCTACTATGTACGACTATTCTTTTGGAATTTTTGAATGCGCGGCCGTGATAATACGCGAGAACTGCAAGGGAAAAAAGCCGGAAGACATACGCCCGGCCCAGAAAGAAGTCATGGAATATTTTGAGCGGGCAGGCTACTGGCAGCCCGGCGACGGTTCGCTGGTCTCGGAATATTACCACGACAGAATTGGAAATTAACATACGCTTCCAGCCAAAGCGGCCTTAAAACCGCGAATCTGCAAGCTTGCGCCAATAAGCGGTAAATTAGAGCATTTTAACTTTTTCAAAGTTAAAATGCTCTGGTGGCCACGAAGGGGACGCCCGCAAGCGAGCAGTGCAGCGTGCCTTTAGCAAAGCCGCTTCGGCTTTGCGTATACGATAAAAGAGTGCTCTAGCCTTTATGCTTTTTAGAGTAACAGATTTTAATTTTTTAAAAAAATATATAAAAAGTCAAAGTTAAAATGCCCTAGCTGAAAAAAGGCGTAACACCGCGCGCGTATGTTTATCGGCCTTGCCCGCCCATGGCGGCAATGGCTTTATCATGCAGCTTTGAAAAAAGCATAATCATGCAGCATGCCCCCAGCAAAGCGCACAGCATGTCCGACTGCGTGTCCCATGCATAGCCTTGCGTCCCCAAAAAGGCATCGGCGTCCTGCCCTATTATTTCCGCCGCGGCCCACTCAATAAGCTCGTAAAAGGCGGATATGGCCAGGCAGACGCATACCACAATAAAGTTTGTCCAACGCCTGGAGCGGACAATATCAAGGCGAAGCAAAAGCTCCCGCGCCACCAGCGCCGGTATGAAGCCCTGCGCGAAATGGCCGACCTTGTCATAATTGTTCCGGCTCATATTGAAATAATCGCGCAGCCAGTCAAAGGCCGGCACTTCGGCATAAGTGTATTTGGCGCCTATAAACAGAATAACGCAGTGCAGCAGCACAAAAACATAAGCAAGATTGGTAAACTGAAATCTCTTATATGTCAGCGCCAAAATCGCCACGCCCAATACGCCGGGCGCAACTTCAAGGCACCAGGTCAAGTAGTCGGCATTATCAATGGCGGACCAAAGCAACACAAGAAAGAACGCCGCCAACAGAAACATAGGTAATTTTCGCATCAGTAATGCTCGTATTTATGGATTTATGAGATCTTGCGCGTACTTGTACGGAATTGGGCTTTGCATCCAGACAAGGTCTTCATGATGATTTTTTTGCCCTCATTGTTACGGCACTGCCCGGCGCAGAAAATACGCCCTGCCAGCCATTCCGTTAGCGGCGGGCTATTTTACGCCTCTCCTGCCCTGCTGTTCCTGGTATTCATCAAAAAAATCCTGCACATCGGCCCAATTGACGCTGCTTGAGGCATAATCAGCCGGATAGCTGCGGCCTGTTTCAGGGTCAAAGGCCACGCCGGAACCCATATTCACGCGAAAAATATTAAACGGGCGTTTGTTGAAATCGATCATGAACCAATACTCGGGGTCATGGCTTTTATCACGGTAAGCGCGGTAAATTGCTCCATTCATGCCTGCCGGAACGCCTTTTACCTGCACAAGAAACTCTTCGCGGTCATCACTGTTCAGCCGTAAAGTCTTTACTGTAACGCCGCCAGCTACTCCATAGCTATAGACCTTGGCATCGCGCATGGGTTTAAGAGAGCCTGGGCCGCTGCCGAAGTACCAGAGCAGCCCGCCCGCCGCCAATACAAACACGGCAATCAAGGGCAACATTTTTTTCAACATGATGCGCCGGTAGCTGATGCGCACGCGGGCCTGGGCATCCGGCCTGCCGCCGGGCTGCCGCGTATTATCCGCGCCGCCGGGCTGAAGCCCTTCGCCATTTTCGTCTCCACCACGGTGGAGCAGATGCGCGTAGCTGTTTACAACCTCCAGCACCTTGCCTATGGCATTTTCAAACTCAAGGTCGTATACGTCCAGCCAGTGGCGGTTGGTAAGGTGGTATTCCATCTCGTTATTGGGCAGCACGTTTTCAATGCGCACCGGCAACACCACGCAGTTGTTGTTTGAAGCCAAGGTAAGCTCGCGCGAGACCTCTTGCGAATTGTTGGCGGAGGTGGAAAACACCAGCAACATTACAGGAATTTGTCTGATGGCCGAGGCAATGGCGCTGGGCCAGTTTACTCCGGCCGGTATGTCGCGCGGCGCGTACCAGCAGCGCAGCTTGCTATTTTCCAGCGCGTTTACCAGCGCATCCACAAAAAGCTTGTCTTCGCTGGAATAACTTACAAATATATCGTAACCCATGTTATCTCCCTGCATTGAGCATCATCCTTCAACATCATACAGCACATTGAAAATACTATCTTTTACCAGGCCATAATCGTTATTGGCATATTGCACCAGCCAGTCGCCGGGGCCGCCTCTTAAAACCGCGCCATTTTCAAGCGCCACGTAAAAATCATTATTAGGGCGCAAGGCTGTTACAGGCAGCGGGCGCGCGGCGTATTTGCCGCTTTTGCCGGCAGCCTGCCCATCAGCCGGGGTGTAGGTCAGTTGCAGATATTCCTCAGTTACAGGCCATTGCTCGCCAAGGCTGCCGGTAACAATGGCGTCGCCAGGCGCATAAGGCACTGGGCCTTCAAGCGTTTGCACTATGCCGGAGCCGGAGGCGAAATCTATGCGTACCACCTGCTCTTTTTTACACGCCCGTACGGCCCCCGGCAGGGTGGAAAGCGCGACGCCGGTATAATCTTCCGGCCCTGCGCTTTTCGCGGGCTGGCCCTGCCGCGCCGGGCGGTACAAGCGCGGAAAAACCTGTGCCGTAACCACATATAAGTCTGAAGGCTCGTTATCTGGCCAAACCAGCCAATCGCCGGGCTCGCCCTTTATATAGTTGTCCGCGTCCCAACGGGTAAAAAGCTTGAGGCCGCGCCGCAAAGGCAGAGCCACCACCCGCCCTCCTCCGCTGCCGTAACAGGCTTTGGCCACCGAAGCCAAATCCACCCGCGCCCCTTTGTCTTTTTCCAGCACCACCGGAGGGTATTCAAAATCCAACTTCGGAGTTTCGCCGCAAGGCGTATAGACGCTTTCAAACTTGTGGCGGCTTATGGGGTATACCTCGCCCTGAAGGCCGATCATCAAATAGGTATCATCGTCAATTTGTATGCTTATATCACCTTCGCGCATGCGTATGTGTAAAACCGTGTGCTGCGGAAAAACCTCGGCACAGGATACATAAGCCAAAGTTACGGGCAATTTTTCATATTTCGCGGCTTGGGCGGCGTTTACCACCAACTCGCGGTTAAGCTCCGGCCGGGAGTAATCTATAATGGCATAGGCCGCGAGATACTCGCGCAGCCTGCGGTTAAAATACATGCCTGGAGTGAGGCCTGGGTAAACGGAACGAAAATTTTGCCCGCTTATGTAACCGCCCGCCTTTTCATCGTGCCCGCCGCCGGAGCCGAGGCCATGGGCGCAAAGCCATGTCGCTATGTGCGAGGCCTTGGAATCGCGCTCCAACGTGCGCACGGAATATTTTATGCCGCCGGATACCTCGCTGTACACCAGGCCTATATCCACATTATCCACCTGCATGATAAGGTCGCTGACAAAACCCAGAATATTCGGCTCCTCAGTCTGAGCGCGCACCAGGGCAAAGCGCCCCTCGGCATTAAAGCTCAATTCGCGCAGGGCGGCGGAGGCAACTGTCAAATCATGCAGCGACAGGTTGGAGTTGCGCAGGATTTTAAGGATACGCTCGTTTATGTTAAGGGAATCGCGCAGGTCGCGGTCCAGAGGGTGCCGCACCTCGGCCAGGCCGCCCGTATCGGTAAACAGCCCGTAAAACAGCGCCGTGGCAAGGCGGGTTTCAATCTTAAAACCGGCATCGCGCAAAAGCGCCCATACCAGGGTGGAGCAACTGCCCAAAAATGGCCTGATGTCGTAAAGGCCAGGCGGCTGGCATTCGATAATGTGGTGATCCAGCACGGCCACCTCTTGCGCCGCCATGGGCGAAACGTTGCCGGCGCCGTACTGGCAATCTACCGTTAGCAACAGGCTGGGCCACTCGCGTTGCTCCGGCACATGTTCCAACGGAATATGCAGCAAATCAAGCATCTTGACCAAGTTTGGCTTGGTCAGGCGTTTTTCTCCGCCATAAAACAGCCGCGCTTCAACGCCATGGCTTTTAAACCACGCATACATGCCGTAACCGGCTGCTATGGCGTCGGCATCGGGGCTATCATGGCACTGAATGGCCGCATGCCTATGCATGAGTAACTGCTCAATCTGCATGTGCTTTAATCCGGCATGGTTTGGCGCGGCTTGCCGTCCGCGTAACGCGTTTGAAAGGCGCAAAGTCTTGTGAATATAGCAGTATAAAGAAAGCTAGGCAACAAAAGCATAAACGCCGCTATACCGGCAAAGACACAATAAACCGGGAGATATCATCATTAAGGCGCCTACACGCGCCTCAAGCTGAAGACTTGGCCTTAAGCGGGCGCGAACCGCCTTGAGCACGTAACTTGAGCGGGAGGGGGCAACGCGCGGAAATTGTAACACCCATTGTTAATTTAATTTTTCCGAATAAAACAGACTAAGCATATGCCTTTGCGGTCTGGATATTTCGTACAAGAGCAACACTACGCAATTTTTCCAGTCAAAGGCATTTTTTTAAGCGCGCCATTACTATGCAAAAACCGATACCCAGAAAATTTCGCCAGGAACAGGCACGATTTATGCATATAACCAGGCAGATTAATGTAATTTTTAAGCTTTAGGAAGGTTTTATGAAAAAACTCTTTGTCTGCCCGCTTTTGTTGTTGGCCATGTTGGTATTTGCCGGTACGGCCAATGCGGAATCTTATAGAATAATACAAAAGGAAAGCCTGGACAGGTACGCAATGAACGCCCAGCAGGGCTCATTTGCCAATATATTTACCGATTTGACCTGGAACACGGCCACCATGCACACGGTGCGGTTTGAAAACGGCAGCACCATGCGGGCTTTTGGTCTGAACCCGGCGGACGAAAGCCCGGTGCTGTATTCCAGAACCAACTATACGGCCAAAGACGCCACCGCCGCCATAGGCGCGGACAAACTCTCCTTTATCACCGATATTATCAGCTATGGCGCGCACATGCTGCAAAATACCAACGATACCCGCTACTACACCCTGGTGCAGTTTTGTATATGGGAAACCATGTTTGACGGGGTGGAAGGCTTTGGCGACATTGTTTCGGGCAAATTCGGCGTCCTCAGTTCCATAAGCAAGTGGTACGGCCAGCAGATGGCGGCCCTTAAAGATAACCTGGCCACCACGCTGTATGATAAGCTGATTATCGAATACAGCCTGCTCTCCTCCACGGCAAGCTGGTTTGACAAGCCGCAAGATTTACTGGCCTTTAACATTACCGGAAAAGTTCCGGCCACTCCTGCCCCGGCCGCCATCTGGCTGCTTGGCAGCGGCCTGGCGGGCATAATGGTGCTGCGCCGTAAAAGAGCCTAACGAGTGATTTAGCAATAACAAAAAAGCCGCGTGTGACACACGCGGCTTTTTTGTACGCACTCAATTTATTTTAAAATTGCGACCCAGCCTAGATAGTGTAGTCACGAGGAGGATTTTTGTTCTCTGCCAAGGAAAAAGGTTTTTTATTGAGGGAGTGTACTCTTATGGTACTCGACCGACAATTATGCAGGAAAGCATAATTGGACGCGAGCAACGCGAGCGCCCCGGAGGGGCGAGGCACAGGACGTGCCTCGTCAAATAAAAAGACTTTTTGACGCAGGCAGAGCAGGCGCGGCCTGTGCGAGGCAAAAAGACCCTCGTGACTACACTATCTAACGCTCAAAATGCGGAACAGGCCTGGGGCCTTCGTTGGGATGCGAGTATTTTCCGGTAAGGGTTTCTATCTCTATACGCATTACTCTGGTATAAGCGAATTTTTCCTGCGAAACGGGAAAATGGCAAGGGGCCTTGTATTTGCGGGCAAAAGCCTTGAGCGCCGCGTTTTTCAAATCCGGAGCCTCCACCGGCAAAATGCGACCGGTGCCGCACACGCACCTGTAACGGGTTGTTGTTTTTTCAACCTGTATATCCACGGCTGCGGTAAAGCCCACGCGGGGGTCAACCTGCCACAAGTCGAGTTTTCTTCCTTCAGGCGCGCAATGAAAATAAATACCACCGGCATGAAATACAAAATTTACCGGCAGAACATACGGCGCGCCGCCTGTATTCAAAGCCAGGCAAATCTCACCGGCATCTTCAAGCACCTTGTGCATAAAGGCCACATCAAGCACCTCACGTTCAGCCCTGCGCATATCGCCTCCGTTTTTTCCGGCTATACCCGCAAAAGGCAAGCTTGCGCAAGCTCTTGACTGGCAGGCCAGGGGGCAAAATCCGTCTTTTTAGAAACCGCCCTCAGCCGCGCGTAAAAATGCCGCGAATATTGGCCGGGGCGTTATCCAAGCTGACATATTAAAAACGAAAACGCCGCGTTTTCCGTCGCGGCGCTTTCAGAATAGAGACCTTAAAAGACTACTGCCAGTCTACAACCATGTCATTCATACGCTCATACTTGTACATCATATCGGCTTTGTTGTAGCCGTTGTCTATAATTACCCACTTGCCGGTTTTGGTCTTTTGAAAAATTGGGTACTCTATGGTCATGGGTGTGCCGTTAAGCTCTGATACCAGTATGCCTATTTCTTTGTTTTTGGCTTTCTTCAAAGGCTTGTACATATCAGACACCACAACCATGTCCGTCCCATGGGGAGTAAGCCAGGCGTAGTCCCACTCAACATAATAGGTTTTACTGCTTTTCTGGGCGCAGCCAACGGCGCCCAAAGCCATTACAAGTACTAGCATAATCGCAACCAACAAACGCTTGTTCATATCTATCTCCTTGTTCGTTAATAAAGACTGTTTCCTATATAGTACAAAAGGTGGTCAATTGCACTATTATATTTATAATTATATACAAGATAATAATGCCTTAGCTCATAATGCCGCTTCTGAAGCCGATATGGGACGGCTAAAACGGGCGCTGGTTTTACCAATATACGATATGAATTTGCCTGATGAAATTAATGTGACGCGAAATATGCCTTCATGCACTACAAAAGGCCACGCGCGATTTCGCGCGTGGCCCTACAATATACCAGCAAGTAGTGTAACCTGGTTTACTTCTTTGCTCTCAGGCGGTTATCCACCTTTTTTACGCCGCTTACTTGCGAGGCGTAGTTGCCAGCAAGTTTGGCCTGATCGGCATTGTCCACTTCGCCGGTAAGCATTACCACTCCGTTAGTGGTGTTCACGCTTATCCCAAGCATGTTGACGCCCTGCTGGGCCAAAAGCTCGGCTTTAACCTTGGCGGTTATGGCCGTGTCATCCATCATATCGCCCATGCTGGTGCCGTTTTTGGGGGCCACTCTGATGTTATCCCGCACTGAGGTAACGCCATCCATATTTTTAGCGGTGCTTACAGCTATTTGCCTGTAAGTTTCGTCCGGCACGGTGCCGCCAAGTGTTACCAAGCCCGCGGCCACACTTATGCTTACGTCGTTAAAGGGGTTAAGCCTGTTGTTTATTGCCTCTTTAATATCGCTGTCGCTTTTTTTCGCGGCTTCGCCCACCGCCGGCAGGGAAAAAATCAAAACCGCCGTAATTGCCAATACGCCCAGGCGCGAGGCCATTCTTTTGACATTCATAGTAAGCTCCATTGGTTATGTTTATTTAGCAATATTACATTACACAAAAAATATGCGCATTAGAACCATGTTTATTACAACTTTTTCTCACCATCCGCCATACGCTCATGCAGTTTAGCGCCATATTGGCAACCGCAACCGGCCAGACCATATTGCCCGCCATAGGGCTGACTTGCGACAGAAGCGCCCAACAGGCGCTGCATCATGGCATAAGGCCCGCCTTCAGCCAACTGGCAGTTTATAGGCTCGCCGCGCCAAGCGGCGCCGCCCATACCCAGCCAGCGGGCGTAATCTCTTTTCCATTCCGGAAAAAAGCAGCCCATCAGGCTGTCGTTCCAAAATTTGGATGCGCCAAAGGCATGCGCCAGCACGGCATGTTGCGCCTTGGGCCCGCAAGGGTGCGCGTTAAAAAGCTCATAGGGCAGGTAACTGAGCAGCGCCGGATTGTTGCGCAAAAAATGGTGTGCCATCAGGTTTACCACGGCCTGGTCCGGAAAAGCCATGTTACGGGCGTACATTCTAAGCCATTTATGGCAAATCTCGTAAAGGCCGGTGGGGTTGGGCAGCGTGTCGCGCAGCAGCAGCACGCCGGAGTTTACGTTATGCGCCTCCGCGTCAAAGCCGGGTATGGGCGCGGTGATATTTATGCCTGCCTTGTTGTAATGCCCGCCCACCAACTGGGCCGGGTCCTCAAAAGCCACCCCGAAAGGCCCGTACTCCAAAATAGGGGCAATATCGCCCTGCACGGCAATATCCACATCAAGGTACAACACCGTGGCGTAGCGCCTGAGCAGCATAAAGCCTTCAAGCCTCGCCAAGGCCAGCGGCGTGAAAGAAGCGAGATAACTCTCGCTTAAATACGCCTCCTGCCGTGGGGCCGGCAGAATATCAGCCCCCAGCCCGCGCAACAGGGCCGCGTCCTGCTGCTCCAAGGTTCCATCGGCATAAACAATAATATCCGCTCGCAGCTTCGGGCTATGTCTGCGCAGGGCAAGCAAAACACAGCCCGCAGCAAAGGCAAGGTTGCCCGTAACAGCCATGATTACTGCCAGAGGTTTTTTGGCCATACCGCGCGCTCCAAAAGTTGGCACTATAGATATAAGTGAAGGGATATCAATATTGCCGCAAGTAAACAACACATAACGCGCATAATTCGCATAAAATACGGCCTGATGCTCACGCAACATTACAGAAATAACAGTAGCGACGTTTCTACCGAATTAGACGGCTGCACCGTGTGATAAATATTAAATACTAATGGTCTTTATCCACCTGGCCATAGTACGGCTAAAAGAAAAGGAGGATGCTGATGTCCGAAAAATCCAGTCTTTCACGACGCAGTTTTTTAAAGGCCACAGGCATTGTTGCCGGCGCGGCGGCCATGGGAGGAGGCGCTTTTGCCCTTAAGGCCAATGCCAAAGGAGCAAACCCCAGCTATGAGTCATCCGGTGGCGGGCACTCCACCGCAAGCTCGGGAAGCCCCAGGGGCAGAATCTTTTTTACCAACGATCTGGAGTTCGCCACCATTTCCGAAGCGGCGGAAAGAATTTTTCCCAAAGACGATACCGGCCCAGGCGCAAAGGAGCTTTCCGTACCATACTTTATAGATAACCAACTGGCCGGCGCTTACGGCTACAACGCGCGCGAATACACCCAGGGGCCTTTTGCCGCAGGCGCGCCCACTCAGGGCTACCAAACCCCGCTGTTGCGCAAGGATATTTTCCTGCAAGGCATCGCGGCTCTTAACACACAGTCTGAAGCAAGCTTCAAAAAGACTTTTCCAGAGCTGGACGACACCCAGAAAGATCAGGTTTTGAAAATGTGCGAGGAAAGTAAAATAGCCACCGCCGGTTTTACCTCGGGCTATTTCTTCCTGCTGCTCAAAAACATTGTGCTGGCCGGGGTTTACTCCGACCCCATCTACGGCGGCAACAACGGCATGGGCGGCTGGAAAATGAAAAACTACCCCGGCGCGCAAATGGCCTACACGGATGTGGTGACGCAGGAAAAATTCGCGGTCATAGAGCCGCTCTCGCTGGCCGACATGCAGCATTAATTCTTAGGAGATGACCGTATGGCTAAAGAACTTAAAAAGGTAAATATAGTTACGGTAGGCGTGGGCTTTACCGGCGGCATAGCGGCAGCCGAATGCGCCAAGGCCGGATTAACCGTGGTGGGGCTTGAGCGCGGCCATAACAGAAGCATTAACGACTTTATGGAAATACACGATGAATGGCGCTATGCCCTGAACTACGGCCTTATGCAGGATCTCTCCAAAGAGACCATAACCTTCAGAAACACCCCGGCCATGAAAGCCCTGCCCATGCGCAAACTTGGCTCGTTTTTGCCGGGCGACGGCCTTGGCGGCTCCGGCGTGCACTGGAATGGCATGTGCCTGCGCTTCACGCCTTATGATTTTCAGATTAAAACCATGACGCAACAGCGTTACGGCAACAAACTGTCAAAAGATTATCTTTTGCAGGACTATCCTTTCACTTATGACCAACTCGAGCCTTATTACGATAAATTCGAAAAGGCCATAGGCGTTTCCGGCCACTCCGTAAGCCCGTTTGACGCCAAACGCTCTTCGCCCTACCCGCTGCCGCCGCTGGACAAAACTCCGGTACTGGCCAAGTTTGAGCAGGCTGCCCAGCGGCAGGGCTACCACCCCTACATGATTCCGGCAGGCATAGCGTCCGCCCCCTACACCTCGCCGGATGGGGCCAAACTTAACCCCTGCATGTACTGCGGCTTTTGCGAAAGATTTGCCTGCGAGTACGATGCCAAGGCCAGCCCCAACAACACCTCCATTCCCATTGCCCAAAAAACCGGCAGGTTTGAGCTGCGTTGCGACTGCAACGTGGTGGAAGTTATGAAAAAAGGCAACAAGGTAACCGGCGTTCGCTATGTGAACACCCTTACGCGCGAAGAGTTCATACAGCCTGCCGATGTGGTGGTGCTAAGCAGTTATGTGCTGAACAACGCCAAACTGCTGATGGTTTCAAAAATCGGCACGCAGTATGACCCCGCAACGGGTAAGGGCACTTTGGGCAAAAGCTACTGCTACCAGATAGGACCAGGCACTACAGGATTCTTCAAGGATCAAATGAACCTTTACTCTGGGGCAGGCGCATTGGGCATGGGCATTGACGATTTCAACAGCGACAACTTCGACCACTCCAAACTCGGGTTCATTCACGGCGGCCTTATCTCCATGCTGCAAACCGGCAAACGGCCCATAGAATCCAACGCCGTCCCGGCAGGTACGCCCGCCTGGGGCGCTGAGTTCAAAAAGGCCTCCATCTACAACTTCAACCGCTCCGTCGGCGTCGGGGCGCAAGGCGCTTCCATGCCGCACAAGAACAACTACCTGTCTCTGGACCCGACTTACAAAGACGTTTACGGCCTGCCCCTGCTGCGCATGACCTACAACTTCACGGAGCAGGACCGGGCCATGTTTGCTTTTCTTGCCGAAAAGATTGAAGGCATAGTCAAGGCCATGGGGCCGGTTTCCATCATCTCCAAACCCAACAACAAAGACTATACCATAGAGCCTTACCAAAGCACGCACAACACCGGAGGCACGGTTATGGGCAAAACGCCGGAGGACAGCGTTGTAAACTCCTACATGCAACATTGGAACGCCGAAAACCTGTTCGCGGTAAGCGCGGGCAACTTCGCGCACAACGGCGGCTGCAACCCCACAGCCACAGTGGGAGCGCTGGCATACAGATGCGCCGAGGGCATCATAAAATACTCCAAAAAGAGCGGCTCGCTGGTTTAGCCGTATCTTCCAGGCTGCCTGCACCGACAGACGGCCTGGGAATAATGTAAAAATATAGAAGCCGGAGCCGGATTTGTTTAATCCAGCTCCGGCCAAAAATAACCGCTCATCCAACCATGCCTTACTCTCCGCGCAAAGTATCCTTATTATATCCCAGAACAGCTTGCTCCGGCCGCGCTATTCTAAAATGTAACTATGAACCAATGTTATAATTTGTTCTTGTCATAATTTAATAGAAATGATAACAGAAATCATTCCTGTTAAAACTTACATAAACCTTTTCAAAAAAGGAGAGCATCATGTCAGAAAGTCAACAAATCCACCTGCCCCTGCTGGGCGATAAATTGCCGCAATTTGAAGCCGTAACAACACAGGGCATAATGAAATTTCCGGATGCTTTTAAGGGCTCGTGGTTTGTATTGTTCAGCCACCCGGCGGATTTTACTCCGGTGTGCACCACCGAGTTTGTGGCTTTTCAAAAGCGCATGGCGGAGTTTGAGGCGCTAGGCTGCAAGCTGGTGGGGCTTTCCATAGATCAGGTTTTCGCGCATATTAAATGGATTGACTGGATCAAAGAAAAACTTGGCGTGGAAATAACCTTTCCGGTTATCGCCGGTACTGAATCGCTGGCCCTTAAGCTGGGCATGCTGCACCCAGGCAAAGGCAGCAACACCGTGCGCGTGGTATTTGTTGTGGACCCTGCCGGAATACTGCGCCTGATGCTCTACTACCCGCAGGAAGTGGGCCGTAATGTGGATGAAATACTGCGCGCCGTAAAAGCCCTGCAAACCTCCGACGCCCAAGGAGCCATGCCTGCGGGCTGGCCCAACAACGAACTTATTGGCGACCGCGTGATTGTTGGGCCGCCAATATGTGTGGCCGATGCCCAAAAGCGCCTGCAAGAATATGAAGGCTACGACTGGTGGTTCTGCCACAAGCCTCTTAAGTAGTTCAGTATCCCAAACCAGTAATTCTACCGCGTAAAAGAGGTTTATAGCAAGCTCCCCCGCGATGCGGGGGAGCTGATTTATTACTTTCTCAAGTTGGCCGCGTGATATAACTTAAGTGATAACCATTTATAAATATTTATATCACGCCCGCATCAAAGCGCCAGACAGCGCTTACGCCGACTGATCTTCTATCCAAGCCGAGAACGACTGCAAAAATCCGCCTAAAAACTTGCGCGTTTTTTCGTCAGCCACGCGGCCTTGCGCGTCAAAAAAATCCGGGCTGTATTTCAGGTAAATTTCCGGCTGGCCCATGTGGCGCACGTCAAAAAAGCCAAAGAAGCTGCGCAGGTGCGACTGGCAAACTGCCGTACCCGTTGCGCCTGGGCTCATACCGGCCAAAGCCACGCATTTGCCGCCCAAAACACTGCCGCCAACAGGGCGCGAGCACCAATCCAGCGCGTTTTTAACCAGCGCGGGCATGCTGCGGTTATATTCCGGCGTTACTATCAAAAGGCCGTCGGCCTCTTGCACCGCCTTTTTAAGGGCGGCCACCGCAGCGGGGGGGCTGTTTTCAATATCTTCATTAAAAAAAGGCACTTCTTCCAATTTTAAAAAGTTGAATTCAAAAATATTCTTGCCCAATTCAGCCAAACCGTTGGCCAGTTGCTTATTGTAAGACCCTTTGCGCAAGCTGCCCACCAATACCGCTACTTTGTACATGGCTAATCCTCTTTTGTATAAAGGTTTAATTAATATTTTTGCATGCAAGGCAAAATTTTTGCAATTATTTTGCATGCAAACCTCCGTATTGCCGTTAGGCGAAAAAAGCGCTGGGGCTTGATCCGCAAACAGGTTTGCCAATATCGCAACGGTTCTTTGCCTATGCCAATAAATCAATTTGCAATGAATATACCCTCAAAGCGTGCAGGAGTACTAAAAATTCTTTCCGCCCAGGCAAAAATCAAAAATACGCGGCAATAGTATTTCCTTGTAATAACATGGTGATATGTCTTTATCAGGCGGTTTCACTTGACTTATCAGCTAAAGCATGACCAAAAGGTAGATATTGTAGCCGAAACCTCTTTCTCTAAAATACCCGTGCACATGAAATTCAAAAGCATAGCATCTCGCATAATACTTTCGGTAGTGCCTATTGTTGCCGTGTTTACGCTTATTTATTTGGCTATGATTTATGCCACGGCCAACAGGCAAATAGATGCCCAGTTTAACGAGCGCATGATTGAAGGCCTGCGCGCCGCCAAGCTGAGTATAGATACCGAACTTATAGCCAACGCCGATATTGCCAAAAGCCTTGCCATATATGCCGAATCCAGCACCTTGCAATCCGTTGAGCGTGGCGAGGCGCGGGAATTTCTGCTAAAAGCGATTCCCTCCAACAAAAATACGGTGGGAGGCGGCATCTGGTTTGAACCATATGCCCTTTACCACGACCTGCGCTACTTCGGACCCTATGTGTTTGTTAAAGACGGGCAAGCCGTATGGGCTCCGGAATACTCCAGCGAAGTGGACTACCACGACACCAACTGGTACCGTAACGGCAAAAACTCCGGCGGCAAGATAGTCTGGTCCGACGTATATTACGACCCAGTGGCGCAAGTGACCATGATTACCGCCTCCGCTCCCTTTTACGACAAGCAAGGCAAATTTTTAGGCGTCACAACATCGGATATGGCCCTTACCGACATAAAAGCCATATCATCGGGCATATCGGTGGGAAAAACCGGCAAGGCCTTTATTCTTGGGGCCAATGGCGAGTTTATAGCCTTTTTTGATGACAGCCGCTCCATTGATATGCTCATTACAGATGACTGGGACAAAAATCTGGCCGCGCTGGGCGAGCAGGTGCTGGCAATGGACCGTGGCTCGGCCTCAATTGACTGGAACGGGGCCAGTTGCCGGGCCTTTTTCGCCAAAATAGAAGAAACCGGCTGGCATCTGGTGGTAATGATAGACACGGCGGAGCTTGGAGAATCGGCATATAACCTGGCCGTGCCCCTGGCCCTGGTGCCGGTTATGGGCCTGCTGCTTGTAATAGTATGCATTGCTCTGGTCGCGCGCAGCCTGAAAAAAGTGGCCGACAAGGTAAACCATTTTGCCGATAAGGCCGCCTCCGGCGATTTGCGCGAGCGCATTGAAATAACCGAGCATGACGAGTTCGGTATTATGGAAGATCGCCTGAACAGAATGATGGATAATATGGCCGAAATGACCCGGCGCTCGGAAAAAATGCTGGAAGCGGCCCAGGCCGCCAACAAGGCCAAAACGGAATTTTTGTCCAACATGAGCCACGAGATGCGCACGCCAATGAATGCCATAATAGGCATGGTGCAAATTGCCGAGCATACCAACGACAGCGCCAAAATAAGAAGCTGCCTTGATAAAATTGACCATGCCTCTAAAAACCTGCTGGAGCTTATAAACAACGTATTGGATATGGCCAAAATAGAGGCCAATAAAATAGAGCTTGAGCGCGCCAGTTTTTCCATTCAGGAAGTTTTCGAAAACGTCTCCAAAGTGTTTTGGGTAAAAGTGGAGGAAAAACGCCTTACGCTCTCTATGCTGGTGGATAAAGAAGTGCCCCCCGTCATCTGGACAGACAGGTTCAGGTACACCCAAGTGCTTACCAACCTGGTAAGCAACGCCGTAAAATTTACCCCGGAGGGCGGCGATATTTCCGTATCCGCAAGGCTGCGTGAGCATAATGGCGCGTCATTTACCATTGAGACGATGGTTACCGATACCGGCATAGGCATTTCGGCCCAAGCGGCGGAAAAGCTGTTCAACTCTTTCGCGCAGGCCGACAACAGCATATCGCGCCGTTATGGCGGCACGGGGCTTGGTCTTTCCATCAGCAAAAATCTGGCTGAGCTTATGGGCGGCAGCATCTGGTACCAGCCTAACCCGCAAGGCGGCAGCAGTTTTGTGTTTACAATTACGGCCGAGGCCGCGCCGGAAGAAGCGCCCCCGCAGGATACCCCTGAAGATATGCCGGAATACGACTTTAGCGGCAAGCACATTCTGCTGGCCGAAGATGTGGAGATTAATCGCGAAATAGTGTCCGCATTGCTTGAAGATACCCGCGTGACCATGGACTATGCCGAAAACGGCCTTCAGGCCTGCGAAAAATTTGCGGCCAATCCGGAAAAATACGATCTTATTTTCATGGATATTCAAATGCCGGAAATGGACGGACTGACTGCCACCCGTAACATACGCAACACTGAAAAAGGCCGTAACATACCCATAATAGCTATGAGCGCCAACGCTTTTGTGGAAGATATAGAAGCCAGCCTCAGCGCCGGAATGGACGGCCATATATCAAAACCCATAGACCGCGTAGTACTGCTGAAAACAGTGCAAGCCATGCTCTCCCGCCAAACGCCGCCAGAAACGCGTCTATCCTGATTATATTGTTAAAACCGTCCAAACATGGCGGTACGGCACGCCGTAAGCAAGCTCCCCACGCCCAGGCGGCTTTATTAAAAAAACTGGACAGCAATCAGACAATCCGGGTAATAATGGAATCCGTCCCGCAATCGCCTTACAAGCATAATTTTGCCGTCCGGCGCGCAAGGTTGGTTAGGCTTTGGCGCTGTACATACAGGCATACGGCTTGGGGCGCGGTAACCTGATACGCTGCGGCATGAAATAATTGTAGTAAGGTTTTAAGCCTGAAACCTAAAGATTATTGGAGCGATATATGTGTATTAAGCGTATGTTTCTGTTAATTTCCGCCATATTTATGCTGGCCGCCTGCGCTTGCCCTAACGGCTCGGCGCAAGCCCCGCTGTTGTTAAATGAGGCAGATAACGGCAATGCCTTTGAGCTGGCCGTGAACCAGGCTGCAAGTATCTCGCTGGCCGCCAACCCCACCACTGGTTTTAGCTGGAAGGTGGCGGAAATTCCCAGCTTTATGCGGCAGGACGGGCCAGAGCAATATACGCCGGATTCCGCCGAGGGAGGGCGGGTTGGCTCCGGCGGCACCAGCCTGTGGATTTTCAAGGCCAAAGCTGTTGGTTCCGGCAAGCTTACATTGGTTTACCAAAGACCGTGGGAGGATGGAAAAAAACCGGCCAAAAGCGTTACCTACAATATAACGGTGAATAAAAATTAATCGGCGGGAAAAAGCCCCCAATTGGTTGGGGGCTTTTTCATGACGCCGTCCTGCCACAGGCGAATGGTGCAATATACGTCTATTGGCGCGGGGCGGTTTTCCGGTTGTTCTTGTAGTTACTTATCCAAGCCGGAGAGCAAAATGTATTTGGTCTCAACGTAATCTTCAATGCCCTGGCGTCCGCCTTCGCGTCCCACACCGCTCATTTTTACGCCGCCAAAAGGCACTTCGCCGGTGGCGAGGCCGACCTCGTTAACGCCAACCAATCCGTATTCCAAAGCCGAAGCCACGCGGTAAAAGCTGCCCAACCCGCTGGTAAACACGTAAGAAGCCAGGCCGTATTCGGTATCGTTGGCCATTTTTATGGCTTCTTCCTCAGTCTTGTATTTGATTACCGGAAGAATAGGTCCGAAAATTTCTTCGCGGAACACGCGCATGTCGGGCTTCACGCCGGTAAGCACGGTCGGCTGGTAGAAAAGGCCGCCCAGTTCGGAGTTTTTGCCGCCTATTTCAACCTTAGCGCCTTTTTTAACGGCATCATCCACAAATTCCTGCAAGGCCTTGTGGCCCTTGGCATCTATCTGCGGGCCCTGAGTAACTCCTGCTTTCATGCCGTTGCCCACCACAATGGCTTTAACCTTTTCCAACACCTTGGACACGTATTCGTCATGAATGCTTTCATGCACAAAAACACGGTTTACGCAAATGCAGGTTTGGCCAGCGTTACGGAATTTGCAGCCCATGGTGCCGTTAACCGCCAAATCAACGTCGGCATCGGGGCAAATAATCATGGGGGCGTTGCCGCCAAGCTCCATGGATACTTTTTTCACGGTATCGGCGCAGTTAGCTATAAGCTGCTTGCCCACGGCGGTTGAGCCGGTAAAGCTGAGCTTGCGCACAATGGGGCTTTTGCAGATGGCGTCGCCAACTTCACCCGAAGCGCCGGTTATAACGCTAAGAATACCGGCGGGCACGCCAGCGCGCAGGGCCAGCTCGGCCACGGCAAGAGCGGAGTAAGGGGTATAGCTGGCGGGCTTGATAATCATCGGGCAACCGGCGGCCAAGGCTGGGGAGGCTTTGCGGGCTATCATGGACATGGGAAAGTTCCATGGCGTAATGGCGGCCGTAACGCCAATGGGCTGGCGCATGGTAATGGGCTGCTTTCCGGGCCATGGCGAGGGGATGACTTCGCCATATATGCGCTTGCCTTCTTCGGCAAACCAATCGATGTACGAAAGGCCCAAGCCGAGCTCACCCTTGGATTCGGCCAGGGGCTTGCCCATTTCCGTGGTCATTATCACGGCCAGGTCGTCAAGGTTTGCGCGAATAAGCTCTGACCATTTTTTCATAATGGCCGAGCGCTGCAGCGCGGTAAGCGCGCGCCAGGCGGGCCAGGCCTTTTCGGCGGCGGCAATGGCGCCTTCCACCTCCGCCTTGCTCAGGCTGGGCACGGTGCCAACCAGCGAGCCGTCGGCAGGGTTGCGCACTTCAATGGTCTTGCCGCTGGCGGCTTTTACCCATTTGCCGTCCACAAGACATTCCTGCTTGAAAAGGTTTTTATCCTTAAGTTCCATTTGTCATTCTCCTTTATTTTATCACGGCCCAGCAAGAGCTGGCCCGTTTTTTTTACATGGATGTTGTCGGCATGTTAAGCAAATTTGGCAACCAAAGCACAAAATCAGGCACAAAGGCAAAGAAAAGCACGCATAGCAGCAAGGCCGCCAGATATGGCAACACGCCCACTGCCACTCTTTCTATGGGAATACGGGCAATACTTGACGAAACGAATATATTCACGCCCAAGGGCGGCGTAAGCAAGGCCATTTCGTTGGTTACCACCAAAACTATGCCGAAATGAATCGGATTTATGCCAAGCTCGCCCAGCATTGGCATAAGCACGGGCATGAGGATGATTATGGTGGAGAGGGTTTCCATGAACATACCCAAAATTATGAGCACGCCTATGATCATTAACAATACCACATGCGGGTTTCTGGAAACTTCAAGCACCATGGCGGTAAGTTTTTGCGGCGCCTCTTCAAAGGTAAGCACTTTGCCGAACAGGGTGGAAGTGCCCACAATAATAAGCACCGATCCGCAAGTAGCCACGCCGGCCAGCAGCGCATAATAAAGGTGCACCGGCTTGAGGCTGCGGTTTATAACAAAGCCCACAATAAGCGACCATAAAATGGCCACGATGGAGGCTTCAACCGGGGTAGCATAACCGGTGTAAATGGAACCCAAAATGATAAAAGGCGTGGCCAAGGCAGGCCCCCCTCTGAAACAGCTTTTAAGAAATACTTTAGGGCTGAAGGGTGGCGCGTCGGCAGCGCCTTTGAAGCCGTGTTTTCTGGCTATAAGCCAGGCCGTAAAGGTCATGCAGACGGCCACGGTGAAGCCGGGCACGAAACCGGCGGTAAACATGGTGGTTACCGAAAGGTTACCCAAAATTGCGTAAATAATCATCGGGTTGGATGGTGGAATAAGAATGCCTATGGTACCGCCGGATGAAGCTGCCGCAGCCGCGTAGGTGGGGCTGTAGCCGTTACGCACCATTGACGGAATGAGCAAAGTGCCCACAGCGGCCACAGTGCCGGGACCGGAACCGGAAATGGCGGCAAAAAAGGTACAGGCCAAAATTGTGGTAATGCCCAGGCCGCCATGCATGCGGCCCACAAGCTGTTTTAGCACGTCTACAATCTGGCCGGTAATATTACCGAACTCCATCAAGGTACCGGCAATTACAAAGCAAGGTATGGCCAGCAACGGAAAAAGGTTCAGCCCGTCAAATAACGAGTTATGAACGACAGATAAAGGCAGTTCGCCGCCAACCAGCAGACCCAAGGTCGCGGCAATCATCAGGCTTGCGAAAATTGGCAGGCCCAGCAGAAACAGCGCGAACATGCTTATAACGACGACGGTAAGGGTTGAAACCTCCATTTATACGCCCTCCTCGTCCCGCACCATCTCATTGAGCGTGCCATGTTTTATATTGTTTATCCAAACCTCAACAACGCGCCACGACATAATCACAAATCCGACTGGTATGATAAGTTCAACCCAATGCTTGGCGATTTGCAGGGTAGGCGAAATTTCAGGAAATTCCATGCTGTCTTTTATGACAGTCCAACTGAGGTAAGCGATATAAAGGGTGAAGCCGATCCAGATAATGTCGGCAATGGCCCGGAAAATAATTTGCACTTTTTTGGGCATTAACATGAATTGCGCGGTTACCCGCACATGGGCGTTACGTTTGGCAACAACGGCAATGCCAAGGTACACCGACCACAAAAAGCTGTAGCGGCTCAGCTCTTCAGTCCAGGCCAGGCTGGACCCGGCAATAACCCTGATAAGCACCTGTACCATCAGGCACATTACCATAATAGCCATTGTGAAGGCACAAAAGTATTCTTCAAAGTTGTTGTAAATTTTGCGTAGCACTGGTCATATCCCCCACGCGTTGCTTGGTGAAGCCAGCTCAAACCGGAGTTAAGCGATACTGGCTGAAAAACCGGGAGAGGCAGGTTTGGCCTGCTTGCGGGAAAAAGCGTACCCCCGGCCGGGGGGCCCTTGCCGGGCCAAAAGCCCAGCCAGGCAAGGGCCTGCTGCACAATACTTATTTTTTCATAGTGGCCAGGGCTTCATCAACAACGGCCTGTCCGCCGATTTTACCTGTATACTTGGGCCAAATGCCACGGGCTTTGGCAATCCACTGGCTCTCATCCTGCAAGGCATCAACCTTCATGCCGTGATCCTGGCACTGCTTAAGAGCTTTTTCAACGTCGGCTTCAGACCACTTCCATTCATAATGGGAGGCCTCGGTCGCGGCCTTGTCTATAAGCGCCCTGGTTGGCGCGTCCAGCTTGCGGTACCAGCGCTCGCTCACCAGCATGGGACCTACCCAGAGCATATAGTGCAAATCGCTGATGTATTTTTGTACTTCCCAGAACTTCTGGTCGCGGTTTACGCCGTGCGGGTTTTCCTGCCCGTCAACAACGCCCTGTTGCAGGCCGTTAAAGGTTTCCGTCCAGGCCAGCGGGTGAGGCTCAACGCCCCAAGAGCGGAAGGCGTCAAGCTGAATTTCCACTGCGGGCACGCGGATTTTAAGACCCTGCAAATCGGCCATGCTTTTTACCGGACGCTTGGAGTTGGTGAGCACGCGATAGCCGCCCACCAGCCAACCCAAGGGGCGTGCCGCGCTTTCTTTGGCTATCTGGTCGGCCTGCTTGCCCATAAAACCTTTGTTGTTAAAGAGTTTGTAAGCGTCATCAAGGGTGGGGAACATGTAAGGCAGAATAAACAAGGAGGCGCGGGGCGAAAACGGCGTAAGGTTGCCGCAGGCCACTACTGTCAGGTGCAATTCTTCAGTGCGCAACTGCTTTACGTTGGCCTGCTCGTCACCCATGGAGCCGCCGTAAAAAGTCTGTACGGTAATGGCTCCGGCTGATTCTTTTTCGACAATTTCCTTGAACTTTTCAATGGCTGTAACGTGCAGGCTGCCCTGCGGGTTGGCGGTGGCAGCGCGTATGGTCATTTTTTTGTATTGAGCGGCCTGAGCCGTGGCGGCAAGCAACATCACGCTTGCCAGTGTAATTACAATAATGCGCCTAATCATTACGTCTCTCCATTTAGGTTAATGCGGGCTAAGCGTTGCGCTTATACCCGGTTGGGGGTGGCGTAAGCTTTGCGTGAAATGCCCGCGAACAAGCATTTCAGGCATAATCTGCTTTGAGACGAAAAAATGTTCCTCCTCTTTTGCGGTTAACGCTTGAAATAGTCTTTTAAAGGCTGGCAAAGCCCGCCTGCGTCTATTGCATGGCAAGGATTCGCACGCGGACCCTTGCGGAAAAAACCACTCATTTCATCAGCGCGTAACTTTAAAAATAATGCGCTGCATTTATGTTTATTTGCCGATTACCTTGTAAACGGCATTGCAATCTTCTTTACCGTACCCGGCAGCCGAGCCTTTCTTGTAATAGGCCAGGGCGGCCTCCATGGCTTCGAGGCGCAGATCCCAAGCCTGGGCCATTTCCACCCCCAGCCTTACGTCTTTAAGGGCCAGATCAAGGCCGAAGCGGGCGTTGAAATCATCGGCGGCAATCCACGGGCCGCGCACGTCCATTTGAAAGCTGCGGGCGCCTGTATCGGTAAGAAGTTCCAGCAGGAGCTTGCGATCAAGCCCGGCTTTCTCACCCACGCGAATGCCCTCGGCCAGCACGGCCAGGTTGGTCATGCCAATCATGTTGGAAATAAGTTTTACGGCGCAAGAGGCGGCAATGGAGCCCACGTACACGCCCTGACCGATAATTTTGAAAATATCTTTCAGCCCGTCCACCAGGGCCTTGTCCCCGCCAATAAACATGGGTTCTTCAGCCTTTTCAGCCTGTGCCGGGGTTTTACCCAGGGTACACTGAATATAGCCAATGCCTTTTTTACCAGCCGTGGCGGCCAGACTTTCGGCTGTTTGCGGGTCGATGGTGGAAAGTTCTATATGCACCGCTCCACTCTTCATTTTGGCGTAAAGTCCGTCAGGGCCTTCCATTACTCCTTTTATGTGCTGCGGTAGCGGAAGGCTGGTGAAAACAAGGTCGCACCCGGCCAATTCGGCGGCGGATGATGCGGCTTTTCCGCTTGTTCCGGCGGCAAGGCTCCGCTCAATGGCGTTTTTGCTCAGGTCAAATACAAGAACATCTTTACCGGCACGAATCAAGTTGCGGGCAAGAGGGCCGCCCATAAGACCAAGACCGATAAAACCAATTTTCATTTTATCTCTCCGTGTTAATTATAGTTTTCAATTTATAGAGATCCGTTGCCGGCCGGCCGGAGAACTATATTTTTTTAAGCGTGCCAAATCAGCACTTTTAACCATGGGCGCACATACCGTTACACTATAGGCAGGGCAGAGCGCATATGTGGAAACTCGTTATTCACGCTAAAAAATAACGTTAGCAGACTTGTGTTTTATTCATATAACCAAACTTTACAGGCAACATAATAGTGAATACCATACAAATAAGTTTGGAAAAAACCGCTAAAATATATTTTATAAACAAGTGTGAAATGAATTTTATGTGGTAAGCATTGCTTTTATGCGCTGCTATAGATTGAAGATATAATACTGTGTATTTATTTTTAATACGCAATAAGCTTATTAAGCGATGTATATATAAAAATAATTTTATAGATATTGAATATTTTTGTCTAAATACTACCAATTTTGCATGATGCTGTAACTGTTGCAAAGCAGGTACTGAAATGTAATTCAGTTTGTATTCAGAATTTAGCATACGATTAGTCGCTTGTTATAAAATAAATACAGCGAATTGCAGTAGTAATAACTACTTGCTTGTAACAAAAACAGTCTTCACATGCCGAAATCACTTTAGCAATACATATGCCATGATATAAAAAAATGTGATTATTTGGTGATTTACATGAAAACCCATAACTAAACGCTGTTATTGCAAGTAGTTGCGCGCAATGCGATGTGTATTGAGGGAGGCTGAAAGGTACCCCATGGCATGCTACAGCTATGATGCCAAGTGGCTATCTATAAAAAGACGGATTTTGCCCCCTGGCAAGGGAAGCGTCGATTTTAGGACAGGGATAGTACTCCAATGGTACAACCCTGGACAAAAATTAGCGCTTGACGCTATCCAGGGGGAAAAAGACGCTTTTTTAGAGACAGCACCTAGTGGGAATGGAGCAAAAACAAGGCAGCGCCGCCACAAAGGCATAAAGCCCTTGCGGCGGCGCCGAAGCGTGCTGATACGCCTAAATTAGTCCTTAAGTTTGCGAAAAATTGTGCTTTTATCAATGCCAAGCCGTTTTGAGGCCTCGCTTACTGAGCCGCATTTATCAATATACATTTTCAAAACACGCTGCTCCAGCCCGCGCATAACGTTTTTAAAGCCCGCAGGCTTATCTAGCTGAATCAGCAATTCCAGCTCGCTTTCCTTACGCTGGCTGCGTTGGCTATAGAAAGGCAGATCCGTTGTTTCTATTTTGTTGCGATCGCACGTGAGCACAAGGCCTTGCAGGGTATTTTCCAGCTCGCGCACATTGCCGGGCCAGGAATACTCTAAAAGGCGTTCTTCCGCCGCATCCGAAAGGCTGACACGGCGATTGTACTTTTTGCAGTAATAGGCCACAAACCCACGCGCCATGGGCAAAATATCGGACTTACGCTCGCGTAGGGGCGGCACGGTAAGCACGGCCACTTTAAGGCGGTAATAGAGGTCTTCGCGAAAACGCCCGGCAGCCACCTCTTTATCCAGGTTCTTATTGGTTGCCGCTACAAAACGGACGTCAATCTTACGGCTGGCGGTGGAGCCCACGCGCTGAACCTCTTTATCCTGAAACACGCGCAAAAGGCGCGACTGCATGCTTAGCGGAAGCTCGCCTATTTCGTCTAAAAACAGAGTGCCGGAAGCCGCTGCCTCAATAAGGCCCACTTTGCCGTGTTTGCTGCCGCCGGAGAAGGTACCCGGCGCATAGCCGAAAAGCTCTGTTTCTATGAGGGTATCAGGTATACTGCCGCAATCAGCCTTTATAAACGGCCCGCTACGCTCGCTGGTTTTGTGCACATGGCGCGCCAGCACGTCTTTACCTACTCCTGTTTCACCCAGCAGCAAAATGGTGGCGTCGGTGGGGGCTATAACGCGGGCCTGGCCGTAAACACGGCGAATAGCGGCGCTGTTGAGAATTTGCGGAGTGGAAATTTCACCGTCCTGCGGGCTGTTCAGGGCCTTGAAAGTTTCCAGCAGCTCGTTTTGCGAGGCCAGTTGCTCCTGCATTTCGGTAAGTTTGGTAATGTCCCTTATTATGGTGACAACAAGTGATACCTCGCCGTTTTCATCAAATACCGGCGTACCCTCAAGCACCAGCGTCTTGCCTGAACGCACATGCTGCACTTTTACCACAGGCTGCCTGGTGCGCACCACCTCGGGGTTGAGCACGGTATCGTAAAGGCCAAGCCGGACAGTTTCGTTTACATGGTAGCCGACAATTTCCTCCGGCTTAATGCCGGTAAGGCGTGTATGCGGCTCGTTTATAAAGATCACGGTGCCGCTCTTGTCGCTTATGCAAATGGCGTCATGCAAGGCATGGAGGACATTCTCCAGGTTTTTTGGGAGCATTGAACATCCTTTGGCATGTGGCAAAAATGCAACGAAAATGCGAGGTGCAATTTTGCAACTGTAAACATATCTATTTGATAATAATTTATTTATTAAAATATGCATTGCAAAAATGCAACGATATTTTTACATTTTTTCAATGAATCATGTAAAATTTGTAATATTTTTCATAGTCCATCACCAACTGCCTCATTCCTGAAAGCTATTCCAGATCATTTTTAATCACAATGCCGGAAGCTTTAACCTGACAGACGGCATCAATATTTTCCGACTTAAAATAACAAACTTTCAGCATCATGCGGCGCAACAGCATTTACGGTTACTGCCGTCGAATTTGTAAAGAAGTGTAAACGCGCGGAACAAAAGAATGCTGCGCGCCTATATTCATATTACATAACATATGCAAGCGCCCTGTCGGACATTTTCCCGCCGTCGGCAGAGGCAGCGCAAATATATGCGTTTTTACCAAGCGGGATGCGCCAGGAGGAATTATGAAAAGATTTATGCTTTATGCCGCGCTTATAGCAAGCATGTTAACAGGCTGCGGCGGCGATGGAGGAGGAAGCTCCAGCGCCGCCCCTGCCCCGCCCGATCCTATTGATCCGGCTGAATACAACATATTCTCGCGCCCGCCGGCCAACGAAACCGCCAACATAATCGAGCGTGACGGCAACCCCGACAACCCAGCCGACGACTATGTGCTTATCCAGCGCGATGCCAGCGGTATAATGTTTACCTACCGCGATGTGGATAACCGCGACGTGCTGGGCGATGCCGATTCCATGCGCAGCTTCCATATTTCCACCGGCACCGGCTCCATACCGGACGACTTTAATGATGCGGGCAATTACCTGCGGGCCGTGGAAGACAGCGGCCCGGTTGTCATAAGCAACCGCGCCACCGCCGCCGGGCTGGTGAACGGCGTTTACGAAACCACCAATATTATGGAAGTAGGCGGCAAGAAAATGGGGCTGGAATTTGCCGATTTCGGCATGTGGAAGACTACCAGCACCTTTACCGGCACCATAAATGGAGTAAATGCGGACCGCACCCTCATGCACGACCCGGAGAACCTTACCGATGAGATGCGCGGCAGCGGTCGTGAGGCCTATTTTACAGCTAACGCCGGCACCGCGAGCTATACCGGCAATGCCATGGGCGTGGTGCGCGAGGTCGCGGCAGGCGGTGGTGACGATGCAGCCGGAACCGGGGCGGAAATATACGGCACCGCCTCGCTTAATCTGGATTTGGCAACCCGTAAGGCCAACCTTGACCTGAACTTCGCCAATTTCTACAACTTCGCCTTTGGCAATCTTGCCCTCAGAAGCAACGGCTCGTTTGAGGATACCGACACCAGCACTCTGACTAAAACCGTACAGGCCAACACCACCGGCATAGATTTTGACGGCAATGTGAGCCCTCGCAATGATTTTGACGTGGACGGCCAGTTTTACGGCCCGGCCTCCACCTCACCCACCGAAGCCACGGGCACGGCGGAAATAGAGCATTACCAGGGCAATGGCAAAAGGATTGATGTGGATATAGCCTTTGGCGTGAAATAACCATAACCGGTCACTAGGTGCTGTTTATAAAAAGCGTCTTTTGCCCCCTGGACTGCGTCAAGCGCCGATTTTTGTCCAGGGCTGTACCATCAGAGTACTATCCCTGGACAAAAATCGGCGCTTTCCTTGCCAGGGAACAAAATCCGTCTTTTTAGAAACAGCACCTAGGGCATTTTAACCGTGAAATTATGCCTCCGCCAAAACGCTCCGGCGGTGTGAAGTAAAGCGTAACAAAAACGGCGGGATTGGCGCAGGCAGGCCGGTGCAAAGGCTCCGCGCTTTCCCCTCCGCCAAGCGGCAATCTCAAAACTAATTGCTATGGGGATGGATTATGTAATGAAAACCCTTGTCGCCCTGCTCATCATCTTGGCGGCCTTTGGCCAGCCCGCGCGAGAGGCGCGGGCTGGCCAGGCCCGTAGCGAGACAGACGCCTCAGCCGATACAAGCGCTACGCGCTCTCCCTACCCGCCGGCCAAGGCGCATGACGCCGTTAATACGGGCAGCCACGGGCAGGCGTACGGCACGGCAGCGCCGCAAGATGCGCCAAATGGCGCAAGCGCCCCCACCGCCGGTATAAGGGTATCGGACCTTGAAGCCGCGCGCCTCGCCAATGCCCTGTTCGCGCGGGGGCGCATGGACGAGGCCGCGAAACTGTACACCCTGCTGCTGGAAAGCCCGCAAATGGAAATACGCGTGGAGGCTCTTTTCAGGCTGGGCAATATTTATACCCTGCGGCAAGAATACGGCAAAGCCATAAAAATGTATCTGGCCATTCTTAACCGCTTCCCGCAACTCTCCCGCGTGCGCCTTGAGCTGGCTTTGGCGTATTTTAAAGATCAGGATTTTGACAAGGCCGACTTCAACTTCCGGCTGGTGCAGGGGGACAAGAGCATACCTCCGGAAGTAAATGAAAAAATAGAGATGTTTCTTGAGGCAATCCGCAGGCAAAAAAAGTGGGCTTTATCCGCGAATGTGGGCCTGGTGCCGGACTCCAACCTGAACACCGCCTCGGGCGAAACGCGCGAGTGTATTAACACAACATATGGCCTGCTCTGCCGCGACCTTGAAGAAGAGGAGTCCGGAGTTGGGCTGCGCCTTGGGCTTAACGGCGGCTATTATGCGCGCCTTACCCGAAACCTTGGCCTTAAAACCACCGCCGGGGCTTCAATACTGGATTTTTCCGGCAGCCGCTTTGACGACAACTCCATAAACATCGCTTCCGGCCCGCGCTTTGTATTCAAGCGCGGCGAAGTTACCTTGCAGCCTCTTTTCAAAAAACGCTGGGCGGGCGGCGCGGAATACAGCCAGAGCTACGGGGCGCAACTGCAAAGCTCATTTGACCTTACACGCCGTCTGGCCTTGGACGCGGGCCTGGATTATGCGCGCAACCGCTACCAGGACGATTTTGTGGATGATCTACTGAAGGGCAACACCTTCAACTTCTACGCCGATTTACGCTGGGTGCTCACAGCCAAAAGCTTTGTTTCCGCAGGAGGCAATTACGGCAATGACGATACGCTGCAAAAAAGCTACGCCACTGAATATTGGGGCTGCAACCTTGGCTATTTTAATGAATTTCCGCTGGGCATTACCGCCTACGCGGCCCTTAGCTGGCAGCGCTCCATATACAAGGCCCCAAGCTGGTTTATAACCGATGATGGATACATTGAGGAGAAAAGACGCAAAGACAACACCTTTCAGGGGCTTATCCGCCTCTCTAACCGCCATTGGGAATATATGGGGTTTTCTCCGGCCATCAGCTATGTCTACACCAACCGGCGCTCCAACGTATGGAACAGGGACTACAGCAAGCAAAGGCTGGAGTTTTCCATCAGGCAGATATTTTAGGGATTGCTGACGCTATGTTTTTGCAGGGGTTGTCAGCGCCGCAAAGCGAACGCGCATGCGGCATCAATATGGCCTTAGCGGCAACGTTACGCTTACCGCCAGACCTGGCAAGCTGTTGCTGGCTGCTATAGTGCCCCGGTGCCGCTTGATGTACTGCGCGGCCAAGGCCAGCCCCAACCCTACACCGCCGGATTTTTGATCGCGCGCGCCTTCAACCCTGAAAAAAGGCCGGAACAGTTTGGGCAAATGCTCCACGGACACGCCTGGCCCATAGTCGCGCACAGTTACACGCGCATATTCCAAATTTTGCCCTTCATCGCCCCTGCCGGTAAAAAGCTCCAGCAAAACATCCACCTGCCCGCCTTCGGGCGAGTACCGCAAAGCGTTACCCAGCAGGTTTTGCACCGCCTGCTCCACAAGGCCCTGAGCCGCGTGTATGCGCACTTCCGCATCAGGGCGCAAGGTAAGCGCGCAATGTGTGTTACGGCCATTCTTGCGCATTTCAAAATTAGCCAGTTCTATCACATCATCCAGCATGGCGCACAGGTCAAATTCCTCCAGAAATGCGCCTGAAATAACCGTACTCGCGTCCTGCTCCATTATGTTGTTCATCATTGCGGTCATGCGGGCAATATCGCCTTCCAGCATATCCATATATTCACCGCTTTTTTTGTCATTGCGCCGGAGCAACTCAACGGCAAGCTGCATGCGGGCCAAGGGCGAGCGCATTTCATGCGATATGTCATAAAGCAGCCGGCGCTCGTTTTCCATGGCCTGTTCCACACTATAAGCCATTTTATTAAAAAGACGGCCCAAGTCGGAAATCTCGTCGCCGCCCTCTTCCGCAACGGCAACGCGAGTTTTCATATCACCGGCGGCCAGGCGGCGGGTAGCGACGAAGATATCGCTAAGTCGCGACGAAAGAAACTTGGATAAAGCGTAACAGCCAGCCCCGGCAAAAGCGGCGATAATGCCAAACCACAAAACGGCATCCAAAAAATCTGAATAAATTGGCTCCGGCAGCCCCATGGCCACCAGGCGCCCATCCGGCAGCAGGCGCTCCACAAACACCCACTCGTCAGCCCAGTCGTCACTGTCCGGCAAAAGATCTATAACGTGAATTTCGCCTTCAGCGGGGAGTGACAGGTTATTGAAAGACGCAAGGTTTACATCCAGCAGCCATATGCCTTGCGCCCGCATGCGCTCGCGCCACTCCGCGGCGTTATGGCCTGAACCGGCGTACTCGTCCAGCAGGGCCTCCAACTCAGAGTGACTCAGCCTGCGGTGGTCCGTAACATAGGGAATAGCGTCCTCAGACATTTCAGCCACAAAAACGGTAGATATAATCAGCAAAATGGCGCTGAGGTATACCTTCCAAAAAAAGCTCGTATTGTGCCAGACTGTTTTCATAAACCGCCTTCCAGCAAATAAATATAGCCAGCCCCGCGCACCGATTTTATACGGGGGCTGCCATCGGGGTAGTTGCCTATCTTGGCGCGTATGCGGCTTATGTGCACATCAATGGTGCGCGCAAACGGGCTAAGGCCATGCCCAAGCACCTCTTGCGACAAATACTCGCGCGATACGGTCTGCCCTGCATTATCCACAAGTATTTCCAACAACTGAAACTCCAGCGGGGTTGCGGACACAATTTCGTTATTCAGTGTAACGCGCAGGCTGGCGCAATTAAGCGCAATATCTCCAAGCGTCTTTACAGAAGAGGCGGAACTGCGCCTGCCGCCAAGCTCGGCCCTGCGCAGTATGGCCCGTATTCTGGCGGCCAGCTCCTTAAGGCTGAACGGTTTGGTCAAATAATCATCAGCCCCGTTTTCCAAACCGGCAATGCGATCCATCTCGTCCGATTTGGCCGTAAGCATAAGCACGGGCAAAGCAGAAGCGTTCTGGCTGCCGCGCACAAAGCGCAACACATCGTGCCCGCTGCACCCCGGCAACATTATGTCCAGCACCAGCAAATCCCAGGTTTCAGTTTGCAGCAGGTTAATGCCATCGGTACCACTATGCGCGAAAGCACATGAAAAACCCTCCAGCTCCAGACCACCGGCAATAAGCCTGCACAGGCCTTCATCATCATCAATTACAAGTATTCTGCTCATCATGCTCCGCGTGCGTTTCAATCGTAGGCAGTGAACAATTTGCCTTCAACATACTCTGTATAGCACGTCTTTTGCAAATGTTGGGCGTTACGCAAAATGACGTTACATTTTTTAACAAACCACATGGAGTGCGAACAATGCATAATGACCTCCCTCAAAACTGGTGGTTATTGTGTATTGCAGGATACCGGGCCATGCAGGCGGGTAGGCTCGCGCCAGCAATGCAGTGCATACCTTTATGCCCCTGTTGGCGGCATAAGCGCCCCATTGATGCGCCGCCCGCCAAAAAACTGCTGCCCTGTATTTTATATTGCACATACCCTGTTTGACGCCAGCACAACCGTAAAGGGCGCGGCAACAGGTTATAGCCTCAGACGCCTTTACCGGAGCCAGCCTGTTTATGGTACTGCTCAACAAACTTTTGGGATTTTTCGCTTTCAATGGATTGGGCAACGGCAACCGGCACGCACACCTTACCCACGGGGTTGAACAGCGTGCCGATGGATTTTGCTATGACCAAAGCAGCCGGAATGCCAACAATGGTCAGGCAAAGCCCAACTACCTGAAGTGCAGCCACAAAAGCGAATATGCAGCCGAAAGGCAGATAAAAAATCATTATTACAACGGAATATGTCTTCCAGTATTTATTTTGCGCAAGCTGCAAATCATTCTTGCTGACCATGGCGTATGAAAAAGGCAGGAGCAGAAATTTTGAATACTGTATCAGCCCAAGGCCGATAGGGGCGGGAATAACCAAGATGGTTAACAACGTGCCATAAACAAACATTGCCAGCGCATCAACAAAACCGAAAAACGGAAAATGCCATAAAATGTTGCCCAACGTTCTCATATACTCTCCATACCTGTTATATTGAAGGCAAACGCTACTTTTTTGCGACGCTGCGCGTAATTCACGCCTGCGCGTAACGCATAAGTTATCAAACTGCGCCAAACAGGCCAAAGGATTACACGCGGGCACACTGGCTTGCGGGCAGAAAAATCTGGCGTTTTTAAAACGCGGCGGCCCGTCCGTACAACACCGTATCAAGAGCCACGGAGTAGCCGTCGCTGTGGTGCCCCAGGTAGAGGTCGCTGTAGCCGCGCTCGTGAAGCCACAAGGGAATTTGCCATAGGTGCTCCGGCCGATGGTACAGGCACACCGCCAGCTTGGGCCTAGCTGCCGCCAGAGTGCGTTCCGCGCCTTGCAAGGCCTCAAATTCAGCTCCCTCAATATCCAGCTTCACAAAACCGGGGCGCAGAAAAAAGCTTTTAGCAACGCTGTCAAGGCTGCGCACGGCAATAGCCGCCGCTTGCTCCGCAGCGCCGCAACTTACGATATGCGAAGAGTCTCCCAGACGCTTGAAGCTTACTTCTCCATCCTCATGCCAAAGCCCGGCCTGAATGGGGCGCACATATTTGGCCAGATCCAGCTCTTTTATGGTGCAGACAAGCCGATCATAGTTGTCCGCATCCGGCTCAAAGGCCACGCCGCGCAGGCAACCAAGCCTCGGCAGCAGGTACCGCAGGGTATCGCCCGTAAAAGCCCCGCCATCCACAAGCACATCGTCCGCTACAGGCAGCACCTCGGGATGCAAATAAACGGGATAAGACGCGAAAGAAAGCCGCGCCGGCTCGCCGGTTATTCTGTAGGCAAGCACACCCCTAAAGGCGACGCGGGAGGCTTCGTTCGCAAAAAGGTCATGCGCCAGCGCCAAAGAAGGCAGCCCGGCACGTATAATCTCGCGGTCAAACATATTCCAGATGCTGTAGCGTGAAATATCGATGCAAACTTCCACACCAGCGGTCAACACCTGCCGGTACAAGGGCATAACGCCAAGCTGCACGTCTAAAAATACCGGCGAGCCTTGCTCGCGGGCGGCGTCCAGCAAGCGCTTGCCGGTTTCATTGGCGTCTGGCGCGGCAAGGTGGCACACCATATCAGGGGCGAGCCCAAAGTAGGTTTTGCCGGGGCTGTCCGTAACCACCAGGCGGACGGCGGCGGAACGGTACTGTTCGGGTATGGAGGGGTGTTGCTCGAGCAGATCGGTAATATCTTTCATCATTTCGGCTTCCTCCATAACAACGCTTATATAAATAAAACAGAGGCCATGCCTGGCTCTTTTCATGTTCAGGATAGACAGGCAAGAGTTAACTGGTAATTTCAAACCTCATTCACGGGTTACGCCAACCCATTAAATTTACGTTTAAATATCAGGATCACCCGTCTTAAGCGAATACGGTTTGCAACGATGCCGTTTTTCAAAGGCTACAACGGAATCAAAAAAGCTGACGGAAAAAGTTGACCTGGTAAAATCGTTTACCATGGATTCATCAATATGGTATCCATTAAGGAAATCAATCATCTTTTTGGAGCGCTCAATAAATGATTCAGGTTTTCCCAAGCCTCCGCCGTATCCTTTCCAATAACATGTATGCGTATCTTCAACAATGTATACGCCATTGTTATTCAGCAACGGGTATAAAAACTGGAAGGTGTTATACATATCATCCATTTTATGGCTGCCATCGTCAATAACGATATCTGGCGTGCCAAATTCTTTTATAATACGGCCAAGAAATTTGAAATCACTTTGGTCGCCTATGCAAACTGCGCATTGCGCATCTCTGTATTTCATACAGTCAGGGTTAATATCTATCCCAACTATAGTTGCAAATGGCCCCAAGTACTTTTTCCACATTTTAAGCGATCCGCCCTTCATGACGCCAATTTCGATCATTAAAACGGATTTATTCACAAAGTCTTTCAAATATCTTTCATAAATAGGAAAATAGTGTACCCATTTGTCCATCTGTTCATCTTTATTATTATGAAAAACAGGATAAAGCATATTGTACCCGCTTATTTTGAAATTTTAAAAAAATTCTATGGCCAACTAAAGATAATGTTTAAGATTTACAGTGTAACTTGTCAAAATTATCTTTGCCGTAATACCAGAACTTACATTGGTTTAGCCAGAAACGTATGCATAGTGGTAATCTGTTGTAAGTAAGCTTTACACATCCAGTCCTGAAAGTTCAAACAAAAATTAAGGCGGAACTAGGTTGTGTCGACATTCAGAGTGATTTTGTTATCTGGCAAGGAAGCAAGGCTTTGAACCGAAAGAGTATACTCTTACGGTATTCGACTGAGGGGCAAAGCATTGCTGACGCAGACAGAGGGAAAAAGCGCCTGAATGTCGACACAACCTGGGGATTTTTCCCTTGTTCCGCCCTGCTCATTTTACCTTGCCGAGTTTAAAAATATATAAAATGCTGCCAAAACATCCATTTTGGTCAGGTTTAGAGCATAAAAAAAGGACCCAGCGTTACTGGATCCTTAAATTTTCTGGTGGAGGTAGACAGAATTGAACTGACGGCCTCTTGAATGCCATTCAAGCGCTCTCCCAACTGAGCTATACCCCCAAGCGAGAATTTGATTTGCCTTAACTGCCGAAGGAAGTCAACATTTTTTTATATTTTTTTTCCAACTACGTTTAATGCTTCGCTAAAGCATTGCGGCGCAATGGTCCGGCCAACGCCGTGGCGGTTTAACCATTAGTAGACCATTTTAAGCAAATTATGGGGCAACGGCGCTACTTGTCGCCTGTTTTGTATTTGCCTGGGTTAATCCACGCGCTTTGCGCCCTGGCCTGTTGCTTGGCCGTAACCTTCTTTTTCAGCATTGGCTTGGCGCCAAGCACTTCCAACTCGTACAGCGCAAAAAGCAGTTCCTCTGAAAGCTGGCGCAAAATCTGGTAAAAAGTATATAACTGCAAAACCCTATGCAAGGGCAGGTGCTTGAAGCCTCTTTCCTGACGCAGACTGATCAGGCGGGATTCGGCGTTATCAACGGATCTGGTAAGATCACGTACTATGCCGGAGGCATTGTTATAGGCATCTGGCCCGCCCAAGTGGCGCAAGGCGCGCACCATTACATCGGCCAGAGCGCGCAGCTCGCCACCCATTAAAGGGTCGTAGCCTTCCTCGTCATATTCATTAAGGGCGTCTATCAGGGCGTGCATGCCTTCCACACAGCGTTCCACGGTATTAACCTGTATGGCCAGGCCCTGATGCTCATAATGATAGATATGCGCCTCCAGCTTGCGCACCTTGGTCATGCGCTCGCGGTTGCTCCAGGTTTGCAGGCGCAGGCCGTCAAACTGGCTGTATGGCAAATGATGCTGCTCATCCAGGTAAGAATCCACCACCGTATCAAGCAAAGCGGCGCACCGCTCAAACTGCTCGGCTATATTTTCGCGCAGGGTATCGCCAAGGCGCACGGGCCAAAGCAGGAGGCTTACGCCAACGGCGCAACCCACGCCCAGCAGCACCTCCCAGGCCAGGGTAAAGCCAAACAGGGCCTGCGCGGCCAGACTTTGCTCAACCATACGCTGCCCGGCTATAAGCACAATGCAGGCCGCGCTGGTAGCCAAGGTAAAACGGTTGCCGTAGCGGCCAAGGTAAGCGCCAACCCCGCAAAGCACAAAAACAACCAGAGTAAGCACTATGGTGTTACCTGGCGTAACTATAAGCAAACCCATGCCCACTAACGCCCCAAGGCTCATGCCTGTAAAACGCATAAGGCTTTCTTGCAGCGAATCGGCCACGCTTAAGCCCTGCATGACGATAAGGGTTGAGATAACGGCCCACAGCCCGAACTCCGAGCCCAACAGCCAAGATATGCCGTAAGCCATGGAAGCGGCAATGCCGGTTTTAAAGGCATGGCGAACATGCATGAACAGCAGCCTGTACATGCTTTGAGGATTTATAAAAAAACTGTCCGGCATATTGCAATACTCGCAAATAGGTATAATCCGCCCTTAATGCGCGCAACGCATGGCAGACTAGCCACACACTATATCTTTAGCACGGTAAGGCAAGAACTTTTTGGCGGCGCAGGCTTTGCCGCCGCCCGAAACAAATCTTCGGGCAGCGGCAAAGTAATACGGTATAGGTTGGTTATTTTGCGGTGGCTTTGGCTCTTTCTTCCTGCGACATGGCGGCCAGTTTTTTAACCTTTGCCACATCCAGTTTCAGGCCCTTGGCCACCTGTGTGCCGTAATCGACATCGGCCTTATAAAATATCGCGCATTGGCGGTACTGTATGCGCTCCATGGCGCCACCCAAGTGCGCCACAATGTTGCCCACCAGGTTTTTGCGCTCTTGCACGCCCATAACGCGTGAGTACAATGCCCCAGCCTGTTCGAAATCGTGCTTGGTGTCGTATTCATAACGCGAGGCCGCGCCGGAAAGGCCGAAATCCGGCTCCTGCGCCTTCTGGTCCGGCTCTGGCCCGCCCATGCTGTTGGGCCAGTAGTTGGGGCCGCTGCCGCCGCCAAGGTCCACCCGCATATGGCCGTCGCGCTGGTAGTTGAGTTCAGCCGGCTTTTTGGAGCGGTTCACCGGAATAAGGTGATAGTTAGCGCCAAGGCGGTGCAGGTGCGTATCGTGGTAAGAGAAAAGGCGGCCTTGCAGCATTTTATCGGCTGAAGGCCCTATGCCGGGCACGAAGTTGGAGGGGTTGAAAGCCGATTGCTCCACTTCGGCAAAGTAGTTAGCGGGGTTACGGTCCAGTACCATCCTGCCCACCTCTATGAGCGGAAAATCTCCGTGCGGCCAGACCTTGGTGATATCGTTAATGTCGTACTTATACTTCTTGGCCTGTTCCGGGGTCATAATCTGCACTTTAAGCGTCCAAGAGGGGTATTCACCTTTCTCTATGCTGTCAAACAGGTCGCGGGTGGCGTGGTCCGGGTCCATGCCACGCACATTTTCCGCCTGCTGGCGGGTAAAGTTGGCTATGCCCTGGTTGGTTACGAAGTGATACTGTACCCAGTAGTAGTCCTTATCCGTATACCACTTCATGGTATGGCTGCTGAAGCCGTGCATGTGGCGGAAACTGGCCGGGGTGCCTCTGTCTGAAAACAGGATGGTTACCTGATGTATGGACTCGGGCGTAAGGGACAGAAAATCCCAAAACATGTTGGGGTCTTTAAGGTTGGTGGCTGGGTCGCGTTTTTGGGTATGGATAAAGTCTGGAAACTTCAAAGGGTCGCGAATAAAAAACACGGGGGTATTGTTGCCCACCATGTCATACACGCCATCTTCCGTATAAAACTTTATGGCAAAACCACGCGGGTCACGTTCGGCATCGGCCGAGCCCTTTTCCCCTCCAACGGTTGAAAACCGCGCGAACACCTCGGTTTTTTTGCCCACTTGCGAGAGGAAAGCCGCCTTGGTGTATTTGCTCATATCCGCAGTTACTTCAAAATAACCATGGGCCCCGGCGCCCTTGGCGTGCACCACGCGCTCCGGTATGCGCTCGCGATCGAAATGAGAAAGTTTTTCAAGAAAATGTGTATCTTCCAACAACATCGGCCCATGGGCTCCAGCCGTGCGACTGTGCAGGTCGTTGCCCACAGGCGCGCCAAAGGCATTGGTCATGGTCTTTTTTGCAGCCATATGCTTCTCCTTTTTAGTATAGCTTACACTTGAAAGTGTATTTTGCCCGAACAGTAGAACAAAAAACAACTTCCAACCATTATTCTTTAAAGTTAATAAGCTAAGCGGAGTATTCGCGGGAGCGGCCGGCACTATTAATGAAAAACGCGTGCCTGAACAGAGTGGCGCATAATACGTGCGCGCCTCCACCTCCTCACAAGCAGCGAAAGAACCAGATTGGCCGGGGCATGAGCCTAAAAGAGAATTATCCAAGGACATTGTAAAAACAAACTGATGTTTTTGCCTGCGCAGCCTCCTGTATTTATAAAACGTAAATGATATCAATGATAACGGTGACAATGATATTTTATTACGGACTATAACATCTTTTGCTTATAAAAAACAAGCTTGGCGCAATAATTTTGCCTTTGCAAATGCGAAAACTGCCGCTTTCGCATTTGGTTAAAATCCTGTTCTCCCCCAGCGCCTGAGCAAAAATAACACCACGCGGTTACACCTAAAAATCCAGCCATATTGAAGGCCCTGGCAAACTATTGCAGGGGCCGACTGAGGTGCTTTTTAGCGTAAGTGCTCATAACCATATAATATTTCTTATACGTCTTATTTTTTATTTTTCGTTGCCACAACGCCCTGATCCTGCTATTAATAATATACTCATGAACCTCAAGGAAAGGGCTATGAATAAAGTCAATATTGTGGTTAAAATGGAAATGCTGTCGGAGTGCATGGACGAACTCGCTCCAATGCTGGACGAATTTCGAGAGGCGACCTTGCACTCGCCAGGCTTGGATTATTTCAACGTCGCGCAAGACGACGAAAACCCCTCGCTGCTTTACATCATAGAAAGATGGCAATCGCAGCAACACTTTGAAAAACACATTGCCAGCAGCTACTTTAAAGAATTTGGCAGCAAGGGCAAAAACATGTTTCGCACCCGCTCCATCACCAGACTCCTCCCATTTTTCAAATAGAACTTACCACCACAACTTATAACATATACTCCGGCAAGAGGAATTCAACAGTCTTTTGTGGTGGTGTTAATTTTTACTACTGGCAACGCGGGAACGGCCGCAAAAAGGCCTGCCGCAAGGCAGGCCGGAATACTGCGGTCTCTTACCCGGCTGGGCGGCACGTTGCCGGGGCTGTTAAAAGGCTGTAAAAAGACAAACTCTCCCGAGGCCTTCCGGCTTCAGGAGAGTTTGAAATCTGCAGTTGGAGCGGGAGACGGGAGTTGAACCCGCGACTTCAACCTTGGCAAGGTTGCACTCTACCACTGAGTTACTCCCGCGCATTTTGGAGGCGGCACCCAGATTTGAACTGGGGGTGAAGGTTTTGCAGACCTCTGCCTTACCACTTGGCCATGCCGCCATAAATACGCAAGCAAAAAACAAAAAAATTGGAGCGGGAGACGGGATTTGAACCCGCGACTTCAACCTTGGCAAGGTTGCACTCTACCACTGAGTTACTCCCGCTCGGCAGAAGATGGGATTTATTCCAAAACCTATTTGCTGTCAAGAAACTTTTTGTGTCCCTTTACAATAGCATTTTCGGACATATTTTTTCTTTACTTTTGCCCCCTAACGTTTTAAAGAAATCCGCTCAAGAGAAGCTAAAGCAGGTGCGTAGCCACCAGTGCGCTCCTTGCTGGAGGACCCATATGGACCAGAAAGATATTGAATTCTTCAAGAAAATGCTCAATGAAATGATGGAAGAGGCTTTAAAGCAATCCGACTCTACCATAGAAGACATGACCGACAGTAACGAAGCCTTTGCCGACCCTGCCGATCGGGCCACAGTTGAGTCCGACCGCTCCTTTACCCTGCGCATACGCGACCGCGAGCGCAAGCTGATAAAAAAAATCAGAGGCGCCCTGCAACGCATTGAAGATGGCACCTACGGCATATGCGAAGATTGCGGCGATGAAATAGGTGTTCCGCGCCTCAAGGCCCGTCCTGTTACCAAGCTGTGCATAAACTGCAAAAGCAAACAGGAAGAAGATGAGCAACTGCGCGGTGACTAAGCCCCTACCGGCCTAAACGCACAGGGCAAAAAGCAACCGCTTTTTGCCCTTTTTTATTGGCGGCGCTATATGGATGCATACGTATTCCGGCTTGTGGCCCTGGAGCTGGCCGTGTTTATGCGCGGCGGGCGTGTGGAAAAAATTTACAGCCCGGCCCCCGGCCTGCTGGCCCTTACTGTTTATAACCTTGGCTTCAAGCGCGTAATCATCGCGCGGCACGACAAAAACTTCAACCAGGGGCTAGGGCGCTCCGTGCCTTTAAGTACGGCCAAAGAACCGCCCAGCCTGTGCTGGAGCGCCCAAAAACTGCCCAACCCCGAAAAACCCTCCACCCAGGTAATGACCCTGCGCAAATATCTGGCTGGGCGCAGGCTTGGTTCCGCCCACATAGACTGGCTAAATCGCCGCATGTTTTTCCATATGCCGCCCATGCCGGGCCCGGCGCAAACGCCAAAAGGCGCGCCGGTGCCGCTATGGTTTTGCCTTGATCTGCACAATGGCCCCCACCTTACAGCCGAGTTGCCGGACATGCCGCAACCCGCCTGGCCCGATGCCGCCATGCTGGGTAAGGATCACCGCGTAACCTTGCAAGACGAATCCTTCTGGCGTGCTTTTCCGGCCCTCACGCCCGGCCTGCGCCGCGCCCTGCTGGGCCTGGAGGCGGAAGAAGCCGCCGCGCTCTTGGCCGACCTGGCCTATGAATGCGAAAAAGGCACAGGGGCTCTCTATATATACAGCCTGAACGGAGCGCCACACCTGCTCTCCGCCTGGCAGCTACCACAAAATGCCCGTAACGGCATGGCTGAGGCGGAAATAACCCCCACTCTCTCCCTACCGCAAAATACCGGAATACAACTTGAGCCCGACAATTTCCCCGCCATGGAAGCGGCCCGCGCGGTATACGAGCCGAAAATACTCTCCTTTCTGGGTCTGAGCCTGCAAAAAGAGCGCCTGAGCGAGGAAAAATCCTCCGCCCGGCGGCTAACAAACACCCTGAAAAAACTGGATGAAGAAGAGCTCCGTCTGCGCAAATTGCAGGCCCTGCGCGAGCAGGCCGTTTTAATACAAGGGCAGCTCTGGCGCTTTGGGGCTGACGCCAAACTGCCCGAGTTGCGCATAAGCGCGCAGGAACACCCCGAAGGGCAAGAAGCCCTGTTGCGCCTTGACCCCCTAAAAACCCTGCGCGAAAACATGGCCCATATGTTCAAACAGTCGGAACGCGGGGCGCGCGGGTTGGAATTTGTAGCCAAACGGCGCAAAGAGCTGCAAGCCGAATTGGCCTTGCTGGAAGGCGGGCTTATGCCGTCAGTCCGCGCCCAAACCGCTCCCGCCGCCATGGTTAAATCCGCCTCGGCCAACCCCGGCGCGAAAAAGCGCCAAGATGCCTCCGGGCCTGCCAGGCAGGTACAAAGCTTCACATCCACAGACGGCTTTACCCTACTGCGCGGCAAAAGCGCCACCGGCAACCACACCCTGCTCAAGCTGGCCCAACCGCACGACTTATGGCTGCATGTGCAGGGCGGACCCAGCGCCCATGTAATAATACGCCGCCCGCACCTGGGTGTGGAAATTCCACCAGCCACCCTGCGCGAGGCAGGGCTGCTCTCGGCCATAAAAAGCTGGCGCAGGCATGACGACAAGGCCGAGATAATAACGGCCCTTGTAAAGGACGTGAAGCCTGTAAAAGGCGGCGCTGCCGGATCGGTGCTGGTGGAAAAACAACAGGAGAGTCTGGTGGTGAAGGTGGAGGCGGATATTGACGAGAGACTGTCAGGTGGGCGTTAAGCTTGTTCCTGAAGCATTTCAGCTTTTCCAAAGTAAAAAAACCTAGGTTGTGTCGATATTCAGAGTGATTTTGTTCTCTGGCAAGGAAAAGTGGCTTTTTATTGAGGGAGTGTACTCTTACGGTACTTGAGCGACAATTATGCGGGAATGCATAATTGGACGCGAGCAGCGCGAGCCCCCCGCAGGGGTGAGGCACAGGACGCGCCGAATCAAATGAAAAGACTTTTTGACGCAGGCAGAGCAGGCACGGCCCGTGCGAGGGAAAAAGCGCCTGAATGCAGACACAACCTGACGCGTCAAACTTTGCCGCCCGCCATCATAAGCCCTATGTCGGCTACTTTCGCGCTGTTGTGGCTGCCGAATATATCAACGATGCAGCCCCGGTACATAACGGCTATATGGTCGGCAAGGGCCAGGGCCTCGGTAACGTCGCCCGTAACCAGCAAAATGCCGCTGGATTCGCGGGCAACGCGCAGGCGCTGCCATACTTCTTCCGTGGCTGCTATATCCAGCCCCTGGGTGGGGTTTTCGGCCACTATGCAGGCAGGGTTAGGCATAAGCTCGCGCCCCACTATAAGCTTTTGCAGGTTGCCGCCGGAAAGCTCGCCTGCCTTGGCCCTGCTGTTGGGCGGGTAAATGCCGTAATCGGCAATAAGCCCTTCTGTAGCGCGCCGCGCGCGTTTTCTCTCCAGCAGCACTCTGCCGGAAAACAGCTTGTACGTGGTAAGCAAAAAGTTATCCGTAAGGTCCAGGCCGATGCAAGAGGCTACATCCTTGCGCTCCTCCGGTATGTAAGCCAAACCGCCGCGCCCTGAACGCCGCCTGAAAAACTCGCGGCTCTCCTGCTCCAATATGCGCACATTGCCCGCATCCGGCTTTTTGCCGCCGCAAATAAGCTCCACCAGCTCGCGCTGGCCGTTTCCGGCCACCCCTACCACGGCCAGTATATCGCCCTTAAGCACCTTGAAATTAATGTCTTTGAGCGGGCCGTAATGCACACCCGCGCATTCCAGCACAGTGCTGTTCAGGTCCATGCGGCTTTTGCGGCCGGGGCCGAGGTTAAACGGCAGCTTACCCATGGCCAGCCGTAACTGGTTTTCTTCGCCGTTGTGGTCTTTATCGCTGGAATATGACTCCGCAAACTCCGCTTTGCCTGCATCAGGCTGCGCCGTTTGCGGTTGTGCGCCGTTTGCAGCGGCGTTGGCGGCTTGCAGGCTACTTTCGGCCATGTCGGGGGCGGCAGCCGCCTGCGGGGCCGCTCCGCGCCGCAAATCGCGCCCCAGCATGCGGCGGGCCAGTTCCGCCTCGTCCGGCACCGATTTACGGTCAAACTCATCAACTATCTCACCCCGGCGCAGTATGGCCACCTCGTCGGACACGGCCAGCACCTCCGGCAATTTGTGGCTGATAAAAACTATGGACTTGCCCTGTCCTGCCATCAGACGCATGGCGTCGAACAACAGGTCGGCCTCTTTGGGCGTGAGCACTGCCGTGGGCTCGTCAAAAATCAGCACCTGGCTCTGGCGGCAAAGCAGTTTGATAATTTCCACCCGCTGGCGCTCGCCCATGGAAAGCTCGCAAATTCTGGCAGCCGGGTCCACACCCAACCCATAACGCCCGGCCAGCTCGGCCACTCTGGCCCGCATACGCGCGGGGCGCAGCATAAAGTCCGTTCCGTGTCCCAAAAGCACATTTTCCGCCACGGTCATGGAATCCACCAGCATAAAATGCTGGTAAACCATGCCTATTCCGGCGGCGTGCGCGTCTTTGGGGTCGCGCAGGCGCGTTGCGCGGCCTTGCACCAGCAAAGTGCCATCGTCGGGCTGCAGCCGCCCTGCCAGTATGGACATAAGCGTGCTTTTGCCCGCCCCGTTCTCGCCCAGCAGGGCTTTGATACGGCCGGGGTAAATGCGCAGGTTTATATTGTAGTTGGCACGCAGCTTGCCGAAATATTTGCTGATGCCGCGCATCTCCACCAATGGGTGAGGCTGGGCTTCCAGCCTGCCTCCGGTAGGTAGAATAAGCGAAGGAGTATCGGAATGGCGCATGCTAGTCCTCCGGCTCCAGGTTCACGCCCAGAGCGGCGGGCGCGTTGTTGCCGCGGCCAAGTATGGATGAAAAGAACAATACCGCAAGGGTGAGCACGTAGGGCAGCATATCCAGAATTGAGGAAGGCAGGGCCAGCCCCATGGCTTGCAGACGCATCTGAAAAGCCACGATAAAGCCGAAAAGGTATGCCCCCAGCATGGCCCTGCCAGGCCGCCAGAAGGCGAAAATAACCAGGGCCACGGCAATCCAGCCGCGCCCGGCCGAGAGGTTGTTGGTCCAGATATGCATGGATACCAGCGAAAGATAGGCCCCACCCATGCCCACTATAAAACCGCCCAGCATAATGGCGGCCCAGCGCAAGCGCAAGGGAGAAAGCCCGGCGGAGCGCACAGCCGATGGGTTTTCGCCAACCGCCCGCAGGGCCAGACCGAAACGGGTGCGCATAAGCGCAAACCACAGCCCAACGGCCAAAGCGTAAGAAATATATACTAGCGCGTCTTGCTGAAAAAACACCGGGCCAAGCGCCGGTACGGCCGAAAGCAGCGGGAAATCCACCTGCGTAAAACCGGTAGTAATCTTGCCTATATACGGCGTGCCAAGGTAATTGGCCAAGCCCACCCCGAAAATAGTCAAAGCCAGGCCGGAAACCACCTGGCTGCCCTGAAAAAACATGGTTATAAAGCCGTGCAGGCAGCAAAGCAGCATGGAGGCCAAAGCGCCGCAGCCAAGCCCCACCCAGGGGCTGCCGGTAAAATAAATGCCCAGAAAAGCGGCCAGCGCGCCCACCATCATCATGCCCTCAACCCCAAGGTTGAGTATGCCTGCCCTTTCCATGACAATTTCGCCCAAAGTGCCGTAAAGTATGGGCGTGCCATACTGCACGGCAGCGGCGAGTATTGAAATGAGCAGCAAATAATATGAACCTGTTTCCATGGCTTAGGCCTCTTGCGCCCGTTTTTTGCGTTTAAGCACATATTCGTCAAAAAACTGCCCGGCCAGCACAGTGAGCAGAATAAATCCTTCCAGTGTGGAGGCAAATGATTCCGACACCTGCAACTCTATTTGCAGGTTTTCCACCCCCACCCGCAGCCCGGCCAGAATGAGCGAGAAAAACAGTATGCGCGTGGTGCGCAGCCGGGCCAGCCAGGCCACCACCACGGCGGTAAAGCCATAACCCAGTGGCACAAACGGATCTATGCGGTAAATGCCCGATGCGCTCTCCTGAATGCCAGCTATACCCGCCAAAGCGCCGCACATGAACATAACCAGAAAGACCAGCCGGTTGTAAGGCATGCCCGCGTAACGCGCGGCCTTTGCATTGGCCCCGGCGGCCTCCAACTCATAGCCCAGTTTGGTCTTTTTGAGCAAAAAGGCCACCAGCAAGCCTGAAACAGCGCAAGTGAGCACACCCCAGTGCAAACGCCCGAGCAAATCCGGATTAATGGTTGATATGCGGGCGCTTTCGGCAAAATAGGCGCTTTCGGGCATACCCATGCCGCCGGGGTCTTTAAGGGAGCCGTAAATAAGGTGTTTTAGCAGGTGGATGCCTATGTAGTTAAGCATCAAAGTGGAGATAATCTCGTTAATACGCCAGCGCTGGCGCAGTACTGCGGCCAGCAGCGCCCAAACGCCGCCCGCAACGGCCGCGCACAAAAACATGCCGGGCAACATTACAAAGGCCGGAAGGTCCGGAAAAGCCAATATGAAGTAAGCTCCGCCCAGCGTGCCTATTACATACTGCCCTTCCGCGCCTATGTTCCAGATTTGCAGCTTGAAGCAAAGGGCCACACCCAGCGAGCACAAAAAAATGGGTACGGCCTTGAGCAGGGTTTCTTCCAGGCTATAACGGCTGCCAAAGCCGCCTTCCAGCAGGTGGCCTATGCCAGCCAAACCGCTTTTACCCTGCACATGCAGCAGAAAAGCGCAGACCAACAGCGATATGCCGAAGGCCAGAATAAAAACGGCAAAGGAGGCCCACTCCAAAGGCTCGGTTCTGCGCAGTACACGCCAGTGCTTCATGCGTAAAACGCCTCCCAGGCGCAGCAGGTTGGTAAAAACATCACCCCGGCAGTCCTCAGCCGCATTACACGGCCAGCGGCCTGCCGGGGCGCAAAACTGACAATAAGGCCACTTACAAAGGCATGGCGGATAAAGCCAGATTCATGAGATCTGGGGGCTTGCAGCTAGTATCGTAAAAGCGCAACAGCTTTTGGCTGGGGCGCTATCTGGCAGGGGGCGCTATTTCTAACCCCCATGCCCCCGCAAAGTAAATAAAACATTAATTCTGAGCAATTCCGGCAACCTGACCAGCCTATTTGGGGCTGCCGATCACGCCTTCCACAAACCAGTCGAAGCTGAGCAAATCCTTGTCCGCCATGGTCTGGCCGGCGGGCACGCGCTCTTTGCCGCTCTGGTCCTTTATGGGGCCGGTAAATACCTTGTATTTGCCGTCAATTATCTCCTGCTTGCGGGCGTCAACCCTGTCGCGCACGCTTTGGGGCACCATGTCGCCATACTTGGAAATATTGACTATGCCTGTTTCCATGCCATCCCAGAAGTTGCCGGCCTTCCACGTGCCGTTGCGCACCTTTTCAGCCACATTCACGTAAAAGGGCACCCAGTTCCACACAGCGGCCACCAGGTGGGACTTTGGAGCAAAAACGCTCATGTCGGTGTTGTAGCCGATAGAGTACACGCCCTTCTCCTGAGCTGCCTCCTGCGGGCCGGGGGAATCCTGATGCTGGGCTATTACGTCAACGCCCATGTCCAAAAGCCCCTTGGCGGCTTCTTTTTCAGTGGCCGGGTCGTACCAGGTTTTGGTCCACACCACGCGCACCTGCGCCGCCGGGTTAACCGCACGCACGCCCAAAGTAAAAGCGTTGATGCCGCGAATCACCTCGGGGATGGGAAAAGCGGCCACATAGCCTATCTGGTTGTTTTTGGTCATCATGCCCGCAACCATGCCCGTAAGATAACGGGGCTGGTAAATACGCCCGAAATAAGCGCTGACGTTGGATGCGGTTTTGTAACCAGAGCAGTGCAAAAAGCTGGTTTTGGGGAAGTTTTTGGCCACGTTTATGGTAGGGTCCATGTAGCCGAAGCTGGTTGTGCAGATAATGTCATACCCCTTGCGGGCCATATTGGTAATAGCCCGCTCGGAGCTTGCGCCCTCCGGCACGGATTCCATTATGTAGGTGGAAATGCCAGGCATTTTATCCAGCGCCTGCCGGGCCAGATCGTGCGAGTACGACCAACCCGCGTCGCCCACGGGCGAAACATATATAAAGCCGACTTTAAGCTCTTTTTCGGCCGAAAAAGCCGCCACCGGCAAAACCAGCAGGCAGGCCAGCGTTAAAAACAATATGCGCCTGAGCATAAAAACCCCCAAAGTTAAACATTTTATTTTTTCCCCTGTACGGCCAGCGGTTGCACGTACTGCACCTCGGAATCCCAAGGGAACAAAATCCAGGTATCCTGACTTACTTCCGTAACAAAACTGTCTACCAGCGGCTTGCCTGCGGGCTTGGCGTAAATGCAGGCAAAATGCGCCTTGGGCAGCATCTCGCGCACTATTTTAGCAGTACGGCCGGTATCCACCAGATCGTCCACAATCAGCCAGCCTTCGCCACTGCCCTCAATGCCTTTAAGCACCGTGGTTCCCTGTTGGTTCTGCCAGTCGTAGCTGGATACGCAAACGGTTTCGATCAAGTGTATGTCCAGCTCGCGGGCTATTACCGCCGCGGGCACAAGCCCGCCGCGCGTAATGGCGGCTATGCCTTTAAAAGGGCCGTGCTCCAGCAGCCGCCAAGCCAAGGCCTTGGCGTCGCGGTGCAATTGATCCCACGAGACCGGAAAGCTTTTATGGTATCTGTCCGCGCTCATATTGCACCAGCCGCTAGTAGGGCCTCAGCAGGCTCTTGGCCTTTATTTCTATTTTGGCCTTGCTGTAAAGCTCGCCTATGAGCAGGTCAAACATGTTCTGTTTGCGCAGGTTTTCCAACTGCTGCACATACATTTCCGAAAGCTGCTTCCAGTCGTTTTCATCCACCGGCAACGACTCATTAACCCTTAGCAGCAGAGTATGCGCCGAGCCAGGCTCGGCGCCGGTCGCGGGCTGGGCCATGGGGGTCTGGTTGGGATTGCTTTTGACATTGTAATGAGCGGGCAGCCACTTGCCCAACGGGGCCAGATAAATGGCCTTGGTAAGGGCTTCGTTTGGCTCGAACAGCACAATGCCCGTAAAGCGCGTGGCGTTGGCCTGGGCCGTTTTTCCGGAAAGCTTGGCCGGTATTTTGCCGCCGTTGGCCTCAATTTCTTTAAGAGCGGCATCAGCATCGGCCTCGGCCAGTTTTTGGGCGCCTTCCAGCTTTATGGCCTCAACCACGTCTCCGCGCAGGTCATCAAGCTGGGGAATATAAGTGGGCACATACTGCTTGAGGCGCAGCACAACAAAACCGCCGCCATATTCCACCGGCGTGGGGAACATTGTGCCGCTTTGCATTTTATCAACGCCGTCAAAAAGATTTTCCGGCAGTTCCAAAAGGGAGGTTATGGAAGAAGGCGACATCAGGCCTGTATCCATAATCTTTACTTTATAGCCGGAGGCAAGGTTTTCGAGAGTGGAGCCGGTAATAATGCCGTCTTCAACGCTTGCCATGGCCGAGGGCAAATTGCGCAGGGCCGCGCTTTCGGTAAGCTGGGCAGTGATGGATTCTTCCACCTCGCCAAAGGGGCGCGGCGCTTCCGGCTTGAGCTCAATTAGCTCTATGACGTGAAAACCGTAATAGCTGCGCACAGGCTCGCTTATTTCGCCAGGCTTGAGGGCAAGGGCGGCGGCCTCGTAACTTGGCTCGAACTGGCCCTTGAAGGCCCAGCCCAATTCTCCGCCGTTATCCTTGCTGGAAGGATCTTCGGAATACTTTTTGGCTACCTCGGCAAAGCTTTTGCCCGCCTTAAGCTCGGCACGTGCCGCATCGGCCTTTTTGCGGGCTTCAAGCACCGCTTCTTCCTGCACGTCCATAGCCAAGGGCACGCGCACCAGAATATGGCGGGTCAGGAATCCCTCGGGCTGCATAAAGCTGGATATGTTGTCGTTGTAATATTTTTTAACGTCTTCGGCGCTTACCGGAGTAATACCTGCCAGGGCCTTGGTATCGAAATTAAGGTATTCCACGTCAACCTTGTCGGGAATGCGCCAATCTTCCTTATGCTCGCTGTAGTAGGTGATTATTTCCGCTTCAGACGGGTTGACCTTGTCCATGTAGCTTGCATGGTCGAAAGAGAGATATTCCACCACGCGGCGCTCCATTTCAAAATCCAGAGCGCGGCGGGCTTCTTCCGGCGTAACCTTTATGGAACTGCCAAGGTAATCTTGCAATTTGTTCATAAGCAGGTCGTCGCTGAACATTTCTTCAAACTTGCCGGTGGTCACACCCTGCATTCTGATAAAATCCTGATATACCGTTTCGTTAAACTTGCCCGTGGCATCCTGAAACAACGGCACGCCGCGCACGGCAACGGAAAACTCGGTGTTGGAAATGCCCAGGCCAAGGCGTTCCGCCTCTTGCCGGAGCAGTGCTTTGCTGATCATGCGGTTTAAAACAAGCTGGGCAAAGGCCTCCTGCTCCGTCTCGCCGGTAAGGTTAAAGTCCGGGTTGGCCTGCCGGATTCTGCGCGCCTCCATTTCGTACTCTTGGCCCAAATCGGCACGGTAGATGTTGTCGCCGTTCACCGTGGCTATTACATCCACCGAGTCGCTTTTCATGGAAGTAGCGCCCCAGAACACAAAGCTGAGTATGATAAGCCCGAAAATTACTTTAACCGCCCAGGATTGGGAATTACGCCTGATTACGTCCAGCATATGTCTGCTCCTGATAGAGAAATTTGCTTGTAAAGAAAGGATTAATAAACAAAAAAACAGATTTAATAAAGGGCCGGGCTGGGCCAAAAAGTGAAGAAAAACACGGTAAACCGGCTTTATATCTGAATAATACTGAATCAGACAAAATTTTGAAAATATGCCGGTATAACAGACTAAGCAAATGCAGCCTGCAAATTAGCGTAAAAACCTGTTGCTGTTCAAACGGTATGTGGAAGCTGCCACCCTTTTGGAACAGGGGAAGTTGCCGCGCTTTTGGAGCAGTGAAAAGAATTGCAAAAAAGCATGGCCTGATTCAGATAAAAAAGAGGAGGAGACACTGTGCCTTTAAGGATTCGAATCTATCGGGCGGCCTTGCTCGCGGTATTCGTTAAGCTTGTTGCGCAGGGTGCGCACGGATATGCCCAAAAGCTCGGCGGCCTGTGTGCGGTTGCCTTGGGTTTGATCCAGTCCTTTTATAATCATCAGGCGTTCCATTTCGTGCAGGGGTATTACCGCCCCGCCAAATTGCCCGCTGCCCGCGCCGGCAGAGGCAAGCGCGGCCTCATCCGCCACATTGCCAAGCACAGCGCCGCTGGCCAAAGCGGTGCCCACGGCCTCAATGGCTTCTCCTTCCGTCTCGCCGCCAAAACCGGGGTCGCCTTCAAACAAGGGCCAAGCGTCCGGATCCAGCAAAAAGTGGGCGGAGGTTATGGGCTGGCCGCCGCTTAAAAGCACGGCGCGCTCCATAAGGTTTTGCAACTCGCGCACATTGCCCGGCCACTGGTAGGTGAGCAGCCAGTTTCTGGCTTCTTCCGACAAAACGGCGGGCGACAGCTTGTATTCGTTGATATACAGGTTGATAAAAAAGGAGGCCAGCAGCAGCACGTCGTCGCCGCGCTCTTTTAGTGAAGGCAGGCGCAGTGGTATGACGTTGAGGCGAAAGTAAAGGTCTTGCCGGAACTTGCCTTCTTTCACCCAATCTTCCAGGTTGCGGTTGGTGGTGGCAAGCACGCGCACGTCGACATTAACTGTTTCAGTGCCGCCCACGCGGTCGATCTGGCTTTCTTGCAAGGCGCGCAAAAGCTTGGCCTGCAACGAAAGCTCCATCTCGGAAATTTCGTCCAGCAGCAGTGTGCCGCCGCTAGCCAGCTCAAATTTGCCCAGCTTACGGGTAATGGCGCCGGTAAAAGCGCCTTTTTCGTGGCCGAACAGCTCGCTTTCAAGCAAATGCTCGGGCAGAGCCGCGCAGTTCACGGCTATAAAAGGTCCGGTCGCGCGGTCGCTGCTGGCGTGCAGAAAACGCGAGAACATTTCCTTACCCGTGCCGGATTCGCCGGAAATAAGCACCGTGGCTTTTGAACGGGCAACCTGCCGGGCCAGCGCCAGCACCCTTTGCAGGGCCGGGTGCTGCCCGATTATGCGGAAAGCGGCGGAAGAATCCTGCTTTTTGCTCTCCAGCCCCAGAGTAGAATTTGGCGGCACAGGCGCGCTTTCTTTACGCGCGGGCAAAAGAGCGGCTATTTTATCGCAAAGCAGCGGCTCCAGCCAATAATCTTTGGCGCCAAGTTCCATAAGGCGGCGGGCCTCGTCGGCGTTGCCTTTGTCTGAAAACACCACCACCGGCGGAAAAGAAGGGTCTTCCAGCCCGACACTCAGCAAATCCTCCACGCGGTAGCCGGGCAGAAAAGGACGCGACAAAATAAGACCCGGTGGGGTCTTCCGGATAAAAGCGGAGGCGCCCTTAAGGTTTTCGGCTATGCCCACTTCAAATCCGGCATCGCGCAATTCAGGAAATATGCGGGTGACAGCCTGCGTGGGAGCGATAAATAGTACTCGGCGTACGGACATGCCAACCTAATTACATGCTAGCAAGAACTTTATCAATAGCAGTGATGTAAGGTATTTGCCAAAAAAGCAAAAAATACCCCGAAAATACTATTTTTTTTCAAAATTTGCATCCTGCGGCGCATCACGGCTTGCATGGCCGGGCCGCTCAAGGTAATATGCAATATGCATGGATGAAGCCGGATTTACAAGCCCAGCCTTCATCCATACAGTGTATTTTTTTTAAAGGATACCAGCGTGGACATATTATGCATACTGCAACAGGTTCAATCCGGCTCCCTAAGCCCGCAAGAGGCGGCGGAGAGCATTAAGATATCGCCTTTTAAAGAGCTGGCGGACGGCCTTACTCTGGATACGCACAGGGCGTTGCGCACCGGCCAGGGCGAATGCGTGCTGGCCGCCAATAAAACGCCGAGCCGCCTCTTGGCGGCAGTGCGCGGGCTGGCCGGAGACGATAGCCAAACCCCTGTGCTGGCCACAAGGGTCGGGCCGGAGCAAGGCAGTATGCTGGCAAAGGCTTTTCCCACCGGAGAATACAACCCGGAGGCGGGGCTGTTCAGCCTTAACCGCCCCTTAAACCTTACCCCGCCGTGGCCGCGCGGCGGAGACCTTATTATAATAACCGCCGGGTCATCCGACATGCGCGTGGCGCTGGAGGCCTTGGGCACTGCCCGTTTTTACGGCGTCAGCGCGGGGCTTGCCGCCGACATAGGCGTGGCCGGTCTGCACCGTATAACCCCGTGGCTGGAGGCTTTTTCCAAAGCCAAAGTACTCATGGTCATAGCCGGAATGGAAGGCGCGCTGCCCAGCGTTATAGCCGGGCTCACCTGCAAGCCGGTGCTGGCCGTGCCGGTTTCGGTGGGCTATGGGGTAAGCGCCGGTGGGTATGCCGCGCTGGCTGGCATGCTGTCATCCTGCGCGCCGGGCATAAGCGTGTTTAACATCGATAACGGCTACGGGGCGGCCGTATTTGCCCGCCGTTTGCTGGATTCGTTCGAGGCAGGGGCATGAGCTGTCTCAAAACCGGCGCTTATACTCAAGGCCAGCATGGCGGAGAAATATACAAAGCCGCCGCGCGGTTGGGCCTGCAAGCCCGGCAGTTGCTGGACTTCAGTAGTAACGCCAATATTTTCGCCCTGCCTGTTACGGAAAAAATAGTAAACTCCCTGCCCTACCCTTTTTTGCATTATCCGGAATCCGACAGCGCCCCCCTTAAAGAGGCCATAGCCAGGCACGAGGACTGCCAGCCAGAAAACGTGCTGTGCGGCAACGGCGCGGCTGACCTGATCTGGCAATTTTTACGCCATGCCAGGCCTTCTTCCGCACTGCTGCTGGGCCCGGCTTTTTCCGAATACGCCCGCGCCTGTGAGGCCTTGGGCATACCCTTTTCCATAATCACCCCCAAGCCCGAAAACGCCTTTGCCTGCGCCGAGGAAGAATTGCGCCTTTTGTGGGAAGGCAGGGCGGAACTGACGATAATCTGCACCCCCAACAACCCTGCTGGCGTCACCTATGAGAATATGGCGGCCATACTGCGCGTGCTGCGCTCGCCCCGCCTGCTCATTGACCTGAGCTACCGCGAGTTCAACTATGATACCCCTTTGTACGCCCCAAACAGTTGGGCGCAGTATCAAAAGCTGATTAACCCCGGCACTGCCGCGTTCTGCCTACACAGCTTCACCAAATTTTTCTGTTGCCCCGGCATCCGCTTGGGCTACCTTTTGGGCGATGCCAGAAACATACAAAAAATGCAGGCGCAACAGCCATCTTGGTCTGTTACGGCCTTTGCCCAGCAAAGCGGCCTGCGCTTTATGGAATCAATAAAAGATTACCGCGCCTCTCTGGCGGAACTGCGCCTTACGGCCTACCGCCTGGGGGCGGAACTGCGCCGCCTGCCCATATTCAACCCTGATTTGGTGTTTGAAGGCCCCAACTTTTTTTGCTGCGGCCTGGCCAAAAACAGCCCCGGCGCACTACGCCGCAACGATGGCCGCCCCATCCGCACCGAGGATTTGCAGGGCTTTTTGCTACAGCACCGCCTGCTGGCGCGCAATTGCGACAACATACCCGGCATGCCGGCCGGTTTTGTGCGCCTGCAGACGCGCCAAAGCGAAGATAACCAAAAATTGCTTGATATACTGCAAAAAGCCTGATTATTATGCCATTCCGGTATGAAGACGCTCCGCCCTGCCGGCGCGCCGACGCCAATACTACAAACGAGAGGAAACATGTCCAACGAAATGACCCTTGGCCAGGCAGCCAGCCAGGCCATAATGCCGGAGCAACTGGTGCATTATGTAAGCTCCATATCCGACAGTAAAGCCAAAATGGTGGGCCCCTGCCTGGTTTACTTTCGCGAAGACGTTGCCATTGTCGTGGCCTACAGCCTGGACGGCAACCCGCAGGCCATGACCCAGGCCAAACTGGGCAAGACCATGGATGAGCTGGCCAAGCGCAAAGACCTGGAGCGCGTTATAGTACATGCCGCCTTTGCCCCCAGCATGGCCCCAAAATGGGCCAAAATGGGGCAGGAGGCCTTTTGGCAAATAGGCATACCTTACAGGAAGAAACGTAAAAAAGGCATTATGCTGGAATTGTTTGGCAAAGAGCCGGCGCCGGATATGCCCGTAACCAAAGAAACATGGGGGCCGGAGCACGACGGGCTGGTGGAGGCCTTTGTAGGCGGCAGCAAGCCTCTTAATGCCAGCAGCCTTACAACCATGCAGAACCTGAGCAAATACGTCACCGCAAATCAGGGCGCAACCCTGTTTTGCGCGCGCGATAAAAAAGGCAAGCTCACAGCCGCGCTGGTGGCGGATTTTACCAGCGCCCACACCGCGTTTTACATGATCTCCTTCTCCATACCCAACGCGCCGCGTGAAGCCGAAGATTCGCTAATGAAAGCCCTTATTGACGAAGCCACGGACCAAGGCAAAAAGCGCATAAACATCGGTTTGGGCAACGGCCCCAAAACCAAGGATCACAAAGACAAATGGGGGGCCGAGCCATTTTTGCCCTTTGTGGAAACCGTGTGGGAGCTGGGCGACTCCGGCAAGGCCCAAGCCCTATACTACGAACGCGAAATGGCCCGCCGCGAGCAGGCCAAAAAAAACGAGCCGCCCTTGAAAAAGCTGATCCGCTGGATCGGGCTGTAAAAATAGTTTAGCTTTGGCCCAGCAATTGTTGCTACAAAATTGTCTTACTATAGGCAAAGATATCCGGAATACGCATGACGTATTCCGGATATCTTCTTAAAAGCCTTGCGCCATCACCGCCCGCCGCAACAATCCATTCGAACATTGTCTCGCGACGCCCCAACTAGCCAGCCAGAGCGCACCAACAGAGCAGCGCATCCACCCTCACCGCATAAACAATATGGCAATGCCGCCAAAGGCTATAATTGTGCCTGCTATGGCCCGCGCGCTCGGCATGCGTTTTTCAAAGGCGGCGTTTATCGGTATTATAATCACAGGTTCCAAGGCAATTATTGTTGCCGCTATGCCGGCCTCGGTGTTTTGCACGGCCACGCCGGACATCCAGATGCCGAAGTTGGAAAAAAGCCCACCTATGCCCAAGTACAGCCAACTGCGTTTGCTGGTGGCGAAAGTGCTCCATATATTATGCAGCCAGCCGCGCGAAGAGTAGAAAACAAGCAGCATGACGCCGCCGAAGATAAGGCGCAAAAAAGCGGCCCATAAAGCGCTGGACCCAAGCAGCATGGCCTGTTTCAAAAGAATAAAGCTTATGGCCAGAGTAAGGGCGGAAAAAAGCGCCATACCAGCGCCCGCCAGCAACTCGCGCGCGCTTAATTGACCTTTGTAGGTTACAGTAAGGTTGCCGCCGTCGGCCAGCACGAAGAACACCCCGAAAACCGCCACTCCAATGCCCAAAGCGCCAATAACGCCTATTTGCTCGCCCAAAACCAGATACCCCAAAATCGCTGTAATGCAGGCGGACATGGATTGCAGCAATGTGCCAAGCCTTGGGCCTATAATCTGCACGGCGCGATAAAACGATGTATCGCAAAGGGCCACGCCAAAAAAGGCTGAGCACAGCAAAAACATGATAATTTGCGGGTCAAACACCGCCGGAACGCCCATAATAAGGCACATTACGCCCAGCAGGGCTATGCCGTAGGGCAGGCGCAAAAGCGTTACGCCCGGCACGCCCAAAATTCTGGTGGCCGAGGCATGCAACTGGCAGGATACCGCCCATACGGTGGCCGTGGCCAAGGCGGCTATTTCACCGGCCGAAATAATAATCATGGCGCGCCTACTTGCCGCGCGAAACGGCAACACGCGCGGCATTGTAGCAGCGCATGCTTTCAAAGGTATACAGGGCCAAGGCCGACCAAATCAGGCCGAAGCTGACGAAATGGGCGGCGGTTACAGGCTCTTTGAACCAGAAAATGCCCAAAAGCAAGCTGAGCGAAGGCCCTATGTACTGCATAAGCCCTATGGTGATGAGGCTAAGGCGCTTGGTGCCGTAGGCGAACAGAATGAGCGGAATTGTGGTTATGGGGCCGGTGCCTATAAGCAGCAGCATAGTGTAGGGCGACTCCGTAAAATGACCCGCTCCGCTCAGGCCCAGCCAGCCAAGCAAAAGCAGCACCACGGGGCAGAGAACGCCGGTTTCCAGAAACAGGCCGGAGGTAGCCTCGTAGGCAGATGATTTTTTGCGGGCGGCGTAGGCGGAAAAAGTAAGGGCCAGCCCAAGCGCCGCCAGCGGCACCTTGCCCACCACCACTATTTGCGCCAGCACGCCGCAAGCGGCCAGGCCAATGGCGCAATTTTGCAAAAAAGTGGTACGGTCTTTAAACAGTATAATGCCAAAGGCCATATGGAAAAGCGGGGTAAGAAAGTAGCCGAGGCTCGCCTCCACCACCTGATTGCTGATTACGGCCCATATGTAAATAAGCCCGTTGGAGGCCATAAGCAGGCCGCAGGTAGCTATAACAAACATGTTGCGCGGCGACTTCAGCAAGGCCAGAGCTCCGCCCAATTGCTTACGAAAAATAACCAGCAGCAGCGAGCTTAAGGTAGTCCACCAAAGGCGGTGCAAAATCATTTCCGTGGCGGGCACGTAACTGAGCAAAGCCCAATAGGCTGGCAACAGCCCCCACATGACGTAGGTGCCGCCCACAGCGAACAGAGCAACCTTTTGAGAAGAATTTCCGTCGGCTGACGGACCTAGATATGAACCGGACACAAAATGCTCCAACGGCTTAAAATAGTGTAAAATTACCGCTGAGGCTCCTGTAACAGGAGAGTGAAGCTTTTACAAGGGAGGGGTAAAAGAATTTATGGGCCCCGCAGGGGCCTTTAATAAGCTCTTGGCACTGTTGCCGGAGCAGACGCCTGCGCCACCGGCTCCTTGCGGCGGGTCCGGGCCCGTATTTGCCTTACGCTGTCAAGGGTATACATAGCCAGCGCTATCCAGATGAACACAAAACTTACCAGATGCATGCTGGTGAAGGTTTCTTTAAACACAAACACACCCATGAGAAAAATCATGCTGGGCGCGGTGAAGTTGATAAGGCCCAGGGTGGTGAAAGGCGCGTTGCGCGCGCCGAACACGGACCACATGAGCGGAAAGGCGGTAATGATGCCGGTGCCGAAGACGAGCAGATCCGTTACCACGTCGCCCTGCAAAAAAACCAGCGTGCCCTGGCTGTGCCAATAGGTTATAAAGACAATGGAAACCGGCACGGCCACCAAATTTTCTATAAACAGCCCCGACATGGCGTCAACATGAATAACGGCACGCAAAAGGCGGTAGCTGGATGTAACCAGCACCATGGCCAGCACCATCCAGGGCAGCGTGCCTATAATGCCTACCTGAAAAGCCACGCCAATTACCGTAAAGGCCATGGCCAGCCACTTCAGCGGCGTGAGTCTGTCTTTAAATACAACAACGCCAATGGCCATAAGCACTATGGGGCTCAAGTAGGTGCTCAGGCTGGCCTGCAGCACCTGCCCGCTGTTCACCAGCCCTATGTAGATAAGCCAGCCGCTGCTGGTGAGGGCCGAACCAAAAGCCAATTGCAACACCAGCCTGGGCTTTTTCAAAATTCCGCGCACAACGCCCAGTTGCTTGGTGGCGCAGAGCATCAAAAAAACCACAACGCAAGACCATACCAACCGTTGGGCCACGATTTGCGAAACTGGCACATGCCCCTGGTTAAGAGCGCGCCAGTACAAAGGCAAGAGCCCCCAAGACACGTTGCAGGCAATTATGGCTAAAATACCCAGCCCTGGTCGCGGGTTTGTAACAGCGCGGGTTAAAAGGGGCTTGTCCGACATGGCTTGCTCACTCTACCCGCCTTGGCGCGGGTGGTTGTGGTGGTTACTGTTTTTTTGCGCTGCAACGTCAGGCTTGCCTGCCTCATCCGGCGCATCTGCGGCAGCGAGAGCGGCAACTTTAAGCAGGCGTGCTGTTTTTTCCAAATTTCTGCGCTGGCGCAGGCTTTCAATGGTATACAGGGCCAAAGCCGCCCAAATTAAAATGAAGCTGAACAGGTGCATGCCGGTGAATTGCTCTTCAAACACGAAAACGCCCATAAAAAAAATCATGGTGGGCGAAATGTAGTTTACCAGACCCACGCTGGTGTAACTGGCGTTGCGCATGCCAAAAACCAGCCACATCATTGGAAAGGCCGTAATAACCCCAGTGCCCAGCACCAGCAAATCCGTAACAGCATCGCCGCGCATAAAGGCCAAAGCGCCCTGGCTGTGCCACCAGAGCATAATGGCTATGGATAATGGCATAGCCAGAAGGTTTTCCACAAACAGGCCGGGCATGGCGTCTACCTTAAGCACAGTGCGCAAAAGGCCGTAACAGGCGCCAAATACGGTCATGCCCACCACCGCCCAGGGCAGGTAGCCCAATATATATACCTGACAAACCACGCCAGCGGCGGCAAAAGCCATGGCCAACCACTGCAGGCATTCCAACTTGTCTTTAAAAATAAGCACGCCCATGCCCATGGTGGCCAAAGGGCCTATGTAGGTGCTCAGGCTGGCCTCTAGCACATGCCCGCTGTTAACCATACCCACATATGAAAGCCAGTTAAGTGTAACAAACAAGCTGCTTAAGGTAAGGCCCAGCAGGAGCCTGCGGGACTTGAAAATAGCCCGTAACGCGCCAAGCTTGCAGGTAATCAGCAACGTGGCAAACACCACCAGGCAGGACCATACGATGCGATGGGCGATAATTTGCTGCACCGGCACCTGCCCGCTGTTAAGAGCGCGCCAGTACAGCGGGAGCAACCCCCAGATGAAGTTGCAACCAAATACGGCCAAAAGCCCCAATTTGGGGTTTTTGTCGGTTACAGCCGATGTAAGTAAAGGTTTGTTGCCGGCCATGCGCTACCCATACGGAACTTACGTAATATATAAAAACCAGCCTTAAGACAGGCAGGTAAAAACGCAACGCGGGCGGCGTTTTTATTCATTCTGCACACGGGCGGTGCCATCGCGGCCGCTCAACAGCCGTATGCGATCGCCTCTTTTGAAAAAGTCGTCCTTTTCCTGCACCACCATAATTTCCTGCCCGTTATCCAGTAGTATGGTAATCTCTTGCGCTTCAACCTCGCGCACGCTCTTGGCGGAAGAGCCAGAGCTGAGCAAATTGCTTATAAAACGGCTGAAGGTGCTGGCGGTTGAGCCATATACCGTGCTAGAGCCCTTACCAGCGCTTACCTTTACGTCGCGCACATGCTGCACAACGCCGCGCTGCACGCTCATTACGTTGCCTTCGTGCTCCTGCGGGCTCTGCTGCGCCTGCGCGCCGTTATCGCCGTTTTGCGGCGCCGCGCAACCCACGCAACAGGCCAGGGCCAGCATGCACAATATAGCCAGTTTTGTCGTAAAATTATTCATAACGTCACATCCTTAGTTCTTTTTATCACAACCGTAAAATAACGCCAGCATCTCGGGAGGGCATAAGTAAAAAAGGCCTTACTAATGCTGTTCGGACGTTTTGCGAAAAACCATAGCATAAAAAAAGACCCCGCGCTGGCAGGGCCTTTTCTGATTTTCAAGAAGTATATTAGTACTGCTGGCGGGGGGCTCTGGGTTGAGCTTCGTTCACACGCAGAGTGCGGCCGCCGAAGCTGCTGCCGTCAAGCGCTTGAACGGCTGAAGCTGCATCAGGATCTTCCATTTCCACAAAGCCGAAGCCACGGGCACGGCCGGTTTCACGGTCGCTGATGAGTTTCACAGAGAGCACACTGCCGTGGTTTTCAAACAGGCTTTGTACTTCTTCTTTAGTGGCAGACCAGGGCAAGTTGCCCACATAGAGAGACTTGGACATAGATAAAAGACCTCACAAAAATAATGATACGATACCCGCACCCGATGTGCGCCGTCACAAATCAGCGCAACGTGCGGCCCTCTTTTTGCAAATGCCCTATACAGGCCACGGCGTCAATAGTTTAGCCATAATTATCGCTATAAAAAAAGTCAGCGAAGCAAAACTCCGCCTGTTTTTAAAGGGCGCAATTTTGCTCCGCCAATTTTTATCCTGTAAAATTCAAAGGCTAAGATACACAGTAACGGCGCAAAGTGAAAATGAGCACAATAAGATTTACGAAATTTTTATGCGCCGGGGCTTCATGGCTTCGGCTTTGGGCAGGTACAGCTCCAACACGCCGTTACGCAAAACCGCCTTTACATGCTCTCTATCCACCAGATCTGACAATGTAAAAGTCCGTTGGTAATTATAACCGCCGAATTCAGTGTGCATTTTACGCAAGCCCTTTCCAAACTCAACGTAACTGCTTACGGCTTTAATAGTCAGTTCAGACTCTTCTATATCAACCATAAGCTCTTCTATTTTAACGCCAGGTAAATCCATAAGCACATGGAATCCATCTTCCATCTCTAAAATATCTGTTGCAGGAGCAATTCCATTGTTCTTGCTTTCATTGGCATTCATAATTTTATCCTCTTAATTTTACTGCTACGGCGCAACACATTGCAATTTATGATGTAATGCTGATTTTGCGCGGTTTTACCGCTTCCGCCTTTGGCAAAGTAACTCTGAGAATGCCGTTTTCACTTTTGGCGGTAACTTTGTCACGGTCTACCGGCACGTTAAGGCTTAAAGCCCGCTGAAAAGCTCCAGCGCCCCTTTCTTGCCTGTAGTAGCGGCCTTCCGGCGATTTAAGCTCGCCTTTTATAATAAGATTACGCGCAGTTATGGTAAGCTCCACATCTTCCGGCTCAACGCCCGGCATGCAAATATCCACAACATACCCTTCGTCGTTTTCCGCAATATTAACCAATGGATATGTAAAGCGCCGCGCGCCCATGGTAGAGCTGCGAAAAACGTCATCCAAAAACCGTTCCAGGTCATTTTGCCTGTCATAAATGTTGCTGAAATCTATAACCATTTTAAACCCTCCAATGCTATGAACAATAAATGGTATTAAAATATAAAAATGTTTGGATTTTTAGCCTTGCAGTCGCTTTTATCTATTTTATTGATAATTTTATTTTACCATCTGTCAATACTAGAGCAAAAATTATAATACATGATATATTTAGAGGCGGTATACTGCTTATAATTTTGTAACCCGGCAAAGACTCAGGCTGGCTACGGCAGGCATGCGCCAATGGATATGCGCAAGTTTATATCTGGCCGCTCCAGCGTATGAAAATAGCAAAAAAGCACCCAGAACACGCCCGCGGGCAACAGCCGAATGCCCTGCCCCAAAACTCCACTTGATTTGTTTACAGAAACAGTATATTGTGTTTTTAAGATATGGGGGCTGTTTCTGAATAGCTGCCTGCACGCAGGCAATTATCCAAAAACAGCCCTTAAGTCGTCTGCCTGACATCAAATAATTGTTTGCAAAATCATAATCAATTTATATGTAGCGCGCCGTGTGCGGGGCAAGTTTGCAAGGCTCCGCGCCAGTAGTATTCTACAAAATGGAAAAATAGCAACAGGATGCAGATATGAGCACGCCAATTTCCCAAAAAGGCTTTGACCGCCTGATGAATGAACTGGACCAACTTAAAAAGGAACGCCCCATTATAGCCAAAGCTATTCAAGAAGCCCGCGAAGAAGGCGACCTGAGCGAAAACGCCGGTTATGACGCCGCGCGCGAGCGCCAGGGCATGGCCGAAGCCAGAATAAACTATATTGAGTCGCGCCTGCCCCTTTTTAACGTTATAGACTTCGCAAAGCTTAAAAGCGACAAGGTAATCTACAGCTCCAAGGTAAAACTGTACGACCTGGATACGGAAGAAGAAAAGGAATACGTCATATTGGGGCCTGACGAGACCGACTTGGTAAAAGGCGGCATTTCAATAGAATCGCCAGTGGCCCGCGCCCTGCTCGGCAAAGAGGTGGGCGACGATGTGGTAGTGGATGTGCCCAGAGGCAAAATAAACTACGAGATTGTGGAACTGGAGTTTCCGGGCGAAGCCATGTTTGACTAACGCAACTCTTGTTTTCGGCTCCACGAATGGCCTTGCGTCCAATTGAGCATTCAGCCAAACAAAAACCCCGCAAGTGGTAGAGCTTACGGGGTTTTTGTTTGGCTGAATGCCTTTATTTAAACTTCTCGCTTCGTATTCTCTCGCGCTCTTCGCGAAAAACAAAGCGCACAATCTGCTCACGCTCACTGTCGCGCAGGCGGGTAAACTTGAGGGCGAAGGTAGAGCCAACCCCCGGCACGGGCTTGCCGGGCCGCAATACCTGAGCCACGCCGGAAACCACCACTGATGGGAATTCGCCCAAAAACAGCACCACCTCCACAAACTCCCCAGCCTTAAGTCCGCCGGCCTGCACCAAAAGCCCGGCGGCGCTCAGGTCCAGCACTACAAACTGGTTGGGAAAATATGAACTGAGGGCGTCCTTGTTCATTTGCGACAAAATACGGTCCAACTTTGAATCAAGCTGAAGCAAAAAAGAAGTTATGGCCTCAGGAGCGCCTGAAGCGGCAAAACGCTCCTTCAGGCTTTTGTCTTCGGCATTAAAACTGCCAGGACAAATTTGCGGCTCCTCAGGGTGGCTCATATGCCTATAAAGGGCGCGCGCGAAGCAGGGAATTCTGGAGTAGGAGCGGCTCTCGCCGTTATCGGAATCGTCGGCTTCTATGCTCATAGCTGGCATCCTGTTGCACCCGGCTAGGCCAGGGCGTTTTCAATGTCAACCCGCATGGCTTGCACGGGGCATACCTTGGTACACATAGCGCAGGCGGTGCAGTTTTCTTCCACAAAAATTACACGGCGCGTGGCGGCGTCGTTAACCAGAGCATCGGCAGGGCACATGGTGGTACACAGCCCGCAATGCATGCATGATTCGTCAATACGGGTAATCTGCTGCGCGGCGGCGGCCACTTTTATGTTTTGCGTGGACAGGTAGATGCGCGCTTCATTCCAGTTGGCTTCAGAGCCTTCAATGTACAGAGTTAGCGAGCCTTCCTTGCGCGGGGTAATCTGCGCCTGAAGTATGCTGAAGTTCAGGTCGTACTTTCTTACCAGGTGCGCCATTACGGGGTTGCCGCTACGCTCGGGCGGAAAGGTGAACTGGATGATCTTTCTAAAATCCTTACTGCGCTGATTCATACATTTGCCTGTGCCTGTTTATCGGTTGGACAGCCGGAAACCTTAGGGGTTGCTTTCAAGAAACTGCTTGGCCCGCGTGGCTTCAGTGCTCTTGGGGTATTTGCGTATAAGCTCGTTAAGGCGCACCCTGGCCGCGTCTTTTTGCCCGCGCCGGTACATTGAAACGCCCTGCTTGAACATGGCCGACTGCAACTTGTTGCTGCCGGGATATTTTTCGATAACCTGCTGATAGGACAATATGGCGTTGCTGTAGTTTTTAACCTGATAATAGGCCTCGCCCTGCCAGAAATGGGCGTTGCTGATCAGGCGGTGCGAGGGGTAGGTGTTTATGAAGTCGGTAAAAATGCGCACGGCGTCGCTATAGCGTCTGTCGCTAAAGGCCTTGGTGCCGGAGTCATAAAGATCTTTAGCCATGTCGGTGTTTTGCGGCTGCACCGGTTTGGCGGTGGGAGTAGGCGCCGCCACGGCGGGACGCGCGGCAGCGGGCGGAGCGGCGGAGGCTGTCGCCGCCACGGGCGCTCCCTCAAGCATGGGCAGGTCTATGGCCAGTTCAGACGACATCTGCCTTACGGCCGCTTCCAAGGCGTTTACCTTGTCGCGCAATTTTTTAAGCTCGGCCCCGTTAACGCCGCTGGAGCCCAACTCGTCCAACTGGCCGCGCACTATGTTAAAATCTTGCCTCAGGGCCTGAAACTGCGACCACATCTCTGCCTGCCCCGGCACGGCGCCGGTGCTGGATGTGCCTATGCCCAACTGGCTGTTGAGCGTGCGTATGTTTTTCTCGTTGTTGCTGATGCGGTTGTTTATGGTTTGCACCTCTTCAGGCGTAACCAGAGCGCAGCCTCCCACAAGGCCGGCAGCCAGAGCCAGAAGAGCGAATTGCTTTATTTTCATTTTGAATTCTCCGAATGGTCTTGAATGCGGGGCACAAGCGCGAAATTGAGCATAAACAACATGGCCGCCCGCAGTGGCCACGCGGCTTAAGCGGAGGCGTCTTCTTTTGCCGCTTTAACGGCATTATTCATGGCTACGCGCCCGAACAGCAAATAGGCAAGGCCGCCCAAAACGGGCAAAAATACGCACACGCACAGCCACACGGTACCCAGCATGGGGTTGTACGCGCGGCGGGCAAAGGCGTGCCAGATGCCCCACAAGTTAAGTAACATCGGCAGGGCCAATAAAGCAAGCTTTAGCAACAAAGGCAGGTCTGGCATGGCGTTAAGCAGTTCTGTCATGTGGTCAGCTCTTTTTCTTGGCCGGGCCGGGGGTGAAAATGGTTATAAGGGCAAAGGCAATAACGCCGTAACAAATGGCAATATCGGCCACGTTAAAGGCTGGCCAGTGCAGGTTGCCTATGTGAAAATCCAAAAAATCCACCACTTGGCGAAAACGCAGGCGGTCTATAAAGTTGCCCATGGCCCCGCCCAAAATACAGCCGAAGGCGCTGATGCAAAACCACTGGCCGGAGCGAACGCCGCGCAACATGAACAGCACCATGCAAAGCGCGACCACGGTAAAGGCGGCAAACACCCAGAACTGCCACTCAATGTCGCTGCGGTTCAAAAAACCGAAGGCCGCGCCCCTGTTGCGCACGTGCACCAGGTTGAAAAAACCGTCTATAACCGGAAACCCCTGATTGATGGGTATTTTGGCCATTACAACGGCCTTGCTTATCTGGTCCAGAGCCGTGGCAACGGCCCCAACGCCAAAGGCGGCTATATACTGCCTCATTTACACTCCCAGTTCCTTAAGCACGGCGGTACAGCGCGGGCAGGCCTCGGGGTGGGCCGGGTCTGTGCCCAGCTCTTCGCTGTAAACCCAGCAGCGGGCGCATTTTTGGCCTCTGGCTTTAGCCACGCCTATTTTCAGGCCTTCCATCTCGTCAGGTGTAAACGCGTCCGCCGGGGCTTCGGCCAAAGGGCGGACTTCAAACTGCGACACTATGAAAGCCGCGCGCAAATCCGTGCCAAGGCTCAAAAGCTGCATAGCCAGAGCGGCGTCGGCATAAACGGTTATGCCGGTATCCAGCCCATGGCCGATGGAGCCCTCCTTGCGCAGGGGCTCTATGGCCTTGGTAACTTCGGCCCTTACTTTAAGCAGATTTTCCCAAGGGGCGCGGTCGGCCTCGCCAAAGGCCACAGCGGACAAATCCGGCTCCGGCATAGCGAAGACCGTGGCGCAGCCGGGGTGCTGACTTTCAGGCAGGCTGCGGAACACCTCTTCCGCCGTAAAAGAGAGCACCGGGGCCATGTCGCGCATGAGCAGATCCAGAATCAGCTTGAGGGCGGTCTGGGCCGAGCGGCGCTCGCGGCTTTTGGGCGCATAGGAATAGAGGCGGTCTTTAAGTATGTCCAGATAAAAAGCCGAGAGATCCGTCACGCAAAAGTTGTGCAGGGTATGGAAAACCTTGTGGAACTCGTACTCGCGGTAGGCGTCTTGCACGCGCTGGTGCGAGCGCAGGGCCAGATCAAGGGCAAAGCGGTCCAGCGGGTCAAGCTGGGCCGGGGGCATGGCGTCTTCCAGCGTAAAGTCGTGCAGGTTGCCCAAAAGGTAACGGCAGGTATTGCGTATGCGGCGGTAAGCATCCACCAGCCGGTTTATGATTTCGTCGGAATAGCGGATGTCCTCGCGGTAATCAACCGATGATACCCACAGGCGCAGTATCTCGGCCCCGTATTTTTCTATAACCTCTTGCGGGGCCACAATGTTGCCTATGGACTTGGACATTTTCTTGCCCTCGCCGTCCACCACGTAACCGTGGGTGAGCACCGATTTATAGGGCGGAATACCGTTGTGGCTCATGGAGGTGAGGAGCGAGGAGTGGAACCAGCCGCGATGCTGATCGCTACCTTCCAGATACATATCGGCCGGGTACTTGCCCTCGGCCCGCTTTTGCATAACGGCGGCCCAACTGGTGCCGGAATCGAACCATACGTCCAGAATGTCGGTTTCCTTCTTCCAGCGCTCAGCCCCGCAATGAGGGCATTTAAGGTCATTGGGCACAATTTCTTCCAGCGGCGCTTCAAACCAGTAGTCGCACCCCGTGGGGTGCTGCGCGAAGCGATCGGCTATGCCGTGCACCCAGGCGGCATCGTGCCAGGCCTCGCCACAGCCCTCGCACAGCAGGGCCGCAATGGGCACGCCCCAGATGCGCTGGCGCGATATGCACCAATCGGGGCGGTTTTCAATCATATTATAAATACGTTCCTCACCCCAGGCCGGAATCCAGTTTACCGCGTTGCGTATGGCGTCAAGGGTTTTCTGGCGCAGGTTGCCCGCTTCCATCATAATAAACCACTGGGTGGTGGCCCTGAAAAACACCGGCTGTTTACAGCGCCAGCAATGCGGGTAGGAGTGCTTTATCTTGCTCTGGGCCAAGAGGCGGCCCACTTCCTGCAACTTTTCAATTACCTTGGGGTTGGCCTCCCACACGGTAAGGCCGCCGAAAAACGGCACTACATCGTAAAAACGTCCGGAGTCGTCCATGGGCGAGAGTATGTCCAGCCCGTATTTCGTGCCCATTTCATAGTCTTCGCGCCCATGGCCGGGGGCGGTGTGCACCGCGCCGGTACCTGTATCCAGCGTTACGTGCTCGCCCAGCAGGATTATTGAATCGCGATCGTAAAAGGGGTGGCGGGCGCGCAGGCCTTCAAAATCCGCGCCCTTGTACACGCCAAGCACGCGCGGAGCCTCCCAGCCGAACAGGGCGGCGTTGGCCTCCAGCAGGTCTTTGGCCAGCACGTATTGCTGATTGTTCACCTCCACCAGGGCATAATCAAATTCGGGGTGCAGGGCTATGGCCACGTTGTCCGGTATGGTCCAGGGGGTGGTGGTCCAGATAATCACCTGCGCCCGGGCAGGGTCGGCAAGGGGGAAGCGCTCCGGCAGCGTCGGGTCGCTAAGGGGGAAGCTCACGTAAATGGAGGGCGAGGTATGGTCGTAATACTCCACCTCAGCCTCGGCCAGGGCGGTGTGGCAGGAGGCGCACCAGTGAATGGGCTTTTTACTGCGCTGCACCGCGCCTTTTTCCATAAAATCGGCCAGCTCGTGCTCGGTGGCGGCCTCGTATTCAGGGCTCATGGAGAGGTATGGGCGCTCCCAGGTGCCAAACACGCCAAGGCGTTTGAAGTCTTTGCGCTGCACGTCTATCCATTTATTGGCATACTCGCGGCACACCTTGCGCACGGCGTTGGGGGGCAGATCTTTCTTTTTGGCGGCCAGTTCCTGCTCCACCTTATGTTCTATGGGCAGACCGTGGCAGTCCCAGCCGGGTATATATTGGGCGCGCTCGCCCATCATGTTGCGCGATTTTACAATAATATCCTTAAGCACCTTGTTCAAAGCCGTGCCCAGATGAATATGGCCGTTGGCGTATGGCGGGCCGTCGTGCAAGGTATAGCCGCCATTTTGCCCGCTGTTTTGCACCATGGCGGAGTACACGTCGATATTGGCCCAGAATTTCAGGGTCTCCGGCTCGCGCTGCACCAGGTTGGCCTTCATCGGGAAGGACGTTTGGGGAAGGTTCAGGGTATTTTTGTAATCGCTCATGTAATATCCTTCAAATCAAGGTAGTTATGTTGGCGTGTAACGCCCTGCGCCCGCCACGGGCAAGACCGCCCGGCGCAACGTTTGCTGTAAAAAACTTACTCGAACCGTTTTGGGATAAGAGAGGTACTAAGTCAAGAGAAAGTAAGCAACTAACATAAAAAAGCAATGCGTTACCCCACAAAAAATCAACGCGCCCGCATGCGGTAAAGCAACACCCCCAGCATAAAAAAGCAAGGCCTCGCGCAAGGCTGGCAAGCCTGCTCCAGCCCGGCTTGCTCCCCGCAAGCGAGCGGTAACATGAGGCTAGCGGCTAAAAATAACCTGTAGGGTTACCCGCCCACAAGCAGACGACAACGGTGTTTTCGCCTGAGTTTGCGTGTTGCCGCAAAAAGCGGCCATGTACGCAAACCCAAGCATGGCAACATCTTTAGCCCATTTATGTCTAGGCAGTGGCACGGTGGTTTTTGTATTATTTATGTTAAGCTTGGCTGACAAAATAATTGCTATATGTATTATTCAAAAAATTGATAGTTCAAAAAAACAGTAACACGATTATCAAGCAAAATGCACATTTTTTGCTTGACCTGATTAAAAAATGTAGCACGCCTTCTGAATAACATGTTTTTTATAGAAGAAGGCCGGAACTTTTCCCCAATTGTATTGACATAGCCTTTCGCACATTTCAAACTGTGGCAGGAAAGGGATGTAATTGCCTTTCAGCCCTAATTTTTTTTATTGTTCATTGCTACTCAATCCTAATCTGAAGGAGGCAGGAATGAGTCTTAACAGACGAGATTTTGTCAAATTGTGTTCAGGCACAGTTGCCGGTATGGGCATTTCGCAAATGTTCCATCCGGCCGTGGCTGAAGCGATTTCCGGTTCGCTCGACGGGTCGCGCCCGCCGGTGATCTGGTTGCAGGGGCAAGGCTGCACCGGTTGCTCGGTTTCGCTTTTGAACTCCACGCATCCGGCCATTGCCGATGTGCTGCTCAAGGTTATAAGCTTGGAATTCCACCCCACCGTAATGGCTTGGGAAGGCGAGCAGGCTTTTGAGCACATGTATAAAATTGCCAAAGAATACAAAGGTAAATTTTTCCTCGTGGTGGAAGGCTCCATCCCCACCGGCGCTGACGGCAAGTACTGCGTTGTGGGCGAAATCGGACACAAAGAGTACACCATGGCCGAAACCATGAAAGATTTGGCCCCGCAGGCCGCAGCAGTGCTGGCCATAGGCACCTGCGCCGCCTATGGCGGCATTCCCGCCGCCGAAGGCAGCATTACCGGCGCTCTTTCCGTTTCCAACTTCTTTAAAGAGCAAAGCATTGCCACCCCGGTAGTGAACATTCCCGGCTGCCCGCCCCACCCGGACTGGATTGTAGGCACCCTTACCGTCGCGCTGGACGCCATTAACAAGCTGGGCCTTGAAAAAGGCTTGGGCGAAGTGGTGAAGCTGCTGGACGACGAAGGCCGCCCCACTCCTTTCTATGGCGAAAATATCCACGACAACTGCCCGTATCTGCCCGCCTTTGACGCTGGTGAAATGGCCCCCGCCTTCCCCGCCGTCAAAAAATGCCGCATGGAACTTGGCTGCAAAGGCCCGGCCACCTATGCCGACTGCTTCAAGCGCAAGTGGAACAACGGCGTGAACTGGTGCGTGGAAAACGCCGTGTGCATTGGTTGTGTGGAGCCCGACTTCCCTGACGGTAAGTCGCCTTTCTACGAGTCATAAAGAGGAGATACAGTTATGTCAGGTTGTACACCGGCTACGGCTGCCGCCCCTAGTGGCGCCGGCCAGAAAAAAGCAACCATTGCCATAGACCCCGTAACCCGTATTGAGGGCCACCTCAAAGCGGAAGTTGTGGTTGAAAACGGCGTGGTTGTTGACGCTCAGCTCACCGGCGGCATGTTCCGCGGGTTTGAACAGATTCTCAAAGGCCGCGACCCCCGCGACGCCTCACAGATAGTGCAGCGCATATGCGGCGTGTGCCCCACAGCCCACGCCACCGCTTCCGTTATGGCTCTGGATCAGGCTTTCAATGTAAAGGTGCCCACCAACGGGCGCGTTACCCGTAACCTGATTTTCGGCGCCAACTACTTGCAGTCGCACCTGCTGCACTTTTACCACCTGGCCGCTCAAGACTTTGTGCAGGGCCCGGATAGCGCCCCCTTTGTGCCGCGCTTTAAAAAGTCCGATTTGCGCCTGCCCGCCGCCGTTAACAAAGTAGCGGTGGACCAGTACCTGGAAGCGCTGGAAATGCGCCGCATCTGCCACGAAATGGTCGCCCTTTTCGGCGGCCGCATGCCCCATGTGCAGGGCATGGTGGTTGGCGGCGTGACCGAAGTGCCCTCCAAGCAGAAAATAGTTGAATACGCGGCCCGCTTCAAAAAAGTGCGCGCCTTTGTCGAAACCAAGTACCTGCCAGTGGTTTACACCGTTGGCGCGGCCTACAAGGACGACATGTTCAGCTTCGGCCAAGGCTATAAAAACGCCATTTGCTGCGGCGCCTTCCCTCTTACCGACAGCGGCGTAAGTCTGGCCTTCAAGCGCGGCGTGTACATCAACGGCAAAGACATGCCCATGGACCCGCGCAAAATCAAAGAATACGTCAAGTACTCCTGGTTTGACGATTCCACCACGGGCCTGCCTATCACCAACGGCAAAACCGTGCCCGCGCCTGACAAAAAAGGCGCCTACAGCTTCATTAAATCCCCGCGCTACGACGGCGCGCCGGTTGAAGTCGGCCCGTTGGCCCGTATGTGGGTTACCAACCCCGACATCTCGCCCGTTGGCCGCGAAGCCCTCAAGCAGCACTTCGGCCTGAACGTGAAGAAATTCCGCGATATGGGCGAAGATGTGGCATTCTCTCTTATGGGACGCCATGTGGCCCGCGCCGAAGAAACCTACTACATGCTGGCCTTCATCGAACGCTGGCTTGGCGAAGTGCGCCCCGGCGCGCAAAGCTACGTTAAAGCCGAAATTCCGGACAGCGGCGAAGGCCTTGGCCTTACCGAAGCCCCCCGCGGCGCTCTGCTGCACTACGTAAACGTCAAGGGCGGCGTGATTGAAAACTACCAGATAGTTTCCGCCACCCTCTGGAACTCCAACCCCAAAGACGACATGGGACAACATGGCCCCATGGAACAGGCTTTGATTGGAACTCCTGTGCCGGATATAGACAACCCGGTTAACGTGGCGCGCCTCATACGCGCCTTTGACCCGTGACTTGGCTGTGCCGTGCACGTGTTGCACGCTGAAACCGGCAAAGTTAGCGTGGTTGAGTTTAGCTAACAAGTTGTAATAAAAAATCCCCCTGATGCGCTGCATCAGGGGGATTTTTTATTACTTTGTCTAGCGAGGGCGATGAAGATGATGCCCCTGCGGGGCGAGATAAGAGAGTATGGAAGCGGCGTAGCCGCACAATATAAGAGAGGGGCTGCTCGCCCCTCTCTTTTATACTCCGCATTCGCTTCGTATAAAAAATTCACCCCGGCAGAGGGGTGTGTGTGCGCACACCCCTCTGCACTCCCCGCGCGCCCGGTACGCGGACCGGGAGCCGCTCCTGGCGCGGATTCAAGGACCTGGCGGCAGATTGGCGGGGCAATCCCGCTTAGTGGCGGTTTGTGGTTAATACAATGTCTCGCGTTGGTTTGGCCGCATAGGCCCTTGAATCCGATCGCCATTGGCGCTCTCGGTGGGCGTGTTTGGCGCATCGCGAAACAACTTTCGGTGGTATGCAGGTGAGGTACAGCGCGGCTGCAAGGTCCGTTTTGTGTTGTGGAGGTAAGGAAAGCAACATCAGGTAATTCGCACCTGCACGGCGCAGAGCCGACCATAACCCTGATGTGCTCCCGGTATTTTGTTGTGCCTCCCATATGCCGTACGGCGATATGTGGCTCTGGTATGAGGTTAAAACCTTTCTCTCTTCCCTCCACACCGCTGCGGGCACTAACTGTATTACTACTTAGTCAGATCCAACGGGAGTACCAAACATATCACTACGCCGCCAAAACCGCCGAGAGCGGCAATGGAGCATATGCCCTCACCACCGAGAGCGTGAATGGAGCATATGCCGTAACCCGGCCATTGCCTGCGACAACAAAACAACCGCATTACAGGGAAAGCCTTTAACCGCGCAATACAGCATCGTCCGCGATCCATCAGCGGAGTATGGGAGTTTCAACCACCACGACGGTTCCCACCGCAGATGCTATCGGGAGCATTCAGATTAAAGTTCCTCCGCCATATCCGCGAGAGCGCCAATGGTGCCTTGGGCGGGGCCTTGTATGCTCCGCAGGTAAAACAAAGCACAGCTGGCACCACCAAGTCGGTGGGCGACAAGGCCCCGCCCACACCGCGACGAGAGCCGGGTCCAGGGCAGAGCCCGGCGCGCGGGGAGTCCAGAGGGGTGTGCGCGCACCCACCCCTCTGGCGGGGTGAATTTTTTTGTGCGGAATGAAATGGAGCACAAAAAAAGAGGGGCGAGCTGGTATGACCCCCATTAGGTGGACAACATAAAAAAGCGTGTTTAAGCTGAATGTTGTAACTTGATGGGGGTTTTTCATGGTCCGACGTAAAAACAATAGTTATTCTGTTGAATTCAAGGAACAAGCAGTACGCATGTAC